>CAVYKX010000034.1:0-65764 GCA_963769215.1 Candidatus Sulfomarinibacteraceae bacterium | reverse complement strand
TGGAGTGCGGCTACCCACCGGGGATCGGGCGGGTGGGCGGAACGTTCAACGATCAAACTTTCAACGTGGAACAGTTACTATTTCGCGCCGGGACCGCCGAATTCCCACTTGATGAACCGTTCGTAGCCGGGATCGCTGTCGGCATGGGCCAATTGGGGCGGTTCCTCGTCGGACAGGTAGACGTATTCAGCAAGGTGCTTGTGGTCGTGATCGCAGAGCACCACGAACTTGATGTCTTTTTTGTCGCGATCCGCCTTACCGGGATTCTCCTCGTCGATACCATCGAGGTCGTTGCCGTGGCCCTTGTTGGGGTCGCCGTCGGTGAGCACGTAGTACGGACCGTGCTTCCGGCCGTCGGGAAACGCCGATTCCCAGAACTGCTTTGCCGTCGGGGTGTACCGACCCCCGTCACCCATATTGAGCATCGCGGTCTGGATTCCTCTGACCTCGACCATGCACCGGGCCAGGCGCGCCTTGTCGTACACGTCAATGGCGAGGTTGAATCCGAAGGATGCCAGGAGACCCAGAATCGACACGATACCGATCATCTCGGTCAAAGTGAAACCGGCTTGATTTTTCTTAAACGCAGACGCATTCTCAACGTTGCGGGTTGTAATGGTTTGTTGTTGATCCGTTGAACGTGTCATGGTGACCTCCGCTTTCTGTACATTCAATATACAGAGATTGAGAATATATCGCAACCCCTAATTCGGAAAAACTCCTGTTTAGGTGTGATCTGTAATAAATTGCACTGAGGTCAAGACCGGAATAGGAGGTCTGCGTGCACATTTAATTGTTTACACATAAAAGAATTACGAAGTTTGTATGACCACAAATCTCAATCCGAACAGGTTTCCGTTCTTCACAAGTTAAGGTCCGCGTGTGTCGTCCAAAGAGACACTTCGACACCGGTTTCTGGTTTTGGGATCAATGTCGCAGGTTCAGCGACTCTTCTGCGGACGATGTACCGCGTGAATGCCCCCCTTGACGATCTTATGGACCCGACACACTCACGACGTGGAAGCCAGTACTCCCAAAATCGTCAAGGACGGCACGTCCGATCAGCGCGCTTTTCTGCCGACGCTCTTCCGTGTGATGATTTCAATCTGGGTCTATCTGGGTGATCTGTGGACGCCCTCGGGCGGGTGGGCGGAAATCCAGAAACCAAAACTATCTGCGTTCATCTGCGTGATCTGCGGTTCCTCCGTGGGTGGGTGGGTGGGTGTGTACTTCAGAAATACCGGCCTTCACGAAGAGCGCGTTCGATGGACTGTCCCGAGCGGAGCGACGCACAATACGCTGTCATCCCGAGCGAGCGACATTTCATGCTGAAACGGGGGGCGCGGCCGGACGCGAGTCGAGGGACCCCCTCCTGTAGGAGAGTGCTGGCATCACAGCCTATCTCCTATTTCGGGGGATTCCTCGACTCGGCCGTCGGACGGCCTCCCTCGGAATGACAGAGAAAGGGAATCGCGAGGCGGAAACCCGCGATCGACTCGATTCCTTGCCCAGCGCGACACCGGTCAGCGATGCGCTCGTGGCGGGCCCTGAAGGACCCGCCTACACGTCAATCAAGCGCGCTCTTCTTGTAGGCGGGTACTTCAGTGCCCGCCAACGGTTGCTTCATTGTCCCAACGCCTTCAGTTCGTCAGCGCGCACAAGTGTCTGGGAGGGTGGGTGGGAACGTGCAACGTTCTAACGTTCGAACGTTTTAACGCCGAAGGGTGGGCGGAAATCCAAAATCCAAAATTTGAAATCCAAAATGGGCGCTCTTCAGATGTACCCATTCAACTGCGCCAACAAAAAAGTGGCCAAAGTCTTCCCATCCCGAATCCTGCCGTCGCGGCACGCCTCCAGCGCCTCCTCCACCGTCATGGTGACGATCTCGATCGCCTCGTCCGGGTCGGCTTCGATGTCGGGCGCCGGTTCAAGGCCGGTCGCAACAAATGCGTGCAGGACCTCATCGGTAAAACCAGGAGTCGTGAAGAAAGAACCCAGGTCGTGGATTTCACCTGCGCGCCAGCCGGTTTCCTCGGCGAGTTCTCTGGCCGCGCACTCGACCCGGATCCTCACCCGGATCGAGCTTGCCGGCGGGTAGCTCGAGCAACTCCTCCCCCATCGGATAACGGTACTGGTTGACGAGCACGATGTGCCCATCGTCGAAGCAGCGGCAACACCACCGCGGCACCGAGGTGGCGACCACTTCCCGTTCCGCCCTCCGCGCCGCTGGGGAGCAGGACGCTGATCCACCTCGAGCTTCGAGGATCTTCCCCGAATACACACGCTCACCCGAAATCTTCTCCTCGCGGAGAAATGGTCGCTCACCCACTCATCATTGCCACGTCCTCTCAGGCGCAGAGTCCACTCTACATCAGCGCCGACACTCGGTTGAGCACCACATATGTTGAGTTGATATGCAGGTTTTCTGAGTAAGGACGAATCAGAATTGAGGGTATCTACTTGACTTTCTCGGCTGCCGGGACCGCCATACTCCCACTTGATGAACGCGTGTAGCCGGGATCATCTTCTTCGGTGGCGAGTTGGGGCGGTTCCTCATCGACGATATAGACGTACTTGCAGAGGTGTTTGTGGTCGTGCTGGCAGAAGATGACGAACTTGATGTCCTTCTTGTCGGGTCCGATGCCCCGGGATTCTCCTCATCGACCTCGTCGAGGTCGTTCCCGTGGCCCTTGTTGGGGTCGCCATCAACGATGTAGTAGTACGGTCCGTGCCGCCTGCCGTCAGGCCACGTGGTCTCCCAGAATAAGACCGGGTCGGGTATGTACTCACCCTCCTGGCTCAGATCCCAGACCGCCATCTGGATGCCCTTGACCTCCAACAGACAGCTGGCGAGGCGCGCTTTTTCGTAGAGATCGACGGCCAGGTTGATGCCGATGGTGGCGAGCAGGCCGAGAATGGCGCAAATACCCAGTAGTTCGACGAGGGTGAAACCGCTCTCGCGTCCACGCTGATGCTTCACGGGGATCTGAAGAGAATGCGCCATTGTTAACACCCAATACAATTAGAGGTCCCCGGCGAGAAAATGTCTGTGACGGCTCTCACAGCCCCCTCGTGACCGGCATCACCAGCCTATCACCGGCTCGGCAAAGATGGGGTTCCCGACCTCCAAATGCACCAAAACAAGACACATATCCCTCTCTCGCCAGCGTTCTTCTCACGATTTTCTGGCATCAAATATGCAGTTCAACGGATCCTGCATCGAGAGACCGACACGTCGGTCAGCACAAAGGAGGCCCGGCAATGAACTCCGAATCCATCTACGAGCTCGTTTACTCGCCAACACCGACCGAGCTCTCCGAAACCGTCACCGAACGCATCAGCGAGGGCTGGTGGCCTCTGGGCACGCCCTTTGTACACGGGGAGGACTACATTCAGGCGATGGTCCTCGATCGGATCCCCGACAAGCGGCTGCGCCGCTCCTCGGGTGAAGGCTAGCGATAGTTTTTGGCGAGCCCGGTGCGATCGTTGAACTCGACGATCTGCCGGTCCCACTCCTCCCAGGCGTGGAACTGCCTGGTCCAGTACTCATCGTCGTACCACTGGGCGTCGAGCTCCTCCACCGTCTTGCCCTGCTGCTCCACCCAGGTGAAGTACTTGAGGTTGTGCATCCGCTTGCGATCCCAGTAGCCGAGCTCGAGCATGTGGTCGATGCCTGCGCCGAGCAGATAGCGCTCGTGGTGCGACGGCCGCCGACGTTTCGCCGTACTCGCCGTGATGCTCACGCTCCTCCTCGAGCCGCGAGCCGTACATCTCCATCGAGTCGGTGGCCACGGTGAAGAGCACGTCGTCCGCGTCCATCTCGAAGTAACGCGCGGTCTTGACAGCGGTCAGCAGATTGGCGATCGACGAGATGCCGAGCAGGTCGAGCCGCTCCACGAGCTCCGGGTCGACACCCTGGCCGTCGAGATACGTCGCGGCCCTGCGGGCTCGTTGAAGAGGCGCAGCAGGCTCATGCACGCCTCGTCGTCGATGTCCGACCACCACGTCCATGTTCTTGATGTTGTGGATCCACGGCACGTGCTTGTCGCCGATGCCCTCGATGCGGTGGGCGCCGTAGCCGTTGTGCAGCAGGGTCGGGCACTGGAGCGCTTCGGCGGCCACGACCTTGAGTCGCGGGATAGATCTCTCGCAGGTACTCCGCGCAGCCCGAGGGTCCCGGCCGATCCCTGGGTCAGACAACACCGCGCGAAGCCGCGAGTCGCGCTGATTTCTCGACTTCGAAGACCTCTTCCATCGCCCGTCCGGTGCAGACGTAGTGCCAGATGGCGTTGCCGAACTCGTCGAACTGGTTGAGCACCACGATCTCGTCGCCGCGCTCGGCCTTCAGCTCCTTGATCTTGTCGTAGATCTCCTTGACGTTGGATCTCGGAGCCCGGCGTCGCGTAGATCTCGGACCCGACCTTTTCAAGCCACTCGAAGCGCTCGCGCGACATGCCCTCGGGAAGAACGGCGATTGATGGGCAGGCCAGCAGGTACGCGTCGTAGGCGCCGCCGCGGCAGTAGTTGCCGGTGGACGGCCACAGCGCCTTCTGGGTGGTCGGGTCGAAGGCGCCGCGCACGAGCTTCTCGACCAGCGGACCGAAGGTGGCGCCCACCTTGTGAGCGCCGGTCGGGAAGTACTTGCCCGACCAGCATGAAGATCCGCGCCTCGACACCGGTCAGCTCGCGACGGCATCTCGATGAAGTTGACGCCGCCGAACCCGCCGCCGCGTCGCCACCGGCTCGTTCTTCCAGGTGATGCGGAAGAGGTTGCGGGGGTTGAGGTCCCACAGCCCGATGTCGGCGAGCTCCTCGCGGATACCCTCGGGAATGCGCTCGGGGTCCGCCATCTCGTCGTAGGTGGGGATGATGATGTTGCGTTCGCGGCAGCGCCGGACGGTGTTTTCGAGGATCTCTTGCTGGTTGGACATCGAGAGACCCTTCTCCGATCCCGTGGTTCTGCCGCAGCCGGACTATATTACATTGCGGGCGCTGCGAGACGCACGACCCGGAGGTTTGCCCATGGAGCTGGAATGACCGCGGCTCCGCAGCCCTTGCACGCAGCCCAGACGCTACGAAAAGAAATCGTCCGATTTCTGAGCGACTGATCGCCATCCCGGCCGAGAGCGGCCGGGAAGGCGACGCTGCGAGCGGGTGCCGACGAGTACGAGGCCTCGGCTTCGACGAGGTCTTCTTCGACGGGCTCGGCAGCGTTGTGGGCGGATTGGCTCCGGACCGATTTCAAGATCCTGTTCGACGGCCATATCGACTGCGTCGGCGTCGGCGACATCGCCGAACTGGGACTTCGACCCCTTCGCCGGCAAGTTCGAGGACGGCGAAGATCTGGGGCCGCGGCGCCGTCGACGAACTGCCGGCGATCGCCGCCATGGCCTACGGGGCGAAATGCTCATAGATCGCGGCATTCCGGATGGTGTCAGCTCTACCTCACCGCTTCGGTGATGGAGGAGGACTGCGACGGCTACTGCATGAGGCACCTCATCGAAAAGGAAGGCATCAGCCCGACGCTGTCGTGATCGGCGAACCGACTGACCTCGACGTCTACCGCGGGCAGCGCGGACGCGTGGATGCAACGATCACCACCCACGGTGTGTCGGCGCACGGCGCCCACGCGCACCGCGGTGTCAACGCGCTCTACAAGATGGCGCCGATCATCGGCGACATCGAGGCCCTCAATGGCCGTCTCGCCGAGGACGAGTTCCTTGGCAAGGGATCGGTGATCGTTTCGTCCATCGAGTGCACGACACCGTCGTTGAACGCGGTCCCGGACAGCGCTCGCATCTATATTGATCGACGGCTGACCGCGGCGAAACCCGGCGAGATCGTGATGGAGGAGCTGCGATCCCTCCCCCACCTCGGCGACGCCGAGGTCGAGATTCCTCACTACGACGCAGTGAGCTGGACGGGGCACTCGTGCGCAGCAGGAGAAGTACTACCCGACCTGGGTGCTCGACGAAGGACCACGCACTGGTCCAGGGGGTCGCCGCGGCGGCGGAGAGTGTTCTCGGCGACGCGCCGAAGATCTCGCGCTGGTCCTTCTCGACCAACGGCGTCGCGACCATGGGGCTCTTCGGAATCCCCACTGTCGGCTTCGCCCCCGGCCGCGAAGAACTCGCCCACACCACCCAGGAACAGGTCTCCGTCAAAGACCTCATCAAATCAACCGCCGTCTACTCCCTGATCCCCGAATTCTTGCGCCATGACAGAGGAGAACCGACAGAGGCACAGACACAAGGGAAAAACAGAGAATACCCATACCCAACGCGGTGAACGAGACCTCCGGCATGGTCGTGGATGCCGCATACGAGGTTCACAAGACATTGGGGCCAGGTTTACTCGAAAGCGTCTACGAGAAGTGCCTGCATCATGAGCTGAACAACCGCGGGCTCGATGTCGAACGTCAAGTTCAGGTCCCCGCTGACCTATAAGGAACTCCAATTCGATTGTGGATTACGAATGGATCTCTTGGTCGGAAACCACGTCGTGGTAGAGGTCAAGGCCGTTGAGGCAGTCCTCCCCGTCCATCTTGCTCAGCTGCTGACGTATCTGAAAATCACTGATCACCGCGTCGGGCTGCTCATAAATTTCAACAGTACGAAAATCAAAAATGGAATCCACCGTGTTGTGCTATGAAATACCTCTGTGCGGCTCTGTGCCTCTGTGCCTCTGTGGTATTTCGGGCGTTTGATAAAGGGAGAACGTAAATGACGGACCATCTCAAAGGTAAAGACTTCATTACAACGCAGGATTGGGCGGTTGAGGAGATCAGCGAGCTGCTCGAGCTGGCGGCCGAGCTCAAGGCGGCGCGGGCGGCGGGCGAAACCCACCGATCTCCTGCTCCGCAAGACCCTCTACATGATCTTCTTCGACGCCTCGACCCGGACCCGGAACTCCTTCGAGACCGGGATCACCCAACTCGGCGGCCACGGGATCTACCTCTCGCCCGACAAGATGCAGATCAGCCACGGTGAGAACGCCAAGGACACCGCCAACGTGCTGTCGCGGTACGGCGAGGGCATCGCCATCCGCCATTGCGCCTTTCGGGAAGGCAACGACTACATCCGGGACGTCGCCCACCACGCGTCGATTCCAGTGATGTCGCATGCAGTGCGATGTTTACCACCCGTGCCAGATCCTGGCCGACCTCCTGACGATCCGGGAGAAGTTCGGCAACAACACCAAGGGCCTCAAGATGGGCGTCGCCTGGACCTCTGCGCCCAACTACGTGCGGCCGCTGTCGGTGCCGCAGAGCCTGATCCTGATGATGCCCCGCTTCGGAATCGATGTCACCCTGGCCTGCCCGCCCGAGTTCCGGCTGATGCCGGAGATCGAGGAGCAGGCGAAGGCCAACGCCGAAGCCGGCGGCGCGAGCTTCGAGATTTCGAACACCTTCGAGGACGCGTTCACCGACGCCCACGTCGTGGTTCCGAAGTCCTGGGGCCCGCTGATGACGACCCAGGACACCGCCGAAGGGCTTTCGCTGATCGAGAAGTACCCGACATGGCGCTGCGGCGCAGAGCACATGGCACTCGGGTCCGACGACCTCATCTACATGCACCCGCTGCCCGCCGACCGCGGCCGCGAAGTCACCGACGAGGTCATCGACGGCCCGCAGTCGGTGGTCTACGACGAAGCCGAGAACCGGCTCCATGTGCAGAAAGCTCTGATGGCGCTGACGATGTAAGCACGAGTTCTCAATTCTCAATTCTGAATTTTGAATTTCCACCCGCCCTCCCCTGACCCGACCGGGTGGGTGGGAATTGAGAATTCGAGAATTCAACATTGAGAATTCTGTGTCCTTCTTGCTTTTCTACGAGTGCGCGCATAATCGGTGTACGCGGATCGTTCGGCCATGACGGCCTTCGGTTGCTGCGGGGTGGGTGGGAGCGACCATGACCCTCTGGGTCGGCGCTCTATCTGACCCGGAGACAAACGGAGGTGTTCATGGCCATCACTGTCACCGGTAAGAATCTGACCATCGAAGATATCGTCGCGGTCGCCCGGCACGGGGAACCGGTCGAGCTTCACCCCGACGCCCGCGCCCGCATCGAAAAATGCCGGGCCTTTCTCGACCAGCGCATCGAGGCGCGCGAGATCATGTACGGTGTCAACACCGGCATCGGCGAGTTTTCGGAGGTCGTGCTCGACGACGAGCAGGTTCGCGACTTCCAGCGTTATCTGATCTACAACCACGCCGCCGGGATCGGCGACCCCTGTCCCGAGGACCACGTTCGTGCGGCCATGTTGCTCGAGTCAACGTCCACGCCAAAGGCCACTCCGGCTGCCGGCCGGAGATCACCGATACCTTGATCGCGATGCTCAATGCGGGCGTCACCCCGGTGGTCTGTGAGAAGGGATCGGTCGGCGCCTGCGGCGATCTCGCGCCGATGAGCCAGATCGCCCTCCTCGCCATGGGCGAGGGCGAAGCGTTCTACGGCGGAGCTAGGATGCAGGGAGGCAAGGCGCTCGAGGCGGCAGGTATCCCGGTGCCGGGTCTCCAAGCTCGCGACGGCCTCGCCATCATCAACGGCTCGAACCTCACCAACGCCATCGGTTGCCTCACGGTGTGGGATGTGGAGCGCTTTCTCAAACAGGCCGAGATCGGCTGCGCCATGAGCCTCGAGGCGTTGCGCGCCAACATGAAGCCCTACGACAGCCGGTTGCACGAACTCCGCGGATTTCGCGGGGCGGTGACCTCAGCGGCAAATATCCGCTCGGTCGTCGACGGATCGGATCTGCTCACCGGCAAAGAGAAAGTCAAAGTCCAGGACGCCTACTCGATGCGTTCCTCACCCCAGGTCATCGGCGCCGCGCGTGACCACCTGAGGTGGACTCGCGAACAGTTGGAGATCGAGGCAAACGGCGTCGGCGACAACCCGATCTTTCTACCCGAGGACGAGGTGGTTCTGACCGGCGCCAATTTCCAGGGCACCCCGATCAGCCTCCCGCTCGACACCCTCGGCGGCGCGGTCACCATGGTCTGCGTGCTTTCCGAAAGGCGCCTCAACCGGCTCACCAATCCGGCCCTGAGCGCCGGTCTGCCGCCGTTTCTGACCAAGGGCGCGGGGATGTTTTCGGGGCTCATGCTGAGCCAGTACACCGCCGACATGCAGATCGTCGAGCAACGGATCCTCTCGAGCCCCGCCTTCACGCAGTCGATCCCGGCGGCCGCCGACCAGGAGGACTTCGTCTCGATGGGCATGAACACCGCCCTCAAGACCCGGCAGATCCTCGACAACGCGCACGGCATCCTCGGCATCGAGCTCATCGCCGCCGCCCAGGGCCTCGATTTCAGGACCTTCCAACCGGGCACCGGCACCCGCGCCGCACACGCCGAGGTCCGCCGCCACGTCGATTTCCTCGACGAAGACAGGCCGCTTTATGCCGATCACAATTCGATGAAGACTGGCTGTCGAAAGTCTTGACGTCCTGAACGCAGTTGAGTCGGAGATCGGGGAGCTGCGGAGCATACTGAATTCTCAGTTCTGAATTCTCAATTCTTAATTCCCAGCCCCCCCCACGGAGAATCGGGTGGGTGGGCGGAATTCAAAATTCAAAATTGAGAATTGAGAATTAAGAATTGAAAATTCGGCCGGACGGATGGCCGGCCGGTTACAATCACCCTCATGGCCCGTTTCCACTTCAAGTGCATCGAGTGCGGCGAGGAGTACCCGGAGGATCCGCATCGACTCGTGTGCTCGCGGTGTGCTGCCGAACAGATGCCGGGAGGCGCGATCCGCGGCGTGCTCGAGGTCGTCTACAAGAGCCTGCCAGACGCGTGGCCGCATTTCCGATTGTCGGATCCCGAGTTCCTTCACGCCTTTCTTCCAATTTCCGATGAGAGCGTGCTCCCTCCACTCCCAATAGGGGACACTCCCCTGCTCGAAGACACCCGCCTCCGAGACGAGTTCGACATGCCGCACCTGGTGGTCAAAGACGATACCCGAAACCCATCCGGGTCGACCAAGGACCGCGCCTCGCTGCTGGTTGTCACCAAGGCGCTCGAGTACGGCTGCGACACGGTGGCCACGGCATCTACCGGGAACGCGGCGTCGGCCCTCGCGGCTGTTGCCGCTGCTGCCGGAATCCGCGCAGTGGTATTCGCACCGGCGACGGCGCCTCCCGCCAAACTCACGCAGATGATGAGCTACGGTGCAACGGTCATACCGGTGGAGGGCAGCTACGATCAAGCCTTCGAACTCTGCCGGGCCGCCTGCGACCACTTCGGCTGGTACAACCGCAACACCGCCCTCAACCCGTTCACCATCGAAGGTAAAAAGACAGCGGCCATCGAAATCGCCGCCGTCTTGTCGCCCGACCCGCCGGATGTTGTTCTGATTCCCACCGGCGACGGTGTGATCCTCGGCGGGATCGCGAAAGGATTTCGCGATCTTGCCGCAACAGGGCTTATCCCCAAGCTGCCTCGCCTCATCGCGGTTCAAGCTGAAGCTTCGGCCGCCATCGCGAAGGCCATTCGATCAGGCGCGGACGAAGTGGCTCCGCTTCAGGAAGCCACCAGCGTCGCCGACAGCCTGAACGTCGAAATGCCTCGCAACGCCATCGGCTGCCTGGCAGAGGTCCGCAGGTCTGAAGGGGCCGGCGTCATCGTCACTGACGACGCAATCCTCGCAGCCATTCCGAAGCTCGCCAGCACGACCGGCGTCTTCGCCGAACCGGCGGGCGCCGCCGCCCTCGCAGGTCTCGAATCCGCCCTTGAACGAGGGCCTGGTGGATCGCGACGAGCGAGTCGTCCTGATGGTCACGGGAACCGGACTCAAGGACGTCGCCGCGGCCGCGCGAGTATTGCCGACCCCGGATCCGGTCGAGCCGACGCTCGAAGCCGTCGAAGCAAGAATTCTGATTCTTAATTCTCAATTCTTAATGCCCGCCCATCCCCCCATGAGACCGAGAGGGTGGGTGGGAATTCAAAATTAAAAATTAAGAATTGAGAATTTGAGGCTATTTGGGCCCGATGATCTTCGAGGTCGTTTCCGCGCCCGGCACGACGATCTTCGACATCTCCTTGCGCTGGAGCTCCTTGACCTCTTCGATCATGGCTTCGACCGCGGCCTGGACGGCGGCGGGAAATTTTTCGATCGCGGTCTTCAAATCATCGGCATCGATTCGGGTCTGCACCGGCAGCGGGCCGACCTGCGACATCAGTTGTGTCTCGCCGATATAACCCATCGGCCGCCCGAAATCCCGGTCGCCGTCCACCGTCACCGGTGTGAGTTGTTTGAGGGTACCGACCCGCAGATCGGTGAAAACCTCTTCACGATAAAGGCTCTCGGGATCCAGTTTGAGCTCGCTGAGCGGAAGTTGCTGTTGGTCTGACATTGTTCCTCCTCTGTTCATTCCTGTTTCTGCGATGTTAAGGCGAGACGACCCGCTCCTCGGCGAGTTCCACGAGGTCGTTGACTCGTCCTTCGAGCTCGCTTCGGAGATCCTCGAGGGACTCGCCTTCTCCCTTTTTCGGCACGGTGTAGGGGTCGCCGACGGCGACGATCACCTTCGACAGCGGACGCGGTATGAGGTGCCGGTCCCACGATTTCAAGCGCCAGCTCCGCCGAGCCGCTGCCGCTATCGGGACGATCGGAACACCTGTCATCCGCGCCGCCATGACAGCCCCGGGTTTGCAGTATCGATGAGGGCCTTTGGGGCCGTCGAGAGTGATCCCGGGCGATGCGTTGTCTTTCGTGATGGCGCCGTTGAGGCCGCGGAGCGCCGCCGCCCCGCTGCGGGTTGCAGACCCCCTCACGGCCCGGCTTCCGAAGAACGCGAGAATCCGCACGCCGATCTCGCCGTCCACCGACGGGCTGATCAAGAACGTAACATTGACTCCATACTTCTTTTTGATTCGGGCCATGTACCACCCGATTGTGAGCAAGCTCTCGTGCCAGAAAGCAAAAACCATGGCCTGGTTCTTGTTGGCCAGATCGAGCACCTTCTCGTCGCCCAGGATTTCGTAGCGATAACCTACCCACACAAGTCGCAACAACACATACGCGATCGGCGCAATAATGGCAAAAAGGACGCGTC
Organism: Candidatus Sulfomarinibacteraceae bacterium; assembly: GCA_963769215.1. Taxonomy (GTDB): domain Bacteria; phylum Acidobacteriota; class Thermoanaerobaculia; order Thermoanaerobaculales; family Sulfomarinibacteraceae; genus Sulfomarinibacter. The sequence goes on along the minus strand of CAVYKX010000034.1, from coordinate 53,707 downwards.
GCCACCACGTCATCCTTCTACCCGGTCCGCGATCGCGCCGGATTTCTTTGCGGAGTTCAACTACATCGTTCATCGTCTTGGGCGCCCTCGAGATCGAGGACCGAGGGATGGTACCACGCGAGCTCAATTCTGAGTTTTGAGTTTTGAATTTTGAATTATTTCTTCTGTGCCTTCGACGGTTTCGCCAAGATGGAAATATGCCGGTGACTGCGTGAGCTCGACATCGAGTCCGCCCGGCAACGGCAAGCTGTGTCCATCACGAGAAAACACCTCGACTGCCTGTCCGGGCAACGTCGCCTGTGTTCCATCTGTCAAGCTCCAGCCGACGACGGTGTCGCTGTCTTCCCGGCTGAAATGATAGAGATAGGCGCCTTCTGATGACGGCAAGGGTCCGATGGAAGGTCGCGCCACCAACCTGGTTGATGAGAGTCCGCAAGGCATTCCATGCGGGCCTGCGACGCAACGACCCGTCGCTGTCGGGCGAGATGAGCCCGTAACCGCGGGCGATCAGGCGCCACCAATAGACGCGCTCCACCAGACCCGTGCCCAGGGTCAGAAGGTAGTAGCGCACCAGGAAGTCGGCCTGTTCCTCCTCGCTCACCGAGACCGTCTTCCCGGCCGGCGAGTGCGGGCCTTCCCACAGCGGCCAGTTGACCTCGGTGATCCAACAGCGGTCGCTGGAGTTCCTGCCGATTTCGGCGATGGCTCGAAGGAGGGTCACCTTGTCAACGGTATCGAGGCCCATCTGGCGGTTTTCGGGCGCGCCTCGCCGATCCACATAGAGCAGGCTGGACACGATATCGAAACGAAGGCCCTCGGACGACGAATTGACCAGCGCCAGCAGGGCCTGGAACTCGAAATCGATGACCGCCGGGCCGATGACCTTCACACCCCGGTATCGGCGCAAGATCTCCGACGCCTCGCGGTAGAGCTCCACATATTCACCGTGAGTCCAGATCCCCCACTTGCTGCGGTTGATCGCCTGCCCGACCTGGAAGTGACGGCCGTAGGGTGTGAAGCGCTCGGCCAACTCCCCCACCGCCGCGCGCCAGCGGCCCTTGTCGCGCACCAGATCGCGGTTCTGGGGAATCACGAAGGCGAGTTCGTGACCGTTTTCGGCGAGGGTCCGGGCCAGCCGCTCCTCCTCGCCGTGATCCTCGTCCCAGGGATGGAGCCGGAGCAGCACGTGCCCGACTCCGAGCTCGGAAATACCACGAAGATGTTCCTCCGGCCGGTCCGGGTCGGGGCGGACAGCCAACCCGATTCCGTTGAAAACCGTGGGTTCTTTGTGGAGCCGGGTCTTGAGCTCCCGATATCTGCTCATAACCGCACGGGCCGAGCGCACGACCGTCGTGAGATCGCGAAGGTGGGATGGCATATCGGCAAGTCGGATCGCTGCCTTTTCACCGAAGGTGGCGTGTTGGTGGGGCTGGTCGGAGAGGTGGTCCCACACTGCCTTGTCGCGGGAGGAAACCCCCTCATCGGCGGCAGGGATGTGGGCGTGGTGAGAACCCGTGTGGGCGTGGCGGCGGCCGAACCTGAACGGCCGTATCCACCGCTTGACCGCATGTTTCCAGATATAGCCGTCGACCGAGAGGGCGTAGAACCACCATTTGAACGAGTAGCTTGGCGGCACGGCGCCCCAATAGCCTTGGAGAAAGGCGGCTCGGTGTTCCCGCTTCAGGACGGGCAACCTGCAGATGTCTCTGGTGCGGCTGTAGGTGCCGAGCCGGCGGCCGATCCGCGCCCGGTTGAAATCGATCAGGGAAAGCTCCACCTCTCCGTCTCGCGGAACGGCGAGGATGTTTCCCATCGAGAGATCGCGGTAGAGAATGCCCGCATCGTTGATCGCGCGCGCAAGCCCGCCAAGCCGGCCGAGAACCGCCTCGGCATCCACCTCGGGAAACTCCTCCGCGTCGGGATCCTCGTTGAGCCTGCGGAAAAACTGCCGCACCTCGACCGCCCCCTCGAGGCGCTTCGCGATAAAGAACGACGGGCCTTCGGAAGCGTCGGATTCGATCCATGCAATCGGCTCCGGTGTGGCCAGCCCAACCCGAACAAGCTCCTTGGCAACCCGCCAGCTGCGTTCGGCCTTGCTCCCTTTGAATCGCCTCTCGAGGCGCAGCTTCCAGCCCTGGTTCTTGAACTGTTTGACCACCACCGGCGCCACACCGGTCGGGGTCTTCATCTCGGCGGCATAGATGTAGTTCCGGCCCCAGTGGATCGTCTCTACCGAGGCGGAGGGATCGACAAGCCGCGCAATTTCATCCAGCGAATCCGGGGGGAGATACGCAACCGACGCCTCGCCCGAGAAACCGCCGCTTGAAAAACTCTCGAACCCGCCGGGGGCCTGTGATCCCGAATCGACTTTCTGCACCGCCGAAGAATAACAGGAATCAGGATGCGAGCATGCGCTCGAGCTCGTCGGGGCGCGAACTGCGCACGCGGGCCTCCTCCAGGCTCACCGAGCCGGCGCGCACCAGATCGGCCAGTGACTGCTCCATCGAGATCATCCCCCGCCCGCGCCCGCCCATGAGTTCGTTGTAGAGCCGGTCGAGATTGCCGCGGCGAATGTGGTTTCGGACGGCGTAGGTCGCCCGCAACACCTCCACCGCCGGCACTCGTCCGCGGCCGTTGGCCATGGGAACGAGCTGCTGGCACACGATGGCGCTCAACGACAACGACAGCTGTTGAGCGACGTGCGCCTGCTGCTCACCCGGGTAGACATCGACGATTCGATGGACCGCTTGTGCGACATCGGCGGTGTGGAGGGTGGAGAGGATCAGATGACCGGTCTCGGCAGCGGTTATCGCCGTTGCCATGGTCTCGAGGTCGCGCATCTCGCCGACCAGGATCACGTCGGGATCCCGGCGCAGCGCGGAACGGAGGGCAGCGGCAAAAGACGGGGAATCGCTGCCGATTTCCACTTGTTCGAAGACCGATTGCCGGCTGTGGTGTTGGTACTCCACCGGCTCCTCGATTGTGATGACGTGGCGGAACTCGGTCCGATTGAGGTGGTCCAGGAGCGCGGCCAGGGTGGTCGACTTCCCGGACCCGGTCGGCCCGCAGATCAGGACGAGACCGTTGCGCGGCTGAACGAGGTCGACAAGATGTTCGGGAAGGTTGAGATCCGCCAGAGCCGGAATGCGCTGCGGCAGCGCCCGCACGGCCGCCGCCAGCCGGCCGCTCTGGCGCTGGATGTTGACTCGAAGTCTCAGGCCACCACCCGCGCCTTCGGCCGCCGACAAACCGAGAGAGAAATCAGCCGCCCCTGTTTCCACCAGCCGGCGTTGCGCCCGGGCGCCCAGATGGGCCGCAAAAAGACCGCGCACCGCCTCGGCATCGACCGGCTGATGTTCAAGCCTCCGCAAAACGCCGTTGATCCGAACGATCGGCGGCGAACCGGGAATCAAGACCAGGTCGCTCGCTCGGAGTCGGACCATCTCGGCCAGCAACACACCGAGTTCCTCACCGGTCGAGACCGATCGCAGACCGATATCGTCCAGATCCTGGATGGTCTCCCCACCGGGAACTTCATCCGGTCGATCAGGATCCTCCAGCTGGTTCATTTCCTGAACCAGGCGGTCGATTTCGGGATCGGGTACGTACTTCCCCATGTGCTGCCTTATCTTACGTTACAGATCCGGTCTCTGTTGGGGATCCGGGGATATCGAATGATCGAGCCAGGGTGTCCGCCACCGCAAATCCCGCGAGTGTCGGCTGGAGGCGGCTGCCCACAGCCTGAACGAGGCCCGCATCGAGGAGACGATCGATCAGCGCCGCGTTGGGCGTCCAGAGACCGATGTCGAATCGACTCGACAACTGATCGAGGTCGACGCCCGCTGAGGTCCTGAACCCGAGCATGAGCGCTTCGAGAACAAGCTGTTTATTGGACGGCTGTTCCCGATCTTCGATCGGGTTTTTCCCGGCGTCGATGTCTGTCTGCCAGAGGCGGAGTTTCCTCCTGTTCCACCACCTCCGGCAACCGTCAAAGGAATGAGCCGATGGTCCGAGGCCGAGATACGGCGTGTGGTCCCAGTACTTCTGATTGTGACGGGATCGATGTTCCGGTTCGCGCGCGAAGTTCGACACCTCGTAGGCGCCACACCCGGCGTCCGACAACAGCTCGTGGGTCAGAAAGAAAAGCTCCTCCTGGAGTCCCTCCGGCGTTTCGGAAATCACTCCCCGCCGCAAGCGTCGTCCGAACACGGTTTCTTCGTGAAAAGTCAGCTGATAGCAGCTGAGATGCTGTACGCCAAGCCCGACGGCACGGTCCAGCTGTGCGCGCCAATTCGCAGCCGTCTGACCCTCCAGCCCGTAGATCAGATCGATGGATACTGTGTGGAATCCGGCACCCAGGAGTGCCTCAACCGCCTCAACGGCCCGCAGCGCCGAATGCCGGCGTCCGAGGAACCGAAGCCCTCGGTCGTCGAACGACTGGACTCCAAGGCTCACGAACTCGACTCCGAGATCTCGCCAGGCATTCAGGTTCTCCGGAGTCGCGTCCTCGGGGTTGGCTTCGAGGTGGAGCCGCGCATTGTCACTGATTGAAAGGTTGCGGCGCAGCCCGGCGACGATATCTGAGAGTTCTTGCGGCTTCAGAGCTGACGGCGTTCCGCCGCCGAAGTACACCGTGTCGAACTCCATACCGCAATCCGAGTACATCGCCGCTTCGCGAACGACACCGTCGGCCCACGCCGACCGACGTTCTTCTCCAACGATTGTGACCGCAAAGTCGCAGTAGGGACACACGGACGTGCAGAAGGGAACGTGGATGTACAGGCCGGCGGACGAATTGTCAGGAACGTACATGATCAATCGACAATTTTTGATTTTGGATTTTGGAATTTGGATTTCCGCCCGCCCACCCGATATTTGTTGAGGAACATGGGGGGGTGTAAGGGAAATCCAAAATCTAAATTCTAAATTCTTAATTCAATCTCGGTCGGTCTTCAGCACCGCCACGAACGCCGATTGAGGTATTTCAACCGAGCCCACCATCTTCATCCGCTTTTTGCCCTTTTTCTGCTTTTCCAGAAGCTTGCGTTTGCGGCTGATGTCGCCGCCGTAACACTTGGCGGTGACGTCCTTGCGGTAGGCGTTGATCGTCTTGCGGGCGATGATGTCGCCACCGACTGCGCCCTGGATTGCAATCTTGAATTGCTGTTTGGGAATCGTATCGGCGAGCCGCTCGCAATAATGCAGGGCGCGTGCACGGGCCTTTTCGGTGTGGACCAACTGCGACAGGGCGTCCACCGCTTCGCCGTTGACGAGAATGTCCACCTTGACCAGATCGGTCGGACGGTAGTCGAGCATCTCGTAGTCGAAAGACCCGTAGCCCTGGGTCACCGATTTGAGGCGGTCGTAGAAATCGAAGAGAACTTCGGCCAGCGGCATCTCCGACGTCAGCTCCACCCGCCCCACCGCGAGGTACGTGAAAGTCGTGTTTTCGCCCCGGCGCTCCCGGCACAGCTCCATCACCGGTCCGACATACCGCTCGGGCATCATGACGGCGGCCTTGATGAAGGGTTCATCCGCCTGTTCGATGATGCCGCGGTCGGGATAGAGGCTGGGGTTGTCGACCCAGAGCTCCTCGCCATCCGTAAGCCGGACCCTGTAACGCACCGACGGCGCGGAAAGGATCAGCGACAGATCGTACTCCCGGCGCAGCCGTTCCTGCACGACCTCGAGGTGCAGGAGGCCGAGAAACCCGCACCGGAAACCGAATCCGAGAGCCACCGAGGAGTCCTTCTCGTAGATCAAGGCGGCATCGTTGAGTCTGAGCTTCTCGAGGGCTTTCGTCAGGTCCTGATACTCGTCGGTCGACATGGGATAGACGGAGGAAAAAACCACCGGCTTCGCCTCTTTGTAACCGGGTAAAGGCGCCGGAGCCGGGGCGTGTGCATCGGTGATCGTGTCACCAACCGCAATCTCCGAAACCGCCTTGACACCGGCGATGACGTAACCCACCATGCCCGCCACCAGATCGCCGGTCTCGAATTTCTGAATCTGCAGGAGGCCTACCTCTTCGACGTTGTATTTTTTTTCGGAATGCATCAGGAGTATGCGCTGACCAGGGCGAAGGGTGCCTTCCATCACACGGACCAGCAGCACAGCACCGCGGTAGGGATCGTACTGGGCGTCAAAGATCAGGGCTTGCAGCGGTCCCTCGGGATCGCCGGTCGGCGGCGGCAGTCGTTCGACGATCGCTTCCAACACCTCTTCGATGCCCTCTCCGGTCTTGGCCGAACACAGCACAGCGTCGTCGGCGTCGAGACCGAGATCCTCCTCGATCTCCTCCTTGACCCGCTCGACGTCGGCCGCCGGCAGATCGATCTTGTTGATCACCGGCACCATCTCGAGGTCGTGCTCGAGGGCGAGATAGAGGTTGGCCATTGTCTGTGCCTCGACTCCCTGCGACGCGTCGACCAACAGCAGTGCGCCCTCACACGACATCAGCGACCGGCGCACCTCGTGCGAGAAGTCCACGTGACCCGGGGTATCGATCAGATTGAGCTTGTACGTCTTTCCGTTGCGCGCGGTGTATTCGAGCGTCACGGTGTTCGATTTGATGGTGATGCCGCGTTCGCGCTCGATATCCATGGAGTCGAGGATCTGATCGCGGAAATCGCGATCCTCGACGCCACCGCAATACTGAATCAGGCGGTCGGCGAGCGTCGACTTGCCGTGATCGATATGCGCGATAATGCAGAAACTGCGAACGTCGTCCAAAAACTCCTCCGATGTGCCGTTTCAACGGCGAAGCGCATTATCCCGGAAAACCGCTCTGTAATCCACCCGCCTGCTCGGTCCCCCGTCTTGATTGACCTCCGAATCGCCGGATCAGCCCGAAAATTCTCCCCTGAGCTGACGCGCTTCGGCGATCAACGGCGAGCAGGTGCTCGAGAGCAAAGGGTTGAGTCCTTCGGCCGACTTCAGAACCTCCAGAGCCCGGTCCGCTTCCTTGCGACGCGCATTCTCATCCCCCGAAACCTGGGCGGCAAGCAGGTGAAGCCGGCCCTTGACCACCAGGAATTCGGGATCGCTCGGATCGACTGCCAGACCCTCGTCGGCAGCGGCCAAACCCGTTTCGAGGATGGGAAAGGCGTCTGCATTCCGAGTCATCAACCACCGCGCCTCGAGCACCGACGAGCGGGCTCGCCGCAGCAGCAGAGCGGGCGTCTCCGAGTTCAATCGTTCCGCGTCCGCCAGATGGCGGCCGGCCTCTGTGAGAAAATAATCCACCGGTCCGCCATGCTCGAGCGCCCACTCAACGGCCACCAGATCGAGTTCGCCTTTCACCATGTGAAAGTCCCAGAGCTCGGGGTTGGCGGCGATCGCCGCCTGAGCGGCCCGGTGTCCGCGCTCCAATGCAGACGCTGGGATTGCGGTCGTGCTCGAGGAGAAAGCGTGACTCGGTAAGGTAGCTCACCGCCAAATTGTGGTGGGCAAAGGCGAGGGTCGGATCCAGTTCCAGGGCACGCACGAGTTGGGCCCGCGCCTTCTTCCAATTCCGGGTATGGATCGCCTATCGGTCAAGGCATCGTATTCGGCCTGCAACTCCCACGAGTATCCGAGGTTGTTGTACTGGTAGGCAAGATTGGAATCGAGTTCGATCGCCTGTTCATACGCCGCCCGCGCCCTGGCGAGACTCGGTTTCGGATCCTGTCCCGCATCCATCAGAACAACCGCCTGCATCTTGTGCGCGTTCCCGAGGTTGTTGTGGGCTGCGGCGAGACTCGGATTGAGATCGACGGCGCGCTCCAGAACCGCCAGCGAGCGCTCCACCCATGGCGCCGCGTCACCGCCTTTCTCCGCTTCAAGCTCCGCCCTCTCGAGCAGGATGAGGCCGCGGTTGGAGTGCACCTGGCCCTGCGTCGGGTTCAGTTCGACAGCTCGCTCGAAACACCGTGCCGCCGCCTCGAGAGATTCTCCCGGGTCTTCGCCCCGCGCACGCAGGTGTTCTGCGCGCTGCCAGTGCACCAGGCCTGAATTGCTGTGAGCGGCGAATGTCGGCCGCACTCGAATGCTCTCGGCATAGCTCCTGGCCGCCTCATCGAGGGAAGCCATGGGATCCCGGCCCGCCGAAATATCGTAGGCCGCAATGAGGTAGTTGGCGGTTCCGAGGTTGAGCCAGGCAACCGTGGAATCCGGATCGATCTCGATCGCGCGGCGGCAGGCGGCGATGGCGCGCTCGAGCGACGGCCTCGGGTCTTCGCCGCTTCGCCGCAGGTACGAGGCTTCGAAACGGTAGATTGCACCGAGGTTGATGTGAGTCCGCGGATCGTCCGGATCGAGTTCGCCCGCGATTGAGGCGAATCGTATCGCCTGGTCCAACGATTCAATCGGATCCTGACCGCTGTTCAGTTCGTACTCGCCGCGAATCCAATAGACCTGTGACCGCAGGTTCGATGTCCGCGCATTGAGCGGCGAGACGATTTCGGCTGAATCCATGATCGCCAGGGCCCGTTCGAAGATGTCCTCCCGGAATGTCCCCTGGTTCTGATCGAGGTTGAATATCCTGATCAGGCGAGCCGCTTCCCCCAGGTACAGCGCTGCCGCGCTTCGCCCGACCGTGAGAGCCCGTGCATAGGCGGCGCCGGCGTCGAGATAGTCCTTTCGCGCCTGGTCGATCTGGCCGCGTTCTTCAAGCGCCTTTGCGCGCGCCACGAGAGTCTCTGCCTCGAGTTGCATCGATTCGTACATCCACGGGTGGCGCTCGTGAGAGGTGCGTGCCAGTTCGAGAGCGAGATCGTACTGCTCCACGAGCAACGCCGCCAAAGCCGCGCGGTGGAGATTCCGTCCTTCACCGTCGCTCCGGTCGAACTCCAGGTGCTGCAGTGCAGGTCTGAGAAGTTGCTCCTCGATCTCCGCCTGGCGCGCCGCCCTGAGGTCGGCGTTTCGGATCCGGGCGGCAGCTTCCGCCTCGCCCAGATAGATCTCTCCAATCGCCTGCCCGAGGGCCCCTTCCAGTTCAGGCGATCGATGACCCGAGTCCCACGCCGCCTGCAGACTTTCGCGCGCCAGGTCCAAATCGCCAAGCGCCAGGTGGCCGATGCCGAGGGCGTATGACCCAGGGCCGAAGGCCGTCCTTCCCCTCTCATTCATGGTCTCTTCGATCTCGCTCATCCGCTTCCGAATCAGATCCTCGATCGGCGCCACGTCGTGCATCGGCAACATGTGCGCTTGCCGCAGCAAGCTGCTGATGCGCTCGAGCTCCCGCCCAAAATGCTGGGCGGCCTCGGCGCCTCGGCGTGCCTGATAACCCTGCCACAACAGCGCCGTCACAAGACAGAGAACGACGATGGCGGCCACCCCGACGACCCCTGCAAGTGCGCGGTGCCGGCTGATGAGCTTTTTGAGTCGATAGAGCGGTCCGACCGAACGCGCGGTCACCGGCTCGCCGTCGAGGAAACGCCGGAGGTCAAGCGCCAGTGCGCGGGCGCTCTCGTACCGGTGCACGGGATCCTTTTCAAGGCAACGAGTGACTATCGCCTCGAGATCCGCCGGCACCGAACCGTCGAGTTGGCGCAGTGGCTCCGGTTCCTCGGTCACGACCTTGATCAGAGTTTCCATTCTGGTCGAGCCCGAAAACGGCGCCCTTCCGGCAACGAGATCGTAGAGCGTCGCACCGATCGAGTACACATCGGCCCTTCGATCGACGAGGGCCGAATCTCCCTGCACCTGTTCGGGCGCCATATAGGCTGGAGTACCGACCACTTGACCGGATATCGTCATCGCCGAGTCGCGGGCATCACGTGCAATCCCGAAGTCGAGGACGTAGGCGTGAACGCCACCGTACTCGTCGGCATCAACCATGATATTGGCGGGCTTGAGGTCGCGGTGAATCACTCCCTGCGAATGGGCCGCCTGAGCCGCCCAGGCGATCTGCTCGACGACCTGAAGCCTCTGTTCGAGAGGCATTGAAGGAGCCAATCCCGTCAGTGACCGGCCCTCGATGAACTGCATCGCGATGTACGGCCGCCCCTCGACCTCTCCCACGTCGTACACCCGGCACACATGATCGTGCTCGATCTGCCCCTGGGCGCGAGCCTCACGCTGGAACCGCTCCACCTGGTCAGAATCTCGGGAATTCAGAAACTTGATGGCAACCGGCCGTCCGAGGCGGCGATCAACCGCCCGGTAAACCCGCCCCATGGCTCCCTCACCGAGAAATTCCTCGATCGTAAAACGAGCCCAGTCCGGCGCAGGGTTCTCGAAGACGAGTTCTTCCGGATCGTTGCGGCGTATTTCGCCGTCGTCCGGCGCTCGATCGGCCGACGATTCCGGCCCGGAATCGGATGCATCGGGGCAGTGCTCAGACATCTGAAACCAAGTGTAGCGTGGACGAGGCAGGGAGCCGACAGGTTTGCCGGTTTTACGACATCCTGACCCTCCAAACACCCAGGACGAGCTATCCTGAGGCGTGCGAATTCTGATCGTCGAGGACGAACGAAGCCTTCGCGAGGGCCTTACCGACCTGCTGACCGCGGCCGGGCACGAGGTCGTAGCCCACGAAAGCGGCAAGTCTGCCGCCGAGTGCGGCACCCACGAGGCATTCGACCTCGTCTTGCTCGATCTGATGCTGCCGGATATCGACGGGATCGAGGTCTGCCGGCGCCTGCGGAGGGCACGACCCGTTCTTCCGATCCTCATGCTGACGGCGAGAGGCTCGGAGGACGACAAGGTTGCGGGGCTCGAAGCTGGAGCCGACGACTATCTGACCAAACCCTTTGCCGTACGGGAACTGCTCGCCCGGATCGACGCCCTCGGCCGGCGCGCCGCCGCAACCCCGGCAGAACCCGAAGTGGTTGAGGCTGACGGCTGCGTGCTCGACCTCGGACGTCTCACGGCACGCCGCGGTGACGAGACGGTAAGCCTCACCCCTCGTGAATCCGGCATCCTGCGATGGCTGCAGCGGCAGCAAGCGCGCGCGGTGCCCAGATCGGAACTCCTCGAGCGCGTGTGGGGATCCTCCGCTGAACTTCAGACGAGAACCGTGGACATGACCATCGCGAATCTCCGGCAGAAAATCGAACGCGACCCGTCAGAGCCTCGGATCGTGATCACCGTGACCGGCGTCGGGTACACCTGGGGCGAGGATCCATGAGGGTTCATCGCAGAACCACCCTTGCCGCAGTGCTCGTCGGCATCGCCGTCCTGCTCCCCACCGCCGCCTGGTACGTCACCGGATCACGCGAGGCCGGCCGCCGCGCGGCCGCCCTCGAGGCAGAAGCCGAACTCGAGCTTCATCTCGCCGTCGATCGCGAGGCCGCACGTCTCGGAACGCGATTCGAAGCACTGCGGCAGCAGGAATCGGACCGGCCGTTCTTCCACTATCAGACCCTCTACCGCGATCCCAGGGGCGCAGCACAGGGTCTTTCGGTGACCCCCTCCCCGTTGGCGTCGGGCAGCACCGATCCCTTTGTTTGGGCCCACTTTCAGATCGATGAGGCGGGAGAGGTCACACTGCCGACGGTCAGCGAGCGATTCCCCGAGCTGAGCAGCACCGCCGATTTCGGGGCATTCTGTTCCCTTCTCAGCGAGTTCCAGGATGCGGTCGTGATGGACGACGCATCGATCGCCGGCAGCGACGACGGCTCCGGAGATCGTGAGTTCACGATGACCGAGTCCGAGTGGGAGCAGATCGCCCTTGCCGACACCGTGTATGCGACCATCACCGGCCAGCACGAGGAGGCCGACGGACCGTCGATTACAAGCGGCGATCTTCGAGTGGTGATTCGCGTTCGCCCGCTTCGCTGGCACACACTCGTCCTCGTCAGCGGGCCGGCCCTGGCTGCGCTGCGCGAGGTGCACACCCCGGCGGGAGTCGTCCTGCAAGGCTTTGCGATCGCGCCGCTGGCGGTCGAGCAATGGCTCGCGGAAAGCCACCTCGCGCTGGCTTTCGAACCCGCTCGAACCCTTTCGCCCGACCAGGGCACCGCGTTGGTCGGGGGTACGGGATGGATGTTGCAATTGGCGGAGCAGAGCGACACGAACTTGGCAGCTGCGCAGGGCCGGGCCGTTGTCAACCAGTTCCGAAGCACCTTCGCGCTGATAGCGGCAGCCGTTCTTCTCGCCGCCGGAGCGGTTATCTGGCTCGTGTATCAGACCGACCGCCTCGCCAGGCAGCGCGCGCGTTTCGCCGCTGCAGCCGCCCACGAGTTGAAGACGCCTCTTTCGGGCCTCCTCCTCCATTCCGAGATGCTCGCAGAGGACCTCGGCGATCCGGACCATCGAGGCCAATACGCCGCGACGGTGGCCAGCGAGGCGCAGCGACTCGGGCGGGTCGTCAGCAACATGCTCGACCTTTCGCGCCTCGAGCGCGGCGCCGTCCTGGCCAGCCCTCGGCTCGGGAACCTGGGTTCGGCAATCGAACGATCGGTGGAGCGGGCCCGCCGCCGGCTCGAAGCCGCCGGCGTCACGTTGACGCTCACGATACCAACCGACCTGCCGGACGGCGTGTTCGACGACGACGCCGTCAGCCAGATCCTCGACAACCTTCTCGACAACGCCGAAAAGCACACGCGTTCGGAATCGGAGAGATCGGTTTCGGTTGCAGTGTCGAGCGACGATGGAATGCTGCGGGTGGAGGTTGCCGACAACGGGCCCGGGATTCACCGCACGCAGCGTCTGGGTCTGTTCCGCCCCTTCGACCGCCCGGCATCAGCCGACGCCACCCCCGGCCTCGGGCTCGGTCTCGCCCTCGCCCGCGGCCTCGCAAGGGCTCAGGGTGGCGATCTTCAGCTCGAAACCCACGACCAGCCCGGAGCGACGTTTGTGCTGACGCTACCTGAGGCCTGATTCTCAATTCTCAATTTTGAATTCTTAATTCCCGCCCACCCGCCGCGGTGTTGAGTTTTCAGTTTTGAATTTTGAGTTTTGAGTTCCCACCCGCCCACCCGGACGATTTGTCATTCCGACCGAGCGATTTGTCGCGGCGAAATTGGAAGCGCAACAGGGCGCGAGTGGAGGAATCCCCTCCTACAGGAGAGTGCCGGACCTTCTTGTGGGGCAGCCGTCCCGGCTGCCGGGTGGGAGGGGGTTCCTGTCATTCCAGGTGTCTCCGCCGGAATCGGCGTATCGATGCTCGGAATCGATTCAGTCAACCACCAGCGTATTCGGATAGAACCCGGACCAGGCGAACCAGAAGACCGGCGTGACCGCGACGGTTTCCAATCGGGCGCCCTGGTTGGTGCCGGCAGTACAGCGGCCGGTGTCGAGGTCCCAGGTGGATCCTTCTTGATCGACGATCGATTCGCCATCCGCCTCGAGTGCGAGGGCTGTACCCTCGACCCGGCTGACGAAGGCGCGCACTCCCCCATCCGATCCGCGGGCGACGACCACCGGTGTCGACCCGAGTTCGGCACTGGCCAATCCCGTCGCCAGTCCCTCCTCGGTCACGGCGACCGCGTGAGGACCGATGGTCGCGCCATAGACCATGGTCTTGCCGGGCATGCGCTCCGCGAGCCACTGAGCTCTGAATAGCCCCATCCGCTCCGGGTTGTCGAAGTATTTCTGGTAATGCGAGGAGGTCACGCCTTCGGTCTTTGCGAGCAAGGTCGTATCGGGGTGGGCGGCGTACCACTCTGCCCACGTAGTCTGAATTGATTCGAGTTTCTGAAGCTGCGCTCCCCTGTTCCGACCGTGAATTGCCCGCCCGGTGACCTGGCTCCACCAGGTGTCCGACTCGCGGTCCTGCATGACGAGGCTGTTTCGCCACAGCCTGCCCGAAACCTGGAAGTTGAAGGTTGTTCCGCCGAGCTTGCGGGCGTAGACCACGCCCGTGTAGCAGAGCGGTCACCAGGTCGCCGCGATCGCGGTTCCGGCGAGCTCGTCGTTAACGATCTCGTGGGCGTCAAGCTGCCACAGCGAGTACGCCCGCGCCTCGCCACCCAGCACCACGCCAAGCACCGGCTCGTCAGGCCGCATCTGCGCATTTGCCTCCGGACCGCTGACAAAAACCGGGTCGTCAATGGCCGGGATTCCGCCCACCGGCAGCAGCTCGTAGACATCCTCGCCTGCAATGGTTGCTACCACCTTCGGCTCGGGACGCTGCGCTTCCGCCACCGCCGTCGCGACCAGAAGAACAACACCCATCAGCTGCATCAATCGGCCCATTCGGGCCTCCTTTCATTCCCCAACTGATTTGCCTCAATCTGACGTTGGTTACTGGAAATCGAGACGGAGTATACTCTGGCAGCGAAAGCGTCGGGGGAAGTACATGCGCCGAAAATCCATCCTTGTTGCGGCAGCAGTGGTCATTCTCATTGCAGCGGCGTACGTGTACAGGAATCGCCCGTCGTTCACCCTCGCACCCATCGATCCTGATGCGCCCACTCACTACTTCATCGCCGCGGATGCGACCAGACCCAGGGTCGAGCTGTGCGATTTCACCCTCGATCTCGACCGTGAGAATTCCCACGACATGTGGAATCTCAGGCTTCAACCGTGTACTGCCAGCGACGGATGGGTGATCCCCGGGGAGCGCGGCGTCCAGGCGTCGGCGCGAAGGTCGACTCTGGAATTTTTCAGCGAGCACACCGACTGGACTCACCTGATTCTGCGCGCACGGGCCATGCCTGCGCCTTCAGACCAAATAGCCCAGACAACCCGTGTCAGTGTCAACGGAACACCAATCGGAGAAGTGGTCATTCCCGAATCGACGGCCACCCTCGGAATCGAGATCCCACCCGGTCATGTGCAGAGCGGTGTCAACACGATCTCCCTGTCGTTCGCCTATCGGACACTGTCACCGGGCAAGAGCAAGAGATCGGTCCAACCGAAGTTCGCCATCACCCTTCTCAAGGTGGCGCTGGCCAAGTTCTCGGCGGAGAAATCGCCGACTGCAAGGTCGCTCAACCGGGCGCTGGATAAAGCAGCGGTGGCCAGGACCGCGCCGCCCACCCAGATCTTCGACCGCGATATCGATCGGTTCGTGGTGACCGGCCCCGGCACCCTGGTCATGCCGGAGACCCTGGCCGCGAACGCGGAAAGGCTCGAGATCGAGGTCGCGGAATCCGGCACGGGCCGATCACACCCCTGCCCCAGATCTCGGTGCAGGTCCTGGGCCTGAATTCCGGCAGAGTCCGAAGTCGGGAGCTGACGCAACGGGATGAGTCGGGCGAGGGCGTGTATCGAAGCTCGATCAACGTCAAAAAGATGGCCGGCGAGACCTGCGCCATCTCGCTCGACGTGCGGCCCGAGAACGGCGCCACCGCGGTCGAGATCCAGAGACCCCGGACCGTTGTCCGGATCGAGCCGGCGGAAGGCGAACGTCAGCCGGGCGAACCACAGAGGCTTCCTCCGGGAAAACCGGACATCGTCCTGATCACCCTCGACGCCGCAAGGCCGCACCACTTCTCCTGCTACGGCTATCACCGCAGGACGACCCCGAACATCGATCGGCTCGCACAGGAATCTCTCGTCTTCCTCAACGCCTTTGCGTTGGTGCCGAACACGCGTCGATCGGTGCCGACCATGGTCACGGGGCTCTCGCTCCTCAACCACCAGGTCCTGCACGACGATTCGGCGCTCGCCCCTGAGGCGGTCACGCTGGCCGAATACCTGCACGACGCCGGCTACGCGACGGCGGCTTTTTCCTCATCTCCAAACAACTCGCGCGCAGTCGGTACCGATCAGGGATACGAGGAATTCGTGGAGCTTTGGAACGAGCTCAAACGGCACAAGTCGAGGAGACCGGACTATCTGGCACGGCGAGCTATCGACTGGCTCGAGGAGCAGGATGATGAGCGCCCTCTCCACCTGCAGCTGCACTTCGTGCCGCCCCACGCACCGTACCAGCCGCTGCCGAAGTTCGACCGATTCAGCGATCCGGAGTACACAGGCATTTTCGATGGTTCCACCGATTCGATCTTCACCTTTGACCAGCGACACCAGATACCGACGACCGACGACCTCAGTCAGGCGGTCGCCCTCTACGACGGCAACCTGCGCGCCGGGGACGACGCTGTCGCGGAAGTATTCGGAGCACTCAAGGCCCGAGGCCGCTGGGACAACACAGTCATCCTGGTGACCTCAGACCACGGCGAGGCGTTTTACGAGCACCACCGAATGAGTCACAACAACACCGTCTACGACGAAATGCTGCGCGTGCCGTTCATCCTTCGCCTGCCTGAGGGATTGATCGCGGGGGACTCGATCTCGACCGTATGGTAACTCTGGCGGACATCGTACCGACACTCCTCGCGACTGCTTCGCTCGAACCGGATGCCATTCTGGACGGATTCAACCTGCTTCGCGTGGCGCGGCGTCAACACAAGCCCTTCGATCGATTTTTTGTCGGACGAACTGCACACTCAACCCCCATGCGATGCATCCGCACGTCGCGCTGGAAGGCCACTCTCGCCAATTCGGGCCAGGGCGAGCTCTTCGATCTCGTCGAGGATCCCGGTGAGCAAAACAACCTGCGCTATGCGTACCCCTCTGTTTTTGTCGCCCTCGGTCAACTCCTGACCAAGCGGCTCCTCGAACCTCCTTCAATCACAGGAGTTGTTCGGTCCGAAGAAGTATCTGATTCCGACCGGAAGATGCTCGAGGCGCTCGGATACGTCGAATAAGACGTTGAAACGTTGAACGTTAAAAGGTTAGAAGGTTAGGCTGATGCCCGGATCGCATGAGATGAGCCAAGTCTGGTGTCTTTCCACCCGCCCACCCGAACACCTTGAACCACGAAGACTCGAAGGGCACGAAGAACTCACAAAGTCTTTCTCGATGTTTTTCTGACTCATTGAAAATGTGGACTCTGAAAACGTGGAGATTCGTGCATCTGCAGACGCCCGCGATGTGATGAGTCAAGAAACTCCTTCGTGTCCCCTTCGTGTCTTTGTGACTTCGTGGTTGCGACGGCAGCGATGTCTCCCCTTCGGGACTCACCTTGTATTTCTCTTCGATCTCACTTGATTTCGGATGAGCCGAACGTTTGAACGTTGAGTATCAGGTGGGAGTGGCTGGAGGAAATTTAACGTTTAAACGTCAAGACGTTTACACGGCTTCTATTCGACGTAGCCGAGGGCTTTGAGATTCTGTTCCCGGAGCCTCTTTTCCTGCTCCGAGATCCGGCGCCTCTCACCCTTGCGCAGCTTGCGCTCCCCTGCCGACTCGACGACCGGATTCGCCCAGGCTACGATTTCCATCGGATCCTCCATTTCGCCGTCGGCTGAGGTCGCGACGCACAGCACCACGCTCTTGAGCGAGTACCGTTCGATGGGAATCCGGCGGCTCCGCCACAGCTCAGCCGACGATTCGTCGATGACTCGTCGAGCAGCGTCTCGACCGGGTTTTCGTGATCGTCGATGGTCAGGGTGAATCGAGCCGAAAGAGGACGTCCTTCGAGACGCTCTTCATCAAATCCAAAGAGGACTCGAACCGACGCATCCGGTGGGATCAGGAGCTCACGGCAGGTGTTGTTCGACTGAAGCAGGGCCCGGTCTCTGCCTGCGATCACCCGGTTGTCGGTGTCATCCAGGGAGTCGAACTGGTACAGGCTCGCGTCGATGAACGGGTGTTTGCTGGCGCGGCGCACCTCGGTCTCGTCCGCCGGGACCAACGCCTCGAGCTGCGGGCAGTAGTCGTAGGGCAGCCGCTCGACGCGCATCGGTCGGTACGGCGGGACCCATTCCCAGACGCCCCCCCCACCCGGAAGAATCTCGAACGCCCGTCCACCCTGGCTGGACGTGATCAGAGTCGTCCGCCCGGGAAGCGGCTGCGCCGTTCCGCCGACTCTCGAGAAGAAATACTCCGAGCGTAGTCCCACACGACCTCCCCCGCTACCGGGTCGATGAGCTCCACTCTGCTCCGGCGGTAGGCATTCACGTTTTCGAGGCCATTGTTGAAGACGATGATCAACCCGGCGCCGTGTCTGCCCCGCTCCACCATGGCCGCCTCGTGCTGGCGATCGAGGCCCTTCGAGTAGCTCCACACCACTTCGCCGTCGTTTCGATCAATGATGAAGATCGTGTTGAGGTTGCGGGCGCTGACCAGGATGTTGCCGGGGCGGAATCGTTCGTCGTCCCTGTCGAACCAACGATTGGGCGGCAGTTCCCGAATCGAGTTCGAGTGGGAGGGGTCGTTGCTGCCATGGTCCCAGTCGGGGAAGCCTCTCGATGTGGTCTTCGAACCACCACTCCCACTGCACCTCTTTGTTGCGGTCGACCTCGTAGAGGTAGTCGGTCGAGCTGTGCTCATCCTGAGCGAGGATCAGGTAGTTGCCGTTGTCCAGGCGAATGAGGTCGTGGTGCGGGAAGTGGTGTTTGTCGGGGAGTTGAAAGAACCAGGTCAGATTGCCGTCCCAGTCGTATTCTTTGACCAGATTGTCGGTGCCGATGGCGACCAGGCTGCCATCCGAATTCAACCGCACTCGACCCACCGCGCGCACCATCGGCCACGAGTGAACGATGTGACCGTTCATATCGATGATGATCGGGACCCGCCGCCGATAGAACGCGAGGTTGAAGCCGGGCGCCGCCTTTTCCGGTTGGTACAGGGTCACCCAGGCCGCCGCCGAGACGCCGGACAGGTCGAGATGAAGATCGTCGATCTCATCGGGACCGTCGATTTCCAACAACTCGGCGGGGCGGCACTTCGATCGCTCACGAGCTTCCGTGACCACGAAATACACCCCGCCCAGGATCCCAATCGCAACCAGAATGATGAGGCAAGCGTTTGACAGCTCCAGCGCTCAATTGACGTATCCCAACGCCTTGAGCTGCTGCTCCCTGAGCTTGCGCTCCTGATCAGTGATCTTTTCTTTGACCGGTGCCTCGCGCGGGTGCTGGATGCGCGACCTCACAAGAGGATTTCCCCAGGCGACCATGTCGAGCGGATTTTCCATTTCGCCCTCGGCCTCGGTCGCCACGCACATCGTGACTCGTTGCGAAGCGTATTTTTTCAGAAGGATCTCGCGGCCGCGCCACGGAATTTCGGAATCTGAACTCAGACTTTGGTCGATCAGGACCTCCGGTGGCCGCCGGCGTGTTTCGATGGTGAGCGTGAACCTGGCGTCGAGGCGCCGGCCCTGCAAACGATCTACATCGATCCCGAATTCAACCCAGAGCCGCGGATCCGGGGGCAGCAACAACTTGCGGCACTCATCACGGCCCTTCAACAGCCTCCGCGACTCACCCGCGATCTCGCGGACCTCAAAATCCCCGTCGAGTGCGAACCGGTAGAGATCGATGTCCACGTAGGGTTTTTCGTTCCCCTGCAGCAGCACCTCGTGCTCCTCGGGAATCGGCAACGCTGCCAGCTGCGGACAGTGGTCGTAGGGCAGCCGCTCGACCCGCATCGGCATGTACGACGGCACCCATTCCCACACCACTTCCCGATCCGGCGTCATTTCGAAGACGCGCCCCCCGTGGCTGG
This sequence comes from Candidatus Sulfomarinibacteraceae bacterium, assembly GCA_963769215.1. Lineage (GTDB taxonomy): Bacteria > Acidobacteriota > Thermoanaerobaculia > Thermoanaerobaculales > Sulfomarinibacteraceae > Sulfomarinibacter. The sequence continues at coordinate 34,324 of CAVYKX010000034.1, read as the reverse complement.
AGTTGATCGCGAGGTTTGCACCCGGTAACTTCTGAACGGTTCCTGCGACCGACGAGAAAAAGTATTTCGACCCATACTCCCAGACCACCTCGTCCGTCGACGGATCGATCGCCTGGACCAGGCTGCGCCGATACGCATTGAGGTCTTGACGCCCGTTGTTGAAGACCAGGATCCATCCGGCACCGAGATCGTCCTTGCCGATCATGGTCGCCTCGTGCTGGTAATCGAGGCCCTTCGAGTACTGCCACACAACCTCTTTGCTCGCCTTGTCGATCACGAAGATGGTGCTGAGATGGCGCGCGCTGACCAGCAGATTGCCGGGCCGGAAGCGTGTATCGCCGGCGTCGAACCAGCGGTTCGGCGGCAGTTCGTGGATCGAGTTGAAGTGGGTCGGGTCTTCGCTTTCTGCATCCCATGTCGGGAACGCGTCCTCGTGATCGAGAGCCCGCCACTCCCACACCACCTTCTTTTTGCGGTTCACCTCCTGCAGATAACAGGTCTGGCTTTCCTGCTTGGTGGTCGCGAGGACCATGAAATTGCCGTTTTTGAGCTTGATCAGGTCGTGGTGCGGAAAATCATCCTCGTTGGCAAGCCGGTAGTACCACCGTAGGTTGCCATCCCAGTCGTACTCCTTGATCAGATTGTCGGTGCCGATGACGGCCAGGCGACCCTCGCTGTCGAGCCGGGCGCGACCCACCGCCCGGACTTTCGGCCACACGTGGACGATGCGGCTGTTCATGTCGACGATGAACGGCACCCGGCGCCTGTAGAGATCGAGCGTATAGCCCCCTGCCGACTGCTCCGGTTTGTACTGGCGCACCCAGGCGGTCGTATCGTGATCGTCGAGTTCGAGATGGAGATCGTCGAGCTCGACAGCCGCGTCGATCGCCACGAGCTCCTCTTCCACCCGATCTCGCTCACCACGGAGATGGAACGAGAAGAGGATTCCCACTGCGATCAGCGCCGCCACGGTGACCAGAATCACGAGACGCTTCAACGCGAGGCCCCAGACCCGTGTCCCGCCGCGTCAGTCTTCATCTGCCACGGACAGGAAACCCTGGCGCTCCAGATGCAGCAGCACCTCGCGCGCCGCTTCCGCCGGGGTCATGTTCGACGTATCGATGACCACGTCCGCATCGCGCGGTTCTTCGTAGGGATCCGAGATGCCGGTGAACTCTTTGATGATGCCGGCCCTCGCCTTGGCGTACATGCCTTTGCGGTCTCTCGCCTCACATGTTTCCAGCGGCGTTGCCACGTGGATCAAGATGAAGCCGCCGCAGGGCTGCACCATCTCGCGGACCTCCTTGCGAACTACATCGTAGGGAGCGATCGGGGCGCAGATGGCGACTCCCCCGGCGCGGGTGATCTCCGCCGCCACAAAGCCGATCCGGCGGATGTTGAGATCCCGGTGCTCTTTGGAGAAGCCGAGTTCCGACGAAAGATTGGCGCGAACCAGATCGCCGTCGAGAAGGCTGACGCCCCGCCCACCGAGCTCGAGAAGCTTGACGCGAAGCACGTTGGCGACCGTCGACTTGCCGGAGCCCGACAATCCGGTGAAGAAGACCGTGAAGCCCTGCGAGCCGCGGGTTGGATGCCTCCGCTGGAGCTCGCGCGCCACCGACGGATAGGTGTACCACGATGGGATCTCGCGCCCATCATCGAGGCGTTTTCTGATCTGGTCGGCTGCAAGACGCAGAACGCGTCCGTCCTCCGGAACCTGATCCACCGGAACAAAGACCTTGCGGTGTTCGAGATAGACCATTTCGTTCGCCGGGACCCACGTGACGCCCAACTCTTCGGCGTGGGCCGCGACCAGTTCGGCGGCTTCTGAAGGCGCGTACGAAGGGGCGCCGAGAGTATCCAGAATCGACCCCTCGCCATCGAGATCGACCATCAGATGGGTGCAGCCATAGTTCTTGTGAACGATCGCGTGGTGCAGTGCTTCACGGGCGCCACCGCCCCGCATCGCCAGCGGCAGAAGGTTGAGCCGCGCCATGAACTTGGGGAAGTGAGGCATCAACGCCTGGTAACAGCGCACGCGGGTGTAGTGATCCGCGTCTCCCGGCTGGTCGAGGCCGACCGTCGGGTGGATCAGAATATTGGCGCCGGCCTCGCGGGCCGCATCGATCATCATCGCCTGCTGCGCCCTGTGGATCGAGCGGTGGGTCTGGAATGCGAGCACCTGCCGCCAGCCGAGCCGGCTGAATTTCCGTCGCAGCTCTTCCGGGGTCAATCGAAGCTCCCGGTAGTCGTGGTGCACCGGAACCTGAAGGGCCTCGAGGCTACCCGCAATCGCCCACGGTCGCGAACGGTGCAGGTGTTGAGCGACACCGGGATGGGACGTGTCTGCGTTCCCGAAGACCGCCTCCACCTCGGCCTCGCGATTCGGCTGCCAGAGTTCGCCGACGGTCATCGCGGCGAGCATCACACCTTCTACGTCGCGTAGGGCGACGACGTCACCAACCGACAGGCTCCCTGCGATGTCGTCCGCGACATCGAGCGTCACGGGAATCGGCCACAGGGTGCCGTCGGCGAGACGCATGCCCGAACACACGGCCTCGTGATCGGCTGCGCCCATGAATCCTTCGAGCGGGGAGTACCCGCCGTTCATCAGAAGCTCGAGGTCGCACTGTTGGCGCGGCGTCAAATCGACCGACGGCCAATCTCTCGAGAGTCCGCGAATCTCGGCGCCGCGATCCTCGTCGGCCATCAGATCGACGAGGCGCGAACCATGTGGGGTGATGAAGTGATCCAAACTGGCAGCTCCCTGATCGTTTTGCAGGTGAAATTCCGGTCCCGGGGCTCTGCAGCGCGCGATTGTATCTCCTGACGGGCCCGTTGTATAGGACTCGATTTCCTCCCTCCTGTATCCGGAGCAACCTGCGGCGAACGTCTAGTCCGCCGCCCTCGTCGATTCATGCGAGTTCCGGCAATCTCCAGGTCGGGGTGTACTGAAATATCAGCCGGGTTTGGATGTGGTCGACCTCGGGCCGGGTCGTGAAGCTGTCGAGGGCGAGGTCGCGCAGGTGGTCCGAATCACGCACCGCGACGTGGACCAGAAAGTCGTCACCGCCGGTGACGTGGAAAACGCTTCGCACCTCCTCGAGCTCGACGACATAGCTTCGAAAGGAGTCCACGAGTTCCCGCGAGTGCCGCCGCAACCGCACCGAGATCATGGCCTCGAGACCGACTCCGAGGGCGGACGGCTGCACATCCGCGTGGTAGCCCTGAACGACACCGAGCCGAACCAATCGGCGGACTCGTTCAAGGCAGGTGGACGGGGCCACGCCCACGAGCTCCGCCAACCGGTTGTTGGCCACTCGAGCATTCTTTTGCAGAACCCCCAAAATCGCGAAGTCTGTTCGATCGAGTTCGTCAGAAACATCCATAAATGGAACTATATTCGAAAACTTGATATTTGCAGGAATCTTCTCCTAAAATTCAGCCCTGAAATGGAACAATCAACGAGAACGAGACCTAATGCCAACTGTCAGGCAGCCACCGCTGTCCTTCAGCGGACGCCACGAGGAGGGCCGATGAAATTCAGTCTCTTGTCCCGCCGCGATCTCGACGCAATGGATGAGCTCAAAGGACACCACGGTGGAGCTCAGAAGATCATGGATACGATCCGGTCGAAGCGGGAGTTCTCGACCCGAAAGCGAATCCTGGCTGAAAAAGGTTTCGGCGAGATGATCGAAGACGCGGAAGATCTGGTGAAGCGATTCGCGAAGATCGAAGATTTCGAAAACGATTTTCGCCGACCTACCGGGACGATTTCGGGATCGCGACCGCGCAGGTTTCCGGGTTTCAGGGCGCGGCCGTCACCCACCGCGCCATGCAGAGGATGGCGGAGAGCGCCGACACCGGCGAACCCTGTTGGGTCCCCTCGGAGTTCATTTCGGTGGTTGCACTGACCGACACCTACGTCTACTCGGGCGATCTCATGGCAACGCTGATGATGGCCGAGAACATCATGGGCGCCTCCAAGTTCTGCAGCACGAATCTGATCGGCATCCCGATGCCGGCGGCTCGATTTGCCGAACTCGAGCGGATAACCGGCAGGTCCTTCGACACGCATGATCTCGGCGACGGAACGGCTCAGATCATCCTCAAGAACATGGGGACCGCCTTCGGCAACCTCGGCGGTGTCGAGGTCGCCAACGACAACCACCTCGTCTACCTCGACGGCATCACGCGCGCCGCGCTCGAAACAGGCAACAACTTCTTCCTCAACCCGTCGTGGTCGTCGATCATCGCGGCCTGCTACTACGGGCGCGACCTCACCAATCTCCAGTTCAAGGTCTCCATGCTCCTCTCGACTCAGAATCTGATGCAGTTCCGGATGCTGATGAACATCATGTCCGAGTACCTGCGCGACGACGGCACGACACCGATCTACGAGATCAATATCGGCAACGGTGTTTCGCCGGAGAATTTCATCCGCTGTTCCGAAGAGCTCCATCGCAGCGGCATCAAGGGTGTCAGCCTGGCCGCCCATTTGCGGATCAACCCCGACCTCGGGATGGCCGATTTCGACTGGACCGACAACGCCTTTGCGGTGCTCGAGAGCGGGACCAATCTGACCTTCAAGTACGAGTCCGACGGCACCGCGCGCGAGCTCGACACCATGGGGGCCTACTTCATGCCGGAGGACGAACGAGCTCTCGTCGCCGACAAAATCGGTGATGTCATCTACTACAAGTCCTTACGAGCGTCGCAAGACGGTCGAGAGATGATGCGGCGCGGAATCAGAACCCGATTCGGCGCGGCCTCGTACCGGGGAGAGTCACCGGCCGATCCGACGCGCGCGGAGCCGGAAACGGCTGGGGTGAGCTGAGGAGCAGTCGAGGAGTACACCTATGATTGAATGTCTTTCCTCTGGAGATTTCGAATTTCGGATTTCGAATTTCGGATTTCCGCCCGCCCGGAACAACAGGCAGGCCGGGTGGGAATTCAAAACTCAGAACTCAAAACTCAAAAATTGTCGTCGGCGAGCGGCACGATGAAAACGAAATGGGTATCGCGGTTTGCGAAAATGTGCGGGATTATGAGGGCTACCAGATCGGGAAGACGATCCAGTTTCTGACCGATCCCGAAATCATCTCGCTGGCGGGTGGTCTTCCCTCTCCAGACACCTTTCAGCGGAGTGAGCTCAAAGCTGCCAGTGCGCAGGCTCTCGACGCCGACATCGACCGCATCATGCAGTACTCACCGATCCCCGGCGAAGCAAGCCTCGAGTCGGCGATCCTCCGCTTTCTCGAACGCGACGACATCCACATCGAAAGCGAAAACATCGTCATCACCAGTGGCGGCCAGTCAGCTCTCGATATCACGGGCCGTTTGTTCCTCGACCCGGGCGACGTGGTTCTCGTGGACCGCCCCACCTTTGCCGGCGCGGTGACCGCATTCGATATGCAGCGCGCCCGGTACGCGGGCGTCAACATCGAAAACGACGGCTCGGATGTGGCGGGGATGCGCCGCGAACTCGAGCGGCTCGCCGGAGAGGGAACGCCGCCGAAATTCATCTATGTCGTGCCCGATTTCCAAAACCCCACGGGCATCACCATCAGTCTGGCCAAACGCCACGCGCTGCTCGACTTGAGCTACGAGTACGACGTGCCCATCGTCGAAGACAGCCCCTACCGGGATCTCCGGTACTCCGGCCAGACCATCCCGGCGATCTTCAGCCTCGATCAACAACGCGGCGGCGGCCACGTCATCGGCCTGTATACATTCTCGAAGCTCTTCTGCCCCGGCATCCGCGTGGGATTCAATATCGGCCCACCAGAGGTCATCACGCGAATGACCCATATCAAAGAGGGCAGCATCCTCAACACGCCGAAGTGGAACCAGGATATGTGCCGGGCCTTCCTCGAAGACTGGGATCTCGAGGAACATCTCGAGCACTGCCGCTCCTACTACAGCGAAAAGCTCGCAGTCTTTCTCGCGACCATGGCCGACCACTTTCCCCCCGACTCCGGGGTTACGTGGACCAGGCCGGACGGCGGGCTCTTTCTGTGGGTCTCGGTCCCCGGGCACATCGACACTGACGAGCTCTTCTTCAAGGCCGTCGAGCACAAGGTTGCGTTCGTCCCGGGCGCGCAGTTCTACGGTGAAAACCCTGAACGCAACCACATGCGGATCAATTTTTCGTTTGTTTCGAAGGGGCAGCTGAGCGAAGCTGTGCGACGCCTTGCGGAGTGCATCCGCGAAAATCTCTGAAATCGAGGGAGCATCACATGCGATTGTTGTTTGTTGGATTCGGCACTGTGGCTCAGGGGTTGTCCGAGCTGCTGATCGAAAAGAAAGACGAGCTGGACCAGAAATACGGTCTCGACTGGACGGTCACCGGAATCGTCGACATGCTCAAGGGTTCCGCCTACGACCCGAACGGTCTTGACCTCGAGCAGATCATGGCCATGGTGGCCGACGGAAAATCGATCTCGGACGCCCCCGGCGGATGCGATTGGGATGCGCTGAAGATGATCGAAAATGCCGAAGCCGACGCGATGCTCGAGTTGACCTATACGGATATCAAGAGCGGACAACCCGCCACCGATCACATCCGCGCGGCTCTCGCGCGCGGCATGCACGTTACGACCACCAACAAAGGTCCGCTGGCCCTTTTCTCGAATGAGCTGGTCGATCTCGCGAAGTCGAATGGCGTCCAATTCCTCTTCGAGGGCACGGTGATGGCGGGCACCCCGCTGCTCAACCTCATCCGCGAGACGCTGGCCGGTTCGGAGATCTCGGAGATGAAGGGCATCCTCAACGGCACCACCAACTACATCCTCACCCAGATGGAAGCCGGGATGGACTACGAAGCCGCCCTCAAACAGGCGCAGGAGCTCGGCTATGCCGAAGCGGTGCCGGATGCAGACGTGCTCGGCTGGGACGCCCTCGCCAAAGTGACCATCCTTGCCAACACCGTTTTCGGCGCCTCGCTCTCTCCGGACGACACGCCGTGCACCGGCATCACCGACATCACTTCCGAACAGATCGAAGCCGCTGCGGCTGAAGGCAAACGCCACAAGCTGATCGGCAGGGTGTGGCGGGACGGCGACGCGGTCCGCGCATCGGTCGCCCCTCAGCTGATGGATCTGTCGCACCCCCTCTCCGGGGTCGGGGGCGCCACCAACGCCATGACCATCACAACCGACACCCTGGGCGACGTCACCATCGTCGGCCCGGGCGCGGGCCGCCGGGAAACCGGTTTCTCACTTCTCAACGACTTGATCGCTATCAACAGGAGCTGATGATGAAAATGCTGCTGGCCGGCCAGTGGGTGGATCGCGAAAAGACCATCGACGTCCGCGATCCCTTCGATGACTCTCTGATCGACACGGTCCCCGCGGCCACCCCTGAGGACCTGGTGACCGCTCTCGCAGCGGCAGATGCCGCCCGCGGTGCGGCTCGCGCCATGACGACGTACGAACGCTCACAGATTCTCCTCAAAACGGCAGCCATCGTCGCCGACAATCTCGAGGAATTCGCCGTCACCATCGCCCGTGAGGGATCGAAGACGATCAACGAAGCGCGGGGCGAAGCGAAACGGTGCGTCAACACGCTCACCATTTCAGGTGAAGAGGCCAAGCGGCTCCTCGGCGAAACCATTCCCTTCGACTCCTTCCCCGGAGGCGAAAACCGTCGCGGTCATTTCGAACGGGTTCCGATCGGTGTGGTCCTCGCCATCACTCCCTTCAACGACCCACTCAACCTCGTCGCTCACAAGCTCGGCCCGGCCATCGCCGGCGGCAACACCGTCATTCTCAAACCAGCCACCGTGACCCCGCTGTCGGCTCTCAAACTCACCGAGGCCTTTGTCGAAGCCGGTCTTCCCGCGGGCGTCCTCCAGTGCATCACCGGTCACGGCGCGGTGCTCGGCGATGCCCTCGTGTCGGATCCTCGCGTCCGCATGGTCAGCTTCACCGGCGGCGTCGAAGCCGGGGAGCGCATCGTGTCGAAGGCCGGGCTCAAAAAGATCGGCATGGAGCTCGGCTCGAACTCGCCGGTCGTCGTCTGGCACGATGCCGACATCGAGTGGGCGGCGGAGACCTGCGTCTCCGGAGCCTTCTGGGCGGCCGGCCAGAACTGCATCGGGGTCCAGCGAATTTATGTCCACCGCGACGTCTACGACGATTTCAAGAAGCTTTTTGTCGAGCGCACCAACGCCTACCGGATCGGCAACAAGTTGGACGAATCGACCGACATGGGCCCGATGATCAACGAGGGCGAGGCGAGGCGCGTCGAGCGCTGGGTCGCAGAGGCCGTGGAGAAAGGCGCCACCGTGCTTTCAGGCGGCAGCCGAACAGGCGCTCTGATGCAACCGACAGTACTGGAAAACGTGCCGAAGAATGCCACGATCCACCACGACGAAGTCTTCGGCCCGGCGGTCAACCTCTACCCGGTGGACGACCTCGACGACGCCATCGCCGAGGCCAACTCGGTCGACTACGGCCTCCACGCCGCCGCATTCTCACGCGACGTGGAGACCTGCCACCGCCTCATCCAGGGCCTCGACGCGGGTTCGGTGCTGATCAACGACTCCACCGATTACCGCCTCGACTCGATGCCCTTCGGCGGCATCAAAAACTCCGGCCTCGGCCGCGAAGGCATCCGCTTCTCGCTCGCCGAAATGACCGAGCCGAAGGTGGTGTGCTGGTACCTACCTGGCACACGTTCCGAATGAGGAATGAGGAATTAGGAATTAGGAATTCCCCCAACCGACCTCGGGCCAGTTTCAGAAATTTGGCGTGCTCGTCTCGTGTGCGCAGCGGGGTTCGAGAACCAGCATGACTGTCCTCCTCCGCAACCTGCCACTCGCGCTCGAGCAAACGGAGAGCGACCTTGCTGCGGCGGCGGGTGGATTTCTCGGCATCGAGTCCGCCCAGGTCGAGATCCGCTCGATCGTGAAAAAGTCCCTCGACGCCCGCCGTCGGGGACGTCCCCGTTTTCTCTACACCCTTGCCATCGATGTGCCGCCCGAGGTCGAGCGCACGCTGCTCGCTCAAAATCCGCCTCTCGTCGAGCCCTTTCGAGCTGCCGAACGCGTGGTGATTGGGACCGCGCAGCGATCTCCCGGATACCGGCCGCCGGTCGTGGTGGGTTCCGGTCCAGCAGGTCTCTTTGCCGCAGTCAGGTTGATCCAGGCGGGTCTCGAGCCCATTATCATCGAGCGCGGCCTCGAGGTCACCGAGCGCACTCGGCAGTGGAACCGGTTTCTGAAGGGCGAAGAATTCAACCCCGAGAGCAATCTGCTCTTTGGCGAGGGGGGCGCCGGCACCTACTCCGACGGCAAGCTGTACACCCGGATCAAAGATCCCCGGGTCGGCGAAGTGCTCGAGATCCTGGCCGACCACGGCGCACCGCGGGAGATTCTGTACGAAGCGAAACCCCACATCGGCAGCAACCTCCTGCCATCGGTCGTCCGCCGACTCAGAAATGCGCTTCGCGACCGAGGAGCGGAGTTTCGCTACTCCACCCGCATGACCGGGCTCCGCATCGAGGACGACCAGGTGCGCGGCGTGGACGTCGAGCCGGGAGGGTTGATCGAGACCGAACACGTCTTTCTCGGTCTCGGCCACTCGGCCCGCGACACGATCCGCGTTCTCCACGATCTCGGCGTGGCCATGGAACAGAAGCCTTTTCAGATCGGCGCAAGAATCGAACACCCCCAGCACCTGATCAACCGAATGCAGTACGGCCCCGACTTCTGCACCCACCCTGGGCTCCCACCCGCCGACTACCGATTGGTGGCCAGGATTCCGGGAGGCGACGTGTTCAGCTTCTGCATGTGCCCCGGCGGCGAGATTCTGCCGGCCACCGAAAAGCCCGGCTCCATCTGCGTCAACGGAGCCTCACCCCTCGGCCGCCGCGGACGCTTCGCGAACTCCGGCTTCGTCGTCACGCTCGACCCAAGCGAATTCGGCGGGGAGGGTCCGCTCGCAGGCATCGAGCTGCAGGAGCAGATCGAGGGGCGCGCCGCTGCGCTCGCCGAACACCCGTTCGGGGCCCCCGCGCTGCGGCTCGAAGATTTTCTCGAAGGAAGCATTTCAATCGACCTGCCCGAATCGAGCTACCCTTTGGCCCTGACCGCAGCTCCTTTTGAAGAATTCCTGCCGGAGAAGATCCTCGACGCCCTTCGGCGAGGCCTCGGTGAGCTGTGCACGCGCCTCCCGATCCTTCGCCATCCCGACGCTCTCATCGTCGGCCCGGAGTCCCGCAGTTCGTCCCCGGTTCGAATCGTCCGCGACCGCCTGACCATGGAGTCGCCATCGGCAGCGGGCCTCTACCCCATGGGAGAAGGCGCCGGTCACGCTGGGGGCATCATGTCGGCGGCCATCGACGGGATGCGCTGCGCCGAGGCGCTTGTGCGTCGGCTCGGCGCCGCGTGATCTGCTATCATCTTTCAACCAAATGAGATTCGATCTGAATTCAGGCATGGAACCGGCCGATCATGGCCGAATGCAAAGCAACAACAACCGCAACATCTGGGAGATAACAATGAAACGAACACTCATTCTGGCAGCAATTCTGATGCTCAGCCTGCCGGCCTTCGCCGGTGTCGTCTACGAGATCGAGGTCACCGGCGCTGACGGTTCGGAGATGGTTTCCGATTCCCAGTTCAGCGTGCAGGACAATCTGATCAAGATCGTCGGCGCGGACGCAGGCGAGAAGTTCAACGGAGAGATGATCTTCCGCGGCGACCGCCGCGAGATGGTCGTCGTCAACCATGACGAGAAGAGCTATCTCGTGATGGATGAAGCCACTCTGAAGGAGCTGGCAGCAACCATGAACGAAGCGATGGCTGCGATGGAACAGGCGCTCGCCTCGGTTCCGGAAGGCCAGCGCGAGAAGTTCAGACAGATGATGCAATCCAAAATGCCCAACGCGGGGACCGAACGGGTGCCGTCGGAGCTCCGGAACACCGGCGAGACCGACACGATTCGGGGCTACCCGTGCGTGCGGTACGAGATCTGGCGTGGTGGGGTGAGGACTCGGGAGCTGTGGGTCACCGACTGGAGCAACGTCGAGGGCGGCGACGAGGTTGCTGCCGGGTTCCAGGACATGGCCGAGTTCTTCAAGGAGATGATGGACAGCCTGTCGTCGATGAGCGGCATGGGCGGCTTCAGCGAGGGTTTTGCCGACTCCTCCTTCGAGCACATGAAGGAGATGAACGGCTTCCCGGTTGTCTCCCGCGAGTTCGACGACAACGGCGTCTTCGAGGGCATGGCCGCTCTCAAGTCCGCAAACGTGACGTCCCTCGACCCGGCGACCTTCGAACCTCCGAACGGCTACAAACGCCAGGATCTGAACATGGGCGGAAAGAAAAAGAAACGGAAAAATTAGCGAGATAACCAATCGCCCCAATCAAAGGTGGATTCAATCGAGCCCCGTAGGGGCGGCAGAATTTAGCCTGGGGCGCGAGCCCCAGGAACTTGGGCCGATAAAAATGCCAAGCCCCAGAGGGGCGAAGGAAAACCATGGTCCATCAACATCTGTCGCCCCTCTGGGGCTTACTTACTTATTTGGTGCCGAAACCTGGGGCTCACGCCCCAGGCTAGATTCTATCGCCGCTCCGCGGCTTGGAAGTCATCGGCAAGATCCAGGATTCTCGGGAAAAGCCAAACCCGATACACTGTCGCCATGGCGCAACGGAAGAAAAAGAAACTGCAAACATGGACCCGACGGCTGCTGGTCGCAGGACTGGCGGCCGCCGTCTTGTTCGCGCTCTTCGTCTGGATCACCTGGCCCGATGTTGCCTCGCTGGCTACCGAGAATCCGCGCTCGACAGCCTTTATTGATCGCGCGCGTTCGCAGGGTGTCGAGATCGTGTGGCAGCAGATTCCATTCGATCAAATCTCGATCGAGCTCAAGAAGGCGGTACTCGTCTCCGAGGATCTGAGCTTTTTCGCCCACAACGGTTTCGATACCCACGAGATCAGGGTCGCAGCGCGCGACGCGGTGCGGGGGAAACGCGTGCGTGGCGCCTCGACCATCACCCAGCAGCTGGCCAAAAACCTCTGGCTCTCGCCGTCGCGGAACCCGACCCGCAAGCTGCGCGAGATCATCCTCACCCGCCAGCTGGAACGCCACCTGACAAAACAGCGCATCCTCGGGCTCTACCTCAACGTCGTCGAGTTCGGGCCCGGGATCTACGGGGCGGAGGCGGCCTCCCGCCACTATTTCGGAATTCCAGCTGCGGCTCTCGATGGGGAACAGGCCGCTCAGCTCGCAGCCTCTCTCCCCCGCCCTTCAAGCTGGCATCCCGGCGTCTCCAGCAGCGGCTACGAGCGGGCCGTCGGCCGGATCCGGATCCGGGTCGAAGATTGCGATTGGCTCGACAAGCACCTCTGACCCAGGGTCAAACTGGTCGCAGGTCCGCAGCGCAGACGGAGGGGCGTACTGATTCTGAACGAAGGCTCCACCACAGAGACACGGAGGACACAGAGGCGAACACAGAGAGTTTCATACATTTGAATTTCGCCGCTGAAGCCGCAATTCTCCATTTTGAATAACCTCTGTGCTGATCTCTGTGACTCTGTGCCTCTGTGGTGGTTCGTCAGACGAATCTCTGCGACCACTGCGGTCAGTGTGCTGCTACCATACCTCGCAGTACCACCAGGAGGTGAAAGATGAAATCGCTGATCAGGATCGTTCCCCTCGTCGTCACAATCGCCGTCTTCGGATGTGCACCGGCTGAAACACCACCGGAGATCGAGGAAGCCGAGATGCTGAACGGCCTTGCCAACGGATCGTTCATGGCCCAACTCAACGGCTTCGACATCCACTATGAGGTTCACGGCCAGGGCCCGGTATTGATGACGCTCCCCAACTCCTGGGGGCTTTCACTCGAAGGACTGAGGGCTCTCTATTCCCCGCTCGAGGAACGCCTGACCATGGTGTACTTCGATCCCAGGGGCATGGGTGAGTCGGCTCCGATCGTCGAGGAGTCCGATATGGGAATGGCGGCTGTGCGTGCGGATTTCCAGGCCCTCCGACAGCACCTCGGACTGGAGAGCGTCAACGCCATCGGCTGGTCCAACGGCGCCATGAATCTCATCCTCCTCGCCGCCGAGCACCCGGAGACGATCGACGCCGCGATCTTTGCTCACGGCGCAGCCAGTTACACCGAGGAAGACGCCGCCGAACTCGCGACCGAGTATCCTGATCTGATCCAGAAATACGGCCAGTTCCTGGTCGACGTCCAGAACCCGGAACTCACCGCCGATGAACGGACGGCGATGATGCGCAGTCTGTGGCTCGATGTGTGGTTCCCCGTCGCCACCGGCGACCCGGAGAACGCGCCGGAGATGTTCGAAAGAGTCTTCGGCAACGCCGAGTTCGACTGGGCCTACGCCGATTACACCAACCGGGCGAACCCTACCTTTGATGCGCGAGATCAGTTGGCGCTCATCACGGCTCGGTGCCTGGTCATCGCGGGAGCTCACGACACGATGAAGGTCGAGAAGAGCCGCGAGATCCACGATGGGTTGGCCGAATCCGAACTCATGGTCTTCGAGTCGAGCGGACATTTCTCGCAGGCCGAGGAGCCAGAGGCCTTCAAAGAGGCGGTATTCGCCTTCCTGGGAGTCGACTAGCGTTTCTGCGGCGGCGTCGGGGTCGGTTCGGCCTTTTCCGCCTCCGTGCGGCGGTCGAACGAGCCTTCTGCAGGCCCCATGTATTTCGCCAACAACTTTCCGAACGGCAGGTGGAACTCGAGCCGGTAGGCCGTACGCGCCGGCCCCGGATCGATCCAGTAGATGAATTTCCCCTTGCGGTCGAACATCTCCCCGTTGGCGGTAACGGGCTGTACCCGGAGCAGCCGCTTCTTGCCGTCAACAGTACTGAACTTCTTGAGCTCGCCGACTTCCGAACCGGTTTCGATGACACCATCATCGGTCAGCAGGTTGAGCATGAAGGTCGATCCGGTCTTGCCGGCCAACGCCCGGCCCCGATACACGTAGGCCATAGGGTCGAGGGCCGACTCAACATCAAAGGGAATGACCCGGACCTTCCCACGGCGCTCCGCGGTGGCCGCGCCCGTTTCAAAATCGACGTGGAACCTCCGGATCTTCCGTCTCCCGCGCTCGGTGATATCGCTCGTATAGGCGATGGTGCCCATCGTTTCAACGTCGATCCACGATTCGATCTGTCCGTCGACCCGGTAGATCTTGTTGAAGAACCTGGTATTGCTGGCGGTCATGACCACGTGGTAGGCGGGTCGGCCCTCGTACTCCTCGAGCCGGCTTTCGAGGGCCATGTGCCCGCAGGTGATCCCGAGGTATTCCACCTTGTAGGCGAAGGGACCTTCTGTCGGGAATTCCATGACAGCCAATGGCTCGTCCGCTGACTGTGTGGCAGCGAGGCTCACGATGACCACCATCGAGGCAAGAGCCAGAGCGCCGAGACAGGTGGCGACGACGGCCCGCGAGCGCAGGGTCAGTTTCTCCACAGGCTCACCCCGTCGCGGTCTCCTGCCCCGCAACTTCGCCCTCGGCGGTCCGTCGATTACGGTACAACGACCCATCAACGGCGCCGGCCATCCTCACCGGATCGAGACCGCCGCCGAGGAAATCCGCCATGCGCTGCGCCTGGCCCGCCGGATCCTGGACCACGTCCGAGTAGTTCAGATAAAGCGCCTCGAAATACGGGCGAAAACGAAGCTGGAACTCGACCTTCTCCAGGTGCGACTCGTACATCGCGAGGAGGTCCTCATCCTCGGATTGTGATTCCTCTCCCCGCCGATCGAGCATCTTGGTCTGCGACGCAAGCACCTCGTGCAGGTTGCGGCGCATGAAGACGACCTTGTAGTAGTTGTCGGCCGGGAGATAGTTGAGGAGCGACGACACGACCTTGATGACCTTGCCGCGGGCCTCGCGAAGCCAGACTTTTTCCTGCATCTCCGCCAGATCCTTGACCCGCTCGTCCTCGTAATAGCCCTTTGGATTGTCCTCGTCGGGTGTGCGGATATTGTCGACGACGATCTTCATCCCGCCCGCCTCGAGCATCTTCATCGCCATCGAGGTTCCCGAGCGGGGCAGACCGGAAACGATCACCACCGGTTTGCCGTACTTCAGTCGCCGCCCGAGATCGCGCAGCATCGGTGCCATAGATTCACTCCCCGCGACGACCCGGAATGTCCTCGTCATCCGCCGCGTTTCCAAATGCTTGATAGTCAAAGTTCGGGACCGTTTTGCGGACCCTCACTCTGGATATACTACAATGCCGCGGCCGCAAGCCCTACCTTCGGTACGAAAAGGCGGCAAAGCTCAGAAATCAGAGGAGTTTCCTTGGCGACCCAGTCTCTCGCCCGCATATCACGAACGATTCGGAGCATCCGCCCCGCTCTCGCCGCCGTCGTTACGGCGCTGATCTGCGCCTGGCCGGTCGTTGCCGACGCCTATGTCGGTCCCGGCGCGGGTTTTGCGGTCCTGGGGTCCTTCGCCGTCATCCTCGTCACCATGCTCCTGGCCGGCGTCTCGCTGCTCATCTGGCCCTTCCGCATGCTGTGGCGGGCGATTCGCCGGCGAACGAAGAACAAACCGTTGGTCAAGCGGCTGATCATCGTCGGTTTCGACGGCCAGGAGCCACGCATCACCGAGAGGCTGATGGCGGAAGGCAAACTGCCGAACTACTCGAAGCTCGCCGAACAGGGAGGCTACAGCCGACTCCGCTCCACCTTCCCATCCATCACACCGGTGGCATGGTCGTCCTTTACGACCGGCACCAACCCCGGCAAGCACAATATCTTCGATTTCCTCGACCGCGACCCGCGCACCTATCTGCCCCGCCTGTCCTCGACCGAGATCGGTTCGATCGACAGAGTCCTCAAAATCGGCAAGCTGAGAATCCCGCTCGCAAAACCGAGCATCCGGAACCTCCGCAAGTCGAAACCGTGGTGGACCATCCTCGGCGAACACAACATCTGGAGCACCATCATCCGGGTGCCCATCACCTTCCCGCCGGACAAGTTCTATGGAGCCCAGCTGGGAGCCATGTGCATCCCCGATCTCCTGGGCACCCAGGGAACATTCCTGCTCTTCACGACCCGCTCCGGCGGTGAGAGCTTTCAGGAGGGTGGGCTGCGGCTGGACCTGCGCCGCAACGGTTCGAAAAACAGCCTCGAGGGCGCCATCCAGGGGCCGGAGAACACATTCCTCGAAGGCAACCCGCCGATGGAGCTGCCGCTGCACATCGCTCTTGACGGCGATGCTCAGAAAGCCATTGTCACAGTCGCAGATGAATCGGTGGAACTCATTCCGGGTGAGCTCAGCGACTGGGTCAAACTCACCTTCAAGGCCATCGCCGGTATGAAGGTCACGGGGATCTGCCGCATGATGATCACCGAGATGGACGAACACGTCTCGCTCTACATCTCCCCGATCAACATCGAGCCCGAAAAACCCGTGATGCCGATCTCGCACCCCAGCTACTACTGCAGCTACCTCGAGAAGAAGCAGGGAGCCTACGCCACCCTCGGGCTTGCCGAGGACACCTGGGCACTGAACGAAAAGGTCACCGACGACAAGACCTTCATGACCCAGACGAACGACATCGACGGCGAGCGCGAGGAGATGCTCTTCACCGCCCTCAAACGGCTGCGTAAGGGCGCGCTGGTCACCGTCTTCGACGCCACGGACCGGGTCAATCACATGTTCTGGCGCTACACCGAGGACGGCCATCCGGCGGCCGCGGGCATCGACGATCCCGACTATGCCAACGCCATCGAAGAGCAGTACCAGCGCAACGATGAAATCGTGGGCAAGGTCATGAACGAGCTCGGCGAGGGCGACGTCCTCTGGGTCATGTCCGACCACGGCTGCACTTCCTTCCGCCGCGGGGTCAACCTCAACGCCTGGCTTCTCGACCACGGCTACCTGACGCTCAAAGACGGCGCCGACCCGTCGGAGCCCTGGCTGCAGTCGGTCGACTGGTCGAAGACCAAAGCGTACGCCGTCGGACTTGTCGGGATCTTCCTCAACATCGAGGGCCGCGAGGCCCAGGGCATCGTCGCGGCGGGAGACGAGGCCGATGCACTCAAGGCGGAGCTCAAATCCAAGATCGACGGACTCGTCGACGAAGAAAAGGGCGACGTCGCCATCAACGAAATCTTCGACACCGACAAGCTCTACCGCGGTCCCTACAAAGGCAATGCCCCCGACCTTCTGGTGGGCTACAACCACGGCTATCGGATCTCCTGGGATTGTGCTTCGGGCGTCGTCGCGGGAGCGATTTTCGAGGACAACGTCAAGGCCTGGAGCGGCGACCACATCGTCGATCCGCGTCTGGTCCCGGGGATCTTCCTCGCCAATCACGACATTCAGAAGGACGATCCCGCAATCATCGACCTCGCCCCAACCGCCCTCACGCTCTTTGGCCTCCGGCCACCTGCGCACATGGAGGGCACGGCGATCGTCGACAGCGGTTCGTTTAACGCAAGGGAGAAGTGATCATGTTTGGATTCACCAAGGTCAAGCTCGAAAAAAGTCTGGTCGATCGCATCAGCAAGTTCTCCGAGATCGCGGGCTATTCGTCGCCCGAGGAGTTCATCACCCACGCCCTCGAAAAGGAGCTCGCCCAGCTCGAGGATGCCGGCTCCGAGGAGGAGATCAAGAAGCGCCTCCAGGGCCTCGGCTACATGTCATAAGAGGAAGAGCCTGATTTTCAAATGAAGATCCTCAACGACCTCCTGCGGCCGGTCTTCGACCTTCTCCAGGCCCCGTTTGCGGGGCTCCCGGCCATCGTCGGCATCATCGTCTGGTCGATCCCGGTCAGCGTCTTCGCGCTGTGGGTCTTCGGCAAGACCTCGAACCAGGACCGCATCGCGGCAGTCAAAAAGCGGATCCACGCGGGCCTCTTCGAGATCCGGCTGTTCAACGATGACCTGCGCGCCATCATGCGGGCGCAGGGGGAAATCCTGCGCCACGTCCTCCACTATCAAGGGCTGGCCCTGATCCCGATGATCTTCATCCTGCCGCCCCTCGTGCTGGTCATGGTCCAGCTCCACCAGTTCTACGGGTTCCGCGGTTTCAAGCCCGGTGAGGAACTGATGATGACGGTGCAGTTGGACACCGGCAGATATGCGGACGCCGCGCGCCCCGAGTTTTCTCTCGAGCTGCCGGAAGGCGTTCACACCGAGATGGAGCCTGTCTGGGTTCCCTCGTTGGCGCAGATCAGCTGGCAGCTCGGGATCGACGACTGGGGCGACCACACCCTCGTGCTGAACATCGACGGCGCCCGGGCCGAAAAGATCGTGAGGTCAACCGAGAGATTGACCCGCTTGTCGCCGGAACGGCCTCCGAGCAACTTTGTCGGCCAACTCGAGTGGCCGTCTGAGCAACCCTTCGCCAAGGACAGTCCGGTCCAGTCAATCGTCGTTTCCTACCCCGAGGGAGCGGTGGGCATCCTCGGTTGGGACTTCGAGTGGGCCTTTGCCTGGATGGTCGTTTTCTTCGTACTCACCATGGTCATCGCGCTGGCCCTCCGCAAACCCATGGGAGTCGAGCTCTGAGCTTGGTTTCTATGAAGGACCGTTCCAAGACCCTCGGCGCCGCCCTGATCTGCATCTCGGCCGCCCTCTGGGGCCTCGACGGGGTCGTGCTGACGCCGCGGCTCGCCAACCTCCAGGTGCCGTTCGTCGTCTTCTTGTTGCACGCGATCCCATTCGCGCTGATGCAGCCGTTTCTCTGGCGCAGCTATGCCCGCCTCAAGGCCATGCCTGCAAAGGGATGGCTCGCCCTCGCCCTGGTCGCTTTCACCGGTGGCATGCTCGGCACCCTGGCCATCGTCAAGGCGCTGTTCCTGGTGAACTTCAACCAGCTGAGCGTGGTGGTTCTGCTACAGAAGTTGCAACCGGTCTTTGCGCTGGCGCTCGCTGCCGTGCTGCTTGGCGAACGGGTTTCAGCGCGTTTTCTGGGTGCCTCGGTCGCAGCCCTGAGCGGGGCCTACCTGCTGACCTTCGGGCTCTCGGCGCCGGCTGCAGCGACCGACTCAATCACCTTCAAGGCAGCTCTGCTGGCCATCGTCGCCGCAGCGGCTTTCGGCACCGCCACCGTACTCAGCAAGATGCTCTTGAGCTCCCTCGATTTCAAGGACGCCACCTTCGCACGCTACGGCATGACCTCGGCGATGGCCCTGTTCTACCTCGCGGTGCGCGGCGTCGGCCTGCCCTTCGGCTCGGTCACGGGAGCCAACTGGGTGATCGTGCTGATCATCTCCCTGACCACCGGTTCCGGCGCGATCTTCCTCTACTACTACGGGCTCACCAGGGTCCGCGCGAGCGTCGCCACCATCTGCGAGCTTTCCTTGCCACTCTCGGCGGTCATCCTCGACTACGTCGTCAACGACTCGGTGCTCGGTCTCTGGCAGTGGATTGGCGGCGGCCTCCTCATCGGCGCCATCCTGTGGATCAGCGTGCAGGGCGTCGAGCCCACCACCGACAATTCTTAATTCTCAATTTTGAATTTTGAATTCCTCCCACCCAGCCACTGCAAATGCCGGTGAGGGCGGGCGGGAATTGAGAACTGAGAATTGAGAACTGAGAATTAGGATTTGGGTTTCTGCGGATACATTCTCGGGAGTTTCGCCTCGACGGCGTAGTGAAGCAACGCCACAGCGGCTCGCAGCGTCAACCATCGGGATGGGCCGATTTCGCCCGACAATAGAGCACCGGGCGTTGCTGTTTCTCTGCACCATCGCCCGCCCTCGATCTGTTGCTCCTGCAGGGCGGATAGCGCCGGGATGATCTTCGAATCCAAACCCGCGTCCGCTCGCGCCAAGGCCCACAGCGCCTCGCACCCATCCGTTCGATCGAAGTTCGGGTACCCGAGCTTCCGGCCCCTGAGATTCCCGGCATCCAACTGCCGTACGATTGACTGGCGCGCCCTGTTCGACAGCGATATTCTCCGACTCTCACCGCATGCCGTCAGAGCAGTCAGCAGGGCCACCGGAGTGACTTCGCACTCGTCATCGTCTCTCACCCACCCCCCGGCTTGAGAGCGGGGGGCCGCCTCGTCGAGCCAGGCGAGGCCTCTTGGAAGCGCGCATGGTGACACCAGCCGAGCTCGGCCAGAGCGTGGAGGGTTCGAGCAGTCAACCACGATACTGGAGCCTGGTCGAGGTGAATTGCAAAGCCGCCTTCTCCAGGAGCCGTTTCGAGCAGCGCCTCAGCTCCAGCGTGGAGCCGGGGATCAGTGGGATCCGCACCCATCTGAACCGCAGCCAGAAGCCGCCACCCTGAACCGTCAAAATCCTGCCAGAGAGGCGCATCGGTCAGCCAGCTCCCATCGGGCGCCAGATCGGCCAGAAGCGCTGCAACCGGGTTGATGGCATTGGCACCGCCGCGAGCGCGAACCACCGCCGGACTGTCCGCCGGACGCCGAACCATCTCCACCAACACCCGCCAGTGCACGTTCGGGAGATTCGGATCGAGGAGCCAGGGCAGCGGATCGCCGCGCAGGCACTCCCATGCGTGGGAGATCGTCTCGGCCGTCAGAAGCGGCCTCTCCGCCGTTCCTGAATCGTGTGACGCAGCAGACGGACCGCTCCTTCGATTCGGGAAATCCGGCGATTTCGTTGCTGGAGCGCCGGCTGATCATTCAGATCCATCGGTTCGCCGCGGGTCTCGCGGAGCCTCTTGTCGAGCTCGAACTCGAGCTTCTGCATCTGGTCGAGGTCCAACCGCTTCAGCGAAACACGCGACAACAGGGAATAGCCGTCGCACACCTGCTTGGCCATCGCCGGAGCCGATCCTCCCTGATACGAACCCATTCACACCTCCAGAGCAACCCAAACAGTTTAGCAAGGCGGAAGGGTCGTGATTTCAGATTTTGGATTTTGGATTTTGGATTTTGGATTTCCACCCGCCCACCCACCATGCAGAGGAGAAGAGGAGAAGAGGAGAAGAGGAGAACATGATAAGGGTCGCTGTCCCCTTTTCCCCTTTTCTTTTCCCCTTTTCCCCCTTTTCCCCTTTTCTAGGGAACGCGGAGAAATCTGATTACTGATGACTGACTATTGGGCGGGCGGGAGGCCGCAGCGCCCCCTGCCTGTACTCGAGCACCAGTGAGGCTCGCGCGGCGAGATCGCGGTCCGGCGTCAACCAAATCGCGGTCCTTCCCACCGATGCACGGACCACCGCCGAGCGCCACAGCTCCCCCCGCACCGCGTTGACCCACGGCATCGGATCCACGACGACCAGCACGCGATACGGAGAAGGAATGACCCTCGCGGCGAGCACCAGCAGCTTGTGGTAGGGCGACAACGGGCTGCCGTCGCCCGAGAGTCGACGGCCGCGGAGGACCTCGGTCACCTCGTTCAGCGAACAGGCATCGTGAAGGGCTGCCACCGCCCCCCGGTCGAGCTGACCCTCGCTGAGAATCGAGAGATTGCTCAGTAAATCGCCCACCACCAGATCCTCACCGGGAGCGACGACCGCGACCAGCCGGTCACCCACTCTCATCGGCGCGCCGTCTATCGAAATTTCTCCGGAATACGGCGCCCGCCTTCCGGCCATCACCTCCGCCAACTCAGTCGCCTCGTCGGGCCCATCGCAGAGGATGGAAACCGAATCCCCGGCGCGCAGTTCGAGTTCGATCGGCACACTCCGGGGAAGCTCGTCGGAGCCGGCGATCACAACCGAGTTCAGGCTGAGGGTTCCGCGCACCTCCCGCGACGGTGGTCCGACAATTTCTTTCTCCACAACCTCGGTTCCAGTCCTCCCGAGTCGAAGGGCCGCATACAGGAGCACCGCCGGCGCCAACCATCCTCCGAACTCGACCCCCACAAGACGCGGAGCGAGGATGAACACCACGCCCCATCCGCCAATTGCGAGGAAATCCGCGGCATCGGGACGGCTGCGGTCGCGGCGCGGCAGGTTTCGCGCCACAGCAGCCGCCAAGGCCGCCAGCAGCAGCCAACCAGCCGCGACTTCCCAACCGCCGCGGAGCACCAGGAAAACCCCTGCTGAAAACCCGACCACCGAACTCGCCCACGGTTCCGCCCCGTCACTTCGATTGCGCCAACCAGTGGAGGCTGAGCGCCGCCGCCACCACCACCGGCGCCCACGCCGGGTTCCACACGGCAATCCACGCCAGGGAAGCAAGCGCCACAGCCTGCACCCATCCGGCAATCACGGGCCACGAGGTTTTCATGGGCCGATGGTACTCCGGTCCTCTGTCAGCACCAAGGAAATCTGAAACCCACCATCCCGCCCCGAATCACATCGATAATCGGCACTTCTCACCTATTCGATTTCAACATATGCAACCTTTTCTCTACTTCTCCGTATGTATTGACAACGGCCCATAGAAGAGGCCCGCAACAGATTGAATTGAGAGAGACCTCAATCAAACTCCTCCTTTTGGCTCCTCCCCCGGGAGCCATATTTTTTTGCTGTATCCTGCCCGCCATGGATTGGATTGTTTCGCTGACGCCTGAGGTTTCCGAGGATCCGTTGGACGCTATGGCGAATCCGCCGGAGGGCGCATCGATCGTGGAGTTGCGGCTGGATCTGTTTCCTGGGATCGATGTGCGCGCGGCGATCAGCGCGTGTCCGTTGCCGGTTCTGGTGACCTTGCGGTCCGAGGCCGAGGGTGGCCGCGGGCCTACGGAGGCCGTACAACGCCGGGAGATCCTCGAATCGGCTCGGAATGCCGGCGCGGCTCTGATCGACCTCGAGTACGAACGGGATCGCGAGTTGATCCAGGTATTGGGGATGGCTCCGGAGCAGGTGGTGCTGTCGTGGCACGACTTCTCGGGGACGCCGGACGATCTGGCCGACACGGCCGCGAGGATGCTCGAAAGCGCAGCTCGCTGGGTCAAGCTGATTCCATCTGTGGCTTCGCTTGCGGATCTGGAGGTCGTGCTCGTCGCTGCATCAGAGATTCAATTCCGGGCTGCGGCAGACACCGGCGGCTGCTGACCTTTGGAATGGGAACGGCGGGAATCGCCAGCCGTTACCTCGCTCCCCTGCTCGGCCCACCGCTCAGCTTCGCGGCCTGGAGCGAAGGCGCAGAGGCAGCGCCGGGACAGCTGACGATCGCGCAGACCGAAGCGGTGATCTCTCATCTCAACGGACCGCCGCAACGGCTCTACGGAGTTGTCGGAGCGGATGTCAGCCGCAGCCTCAGCCCGGTCCTCCACAGTGCCGGATACCGCGAGCTTGGCCTCCCCTTCGTGTTCCTGCCGGTGAGCGTTTCGAACCCGCAGGAGCTTTCGGAGCTGTTCTCACCCCAGGGAGAGACGTGCTTTGATCGGGTCGGTCTGGCGGCGCGGGGCTGGGCCGTCACCACGCCCTACAAGGCGGAGGCTGCGGCCGCGGCCGATCTGCACGCCCCACGAGTGTTGCGCGCAGGCGCAGCCAACACGATGATCCTCAACTCCCAGCAAGTTGTTGCAGAAAACACCGATGCCGACGGGATCGTCGGGTCGTTGGTCAGCCTGGGCATCGAGCCCATGGGTCTGAGGGCTGTCGTCCAGGGAACCGGCGGCGCGGCCAGGGGCGCCGCGGTGGGCCTCTACCTCGCCGGGGCGGACGTCACCATTCGAAGTCGTGCCGGCGACCGAGCCAAAGAGGCCGCCGAGATGATCGAGGTTGACTGGTGCGAGCCGGACGATTGTCCTGAAGACGCCGCAATCCTGGTCAACGCCACGCCTCTCGGCGGTGAGGCTGGAGATCCGATTCCGTTTGCCGACCACGAGATCGAAAAGGCCAAGGCCGTCGTGGACATGGTCTATGCCGGCCACACGACCGATCTCGTCACGCGCGCCACCGACGCCGGAGCCGTCATTGCCGACGGCCGGGACGTGCTTCTGCACCAGGGGTATGCGCAGTTCGCGGCGTTTACGCAAACCGTACCGCCGAGGGAGGCGATGAGAGCCGCGCTCAAGCGCGGCTCGAATGCGGAGTTCTGAATTCGGATTTCGGAATTGCCACCCGCCCGCCCACAGAGAAAACGACCGCAGAAAAGCGCGTTCGGCGGAGGTGCCATCTTTTGCATTGTCCGGAGTGAATCGATCAAATCAGTTTCGCCCACTGGTCGGTCAATGCTAAAGGTGGCTCCTTTGCGGGGAGCGCTCCCGCAGAAAAGCGCCATCACCTCTGGGGCGCCACGCGATTCCCGATGATTCCGCACAACACTGACACTCAGAACGTGACCGCGCCCAGGGGCGGGTAGCTACTTCACGCCAACGATATGGCGGACCTCAGCCATCAGCGGGGCGGCGGTTTCGCGGGCCTTTTCGGCGCCGGCTGCAAGGATGCGTTCGACCTCGGCGGGATCGTCCTTGAGCTCTTCGTACCGCGCTCGGGCATCGCCAAAGGTCTGCAGATAGTATTCGAACAAACGCTTCTTCATGTCGCCGTAGCCAACGCCGCCCTCGGCGAAGGATGATTCGACCCAGGCCCGCTCGCCGTCATCGGGAGCGAAGATCTTGAGCAGGTGATAGAGAGCATTGTCCTCGGTCGGCTTGGGCTCCTCGACAGGAGTCGAATCGGTGACGATTCCCATGATCTTCTTGCGAATCGGCTTCTCAGGCCCGAAGATCTCGATCGTATTGTCGTAGGACTTGCTCATCTTGCGCCCGTCGACGCCCGGCACGACCGCCACATCATCGAGGATGATGGGTTTCGGAAGCACGAATACTTCCTCTCCAAAGGTTGCGTGGAACGAACCCGCGACATCGCGCGTTACCTCGAGGTGCTGCTTCTGGTCCTTGCCCACGGGCACCAGATCGCTCTTGACGATCAGAATGTCGGCAGCCATGAGCACGGGGTAGGCGAAGAGCCCGTGGCTCGGCTCGACGCCCTGCGCCACCTTGTCCTTGAACGAATGGCAGCGTTGGAGGAGACCCATCGACGTTACCGTGGAGAGATACCACGAAAGCTCGGTCACCTCCGGGATATCGGACTGGCGGTACACCGTGCTGCGCTCCGGATCGAGTCCGAGGGCGAGGAACCCGGTTGCCAGATCGGTGACCAGGTCGCGAAACCGCGTCGGATCCTGGACGGTGGTCAACGCGTGCAGATCCGCGAGAAAGTAGAAGCACTCGTGCTCCTCCTGCAAACGTACAAACTGGCGAATCGCGCCGAAGTAGTTCCCGATATGAAGTTTTCCGGATGGTTGAACACCCGAGAGAACGCGCATGACTCCTCCTCAGCGGAAGCGTTGATCAAACAATCGACCAGCCCGGTTCTTTCCGGGCTCGGCGGATGATAGCAAACAGACGGCAAAAAAACCGGCCGGTGAAGTCCCGGCCGGCGTCTGTGTTTGGAGTTTTCTTATGAGATGGCCGGGAATCAGCCGTCGTCACCGATTGCTTCGACGGGGCACGATTCCATGGACTCTTCCATCTGCTCGGTCTCTTCGTCGTTCTCCGGCTGCTTGCTCACGAAGGAGTAGCCCTCGTCCTCATTGGCCTCGAAGTTGTTCGGGGCTGTGGTGCGGCACACGTCGCAGTCGATGCAGCTCGAGTCGACGTACCATTTTCCGGGTACGTTATCCGGGAGTTTGTCATCAGCGTCAGCCATTAATGTCTCCTTTCCGGCGGGTATCTCCCCGCGTGTCCGCGGGATGATACCACCCGCGGGGCAGTTGTCAATTCCGGGTTGCATTTTGATCAACGAGGTGGAATCTCGAACGGTCTCCGTGTCATGCGACCACCCTGCCCGGAACCCGATTTCGCACTTCCCCACTGACAATCCACATCGTAGGGATACGCGAAGGCCGGTAGAATCGCGATGGGGTCGTTGGTCACATTGTCGATATAGTTCCCGTAGGTGGTCATGCCGACGACCGGTTCGCTGTTTCCAGAGGCCCAGTTCACGATTGAAATATTAATTCTGACGTCCGGCGGAGCGACCGCAAAATCAAAGAGTGTCAGGAGCACGCTGTTGTACTGGACATGGCCTCCCGGCGGCACAGCCACCTGGAACAACATGTCGCCGCCGTTAATATCCGGGAAGGGCTCACCGTTCCCCTGGAACGGCTGAATCTGGACGTTGATCGTGGTCAGCGGATCCGAGGCATTGAAGATCCCGACGTTATACCGAACCAGTTCGTTCTCGGTCGCGCCGGTCAGGATCTGAAAGCTGAAATCTCCCTCGTCGCTCACCGCCGAGGAATCCGCCAGGTTGTACCACGGCACTCCCGGCAGCGTCTGCCCGTAGGTCCCGGTGACCTCGATGAACTCACCCTCGTTGTCGGGATCCGGCTGATAGAAGGTGTTCGGCGTGTACACCCTGGTGTTGAGGATCGCGTTTTGCAGGACCCGTGTGCCGTCGTCCTCGAGAGTGTTCGCTTCGTACGCAAAGAGGACGATGCCCCCGGAATCAGCGACACCGCCGCTCGCATTCCAGTAGTTGCCGATTGGATCTCGCAATATCACCGTGCCGCCGGGGGGAATGTCCGCGAGAATCGGATCGACATACCCGAAGCCTTCTCCGTCACGGCCTCCCAGCCACGTGTCGCGGGTGATGAAGCGGGAGCCGTTGTTTGTCAGCCCGGTTGGCGCGTAGACGAGCGCTACATCCATCGCCTCCTCGGGGTTCGCGTTGGTGATGTACAGGTCCGACCGCCATTGACTTCCGTTCACGCCGCCGGTGCTCGCCGCGGCCGGCAGATAGATGAGGTCCGCCGCCAGGAACTGGGCCGTCGCGGGTACTGCAGCCATGAATAGCAGGGCCGCAAGGCCTGCCAGGAATACTCTTCGAAACATTCAATCCTCCGTGTAGTCGGCCTGAGCCGATCGCCCGCCTATCTTGACAGCTTCGACATCGATGGGCAAGACGACCCGCGCCTCGAAACCCTGCGGTTCGAGGTTGACCAGGTCGATATGTCCGTTCTGGGCTTCGATAAATCTCTCTGCGATCGCCAGGCCGAGACCGCTGCCCCCCCTACGTCGCGTATAAAAAGCACGCCGCACCCGCTCCATCTCGCTCTCCGGGATGCCGTCACCGCGGTCCCTGACGATGAGCGCGATGGGTTCGGAAGCTCCTCTGCAGCCAATTCGACAACCCTGCGATCGGCCGGTAACTCGCGTACCGCTTGTACTGCGTTGAGCACGAGGTTCAGAAGCACCTGTCGCAGCTGGCCCTCGTCGCACTGAATCGTCTCGCGAGGGACGCCTGGGCTGATCCGGAGGTGGACGCCCATCGTGCGGGCCTCCGCCGCCAGAAACCCGCCGACCTCTTCGAGCAGGGTATCGACTTGCACTGCCGAGGTTTCGGGTTCGCCGGGTCGGGCATAGGTCAGAAAATCGCTGACCAGGGAAGCCAGCCGACCGACCTCCGCCCGCGTCGTGACAAGCGACTCCCGAGCGCTCTGGCCGTCGTCCGGCAGATCCTCATCGAGGAGTTCGAGGTTGAGGTTGATCGAATTCAGCGGGTTGCGAATCTCGTGCGCGAGATTGGCGGCGAGGGCCCCGAGGGCCGCCATTTCCTCAGCCTCGAATCTCTGGGCCTCCAGACGCCTGGTTCGCTGAATGAGAAACCACACAAAGGCAAACGCGAAGAGCAGCGTCGCAAGAGTCAGCGCGGCGATCCATATGGTCTGGGAGAGAAGGTCCCCCCGCAGATCCCCGACCCTTTCCGCCACCTCAGCGCGGTCGACGTTGAGCACCACGTTGCCGACTTCGCCCAGCGGCACGGTGATGCGGTAGGGATTCTCGGTCTCGATGACATTCTCGTCCGACAGTGTCCCCTGAAGCTGCAGATCCGAAGCGAGGGCCTCCGGAATCTCTTCGGTCGATTGGCTCAAGGATGAATAGACGGTCTTACCATCGCTGTCCGTGACCTCGATGGATTTCCAAATCCGTCGTTCCGGGTCCCCTTCGAGGGTACGGCTCAAGACCTCCCGCCGGGTTTCAACCACGTCGAGCTGTTTCGCCTCCGCCGCATCGAGCTCGGCGGCAATCCGGCGCGCCTCTTCCCTGCCACCGGCAAGGACGTCCTCGAGGTAGCGGCGAGACAGCGAACCCGAGATCAGATGTCCGAAGAGAAAGATGATGCCGAGCACCAACAGCAGGAACACCGCCGCAGCCACCGCGTACTGGCGGCTGAGCGAGCTCCGTGTGCCGAAAATGCGCTGCGCGTTGGTCATTGTGACCTATATCCCGCCTTTGCCGCCCGTGTTCTCGAAAACTGCTACCGCAAGTAGCCGGATCCAAAGAGGATCACGAACAGCCCTACTCACGGCCGATTCAGACGCAAAGGGCGTGCCATTTCGAAGACCGGAGGCTCGCCTTCAGACGCCGCAGGCGGTCCGAAGATCGGCCGTGCGGTGGGTACGCTCCCAGGTGAACTCCGGCTCGTCGCGCCCGAAGTGCCCGAACGCGGCGGTCTTTTTGAAGATCGGACGCAGCAGATCGAGGTACTCGATGATCCCCAGCGGCGACAGCGGAAAGACCTCGCGAACCGCCACGGTGATGCGGTCGTCGGGGACTTCTCCGGTGCCGAAGGTGTCCACCATCACCGAAACCGGGTCTACAACCCCGATCGCGTACGCGAGCTGGACCTCTGCCCGACGCGCGAGGCCGGAGGCGACGATGTTCTTGGCCAGGTGCCGCGCCATGTATGAGGCCGACCGGTCCACCTTTGAGGGGTCTTTGCCGGAGAACGCGCCGCCGCCGTGTGAACCGACTCCGCCATAGGTGTCGACGATGATTTTGCGTCCGGTGAGGCCGCAATCCCCCTGCGGGCCGCCGATCACGAAACGGCCGGTGGGGTTGATGTGGATCTTCGTGTCGCCGTCCAACAGGTTTTCAGGCAGGGTCTGCTCGATGACCTTGCTCTTGATCTCGGCCCTGAGCTCGTCGGTGCCGATTTCCTCCGAATGCTGGCACGAAACAACCACGGCCTCGATCCTTTGCGGCACATCTCCTTCGTACTGGATCGACACCTGCGATTTGCCGTCGGGCCGCAGCCAGTCGATGTCCCCGCTGCGCCGGGCCGCACTGAGGCGCCGCGTGAGCTGATGAGCCATGATCAGCGGCATCGGCATCAACTCGGGCGTCTCGTCGGTCGCGTAACCGAACATCAGCCCCTGGTCCCCGGCGCCGCCCGGATTGACACCCTGGGCGATGTCGGGCGACTGGGGATCGATCGACGAAATCACCGCACAGGTTTCGTAGTCGAATCCGAATTTCGCCCTGGTGTAGCCGATTTCCCGAATGGTCTCGCGGACAATCGCCGGGAAGTCGACGTAGGTCTTGGTTGTGATCTCACCAGCGATGAATGCCAAACCGGTGGTGACCAGCGTCTCGCAGGCAACTCGGCCGTCGCGGTCCTCGGTCAGGACTGCGTCGAGAATCGCGTCCGAAATCTGATCGGCGATCTTGTCCGGATGACCCTCGGTCACAGACTCCGAGGTGAAAACGTGTTGTCCATTGGGTGCCATCGATCCTCCTGAGTACCCGAGTCCGAGTCGGCGTCCGCGTCCGCGCCCGAATGTGGGTTTGGAATGCTCTGCTACCAGCAGAACACCTAAAGTACCACCTAGATTTCCGCCGGGTCAATCAGAATAGGACACACGACCTCGCTGTTGACTCCCAATCGGCGCACCATCATCATCTCCTGGTGGTCGCATGGTCAGAGAAACGCGTTCGCCAGGTCGTCGGAATCCTCGAAGAGTTCCGCCGGGGGTGCCGTGTCACGACCCTCGTTGAAGAGCAGGAAACGTCTCGTTCACCCTACCGGCTGCTCGCCGCGTGCGTGATCTCGCTGCGAACCAAGGACGAGGTCACGGCTCAAGCCAGCCGCCGCCTGTTTGCCCTCGCTTCCGAACCTCGCGAGCTCGCCGGGTTGGAGATCGACGAAATCGCCAAGGCCATCTATCCAGCTGGTTTCTACAACACCAAAGCGGGCCAACTGAAAGAGATCGGGCGAATCCTCAGCGACCAGTTCGGCGGTCAGGTACCTGCGGACGAAGAAGAGCTTCTCGCCCTCCCGGGAGTCGGCCGCAAGACCGCCAACCTGGTACTCGGCCTGGGATTCGGCATCCCAGCAATCTGCGTCGACACTCACGTCCACCGCATCTCCAATCGACTCGGCATGGTGTCCACCAAAACACCCGAACAAACCGAGAAAGCTCTCAACGAAGTCCTTCCCCGCGACCTGTGGATACCGATCAACGATCTCCTCGTGACATTCGGCCAGAATCAATGCCACCCGACCTCACCTCGCTGCACCGGATGCCCGCTCGACGATCTGTGTCCGAGAGTGGGTGTTACGCGCTTTCGTTGAATTGAGAAGGGGAAAAGGAGAAAAGGGGAGAAGGAGAGTGCTGCATCCGCGCAATGGGAGGGTGGGCGGTCTTCAGTTTCCCCTCTGCTCCTCTTCTCCTTTTCGCTTGCGGGAGGGTGGTTGGGTGGGCCGGCTAATTCGCTTGTCGCTGCTCGGTGAGAACGCTGAGGCGGTCTGAAACATCGCGGTAGGCGGGGTTGGCAGCGAGAATCTCGCCAAAAATGCCGCGCGCCTGTTCGACGTCGCCCGAGGACTCGTAGGCCGCCGCGAGATCGTAGCGCAGACCGAGACGTGCATCCTCTGAAATATCCGGCGCCACCAGAGCTTTCTGATACCACTCTGCGGCCTCGGACCACATCCCCTGCTCCTGGTAACAGACGCCGATGATCGAGCAGCTCTCGACGAAGTAGGCGGTGTCGCGCGACGCGACCTGGAACTCGCGAATCGCTTCCGGCAGCAGTCCCATCTCACGGTATGCGATACCGAGATTGAAATGAGTGTCCGAGTCCTCCTCCGAGAGCTGCTCGGCCACGCCCTTCTGGAACTCCTTGAACACTTCTTCCAGAATGGCCTCGCCTTTGCCGCGGCCGGTGGCTTCCTCCACCATCGCTTCCTCTGCCGCGAGCTCCGCCTCGAGTTCCTTGGCGAGATCGATGTACTGCTCCTCGTCCGCGAAGAGCTCCTCAGCGCCTTCCTCCACCGTCTCAAGCTGCTCGAGGAGAACGCCGACCTCCTTGAGCTTGAGTCGGCGCTCCACCACCTCGGGATCTTCCCCGTGCTCTTCTTCGAGCTTCGAAAGCACCCGCGCCGCATCCTCATAGAGCTCCTGGTCGAGGAAGAAGTCGAGCTGCTCGAGGTCGCCCATGGAGGGCCCGACAAAACTGTCGGTGATCTCGACCAGCTCATCCGCCACTTCATGCTCCACCGGCGGAACGAGTGGTGGCGGAGGTTGCACCTCGACCTGGATCTCTTCAGCCACCGGCGGAGGCGGAATAACCGGCTCCATGACCGGGGCCTCGGCAGCGGCAGGCGGCTCAATAACCGGCGGCTCAATAACCGACGGCTCAACTACCGGCGGCTCGGCAACCGGCGGCTCGGCAACCGCTTCGGCGCCTCCCAGATCGGCCCCGAAATCAACTGCAAATTCCTCAACCACCGGCGCCGGCTCTTCCGCCGCTGGAGGCGCCGCGAGTTCGCCTTCGATGTCGACGATTTCGATCAGATCACTTTCTTCATCGACAAACTCGACCGCTGTCGGTTCTTCGGCAGCCGTCGACGTCGCGGCGACGGCTTCTGGAGCCTCGGGCGGAGCGGCCGCCATCGTCTCTACAGGCTCCTCGCCAAGTTGAGGCAGCGCGGTCAGAAGCGCGCTGATCGTGTCCATCGATCCCTGGGCGCGGTGGTGTTCGATCACCGGGCCCGCGATCGACACCGCCGCATCCTGGTCGCCGTTTTCGGCATACAGCAGAGCCAGACGCTGCCGCGGCTCGATCTCATCCGGACAGAACAGTACGACATCCTCGAGGTGGTTGATGGCTTTTTCAACCAGACCCGTACTTCGCGAAGACCGCGGCTTCGGCCAGGCGTTCCTCGAGGTCGAAATCGTCTGGTATGACCTCCCCGCCTTCTGTTTCCCCTGGAGGCTTTTTCATCTCGACTGCCGGGGTGTCGACCTTTTCGCCGGTGTCGATAACGACCTCTTCCGGAAGGACGTCGACAGGACCATCGACACCGTAGTCTCCCGTACTGATGTCGGCGAGTTCCGACAATCGTTGCCGAAACTGCTGGTTGTTGGGGTCTTTCTCCTGAAGCCGGAGAAAGAGTCTTTTGGCGCCCTTGAGTTCGCCGGATTGGAAGTAGTTCTCCGCCAACGCCGCAGTCAAGGTGAAGAGCGTGTCCTCGTCCCCTGAGGGTGCGTACGCGCGGACCGCCATCCTCAGCACTTCCTGGTCGTCAGGTAACGCCTGAACCAGGTCTTTGACCGCTTCTTGCGCTCTGACATGGTGGCCCTTTTCGAGGTGCGCGGCAGCCACCGGGAGCAGCATTTCCTTGGCCTCTTCGGCCTCGCCGGTCGAGATGAGTGCGCCCCCTACAAGGGTCCGTATCTCCGAATTCGTGGAATCTGTCGCGAGAATCTCGCGGGCCATTTCAAGGGCCTTCTTGGCCTCACCCATTCCCAGGTGCGTGCGAACCAGAAGGGTCTTCAGCTCGACTGATTCCGGCGACCTGGCGACACCGAACGTCAGGAACTCGAGCACCACCGATGTGCGACCGGCTTCGAGAAACTGCGTACACACGTCAACCAGAAACTCGCCTTCTTGGGGATCCTGCTCGATCACGTGGCGGTAGAGCCGCTCGGCTTCGTTGAGCTTGCCCTTTTCGAGCAGGAGCTTCCCGAGCCGTTCGTAGACATTCAGGGCGGAGTTGATTTCGCCGCGGCGATGCAGGAGATCAGCGAGACGAAGGGCCGATATGTGGTTCGACGGGTCGAGATTGACCAGCTTTTCGTGGCTCTCGATCGCTTTCTCGAGCTGACCGTTTTTGGTGTACCAGTCTGCGAGAATCTGGTATTCCCGCTTGGCCTCGACCAGCAATCCCTGGTCGAAATAGAGATCGGCCAGGCGCTCGAATATGTCGAGCCGCTGCGGATCCAAACGTTGGATCTTTTTGAGGATTGCGATCGCTTTGGTGGTGAAACCGTCGGCGGTGAAGTGATCGGCTATTTCTTCGTAGAGTTCGATAGCACGCTGCAGTTGGCCGATCTGACCGTAGAGGTCACCGACGCGGTTGATGATATTGGTGTCATTCGGGAATCGCTTGAGTACCTTCTCGTACTCTTTGATCGCCTGCTCGTACTTCCCCTTCTGGACGAGCTTTTCCGCGTCCCGCAGGACTTTGTCCCGTTTCACTGCCATGGATTCTCAAGCTCCCCGATCCGGGTCATTTACGAGACATCACACGGTGTCGTGTGCCCTCTCCACAACCCGAAAAGATGTTCTGATCCCAGGTTTTATGGTAGCACAGGCGCCCACTCGAAGCTCTTGCGGTGAAGACGGCTCGGGCCGTTCTCAGTGAGGGCCCGGCGGTGCGCCACGGTCCCGTATCCCTTGTTGCGTTCCCACTCCCAACGCGGATCCTGCAGGCCGAGATCGACCATGACCCGATCCCTATGGACCTTTGCTATGACTGAGGCCGCCGCAACGCTGAAATACAGCTGGTCAGCCTTCTTGGGCGACTCAACCGGACATCCGAGATGACCGGGGTCGACGTAATCGGTGACCACCACCGACTTCGATGTCACCAGTGAGAGAGCCGCCGATCGCATGGCGAGCCGCGTCGCTTCCAGGATATTGAGGCGATCCACGACTTCGATCCAAATCTCACAAATGACATACCGCACGCCACTCTGGCGCAGCCTCGACGCGACGCGCTCACGTTGGCTCGGAGACATCTGTTTTGAGTCCCGAACTTCGTCGTCATCCGGGATCGCTGCGAATGAGGCAGCACACACGACGACGGGACCGGCAAGCGATCCCCGCCCGACCTCATCGATGCCGATGATCGAGTCGGCACTTTCGAGGAGCGAACGGTCCTTTGCCCCGAGGCGCAGCCTCCCCCCGCCTACGGGCGTGTTCTCAGGGGATCCGGATGTCGAACGCGCCACGGCGCCAGGTCAGCGGGTACGTTCGCGTTCCCTGATTCGGGCCGCTTTACCGCGCAGGTTGCGGATGTAGTACAGCTTGGCTCTCCGCACCCGACCTCTCCGAGACACCTCGATCTTCGCGATCGATGGCGTGTGCAGCGGAAAAGTTCTTTCGACGCCGATGCCGGACGAGATCTTGCGCACCGTGAAACTCTCGGAGACGCCGCCATGCTTGCGCGCGATGACCAGACCTTCAAAGATCTGGATGCGTTCTTTTTCGCCTTCTTTGGCGAGAGCTTTTCTGCAAACGCGCTTCCCGAGAGTTGCCAGCCTTCGCATTGACCGACCCAGCCGCGCATCTCATTTGGGGAGCGACTCTCCGGACAATGCGAAAACTGGCACGCTCCGCCGAGCGTGCTCTTCTGTCCGCGGTAGATCTG
>CAVYKX010000033.1:0-42425 GCA_963769215.1 Candidatus Sulfomarinibacteraceae bacterium | reverse complement strand
CGAACCGGCCATCTCGGCTGCCGATGGCGGCTTCGAGCTCGACGCGAGGGCGGCGGAATTCATCGAATGGGCTTTCGAGGAATTCCCCGACCACGCCAAGAGCATCTACGGCGTGCATGGCCGACCCCTGACGGCGGGAGAACGGTTGATCCAGAAGGATCTCGCGGCAACACTCCGTCTCGTGGCCAACGAGGGTGCCGCGGCCATCTACGGGGGATCGCTCGGCCGCGCCATCGACGAGGCGATGCGCAAGTCCGGAGGTTTTCTGGCCATCGATGATCTGATCGCCGACCGCGCGGAGTGGTGGGAGCCGATCTCGATCACCTATCGCGGCTACAAGGTGGTCACACCGTCGGCGCCGGCGGGGGCTTTTCCCATGCTGGTGCGGCTCGGGATAATGAGCCTCGAGGACAACCGCGCACTCGGACACAACTCAATCGCATATCTCCACCGTTTTGCCGAGGTCACGAAACACGCCTACTGGACCCGACTCGCCTACTCCGGGGACCCCGACATCAAACCGCCACCATACGATCTCCTGCTTTCGCACGATTACTGGCTGCAACAGAACGAGAAAATCGACCCGGCAACCGCCGCGGTATTCGACCCGCCCAAGGCGGACGCCGCTGAAAGCGTCAACACGACGCATTTCGTCGTGGCCGACCGATGGGGCAACGTCGTCTCCGCCACGGTGACCCTCGGCAACCTCTTCGGCAGCCGGATCATGCCCGAAGGCACCGGCATCTGGCTCAACAACTCACTCGCCTACTGCACCTTCGAGCCGAAGGGCAATCCGATGGACGCTCATCCGGGGCGCCGCAAGCTGTCGAGCGATTCTCCCTCATTCGTGCTCCGTGACGGCAGGCCGTGGGTCGCCATCGGCACCCCCGGCGGGCATACCATCACGCAAACCGTGGCCCAGATGATCATGAACGTCGTCGATTTCGATATGAACATCCAAGACGCGATCGCGGCACCGCGAATCGCGTTCAACGTTCCCAATCATCTGGACGTCGAGGAAACGATTCCCCAGGCAACTCGCGACGCATTGGCCGCAATGGGCCACCAAATCCGGACTCGCTCTCTCGGTAACGCTCATGGGCTCACCATTGAGTATGACGAGAACGGACAACCGGTGCGATTCACCGGCGGAAGCGATCCGAGAGGGACCGGGCTGGCAAAGGGGTTCTGACAGTCACCTCGGCCGAACGACGCTGTAATCGGTATTTTGGAAGTGTGAGCCGATCTTGGATTTTGGAATCCACCCACCCAGCCTATTCTGAATTCGCCATCACATAGCGAAATTCTGGAGCGGCCTGGCGCGTTGATGATTCCGAGGAGGACGATTTGAAAACAGCTGAAGACATCATACTCGACAAGAAGAACGCCACGGTCAGCATCACGAAAACACAGACTCTCTCCGAGGCGATCGATCTCATGAATCACAGCAAGATCGGCGCCATCCTGGTCGAAGAGGATGGCAACATCGTCGGGATCTGGACCGAACGTGACTACCTGCGCGGCAGCAGTGACCCCACATTCGATCCAAAGTCGGCCCCCGTCGGCCAACACATGACGTCTCCCTTGCACTTCGCGAAGCATGACGCCTCACTGACCGAGCTCGAGGAAATGTTCCTCGGTCTCTACGTGCGCCACATCCCGGTCAAGAAGGAAGATCGATTCATCGGAATGGTGTCCATCGGCGACGTCCTGCGTGCCAACCTGCTCGAAAAAGACCGCCAGATCAAGGAGCTCAACTCCATGGCCAGCTGGCAGTACTACGAAAACTGGGGATGGGACAGGTAGCGCGTCCACCCGACCACCCAACCCGAATTAGGAATTCGGAATTCGGAATTCGGAATTCGGAATTTCCGCCCTCCCACCCGGACATATTGAGGCGGTAGAGGGCATTTCAAACAGAGGCGCGTCTGCAGGAGAGCGCGTTGATCGGACGTGCCACTTCTAACAATGTTTGGATGGGCTACCGCAACTATCGGCTCGCCACCTGGTCCAAACATTGTTAGGGGTGGCAATCACGCGGAACGGCGCTTGGAGAAGAGCCCGCTGAAACCAGACGGGCAGTTGATTGTTCACACTCGCTCAGGCGCGGACGCAGCTATCAGCTCCGCAGCAACTTCAACTGCAGCAGCGCGCCTCGTGCCAACAACGCGTAGGACACCGTGTAGAGAACGTCGAGGACCGGATCCAGCGCGTCGAGGTTGAACCCGGCAAAAAACGAGTAGACCACGTCGCCCGCCGCCATGGCGAGGAAACCGGCCAGCAGCGACCGCCACACCACGCCCACCATACCCTTGCCGAGCAGTAGAGTGAGCCGGAGCATTGCGGCAGTCAA
Source organism: Candidatus Sulfomarinibacteraceae bacterium (assembly GCA_963769215.1). Taxonomy (GTDB): domain Bacteria; phylum Acidobacteriota; class Thermoanaerobaculia; order Thermoanaerobaculales; family Sulfomarinibacteraceae; genus Sulfomarinibacter. Next base: position 40,072 of record CAVYKX010000033.1, on the reverse strand, counting down.
CACGATCAGCGTCGAATCCAGTATCGGGTAGGTCATGTCTGCCGCGGTCTGCAACACCGGAACATCCGCTGAAGTCAGCGTCCGGATGGTCACGATGACGCCCACCGCAAGGGGCATAGCCACCGCCGCTGCAGTCGTCGCAACCCTCCGTCCGCCGTCGGGGAAGAGCCCGAGGCTCAGCCACGCCCGGATCGCCACCGCCACACCTGCGATCATCAGGAACATCGCTACGAAGAACCCGATGTCGGCGGCAGACGGATAGGGTGGGATCCCGCCAGATGCGATCGAGAGAACGAACAACGCCGTCTGTGCGATCAGATAGGCGCCGAAGCCGCCCGCCAGCAGGGCCTGCGCGTTTCTCGCCGGGTTTCCGATCTCGAGGTATTGAAGGGCTTTTGCTCCGGCATACGTCGCCACCGCGAGAAAGGCCAGCCGCAAGACACCGCCGGCCCACACCAGCGCCATCTCCGCCTCCGGAGACCAACGTCCGGTAAACATGCGCGGCACGACAATCACCGCCCAGGCCACACAGATCACCAAGAATACGATGTCGAGGCTACGCTTCTTCATTTCACACCAATCCGCCGCCTGACCTCGGCCACCGCTCCTTGCGCCGTCTGGTCTCCTACAAGCACTTTGAGGCTGCTCTGCAGGGACTTCAGAACGGCGTCCACGCGTTCAGCGCTCAGCGTCTCCTCCTCGATGCCGAGGCGTTTGAGATGGGCGGTCCCTGCCGCCTTCCCCATCAGCTCCCCAACATAGCCCGATGCGACTTCCTGGATTGTGTTCACGAGACTGGCGCGTTGGATCGAGAGTGCTGTCATGATGTCGTTTAATTCTATCAAAAGGCCACTCAATGAGCCGACATCTCAAGGTCCACGGCACAAATGAAAATGCTCAATCGTGAGCAATACTTCCCACGCGGCGGCAGGCGTCGAGGCTCGTGGTCAAAGCATGGGAGCCAGGAACAACCCCAAAGTCGCAATGATCCCAACTGTCCAGACGAGAGAGCGGAGTGTCGACAGATCCGCGATGTAGCACGGAACGTAGACCGCCCGCGAAGCGACGAATACCACCGCCAACGCATCCACCAGCCCTGTCGTTGCCCCGGCCACATGCGCCACAAGCACCGCGGCCGCAAAGGGGGCGAATGTCTCGAATCCGTTCAGGTGAGCAGCGACGGATCGTGCCCCCCACCCGGTCAGCCCCGCCTGCTGATTTCGCGGATGGCGGTTGTCGTAGCCTCCTGCTCGCTGCATCGCGACAGCAACCGGGATCTTGCTCGAATAGACCAGCAGCCATGCCGCCGGAACGCACCACAGATGAATCTCCATGTAACTCCTCCAGGATCTCCTGCACACTTTCGCCTGCGGGACCAGCTTACAGGCTCCACGTGTAGGAGTACTTGACGACCAGGCTCCGCGCATCGGAGCGCGGCAACCAGATCCCGTCCTGGAGACGGTTGGTGAGCATGGATTCGGAGAACACGACATAGAGATCGGTGCCCTCCCGCATGTTGTAGCGAAATCGCAGATTGGAAGAGACCTTCTCATCGAGGCTCGTGAGCTGCGAAAAAAGATCGACCGAAATCTTGGAGGTCAGCGACCACACCACGCGAAGCTGGGCAAGATGGATGTTCAACCCGGTCTCGCGCTTCGGAAACCGAATACCATTGAACTCATAGTTCATCCCGACCTTGAGGTGGCGCGACACCGTCCACTCGGGACCGAACCGCAGGCGCAGCCGACGCCCGTCGTAGAACTGGCCCATATAGGTGTTCCCCCACACATGGAGGTTTCGGCCGCTGGGCAAATTGAAGCCACCGGCGATCCCCGCCCAGGAGTAGGCTCCGAGCGGCACCTCCACCCCGTCATCGATTTCGAAGCTCTCGACCAGGTCCTCGCTGAAGCCCCGGAGATCGACCCACATCCAGGTGCCAGCTTTGGTCTGAACATTGGTGCCGAACCCGAAATGACCCGAATCCAGACGGCTGTCCGACAACCGCCAGTAGGCCCCGCCGTCGACCCACTTCGAGGTGCTGCGATACCAGCTGTCGCCGTTGACGACCTTGCCGTGCCGGAGCTGGCCGTAGAGCTGGGTGAATCCTTCGCGGGCGGCGAATCCGAGTTCGGGCGCGTAGTCCGGACCGCACCATGTAGCAAGCGCCGTGTAGCCCCACCCCTGGCGGTTTCGGCGCTGCAGCCGGGAGTAGAAACGCCCGCTGTCGAGCCCACCCACGGTCCGCTGCCCGGGATCGGTATCAAAGGTCTGCGCCCACCTCACGATCAACTCGTCGCCCCCATCGAATCGAATCACCGAGTCGAGACCGTAGGCCATATTGGATCCGCCGTCAGCGCTGACGCGGGAGGTCACCATGCCGCCGACGTAGGAGGAGTTGCCGAGGATCGGCCGTCCTCACCCTCATCACGCCGAGATTTTCGGAGGGCATCGCATCAGTTTCTTCAGTCTGCATGTCGAGCACTCCGATATCCCATCCGGCGACACGACCGACTACCCGAACCCCGCCCATAATGCGTACCGGCGCACCGTCTTCATCGATCCCGATCCGGCGGCTGTAAAAGAGCCGGCTCATTCCACCGGTTCCGAACTCGAAGACCCCGGCGCGTTCCTGAAAAAAAAGCCGCTTCTCCGGCCGAAACAGGGAGAAACGCGACAGGTTGACCTGAGCGTCGTCCGCCTCGACCTGGGCGAAATCGGTGTTGATGGTGAGATCGAGGGTCAGGTCGCTGGTCATGCCCCACTTGAGATCGAGCCCCGCCTGGGTCTCCTGCGCGTCCACGACACCGTATGCAGGCAACCGCGACAACTCACGAATCGGAGGCTTCTCTGAATTCAGAGAATCTTCATGGGCCTCGGTCTCCTGCGACATACCACCGAGCACATAAGGCGTCACCAGGAGCTGTCTGCCGGCAGCAACACCCACAAGCTCCATGTCCTCGGCCTGCGACGGCCTCAGGTGCGCGTGGTTCAGGCGACCGTCCAGCGGGGGGTACACCGCAGTCTCCGACTTGCGGGAGATCTCGCGCGAGCACAGGATGCCCATCACGAGCCTTGCCGTTTTCGGGTTTGAAGCGAAGGGAGGAGAACGGTATACGCATCTCCGCCACCCAGCCGTCCGCCGTCAGGTCGCGCCGAGGCATCCCAGAATGTATTCCAGTTGCGATTGAACGGCGAGGTCCCGCTCCACTCGCCGTCGTTGGAGATCGCCTCGTCAATTCGGGTGCCGCTGGGGTTCGTATAGAAGGCGAGCGCAGATTCGTCGTCGTTGAGGCTGTCGATCACCAATCCGAAGAGGTCGTCCCCTGTGAGTTCATCTCGTTGGAGACCGTTGGCGCGAATGAGCTCCGGCTCGGAATCTTCAAACCGAGCCGACCGCGTACAGCGCCTGCCCGTCGTGAACCAGCAATACCTCTGAACGTTCACTGGCATTTGCACCGGCAATCGGTTCGAGCTGCACCAGACGCACGATCTTGGCGTCCTTCCAACCCTCGTCGTCGAGCTGCCCGTCGATCGAGATCGAAGCTTGCGTCTGTGGAATTTCAACCGCAAACGAGGACCCGGTCGCGATCACGAAGATGCCGATCAGCGCGATCGCGCGGCGGCTTTTTCGGGTCGGGGGCACAAGCAAACTCCACCGGTTTTTCGTCAAGCGCCCTTTGATACGGACTCACCTTCGCAGAAGTTGTTTCGGTCTTGTAAAGCGTTGTAAAACATCTACACTGCTGGGGATTGAACTGAAGAAAGCGAAATCGAAGTGGATGTGAGTGGATGTTCAGCACGCGGGAAGATACACACGCGGCCGTGCGTTGTCAGGTCCGAGTGTTGAAACTCGTGCGAACCACGTACGTCCTCGCTGGTCACACAAGCCTGGCACTGGGATTCATCGGCATCTTCGTCCCGTTGCTGCCGACAACGCCCTTCGTGCTCTTGGCGGCGGTGTGCTATTCGCGGGGTTCCGAACGATTCCACACCTGGCTCCGCGACCACCCACGATTCGGACCGATGATCCACTCGTGGCGCGAGCACGGCGCGATCGGCCTTCGCTCCAAGGTGGCGGCCACGATAATGGTCGTCCTCTCGATCTCCTACTCGGTCTACCGCCTCGACCCACCCTGGAGCGCTGTGGCCCTTCTCATCGGCGCTACGGTCCTCTGCTTCATCCTCTCTCGCCCGTCGGGACCACGCTCGTAACGATAGAAAAGGGGCAGAGGAGAAAAGGGGCAGAGGAGAAAAGGAGCAGAGGGGTCTGTGCTCTGAGGGGCGCTCTCCCTTTCCCCTCTTCCCCTCTTCTCCTTTTCTCCTTTTCCCGTTTCCGGATGAGTAAAAAAACGAGGGCGGGTGAAACCCGCCCTCGATCTGCATCAACCTCTGTGTCCACGCCTTAGCTGAGAGTTAAGGCGTACTATTCGCTACTTCACTTCCGTCATGAATCGCAGCGTCGAGTCGATCACACCGTCCTCGGTCTTGGCGGTCTGTGCTTCCGGAGAGTTCATCCATGCCATGAATGCGTCCATGTCCGAAATCTCGGCAACGAGTCCGACGTGGTTCGCGTTCTCGGGACTCTGGAAGACCCGAACGTTCGGCGCGCCGTTCTGCGCGAATATTTCCTTGCGGTTTCCGGATCCCACCCAGGCATCGAGCCAGACATCGGCATCTTTCACCTCGTGTGAGATGTGGAGCAAGGTCTTGCTGGCACCCTCGGGAAGATCGCTGTTCCAGATGTCGTTGCTCATTTGCCATCCGGCTGCCGTCTTTTCCCAGATTTCAATGTACTTACCCCGATCCACCACCGACCCGTCGGGGGCGATGAGCGAATAGGTACCGCTCCTGTATCCGAGGTCGCTGGCGGCAACAGCCTCGATCGTTTTCAGTTCGACCTTGAGACCAGCCTCGATCATGGGGCCGAATGATGCCCGGATAGCGTCCCTGCCCTGGCCGATCGCCGCGTTCGGCGGCATCAACCGGGCGTCGGCGGTATATATCGCAAGCAACCCGTCGATATCCCCGGAGCCGAGCGCCGCCTCCCATCGCTCCGAAGCGCGGGAATCTCCGTGTTCGGCTGCGAGCCTTGCGGCGCACAGGCTGTCAGTGCAACCACTATCAGAAGCGTCGCTGCCGGCAACACACCTCTCAAATGACTCGTACGATTCCAGTTCTTCAGCATCATTCCTCCTCTGCACCTCGGGTTGATTCTGGTCGGAACTGTGGCGCCATGTCGCCCGTCGCACGACGGCCCGAAGAGCCACCACCCGCCGGTCCGATTTCTCTATTTCTATATTGAGATGCAATCTAAAAATAAAGTACCACCAACCTCTTTGTCAAGAACCACCTCGTGAAATCCCCGATGAACTGAATGGGCTCATCTGGAATTCCGTGAGATCGAAGAGGATTTCGAGGTGAGCCCCAAGAGTGCGCGACATCGCTGCCGTCGCAACCACGAAGTCACGAAGACACCAAGGGAACACGAAGGAGTTTCTTGACCGCATCACATCACAGACGTTCGTGGATGCAGGAATCTCCGCGTTTTCAGAGTCCGATACTTCTGATGAGTCAGGAAATCATTGAGAAGACCTTCGTGAGTTCTTCGTGTCCTTCGAGTCTTCGTGGTTCAAGGTGTTTCGGGTGGGCGTGTGGGAACGTTCTCACGTTGAACGTCAAAACCTTCAAACGAAAAAAGAGAGGCCGCCCGAAGGCGGCCCCTGTTCCCAATGGAAGGTGGATCCAAAGGAGGGAATCAGAACTCGAACTTCAGAGAGAACCTGATCTCCCGCGGCATCTGGAACGCGTTGTCCATCTTGTATCGGACGTCGAGTGCCGTGGGGCCCAGGTCCGCGAGGAGCGCAGCGTAGTCGAAGCCGTTCTTGATGTCTTCGGCCGAGACCGGAACGTCCTGCGTCGCGGTATTGGGGTAGACCTGGGTCACGGCCTGCTCGTCGAAGAGATTGAGGACCGTGAGGCCCGACCGAGATGGCCTTGGCGTTGCCGAAGGTGAAGGTGTAGTAGAGCGACAGATCCGTCTGCGTGTACCACGAGGTCTCCCCAAGATCGCCTCGGCCGAACGGATAGAACTCGTTGCCGATCGGGAGCGTACCGATCGTCGAGATCGGGGTACCGCTGCCGAGGTACTGGTTCACACCCGACGTTGAGACCGATCGGGAAGCTGTAGAGGAACTGCGCGCCAAGCTGGTGAGTCCGGTTGGTGGCCAGATTCGCCGTACTCGAGCTCGCCATCCTGGTTGTAGAACGAGTACACCGAGTCGTAAAGACGGGAGACGTTGGGAGCAAGCCGGGCGCCTTCGCCGAATTCCTGGCGGGGGCTCCAGATCTGCCACTCGTCCGTGTTTGCGAGGCCGGAGTAGTTGCCGTAGAGCCGGCTCAGCGTGTAGTAAGCGCGCAGCGACCAGTTGTCGGAGAAACGCTTGTCGAAGGTGAGCTCGAGAGCGTCGTACTCACGACTCGGTTTTGGGAACCTCAGCCCTTCCGCGGTTTCTCCGCCAACAACGCCCTCGCCCGGATTTGAAATCACGTAGACCTCGCCGATGCCCGGGAACAGGAAGCCGACGTCTTCGATCGCACGCCTGATCTCCTTGTGAACGATGCGGGCGCCGAGCTGGATGTTCGAGCTGAGCTGGTGGTCGACGCCGATCTGGGCCTCGAAGTTCTCCATCGGTTTGATGTTCGGGTCGACGGTCGGGATCCCGTACTCCTCGTAGAACGCCGGGTCGTTCGAGTTGAACCGGCGGTCCACGTGCTCGATGAAGGTGCCGGCTCCGCACACCGGCTGCTCGAAGATCGTGTTGCTTCCGGTCCGGCAACCCGCATCCGTATTGAGGCCGGGGTTCGCGATATCGAATGTGTAGATAGTAGTCGACCCAACGGGCTCCACCGAAGGATCCCCTGGGCATCTCGTACTTGGTCACGTCGTAGTACTTGCCGACGCTCCCGTAGACCTTCCATCTGGCGTCGTTGCGGACGTCCCAGGCAAAGCCGAGGCGGGGCGCGATCTTGTCGCCCCAGCCGAAGCTGATCGCGGGATCGGGCCCCACCGCGCCGAAGTTCGGGACCTCCTCGTTTTCAGAGCGGACTCCGATGTTGAGGGTGAGGTTCGGCAGCACGCTCCAGGAATCCTGGAGGAAGATGGCCTGGTTCTTGGTCTCGACCTCGCCCTGGGTCGCGATATTGAGCAAGCCTGAAATGCCCGTACTCGCCGGTCACGCTTTCATGCGCTCACGGTGGTGTAGGCCTGATCCCAGTAGTAAATCGACTCGGTCTGCGTTGTAGCCTTCGGATCACGTCGTTGTAGATGCCTTCGTACTGGTAGCCGGCCTTCAGCGAGTGTTCGCCGGCCGCCGAGAAGTACCAGGTCGCGTCGACGCCGGCCGGCCTTCCGTTCGTAGATGTCCTTGGCGCGGACTCCGCTCTGGAAGTAGTTGCTGAACCAGCCCCTGCCCTGCTGCCACTCGGCGGGAATCTCGGGGTGTCTGTCGACGAAGCCCGAAATTCCATAGTAGTTGTGGGTCAAGTCGTAAAACGGCACACCGGTGTCCTCGACGTTGGTCCTGTAGAAACCCACCCGCCCGCTGACGACAAAGTTGCTGTTCGTGATCCAGTCGGCGTTGAGGTAGTAGGTCTCGCGCTCGCCCTTCTCCCCGAGCGGCGCGTAGTTTTCCTGATCCGGCTGGTCGGCGAAACCGTCCGGGTTGGGCAACAGACCGTCTTTTTCGTACGGCGCCAAGTTGAACCCGGCCTTGAGCAGCAAGCGCAGCTGCTCAGGTTGGCCGTCATGTTGAGGGCCGTGTAGTCGACCCGGTAATCCTGCGTATAGGTATCCGGCGCGTAGCTCGCCCAGTCGACGTACCGCTCGGTTGTGCGAATGCCCGGGACATAGCTCGCGAAGAACCACCACCGGTCTCGGATGATCGGCCCACCGAGCGAGAAGCCCGGGTCGTACCGCCGTTGGTCGTCTTTTTCGTAGGTCGCCAGGTAGGCGATCGTCGGATCATCGGGATCGAGCTCGATCTCCGGCCGCTGGTCGCCGTTCCAGGAGTTATCCTCGACGTCGACGAAGACCGATCCGTGGAACTCGTTGGTGCCCGATTTCGTGACGGCGTTGATCACGCCGCCCATCGCTCCGCCGTACTCGGCCATGTAGCCCGCCGATTTGACCTGGATCTCCTCCATGAAGTCGGCCCGCATCGGAATCGCGGAGTCGCCGATCTGCGGGATCGGTGGTGTCGAGACCGTCGATCACGAACCGGTTCTCGAGACCGGTGGCGCCGTCGATCATGATGCCTCCGCCCTGGTGCTCCTCGGTGGTGCCCGCCGCGTACGAGACGACATCGGTGAAATTCCGGCCGCGGGGCAGATTATTCGATCTCCCACTCGCGGACGCTGAGCTCTGTCTGGCTCTCCGTGAAATCGATAGCCACCGTATCCGAATACACCGTAATCTCGTCGGAGAATGCCTGCTGGAGACCGAAGTTCACGGTGGACGCTTCGCCGAGGGCGACGCTGACCTCCGCCTTGGACGGTTGGTAGCCCTCGAATGTCGTTGCGACCTCGTAGCCTCCCGGCCCGAGCCTCGGAAACCGGAAGGTCCCATCACTGCCAGACGTCGCGGTGACAGTCCCCGACGGGCCGGTCGCCGTAACGACCGCGCCGGCCATCGGCGTGCCGAACTCGTCGGCCACGAGGCCCCTGATGCTGCCTGTTGTCTCCTGGGCCGCCACCCAACCTGCTGCAGACAGCACAATGGCCGCGGCCACCACATACGCCATTTTCACAAACATCTGTCTTCGCATCCCGATACCTCCTTTTTCCTTCCCAGGGATGCGAAGTGCCGATACTGTCCGACCAACGGTGGCTCGAACGAACCGTCGCCGGCCGGACGCCACCTCGCTCCCTGGGAGGAACCGCCCGAGCGGAGGGAAAAACGCGCAAAGGCGCCGGGTCGAGCTCCGGATCGATGGATGGAATCCAGGTTCATTGAGGCGAACGGCCGCTTCAATCAGACGATCAACGATGCGCGTCCAGCTCATTCGGATTCGGGGGAAGACGGGCGACGGAAATTCCGTGGAGCGAGTTCGAATTTTGGATTCTGGATGAGTTCAGTCGGTCTCTTCCGGCCCGTCCCTGCCCTTCAGCGAAGTTTGCCGGAACCGAGGATGCAGAACGGATCACCTGGTCGGCGATAGATTTTGACAGGGCCGGAAACCTCATGACGAGGGCGATGGCGCTGCCACCTTGCGTTCGATCTCTTCGGCCGTAACGATTCTCCGCTCGACCTCTGCGACGATGGCCTCGAACTCCGGCATTCCGCGAAGCGAATCGAGTTTTTCGTCGTCGAATATCACCGCGTGGGCGAATCCCCGGTCGAGAGCGTCCTGGAGACGGTTCAATGCGGTCTCAGAGTCGCCCCGAAGCGCGTAGACGGCGGCGAGATTATAGAAAGTGAATTCGAGATCGAGCCGCGTGTCGAAGTATGCCTTCTCCGCGGCGACCACCCGTTCGAGCTGCCGCCGAGCCTGCTCGATATTTCCGGTGTTGAGGCTGACTCCACCGGCGATATCAAGGGCCTTGAAAAAAGCCCGGTCTTCGGGACCATCGAGAGTCTCCCAGATGGTGAGTGCCCGTTCGACGTATTGGAGGGCTTCGCCCGACCTTCCCAGCCAGTCGAGAGTGGCCGCGTAGTTGAAGAGAGTCCTCGCGCTCCCGAGAGAATCCGGTCCCGACAACACTCCATCGATCAACCCAGTATCTTCCAGGAGCGCTCGCGCCAATTCGTGGTTTCCGCAGGACGCTGCAATGGCTCCGCAGGCGGCAATCGCCCCCTCAATCTCGCTTCCACCATCAATATCGAGCCTTTTCACCATCGCCAGGGCCCTGTGACTGAGCTTCAGAGCTCCCGAGCAGTCGCGGGTCATGTATTGGGCGATCGCGAGCCGCTCGAGGCTCTCGAAGATCTGCGGGTGACCCGGCGACAAGGCGGCGATTCGAATATCGAATGCTGTTTCGTGTTTTCGGAGTGCGGCCTCGTCATCCTGGAAATCGAAAAGCAGGTCTCCGAGGTATGAGAGGCTCGTCGCATAGTCAGGGTGATTCGGCCCGAGGTGTTCAAGCCTGATGACCGCGGACTCCTCAAGTAACGGCCGTGCGAGGCCATATTCGCCGAGCCCGTCGTAGGCAACACCCATTGCTGTCAGCAAACGTGCCCTTTCCAAGGGTCGATCCTCGAACTCGGTTTCGATCCGCACGCGAGAGCGATCCAGGATCTGCCGCGGATCCGCCGTTTGCCCGCGGGTGGAAAACGGGTCAAGGTCGAGTACCATCGACTCCAGGAAGTGCGAGACCTTGCGCGCTGTTTCGGCCTCTTGCCGGGCGCGGTGCAGGCCCAGGGTGGTGCCGACGATTGCCGTCAGCATCGCCGCCACGATCAGCACCACCGAAACCACCACCAACCGGTTCCTGCGGACATACTTTCCGATTCGATACATCGCGCTCGGCGGACTGGCCGCGACAGGTTCGTGCCGCAGGTGGCGCTCGATGTCCTCGGCGAACGCCGCCGCGGAACCGTACCTCCTATCACGATCCTTCTCGAGGGCCTTGAGCACGATCCAGTCCAGGTCGCCGCGAAGCTCCTTCATCAGGCCCGGAGCATCGGTCCGCCGATTGGCCGCGGCCACCGACGACGCGGGGCCCATTCGGCTGACCCGCGTGCTCGGCCGGACCGGGTCCTCTTCACGGATTCGCCTGCGCATCTCGTCGAAGCCCGCATCACGAATCTCACTCGAATCGACCGGCGGCGCGCCGGCAATCAACTCATAGAGCAGGACACCGAGCGAATAGACATCTGTCCGTGTGTCGATGTCGCTGCCGCTCGCCTCCGCCTGCTCGGGGCTCATGTACTCCGGCGTCCCGATCCAGTGGCCCATCTCGGTGAACAGTGTGCGCTCGGCGAGCCGCTGTGAGACCGCCTTGGCCACCCCGAAATCGATGATCTTCGGGACCGGACGCCCATCCTCGCTCGACACAAGGACGTTCGAAGGCTTGATGTCCCTGTGGATCACACCCTTCTGGTGAGCGTGCTGCACACCGCTGCAGATCTGAGAGAAGAGGCGAAGACGCTCGCCGACGGACAGGCAGTTCGCGTCGCTGAACTCGATGATGTCGGGGCCGTTTACGTACTCCATCGCGAAGTAGGGCCGGCCGTCTTCAGTCGCACCGGCCTCAAAGACCTTGGCGATGTTCTCGTGGTTCATCATCGCAAGTGCCTGGCGCTCGATCTCGAACCGGGCCAGGACCTGTTCCGTGTCCATCCCCCATTTGACGAGCTTGAGGGCCACCCGACGGCGGACCGGCTCCTGTTGTTCGGCCTCCCACACGTCGCCCATTCCACCCTCGCCCAGACGCCTGATCACGCGGAACGGCCCGATCACCGTGGGGTTCGTCGCCGACCTCTCGGCCCGCTCCAGCTCCTCGTCGATTGCCAGAAGTGTCTCGACCTCGCGCCGGAGATCCTCGTCTCCCTCACACGACTGCTCGAGGAACTCTTCCCGTTCCTCCGTCGTCAGCCCCTTGGCGCACGAGAAGAGCTTCTTGGCCCGCCGATAGCCCTCGGTTGTCATGCTCCCGGCTCCCCAACAAGCTCCCGAAAGAGCCACACCCTGGCATGGAGCCAGTCATTGTTGATAGTCCGCGGAGACACGTCGAGAACCTGCGCGATCTCATCGATGGTCAGCCCGCCGAAAAACCTCATCGTCACGACCGCTGCCTGCCGCTCATCCAGCTGGGCGAGCTTGTCGACCGCCCGATTCAGTGACATCAGCCGATCGAAATCAAAGAGCTCCCGACCCGGTGCCGTGAGGGCGGCCGTCAACGCGACCCGTTCCCAGCTGCGGCCCCGCTTGACGGCGGACCGGTCGCGCGCGTGATTGATCAGGAGCCGGCGCATGACCCGAGCGCCAACGGCCAGGAAATGAGTGCGGCCCTTCCATGAAGCCCGGGTCTGATCGACCAGCTTCAGATAGGCCTCGTGAACAAGGGCGGTGGGCTGGAGCGTGTGGCCGGGAGTCTCCCGCCGCATGAAAGAGCCGGCGATCCTCCGCATTTCGTCGTACACGAGAGGAAAGAGGTCCTCGGCGGAAGGAGAGACTATCAGACTCTTCGTCCCAACAGCCATCGACGAGATCGCTGGCCAGGTCGCTCGCCTCGCTATCCGAGCGCCCGCCGCCTTCCTTGTCCTCAAACCCGAGCATGCCGGAGTCCTTCGCCTTGCTGCTCACTTTCAGAACTGTATCAGCTTGCGCGTTTTCCTGAGAAATGGGGCGGACATATCCGAGACCGGTCGTATGCATTCGCCATCACCCGTTGCTTCGAGGCACACCGCAGCAAGGTGCAAGTTGAAGGCGTTTCGCATCTCGACAATGGACTATCATTTCGCAGTCCTCCTATGAGTATTCGCCCGAACCGGCCACCAAACCGCGCAATCATCGATACGTAACAGAATCCAGGGAGTTGGTATGAAGACCGATCACAATCGTCGCTCGATCCAAGCCGGAAGTCTCTCAGCATGGTTCGTCCTCGCGTTGACCCTGGCTCTTCCGAGTCCGGTCTCCGGCGCGCAGATTCACGAAATGGTCGAACAAGGAGACCTGGAATCAGTCGAATCCACTCTCCGTGATCAGCCGGATCTCGTGAACGTGAAGAATGAAGACGGACGCACGCCACTCCACATCGCCTGCCGCGGCGATCATCCCGACATCGTCAAGTACCTTTTGGGACACGGTGCCGAGGTCAATGCGAGGGATGATTATCAGAGCACCCCGCTGCATTTCGCGGCCTACCGGAATCTCACAGAATCAATGAAGGTGCTGCTGACGAACAAGGCGGAGGTCGATGCTCAGAATCACTCTGAGGCCACGCCCCTCCACTATGCGGCGCTGGCTGACCGCACCGCAGCAGTCGAGGTCCTGATCGCCGGAGGGGCGGACCTCGAAATCCCCGACGACTACGAGCGAACTCCGCTCATCCTGTGCGCGCGGGAACGGGGCGGACCGCAGACCATCGAGGTGCTGCTCGAGGCCGGCGCCGACGTGAATGCCAGGGACAAGTATGACGACGATGCGCTCGAGCTCGCGGCATGGCGGGGCAAGGAGGAAGTCGTCAACCTACTCCTCGATGCCGGCGCCAAGGTGCCGGGTGGCGGTCCGGAATCGCAAGAGCTGTTCCGGCATGCCGCTGACAACGGTTTGGACCGGCTCTTCCTGGCCCTCGACAAGGCCGGCGGAAACCCAGAATTCAAGCTCGGCACCGGGGGAACCCTCGCCCATTCCGCTGCCGCCGGTGGCTCGCTCGAAATCCTCAAGGGTCTGGCGTCTCGAGGTCTCGACCTCAAGGCGCGAGATGACTATGGATGGACGCCGCTCCATTATGCGGCTCGGGACGGACGCGTCGATTGCGTCCGTTGGCTCTGCGAGAAGAATGTGAAACTCAACGCAAGGAGTCTGATGGGCCAGACTCCGTACAACGTCGCCATCGAAAGAGAGATGACGTCGGCAATTGATGCGTTGAAGGCGGCGGGCGCCACCACCGGCCCTATTCAGTTCCCCACCCTTGAAGGACCCTACCTTGGTCAGGAGCCGCCGGGGGATGAACCGCAACGGTTCGCGAACGGAATCGTGTCTTCGATCTGGAGTCTCCACAGCTCGATCGCTTTCTCTCCCGACGGTGATATCGCTCTCTGGTCGCCGATGCCCGAGTATCCCGGAGAGGTCTATTCGAGGAGCAACATCTCGATGATGATGCGACTGAATAACCGGTGGACTCCTCCCACGTGGGCTCCATTCACGGGGAACGACCGCGGGGATGTGGCGTTCTTTGCTGCCGACGGAAACCGTGTCTATTTTCTCTCACGGCGAACGCTGCCGGAAGAAACTGAATCGCGGGGAGAACGCATCTGGTACGCCGATCGGAACGGCAATGCCTGGGCACCCGCTCGGCTCGTCGATCCGATCGTCAACGATTACCCGCAGCACTGGCAATTCTCGGTCGACGCGAAACATACGATCTTCTTCAGCGCCGACTTGCCCGAAGGCCTGGGGGCGGGCGACATCTACAGATCCGAATTCGTGGACGGCGCCTGGCAGAAACCCGTCAACATCGGGTCACCGGTCAACTCGGAAGACGAAGAAGCAACGCCGTTTATCGCTCCAGATGGAAGCTATCTGATAGTCCAGCGAAGCGGTGACCTCTACCTGAGCTATCGCACCGATGCCGGAGGCTGGACCGAGCCGCAAGCTCTCGACTCGTCGATTAACACCGAATCTCGCGAACTCTGCCCGCTGGTATCACCCGACGGGAAGTATCTGTTCTTCCTCCGCCACCAGGGCGGTAAGAGCCATGTGTGGTGGGTCGAGGCGGATTTCATCCAAGCCGGCCGCCCAGAGCCGCAGGAACCAGGACAGCCGATCGAGGTCACAGTCAACCGGCTGAGCGAACGCGCACTCGTTCTCAATGTACCGAGCTCACGCCCCCGACCGTTGCCTTGACCCGGACCATGAATCTCGACCTGGGAGACCTCTCACTGGAAATCACGAGATCCACCGAGTCGCAGTAGACGCTCTTGCCTCGGATCAGCGCGGCGATGCGACAGGAAAACGAGATCTCCGATCCCTGCTCGACTCGTTCGTACTCCTGCACACTGACCGGCAATTCGAAGCTGATCTGCCTCGACGGATAGGTCTTGACCACCGAAGCCCAATGGCGGTGATTCTCCAGTCGCTCGTCGAGCGACGAATCGAGCTCGCTCAAGTAGAGGTGGTCGTCCGGGTCATAGTTGAACCCGAAATAGATGCGAGACGAGTTCTCCCGGATGTAGGTGCTGGCAACGACTGCCGATCGAACCGTGACGGCCCTTCCGACAAACGCCTCTGATTGGTCGCGAAGTAATTGCCGAACGACCTCCCCGGGTTGCCCATCGATGGCGCGCTCGAATTCTTCGATGCTCGCAAGGAGCTCGAGATCATCGAGCGGCAACGGAGAGCACGCCCCAATTACGAGCGACACACCGACGAAAGCCGCGGTCGCCGCTCCGATTGGGGCACGGCTCATTTGACCCCGGTCAGCGTCATCAACTGCCGTACGGCGTTCGTGTTCTCCGGGATCAAGCTGCAGCGACCTGGCGTAGTTGACGATAGCGAGTTCGGTATTTCCGGCCGTCATGTAGGCCTCCCCGAGGCTGTCATAGGGATATGGCGACTGCGGAAATGCTTCGACGTTGAGCTGGCAGACCTCGATCGCAGCCTCCGGCTGGCCTCCCTCCATCAGGTGGTAGCACAGATTGTTGAGCTGCGAGAATCCGAAATCGTAAGATTCCGGAGTGGCTTTCCTTGAGTTCTCGATAGCGCTCGATCGCGGCTGAGGGCCCCTCCAGAATCCAGCGCCGTGATCAACTCGTCGTACACCGGAGGTCTGGGTTTCGAGGGTTCGCGGCCGTAGAGGATATCGAAAATACCGGTTCGCATCCTGCTCATCGGCGCGGAACCCGTGTTGTTGAGCAATACGATGAGATAGCCGTCCTCGCGAATTCGCGCGATGGTCGTGTGAAACCCATTAATGCCGCCGTTGTGGGAAATGACTGTACGCTCCTTGTTGTCGACCCCGATTGGTTGTGTCTTGACGCTCCAGCCATAGGCGTAGTCATTGAGAACGGGCTCGAACATCTTTGTCGTCCATTGCTCTGGCAACACAGTGTTCTCAGTCAGCGCCCGATCCCAGAGGACCAGGTCGTCAACGGTGGAATACAGGGCGCCGGCTGCGTAGGGGATCGACATATCGACGTACGGTGCGTTCCGATAGCCTCCGTTCCACCACTTGTAGTACCCGGCCGCCCGCCGTTCGATGATCGTTTCGCCGTACTCATAACCGGAATTCGTCATGCCCAGAGGTCCGAAAATACGTTCCTCCAGCAACTTCTCATACGACTTCCCAGTGACCTGTTCGAGGATCGCACCGAGCAGGCGGTAACCCGTATTCGAGTACCGGTACATCGATCCCGGTTCGAAATCGAGATCCCCACTGCAATAGGTTTTCACATATTCTTCTGTTTCGTCAGGATTCCGCGCCGGGTCCGACTCGACGCCGGGCGGGCGAGTATAGCCGGGAAGCCCCGACGTGTGGCTGAGGAGATGGTGCATGGTGATTTGCGACCCGGTGTCCTCGCGATAGTAAGGCAGCACATCTGCCACAGTGGAATCCAGTGACAGGGCACCTTCTGCAACGAGTTGCATGACGAGCATGGATGTGAACTGCTTGGTGATGGATCCCAGGCGAAACTTGGTATTGGTGTTGTTTGGAATGTCCCATTCCATGTTGGCGAGGCCGAAACCGGACTTGAATATGACCTTGCCGTTCGAGGCAACCAGAGCAGCACCGTTGAACAACTCGAGTTCATGGTAGCTGGAGACCAGACGATCGATCTCCGCCGAAATCTCCGCCCTCGCCGGAACAGAAAAGCCCGTCAGAACAAGAAAAAACGCAGTCACGACACGGAATGCACATGCTCGATTCAAACACATACCCAGGGCCCCCATTCGAGTTTCGAAGGCCGATCGCCGTGGCCGGCAGGCGGACGACGGTGCCTCACAGGAGAACGCACCGACGTGAGTGAAAATACGAAGTCAGCCCCTATTCGACTCCGAGGCTCTTCAGCACCTGGCGGGCGTTTTCGAAGCTGGGATCGACCTCGAGCGCCTTCTTGTAGGCGGCGATTCCCTTCTCCCTCTCGCCCTTCGCGAGGTAGGCCTCGCCGAGGCTATCGTAGGAGTTGGCATCGTCGGGAAAGCGCTCGATGTTGAGCTCGAATATCGCGATCGCCGCGTCAACCTCGCCCGCACCGAGAAACTCGTAGCCGAGGAAGTTGAGTTCCTGGGGTGAGCGGATCTCGTATCCCCCGCGCTCGAGCTCGGCTTGGATCCCGACCGGCGTGGCGTCGATCTCGCCGTCCGTGATTGCACGATAGAGCGTCTCGCCCATCGGGCGCCGCGGCTGCTGAAACTCCTCCCCGAATACGATCGCCTCAATCGCCCGCGCCGGCCCTATCGCCCCTCCCGAGTAGTTGGACAGCACGATGATTGTGACATCGTCGTCCGGGAAGCGGATGAACATCGCGTTGACGCCAGGGGCGCCGCCACCGTGGCTGATCGACTTCCGGCCCGCCCTCTCGCGAATCGTCCAGGTGTAGCCGTAGTCATCGAGGTTTGGCGTGAACATCTTTTCTTTCGACTCCTCGGTGAGAAGGATGTCACCGTAAAGAGCGCGATCAAAACGGAGCATGTCGAGCACCGTGGTCTCGAGTCCGCCATCGGCACAGGCCGGTGGCACCTGGTAGACAGCCGCTGTGAAGTCTCCCGAGAGACCTCTCGTATAGCCCATCGCCCGGTTGGGCACGACCTCGTCCCAGAAGTTGATTCCAGTACTGGTCATTCCCGCAGGCTGGAGGATGTTTTTTCGGATGAACTCCTCGTACGGCATTCCGCTGACCTTCTCGATCACTGCACCGAGGACGACAATGCCCGAGTTGGAATAGGCGAATCTCTCGCCCGGAGTTTCGAAAACCAGCTGCTGATCGTAGATCAACGGCAGGAAATCGTCGATCGATCGCAGCCCCGTCATCCTCGACCGGTACTCCGGGTGGGCCATGTAGTTGAACATCCCGGAGGTGTGCGAAAGCAGGTGATGAATGGTGATCTTGTCACCGTAGGGAAAGTCCTCGAGATAACGGACGACCGGCGCATCGAGCTCGACCTTGCCACGCTCCACGAGCTGCATAACCGCGGTGCCGGTGAGGGTCTTGCCGATCGATCCGATGTTGAATCTGGTCTCGAGCATATTGGCGACGTGGTGGTCCTTGTTGGCCTCGCCAAAGGCCCTGGCGTAGACGGGTTCTCCGCCTCTCGCCACCAGCACGGTTCCCGAGAAGAGATCGAGTTCGACGAACTCGCCCATGACGTCGTCGATCTGTTCCACGAGATCTTGGGCCTGAAGGCCACCCGCGAGAATGAGCAGGCAAAGTCCACACATCCACACTCGAGATTGGCGTGTCATATCTGATCCCCCTCCTTAACAGCGTTTTATCAGTCGTCACCAACAGCTACGCTTTTATGCAGTAGAGGTTACAGTTTGGAAACTTCAACCGCCATGGCGTAACAGAGCTCACCGTCCGGATCAGCAACGGCCGTCCAATCGAATATGCGATAGTCGCCGTTCTCATCACGATGTCGATTCCTGAAGTTGGTGGTGTGTTCACCCGCCACGAGACGTTCCATCTCTCGCATCGTTCGGACGTGGTCGTCAGGGTGAACCCTGTCAAGGAAAGACGACTCGAGAATTTCCTTCTCAGAGCACCCGATGACATCGCAGACCTTCCGATTGATCCGAAGGAACCGTCCCTCGACAAGATCGGCGATGAACATCATCGCCAGGGATTGCTCGAAAAACGCGTCGAGTGCGCGCTCGGCCAGGGAACCCGCAGAGCCGGGCAACTTGCCACGTCCATCGCCGGACGAGAGTGGCTCTGCCAGAGCAACTCGAACTCGGGCATCGGAGAGCTGCCGTTCCAACTCTGCGATGTGCGCTCGAAGGCGCTCATTCTCTTCGGTGAGATCTCGAAATCTGCTGTCATCTCTCGTCATGGCGATTCAATAGGGTACAACAGCTTCTGCAACTCGCAACCGCCTCGACAGCCGCTGTCTCGCCGTCCGGCCAGGGAGCGACGTTCAACACCGACAGGCACCGAATGACCCATTTCGAAACTCCTGCCCCAGATCCGTGCAGTTTTGCGTCAATTCAAGCGTCGAATTCTGCAGGATTTTCGGCATCGATTTTGCGACAGCCTGCGATAGGACGAGGCGCTCTTCATTCCAATCAGTCGACCAAAGAGGGAGCAACATGACCGGCCAGATCCACGATATGGTCCTTCACAACGGAAGTATTTTCAGTCTCTGCGGAATTCGAGGTGATGGTCTGTTCGACCCTGCAGACTACGGTCTGGAACCGTCGGAGATGAGCACCGCGTGTCGGCGCGGATACCACTGCCTCTATGCAATCAAGGAGGACATCTTGTATCTCGAGCACGTCAAGATCGGCCACAATGCCGATCGACCGGTTCGATCCGACCGCCACTCCCAGGTCAAGCTCTTCGGCGTCGGTCCCGCAGAAGGGGATCATCTCGGATCGACCTTCACAGCCCTCAATCAACGGATGTTCTTCTCCGGCTCGCTCCTCCTCGGCCGTGATTTCATCGCGGAGCTCTACAGGCATATCGGTTTTCAGCTGCCGCACAATTGCCGGACCGTCGTCGAATTGACCTTCGAGGCGGGAACAGTCGTTCAAGCTGCCGACAGGTCAGAGGAGATGCGGGAAACTCGCCAACAACAGGCCCGCGAGGAGAGGGAAGAGCGGCGGCGTCTCCTGCACGCCAGCGAGAAGAAGACGTCCCTTCGACCGGTGGCTGGTGTGTTTTCACTCGAGTACTGAGGAACGCGGCACTCGTCAGGTGAACCGCTGGACCCGGCCCTCTTTGCTGGTCAGGAACGAGCACATCGCGGGGACCACGAAAAGCGTCAACAAGGTTCCTACCACCAGCCCACCGATCACCGCCACACCCATTGGAATTCGACTCTCCGCCCCGGCCCCGAGGCCCAGCGCAATCGGCAAAATGCCGAGCACGGTCGAGAGGCTGGTCATCAACACCGGGCGGAACCGCGAGGTCGCCCCTTCGATGATGGCTTCTGTCACGGGGCTGCCGGCCGCCTTCCGCTGGTTGGCGAACTCGACGATCAGGATTCCGTTCTTCGTGACCAGACCGATCAACATGATCATGCCGATCTGGCTGAAGATATTGATCGTCTGATTGAAGTACCAGAGGGCCAGCAGCGCGCCGGCCAACGCCAGCGGCACAGTAAACATGATGATGAGAGGATCGCGGAAGCTCTCGAACTGGGCCGCGAGCACCAGGTAGACGAGCACCAGCGCCAAAAAGAACACGAAAACGAGGCTGCTGGCGCTCTCGACGAAGTCCCTCGACTCGCCGGCAAGGGTGTAGGAAAAGGTCTCGTCGAGGACCTGATCTGCGATTTTTTCCATCACTTCGATGCCATCCCCGATGGTCTTGCCCGGCGCAAGCGCCGCCGACACGGTGGCCGACTCGTAGCGGTCGAATCGAAAGATCTGGGGTGGGCTGCTGGTCTCGGTCACCTTGACCAATTTATCCAGCAGGACAGGCGGTTGTCCGGCGGTCGTGACGTAGAGGTTGCGAAGATCGATCGTCTCGTCGCGGTCGCCGCGCCCCACCTGGCTGATCACTTCGTACTGCTTTCCGTCCATCACGAAGTAGCCCAGCCGCTGTTCGCTCAAAGCCAACTGAAGCGTCTGGGCGATGCGCAGAGCCGAGATGCCGAGGTCCTGCGCTCGCTCACGATCAATCTCGACTCGCAGCTCCGGCTTGTCGAACTTGAGATTGACATCCACGAAGGTAAAGGTCGGATCCGCGGCAGCCGCGGACAGGAACGGGGGCAAGACCTCCTGCAGTTTCTCCATGTTCGGCGCCTGGATGACGAACTGGACCGGCAGGCCCCGGCGCCGGCCAACCGAGATCGTCGGAGATTGTGAAATATAGGTCTGCGCCTCAGTCAATAGGGCGACTTTTCCGGCCAGCGAGTCCGCGATCTGGGCTTGAGTTCGATCTCGTTGATCGGGATCGACCAGGGTGATTCGGCCGAATCCGGAATTGACCGACGAGGCGGCACCGAAACCCGGCGCGGTAACCGTGATCGTCGTCTCGGATTCGGGCACATCCTCAGCCACCAGGGCACCCAGCCGGTCCATGAAGCGGTCCATGTACGCGAAGGTTGCACCCTCCGGACCGCGCACCGAAATACTGAGGGAGCTGCGATCCTCGAGCGGCGCCAGCTCGCGCGGCAACACGTCGAGGAAGAGTGTTACAAGACCCAGGCACGCGAGAACAATCGGCAGCGCCAGCCACCGGCGTTGAAGGACCCGAGTCAGGGTTTCCCGGTAACTCGACGCCAACGCGCGGAAGAACGGTTCGGTCGACCTGTAGAGCCACGGCTGTCGCGCTCGTTTCTTCAGAAGACGGGTCGCCAACATCGGTGTGAGCGTCAGCGCCACAAAAGAAGAGATGATGACCGCCCCGGCGAGGGTCACCCCGAACTCTCTGAAGAGCCGGCCGACCAGTCCCCCGAGGAACAGAATCGGCATGAAGACGGCAACCAGCGCCACCGTTGTCGCCACGACCGCAAAAAAGATCTCCCGGGTGCCCTCGATGCCGGCGCTCTCCGGATCGTGCCCGGCTTCGATCTTGGCGTAAATCACCTCGACCACGACGATCGCGTCGTCCACCACGAGGCCGATTGCCAGAACCAGGGCCAGCAGCGTCAGGACGTTGAGAGAGAATCCGGCAACGTACATCACGAAGAACGAGCCGATCAGCGCCACCGGGATTACCAGCACCGGGATCACCGTGGTTCGCCAATCACGGAGGAAGAGGAAGATGACCAGCATCACCAGTCCGAAGGCGATGAGAATTGTCTGCCGTACCTCGGCCACCGATTTGCGCACGTAGCGGCTGGCGTCAAATCCCGGCGAGACCTCGATATCCTCGGGCAGCGTTCTCTGAATGTGTTCCACCCGGCGTGTGAACTCGTCAGCAATCGTGATGTAGTTCGCCCCCGGCTGCGGGGTGATGACCACCACAACCATCGGGATGCCGTCCCGCTTGAGCACCGTTCGCTCGTTGAGGGGCCCGAGCTCCGCCAAGCCGATATCCCGCAGCCGGACGATGCGGTCCGCCTCGCTCTTGAGAATGAGGTTGTTGAAATCCTCGGGAGTATCGAGCCGGCTCATGGTCCGCACCGGAAGCTCGACGTCCGACCCTTCGATCCGCCCCGACGGCAGCTCCACATTTTCGCGAACCACCGCGTCGCGAACGTCGATCGGCGACAGGCGGTAGGCAGCGAGCTTCTGCGGATCGATCCACAACCGCATCGCGTAGGTCTTCGCACCCCAGATACCGACACTGGCAACATTCGGGATCGTCTGCAGACGCTCCACGAACGTCTCCTCCGCGATCCGGCTGAGTTCGAGCAGGTTGCGGCGGTCGCTGCTCACAGTGATCGCGGCAATCGGCCGCGCATCGGCATCGGCCTTGGAGACGATCGGCGGATCCGCATCCGGCGGAAGGCTCCGCATCGCGCGCGACACCTTGTCGCGCACATCGTTGGCTGCGCGCTCGAGATCGGTCCCGAGATCGAACTCGGCCTGGATCGTACTGCGGCCGTCGCGGCTGGTCGACGTCAGGGTCCGGATTCCCTCGACACCGTTGACCGCGGCCTCCAACGGCTCGGTGATCTGCGATTCGATCACGTCGGCTGAAGCGCCGCGGTAGGAGGTCGAAACGCTGATGTTCGGCGGATCAAGCGACGGGAACTCCCTCACTCCGAGGAAGGAAAAGCCCAGCAATCCGAAGAGGACGATGGTGATCGACATCGACGATCGCCAGGACCGGGCGCCGGATGCTGAGGGTATAAAGCGTCATGAGGCGAAGCCGGAATCCGCGGGCGCTTCCTCGATCTCGACTTCGAGACCGGGCTGAAGTTGCATGATGCCGGAGATGATCACCAGATCACCATCTGAAAGTCCGCTCGTGACCTGGACCTCGTCTTCGGTTCGAATGCCGGTCTCGACAGTCCGCGGTTGGGCCGTCCCATCGTCGTAGACGTAGACCTTCTTTCCGCCGAGCTCTGGAATGATCGCAATCGAGGGCACCGTCAGTGCGTCTTCAACCGATCGAAGAACGAGATCAACATTGGCGAAGGTGCCGGGAACGAGCGCGCCATCCCTGTTGGGACACCGCGCGCGCATTCTCAGGGAGCGCGTGGACGCGTCGACGCTGGGCTCGATCGCATAGACCGTGCCCGGGAATGAACGCTCGAACCCTTCCACCGCGAAGGTGATTTCATCTCCGACCCGCATCAGCGCCGAGTATTTCTCGGGCACCGAAAAATCGAGTTTGACGGGATCGAGATCGTGCAAGGAGGCGATCCGGGTTTGGGATGAGAGGTAGCTGCCCGGGCTCACCCACCGCAGACCGATGATCCCTCCGAAGGGGGCCCGAATTTCCGTTTTGAGGAGCTGCGCCTCGATCAGCTGCAACTCGGCGCGCAAAACGTTGAGTTCGCCGAGAGCCACGTCGTAGGTCTCGCTGGAAATAACTCCCTCGTCGAGGAGCTGTTGCTGCCTGGCTTCTGCGCGTTCGGCAAGCTCAACCCGGTGGAGCGCCCGTTGATGTTCGGCCAGGAGCTCGGAGTCGTCGATCTTGAGCAGCAACGTCCCCTTGGCGACCCGGCTCCCCTCTTCGAAGTAGATTTCGGAAATCTTGCCGGAGATTTCGCTGACGATCTCGACCTGCTCGTTGGCCCGCACCGTTCCCGTGGCTGCGAGCCGTTCGGTGAGCTGTCCGGGAGCTACCGGGTGCACCCTGACCTTGAGGACGGACCGCTCCGGCGCGGCGGCAGCAGGTTCCGATGCGCGCCGGATTTCAAGCAGCTTGGGCACTGCGAGCAAAGCGAGAATCGCGATCGCTATCGCAATGCCGACGCCGCGTCGTGGGATGACTCTCATTGGGTTCTCCGCTTCGCCGGACGGCCCGGCCCGATAAGCTCGGTCGAATCGACCGAAACCGACCCTTTTTATAACACGCGGAGCGATCTTCGATGAATTCGTGCGGCTTCGAACTCGCCGCAGACGATCCAATCTATCGGTTGGTCTCGACTTCCTCCACCCGAGCCAGGAATTCGTCGACGCTGGTCGAGAAGGTCTCCGTGGCATCGACAAAGAGCCAGTGACCGGAATCCTCGGCAATCACCAGTTCGGAACCATCGATGCTCTCCTGGATCCTCTCGGCATAGGTCGGCGGCATGGGGTCTGAATCCCCGTGGATGATCAGCGTCGGACAGCGAATCGCCCGGAGATCCTGGTGCAGATCGAACTCACCGACGGACTCCATCATGAACCGGGCCACCGCGGTGCCGTTCTCGATCGTGTTCTTTTCAAAGTGCAGATCCAATCCGGCGACCAGGGCCGGATCGGCGAAATACGGTTTGAAATAGACCCGCCAGAATCGCTCGATCGCCCGGGGATCATTGTCTTGATACGCATCCGAAGAATAGATTTCTTCCAGCAGCTTCGAATCCTCCGGAAGCCGATTCGCCTCGTAGTTCGCCCTCATTTCCGCGAAGCTCTCGATCGAGGCCGCCGTCGAACAGAGAATCAGGGATTTGAGTTTGTTCGGATGTTCGATGCCGTAGTGCATCGCCAGGATCCCGCCCCACGAGTGACCCAGGAGGTTCATCTTTTCAATATTGAAGGCTTCGCGGACCCCCTCGATATCGGCGATGAAGGTCTCGACCGAAATCGACTCGGAGTCGACCGGCCCCGAGGAGAGGCCGGTTCCGCGTTGGTCAAAGAGGATCACCTTGCGGCGGTCCGCGAGCTCCCAGATGTAGGGAAGGAACTGCCGGTGATCGAAACCGGGCCCCCCGTGAAGAACCACAATCGGTTCGCCGGACCCCATCGTCTTATAGAACAGCGTCGTCCCATTGACGTTGAGGAATCCTTCTTCGACAGCGGGCGGGTTCGCACACGAAAGAGTCGCCAAAATGGTGAGCACCAGAATCGCCAGGATATTCTTCACAGGTCCCCCAAGAAAACAATCCCCAATTTTTTGATGTACGCACACCCAGCCGACGCGTTTCATCAATTCGCTTCTTTTCACACTATCGCGGTCGGTGGCTCATCAGTTCGTGGTGTCTGAAACTCCGAAGTGATAGATTTTCAGCGATCGGAAGGTCCAATGAAGCCCAACACCAGTCTCGCACCCGGTCTTGTCGACAACACCGCTGATTTCACCGACCCGTTCTTCGAGCGATTCCCAGTGCGCCCGGCTCCGGCTGCTCTCGAGTTGGCGGACGGGCTCTCGAAGACTTACTCGTTCCCGACCTTCTACGCCGATGTGACCTGCGCGATCGCGATTTTCCTCTGCGACTACCGGAGGGCGTGCGCCATGATGCCGCACCCGTCCATGAAACCCGTCTCAATGCCCCGGGGCCGTGCGGTCGTGCTGTTGTCCTGCTATGAATACAAGAGGGTCATGAATATCGCTCCGTACAACGAAATCGCCATGACCATTCCAGTCATGGTCGACGGGTCGGCCCCTCCCCTACTCCCGCTGATCATGGATTTCAAAAAGAAGGGCTACTACGTCTTTTCGATGCCCGTCACTTCTTTAGAAAACCAGATCCGCGGAACCAGAATCTGGGGCCTGCCGAAGATCGTTGAGGAGATCGATATTTCGATCAATAACGGCCACCACACGACCGTCGCTCGCGACGCCGACGGCGAAACCTACTTCGAGCTGACGGTGCCGACAACAGGCAAACCGAAGCACTTCGACGAAACCGGCTCGCTCTACAGCCTGCTCGACGGCAAGCTCCTCAAGAGCCAGACGAGCTTCAAGGGCGACTTCAACGTCATCACCCAACCCGAACCTGCTGTGGAGGAAGGGCCTCCGGGCAGAACGCCCAGCACTCAAGCTCGGCACATCCTCTCGGGCGGATGCGTTGAAAGCTCTCGAAATCGAAGACACCGCATTTCAGTTTCGGTTCGCGGCTCGCATGAACAGCTGCTTCGACCTGCCCGTCGACCACGCGTAATCGGTTCCCCCGGATGTGATCGAACAGGCAGGCGATGTTTCAGACCTGTGAAAACCAAGTCCCGCGGAAAACAGCGGCCGAATTCTTTCGTACCCCTTGAAGAAGCCCGATGAACTCGTGCCGAGACCGCGCGAGGAGGTTCCTTTCGTGACGAAGAAATCCGTTCGAACCGCGACCTTCGTGGCGTGCCTGCTCGCCGCAATATCGTTGTCTTTCAACAGGGACAAAGACAGGGAAACGTGGCAGCCACCTGATCAAATCATGGATGCAGTGGGTATCCGAGAGGGCATGAGAATCGGAGAGGCCGGTGCCGGCGATGGCTACTTCACCTTTCCACTCGCAGATCGCGTCGGCGACAGGGGTGTCGTCTACGCCAACGAAATCTCTGACCTCAGACCTCGAATCCATCCGTGATCGCGCTCGCCGCGAGGGCGTCGACAATATCGTCACGGTGCTGGGTGAGATCGAGGACCCGCTCTTCCCGGAGAACGACCTCGACATGGTGATCATGGTGTATGTGCTGCACCACCTCGACCGGCCGATCGAGTTCCTGCAGAATCTCGAGCGCTATCTGAAACCGGGAGCGCAGGTCGTAATCGTAGAACAGAAACAGCATGCCGATCGATCGTACGCCGGCCACTTCATGAGCGACCGCCAGATTCTGGAGACGATTCAGGAGTCGGGATACGAACTCGAGCGAACCGAAACCTTTCTGGCGAAGGATACGATCTACATCTACCGAGTCGGTCTCTGATCGGTGAATTGAAAAGCGGGCTCCAGATGACGGGGCCTCAAGGCTTTCCCAGGCTCGATGCCACCTTTCGGAGTCAACCACCGTATATACCAGCGAGAAGGGAACTGTCCGGTTCCCGAAGGATGCGTAAGATAGGGTGGGCCGGCAACCGAGGGGGATGATGGACGACGACGCCAACAAACCGAGTCTGTCGGACGACGGCCTGACGACGCCCTCGTCCGAGGAGATTTTTCCTCTTGTCTACGCAGAGTTGCGGAAGATCGCGCAACGGCTCTTCGTGAGAGAGTCACCCGGTCACACTCTGCAGCCGACTGCCATCGTTCATGAAGCCTATCTCAAGCTCGTCGACCAGAAACGTGCCGACCTCAAGAGCCGTACCCACTTCATCGCGGTTGGAGCGCAGGCGATGCGCCGTCTGCTCGTCGATCACGCGCGAAAACGCGGCGCGGCGAAGCGGGGTTCTGCAAAGCCCAACATCGACCTCATGGATGTCCTCGACTCGACGGCCCAACTGGAGCTCGATCTCGATCAGATCATGAGCGTCCACGACGCGCTGGAGAAATTGACCCAATTCGATCAACGGCAGGCGCTTATCGTGACCTTGCGGTTCTTCGGCGGATTGACGGTTGAGGAAATTGCAGAAGTCATCGGGGTCTCAGTCGGCACCGTCGCGCGCGACTGGCGGCACGCACGTGCGTGGTTGCAGGTCGAAATTTCGCGGGAAAGTGTATGAGCGAGCAAGAGGTCTTCGAGCTCGAAAGGGAGTTGTTTCATCGCGCGTGCCTGCTTGCCCAGGAGGAGCGCGGTGAATTTCTCGATGACGCCTGCCGCGAAAATCCCGGCCTGCGAGAGCGTCTGGAAGCGTTGTTGGCAGCGGAAGGAAACCCGATCCTCGACCCACTCCCGGTAAACGGTGTCGGCTCCGTCCATGTCCCCGAGCAGACGATCGAAGGCTACCGTCTCATCCGGAAAATTGGTGACGGCGGGATGGGCGAGGTCTGGGAGGCGGAGCAGGAGAAGCCGATCCAGCGACGAGTCGCCCTCAAACTGATCCGTTGGGGCATGGACACCGACAGCGTCGTCCGCCGTTTCGAATCTGAGCGCCAGGCACTCGCCATGATGGACCACCCCAACATCGCCAGGGTCTTCGATGCCGGCTCGACAGACCAGGGCCGGCCCTACTTCGCCATGGAACTGTTCGAGGGCGTACCGATCACCGACTACTGCGACGAGCACCAACTGAGCGTCCGTGAGCGTCTGCAGCTATTTGCCCAGGTCTGTGGTGGGGTTCAGCACGCACATCAGAAAGGGATCATCCACCGGGACATCAAACCTGCGAACATTCTGGTCACCGAGTTCGAGGGCGGCGCACTGCCGAAGATCATCGATTTCGGCATCGCCAAGGCCACCAAGCAGAGGCTCACCGAGGCGTCGGTATTCACCGAGCTCGGCCAGTGGGTCGGAACGCCCGAGTACATGAGCCCCGAGCAGGCTGCCATCCAAAACGAGGACATCGACACCCGAACAGACGTGTACTCGCTCGGTGTTGTTCTGTACGAGTTGCTCGTCGGCGCCCAACCGCTGAGCCAGAGCGAGCTTCGGGCACTCGGCTTCGACGAAATGCGACTCAAGATTCGAGATGAAGAGCCCCCTCGACCCAGTACCCGGGCACGGTCCACCTCCTCGGGCGCCGAATCAGCCGCCCGTCACCGCCAGACCTCGACAGAGGGGCTCGCGCGGGCTCTTGAAGGGGATCTCGACTGGTTGACGATGAAGGCCTTGGAGAAGGACCGCGATCGACGCTATCCCTCTCCCGTGGATCTCTCTGCCGACATCGACCGCTTTCTACGCCACGAACCCGTCCTGGCCGGCCCGCCCGGAGGCATCTATCGTGCACGGAAATTCGTCCGAAGGCACCGCGTCGGGGTGATCGCAGCGAGCTTCTGCGTCGCTGCCCTGGTGGTGGGCTTCGGTTTGGCGATGGTTGGCTTTGTCCGGGCCAGGGCATCCGAACAGGAGGCCGTGGCTCAGGCCAAGGCAGCGCAACAGGTGTCGGGGTTTCTCGAAGAAGTTTTCAGCGTGATGGACCCCGGCTCGCAGGCCGGTGACAGCGTTTCGCCTCGAGACGTGTTGCAACACGGCGCCAACAGGATTTCCAACTCCCTGCACGGCCAACCTGAGGCGCGCGCGCGTCTCATGGCGACAATCGGCCGGGTCAGCACCAGCCTTGGATATTTCGACTTGGCCGAACCACTTCTGACCGACGCGTTGGCCATCCAGCGTCAAGCTCCTGGGAACGATCACACGGCGGTCGCCAACACGCTCTTCACCATCGGTTGGATGGCATTCTGGCAGGCGGATTTTGACCGGTCACACGATGCGTTCACGGAGGCCTCGGCAATACTCGAAAAAGCGCCGGCATCCGACGCCCGGCTCGCCCTCTCGGCTACGACCGCGGCCGGGTTCCTCAAGATGAGGCAAGGGGACATCGACGGTGCGAGAGAGATTCTCGATCGGGCTCTCGAAACCGCCGAATCCACATTCGGGCCCGAGGACCCGTTGATATCAGACATCCTCCTCTTCTTGGGCGATCTCCACATCGACCTCGGGCAATACGAAGAGAGTGGCAGGGCGTTGGACAGAGCACTTCGAATCCGCCGGGAATCCTACGGCATCGACCACCAGCAGTACGCCTTCGCAATGATGAGCCAATCGAGATACCTCAGATTCACGAGCCGCTTCGATGAATCCGAGAACATGATTCGTCAAGCGATCGACATCTTCGAGCGAACCTACGGGCCGGAACATCCCGCCGTGGCCAACTCTCTCGGAATGCTGGGGACAACGCTGAGAGTTCAGCAGAAGTATGAAGCCGCCGTCACCGAATACCAACGGGCCATGTCGATTCTCACGGCCCAGTTCGGGCCGGACAATGGCGGATTGACCTGGATTCAGCGAGGTCTGGCACGGACATATCTCCTGATGGAAAGACTGCAGGAAGCCCTCGAGACTGCTCGAGAGGCCTTCCGGGTAGCAGAACTGGCATACGGCCCGGAGCACCTCGAAAGCGCTCGCGGGCTCGCGCTGATCGCCTACATCGAGTACCGCCTCGAGCGTTACCAGGAATCGCGCACTTTGTATGAACAGAGTCTCGAGATCTGGCGAAAGACCGTGGGTCCCGATCATCCGGCCCTCGCTACGGCCTATTACAACCACTCGTGCGTCTCGGCGCTGGTCGGAGACCATGAGGGCGCGCTCGATTCTCTGCAGAGGTCTCTGGATGCAGGGTTCTCCAACCCGGTCGCCTTCGACGATCCGGACCTCGACTCACTCCGCGGGGATCCCCGATTCGAGGAAATGCTGAGCGAACTGCGAAGCCGCCAGCCTGATTAGGCGTTCGCCCCCGACCCGAATCTCATCGTGTTGTAGCTCACCGGGATTTTTTTCGCGGTAGCTGTCAAAGGGCAGATGCTTTCGCACAACGGAACGCGACGCCCCAATGCACGGAGGTCCCGCATGAAGCACAGAATATTTTTCTTGATCGTCCTCGTCTCAACCTTGGCGGCAAACCACCTGTCAGCCATCACCCCGGGCAGCGATCTGATTATCCCGGGCGCCGCCCGAACAGCCCTCTGGGTCGACGATCTGTACATCGCCAACCCGAACCAGACCGCGGTCTCGGTCGAGGTGTTCTGGCTCGAACGCGGCCAGACCAACCCGAATCCCGTATCCAGTTCCTTCGACATAGGTCCTGGTGCAACCTTAATCCTGCAAGACGTCATCCTCGGTGACTTCGGGATGGAGAGAGGGAACGGCGCCTTTCGCATCACCTCCGAAGGGGGCGACGTGGTTGCCAACCTCATCGCGGTCGCCGTCATCGACGACGAGTACGGCGAGCGGACCCTCGGTTCCGGATTCGAAGCGGTCCCCGCATCCGCAGCCATCTCAGCGGGCGAATCCGCCACCCTGATGGGGATCGTGGCCACCGACGAATTCCGCACCAACCTCTTCGCCACAGCCGGACCCGAGGGAACCACCATGGAACTCGACCTCCTCGACCCCTGGGGCCCGGTCATCGACACCGTCACCGTCACCCTCGGCACATACGAACCGTGGCTGTCACAGGTGACCAGACTGTGGAACATCGACACTCTGCTCAACGGCACGGCCCGGGTTCGAGTGACTTCCGGCTCGGTCGTCGTCCTGGGATCGAAGATCGACAACCACAGAATGAGCCAGGACCCAACGACGCTCGAGGCCTCATACGGCTCAGGGTCCGTCTCTCCCGACGGCACCTACCACTTCGCCCTCTACGACAGCCTGTCCTTCGCCTCGGGCGGCAACATCGTGATCTCGAGTGGCATCGTCGACACCCTCAACGGCACCTACATCAACTTCGACAAGCTAGATAACCAGGGCGAGCCCGAGTGCCCCCTGATCTTCATGTGGGGCGAAGCCCTGGATCCCGCGCCGATCACCAACTTCGCAGAAGGAGTGAGTTTCACCGACGCCTACCCCGACGGCGGAGAGATGAGCTGGACCGTCAGCTTCCAGCTCGACGCAAACCTCGGTTTTTCAGGGACCGTCGAAGCAGTCGGCAGTGGCTTCACCGGCATCGACGAAGACTGCAACGGCACCTTCCCGACCCTCGAAATCGAGGGCGGCAAAGACGAGTGACCGTGGGGGCCAAGATGAACCGCTTCGAGGGACCGTCCGACGAGCCACGCTACCCGTTCCTGACGGCAGCGGCGTGTCTATTTGTCCTGGTGCTCGGTTACCTGTTTTCGTGTGTCGCCTCGAGCGAGGGAACAGTGCCCTCGAGGCCGGACGCGAGGTTCGCTCCAATTTCCTTTCCGACTTCAACCCCCGAAGAAATGGAAACGAATTCCCAACTCCTGGTCGCCGCAGTTTCAGCTCCGGACGCCTCCGGTGGCGACGGCAATCTGCCTCCGGCGTGCGTCCCGCCAGACCATATTCTGCAAACCCCTACCACCGTTTCGAAAACCTATCTGACCTGCCCGACGGACGGACGATGCGACCACCCCGCGGTTCGCGACCTGGCGATCCCCGACGCTGAAACACCGGTCAAGTACCTCACTGTAAAGTTCCACAGCCTGGCGAACGACGAAGGATCCGAAATCCTTTTCACGCGCGCCAATGCCGAAGCAGCCACCGAATGGCTCAACTCGTGCTTCGCGCCCTGGCGGATCCAGTTCGTCTTCGATCACAGGACCGTCTACTCATCCTACTTTCACGACGTGCACGACGACTGGGGGCTCATCTGGGACCTCGGGGATCGGTATTCGATCGACATCCTGCGAAACATGAACATCTTTACCACCAACTACTGGTGCGAGTGGGAGGGCCAGTACACCCTGTGCGGCGGAGCGGCCGCTCCGTGGTGGAGACCCTTGGACACTCCCTCGTGGACGGTCCTCATGACGACGAACCACTGGCGGAACGGCGGTCTCATCTGCCACGAGGTGGGCCACAACTTCGGTCTTCACCACACTTTCGGTCAATTCGATGAGGAACCGTGCGGTCCGTGTGACGAGACCGTTGGAACCGACGACGGAGATTTCACTGGAGATTTCTGCTCCGATACGGCTCCGACACCCGTGGACCCCTGGAACACCCGGTGCGCTCCAGCACCGGGTATTGACGACTGCACCGGATTGCCGTGGGGCGAGACCGACTTCAGGAACTGGATGGCGTACACGCCGTACGCCCCGTGCAAGGACCACTTCACGCCTCAACAAGCAGGCCGCATGCACTGCTGGCTCGAAGACCGATGTTCCGATTGGATCTCCTACGCCAAGATCGAGCCGGATGTCGACTTCGGCCCGGCGCCTTTGCGCATCCAATTCGAAGGCGTGACCTCGATGAGGGTCAACGACTGGGAGTGGGATTTCGGAGACGGCGCCGACGATCAGGGCGCTTCCCCCGACCACGTCTATGCGTCTCCCGGCGTCTACACCCCGTCGGTCACTCTCGACGCAGCCGAAGGCATCTTCGAAGCGACGATGTCCCGCGATGTGTGGGTCCACACAGGCGCCATTTCCGTCGGACTGGTCGAGGTTTCCCCGGGCACCCGGACGATCTCGGTGCCGATCACCGCTGCGAACTCGGTGCCGGTGGATTTCATCGACCTGCCTCTGCACTGGAACGGTCCGGCCGATCTGATTCTGGACGCCGTCAGTACGTCGCCGGCATTCCCGGCAGCCGAGTGGATTGATCTGAATGTCGAGAATTCGAGAGGCTGCCTCCGACTCTGGACAGTCGACGGCCTCGCGATGGCCCCGGGGGATCGGGAGGTGGCGACACTGGAATTTTCCGTCAATTCCGACCTCGATCTCGTGGCCAACAATATCCGGCTGGATGAATACGAGGAGTGCGCCGTGGAATTCACCACCGACCGCGGTTCGTACGTGCCCGACGTCGAGGAGGGGGCCATCAAGTTCTGCGAACCGGAGGACTGTCCGCTCATGGGCAGGGTCCGAAGACCCTCCGTCCGTCGTCAACCACCAGGAGTCAGAAGTTTCCTTTGGCTGTCGCCATAGCCTGCCAACCGTTACCTGAACACCAGGCGGTGCACACTTACTCACGTGACGAACGCAAGCGCTGTACTTTCAATCCTACTCGCAATGGTCATCGGCATCGCCACTGACTCCAGCCTCACCTCGTGATCGCTGTCGCAGTCGAGGGATGTGTTTTCCCGTCTCTTCGCGTGTCTCATTCTAAGACACTGCTCTGAGGTGCCCCGACCGGAAACGGGCGCAAATCCTGGCAGTCACATTGCAATAGGAAATATCCAGGAGGCAGAAATGGCCTACTGGATACATGAAAACGGCGAAACCCTCGGCCCGATGCGGGCAATCGACGTCCTCCGCCGCGCGACGCCATCGACCCGGATCTGCGACGGCAAAATCTGGTTTCTCCTCGAGGGCGACGAAGAATCCGATCTGGCAGCCGGGAAAGAGGACGAACCCTCGAAGCCCGAGCACATCGTCATCCGTTACGGCGAATAAGCCGACACCAACTCCGCCAGGCAACCCGAAGCCGAAAATACCAGCAAGGCGGTCTGGCTCGGGGGCGTCTTCGCCACCGTCGACCCGCCGACCCTGCCCAAGTTAAGCGTGACATCGAGCGGGGCTTCGAAACCGGTGGAGAACTCTTTTCCCAAATCCTTCCCCACTATCGCAGTAGGGCGCCATCGTCCGGGCCGAGGATTGAATTCCAGAGCTTGTATCCCGCCTCATTCAGATGCAAACGGTCGTCCACGAAAAGCTCCTCCCGCGGAGTACCGTCTTCACCAAGCATCGGGGTGGCGACATCCACGAAAACGAGATCCGAGTTTGATTCGGAGTAGTTTCGAATCAGGGCGTTGGCTTCTTCCATGCTCCTCCATAGATGCCACCGCAGGCCGCTCGGTTTGATCGCGAGGAAGAATATCGGCGTATCCGGGAGGTCCCGCCTCACGGTTTCGACAAACGCCGTGTAGTCATCCAGAACCTGGTTCGGACTCTTGCCCGCGCCGATATCGTTGTCTCCGGCGTAAAAGACGATCGCCTTGGGTCGATATCCGACGACGATGTCGTCGTAGAAGTACTGGACGTCCGAGATGTGGGCACCGCCGAACCCTCGGTTGACAATCTCGCATGCGGGGAACGACGTCGCGGTGGACCAGTACCTGATGCTGGAGCTGCCGACGAAGAGGAGCGGATCCTCCGGAGGACTGTTCTTGCCGTCCCATCGGGAGAAGGCGTCGATCTCCGGCTGGAAGCGCAGAGGATCGGGATCGGCGACCGCCATTGCGTTGCGGATCGTGGCCAGAAAATGGTCGTACTGGTTGATCCCGGAGTTCTTTCCGCCTGGAAAATCGGGGTCCCAGCACCCGAAGTAGCTCGCCCCCGCGCGATCGATGGAGGTCCCGCCGCGCGAGTACTTGATGATGGCTATCTTGGCGTCCGGGTCGATATTCTTCAGAGTCTGAGCAAATGTCAGCTCGACACCAAATCGATCTGAATATGTTGCGGACTCTCCATCGAATGTGTAGCCGGCCCCGTGGCCCGGCAGGAGCTCAGCCCAGACACCGCGTCCGTCGACGGCGGTGGCATCTGCCGAGGTGTTGCCGTGGAAGATCATCACCCCCTCGACGGGGCCGGCCAGCTCCTCCGGAAGCTCCTCGACCCGTCCGTATCCATCCATGTTGGATTGGCCCCCGAGGTAGTAGAGGTCATAGACCGTGGCCTCCATCAGATTGGCACTCGACCCGATAACCATCACCGAAATCAGAAATCGCAGAACGGTACGGCATTTCATTCCAGCCTCCTTGGTCAACGGGCCACATCATATCGGGTCGGTGAGCTCATCGTGTTACCGTGACGCCAAGACACTGTCCGACAAACTCAAGACGATCTCCTGCTGCGCACTGCTCCTGACGCTCACTGCCTGCGCCTCGATCCCCGCAGACTTCGAACACGTCGATAGCCGCATCGCCGAGTCGCACGCCGGCCTCCACACCAAGGCATTCGTTGCCGACCGCCGCCACAGTCTCATCGGTTCCTACAACATGGATCCCCAAAGAGAAGGGACTGTAACGGGGCCTTCTACCGAGGGCTCAACCGGCGGCCGGATCGGCGGATCTGGAGATCTCGGTAATACGGCATACCATCCGGGTAGCACATCAACTCCCACACCTCGGCAAACTGGGGGGAGCCGTCGGCAGCCTCCGGGGTCTGGCGGTCGAGCACCACCGAATTGTGATTCGCAATGAGGCCCAGAGAGGCCGGTTCAGCGTCTGTGAACAACATGTGGGACCCGCTGAACGGCGGTCCGAATTCATCGACGCTGACTGGCTGACCGAATCTCCCGAGACCCAGGGCCTCCCAGATCTCGACGAGATTCTCCTCGGACACGAGGGGATCCCTGATGTGGCCGAAACCGTAATGATGATCGATGCGGGTCGCGCCCGGCTGTGACAGCCACTCCGCCGGCGCATCGAAGTACGAACTGTAATCTGGGGGACCCGCAAACATCCCCACCCGGTAGACGCGGTGGGCATGAGCCACCATCGCGGCGTGGCCGGCGCCCTGGGAGTGTCCCGACACGATGATCTTGGACCACAGGACGCTTCCGTCTTTCTTCAGGAATCGCTCCCATTCGTCATTGGGGTGTTCACGGTCGAGGTATTCGAGGAGCTTGACCAACCGGTTCGTGATCGAGTTCGCCTCGCTGACGTCCACGATGTCCGTCCTGTCGATGCCGTCGAGGATCTCCAACCGGGCCTTTTCGAAACAGGCCGGGTCCGAGCTGAACATGCACGGGGCGGTCACGATCACGCTGTTGGGATACCTCAACCCGATCGCCGGAACTCCTTTGCGGGCGGCGTGTTGCAGCAGGAGTTTCGAGCTGGTCGGAGCGTCATACGAACCCGGGAGGTGGACGAGAAGGACGTCCCTGGGTATTACAGCACGGTCGATCTGCACTACGTGTTCGGACAACCACGAGTCGATCTCCGGATCGGTATCGGCCGGGGCCACCAGGTACTCGGTCTGCGCCCAGCCGACCCCGGCCGCCAAGATCACGGCCGCGAGCACCAGCGCGACAGAAATCTCCGATCGTCTCAAGTCCTCGCCTCCAAAGCCGGACTATAACAAACCAACCGGAACCGCTCCCCGTGCGGAGCTCGAGCCATGGTCATCAGCTATGATCGCTGCGAACGAAGTGAAACCAACAGTCCAGAGACTCCGTACGCTTTGTCAGATGCAGGCCGGCAGAATCCGCTGTCAATTCAACGATTCCGGAGTATTCTTCCGGCAGAAACGCCGTATCTTGAGACGATCCGCCACTATTGTCGCCGTCCTCGTCAGTCTCGTTGGCCAGGCACAGCTCCTGTCCGCTCAGGAAAGCTCTCCAGTGGCAGGCGCTGTCTTCACCAATCCAGGCGCCCGCAGCATCGCCCTCGGCGGCGCCTTTGCGGCCATCGCCGACGATGCTACGGCAGCATTTTCGAATCCGGCAGGGCTGATTCAGATCGTTCGCCCGGAACTATCGGCGGAGCTGCGGGCAACCGGCTCGGCGGGCCCCGAGTCCGGAGACATTGATGTCGTGGGTGGGGTTTCCGGCCTCGGCTTCTTTTCTTTCGTCTACCCGTTTCAGAAATGGGCATTCGCGGCCTATTCCCACAACCTGGGGAGCCTCGATTTCACCTTTGACGCCGGCTCGCCGGTGACGCGCGAGTTCACCATCAGGAGCTTCGCCGGCGCTGCAGCCATTCAACTCAGCGAAAAATTGAGCATCGGCGCAGGCGTCAACTACTTTCTGGGCGATCGAAGTGCAGGCGCCGCCGAGATCTCGGACACCGACTGGGGCTTCAATGCGGGTGTGCTGTGGAGCCCATCTCGCAGCTGGGATTTCGCAGGGTTCTATCGCCAGGGACCCAGTTTTGACGCGCAAGACAGGCCGATGCGACTGACCTTCCCCGACGAGTTTGGCCTCGGTGTGGCATTTCAACCGGGCGCCGGAGCCTTCACATTCGCCCTCGAATGGGACCAGGTCGGCAGCGCCACGGATCCGTACTTCGATGAGACACAGTCACCGATGGAGGCTCCGAGTTGCATCTCGGCGTGGAGTATGCGGTTCTGAAATGGAAGCCCGTCGTCGCATTCCGAACGGGCGTCTGGCGGGAACCGGACGGAGCCGGGAAGTTTTCATCGGGACGGTTCCGATCGGCTCGATCTCCGTGGAGGCGCACACCCACTTCGCCGTCGGTTTCGGGCTTGCATTCAAACGCTTCCAGATCGATGTCGGCGGCGACTTCTCCGATCAAACCGCCATCGGTTCGATCTCAGTCGTCTACAGCTTCTGATCAAGCCCGTCAGAACTTGAAACCGAAACCGAAGGTCCAGATCAGCGGGTCGAAAGCGATCCGGGTATCGTCACTGTCGTTGGTCACGGTCGAGATGTACTTGAGCCCGCTGTTGAGCGACCACCGGCTTCTCTTTCCAAGGTTGATATCAAACCCGATATTTGCGCCCAGGCCGAGGTCGACCCGCGACTCGGCGACGACAGCGCTGCCAACCCCGACATTGCTGATGATCGTGGAAGCCACGAGGGGTCCGACATAGAGGTCGAAGACTTCGGCCTTCTTGATGGGGTGAAAGTTGACGAGAAGGTGAGCGGCACATACGACCCCACCTCGACCCCCGCCGAGTAACTTCGGTGCCATCGATCCACTCCAACTCTGACTCCCCCCGCAACGGCCATCGCACCGAACTCAAAACCCATCAAAGGGGAGTTCCGATACTCGAAGTTGACCCCTGCACCGACTCCGCCGGCGATAGAAACACTGGTCCCGGAGTCTGTCACCGACGTCGCGATGATGCCGTTTTCGTCATTTGCGAAGGCGCCCATGAATCGGACTCTCCAGTTTCGCTGGCGGGGCTGCACCTGCTCCGCCGTATCTTCAGCGACCGGCGCGGGCCCGGCCGGTTGCTCATCGGCGGCAAATGCGAGTCCGGACGGTGCGAGGAGTAACATGAGTGCCACGATCCAAACCACTGCATCTCGCGAAAAGCCTTGCCAAAACACCTTGCACGCTCCCTTGTTCATGATTTCTTCGCCCTTTTCTCTTTTTGGATCCGGGCGGCTGATCTCCAAGGTGGTGCAAACACGCCCCCTTCGCTTGAGGGTGAGTTGAGGGTTTGATGAGGGTTCATTGAGGGCTGAAGAGACGGCGGGAAAACACTTCAATCCAACGGCCGATAAGTCTCGCCGACGAGAAATCGGGATCGGTCGCCATGCTATGTTCGGCGGGGGCTTTTCCATGAGAATAGTGGGCTTTCGCCAACTGGTTCTGATTGTCGCGTTGGCCGCTCTGGTGGCATCTCAGACTGTTGCCGCCAGGGTACCGTTCCATGAAAGTCGCACGCTTCCTCCCGATTCCCGGCGAACAATCGCAGGGCGACAACTGCGGTCAGGCGGTTGCCTTGGACGGCGACACCCTTGTCGTCGGCGCTCCCTGGTTCGACTCGAATGGCAGGACGCCGGCGCGGCCTTTGTGTACAACCGGAAGGAAGATGGCTCCTGGCAGATCGTCGCCACATTGGTGGGTCGAGACGGGGAGCTCACTTCGGATCAGCGGTCGCGATCGACGGCGATCGGATTGTCGTCGGAGCACCGTGGGACGACGAAGTTGAACACGGAGCCGGTGCAGCCTTCGTCTTTGTTCGCTTGGATGGCGAGTACCAGCTGGAGGCGAAAGGTCCTCGGCAGGTCGGACGGTGCGCGTTTCGGCTCCTCGGTGGATATCGACAACGAGATCTTGGTGGTCGGAGCGCCTTACGAACACGCCAACGGGGTCAGGTCGGGTGTCGCAACGGTCTTCGAGTACTCGGGAGGAGCGTGGATCGAGTCCGCGGATCTCGACGTCCCGGCAGGCGCCTCCGATTTTGGGCATTCCGTAGCGATTGAGGGCAATCGGGCCGTTGTCGGCGCTCCGAACGACGGCCAGGACAGTCGTGGCGGCATCGCAGCGATATATCTGCGTCGCCATGGTATCTGGCGATTGGATACCTCTTTCACCCGGACACGCCCCGGGAATTCGAATATTTCGGCGCAGCCGTCGCGCTTCAAGGCGAGTGGTTGGTGGTTGGCGCGAAGCGCGACGACGAACACGGAGCCACCTGTGTATTCCGTCTGCAACCGGATGCCACATGGTCGAGATTTCAGCGGTTGCTTCCAACGGGAGATCCGTTTCCAGATTTTGGAGCTTCGGTCGCTCTCGACCACAGCGCCCTGATCGTCGGTGCGCCCGGAGAAGCTACCGCATTTGCCTATACCTTCGACGGAAATTCGTGGGCCAGGCAAGACGAGCTCGACAATTCCGATTTGTATGCCAACGACGATTTCGGTCTCGCCGTGGCGGTCGATGGCAACCGGGCGGTTGTCGGAGCGCCCAGTGATGCCGGCCCCGGTGAGGACAGAGGCGCCTCGTTCGTGTTCGAGCGTCGTGGTGAGAGCTGGC
The DNA here is from genome assembly GCA_963769215.1 of Candidatus Sulfomarinibacteraceae bacterium. Lineage (GTDB taxonomy): Bacteria > Acidobacteriota > Thermoanaerobaculia > Thermoanaerobaculales > Sulfomarinibacteraceae > Sulfomarinibacter. Next base: position 483 of record CAVYKX010000033.1, on the reverse strand, counting down.
CGGTGAAGACCCGGCTGTATGGAGCCGGAACGGCCAACGGACATTTCTTTGGCGGTTCCGCGGCCGATCTGGCGGTCGGAGACGGGCTGGCCGTGGTCGGCGCGCCCCACGACTTCGATGGCGCCCTTGGAGCCGGCGCGGCGTACATCTTTGGGCGCGGCCAGACGGCTGGGAGCTGGAGCAGAAAATCCCGGCGGTGGACCCAGCCGAGTTCCTGTCATTTGGCCACGCCGTGGAGGTGGTCGGGGACACGGTACTTGTCGGCTCGCCGAATCGCAATTTTGATCAACACACGGTAGCGGCCGGGGCCGTCTACCTCTACCGAAAGACCGGTGGTGTCTGGCAACTCGAAGATACGTGGCTTCCGCACAGCCCTCGGGAGGGAGCCGGATTCGGTTATTCCATCGACACCGATGGCTCTGCCGTTGCTGTGGGCGTTCCAGGCAACGCGTACGATGCCGCCGATGAAAGTTCAGTCGAAAT
>CAVYKX010000032.1:0-31239 GCA_963769215.1 Candidatus Sulfomarinibacteraceae bacterium | reverse complement strand
CGACCGGTCCCTCGAGGGAATTCGGAGGCCTGATCACCCACGCGACGGAAAGCAGGCCGTCCCGCCTCTCGGTGCAGCTGTCGGTCAGCAATGTGAAACCCGCTACCGAGACCTCCATGTGAGCTTCGATCCCGGCACTTTCGACCGAGCCGTCTTCCAGCTTGAATACGCCGAATGCCTCCGGCGGCACCGGGTTGGCTCGCTGGGAGGTGTTGTAGAGGGCTCGGAATAGCTCTTTGCCCTCGGGATCGAGCCACGACAGCTCCAGTCGGCCATGGGTGCGCCACGGGTCCGCTTCATCGATTTCGGTCACCAGCATGACGGCATCGAGGTCCTCCACCCACGCCCAGGTCACCAACTCGACAGGTGTGTCAGGAGGGGCCGGCCCCGGTTGGCATGACCATCCCAGAGCCAAACCGGCGATGACGATCGCCGACGCTATCCGCCTCGGCGCTCTCGAATCAAAAGGATCCTTGGATTCTGCACTCACCACTCCCCCTCGATTCCCCGAATGAGGTCCTTCTTGGACTCCGGAACATGCAGCCTCAACGCGTCCAGGATCTGCCGCTTTCGTTTGCGAGAACTCGGCTCGTTCATGGTGATGGAGATTTCTTCCCCCTCGAAATCCAATACCGTCTGGAGCTTGCGAAAATCTAAGACCGTGAACGCGAAGGGGTTCTTTTGCTCTCGCACATGGATGCGCTCGAGATCCTGCCAGGCCAGCGTCCTCGATCCGATGGCCCCGTGAGACGTCACGCCCTCTCCATCGACCTCGATTCGCTGGTGAGCCAGACTCGTGAACCACAGGGTGAGCAACGGTAACGCGATCGGGAACACCGTCACCGAGACGAAGTGAAGGCCGGTGATCGGCGTGGTGTACGGCCATTCCGGTGTCAGACCGATCAGGGAGGGCTGTCCCAACGGCCCCACCCACAGCGTGTCGATCGCTATCGGGACAAATATCAACGCTCCGACAAGGCTGATCACGTCGCAGAATACTGTCAACCAGGCCGACGAGATGGGGATACCCGAGCGGGCCCCTGCAGTACGGTACGACCCGACCGCCAGGATGAGCCCGCAAAGGACAGCCAAGACACCCAGGACCCGCGCTGCATTTCGAAGCCACGGCGTTTGCAGAACCCACGGCACGACCTCCGTGTCCACCGTGCCGAAAAATAGCCGATCGAATACGACAAACGGCGGCCGGTACTCGAAGTCGTCGAGTTCACGGCGATGGAAGCGCCGCCACTGACCAGGCTCGATGCCTGCCCCCCTCACCGGGGATCGGCCCAGCGGCCATTCGCTTCAACTCCGCCTTCAGTTCCGGATACTCGTCGAGGTCCCCGGCTTCAAGCCAGGTCACCGGGTTGTAGTCGCGGTTGTCGTATGCGCCGAGCAATGTCGCCTCGAAGCACACGAACTCGCCTTCCGGTCCGGGTTCTTCCAACTCCACATTGGATATTTGGTGCAGATCATCGCGAAACGCGTACACCAGGCCTTCGGGATCCACCACCGCCCGATCGGCGAGAAGGGTTCGCCACTCCGCCGAGGGTACGCACCACGTGTCGGATTCGCCCATGAGGCTCAAAAAGATCTCTCGCGTCTCGGGATAGCCATCCATGTCCTCGGAGTTCAACGAAATGAACGAGGCGCCGAACTCGGCTTTCGCGGACTCTTCGGTATAGGGAGCAGGCTCGATTTCGAGAAGCACGTACTCCCGGGTCTTCTCACCGCTCATGCTCTCTGGGAAAGGCAGGAATACCAGAGCCGCACCAAGGGAAATCAGGAGAAGCGCGACGAATTTACGAAGCCATGTCACGTGAATCACCTCGGAAGTGGAATCGAGTCGCCCTTCAATTCATCATACACCGCGGGTCTGATCACAAAGGCTTGATTTTCGGCTCAGAACAGGTGCATCATGAACCTGATTCGATCTCAAAATTGATCGGAAAATTGCACATCTGAAAAGAGGTTCCAATGCGCAATGTTCTTTTTTTCGCAGCAGTTCTCGTTCTGGTATTCAACATCGGGTGCGGCAAGGCGGAGGACGCAACCGTCGAACAGGCGGTAGAAAGAGCCATCGAGAATAGTACCGGCGGCGAAGCCGGGGTTGATGTCTCCGAAGAGGGCATGGAAATTTCGTCAACGGACGAAGACGGAACCTACACATGGAAGGGCGGCGACAAGGCCGAAATCCCGGAAGGCTTTCCCGACGACGTCTATGTCTACGAGGGCGCCGAGATTTTGATGGCCTCAGAGGCCCCTGGCAGCTTCATGTTGGCGTTGTCCACTGACGCCGCACTCTCTACCGTGGTCGAGACCTACCAGAAGGAAATGTCCTCGGCAGGCTGGACACAGGTCATGTCCAACCAGATGGATGGGGGCCAGATGCTCGTCTACGCTATCGACGACCGGTCGGCCAACGTGACCATCTTCGATGAGGACGGCGTCAGGAAAATCAGCCTTTCGGTCGGCGGGTAAAGCGATCCGACCGAATCCACCTAGTCAGGATTCTCCGTGAAACCCGCGGCGCTATGGAGGATCGTGACGTAGGCATCGAGGAAGTGCTTTCTGGCGATCTTCCCCTGATCGTTGACCAGGGTGAGCCACGATCCGCTCCCGTAATCGGATTTTACCTTCAGCCAATAGGCGGCATCGCCCTGATCCGAGTATGTCCGCCGCCCGACAAATGCTCCACTGTCGTCGAAGACATAGAGCTCTCCGGCGTGGGTGTACTTGACCAGCATAAACGCGCCCTTGACTGCCAGCTTGACTTCGTCACCCTGCCCGGCCGGTACAACAATCTGTCCAAACACCTTCTCACCCGGTTGGCTCGGCGGGACGTGCGGAACCAGGTCGTTGGCATTGACCACGCGAAACGAACGCCCGTGGTATGCCTTCTCAAATGCTTTGACAAAAGCTGGATCTCCGACCCTCGGAGAAGCGAAGGTATAAATTCCGGCGACTCGAATACCCTCCTGGGCAGCTCTCATTGCAGCAATGTGCGCGAGTCCCCCACCGAGGCTGTGGCCGGTGATCCAGATGGTTTTGCCGTTCTTGTCGGCCTGTTCCAACAGCGCCGAAACCCGCGGCCACCCCTGGTCCAATGCTCGGCAGAATCCTCGGTGGACCTTCCCGGGCAGCCCGGTTTTCTTGGTCTTGGACTGTGTGAATTTCAGGTCGGTGAGCCAGTCCTGCATCGTCGTCGAGCCCCTGAATGCCAGCACCACGAAGTTGTCGTGCTCGGCAACAAGGCAGTGGAGGACCTGGTCCTTGATGAGTTGAGCTGATTTGAAACCGACCGAAGACAGTTGCTCTCGGATCCGCCCCTCGTCGTTTTGACCCGAAATCTCCACCATCGACACCAGAAACGAGGCATTGGCGAGGGAAAACCCATCGACATCGACATCCATTGACTCAGGGAATATGCCGCCTTCGTCAGCTCGGAGGGCCCCGGCCATGGCGAATACCACGACGAGGAAAAACAACATCACTCGCGTCGATTCTGGAGAACCTGAAAAATCGTTCATCTGGTTACCCAATCTCATTTTCAGAGGTACATTTTCAGGCTCGGAGGCTATCACAATTCACCGAGGCCGCGGCCTTCAATCTCTTTCGTCAGGCCATCTCGAGCCTTCCGTCCACCTTCGGGATAGAAATGTGATATTTGCGTGACGAGTCCGTGAGAACTGGTCTCCATATTGATTGCAGACATCGGTCACGGCCGAAAAACATGTCGAAAGGAGATCGAGTATGAAACGGACACTTTTCTTTGGAGCCCTGGTCGCGATTTTGTTTTCATTGGCTGCCCCGGCGGCAGCGCAGGACATGGTGAGAGTGAAGATTACCAACGTCAGCAAACAGATCATCAGTCCGCCGCTGGTCGTTACCCACTCGGGTGAAACCCGCATCTTCAGGCCCGGTAAGCCGGCTTCGGACGCACTCGCGGCGCTGGCCGAGGACGGAGACACCTCGGCCCTGGTCGCACTCCTCGCAACGAACGACGCAGTTGGTGATTACGCCGTAGCGGACGGCATGCTCTTTCCCGGCCAATCAGTGGTATTCGATCTCGAGAGCCAGGGTCAATTCAACCTGGTCAGCGCCGTTGGGATGCTGGTTTCGACCAACGACGCGTTCTTCGGCCTCGACAGCCACTTCGCTCGCAAGAACGGTCCCGCCCAGCGCCTGAATGTCCCCGCGTGGGACGCCGGTTCCGAGTTCAACAGCGAGTCCTGCGACTACATCCCCGGTCCTCCCTGCGGAAATCCGATGATGCGGGACACTGACGGCGCTGAAGGCATCATCCTCACGCACCCCGGCATTCACGGCATGGGCGACATCTCCTCTGGCGACTACGGCTGGCTGAACCCTGCAGTCGACATCGTCGTCTCCAGAAGGTAGATGTAACCAAATCGACACCTTGAGACTACTTGTCGGTGGTACGGGTTCGACGGGCCCGTACCGCCGGCACCATTTCATGCACTACGGCGGCTGATCTGAGCGGGGGAATCATGGACAAGGAAATTCTGGTCATCGAGGATGAGCCGCAGCTCGCGCGGCTCGTGGAGATGCATCTTCGCGACGCGGGATGTCGCGTCGAGGTCGCTCTCGAGGGCGCGAAAGGGCTCTCTGAAGCATCGAAACGCCGCTTCGATCTGATCGTCCTCGATCTGATGCTCCCCGACATGGATGGCCTCGACCTGTGCCGGGAGCTTCGCTCGCAGAAGAACTACACGCCAATCCTCATACTCACTGCCCGGTCCGGCGAGGTCGACCGAGTCCTCGGGCTCGAGCTCGGCGCCGATGACTACCTGACGAAGCCTTTCAGCGTTCGAGAGCTGGTGGCGAGGGTCAAAGCGATACTCCGCCGTGTCGATCGTATGGCCGAGGAGAGGACGGAGTCGGCTCCTCTGGAGATCGACAAACTCACGATCAACCGGGACAAACGGCAGGTGTCGGTCGCCGGAAGCGGGGTCCAGCTCACCGCCAAGGAGTACGACCTCCTTCTGCAGTTCGCCGGCCACCCCGGCAGGGTCTATACCAGAAGTCAGCTTCTCGACCTCGTCTGGGGTTACGGAGAAGGGACCTACGAGCACACCGTCAACTCCCACATCAACCGGTTGAGGGCCAAGATCGAGGACGACCCCTCGCAACCTCATTTCATCCGAACGGTCTGGGGAGTTGGTTACCGATTCTTCGACCCCGCCGTCAATGGCGGTTAGAGCAAACCGATATTCGAAAAGAGTCGGGATTCAAAAATGACACGTCTCTACAAAAAACTATCGATCGCCCTCTTCGGTCTCTTCATCGTCGTCGGCGGGGTGACCCTCGCGGTGACCCTCGTGACGAGCTATCTCTACCAGCGTGAGGTGCAGCAGCGTATTCACCACGATCTCGCTACCAACATCGTCAAGGAGAAGCTGCTGATCGTCGATGGCGAGATCGACCAGAAAGAGCTTCAAGGCGTATTCATGTCGATGATGGTGGTCAACCCCACGATCGAGCTCTACCTGTTGAATCCGTCTGGCGAAATCCTCGCCTCTCGGCGCCCCCGGGAAAAGTCAGGCTCGCTCAGGTCGCGCTCGATCCAGTGCTCGAGTACATCGAAAGATGGGCCGCGCCTGCCGATCACCGGTGACGACCCGAGCCATCCCGACAGCCAGAACATCTTCTCGGCGGCACGCATTGAACGCGACGGCAAGCTCGAGGGCTATCTCTACATCGTACTTGCAAGCGAGCACTTCGTCTCTGCGGCCGATATGCTGCGCGGCAGTTACATCCTGCGCACCGGAGCGATGGCGGTTGCCGGGATCACGGTTCTGGCACTGATCGGCGCAGTCCTGCTGTCCCGCCGTCTGACCCGACGGTTGACTCGGCTGACCGCGCGACATGGCGGTCCTCCGCAGGGAGTCCCTGGAATCCGATGCATCCAACCTCCTCGGGCCGCGTTGAGCCAACTCCCACCACGGCATGACGAGGTCGACGAACTCCGCGCCACATTCGATCACATGGCTGCGCGAATCGAAGACCAGATCGTCAGGCTCGAGGACCAGGACCGGCTGCGTCGCGAAATGGTCGCCAATGTCTCACACGATCTGCGAACACCCTTGACCCACCTCCACGGCTATCTCGAAACCTTGATGCTCAAGGAAGAATCGCTCGAGCCCGAACAACGCCAGGAGTATCTGGAGATCGCACTCGTTCACGCAAAACGGCTCGGCCGCCTGGTCTCGGACCTGTTCGAGCTCGCCAAGCTCGACGCGCTGCACGAGCCGCTGGAACGCGAACGCATGCCTGTCGGCGAGTTGGTCCAGGACGTCGCACAGAAGTACCGCCTCCCAGCGGAAGACCGCGGCGTGAGGCTCAGCGCCAAGCTCGAAAGCGAGCTTCTCTGGATCTCAGTGGATGTCGGCCTGATCGAACGGGCGCTGGAAAATGTCCTCGACAACGCTCTCCGTTACACCCCGGAAGGCGGGAGGATCGACATCCGCCTGGAACCGCTGGGCGACAGGCTGTGTATCGAAGTGCACGATACTGGACCCGGAATCGCCGCAGATCAGGTTCCATTGGTCTTTGACCGTTTCCACCGCGCGGCGAGCTCAGGCGAACGAGACGACAGCCGAGGAGCAGGCCTCGGCTTGGCGATCGCAAAACGGGCAGTCGAGCTCCACGGAGGCAACATCCACTGCGAGAGCCAGGTCGGTGAAGGCACGACGTTCCGTTTCGATCTACCGGCTGAACCACCGATGGGAACGGCCCGTCCATTGCCGGCCTGAACTCAGCTGCCTGCGGCTGGAAAAAGATCGGCAAGAACGTCGACCAGGGTTTCGATGTCCTCCTGAGAGTATTAGAAATGAGGAGCGACCCGAAGGGTGCCGCATCACCCAGATGCCGAGACGTCCCGCCGTTCGACCCGGAAGATGGAATGGGCTGCGAGCCCATCCTGGTCGATGACCTCCACCCGATGAGCGCCGGCCTCCAACTCCAGGGACAGAGCATGGTCCACGCTGGTTCTTCCCTCGAATCTGCCATCGACATACCAGTAGAGCAAAGCCGCGGCGGATGTATGGGCTGCGCGCACAGTCACATGCTGAAATCTTCCATCCACGTCGCGAGGCACCAACAGCGTCGTGCCGCCACCCGGATACACGACTCGCAACGGGCGATCCCCACTCGTCACCTCGCACCGGGGATTGTGGGTCGGCGAACTCTCGATGGGACGGCCGGCCCGCCGCATGAGTTGAGCCGCATCGGCCGGCAGGATCAGGCGAACATCGCGCACCGGTTGCACCGTCTGCCAGCAGCGGGAGCAGACCTCGTAACCCGTTTTTGGGTCGACCCAGAATCCGCGGTGGTAGCGGCAGCGAGGTGGTGACGGCGCCCGGGCGGGATGGAGAGCGATCTGGACATCGCCGCAATCCGGCCCCGCAAGATAGCCCGAGTCTCCGCAGAGCCGCACGGGCCGCAGGTCTCGCGCCTCCGGGAACCAATCACCCTCGGAATGGCCCGGCAACAGCTCGAAGGCCGAAAACAAGATTGGCGCGGCGGCAGCCGCGCCGCCGATAGCGGAGTTGCCGACCCCGGAAAAATTACCGACCCAGACGCCGACGACCCAGTCCGGAGTCACACCGACCGCCCACGCGTCCCTTTTACCGAAACTGGTGCCGGTCTTCCAGGCCACCCGGCGGCGCGGGGAGAACAACGTCCGGTCGACTCCGTCATCGTCCGGTCGGCGCACTTCGGTGAGGATCTCGAGGGTCGTCCGGGCAGCGGCGGGCGAAAGCAAGGTCTGGCCCGCTGCAAGAGGTTGATCGGGACGCCGGGTAAGACCATCGAAACGACCGTCCCGGGCGAGACCGCGATAGAGCCCGACGATGTCCCACAGAGTGCCCTCGGCCCCGCCAAGGATCAACGAAAGGCCGTAGCCGCCGGGTGATCGGAAGAGGGTGGACATTCCGGCCCGGCGTAAGAGGTGGTGGAATTCGGCCACACCCACCTTTTCGAGAAGAATCGTGGGCGGCACGTTGAGTGAACGGACCAGGGCTTCTCTGGCCCGGACCATTCCCGAGAAACGGTGATCGGCGTTGACCGGCGCATAGCTCCCGAAGTAGATCGGCACATCTCTCAGAAGACTCTCGGGATGGATGACACCGGCATCAAAGGCCTGCGCATAAAGGAAGGGTTTGAGAACAGATCCGGTCGATCTCGGAGCGAGCACGCCGTCCACCTGGCCGCCGTGGGCATCGTCGAAGAAGTCCGGAGAGCCGACATACCCCCGCACCGCTCCGGTCTCGGTCTCGACCGCGAGCAGCGCCATGTTGTGGATACCCTGACGACCGAGCCACCCTGCGTGGCGGCGAGCCAATGCCTCGAGCGCCTCCTGGATATTTCGATCAACGGTGGTTCGCACCCTCAGCCCAGGCGATTCGTGAGCGACCACTCTCGCCAGGTGAGGAGCCAATGCCGGCATCTCGTGGGGCCGATCGGGTGGCGTTTCGTGAAGGCTCTCGCGCAAGGTCGCGCCATCGATGACCCCTTCGCGAGCCAGGGTCTGCAGCAACACGTCTGCGCCTCTCGATCAACACCTGAGCGTTGCGAAACGGCGTCACCCTCGAAGGAGATCTCGGGAGGACGGCGAGAGTCGCCGCCTCCGCCCAGGTGAGACGATTGGGCGGACGGCCGAAGTAGTGCAGGCTTGCGGCCGTCGCGCCCACGACGTTGCCTCCATACGGAGCGTGCCCGAGGTACATCCGCAGCAGTTCGTCTTTCGAGTAACGCGATTCCAACTTCAACGCCTGAAGCATCTCGAGCATCTTGTTTGGAATGGTCCTCGGTTTTGGACGCATGAGGCGCGCAACCTGCATCGTGATCGTGCTGGCGCCGCTGCGAACTTCGCCGGCCTGGAGGTTCTGAACCACCGCCCGGGCCAGCGACCACAGATCGACTCCCGGGTGGCGGCGGAAACGGCGGTCCTCCGCCATCAAAACCGCAGCCTCCAGCTTTTCGGAGTAATCACCGACATCAGGACGAAAACGCCACTGCTCGTCCTCGGCGAGATAGGTGTGGAGCACGTCTCCGTGGTGATCGAGCACCACTGAACCGTAGGAATCCGGAAACGGCGGATCCGGGACCGGAATCAGCATCCAGGCGATACCGGCCACGGCCGCAAAAATGACCGCGGCCCGACGGAAGCGCTGGGGAATGGAGCGGGTACGACCCATCGTCAACGAGCCTCCGCCTCCACAACTACTGCTGGCCCACCGGGCACGAGGGCCCGGAATTCATGGTCGTACATCGCTTCAACAGAGGTCGGCGGGCGTACGAACTCTCCCCGTGTGACCACGAGCAGCTTGACCAGGAAATCGAGGTTCTCGTGTCTGAGATCGAAGAACCAATTCACCCGGTCGTCGCGAACGTCCATATAGTCTTCTCGTCCGACCTGGAGACGGTTTGCCCACGGCGGCAACGCCTCATCGCGAAGTCGGGTGGACTCGATCTCCCAGCCGGAAGGGAAGATCTGAGTCAACGCCACGTTCTCCACGCTGCGGATGGTTCGCGACACACGGATGTGGCACCACAGTTCGGTCCCCTGCGGGAGGACCGAGGGGTCCAGCGCCTCTCCATCCTCGTCGAGCCACGATACGGTGAGACTGAGGTTCTTCGCCTCGGCTTCGGTCGGACCGGCGACCGGGATTCCCCGCCATTCAAATGCCGCGTACAGAGGAATGTCGCTGTCCGAGTAGATGGTTGCCGGCCGACCCATGTCTCCGGTGAGATCAAAGGTCACGGACTCGCCCTCGCGATCGAACGCCATTGAGCGCGCTTCTCCCGAGACCTCGAGACGCCCGCGCACAACTGCATCGCGGTGCCACACCGTATTCAGATAGCTCCCGACTCCGAGCAGGCCGTATCCGGCCTCGTGGGTCGAGAGATAGCCACGGCCGTTCAGAGCCGCCGATACCTCGCGGTAGAGTTCCAGCGCCAACTGCGGACGGTCGAGTTGTGAGGCGAGATAGAGCATCGCCGCACGGTCGCGCACCGGCGAGCCCAAAACTCCGCCAGACTGCCGATCGGCCCGGACGTCGGTTTTTGCGACGCTCAGGATGCGCTGGGCCGTGTCATCCATGCCCGCCTGACGGTAGGCTGCCGCCAGGAACCATTTGGACAGATCGTCGAGTGTGTCGAGCCGTTCTTCCTTCATCAGGTTCATCGGGCCCATCTGGGCCGAGCCGGCCAGAGCGAGCAGATAGAGCCGGTAGCATCGGGTACTCAAGGATCCGCTCTCACGCGCCGCCATCCTCACCTGAAATCTCGTCCACGCATTGAGCAGGTCGTCGGGAACGTGGTAACCGAGCTTTCTGGCTTCGACCAGAAAGTGGCCCGCGTAATTGGTCGCCCACTCGTTCGGTTGATGTCCCCCGGGCCAGGTCGAGAAACCGCCGTCGGGGATCTGGAAGCGGCGCAACCGTTCGATTCCGGCGTTGATATTGGCGTCGATTTCCCGCGCGGTGCCCGAAGAATCGCCGCCGCGGTCGATGAGCAGATCTTTGAGATAGAGCTGAGGGAAGACCGCCGACATCGTCTGTTCCATGCACCCGTATGGATAGCGGATCAGATAGTCGAGCCGGTGGCCGAAACTGATACCGGGGTTCGGTGCGATCGTCACCCGCGCGCTCCGGGTACCGATCACTCCCATCTCGGGGATCGTGAACTCCGCGCTCTCTCCGGCAGCGATCGTCATCTCCTTCGATCCGTAGAGCATCGGGTTTGAGGGTCGAACGGCTATTTCGGTTTCGGCCCAACCGCGTGCCGCTCCGCTTGAAGCGGTGATACGGATCTTCGCCACGCCGGCCGACCGGTGAGCCACCAGGTTGAAGCTGAGCTCCTGCTCTCCGACTGAATCGAACTGAAGAGTCTTTCGGTCCGGACCCTTGGCGGCAAGCGGGCCGTCGGTTTCAATGGTCACCTCGGTGGCGCCCATCCCCTTCTCCAGAGCGAAGACCGTCACCGGAACCTCGAATTCCTCGCCAGGGCCGATGACCCTCGGCAAGGAGGGAAGCACGATCAACGGATCGCGGACCGGCACCGCGAGATCGGCGTTGCCAAAGCTCGATCCCGAGGTCGCCACCGCCATGATCCGCACCGATCCCATGTAGTGCGGCATCGTGAAGGTGAACTTCGCATGACCCTCACGATCGGTCCGTACCGGCGTTGCAAAGAGCGAAACCGGAGGGAACCGCCTCGCCTTGACCGGCCCGGAGGCCTTCCGCCGGTAGCTGTCCTCGTCGCCACCGATCTCGAAGCGGCGGTCGACGTTTCCCCACAGGGCGCCGATCACCGAACCGAAAACGTCGTAGCTGATGACCGACAGCCGCTCTTTTGCAAAAAAGAACGCCCAGGGGTCCGGAGTCTCGAAGCTCGTCAAATCAAGCAACCCCTCGTCGACGACCGCAACCGTGACCGTGGCGTTCCGTCCGCGCTCGACCTCGACATCGACCTCGAACGGCTGCTGCGGCCTCAGGACGGACGGAGCCGTCACGACCAACGGCAGACGCGTCGATTCCTCCTCGACGGGGAGTGGAACAACGCCGTAGAGCCGGATCGGCCGGTCGTTTGTCGTCTGGGCATGAGGTTGAATCGTCGTCATGTGGACATACGCGTTGGGCAACATTTCACTCGTGACCGGCACGTCGATCGTGGTCGAGGTGCCGGAAAGCTGCATCCACCGATGAGAAAGCACGCGGTTGCCCTTTTCGATCGACACGAATGCGATCCCTTCGCCAGGCGTTGTGGCCGTGACCCGGGCTACATCTCCGGGGTGATAGGTCTCACGGTCGACCTCCATCTCGAGATGGGACCCGACCTCGAGCGGCCCCCTCGGTTGACCCCAGGTCGACACCCACAGGAAGTAGGCCGCCGCGTGCCCGCCGATCGGATCGACAACTTCGACCAGAATTTGGCCGCGCTGGTGCGGAGTGAATTCGATTGCCGCCGGCTGGGTCCCAGAGGTCACGGTAAAACTCTCTTCGAGCCGGGTCGAGACATCGCTCTTGAAACGGCGTCGGTAGTCGTCGAATGACCGATACTCCCACCACCAGTAGCGCTCGTTGCGAAAGACCTTGACCTCCAACTCGCGACCCGGAATCGGCGAACCGGCCGGGTCGACGAGCACCGCACTGAGCGAGCACGCCTTGTCGAGCGCGGTCCAGGTGGCGGGAGGCTTGCGGATACCGACGTACGCAGGGTACGGGTCGATCGGAACCCTCACCGCCTCGGTCGTCGGCCTTCCACCGCGTTCGAAGACCCGCGCCGTCACGGTCGCGGTGACGGCGGAAGGCGCATCCTCGAAAGCGGGTGGATTCCAGACGAATCCAGATTCGCCGTCAGCGTCCAACTCTCCGTCAAAGAGTTGTTGGGCATCAACCGAGAAGCCCTTGACCGGGTGGCTGAAGGCATAGTCGGGAAACGCCTCAAACGAGGCCTCGGTGCTCTGATAACGAACCTCGACCTCACCCCGCAGACCGGAGGCCGGCGCTCCGAAGAGATATGCGGACCGGAGCCCGATATCCATTTTCTGATTGTCAGGACCGAGGCGATCGTCAGGAATCTCCAGACGCACCTTGAGGCGATTCGGCACGACCATCTCGACTCGGATCTTGTGTGAAGCGAGCAGGGTGTCGCCGTTGGAGAGATCGGCAATCCAGACGCCCGTCGGATCGCCGGCATCGGTTGTGAACCGGAAGGCGAAGTGTCCATCAAGACTGGTCCGGTTGAGGCTTTCGTGCACGACCTGGTTGCGCGGGTTCCGGACCTTGATCGAAAGTGGGTGGTCGTCGGGAAAGCCGCCGTCGTGATTGCGCACGATGGCCGCCAGGTTCACCGGGTCGCCCGGTCGATAGACACCGCGATCGGTGTAGATAAACGCACGAGTCGTTGCAGCCGAGCCGGCTGCTCCCCCAACCTCGAATCCGCTCGTTCCCAGAGTCGAGTCAGCGAACTTGAGCGCCGTCCGCTGGCCGTTCCACCGACCTTCCAAGTAGAACCCGCCGCTTTCCTTGAAATCGGCCAGTCCTCGACGATCGGTCGTGTGGCTCTCCAACGGCTGGTTTTGATACGAATACAGCGTCAATTCGACCCCATCCAGCGGCGTCGCCCGCTGCAAATGGGTTGCCGCGACGACCAATCCTTCTCCCGTGCGTTTCGCGAGCAGGCCGATGTCGCTGACGATCAGAGGACGGTTCACCGATCCGTGGTTGTAGGTGTAGCCATTGCCGCAAGGGTGTTCGTAATAGGGATAGCGCCCGGACTCTTCGCAATCGTAGAGCATCTGGTCGCGGTTGAAACCGAGCGAGACCACATAGAGCCCTCGCTCGTGACCCTGAATCAACGGCGTCAGATCGAGCGTGCTCTGGACCCACCGATTGCGGGTGTCACCGATTGCGAGCTCGTCCTTCGCCACCTCGACACCCACACGATTGAGGTTTGAATAGTACTGCGCTCCGCCCTTCGGTGGATTCAGGCTGTTGTCCTGAAGAAACTGTCCGAGGTTTGACTCGAAGATCCGCTGCACGGTGACCGTCACCCTTTGAACATTGATGGTGCGGAAGGCGATCTTTCCCTCGCTGCGGCTCGGCAGGATGGAACCGGTTTGGGTGAATGCCAGCTGCGGCTTGCGGTTGGCAAATCGGAATGGTCCGCTGTAGTCCCCTTGCATCGGGGTGTTCCAACGGCTCGGTATGCCGTGTCTGACGAAGAGCGTGTAATCGACCTCGCGATCGAACGACCCGGCCACCACAAGGGACCGATGCATGGCGCTCACCGTCAGATCCACGTGCGGCTCGACCCTGACATAGCCGGAAAGATCGGTCCCGGTCCGCAGGGGGTCGGAAAACGTGATCACGAGGCCCGGGCTCGCTTCCTGATCCTCGACCAACAGATCCACGACCCCAAGATCCGACAGCGGGCGCAGCTCGGCCGACCGCTCGATCTTCGATTCGATCCCAAAGGGTTTGGCCGGGACCGTGAGATTCAGAATCAGAGCATCGTCGCGGCGTTTGATCGGAGTACTCGAGAACCAGAATTTTCGGTCCCCAGGTTCGACCCGCCAACTCAACGCGGTCCCGGGCGGAGCACCCGTTACGACAACGTGCTTCTCGACGTCGCCAGGAGCCACTGGATCCGAAAATTCAAGAAACCCCTGAAAAACCATCTCGAGCGGGTCGTCCTCATCGATCGGCTCGAACTCGACCTGCCATCCAACGAGATGGTTTGGTGCCACCGTGAACTCGAAGGCGAACGGTTTCACATCCTCCTCGCCAGGGAGTACCGCAGCCACATCGAGAACACACTGAAATTCGTTCCCTGGCGGCATCGCATGGCGCGGGGTGAAAACCAGGGTCCTCGGGTCGGACCATTCCGCACTCCCCTCAATCGCCGGAGTAAACGAAAAGGCTCGGGCCAGAACCCGGCTGCTTGTCGATCGGCGCTTGTGTTCGTCGACGAATCGAAGAGTGATCACGTCTGTGCGAGCGATAATGCCGTCGGACACGTGGGAGACGAGTCTCGCGGTATTCAAGTGGTGGCGGCTGTCGGGCACCGCCGTCGAGACCACCCCTTCCGGTGCGGGCTTGCAGGCGAGGAGAGCGCCGAGAAAGAGCACGACCAAGGTTGATCCACCGGTAGTTCTGGCGATGCGGAGGTTTCGAAAGCTCATGGTGCCTCCCAATGTTGTCCATCATATGACCACTCAGATGTGTCACTGATGTGGCGAGGGAGCGCAAATGCAGCGGCAGGGGAATGAATTACGAATGAGGAATGAGGAATGAGGAATTGCCGCCCTCCCACCCAGGAGGAACCGCAGATCACGCGGGTTGGCGCAGATTGATTTCGAATTTCGGATTTCGAATTTCGGATTTCCGCCCGCCCACCCGAGATCGGCCACAGATCACCCAGATTGACCCTAGTCGGAATGTCATCCCGAGCGAGCAACGTGTCGCGGCGAAGCTTGAAGCGCGGCCGGAAGCGAGTCGAGGGATCCCCTCCAAAAGGAGAGCGCCGGCATGGCAGCCTATCTCATATTTCGGGGGATTCCTCGACTCGGCCGTCGGACGGCCTCCCTCGGAATGACGGACTCACGATTTCAGAACTCGCCATCATTCGCGTATTTGGCCGAGAGCCGCGAAGCGGCGACAGAGATTAGCCCGGGGCGTCAGCCCCGGGGTCTCAATACCTGACAAGAGAAAAGCCCCAGAGGGGCGACAGAACGGGGCTACGGCGTGGGCCGGAGATCTGTCGCCCCGACGGTGTCGTTTCGAGAATGCCTACGGGTTCGGCGAAATCCGGTGCTTGGTGGCCTGCTCGTAGGCATAGGTGATCTCGATCAGGGTCGGCTCCGCCAGGGCCGAAGCAAAAAACGAGAGCCCGACCGGGAGGCCGTGCACCGCCCCCATCGGCACCGTGATGTTGGGATACCCGCCGCGGGCCGGATAGCTCGAGCTGCTGCCGATGAAGTGATCGCCGTTGACGAGGTCGGTCTTCCAGGCCGGGCCGCCGGTTGGTGCGATCAGCGCGTCCAGGTCATGTTCCGCCAGCAGCTTGTCGATGGTCTGGCGAGACGTCGTTTGAACCAGGTTTAAAGCCTTCTTGTAGTCCTCATCCGTGAGCGGGCCCATGGCCTGGGACTTGATGAAGATCTCCTGGTCGAAGTGCGGCATTTCTTTGTCGGCGTGGGCCTCGTTGAAGGCGATCAGTTCTTCCAGGGTCGTCGCCGGGAGCTTCTCCTGATTCGGCAGACCGGCCAGATAGGCGTTGAGGTCGTGCTTGAACTCGTAGAGGAGCACGTCATAGGCCGCCTCTCCAAGGCCTTCGGTGCGCTCGAATTCGAGGTCGTCGACGATCGTGGCCCCACCCGCCTCCGAGATCTGCGATTGCGGCGCTCGAAGAGGCGATCCACCTCAGTGTGGAACCCGGCCAACGAGCGCACGACACCGATCCGTTTGCCCTCGAGCCCATCGCTTCGAAGGTGATCATCGAGAATCCAGCCGGCGGCCTGGCCCGCCATCTCGGTCACCGGATCGGCCTTGTCCCACCCGATCATGGCTGACAGCAGGGTGACCGCATCGGCCACGCTCCGCGCCATCGGACCGGCCGTGTCCTGGGTATGGGAGATCGGGACGATCCCGGTTCGGCTGACGAGACCTACGGTCGGCTTGATGCCGACCACGCCGTTGGCCGTGGCGGGGCAAACCACCGAGCCGTTGGTCTCGGTGCCGACCGCGGCGGCGCGCAAGCTGGCCGACGACCGCGACCGCCGGAGCCCGAGCTCGAGCCGCACGGGTTGCGGGTCGAGATCGTAGGGGTTGTTCGTCTGCCCGCCGACCCCGCTCCAGCCGCTGGAGGAGCGCTCGGAGCGGAAGTTGGCCCACTCGCTCAGATTGGTCTTGCCGAGAATGACCGCCCCAGCCTCGCGCAGCACGGCGACAAAAACGCATCGCGCTCGGTGACGTTGCCGGCGAGTGCCAGCGATCCGGCCGTCGTCGCCATCCGGTCGCGCGACTCGATGTTGTCCTTGAGAAGAACCGGGATGCCGTGCAGCGGGCCCCGCACCGCCCTCGCGACGCTCCTCGTCGAGTGCATGGGCCTGGGCCAGGGCATCCGGGTTGGTGACGATGACCGCGTTGAGCTCGGGATTGAGTCGTTCAATCCGATCGAGGTACGCTGCGGTGATCGCTTCTGCGCTCATCTCGCCCTTTTCCATCATCGCCTGGAGATCGGCAATACTCGCCTCGACAACGGGCGAGTCTTCTCCTGCCCGTGCGGCAGGAACTGCCAGTGCCAGAAATACAACAAGGGTCCCGGCCACCAATGTTCTGCGTGAAGCACTCATCTCGATTCTCCTTCCACAATCTGCGTTGAGGATTCTACCGTCAACCGATACCTCGGGTCGAACACCGTCGAATGGTCTAAACTCATCACGCCATGACACCCGCAGAAAGCAACGGGCAAGAAAACCGCAGGCCGTTTCAGGTGGGAGACTGGTTGGTCGAGCCCGATCTGGACCGCATCTCCCGCGGCGACGAGAGCAGCAGCCTGCGTCCGCGAGTCACTGAACTCCTCGTCTGTTTGGCCGCGAGCGCCGGCAAACTCGCGACAAAACAGCAGATCATCGACGAGGTGTGGCGGACGGAATTCGTCACCGTCAACGCGCTCACCCAACTCATCGCGGAGCTTCGAACGGCGCTCGGCGACGATGCCGCAAAGCCCCGCTATGTCGAGACCATCCCCCGCCGGGGATACCGTCTGATCGCCCCGACGGATTATGCTGAAGCACCTCCCACCCAGAATAAGGGGGAGGCTTCGAAGTTTCTGCTTGTCGACGAGGACGGTTCCGAACTGGAACTCACGGAAGGTGAGAACTTGATCGGTCGTTCGCCCGACGCGGCCATCCGGGTCGACACCTCGGAAGTCTCCCGGCGACACGCTCGTATCGTGATCGACGGGACAACTGCAACGGTCGAAGATCTCGGCAGCAAGAACGGCACCTATCTCCGCGGACTGCGAATCGACCGGGCCTCCCCCATCGAAGACGCCGACGAGATACAGATCGGCGCTAACCTGGCGCGCTTTCGAGTCAAGGTCATCGACGACGAAACGAGGACCGAGCACGCGGCGGACTGATCGAAGATGATGAGAGGCCCGGCCGCACGGGTCTCCCCGCCAGAAGACAGAGTCCTCAACGAGCGACAGAGAATAGGTGCCGCCTCGCGAAACCCCACGACCTGAACCAACACAGAGTCACAGAGCGCACAGAGAAGGACACAGAGAAGTCTCAAGCTCTGGCGCCCAGGTACCAGGCAGGCGTTTGCGATACAGCATCTTGACCGGTTCCCCGAGACAACGAGAATCAACAACCTCTGTGATGCTCTCTGTGAACTCTGTGCCTCTGTGGTTTTTCGGTCTTCTCGGGGCACCCAGTGCTGCGGGCTTCGCCGACACAAGCCGGGGCTAGT
The DNA here is from genome assembly GCA_963769215.1 of Candidatus Sulfomarinibacteraceae bacterium. GTDB lineage: Bacteria > Acidobacteriota > Thermoanaerobaculia > Thermoanaerobaculales > Sulfomarinibacteraceae > Sulfomarinibacter. Next base: position 13,231 of record CAVYKX010000032.1, on the reverse strand, counting down.
TTCGAGCTGACGTTCGACCCCATATCCTCCCGGAAGAGCCAATCCTCAAAACTGTGAGCGATCTGTGAGCGATCCGTCACAGGGCTCTCATTTCTTGAAGGATCCTGCGCCCGACCGTGAGTGCAGGGGCGAAACGGCGACCACCGAGTGCCGCCGGGACGTCCCGGGGAGGCACTCATGGCACCGAAGATCTCGAGTTCCACGGACAGCATCGACCGCCGCACCTCGACCCGGGTATTCCCGAGGCGAGGGCTCTCCGCATCGCGTCTCATCATCGCGGCTCTGACCTGCGCGCTTTCGGTGGGAAACGTTTTCGGAGCAGGACCGCAAGACAACAAACGGGCCGCGCTCCGCGACGTTCGCAAGCGCGGCCCGGTCGTTGTTGGGAAAATCCCAAACTACAAGGTGAACCAATGCCTGAGCTCCGGCTTCAGAAACGCTCTTCGCAGGATCCACCACATCCCGTCCTGCCAGGGTCTGTTTGATTCCCTCGGCGCCAACGGTATCGAAGTCCTCGGCAACTCGACCTACACTCTCGCCCGCGAGGACTGGGAGCAACAGGTGTGCAAGGATTCCAACGCTTTTGTGGTTGTCGGCAGCACAAAGGTTCGGCTGTGCGGGGCTTTCGGTTGGCTGTCGGAGGCAGATGCCGCAAAAGTCCTGATCCACGAAGCTCTCCACAGCGCCGGTCTCGGCGAATATCCCCAGGACCCCGACGGCCCAACCGCCGCGGAAATCGACGAGATGGTGAAAAAGCACTGCGGGTTCTAGTCCGTTGATTTCCTCCTGTACCTCCCTCAGGCGCCCGCTCGTGGTGACGGCGCGATGCTACACTCGCCGCCAGGAACTTCACACAACAGGAGGTAGCAGTCGGTACAGCGGCTACTCCGGGCGACCCCGCGCTGACGCCGGGCACGCGCCTCGACCACTTCACGGTCCTTACGCGGATCGGTGCCGGTGGTATGGGCGAGGTCTATCGCGCCCGGGACGAACGGTTGGAACGGGACGTTGCCATCAAGGTACTCCCTGCCGAGGTGGCTGGCGATTCAGGCCGCCTCGCACGCTTCGAACGCGAAGCCAAGACCCTTGCCAGACTCTCGCATCCCAACATTCTCGCCATCCACGAGTTCGGCAAAGAAGGAGACGCGGCCTACGCGGTCACCGAGCTCCTCGAAGGCACGACCATCAAGGAGCGTCTCGGTTTGCGGCCCATACCGCTCAGCAGAGCGCTCGAAATCGCGGCCGCTGTCGCCGACGGCCTCGCGGCAGCTCACGACAAAGGGATCGTGCATCGGGACATCAAACCCAGCAACATCTTTCTCACCTCCCAGGGGACCGTCAAGATCCTCGATTTCGGCCTCGCGCGGGTTGAACGGCCGCCGGCGGGAGAGTTTCAAGTGGAGGACGACGAAAACACTTTCACCGAGACCGGGACGATCCTCGGCACACCCGGATATATGTCGCCCGAACAGGTAAAGGGCCGTCCCGCCGATGCCCGCTCCGACATCTTCGCCTTCGGATGCGTGCTTTACGAGATGGTCACCGGGATCTCACCGTTCAAACGCGAAACCTCGGTGGAGACCATGACGGCCATCCTCAAAGAGGAGCCGCCCGAGTTGGACAACGGGTCCGAGCTCAACCGGTTGCTTCGCCGCTGCCTGAACAAGAACCCGGAACAACGATTCCAGTCGGCCACCGACCTCAAATACTCCCTGAGAACGCTGCTCGAGATCACGCCGTCGGGTTGGAAGGTGAAACCCATCACCGACAGCCGCCCCTTCGTCGCAGTGCTGCCGTTCGCCAACCTGACCGCCGATCCCAAGCAAGAATTCTTCTGTGACGGCATGGCCGAAGCGATCATCAATGCCCTCGCCCAGGTCAGCGGATTGCGGGTTGTTGCGCGCACCTCTGCCTTCGCGTTCAAAGGCCGGAACGAGGACGTTCGCGAAATCGGCAAGCGGCTGAACGTTGGGGCCATCGTCGAGGGCAGCGTTCGCAAAGCCGGAAACCGGCTGCGCATCACCGCCCAGCTCATCGATGCACGTAATGGTCTCCACCTGTGGTCGGAGCGATTCGACCGGGGTTTCGAGGACGTCTTCGACATCCAGGACGAAATTTCCCTGGCGGTTGTCGACAAGCTCGAAGTCGAACTTCTGGGCAGGGAGCGGGCGGCGGTCACAAGGCGCCCGACCGAAAACCTCGATGCGCACAACGCCTTTCAACGGGGCTGGTTCTACTGGAACAAGCTGACCCCGGAAGGCTATCTGCGCAGCCTCGAGTATTTCAATGAGGCAATCGAGCTCGATCCCAGGTCGGTCTGGGCCCACCAGGGCCTTATAACCTGGCACCTGACCCAGACCCTCTGGGGAGAGGTCCCAGTGGAAGACTCGCTGGCGGCGACGTATCCGCTGATCGAGAGTCTGCTCGACCTCGATGAGACCTACCTCTCGCATTCAGTTCCAGCCTATATGAACGCCTACTTCGAGTGGGATTGGGCAGCGGCCGATGAGGGCTACCGGCGCGCCATGGAACTCGGCCCCAACGTCGCCTACCTGCGCTCCAACGCGGCTGCGATCCTGATCCTCAGGGAACGCTTCGACGAGGCGTTGCCACTTATCCGGACGTGTCAAGAACTCGACCCTCTGTCGCCGAATTGGACTCCCCTGACCAGTGCCCTCCTCGCCGAACATGGGCCGCTTCGACGAGGCCGTGACCGGTGTAGAAAATGCGGTGGAGATGCACCCCCATCACTGGATGCCTCGCTACTTCAAGAGCGTTGTCGAAGCCAAGGCCTCGAGGCTCGAGGAGGCAAGAACAGATGCCGAGATGGCTGTCGAGATGTCGGGGGGGCACCCGAGAATCGTCACGCAGCTCGCTTGTGTGTGTTATCTCATGGGCGACGACGAGCGCGGTGACAAGCTCAACGAGGTGCTCCAACAGAAGGCGCAGCAATCCTGGGTGCCGCCGACCTGCCTGGGCTGGCTCCGCCTGGTTCGCGGTGAGGTCGAAGAGGCTTGCGATCGTTTTGAAGAGGCCGCACGGCGGAAGGACTTCTATATTTCGGCCCACCGCATTGATTCGCCCGTCCCGATCCCCTCCCATCCGCGGCTCGACGCGCTGCGCGACAGGCTCGGGCTGGTTCCCTGACCCAGGCCGCCGACTGCGATCGCCGCACTCTGTCCGCGGCGCTGGAAGATGCTAGACTCGCCGCCAGAAACTTCACACAACAGGAGGTAGCAGTCGGTACAGCGGCTACTCCGGGCGACCCCGCGCTGACGCCGGGCACGCGCCTAGACCACTTCACGGTCCTTACGCGGATCGGTGCCGGTGGAATGGGCGAGGTCTATCGCGCTCGGGACGAGAAGTTGGATCGCGACGTCGCCATCAAGGTGCTGCCGGCGGAAGTCTCCGGAGATCCGGGCCGCCTCGCACGATTCGAACGCGAAGCCAAGACCCTCGCCAGACTTTCGCATCCCAACATCCTGGCGATCCACGAGTTCGGCAAAGATGGAGATGTGGTTTTCGCGGCCACCGAGCTCCTCGAAGGCACGACCATCAAGGAGCGTCTCGGTTCGCGGCCGATGCCGCTCAGCAGAGCGCTCGAAATCGCGGCCGCTGTCGCTGACGGCCTCGCGGCGGCTCACGACAAAGGTATCGTGCACCGGGACATCAAACCCAGCAACGTCTTTCTCACCACCGGGGGTGCGGTCAAAATCCTCGACTTCGGTCTCGCGCGGGTTGAACGGCCGCCGACGGCAGAGTCTCACGTAGCGGACGACCACAGCACTTTCACCGAGACCGGGACGATCCTCGGCACACCCGGATATATGTCGCCCGAACAGGTCAAGGGCCGTCCCGCCGATGCCCGCTCCGACATCTTCGCCTTCGGATGCGTGCTTTACGAGATGGTCACCGGGATCTCCCCGTTCAAACGCGACACATCGGTCGAAACGATGACCGCTATCTTGAAGGAGGAACCGCCCGAGATCGAAGGCGATTCCGAGCTCAACCGGTTGCTCCGCCGCTGCCTGAACAAGAAACCGGGACAGCGCTTCCAGTCGGCCACCGACCTCGCCTTCGCGCTGCGATCGCTGCTCGAGACAACGCCGTCGGGAGGCACGGTCAAACCGGTCACAGACCAGCGGCCGTTCGTTGCGGTGCTGCCCTTCGCCAATCTCACCGCCGATCCCGACCAGGAGTACTTCTGCGACGGCATGGCCGACGAGCTGATCATCGCCCTCGCCCAGGTCAGCGGCCTGCGGGTGGTGGCGCGCACCTCGTCCTTCGCATTCAAGGGTCGGAACGAAGACGTGCGTGAGATCGGCAAACAGCTGGACGTCGGCGCCGTGGTCGAAGGCAGCGTGCGCAAGGTGGGCGACAGGCTGCGCATCGCCGCCCAGCTCATCGACACCTGCAGCGGTCTCCACTTGTGGTCCGGCCGATTCGACCGACAGTTCGAAGATGTGTTCGAGATCCAGGACGAGATCTCCCTGGCCGTGGTCGAAAAACTCGAGGTGGAGTTGCTGGGCAGGGAACGCGCCGCGGTCGTCAAACGGCCCACCGATAACGTCGAAGCCCACAACGCATGCCTGCGGGGCTGGTTCCACTGGAACCAGATGACACCTGAAGGGGGCAGGCTCGCCTATGAGTACTTCAACGAGGCCATCGAGCTCGATCCAGAGCTGGCCTGGGCCTACCAGGGTCTGGCGGCCCTGTACTCGACCCAGGCCTGGTGGGGTGAACTTTCATCGGAGGCGTACCTCGCGGCGTACACCCCGCTGATTGAAAAGACGTCCCAGCTCGAGGAATCCTACATAACGCACCAAGTATTGGCCTATACCGATGGCATCATCGAGTGGGACTGGGCTGCCTCCGATCGAGGGAACCTGCAGGCACTGGAGCTCGCGCCCAACGCCGCCGATCTGCACGCGAACTACGTATTGACCCTGCTCGTCAGGGAACGTTTTGACGAGGCGGTACCGCACCTCCGAAATATCCAGAAGCTCGACCCGGTGTCCCCCCTCTACTACACCTGGGCGAGCGTCTGGCTCTCCTGGGCCGGCCTCCACGAGGAGGCCCTCGCCGGAGTCGAGAGGGCGGTGGAGCTGCACCCCCATCACTGGATGCCTCGATTCTGTCTGGGCATCGTGCAGCACAAACTCGGGAGGACCGAGGAGGGACGGGCAAACGCCGAGATGGCTGTCGAGATGTCGGGCGGGCTTTCGAGGATTCTCACTCAACTCGCGTGCGTCTGCTATCAAATGGGCGACGACAGCCGCGGCGACGAACTCAACGAAATGCTCCAGCAACGGGCACAGACAACGTGGGTGCCTCCGACGTTCCTCGGCTGGCTCCACCTGGTTCGGGGTGAGGTTGATGAGGCATTCGATCGCTTCGACGAGGCTGCACGGCGGAAGGACCCGTTGATCATTACCTACCGCATCGACTCGCCCGTTCCGATCCCGCCCCATCCGCGGCAGGACGCGCTGCGCGAGACGCTTGGACTGCACCCCTAAAAGACGTATCTCAACCCGAGCTGGATCTCCCGGGGCGGAAGAGTGGCGGTGTAGGCGCCGAATCTCGGGTTTGGTTCTCCGGGCGCCAGGTACATGGCGTTGTCCACGGAGGTGACCGCATAGTTGACGGTATTGAAGAGGTTGAAGGCCTCAATGATGAGGTCGAGACGGCCCCGTCCGCCGAGCGACACGGCCTTGGTGAGCCGCAGGCTGAGCTGGTGAAATCGCGGCCCGCTCTGATCGTTCCGCTGGCGTCTGGCGAGCGGTCGGTGACCGAGCCGTCGCCGTTGGCATCGTATCCCAGGATCCTGTTCCACGGCCTGCCGCTGCCGTACTCGAAGATCGGCGCCAGCGTCAGATCCCAGGGCAGCAGGAAGACTCCACTGAGGACCAGGCGGTAGCGCTCATCGGTGTTGCTGCGGCCCCACTCAGCCTCGATGTCTGCGGAGTCGCTCGGTTTGTACATGGTGACGGCGTCGTCCATGATGCTCTTCTTGTCGGAGACGATCGCAGATGCGGCCAGAAGATGGCCACCGTGCAGGGTGCCGCTAATGCTGACTGTGAGGGCCGTGTAGCGCGATCGGCCCTCGCTGTTGTAGCGATCGATCTTGGTGTAGTCAGGGTTGATCCGGCACGACTGGGTCGGGTCGGACATACACGGATCGTCGTTGCCCGTCCAGTGACGCCGTTGAACTGCAGCTCCCAAAGGGCTGGGAAGTGGACGAAACGCCCTGTGTAGATTCCCGCCCCGCCCCTGAGGATGGTGCGGCCGATTCCCCCGATATCCCACGTGAATCCGATCCTTGGTTGGATGTTGTTGCTGTCCTTGCTGCGCCCAGTTACCAGTGGGTGTTCGAAGCCCGGGTTGTTGCCATTGAGATCGATGTCATAGCGGAGGCCGAGGCCCAGGGTCAGGGAGTTCGTTACCCGCCAGTCGTCCTGCGCGAAGGCGCCGACAACATTGGTCTCCCACACTGCGTCACCCGACCCGGTGCCGAAGAGGTACATGAGAGGAACGTATCGGGTGTCATCCGCGTACATCAGGAGTCCGTGCTCGAACCGGTCTCCCGTGAACTCCATCCGGTAGTACTGGTAGCCGAGCCCAAACCTGAGGTTGTGGTGTGACCACCCCTGCCAGTGGAAGGTGTCCTGCAGTTTGAAGCGTTGCATATTTCCCGTGCCGTTCCCGTTGGGGTTGCCGCCGGTCTGCAGCGTACTGCCGAACGAAAACCACTCGCTGCGATCGTTGGAGTTGAGCGGCACGTTGACGGGTCCTCCCACCGCCTGCATCCGCAACTCGTTGAGACGGTCGTCGTCGACAATCCAGGTGTGGCCAAGGAGCAGCATCAGCATGTCGTAGTTGTGAAACCATCCATACGATTCGTCAGCCACACCGCCCACCTGATAGTTCTTTTCGCCGTAGCTCTCCCAGGCCAGCTTTGCGAAACCGGAGTTCGAATCCGAGAACCGGTGATCGAGGCTGAGCAGGGCCAGAATCTGCTCGGTCGGGTGCACCACATCTTCGGCCAGGTCCACGAACGCGCCTCCGGGCCGGACCAGGGCGATGTTGTCATCGTCCATGTATTCGAAGGATGCGAAAAAGTGAGTGCGGTCGCGCACAATCGGTCCGCCCAACGTGAAACCGACGTGATACCGGGAGAAATCGACCTCTTCCTCTTGGAGCGCTCCCCGCGAGCGCAGGGCATCGGCCCTGTAAAAACCGAAGACCGAGCCGCGGAGTTGATTTGTGCCGGACTTGGTAACGATCGACAGAGCGCCGCCGTTCGACTGCCCGATCTCCGCATCGAAGCCCTGGGCAATCACCCGGAACTCGCGAATCGCGTCCTGGCCGATTCGCAGCTCCGGCACACCCCCGCCCGGATCGGTCGTGTGCGACCCCGTCGATGACATAGGCGTTGGACCAGCCACTGCCGGCGCTGCCGAGAACCGGCGCGCCGCCGCGATCGAAGAAAGGGGTTGGATCCGGTTGCACCGCCGGCGCCAGGAAAGCCAGTCGTTCGAACTGCCGGTCCGGCACCGGCAGCGAGTCGATCTGCTCGGGCAAGATTTCGGTGGAAACGTCGGTCTTGAAGAGGTCCACTACCGGGATCTCACCGCTGACGGTCACGGTCTCGGAGACCGTGGGACGCATCGTGAGCCTGGCGTGAGCCGTCTGCCCGACCCGAAGTAGGATCGACTGATCAGCAATTTGATGGAAGCCGTCGCGGGTTGCGCTCAGCTTCCATCGCCGGGCTGCAACGCTCTGACCACCACCTGACCGTTCGTGTCGGTCGTACCGCTCCGTCTGAGTCCGGTTTCTTCGGAAAGAAAAATGACCGCAACCTGAGGCAGCGGCGCCCCCGTCTCCGGCAAGTGTTTGAATGACGAGATCTGCGGTGTTGACTTGCCCGGCCACCACGCTCGGAATAATGACTGCGACGGCGCACGTCAGCCCGAACAGCTTTGTGGACGACGGACGAATGGTCATACTTTTGCCCCTTCGCTGTCGCGACTCAAATCTATTTGATGAGACTCTTCCTTGAATGTGGAGTTCCGAAACAGGAATGTCAATTCATGGATCAGGCGCGCCTGTTTGCCGACCCAGTCAGGACCTCTTTCCACCCCGAGCGAGCCGTTCGAGAATCGCTTCCCGTTCGGATCCGGGTGGCAGCGCTTCAACCGTTTGGCACTGACCATCGCAACTGTTATCCCACAGTGGGCGAGCGGCGCGAACGACTCGAACTCGTGGGACACCACGACCGCAGTTCCGCCCTCCTCGACGTGGCGTTTGAGCCAGCCGAGAAGAACATCCCGAAAGGTGCGATCCATCCCTTCGATGGGTTCGTCGAGGAGCAGGCAGGCTGGTGTTCCGATGCGAGCCGCCGCCAAAGTGGCCCGCCGGCGCTGTCCCTTGGAAAGTTCTCGAATCGTCCGGTCGCCGAGTTCCTCCAGACCCACCCACTCGAGGGCGGATCGAGCTTCACCGACGGACTGAGCCCGAAGACCGCACACAAGCTGGAGGATCTCGAGCACGGTCGCGTACGGCGTGAGATCGGGGTGTTCCGGGAGGTACGCGAGATGTGACCTCGCTTCCACCTCTTCGCGCCACAGATCGTGGCCGCCCACACACACCCGTCCTCGATCCGGTCTCTCGACCCCGGCCGCGATCTTGAGGAGCGTGCTCTTGCCGCAGCCATTCGGCCCGACCAGCAGTGTCAGCCCGGGCTTCACCCTGAGGTCAATTTCCGAAAGTACCTCGCGGTCGGCGGTGTAGGCAAACGACACCCCTTCCATTGTGATCATGCGTCGCTCCATGACATCGGATCACCGGCCGCAAGGTGGTGCAACTCGTGCCACCGGCTGATCTCCCTGCGCCGTTCCAACTCGGCCGCGTGCCGCACTGCGACCGGCGTCAGAGCCAAGAACACAAACGATGCCCACGGGAGCAGAGCCACCAGAATCGCGATCACCACCCCCTCGACCATGAGCTGTCCGGACGCCGCGCTGAGCCGTCCCGGCGCCTGGCGGATCGCAGCCGCACCGCGCAGGCCGATCAGCGGAATCGCACCGGCGACGACCCACACCACTCCAGGGTCGATGGAGGCGGCAACGACGAGCACGGGCGAGGCAAGCCCAACCAGTAGAGCTCCGTCGAGCGACACCCGTGTCGATGCCGACCACGGCAGCGAACGAATCCACGGCCACGGAGGGCGTCGTTTGACCAGCCCATCCGCCGCTGTCGCCATGACAAAAACAACTCCCATCGCTGTCGCCAATCGGAGCGCGATCGAATACTGCGACTGAGTGAGCTCGTTGTTGCGAAGGAAGAACACGACTGGGGCGAGCGCCAACAGCCCCGACAGCGAAACGCCGATCATCCGCCATCCGAGTGCGCGGCGGGAAACCCTCCACCACAGTCGGACCGCAGCGGCCCGTGGGCCCTCGGTTGTGGGGATCCTTCCCGGACTCTTGATGCGCCGTCCGGTCGAACTTCGCCCCGAGTGCGGGGCCAGCGAACCAGCTGCTGCATCCGCCAATACCAGAAGCACAACACCTACAACCAGCCCCATCCACGATCCGATCCACATCCCCAACGCAGCCAGGACCGCAACCGCGCGCGTCCAACTATGCTCGACCTTCAGGGCACCCAACGACGTCGCCCACGCCAGCGGGACCAGCGCCGCCAGGCGCGGCCAAGTTGTCGAAGGCTCGTCGGAAATGGCTGCCAGGCCGCCTGCCATTACGAGAGCCAGCACCGGAAGCTGTACCACGGCGAGACCGGCAGTCGCCGCCCGGCGGAAGGCAACTCCCGAGGCCGGCAAGTGTCGGGCCCACCCGTTGAGCCCCGGGGTCAACCGCGGCACGGCTGAGAGCGCGACCGCGAGACAGATCACCGTCGCAAACACCGCACTCCCGATCGACACTCGGTCCGAGAAGAAGAGGCCCTGAGCAAGACGAATTACCACCATCGGCGTCCCGTACATGACAGAGGCGGCAACCGCGCCGGCAGCCACGGGTGCCAGCGTCCGGAGGGCGACTCGACTCCCGGCCAGGAGCTGGAAGCGCATCAGCGCCACACCGATTTTGGGTTGGTTCACGCGACAATCATACGGCAGGCGGGAGGCCTGGGTTTTGGTGGCGGCACCTCTGCGGGCGCTCGACACGATCCTACTGTTGAGAAGGCTGCGGTGGAATCTCGGACACCTCAACCCGCTCGAGCACGTTCCGACGGCCCGCCTGCTCCATGAGCAGACCGGTGATCTTCCCAGTCCTCGTTGTTCCCGACCAGCGTCCTCCCTTCCATCGTCTGTTTGAAGATGGTGCACGGCTCGACCAGGCCCACCACGAACACCGCGAGGAAGAGAAACGGGATGCGGTGCCGCTTCACGACAGAAACCCGTCGTCCCGGAAGGCGGGATTCGGATAGGTGTAGTAGCCCTCGCCGCTCTTGATGCCCAGTTTCCCCTGGGAGACAAAGTGTTTCTTCAGGTAGGCTGCGTTTTTGCGCATCTGCGCGTCGTTCTTCGCCTCCGCTCCGTGGTGCGAAATGTTGTAGGCAGTCTCCAAACCCACGAGGTCCATGATGCCGAACGGCCCTGTCGCCATCTTGGTCATCACCATCCAGGTCTTGTCGACGTCCTGGTGCGATGCGATCCCGTTCGTGACCAACTCCTGCGCGGCCATCAGAAGCGGAACCAGGAGCGAGTTGCTGATGAAGCCGTGGTGCTCCCGTTCCAGGCGAATCGGTACCATGCCGATCTGCGCTGCGAACTCCAAGACCCTCTCGACGATTTCGGGGTCGGTGCCCTCATGGGCCATCACCTCGCCGATATTCGAGTCCCAGATCGGGTTGGCGAAGTGGAGCGCCACGAACCTGGCCGCCCGGCCGGTTGCTTCGGCAAACTGGCTCGGCAGGAGGGTCGAGGTATTCGTGGTGAAGATGGTTCGTTCGGGGCACGCTGTATTGAGCTGTCGATACACCTCGGCTTTGATCTCGGGAATCTCGGGAACCGATTCGCTCACGAGATCGACCTCGCGGGCGGCCGTGGGCAGATCGCTCGAGTAGCTCAATCGATCCAAGGCGGCATCAACACGATGCTGATCGGCCCCGCGGCGAGCCACAAACAACCCGGCCAGACGGCGGTGGCAGGCCCGGCAGATCTCGAGCGACTCGTCACTCACGTCATAGACCACGGTCTCGAATCCGTACATGGCGCACTGGAACCCAATCTGCTGGCCCATGGTTCCGGCGCCGACAATCAACACCTTCTTTATCGTCATCGCGTTGCCCTCTTCTTCGTAGTGGCCGCAATCCACGGCTCCGTATTCTCTTCCATTGCGAGGGAATGATTCCATCGCGCCTTGACCCATACTGACATCTTGGAAGATCATATGCCCGGATTCAGCAACGGCTCGCAGAACTCACCGAGACTGGGGAAGCCACGAAACTCGAAATAGGTATTTTGGATGACGTTCACGCGACATGCGCGAAGGGCTGAAAATTGAATCTTGCAACGGATGAACGGATCGTCCTGACCCTTGATGCTGGTGGAACCAACTTCGTGTTCTCCGCAATCCAATCCAACCGGGAATTGGTCGAACCCGTCCGTCTGCCGGCCGAGACGCAATCGCTCGAGCTGAGCCTGAAGACCATCGATGCCGGTTTCCGGGAGGTGATGGGGGCGCTGGATCGCGAACCCACAGCGATCAGCTTCGCCTTTCCGGCCCGGCCGACTATCCGAACGGAATCATCGACAATGTCAGCAACCTGCCGGCTTTCTCGGGCGGCGTGCCCCTCGGACCGTGGCTGGAACGAAAATTCGGCCTTCCGGTCTTCATCAATAACGACGGCAATCTCTTTGTCTACGGCGAGGCGATCGCCGGGCTCCTGCCAGCGGTAACCGATGTTCGCCGAGGCAGGCAACCCGAAACGGTATCGCAACCTCTTCGGCGTCACCCTGGGGACGGGGTTTGGCGCCGGCCTGGTCATCGACGGCCGGTTGGTCATCGGCGACAACTCCAATGCCGCTGAAATCTGGCTGATGCGCAACAAGCTGCACCCCGCTCGCCGGGCCGAAGACGGGGCGTGCATTCGCGCCGTGCGAGACAACTACGCCAGGAGCGCCGGCCTCGCGCCGCAGTCGGCACCGAGCCCGAAGGAGATCGCTGAGATCGCTCTGGGCAAGCCGAGGGCGACAACCGGCGGCATCGAGGCCTACCGCGAGCTGGGCGAAGTGGTTGGCGACGCGCTCGCCAACGCAATCACGCTGCTCGACGGCCTGGTGGTCATCGGCGGTGGGCTTTCCCGAGCGCACCCTCTGTTCATGCCGGCGGTCATGAATGAGCTCAACGGCACCATCGAAGGATTCGACGGGACCTCGTACGGGCGCATCGTGCAACGCGCATTCAATCTGGAAGATGCCGGGCAACGGGCCGGGTTCGTGAAGGATGAGGCCCGGCGGATCCCCATCCCCGGCAGCGATCAGACAATCGCCTACGACCCCTTCAAGCGAATCGGTATCGGCACCTCGGTGCTGGGAACCAGTCGGGCGGTCGGTATCGGCGCCTACGCTTTTGCGCTCAACGAGATCGACCGGCGCAGCACGAGCTGACCGCCATTCCCCGACCGTTCACTGCCTCCACAACTTCCGGACTTCCTCCAACGGCACGCCCCGAGTCTCGGGAACCATGACTTTGACCGAGATCAACTGCAGCACCATCATCAGGCTGAAGAAGACGAAGATATAACCCGGCGCAAAGGTCGCGGCTGCTCCGGGGAAGACCAGCGTCACCAGCGCAGCAAAAACCCAGTGGGTCCCGCATCCGAGCGCCAGCCCGGCTGCCCGGTAGCGGTTCGGAAAGATCTCGCCGATGAAAACCCAGATCACTGCTCCCTGGCCCACCGCGTGAGACGCAATGAAGGCGAAGATGCAGTACGGCACGATGGCAAAATTCTCGGAGAAAAAGCCCCAAGCGCAAAGACCGAGAGACGCGATGTAGCCCACCTATCCGATGAAGAGTAGTGTCCGCCGTCCCACGCGATCGACGAGGTACAGCCCGAAAAGGTGAAGAGCAGGTTGGTGATCCCGATACCCACCGATTGCAGCAGCGCCGCCTTGGCGGCGAGTCCGGTGAGCTCGAAAATCCGCGGAGCGAAATAGAGCACAGCATTGATACCCGAGAGCTGGTTGAAGAACGCCACCAGAAAGGCCAGC
>CAVYKX010000031.1:0-29311 GCA_963769215.1 Candidatus Sulfomarinibacteraceae bacterium | reverse complement strand
CGCGGGGGTTCGGAGTGAGGGAGAGCAGAGTCTGACGCGGGCCGTAAGCCAAGTGTGGCGACGGATGCACCCGAGGCCAGTCGTTGTTCGAGCATGGGGTGCGACATCGCGACACATCTGGTCAGATGGTGTGATCACCGTGACACATCAGGCATTCCATGTGGCCCTGCTGGTTGTTCATGCCGTCTGAGTGCTCCATGTTGTCCGGGCCGTGGCACTGATGCAGTGCTCGATCCCTTTCGACGGCTTCCACACTGGCGGAGTCCACTTGCCGGCGAAGTACTCGTTGAGCGCAAGGGTCGCGATGTAGGCGACCTCGCCCGCCACCTTGGAGCAGCGCTCGATCTTGGCCTTCGACGTCACCTCGGTGCCGGCGGTCAGGGTCCACTTCGAGACCGAGGTGTGACACAGCGGCGACATCGCTTTCGCTTTGACCTGCCCCGGCATCGCGGAAATATCGTCAAAACGGTCGGTCGGGAACTCCTGCTCCGCGTACCAGTAGAACAGGCGGTCGATCATCTCCTTGTAAATCGGCTCTTGCCGTCGTAGGCCACGAGATTGATGATGAGGGCGGTGCCGCCGAGGGCGCCGCACAGGGTCCCGTGGCCGGCGTAACCCGACCCGGCGTGGATCATCATCATGTCCGGCAGCGTCGTGTAGGGATAGCCGACTTTTTCCTTGAGCAGGCTGAGAAACGCCTGGTAGGTCGCATACCCGCAGCCGCCCTTCGGGTAATTGCGGTAGGCCCTTCTGCCCACTTCGAGGGGTCGAGCGTCACCCACTTCCAGGGCAGGGGAGGTGCGGGAGGCGGTCCTTCTTTTTCGGTTGGGGTGGCCGCGTATGCAACCGCGGCGCCGCCAGCAGCCCCGCCCACCACGAACGCGGCGGACTGTTTCAGCATGTTGCGGCGGGAAACCGCCCCGGTTTCGTTGTCCTGTGAACTCATGTTCTCCTCCTACGAGTGGGCTGTGCGGGCCGGCATTCAGAGACCAAAATTCCTCGACAACGACTCTAATCGAGATTCGAACAGCTGCAAACTCGAAAAACTCCGGGGCGAGTCGCTAATTTTGCGAAACTGATCGCGCCCTGGTCGGTCTCGAGGAGGATCAGAACTTGAGCTGCAGCCCCGCCGTCAGCTCGCCCTGGCCGAAGCCGCTGCCGGAGAAAGCGACCACGCAGCCGCCTGAGCAGAAGACCGCTCCGCCCGCTTCGGTGAATGTGAACCACCCGCGGGCCTCGAGCCGGATTCCGATCCGATCTGAGGACGTGGTAGAGCAGGCCGATGGCGCCGCTGACCGAGAAACGCACTTCCGTCCCCGCACCGTCGATGCCGGGCAACATCAATGTGGCGCCGGCTCCGATTGAGAGCAGCACGTCCAGCCTGGGGCTCTGTGTCGCGAAGGGAACCATGCCGTTGACGTGGAGGTAATGCACATCGAGGTCGAACCAGGGGTCTCCAGTACCTGTATCGCTGACGGTCGAATCCTGGCGGCTCCAGATCAGCTCGAGACGGGACCGATGCTGTCGCATTCCACGGAATTCCGAGGATCAGGCCGTAGCTGAGCCCGTCGTCCAGGGTGAGGTCAGTGCCGGTCGCCAGCTCCTCGAACCCGCCACCGAACCGCCATCCGGCGAACGGCGTGAGCTCGAATTTCTGCGCCTGGGCCGTCGACGCGACTCCGAATGCGAGCAGGCAGCCGACGACCGCCGTCACGAGCCTTTTTCTTAGGTTCATGGGCCCCCACTCATTCGCGCTTCGCACACGCCCCTCCGTTCAGACACCTTTCGGCAAGCGAACTCGAAAGGTCGTGCCGCGGTCCTCCGAGCTTTCGAAGTCGACCGAACCGCTCAGATACCTCGTGACGAGGAGCCGGATGCTGTAGGTGCCGATGCCGCGCCCCGAGCCCTTGGTGGAGAATGACCGCTTGAAAACCTGAAGCTGGACCTCGCGCGGCATGACCGCCGCGTTGTTCACCCAAAATTCCACCTCGTCGCTCCGGACCTTTGATCCCAGACTGACGGTCTCGCCCTCCGACGAGGCCTCGAGAGCATTCTTCACCATGTTGCTCAGCACGCGAAGGAGCAATGTGCGGTCCGACTGAAGAGTCACGTCGTCGGAATCCGCGGCGACCCTGATGATCTTGCCCTCGGCCACCTCGTGGTGCCGGTAGGCCACCGCCAGCTCCTCGAGGAGTTCCTTCGTCCGGATGGAGGTGAACGCCGGCGTCAGCTCGCCGGCTTCCGCGGCCATCAGCGACCGCTGGTTCTGGATCTCGTCGATGAGGCGCCGCGAAATCTCGTTGACCGTCGCGGCGACCTCGGGCATTTCATCGGGCTCCGATTCCAGGAGCAGCTCGGTATAACCTCGAAGCCCGCCGGCGGTGTTGAGGACATCGTGGAAGAACGTGCGCTCCAGCGCCAGCCGCCTCTTTTCGTGGCTGATGTCCTGCAGCGCACAGATGGTGAAGAGCTCACCGTCATACTCAAACGGCACCGTCGAGACCTTCAGGTCCACGGCGTCAAAGGAGTCCTTGACCGCCATCCGGCATTCCTTGACGTCCGCATTGCCCTTCTGGGCGGCGAGGATCGCCTGCACCGCACCGCAGGTCTGACAGGATTCGGTCGTGCCGCAACCTCCCGCCGTCTCCGTTGCGTGGAGACAACCCAAGGCCTCACCGGGTCGACTCCCGAGCACGTCGGTCGTCGGTTCGATGCCCAGGAAGCAGAAGGTCGCGCGGTTGGCGAAGACGATCTGCCGGTGTTCGTTGAGGAACAAAAGGACGTCCGGCACCGAACCCAGGATCTCATCGAGCAGCGGGACACCCGAAAGCAGCTCGAACAGGTTGACGATTTCCAGTTCTGGCGCCCGCTCGGCGGGTGCAAACTTGGTTTCCATGATCTTCATGTCCTCCTACGACACCGACCTTAACCCGCATTTCTCGCGACGTCGCGTAGCAAGACCGGTGAGATACGCAGGTTAATCGGGATTCGACGGGCTGCAAACTCGTAAAACTACGGGGCATGGCACTTCAGGGTCCACTGCCCCGTAATTTTCCGAGTTCCCAGGACGGCGCGAGGCAGCTACCGTATGATTGGCAATCGAAAAGAACTCACGCGTGTTTCCCGGGAAAGCCGACCGGGGGAAATGGCGCGAATTGGGGGCTTCGAATCATGAGAGCTTCGACCATTCCATCCCAACCGGGAAGAAGGGCAGTCGCGGTGATCGCGATTGCGGCCGTGATCCTTCAAATGAGCGGCGCGGCGTTCGTGGGGGCGCAGGAGGCCGCCGCGACCGAAGAGACCGCGGCCAAGATCCCTGCCGATCAGCTCGACTCGCTGGTCGCCCCGATCGCCCTCTACCCCGACGAGCTGCTGGCCCAGGTGCTGGTCGCCTCCACCTACCCGCTCGAGCTCATCCAGCTCCAACAGTGGCTCGGCAAGAACCCCGGGCTCGAGGGCGACGCGCTGGCCGAGGCGGTGGCAGACGCAGCCATGGGACCCGAGCATCCAGTCGATGGCGGCGGTGCCCGATGTGGTGACGCGCCTCGCCGACGACGTCCAGTGGACCACGGAACTCGGTAACGCGTTTCTCGCGCAGCAGGGCGACGTCATGGATGCCGTGCAGCGGATGCGGAAAAAGGCGCAGGACAACGGCGCCCTGGAGATCCAACGAACAGCAGGTGGTCGAAACCGAGGTCGTCGAGCAGAAGACGGTCATCGTCGTTCAGGCCGCAGACCCTGAAGTGATCTACGTGCCGTCCTACAGTCCGACCGTGGTCTACGGCCCGCCCGTCTACCCGTACCCGCCGATCTACTACCCTCCCTACCATGCAGGCGGCGCTTTCGTCGCGTTCAGCGTCGGAGTGATGTGGGGCGCCGCGATCTGGGGCGGTTCGTGTTGCCACTGCGGCTGGGGACACAATAACGTCAACATCAACGTCAACAACAACTTCAATCGGAACACCAACATCAACGCCGGCGGCGGCGGCGGGAACTGGCAGCACAATCCGCAACACCGCGGCGGGACCCCGTACGCCGACAAGGCGACGGCCAGCAAATACGGCGGATCTGCGCGCGGCGACTCGATGAGCAGCCGCCAGGCAAGCGCGCGCCAGCAGGGCGAACCGGATCTCGGGGGCGCCAGCGCCGGCACGTCCAACCGGGCGGGGAGCGCAGGGCCTCGAACCGGTCAGGGGGCGCCAGCGCTGGGACCGCCGACCGATCGCCGAGCGCCGGCACAGCAATCGGGCGCCGAGCGCCGGCACCGCGAACCGCTCGCCGAGCGCCGCGCCGAGCACCGCTAACCGCGGGTCAGCCGGTGCCACCGCAAACCGCAGCATGCCCTCGAGCAGCGGACGGAGCGCCAGTGGTTTCGGGGGCAGCCCGAGCGGCTACAGCGGCGCGAGCGCCCGATCGGCAAGCTCGCGGGGCGCTTCCAGCATGGGGTCTCGGGGCGGGAGCAGGGGCGGCGGCGGACGTCGGAGGTAAGGCGATGATTTTCACACAACCTCAATCAGTATCTATTTCAGCAACGTGCACGCCTCGTGCGCCTCGGCCTTTCCCTTGGTCTGACGGCCGCATTCGTGGTGCCGACCGCGGGGTGTGCGACCGGTTCCGGCGAGACCTCCGGAGCGGCCCGGACGGTCAAGCAGACGGATTTCGCAACCCCCGAAGACGCGGCCGAGGCCTTCATCGTCGCGGCCGAAACCTACGATGTCGAGGCCTTGACCCGGATCCTGGGGCCGGACGGAGTCGATCTGGTGGACACGGGCGACCCGGTGCAGGACCGCAACCAGAGCCTGGCCTTTGCGGCGCAGGCCCGCATCAAGACCGAGGTCGACCGATATCCCCTGGACCCGAAGGTCGCCATTCTGTCGGTGGGGGCCGAAGACTGGCCGGTACCGATGCCGATCGTCGAGGAGGGCGGGCGCTGGCTGTTCGACACCGAGGCCGGCCGTGAGGAGTTGCTCTACCGCCGCATCGGGAGAAACGAGTTCGATGCCATCGACGTGTGCCTCGATTATGTCGAGGCACAGCACGAGTACGCCCTGGTCAAGCACGACGGTGTTTTTGTTAACCAGTACGCGCAGCGCGTCCTCAGCACCCCCGGCAAACAGGATGGCTTGGCGTGGCAGGCCCCGGACGGGACCTGGCAGGGCCCCTTGGGCGAGGGGATTGCCAGCATCATCGCCGAGGGCTACGACGCGCAACCCAGCCCGTACCACGGCTACTACTTCAAGGTTCTCAAGGGCCAGGGCCCAGCCGCCCAACTGGGCGAGATGGACTTCGTCGTCATGGGCGCCATGATCGGCGGTTTCGCGATGGCCGCCGCTCCGGTGGACTACGGTGTGACCGGCGTCAAGACGTTCATCGTCAGCCACGACGGCGTCGTCTACGAACAGGACCTCGGAGAGACCACGCTCGAGCAGTTCCGCGAGATGGATCTCTACAACCCCGACTCTTCGTGGGACCCGGTCGCGGAGGAATGAGCGGGAGCTGGCGGGAGGACGTTGTCGGACCGTCATTTTTCGTCCCGCTTCCGGCCGTCGCCACCTCGTAATTTTGCGAGTTCCCAAGACCGGGTATGACAGATATCGTGCTGCCGTGGAGATTAAGACATGATTCCAAAATCGCTGCTCGCGTTGCTCGGCGCAGCCGTCGTGACCCTGGCCGCACCGCAGGCGGCGGCCCAGTCGGGCTCGAATGGCTGGGATTTCTCCATCGCACCGTACCTGGTCGCGGCGGGGATGGACGGCTCGCTCACGGTCAAGGGAATCGAGGCCGACATCGACGTCCCTTTCAGCGACATCATTGACAACCTGGACTTTGCCGCCATGGTCCACTTCGACATGCGGAACGAGCACTGGGTGCTGATGTCGGACCTGTTCTACGTGGACCTCGAGGGGAGCGACGACGTCGCTCTGGGGACCGCCACGGCGGCCGTTCAGCAGACCCTTTTCGAGGTCGCCGGCGGCTATCGCGTCTCGCCCGTCGGCACCCTGCTCGCCGGTGCGCGTTGGGTGGACCTCGATACCCGGATTCGGTACGCGGGCCAGATCCTCGACGAAGAAGTCAGCGCGGGCAAGAGTTGGATCGACCCCTTCGTCGGGGTCCACCTCATGGCGCCGCTGTCGCGAGCGCTGGTGGTTCGGTGCCCGCGGCGACATCGGCGGTTTCGGCGTTGGCTCGGATTTGGCCTGGCAGGCGTATGCCGACATAGGTTTCCGCGCCTCGAAGGTGGTTTCAATCATTCTGGGATATCGCGCCATCGACATGGACTATGAGGACGGCAGCGGGCGGGACCTCTTCCGCTACGACATGCTGATCGCCGGACCGCAGATCGCTGTGGCCTTCAGTTTCTGAGGCTCGTCAACGGACTCGGCGGGAAAGGAATACGGAATATGAAGAAAATTTGTGGATTTGCTCTGACAATGATTTTGGCTCTCGGAGGCCAGGCAGTGTGGGCGGACGACATCACCGGGCAGGATCGGTTCATTTGTTCTATCGGCGACGTCACGATGTGCAACATGGATTGGGAGTGTGAAATCGGATCGCCCTACCAATTCAACATTCCAGATTTCATCGTCTTCGATCTCGAGGCCGGTCTGCTCAAGACCACCGAGGCCAGTCAAGAGAATCGGCAGACGCCCATTCTGTCGGTGTCACAGGCAGGATGGGCTACTCGTCCTCCAGGGACTCGAAATGGGACGAGCCTTCAGCTTCAACATCGACGAGGCCAGCGGGGTGCTGACCGCAGCAGCCGCGAAAGCGGGACAGTTCTCGGGCGCTTTCGGCGTCTGCACGCCGATCGAAGGCGCAGCCAACGCCGGCGACAAGTGAAAGGAAACGAGAAAATGAAATTCAGAACCACTCATCGCGATCGGGCTGATCACCGTCGTCGCCGGAACGGCCATGGCACAGACCGAGCCCGCGCCGCAGAAGTCCCTCGCAGCAACCCTTGAAACCTATGTGTTCCCGACCGAGGGTCAGACCCCCGAGCAGCAGGCGACCGACGAGGCAGTCTGCTACAACTGGGCGGTCGAGAACACCGGCTCCGATCCCTTCGCGCTGCAGCAGCAGGCCCAACAGGTGGAGCAGCAATCTCAGCAGGCTCAGCAGGAGATCGCCGGCGCCGGCCAGGGCGCCGGGGCGAAAGGTGCTGTCGGCGGGGCCGCCGCGGGCGCGCTGATCGGTGAGATCGCCAGCGACGACGCCGGCAGGGGCGCGGCCTACGGCGCGGCGGCCGGCGCGGTCGTCGCCCGGCGCAAGACCAAGCAGCGCCAAGAAGGCTGCCAGTCAGGATGTCGAGCAGCAGAACCAGCAGGTCCAGCAGGCCACCGCCGAGCAGACCGAGAACTTCAAGAAGGCCTTCAGCGTCTGCCTCGAGGGGAAGAAGTACCTGGTCAAGTTCTGAGTCGGCCCGCTGGATCGAAATAGCGGCCGAGACTCACGAAATCCGAATATTTTTGCGCGGGCGGAGCTGCGCACCAAGGAGGCGATGGAGAAGAACCAGAGAACGCTCTCGAAAATCATGTTAGAATCCGCGGCCGTTGGCCTTGAGAACTATTATCAACAAAGATTTGAACATTGCGGAGGATCCTATGACTGATACGAAAATGTCTCGGACCGCGGCGACACTCGCTGTCGCCGCTTTGATGCTTGCGCTGCTTGCCGTCGCACCGGCGGCCGATGCCCAGGACCGCGAGGGACGCTGGCAGTTCACCCTGGGAACGTTCTACCAACTCGGCGGCGACTTCGAGTTTGAGCCCGAAGGGACCATGTCGACCGACAACGAGTTCGGGTTCACCCTCGGTGGGGCGTTCAACTTCACCGACAACTTCTCCGCCGGTATCGGCATGCAGTGGGCCGGGGTCGGCTACGACGCCACGGTGCTCGATGAGGACGATGACCTCACCGGAATCTCCGGGAAAGTCGACACCTATGCCTTGTCGCTCAACGTGATCTACAACTTCACGGACAACCAACTCACGCCCTATGTCGGCGCCGGCATCGGCTGGACGTGGGTCGACACCAATGTGCCCACCGGTCCGCCGGTTGGCGGCTGCTGGTGGGACCCGTGGTACGGCTACGTCTGCTACAGCTCCTACCCGACCGAGGTGAAAAGCGCGTTCTCCTATCAGGCGACGCTCGGCCTCCGCTATGATTTCGACAACGACATGACATTCATGCGGCTGGGCTACATCAGCCAGTGGATGGATTTCGACAATGCCAAAGGCACCCCCCGCTTCGACGTCATCATGTTGGATTTCGGCTGGATGTTCTAGCCCGCATACCTCCACTGAGTGCCGCCGGGCTCGGTTGCCGCGGCCGAGTGAAGACCGACATTGACGTACTAACTCCGGAGCCCGGCCACAGTGCCGGGCTCCGATTTCTTGGAGTGCGGCGGCCTGTAATTTCGAGCCTCGGCGTGAGAGAATCACGCCATGACTGACAGCGTGACGGTCCAGAGTTCGGCCCTCGAGGAACGCCTCGCCTTCGAGACCATGCTCTCTGACCTGTCCTCCCGCTTCGTCAACCTCGAGCCGGCGGAGGTCGATCGCGAGATCGATAACGCTCTCCGCCAGATATGCGAGTGTCTCGGCCTCGACATCGCTGCACTTTGGCAGCTGTCCCCCGAGGAACCCGAGGTCCTGAAGATGACCAACCTCTTCCTGCGGCTTGACGGAAGGTCAACGATTTCGGCAAGTTCCGCATCCACGGCAGTGATTTCTTCGTTGGCGCCAAGCTCGCCTATCTCACTCCAGACCTTGTTTTCGATGAAGATCCAGATGATATCCCCATCGAGGAGCCGGTAGAGAAAAAGGTCAACGACTTCGGCCTCGCCCTGCAGGCGGACTGGGACGGCCGGGACAACTTGATGACCCCGAACCGCGGCCAGTTCTTCCAACTCGTTGCATGGAAACACCTCGAGGCGCTGGGAGGCGACACCGATTACTGGAAGATCGGCTTCCAGGCGCAGTCGTTTTCCGAGATGATGCACAAAAAGCTGGTCCTCGGCTTCCACCTCGGCCTCGACAGCGCGGGGGGCGACCCGCCGCTCTGGGGCTATCCCTGGGTCACGATGCGCGGGGTCCCTGCTCTTCGGTACCAGAACGAGAGCACGGCGGTGCTCGAGACCGAATTGCGGTGGGACATACTCGATCGCTGGGCCGCCGTCGGCTTCGTTGGTGTAGGCGCTACCCGAGGCGATGTGCCGTTCTTCGAGGATGAGAGCGGGATCGTCGCCGGCGGCATCGGCGGGCGTTTCCTCTTCCGACCTCAGGACAGCCTGTGGGTGGGGATCGATGTTGCGAAGGGCCCGGAAGACTACATCTTCTACGTCCAGATGGGGCAGGCATGGTGAGTGTTGGCAGCATCGTGAGTTGAATTCGAATTCCGAATTCAATCTGCGTTCGTCTGCCTTTTCTCCTCGATCTCTTCGAGCGCCTTCTTGCAGACCTTCTTTTCGGCCGTTACGCGGTCGAGCATCCCCTTGGCCACCAGTGAAATCCCCATGGTGGCGACGGCGACCCCGGTGGAGGCGACTGCCTCCATCGGTTTGAGTTCAATCGCCGGGTTGGCGAGGGTGCCGCCGAGCTTGATGTAGGGGTTGGTGATCATGCTCGCCGAGACACCGATTCCTTTGCGCGGCTTGGTGATCCACTCGAGGTTCAGCTTCTCGGTCTGAAGGTCGATACGACCGTCTCCGAGCATGGTCATCTTGTTGCTCTGCAGTGCCATCGGTTGCAGGTTGGCCACCCCCTGGTCGAAAGTCAAAAACATCACGGCACACTCGAGCTCCGTCGCCGCGTCATCCTTGGCAAAGGGGTTGAACGCCTTGAGCAGGGTGAGCAGGATGTCGGCCGAGATGAGGTCGAGAACCCGGTTGTCCATCACACCGCTGCCGGCGATGATCTGGATCGACCCATTGCTGGAGCTGGCGAACTCGTGCGGGCTCGTCCCCTTCGCATTCAGCCGCACTTCGAAGTCGATGGGCGGTGCGGACGCGGCGTCGTGCACGTCCTCACCCGGTGGATCGAAATGGATCCCGTTGAGGTCCAGATCCAGTTCCCCTCGGTAACCGTCGCCGGCCGGTTCGAGCACCAGAGACCCCGAACCGCTCCCCTCGCGCGAACCGACCATTGCAATGCGGTTGATGTCGAGCCGGCCGTCGACCAAATGCGCCTGGAGCTCGAAATCATGAAAACGTTCAACCGGCAACTGAAGAATGCCGATGGTGATGTTCACATCGGCGTTCGCGCGCCGCAACCAGCCGAAATCGATGGGTTCCTCGGAGAACACCAAACCGGGTTTCGACTTGCCGGGCGAGGTTTTTGGGGCCGGGGCCTGGTCGTCCTGGCCGGACGGGCGAGGCGTCAACGTGCCGAACGCGATGTGATTCGATGAGACTTTGGCCGTGATTTGAGGTTTGCTGCGGATATCCACCTCGAGCGTACCTTTGAGGTCGGATTCGCCGAGGGTGATCTCGAGATCTTTGACTGTGAACTGCTCGGGCGTGCCGTGAAAGAGACCCCCAACTGCAAAGGGCTTGTCGGGCAGTTTGCCAGAACCGGTGAGATCTGCGATCAGGGCGGTCCCGGGCCCCGATGCGTGGAGATCGAGGTCGGTGCCGATCAGATGCGGTTTCTCGCCGAGGCTGCCATGGAGGTCGACCGAATGTCCGCCGAGTCGGACCGCGACGCGATCAAAGATGAACAGGTCTTCGGTGCGCTCGATGCGGCCGCTGACCTTGAACGGCGCCACCGGGACCGTCACCCCCGTGAGAGCCGAGAGCAGCGAGGCGTTCGGACCGTCTGCCGTGACCGTGAGATTGGTGCCAACGAGATCGGACGCGGGGCCGACCCGGCCGTCCACCGTGGCCACCGCTCGGTCGAGGGTGGCACGCAAGCCGTCGATCTCGTACCCCGCCTCGTCGACGTGAAGGCGGGTCGCTAGCGTCAACGGCTCGGCCGGCAGAACCGGCAGCTCGAAGAGACCGGCGGCCAACCGGCCCGCCTGCCCGAGATCAGGTGTCGTCACGTCGATCTGGACGTCGGTGCCGATCAGTCCCTGCGCCGGGTACAGCGTGCCGTCGATCGTCGCGCGGTTGTGGTCGACCCGGACGACGACGTCGCCGAGCTCGTAAGCGCCGTTGTTTATGTGCAGGTCTCCAGCAACCGAAAATGGCGCATCCGGCAGACCGGTTTGACGGAAGTACACTCCAAGTGATGACAGCCGTGGACCGTGGACCGAGACGTGACCGTTGGTGCCCTCCAGATGCGACCTGCCGATCAGGCCGTCGACCGCCACATCGATGTCGCCGGCCGTCCCGGTGGTGCCGTCGAGTCGATAGCCTCCGGCCTCAACCCGAATCCTGCCTTCGACCCTCGCCGCTATCCGCGGGAAACCGCGCACTCCGAATATGGCGATGCCGTGCGCCAGGTCGGGGTCACTGCCCCTGAGTTGGAGATCGGTGCCGATGAGGCCTTTCGTTGTTGAAAGCCGACCGTCACCGTGCGCCTCAAGGCTGCCGACGGCGGCCGACACCCCATCGAGACGGAGACCGGAATCGAGGATGGCGACCCCGCCCGCTACGGACCACGCCTCTGCGGGCAGATCATTCAGGCCGATAAGAGTGCTGAGCTGGCTGGCGTCGGGCCCGTTCGCCTCGATTCGCAAGGAGGTGCCGGAGAGGCCCTTTTCGGTCTTCAGGGAACCGTCGACACGAAGCGAAGTGTCCCCGAGACGGGCACTGGCCCCCTCGAGGGTGATGGCCTCGTTTCCCTGGGCGAGGGTGCCGTCGATGGTGAACGGTTCCGCGGGCAGCTCGATCCCGATGAGGTGATTGAAATGAGCGATGTTCGGGCCTTCGGCGTGGAGCGTGAGGGTGGTGCCGGCATAGTCCGGAGGGTCTCCGACCGTGCCCTCTGCCCTGAGAATGGTCCGCCCGATGCTCGCCTCGACCTGGTCAAACTGGAGGGCGCCTTCGACGCGGACCACCCTGCCGGCAATCGTAAAACGATCACGGGGCAAGTCGATGCCGGCGAGCGCACCGATCGACGACACGTTCGGGCCTCGTCCCTGAACCTCGAAATCGGTTCCCAGCATCTGAGGCGGTGCTCCGAGCACACCGTCGGCTGACAAGGTGTTGTCGCCAACCACGATCTCCAGTTGTTTGAAGTGGATCGGGAACCCCTCCCAGCGGACACCGCCCGACACCGAAAACTCCTCCTCCGGGAGATCGGCAATACCCGTAAGGGCTCCGACAGTGCGAATGCTCGGACCCGAAGCATTCACGGTGGCGTCGAGGCTGGTCGGTCCGGTCAGCGAATCTACGACGCCGGTCATGCGAGCGTTCACGCCACCAGCCGCAGCGTCGAAGTCGAAATCAAAACCCGAAACCGATGGCCTCACCGAAGCCTTCACGGTGAACGGGCCGTCGATGATGGTTTCGGCGCCGAAGCTGTCGGTGATCTGTTCCAGCTCAGAACCACTGGCCGAGAACTCGCCGTCGACGCCGGTCAGGGATCCAAGATCGTCGATGGCGCCGCGGAGGGAGAACTCGGCGTCGGCGAAACGGCCCGTGAGGTCGTGCTTGACTGCGTTGGCGTTGATCAGTCCGGTGAATGTGCCGAGTCGGCCGGAGATCTCGAGTGGCGCCCCTTCGAGACTACCCTCGAGATCGAGGTCGAGCATCCCTGTCCCGTCGTCGGTGAACTCGAGATGGGAGACCGTTGCCTGGAGCGGGGGGTCCTGTGCAGACCGGTAGACCAGCTCCGTATCGTCGAGTAGGGCGTGTCCGATGACCATCTCGAACTCGCCGCCGTCGCCCCCCGGCTCTTCGCCCGATCCAAGAGCCCAGTTAAAGTCGCCCTCCGGATCGACCTCGAAGAGCACTCGCGCACCCGTGATCTGGACATCGCCGATCGTGAGGGCACCGAAGAAAATCGACAACAGATCGATCTCGCCGGCCAGGTGATCCACCGACACCATGTGGAGATCGTCACTCCATGCGGGGTTTGCAAGGGTGATGTCGCTGGCAACGATGCGGGTGGTGAAGCCGATCTCCGGTCTGAATTCGCCGTTGATTTTCAACTCGCGGCCGATGGCGTCCGACGCCACGGTGGCGAGAGTGTCCCGCCAACCGCTGAGGTCGGCGAAGTTGAGGTAGAGAAGTGCGATTGTGACGAGCAACACCAGCACGGCGATCAGTAATGCCGCGACCTTGATGAGCCTTCGCCGCTTCACCATTGTTCCCTCAGGTCGCGAGACCACCGGTCTCCGATCCGCTCATGGAGGCTCCCTGCCCACCCTCGTAATGGATCTCGGTCGGCAGTGCGAGCCGCGTCCCCGACCGCTCGACGATATTCATCACTTTCAGCAGAACGTCCTCGCGAATTTCGAGGAACTCGGGCCAGGCGTCGGTCATCGCATAGGCGTAGAGCTCGATCTCCAGGTAGTACTCACCGAATCCAACAAAGCGCACCCGCAATGGCTCCTCGGCGATCCGATCGTGGTCCTTGAGCATCGCCTCGAACTCCGACATCACAGCCTCCAGCTGTGCCCGTGTCGTCTCGTACCGAAGGCGCAAATTCTCGCGCAGCAGGACCCGATCGCGCTCGGCGAGGTTCTCCAGCTGGAGTTTGGCGAAGTCGGCGTTGGGCACGGTCACTATCGTGCGGTCGAGGGTTCGGATCTTGACTGAGCGCAGACCCACATCCTCGACCATGCCGCGGCGGTCGCCGAACTTGCAGAAGTCGCCGACCTTCACCGGCTGGTCCGCATAGAGGATGATGCCGCCGATGAAGTTCTCGAGCGTACTCTGCGCGGCGAGCGCGATGGCGAGACCGCCGACACCAACCCCGGCAATAAGACCCGCGATCGGTACACCGAGGGTCTGTAACGCCTTGATGGCGATGCCGGTGACAACGGCGATAGCGGCGATTCGGAACATCACCCTCACCAACTGTTTCTTGAGTGGGCGCGCCTCACGGAAGCCATGGGCCACCACGAGTTCGCCGATCCTTGTCAGCATGATCGCCACGATCCACGCGAGGCCGAGGTACCCCGTCATCGAGAACACCAGCCTCAACCACATGATCGGCTCGCCCGGAAGCTTGAACAGGCGGAGGATCATGAATCTGCCGAAAAATGGAGTTGCGATGAGCATCAGCGGGAGCAGATAGATGCCGAAGTTCGCGCCCGGCAATCTGCTCGCGGACAATCGGCGGCCGAGCCAGGCGGCGAACACGACCGCGACCGCTACGAACAGGATCAGCAATCCCAGGGCCAGCCACTGCCACACCAGCATGCCGCCGACTTTGGACCTCGCTGATGGAGGGAGCGCGGCTACCAACCCGCCGACGAGGGTCGCATCGGTTCCGTACCGGAGCGCTTCGATGTGGCCGCCCAACCGACCCGGTCGATAGGGCAGATCCTTCACCTTGTCATAGAAATCTTCGGCGCGGGCGACGGTTGCGGTCGAGAACAACCACTGGCCGTCGCCTTCGCCCTCAGCGACTCGCTCAATCGTGATCTCGGTGTGTGGGATTGTCCACCGTGTCAGACCGAGTTCTGCGACCTCAGCGGCGTCAGGTATATCTCGTGGCGGCGGCAGCTCGATCCGGTCAAGGACTTCCTTGAGGACCAGCGCGCTTTGCGCCGAAACCTCTTGGACGACCAGAGGCGGCACATTGCTGAGGTCGAGGCAGCCCCGGGCTCTGGCAAAGACCCCACGAACCGAAGGGTCCTTCGCCGTGTAGAGGGTCCACGCCGTGTCGATAGATTCGAGGAAGGTGGCCAAGGTTGCGCGCGGACTCGATCTGTCCGGTGGCTCGAGAGGGTGCTCGGTCGATGAATGCGATGGTGTCGCCATCGCCACCACGATCGCGACCAGGACGAGCCCCCGGAAACGGCGGAAAAGACTTCGCGCACGCTGCGTCATTTTGAATCTCCAGCCTTGGGTTGTAGCGTTTGACTGAGTTTTCCCGGATCGTATCCTCGGTCCGGCAGGCGGGAGACGATCTCGTCGTACAGCCCCTCTTCCATCTGCGGTGTCCGGCTGAGAATCCACAGGTACTTGCGGCTGGGCACGCCAACCACCGCCCACTGGTAGTCGGGGTCGAGATCGATGATCCAGTATGGCCCCCAGAACGGCCCGAAGAAGGAGACTTTGAGCTTGGCATTGGTGGCCGTGTCGACAATCTTCGCGCGCCCTTTCGACTGTTTCAGTTTGCCGTCGAGGGTCTCCTTGCGGCAGCTGTTGACGACCTGGATCACGCCGTCGTCTCGCGGCGAGTAGTCGGCGGTGACCGCGGTGCAGTTCTTTTGGAACCAGGCCGGGTAGCTCGCGATCTCGTACCACCGCCCCAGATAACGCTCGATGTCGACGGATTCGACTACATCGAGCGGTTCCTTCTCGGCTGTGTTGCCGGGTGCAGCGGTCAAAAATATGCTCATGAGGGCAATCGCCGCTACTGGCAACGACAAGGGATGCATGTGAAATCTCCGATTTCGTCCAGATTCGAGGTCATGGTAGCAGAGGATTCGCTTGTAACTCGAACTCCGGTCTGCCTCCCCAAGCGAGAACGTGTCGATATCTTCAGGTGTCGAGAGTGCTCGAGATCCAGGCGCCGTTTGCGGTGTTCGAAGCGAGGGCCGCGTCGGCAAATTTGACGCCGAGAAGGCCGTCCTCCGAATTCGGAAAGTGCATCGCCAATGGATCGGCCAGGGTGCCGGATCGCCGCGCCGCAATCGCCTCCGCTGCGTCGGAGTAGATGGTCGCAAACCCTTCGAGATAGCCGTCCGGGTGGCCCTTGATCATCCTGCTGGCCCTGGCCGCCAGCGGGAGCGTTCCGGGTCCGCTCGAGGTGCGGACCTCGGCCGGTCCGTCAATCGGCTTGAAGGCCAAAACTGTTGGGCTTTCCTGCGCCCACTCGAGCGAACCATCGGAACCGCACACCCGCAGCTTGAGGCTGTTCTCGAATCCTACCGCAGCCTGGGTCACCCAGAAGCTGCCGCGCGCGCCGCCTTCAAACCGAAGCATGGCTCCAGCAAAGTCGTGGAACCGGCGATTCGGGACAATCGCGCCGACCTCTGCCGCGACCTCGGAGATTTCGAGACCGGTCACGAAGCGCGCGAGATTGTGGGCGTGGCATCCGATATCACCGAGAACGAGTGAAGGCCCTCCACGCTCCGGGTCGTGGCGCCACGGCATGTCATCCCCTGGCTGCTGCGGCTGGTCCTGAGCCCGCGCTCCTTGCACGTATTCGACCTGAACGAGGCGGATTTCACCGAGCTGCCCGGCCTCGATCATGGCCCGGGCTTGCCGCACCATTGGATAGCCCGTGTAGTTGTGCGTCAGGCAGAATACGAGTCCCGATTCCTGGACGCGGCCGTGAAGATCGAGCGCCTTGGCAAGCGTGTTGGTCATCGGCTTGTCGCAGATGACGTCGAAGCCGCGATCGAGGGCGGCGATCGAGTACTCGTGATGGCTGTCGTTGGGGGTCATGATGGCAACCGCGTCGGCTCCGTCATCGCGGTCTGCCTCTGCATCGAGAAGTGCGGTGGCGCTGCCATATGTGCGGTCGGGCGCGAACCCGAGCGTCCGCCCGGCCTCGCGCGATCGATCCTCGTCGGAGGACAATGCCCCGGCCACGATTTCGAAACGGTTGTCGAGCCGCGCTGCTGCGCGGTGCATGGCGCCGATGAAGCTGCCCGGACCGCCGCCGATCACAGCCAGGCGAAGGCGGCGCCCCAGAAGCTCGATGATCGGGTTTGTGTCGATTTCCACAGCATTCTCCAGTAGGTAGAGTTTGTATCACAGGTGCCGCGGGAGGCGGACTGCCCGCCCACTATTATGATCTCATCGAGGCAGTTTCCAGAGGGCACCCACCAGAGGTTTCCGTGGCTGGTGTTCCAGCCGGGCACGGCATCTCGCCGCCCTCGCTGCGAATCCTCGTGAAAAATGCGGGCTAGAGCTCGCGCAGTTGGTCTTCCTCGAGAATTTTCAAAAGAATGCTCGCCGCTCGGAGGAGATGGTCGTAGTGGCATTTCCGGGCCTTCGCCCAATCCCCTTCCAGCACGGCTCGGTAGGTGTTTCTGTGTTCGGTATTCGAGTCCCACGGGATCGGTCTCAGCGTGAGGGTGACCCAGCGGGCGCGGTGCGCCTGATCCAGAACCGTGTTGGCCATGTCGGCCAGTCGCCGATTGCCGCACAACTCCAAAAGGGATTTGTGGAATTGTTCGTCCGCCCTCGCCCATGCCGGGAGGTCGTTCTCCTCCAGGGCCCGCTCCATTTGGTCCATCGCATCGTTCAGAATGGAGATGTCTTTCGGTCGCGGGTGTTTCCTTGCCAACAGGTCCACTGCCGTGGTTTCGAGGCCCGTGAGCAACTGGTAGATCTCCCTCATGTCGTCCGCCGACAGGGGCACGACCCGCATGCCGCGGCGGGGAATGCACGTGACGAGGCCCTCATTTTCCAGTCTGATCAGCGCTTCCCGTACCGGGGTGCGGCTCATGCCGAGGTCGTTGGCGATGTCTTGTTCCAGGGCCTGGTACCGCGGTCCGTACTGATTATCGAGTATGCGAGCCTTGATCTTCCGGTACGCTTGTTCGACAAGCGACATCTTCACCTCCGTTGCCGCTGTGTGGTCGAGTCACCCGACCTGCCCGGCCTACGTTAACGCATGCGAAAGTCATTTGAAAACTCTGCGGTTCTCCCAAGCGGTATGAGACGACGTTCACCTGAATCGCAAGCCGCCCAGCGGGCGAATCCGGGCGTTCGATAGAGCCTCGGATCTTCGTTTGCTATCGTTGAGGCATGCGAAATATGGCCGTCACCGTCCTGCTGCTCCTGACCGCAGCCGCCTGCGTCACATCGACGCCCACCGACACCCCGGGGGTCACCATCGAAGGTAGGCGCCTGATGTGGTTCGAAGGGCCGGAAGTGGCCGTCGAGGTGTACTACGGGATGATCGAGGATCGCCTCGGTGAGCCTGAGGCTGTTCTGCGCCTGGGTATTGCAGGCGTCCGCGGAACCGTCGACGTGGAGCGCACGGCCATACGTCTCTTCGATCCCACGGGTCACGCGATGGCGCCACTCGATGAGCAGGCCTTTCGCAGCGTCCAGGGCAAACTCCGCATGGTACTCGACCGGTATGCCGCCTGGTACGGGCCGACACATCGGTTTCTGGCTTCGCGGGGGCGGTGTGACCGATGGTCGATCTACCCATCGATCGGAACGGGCGAAGGCTTCGTGGGCGGCCGCCACGCCTTTGACAGCGTATTTGTCTCCAGCTTCAGGGCGTGGAGGCCCGCTCGTCTTTGCGGTGCCGGGAGGCGCTCAACCCGGGCGCTGGGTCCTGCAGATCGACCTCGAGGAGAGCACCGCACGCATCCCGTTCGAGGTCGAGGCGCCTGATTCCTCAAGCTGATTGTCAAATCCGGCGCCAGCTACCAGAGACGGACCCGCCAGGATCCTGACGAAGCGCGCGACCGCCGGCGTTCCCTCATGCGCGACTGCAGCGCCGCCCTGGTGTCGGCCAGCCATTCCTCGCGGCTCACATCGGTGGTGTCACCGCGTGCTCGACGGCGTTCTTCTTCGGCCTGGCGATAGGTGCAGAAGTCCTTATAGGCCGAGATCTCGTGTTCGAGGTCCTTGACCACGAGTTCCGCCATGATCGCATCGTCGAGGAAACCGATGCCCGGTACGCGGTCGGGAATCAAGTCATCGGGGTCCGCGAAGTAACACATCGCACTCAGAACTCGTTCGAGGTCTTCGGCCGGTAGTCGCCACTCCGAATCGGTGACGATGTCGGCGAGAATGCCGAGTTTCTCGAGACGGGTCGAGATGAATTCCGGCAGCTCGACGCCCTCACAGGCTTCGACGATCCCGCGGGCGGCCGCAGCAATCTCGTCGGTCGATTTTCTCTCTTCGGTGACCGCCTTCTGGTCACGCCCCATTGCGACAAAGTGCTCGATGTCGCGATCGCTGAGCTCGAAGTTGATTGTGAGCGGCATGTGATTCTCCTTCATGTCCGGCTACCGCCGAAAGCGGGGTACGTAAAGCTCCCACGACACGACCGTCGCGTCAATCTCTTCCGCGCGCCCATGTGAATTGATGCACTCTTTCGGAACGAGTATGATGCCCTTTCGAGAGCCCGGCCAATGAATCTATCAGTCGTGGACCCTTGATGGTTCGCAGCAAGGACAGAGGATGATGCCAAGAATCAAACAACGACATCTGATGATTTCGACGGCGTTCATCTGCGGCATTTTCTGCGTGACGAGCGCAGTGATGGCGCAGGAAATCCAGGGCGCGCTGAACGCCGCCAGGGCCATGGACGACGCCGAGCGGCGATCCCAGGCCAACATCGACCAGGTGGTCGATCAGACCAGGGCCCTGGAACGGCAGTACTCGGCCGTCTGAAGGAGATCGACGGCCTCGAGGTCTACAACGCTCTCCTGCGAGAAGCAGCTCGATGGACAGAGCCAGGAGCTCGCAGATATCGCGAACTCCATCGATCAGGTCAGCGTCATCGAGCGCCAGATCACGCCGCTGATGCTCAAGATGGTGGAGAGCCTCGAGCAGTTCGTGGACCTCGACGTGCCGTTTCTCCTCGATGAGCGTCAGCCAGCGTGTCGGCTTCCTCCGGACGCTGCTCGAAAGGTCCGACGTGACCGTGGCCGAGAAGTTCCGGCGCGTGCTCGAGGCCTACGAGATCGAGAACGACTACGGCCGCACCATCGAGGCCTATAAGGGCGACGCTCGAGCTCGAGGGCGCGTCGCTCGAGGTGGATTTCCTCCGCATCGGCAGGACGGCCCTTCTGTACCAGTCGGGCGACGGAGAGGTCTTCGGCATGTGGGACAAGCAGCAGGGTGCTGGACCCCATTGCCGCCGAGTATCGAAACCAGATCAAGAATGGAATCAAGATCGCGAGGAAACAGATTGCACCGAACCTTCTCCTGGTTCCGGTCGTGGCGCCGGAGGTTTCCGAATGATCAAGAAAATAATCGTGACGTTAGTGGTCTGTGCAAGTGCGGTGGCATTTGCCCAGGACGGATCCGAAAAAGCAAAATCCCTCGATGAGTTGCTCAGGCTGGTCGAGCAGGGTCGAAGCTCGAATGCCCGTGAACAGAGAGAGCGAGAGCAGAAATTCGCTGCCGAAAAAGCGCGAGCAGCAGCGGCTGCTGAGCCAGGCTCAGGCCCAGAAGGCGCAGATGGAGCGGCGCAGCAACGAGTTCGAACGGGCCTTCGAGCGCAACGAGCTCCGCATTGTCGATCAGATGGAGCTGCTCGACAGTCGACTGGGTTCGCTGAAGGAGATGTTCGGTGTCCTGCAGCAGGTCGCGGGCGACACCCGCGGTCAGCTCGAAAACTCGATCATCAGTGCCCAGTACGACAATCGCGACGAGTTCATGACGGAGCTCGCCAACAAGCTCAGCAGCACGTCGAAGCTGCCGTCGATGGAAGACATCGAAGGCCTGTGGTTCGAGCTCCAGCGGGAGATGACGGAGTCCGGCAAGGTGTCGCGCTTCACCACCACGGTGATCACCTCGGACGGTGACCGGGTCGAGCAGGAGGTCGTTCGGGTCGGTGCATTCAACATCATCGCCGACGGCAAGTACCTGCAATTCACGCCCGAGACCGGCAACGTCCTCGAGCTCCCGCGGCAGCCTCAGGGACGGTTCGTGGGTACGACGTCCAACCTCTTCGAGCGTCGTCCGGCTCGGTGACTGCGCTTCGGGATCGACCCGACCCGAGGCTCGCTGCTCGGTCTGCTCGTGCAAGCACCGAACCTGAAAGAGCGCATTGCCCAGGGCGGCCTGATCGGCTACCTGATCATCGCGCTCGGGATCCTCGCGCTGCTGATCGCGCTCGAGCGGATCGTCGTCCTCGGGCTTTCGAGGCCGCAAGGTCAGCGCCCAGCTCAAGAGCGCGAAGGCCGACACCAGCAACCCTCTCGGCCGCGTGCTGCTGGTGGCCGAGCAGAATCAGAACGCGGACCTCGAAACCCTCGAGCTCAAGATGGGCGAGGCGATCATCAAGGAGGCGCCCAAGCTGAGCCGCGGCCTGCTGTTTTTGAAGATCATCTCGGTGGTCGCGCCGCTGATGGGTCTGCTCGGAACCGTGACCGGCATGATCAACACCTTCCAGGCGATCACGCTCTTCGGTACGGGTGATCCGAAGCTCATGGCGGGTGGCATCTCCCAGGCGCTCGTGACGACGGTTCTCGGTCTCTCGGTCGCGATCCCGACGGTCCTGCTGCACACCGTGGTGTCCGGTCGCAGCCGCCGCATCATCCACGTACTCGAGGAGCAGAGCGCGGGCATCGTCGCCGAGCACGCCGAAAAGACGGACGTCGCGGCACCTTCGGCATAAGGCGGGATGACCGATGTATCGGTTGTTTGATTGGTACGAGGCGATTCGGGACTTCCTGGAGATCGGGGGCCCGGTCCTGCGAGTCATTGGCGTGCTCACATTGGTGATGTGGGTGCTGATCTTCGAAAGGGTTTTCTTTTATCGGTTCGGTCACCGCGAACTCGTCAAATCCGTCATCGACACGTGGAAGGCCCGACCCGAGCGACGGTCATGGAACGCTCGTCAGATTCGTCGTGCCCTGATCTCCAGGGTCACGTTGAGCGTCGAGCAGAATCTCGGGCTGATCAAGACGCTGGTCGCCCTCTGCCCGCTGCTGGGGCTGCTGGGCACGGTGACCGGGATGATCGAGGTCTTCGAGGTCATGGCGTTCGCAGGGAGCGGGAACCCCAGCTCGATGGCCGCCGGTGTGTCCATGGCGACGATCCCAACCATGGC
Source organism: Candidatus Sulfomarinibacteraceae bacterium (assembly GCA_963769215.1). GTDB lineage: Bacteria > Acidobacteriota > Thermoanaerobaculia > Thermoanaerobaculales > Sulfomarinibacteraceae > Sulfomarinibacter. The sequence goes on along the minus strand of CAVYKX010000031.1, from coordinate 7,493 downwards.
GGGGATGGTGGCTGCCCTCTCGGGGCTCTTCGCGACCACGCTGCTATCTCGTTTTGCCCACCGCGAGGTGGAGCAACTGCGGGCCGAACTCGACCACCGAAGGGTAGGGCGATGCGCCGATTTAATGCATCAACATCTCAGGCCGAAGAAGAGCAGGAGATCGACATCACGCCGATGCTCGACGTGGTCTTCATCATGCTCATCTTCTTCATCGTGACGGCCTCCTTCATCAAGGAGTCGGGGATCGAGGTGAACCGCCCGTCGGCGGTGACCGCCACGGTCAAGGAAAAGGGCAATATCCTGGTCGCCATCACCGCGGCGGAGAAATCTGGATCGACCGTCGCCAGGTCGATCCGCGGGCCGTTGCGGGCCAATATCGAACGTCTTCACGCGGAGAACCCGCAGGGGAGCGTTGTCATCCAGGCCGACAAGAACTCGACGACCGAAATGTTGATTGGTGTCATGGACGCCGCTCGCGAGGCTGGGGTCTATAACGTGTCGATCGCAGCCCAAGAGTGACCAATGAAACGTATGGCCATCGCTGTCGTCGCGGGCGCACTCGTCACCTTCGGTCTGCTGTTCATCATGCAGGCGTTGATCGCCTCCGGACACAGCGCCATGACGGAGGTCAAAAGCAGCCGCATCGTGGACTTTGTCCGCGTCAAGCGGGAGGAACGGCTGGAGAGAAAACGCGAGAAGCCCGACCGTCCGCCCAACCCGGACGCTGCCCCCCCGGCGGCCCCGCAGCCGTCACTCGGAGACAGCGGCGGTGCTGCCGCCGAAACCACCGCCGTGCAGGCCTCGCACGAGGCGAACATCTCGATCGACAACTCGATGATCGACATTGCTCCCGGGTTCGGTATTGCGGCCGGCTCGGCGGATGGAGACTACCTCCCGATCGTCAAGGTGGCGCCGGTCTATCCATCGCGGGCCATCGATCGGGGCATCGAGGGCTATGTGATCGTGGAGTTCACCGTCACCAAGAACGGGTCGGTGAAAAATCCTCAGGTGGTCGAGTACCACCCGAGCACCATCTTCAACAAGGCGGCGCTGGCCGCCGCACTCAAGTTCAAGTACAAACCCCGTGTCGTCAACGGCGAGCCGATCGAGGTGCACGGGGTTCTGAACAAGATCACGTTCCAACTGGAAGACTGAAGAGGCGGCGCCTGTATGACTGGTTGTAGAACCGATTCCGGAAGCTACCGATTGGCGGGCATTTCGGCTGCCGTCCTGTTGATGGCCATGCTGTTGGCTACGGGCTCGGTGTGGGCCCAGGAAGAAGAGGAGCAGACCCTCGGCGATCTCGAAACCCGGGAAACGCAGTCGATGCGGGAGGCGACCTACAAAGAGCTCGCCAAGGCGCAGGAGGCGGCCGAGGAAGAGGACTACTCCGAGGCGATCAAAGTCCTCGACAAGCTGACCAAGGACGACGATCTGAACAGCTACGAGCTCTCCCAGATCTACAACCTCTACGCGTTCATATACTACTCGCAGGACCGGCTGCCGCAGGCCATCCAGGCCTACGAGAAGCTCCTTCAACAACCGGATCTGCCGGAGGCATTGGAAACGGGGACCGTCTTCAACCTGAGCCAGCTGTACTTTTCGACCGAAAACTGGCGAAAAGCGATCGAGTACGTGGAACGGTGGATGACCTACGACCCGGAGCCCAAGTCGCAGAACTACGAGCTGATTTCCCAGGCGTACTACCAACTCGGGGAATATCGGAACGCGCTCGGGCCCGCCCGGCGGGCGGTCGAGCTGCAGCGGCAGTCGGGTCAGAAGGTCAAGGAACAGTCGTTGCTGATGGTCCGGGTTCTCCACTTCGAGCTCGGTGAGACCGACGAAGTGATCAAAGTCCTGCACGAGTTGATCAAGCTGTACCCGAAGGAGCAGTATTGGATGCAGCTCGCCAGCCTGTATGGTGAGAAAGAAGATCAACGAAGGCAGCTCGGCACCCTCGAGCTGGCGTACGTCCTGGGATATCTCGACCAGGAGAACGAGGTGATGTCTCTCGCCGGATTGCTCCTGCAAAACGATCTTCCGTACCGCGCGGGCAACGTTTTGCAGAAAGGGATCGACGACGGTGTCATCGAGTCGTCGCTCAACAACTGGCGGCTCCTGTCGCAGGCGTGGACCCTCGCCAAGGAAGATGAAAAGGCCATCCCGGCGCTGACTCGTGCGGCGAACATGGCGAGTGATGGGAAGGTTGACCTGGTGCTGGCGCAGTCATACATGAACCTGAATCGATGGGATGAAGCTGTTGCGGCCGCGCAAAAAGCTCTCTCCAAGGGCGGGCTCGATCGCCCCGATCAGGCCCATGTGCTGCTCGGGCAGGCGTTATTCAATCTCGAACGCTTCGACGAGGCCCGTCAGGCATTCGTTCGCGCCCAGGCTGACAGCCGCAGCCGCCAGCTTGCCAGCCAGTGGATCAATTACATCGAACGCGAGCAGGACCGGTTGGCTCAGCTCGCAGAAGCTCTCGAACAGTAGGAACCAGCCACCGGATCAGATGGCCTTCGCCTCTTTCAGTTCAGAGATCCGGACCTCACTGAAGCCCCAGTCGCGGAGCACCGATTCCGTATGCTCCCCCGGGTTCGGTGGCGGGCTCGCGATCTGACCCGGTGTCCGGCTGAATCGCGGCGCCGGTGCCGGTTGGCGTACACCGTCGACCTCGACAAAGGTCTCACGTGCGACGTTGTGGGGGTGTTCAGGAGCTTCTTCGAGTGAAAGCACCGGCGCGAAGCAGGTGTCGGTGCCCTCCATGATCTCGCACCACTCGTCGCGGGTCTTGGTCTTGAACACAGCGGCCATTTTCTCGCGCAGCTCCGGCCACTCGTGTGGGGTCGAGCTGGGTCTTGAATTCGTGGTCGTCGATACCGGCCAACTCGAGCAGGAGGGCGTAGAACTTCGGTTCGATCGCACCCACCGCCACCCACTTGCCGTCGGCGTCTCGTAGGTGTCGTAGAAATGCGCGCCCGAGTCGACCAGGTTGACACCGCGTTCGATCGCGCCAGAAACCACAGGCGAGCATGCCGTGAATCAGCGCCATGAGCGATGCCGTGCCATCCACCATGGCCGCGTCGATGATCTGCCCCTCACCCGACCGTTGAGCTTCCAGGAGTGCGCACACGACGCCGAACGCGAGCAGCATGCCTCCGCCGCCAAAATCGCCGACCAGGTTGAGCGGCGGCACCGGCCGCTCGCCCCGGTGACCGCAGGCGTGGAGTGCGCCGGCGAGCGCGATGAAATTGATGTCGTGGCCGGCGGCGTGGGCAAGCGGCCCGTCTTGGCCCCATCCGGTGATGCGCCCGTAAACAAGTCGGGGATTGCGCTCGAGACACGCATCGGGGCCGAGGCCGAGAGTCTCCATGACCCCTGGCCTGAACCCCTCGATCAGCGCGTCGGCCTGTTCGACCAGGTCCAGAACGGCCTCGGCGCCCTCCGGCTTTTTGACGTCGAGGATCACGGACCGCCGGCCGCGGGTCATGACGTCGAACTTGGGTTCGGGAAACAGGGGTATCGTCCCGGGTCGCTCGATCCGAATGACATCGGCGCCCATGTCGGCAAGCATCATCCCGGCAAACGGGCCCGGGCCGAGACCGGCCATCTCGACCACTTTCGTACCCTCGAGTGGACCCATGAGGTTCTCCTTGTGTGCTCGGAGTATAGAGCCGACAGCCCACGCGATACTGGATACACGATTCTCGATTCCCTGCGTTTCCGATCCCTTTCCCGAACGAAGAACCGGAGACGCGCCGCTTCCTTCAGTGCGCTCTTACCTGCGGCGCACGCCCCGGGCTAGGCTCTTTCGCCGCTCCGCGGCTTGTGTCGCCACTGTCCAGGTCGGAGTATCTGGGTCTATCTGGGCAATCTGTGGACTTCCTGGGCCAGCTGAGTGGGTTACTCCGAAGCCCTCACGATCTCGCTGTTGCGGGGACTCCTGAAATCGTCAAAGACGCACGCCCGACCAGCGCGCCATCCTGCAAACGCGCTTCCGCAAAGGAGCCACCTTGAGCATTGACCGACTCAGTGCGGTGCGGGCTCGTTTGAACTGCTGCGAATCCGGACAATGCATTGTTGGCATCTCCGCCGAGCGCGCAGTTCTGCGAACGCGTTACTGCGTGCACGCCTCAAGCCTCAAGCCCCAGGCCTCCCGGGTGGGTGGAAATCCAAAATCCAAAATCCAAAATCCAAAATGAAAAAAGGCGGGCCATTCGGCCCGCCCTTCGCGATTGCAACTGATCTGACTTACTTCTTCAACCCGTGCTCGGCGACAAACTCGTCGAGGATGCCGTCGAGGTCGGGCTCGCCGATCTCCTGGAGTTCGTACTTCGACCCGCACGGTGGGCTTGTCGATCTTGACGATCCGGTTCAGGTCGATGGGGGTGCCGATGACCACGGCGTCGCACTCGACGGCGTTGATGGTCTTCTCCAGGTCGGCCACCTGCTCGTCGCCGTAACCCATGGCCGGCAGCAGGGTGCCGATTTCGGGATAGATCTCGAAGGTCTCGGCCAGCTTGCCCGTGGCCCAGGGCCGCGGGTCGACCAGCTCTTCGGCGCCCATGCGCAGGGCGGCCACCACGCCGGCGCCGTAGGTCATGTCGCCGTGGGTCAGGGTCGGGCCGTCCTCGACGACCAGGACCTTCTTGCCCATCAGGTCCACGATCGCCCTCGAGCGGTCAGCGGGCTGGCGGCGTCGATGATCGATCGCGTCGGGGTTGATCTCGCGGATGTTGTCGCGCACCGTTTCGATGTTCTCGAACTCGGCCTCGACGACCTTGTTGATGATCACCACGTCGGCCAGGCGCACGTTGGTCTCGCTGGGGAAGTAGCTCATCTCGTGGCCCGGCGCGGTGCGGATCGGCCACCACGATGTGCAGGTCGCTCTTGTAGAAGGGAGTGTCGTTGTTGCCGCCGTCCCAGAGGATGATGTCGGCTTCCTTCTCGGCCTCGCGCAGGATGGCCTCGTAGTCGACGCCGGCGTAGATCACGCCGCCGGCCACGATGTGGGGCTCGTACTCCTCCATCTCCTCGATGGTGCACTTGTGCTTCTCCAGGTCGGCGAGCTCGGCGAAGCGCTGGACCTTCTGGGCCACCAGGTCGCCGTAGGGCATCGGGTGGCGGATGGCCACGACCTTCTTGCCGGCGGCGCGCAGGATCTCGCAGATGCGGCGGCTGGTCTGGCTCTTGCCGCAGCCGGTGCGCACGGCGCCCACGCTGATCACCGGCTTGGTGCTCTTGATCTGGGTGTCTCGCGTCGCCCAGCATGGTGAAGTCGGCGCCGGCGGCGTTGACGATGGAGGCCAGGCTCATGACCTGCTGGTAGGAGACGTCGCTGTAGGACATGACGCACATGTCGGCCTCGGGTCCTTGCGATCAGCTCGGCAGCTCGTCCTCGTCCTCGATGGGAATGCCGTCGGGGTAGAGATCGCCGGCCAGCTCGGCGGGGTACTTGCGGCCGTCGATGTCGGGGATCTGGGTGGCGGTGAAGGCCACGACCTCGACGAGTCGTCGTCCCGGTAGACGCAGTTGAAGTTGTGGAAATCGCGGCCGGCGGCGCCGAGAATGATGATTCTTCTCTTTGCCATTCGATCCTCCTTCGATATCCGAGTGTGACTCGGGTCGTTCGGCATTTCAGTTGTTGAATCAACACCCCGGGAGCTGCTTGGAAAAGCTGTCCTCTGAGCCCTTCGTTGTTTCTGCCGACCGTGTCGTGTTGTTGTCGGCACCGAAGGAACCCACGCCCCAAAAGGGGACCGGGAACACTCCAGATCCTAACACATTGGCCCCCTCCTTTACGGAGGCGGTGTCTCTCGAGTTTCAGGGGAGGTGAGATTCCTATGTGTCGATTCCGCCGATGCACAGGTACTTGATCTCGACGTAGTCGTCGAGGCCGTACTTGGAGCCCTCGCGGCCGTTGCCCGACTCCTTGACGCCGCCGAACGGCGCCATGGCGTTGGAGATCATGCCCTCGTTGATGCCGACGATGCCGTACTCGAGGCCTTCGGCGACCCGCCAGATGCGGCCGACGTCGCGGGTGCAGAAGTAGGCGGCGAGGCCGAACTCGGTGTCGTTGGCCATCGCGATGGCCTCCTCTTCGGTGGAGAAGCGAGACCAGCGGCGCGACCGGGCCGAAGGTCTCCTCGCGGAAGACCCGCATGTCGTCGGTGACGCCGGCGAGGATCGTCGGCTCGAAGAAGCGTGCCGCCGAGCTCGGAGCGGCCGCCGCCGAGCACCACCTTGGCGCCCTTGGCGACCGCGTCGTCGATCATCGCGCACGACGTTGTCGGCGGCGGCGTCGTCGATCAGCGGGCCGATGGTCACGCCCTCTTCGGCGCCGTTGCCGACCTTGAGCCCTGTCACCGCCTCGGCCAGCTTCTCGGCGAACGCGTCCATGACCGTGTCCTGGACCAGGATGCGGTTGGCGCAGACGCAGGTCTGGCCGGCGTTGCGGTACTTGGTGGCCATGGCGCCTGCACCGCCTCGTCGAGGTCGGCGTCGTCGAAGACGATGAACGGCGCGTTGCCGCCGAGCTCCATCGACGTCCGTCTTCATGGTCCCGGCGCAGTCGGCGATCAGCTTCTTGCCGACCTCGGTCGAGCCGGTGAAGGTGAGCTTGCGGACGATCGGGTTCGAGGTCAGCTCGTCGCCGATGGCGCCGGTGCGGCCGGCGAGGACGTTGATGACCCCGGCGGGAATGCCGGCGCGCTCGGCCAGCTCGGCCATGGCGAAGGCCGACAGCGGCGTCGCGGTGGCCGGCTTGCACACCGTCGTGCAGCCGGCGGCCAGCGCGGCGCCGACCTTGCGGGTGATCATCGCGTTGGGGAAGTTCCACGGCGTGATGCACGCCACCACGCCGACCGGCTGCTTGATGACGACGATCCGCCGGTCGTCGCCGGCGGCGGGATGACGTCGCCGTAGACGCGCTTGGCCTCCTCGGCGAACCACTCGATGAAGCTGGCGCCGTAGGCGATCTCGCCGCGCGCCTCGGCGAGCGGCTTGCCCTGCTCGGCGGTCAGGATCTGCGCCAGGTCCTCCTGGTGCTCCATCATCAGGTCGAACCAGCGGCGCAACAGGTTGGACGCGCTCCGTCGGCCGTCTTCTGCCGCCACTCGACCTGCGCCTTCTCCGCCGCCTCGATGGCGCGCCGGGTCTCGCGGCCGCCGCACTGCGCGACCTCGGCGACGACCTCGCCGGTGGCCGGGTTGGTGACGGCAAAGGTCGCGCCGTCGTCGGCGTCGATCCATCTGCCGTCGACGTACGCTCGAGTTTTCAGAAGGGAGCCGTCGGTGAGTTGCATGGCGTTTCCCCCTTGTCGCTCCTGGAGTGTTATAGCATTCGTGCGGCCCCTTGGTAGAGTCGCACGCTGATGTAATTCGCATCCACTCGCCCCTTCGGTGCTATCGCATCAAACACTGCATTCAGGATGCGCTACAGTATTTCGGTGATTTCTGGAGCCTCAATCCGATGACGCCGCTTTCGGTTGCCTATGT
>CAVYKX010000030.1:0-44950 GCA_963769215.1 Candidatus Sulfomarinibacteraceae bacterium | reverse complement strand
CGGAGTTCGAATCCGAGAACCGGTGATCGAGGCTGAGCAGGGCCAGAATCTGCTCGGTCGGGTGCACCACATCTTCGGCCAGGTCCACGAACGCGCCTCCGGGCCGGACCAGGGCGATGTTGTCATCGTCCATGTATTTGACCGAAGGATGCGAAAAAGTGAGTGCGGTCGCGGCACAATCGGTCCGCCCAACGTGAAACCGACGTGATACCGGGAGAAATCGACCTCTTCCTCTTGGAGCGCTCCCCGCGAGCGCAGGGCATCGGCCCTGTAAAAACCGAAGACCGAGCCGCGGAGTTGATTTGTGCCGGACTTGGTAACGATCGACAGAGCGCCGCCGTTCGACTGCCCGATCTCCGCATCGAAGCCCTGGGCAATCACCCGGAACTCGCGAATCGCGTCCTGGCCGATTCGCAGCTCCGGCACACCCTCCCCCGGATCGGTCGTGTGCGACCCCGTCGATGACATAGGCGTTGGACCAGCCACTGCCGGCGCTGCCGAGAACCGGCGCGCCGCCTCGATCGAAGAAAGGGGTTGGATCCGGTTGGACCGCCGACGCCAGGAAGGCCGAGTCGTTCGAACTGTCGGTCCGGAACCGGCAGCGCGTCGATCTGCTCGGGCAAGATGTTCGTCGAAACGTCCGTCCTGAAGAGGTCCACTACCGGCATCTCGCCGCTGACGGTCACGGTCTCGGAGACCGTGGGACGCATCGTGAGCCTGGCGTGAGCCGTCTGCCCGACCCGAAGTAGGATCGACTGATCAGCAATTTGATGGAAGCCGTCGCGGGTTGCGCTCAGCTTCCATCCGCCCGGGCTGCAACGCTCTGACCACCACCTGACCGTTCGCATCGGTCGTACCGCTCCGTCTGAGTCCGGTTTCTTCGGAAAGAAAAATGGCCACCAACCTGAGGCAGCGGCGCCCCGTCTCCGGCAAGTGTTTGAATGACGAGATCTGCGGTGTTGACTTGCCCGGCCACCACGCTCGGAATAATGACTGCGACGGCGCACGTCAGCCCGAACGACTTGGTGGACGACGGACGAATGGTCATTGCTTCCTGCCCCTTCGCTGTCGCGACTCAAATCTATTTGATGAGACTCTTCCTCGAATGTGGAGTTCCGAACCAGGAATGTCAATTCATGGATCAGGCGCGCCTGTTTGCCGACCCAGTCAGGACCTCTTTCCACCCCGAGCGAGCCGTTCGAGAATCACTTCCCGTTCGGATCCCGGTGGCGGCGCCTTTGACCCGTTTGGCAGTGACTATCGCAAACTGTTATCCCACAGTCGGCGAGCGGTGCGAACGACTCGAACTCGTGGGACACCACGACCGCAGTTCCGCCCTCTTCGACGTGGCGTTTGAGCCAGCCCAGAAGAACATCCCCAAAGGCGCGATCCATCCCTTCGATGGGTTCGTCGAGGAGCAGGCAGGCTGGTGTTCCGATGCGAGCCGCCGCTAAAGTGGCCCGCCGGCGCTGTCCCTTGGAAAGCTCTCGAATCGTCCTGTCGCCGAGCTCCTCCAGACCCACCCACTCGAGTGCGGATCGAGCTTCACCGACGGGCCGACCTCGAAGACCGCACACAAGCTGGAGGATCTCGAGCACGGTCGCGTACGGCGTGAGATCGGGGTGCTCCGGGAGATACGCGAGATGTGACCTCGCTTCCACCTCTTCGCGCCACAGATCGTGGCCGCCCACACACACCCGTCCTCGATCCGGTCTCTCGACCCCGGCCGCGATCTTGAGGAGCGTGCTCTTGCCGCAGCCATTCGGCCCAACCAGCAGTGTCAGCCCGGGCTTCACCCTGAGGTCAATTTCCGACAGTACATCGTGGCCGGCGGTGTAGGCAAACGACACCCCTTCCATCGTGATCATGCATCGCTCCATGACATTGGATCACCGGCCGCAAGGTGGTGCAACTCGTGCCACCGGCTGATCTCCCTGCGCCGTTCCAGCTCGGCCGCGTGCCGCACTGCGACCGGCGTCAGAGCAAAGAATACAAACGATGCCCACGGGAGCAGAGCCACCAGAATCGCGATCACCACCCCCTCGACCATGAGCTGTCCGGACGCCGCGCTGAGCCGTCCCGGCGCCTGGCGGATCGCAGCCGCACCGCGCAGGCCGATCAGCGGAATCGCACCGGCGACGACCCACACCACTCCAGGGTCGATGGAGGCGGCAACGACGAGCACGGGCGAGGCGAGCCCAACCAGTAGACTCCGTCGAGCGACACGCGTGTCGATGCCGACCACGGCAGCGAACGAATCCACGCCCACGGAGGGCGTCGTTTGACCAGCCCATCCGCCGCCGTCGCCATGACAAAAACAACTCCCATCGCTGTCGCCAATCGGAGCGCGATCGAATGCTGCGCCTGAGTGAGCTCGTTGTTGCGAAGGAAGAACACGACTGGGGCGAGCGCCAACAGCCCCGACAGCGAAGCGCCGATCATCCGCCATCCAAGTGCGCGGCGGGAAACCCTCCACCACAATCGGACTGCAGCGGCCCGTGGGCCCTCGGTTGTGGGGAACCTTCCCGGACTCTTGATGCGCCGTCCGGTCAAACTTCGCCCCGAGTGCGGGGCCAGCGAACCAGCTGTTGTATCCGCCAATACCAGAAGCACAAAACCTACAACCAGCCCCATCCACGATCCGATCCACATCCCCAACGCAGCCAGGACCGCAACCGCGCGCGTCCAACCATGCTCGACCTTCAGGGCACCCAACGACGTCGCCCACGCCAGCGGGACCAGCGCCGCCAGGCGCGGCCAGTCGTCGAAGGCTCGTCGTAGAGGGCCGCCAAGCCGCCGGCCGTCATGAGAGCCAGCACCGGAAGCTGTACGACCGCGAGACCGGCTGTCGCCGCCCGGCGGAAGGCACTACCCGAGGCCGGCAGGTGTCGGGCCCACCCGTTGAGCCCCGGGGTCAGCCGCGGCACGGCGGAAAAAGTTACCGCGAGACAGGTCGCCGCCGCGAACACCGCACTCCCGATCGACACTCGGTCCGAGAAGAACAGTCCCTGAGCGAGACGAATCACCACCATCGGCGTCCCGTACATGACAGAGGCGGCGACCGCGCCGGCGGCTACAGGTGCCAGAGTGCGGAGGGCGACTCGACTCCCGGCCAGGAGCTGAAAGCGCATCAGCGCCACGCCGATTTTGGGTTGGTTCACGCGACAATCATACGGCAGGCGGGAGGCCTAGGTTCTGGCAGCGGCACCTCTGCGCGCGCTCGACACGATCCTACTTTTGAGAAGGCTGCGGTGGGATCTCGGAGACCTCAACCCGCTCGAGCACGTTCCGACGGCACGCCTGCTCCAGGAGCGAGTTGCTGATGAAGCCGTGGTTCTCCCGTTCCAGGCGAATCGGTACCATGCCGATCTGCGCTGCGAACTCCAAGACCCTCTCGACGATTTCGGGGTCGGTGCCCTCATGGGCCATCACCTCGCCGATATTCGAGTCCCAGATCGGGTTGGCGAAGTGGAGCGCCACGAACCTGGCCGCCCGGCCGGTTGCTTCGGCGAACTGGCTCGGCAGGAGGGTCGAGGTATTCGTGGTGAAGATGGTTCGTTCGGGGCACGCTGTATTGAGCTGTCGATACACCTCGGCTTTGATCTCGGGAATCTCGGGAACCGATTCGCTCACGAGATCGACCTCGCGGGCGGCCGTGGCCAGATCGCTCAAGTAGCTCAATCGATCCATGGCGGCATCAACGCGATGCTGATCGGCCCCACGGCGAACCACAAACAATTCAGCCAGACGGCGGTGGCGGGCCCGGCAGATCTCGAGCGACTCGTCACTCACGTCATAAACCACGGTCTCGAATCCGTACATGGCGCAATGGAAACCAATCTGCTGGCCCATGGTTCCGGCGCCGACAATCAACACCTTCTTTATCGTCATCGCGTTGCCCTCTTCTTCGTGGTGGCCGCAATCCACGGCTCCGTATTCTCGTCCATTGCGAGGGAATGATTCCATCGCGCCTTGACCCATACTGACATCTTGGAAGATCATATGCTCGGATTCAGCAACGGCTCGCAGAACTCACCGAGACTGGGGAAGCCACGAGCTCGAAATGTGTATTTTGGATGACGTTCACGCGACATTCGCGAAGGGCTGGAAATTGAATCTTGCCACGGATGAACGGATCGTCTTGACCCTTGATGCTGGTGGGACCAACTTCGTGTTCTCCGCAATCCAATCGAGCCGGGAATTGGTCGAACCCGTCCGTCTGCCGTCCGAGACGCAATCTCTCGAGCTGAGCCTGAAGACCATCGATACCGGTTTCCGACAGGTGATCGCGGCGCTGGATCGCGAACCCACAGCGATCAGCTTCGCCTTTCCCGGCCCGGCCGACTATCCGAGCGGAATCATCGACAATGTCAGCAACCTGCCGGCTTTCTCGGGCGGCGTACCTCTCGGACCGTGGCTGGAACGAAAATTCGGCCTCCCGGTCTTCATCAATAACGACGGCAATCTCTTTGTCTACGGCGAGGCCATCGCCGGTCTCCTGCCGGCGGTGAATCGGATGTTCGCCGAGGCAGCCAGCCCAAACGGTATCGCAATCTCTTCGGCGTCACCCTGGGGACAGGGTTTGGCGCCGGCCTGGTCATCGACGGCCGGTTGGTCATCGGCGACAACTCCAATGCCGCTGAAATCTGGCTGATGCGCAACAAGCTGTACCCCGCTCGCCGGGCCGAAGACGGGGCGTGCATTCGCGCCGTGCGAGACAGCTACGCCAGGAGCGCCGGCATCTCGCTGGAGTCAGCACCGAGCCCGAAGGAAATCACCGCCATCGCTCTCGGCCAGGCCGAGGGCAACGGGCTGCCGCATTCGAGGCCTACCGCGAGATGGGCGAAGTGGTTGGCGACGCGCTCGCCAACGCCATTACGCTTTTCGACGGCCTGGTGGTCATCGGCGGTGGCCTTTCCCGAGCGCACCATCTGTTCATGCCGGCGGTAATGGACGAGCTCAACGGCACCATCGAAGGATTCGACGGGACCTCGTACGGGCGCATCGTGCAACGCGCATTCAATCTGGAAGATGCCGGGCAACGGGCCGGGTTCGTGAAGGACGAGGCCCGGCGGATCCCCATCCCCGGCAGCGATCAGACGGTCGCCTATGACCCCTTCAAGCGAATCGGTATCGGCACCTCGGTGCTGGGAACCAGTCGGGCGGTCGGTATCGGCGCCTATGCTTTTGCGCTCAACGAGATCGATCGGGTCAGCACGAGCTGAAGGCCATTTCCAGACTGGTCACTGCCTCCACAACTTCTGGACTTCCTCCAACGGCACGCCCCTGGTCTCGGGAACCATGACTTTCACCCAGATCAACTGAAGGACCATCATGAGGCAGAAGAAGAGGAAGACGTAACCGGGCGCAAAGGTCGCGGCTGCTCCGGGGAAGAACAGCGTCAGCAGCGCCGCGAAAATCCAGTGGGTGAAGCTTCCCAGCGACTGCCCGGCTGCCCGGTGGCGGTTCGGGAAGATCTCGGAGATGAACACCCAGATCACCGCTCCCTGGCCGACCGCGTGGGCCGCGATGAAGGCGAAGATGCAGGCCGGCACGATGGCAAAGTTCTCGGTGAAGAAGGCCCAGGCGCAAAGGCCGAGCGAGGCGATGTAGCCGAAGGAGCCGATGTAGAGCAGCGTGCGCCGGCCGAGCCGGTCGATCAGCCAGAGACCGACGAAGGTGAAGATCAGGTTGGTGACGCCGATGCCGACCGACTGCAGCAGCGCGGCCTTCCCGAGGCCGGTCAGCTCGAAGATCCGCGGAGCGAAATAGAGGATCGCGTTGATGCCGGAGAGCTGGTTGAAGAAGGCGATCAGGAAGGCCAGCAGGATCGGGTAGTCGTCAAGCGCTGGTCCAGAAGCCGCCGGCGTTCTTGCGTTTCCGTGGCGACCGCGACGATCTCGTCGGCCTTGGCATCGATCTCGGCTCCTCGGGACGCATCCGGGTGGATCTGCCGCAGACACGTCGATGCCCCGTCCAGCCGGTCGCCGTGCGGCCGATCAGCCAGCGCGGGCTTTCCGGGAGGCCGAAGCACAGAGGGCTGTAGATCAGGGCGGGGAACGCCTCGACGCCGAGCATCCAGCGCCAGGCGTTCTCGCCAGATCCGCCGAGCAGGGCGTTCGACACGAAGGCGACCAGGATGCCGAAGACGATGTTGAACTGGAACATGCCGGCCAGCCGCCCGCGGTACTTCGGGCCGGTGAGATCTCGGAGATGTACAGCGGCGCGGCCACCGTCGAGATGCCCACGCCCAGGCCGCCGATGAAGCGGGCGATCATGAAGGAGTAGACATCGGTGGCCAGCGCCGACCCGACGGCCGAGACGAAATAGAGGATGCCGATCCAGAGCAGCGTCTTGCTTCCGGCCGAAGCGTCGGTCGGCCAGCCACCGACCAGCGAACCCAGCACCGTGCCCCAGAGGGCCATGCTCATGGCCAGACCGTGCATGGCCGGGCTCGAGACCCCACAGCTCCTGGATCGTCTGCTCGGCGCCGGAGATGACCACCGTGTCGAAGCCGAAGAGGAAACCGGCCAGGGCTGCGCTGAGTGACCAGAAGAACAGGCGTGTGTAGGGCTGCGACAATCGATTCTCCTTGGACGGTTGGGAGGTAAGAGGCGGTTTGCCGGAGTCGCCTCGCTTTGTCCGCCCCATGGGTCGGTGCTGCCCATTATGGCAAAGCCGGCGAACGGAACCCAGGCAGGGCTTCAGCTTCATCCGTCGCAGACAGGATACCTTTCGTGCGTCGGGGCGGACCTGTGCTAATTTGGGCCGACAGGGAGGATCCCATGTCAAAGAAAGTCCTGGTAGCGACGGAGAAACCGTTTTCGCCGGCGGCCGTCGAACAGCTCGTGGAGGTGTTCAAGGCAGCGAATTACGACGTCCAGCTCCTCGAAAGCTATACGGACAAGGCGGACCTGCTGGCAGCGGTCGTCGACGCTGACGCGATGATCATCCGCAGCGACAAGGTCACCGCAGAAGTCCTGGATGCCGCCAAACAGTTGAAGATCGTCGTCCGCGCGGGTGCCGGATACGACAACATCGACTGTGCCAAGGCCGCGGAGAAGAACGTTGTCGCCATGAACACCCCCGGGACAGAACTCGAACGCCGTCGCGGAGCTCGTCTTCGGCATGATGGTCATGAGCGCGCGCAACAACTACAACGGCAAACCGGGCACGGAGCTTCGCGGCAAGAAGATCGGCATCCACGCCTATGGAAACGTCGGCATCTACGTGGCGAAAGTGGCCCACGGCTTCGGCATGGATGTGTTTGCCTTCGATCCGTTCGTCGACGACGAGGCCATCAAGAAGGATGGCGTGACGCCGGTCGGCTCGGTCGAGGAGCTCTACGAGACCTGCCAGTACGTCTCGCTCCACATCCCCGAGAACCCGAAGACCATGAACTCCATCAACTTCGAACTGCTCTCGAAGATGCCCGAAGGCGGCACGCTGATCAACACCGCCCGGCTCGGTGTCATCGATGAAGACGGCCTGATGAAGATGTTCGCCGAACGCGACGATTTCGCCTACCTCTCGGACATCGCGCCGACCTGCAAGGACGAGATCGCTGCCCAGTACGAAGGCCGCTACTTCTTCACACCCAAGAAGATGGGCGCCCAGACCGCAGAAGCCAACATCAACGCCGGCGTGGCCGCCGCGAACTCAGATCGTCAAGTTCTTCGAGAACGGGGATGTCACGTTCAAGGTCAACTGACACGGAACACTCCCGGACGACTCTGAACTCCACCTGCTAGACTGAGGCGCAGGACATGGTCTTCCATTTTCGAGTCTGCTCCGCAGCGATCGCTGCCCTCCTCCTGGTGGCCGGCTGCTCCCCACCGGAGAGCACTTGCCCGCCGCAGGACATCGGACTGTGGCGCAGGAAGGCGAATCCGAGGTTTATGTCGGAGACGACCTCTTCATCTACATCAATGGCGGCGCCGAGATCTACCACGAATACGGATTCGACCAGGTCGCCGTGCAACGGTACCGGCGCGGCGGCGACACGGTCTCCGTCGAGATCTACACCATGGAAGGAAATGCCTTCGGCATTTACAGCTTCGCCCGCTCGTCGAGCGGACAGCTGGTGGATCTCGGCGACGGCGCCACCGCTTCGGACTATTACCTGCATTTTTGGAGCGGGCCCGATCTGGCGGTGATCACCGCCGAAAACGAGTTTGCCGACCGCGCCGACGCGGTGTTGGAGATCGCCGCCGCCTTTGCCGGGTGTCGGCAATCCGGAGGCGTCGAACCGGATTTGATCGAACGGCTGCCGATCGAGGGCCGGGTCGCCGGGTCAGAGGTTTATTTCACCGGTCGGCTGGCGTTCATGAACATCGCGCGGCCGGCGGCGCTTCTCTTTGCCGGCTTCGAGGACGGCGCAAGCGCGAATCATGATTCCGGTGAAAGCGTCGTTGTGTTGCGCTTGAAAGACGAAGCGGCCGCGGTGCAGGCCCTCCAGGAGGCTCGGCGGTTGTGCGAAGCCTCCGGAGGCGTTGTCGTCGAAACCGGGGAGATCGGTATCGTCGAATTCGAATCCGGCGGCCACCGGATCTCAGGGAGCGTTTCGGAAAACCTCATCAATCTTCACGTGTACAGGGAGGAACCATGAGAGACAGGAAAACCAACAACGGTATGACCCGGCGCGATTTCGTCGCCACCGGCGCCGCAGCCGGCACCTTGCTTGCGACCGGAGTGGGATTCGGTGAGCAATCTCAAGCGCTGCCCGATCTCGTGGTTGCGCACGGCCCCGATGTCGCCAAGAACACTACTGCGGTGATTGACGGGCTCGGAGGGATCGACGCCTTCGTGCGGCCCGGGCAAATCGTCAATATCCTTCCGAACGCCCAGGGATCCCATCCCGGGACCTCGACCGACCCGGTCCTGGTCAAGACCGTCGTCGGCCTCTGCAAACAAGCAGGCGCCAAGGAAGTCCGCTGGCTCACGTGGCAATCCGGCAAATATTTCGAACGCAGCAACATCGCTCAATTCGTCGAGGGCAGCGGAGCGGAATTCGTCCAGGTCGACAGCGATGATGAGAGCCAGTGGGACAATTTCGAGGTTCCAGACGGCGTCGCTCTCGAGAAAATCCGTGTCTTCAAAGTCCTCGACGAGTGTGACGTGTTCATCAACATGCCGATCTTCAAGGACCACATCGGTTCTCGATTCACCGGTTCGTTGAAGAACTACATGGGTGCGTCACATCCGACCGACAACCGGCTGTTCCACCCTTCGTTCGAGGGTGAGGATCTATTGCGCATGGAACAGTGCATCGCGGACCTCAACACGGTTGTCAGGAAACCCGATCTGATCGTCGCCGACGCCATGACCATCCTCACCAGCAAAGGTCCCTTCGGCCCCGGCGATATCGCCAAGCCCAACAAGGTCATCGCAGGGATCGACCGCGTAGCCCTCGACTCCTACGGCGCGACCCTGCTCGGCCTTGAGGGTAGCGAGGTCTCGATGATCTCCAATGCCCACCAACTCGGCCTCGGCGAAATCGACCTCGGCAAGCTGACAGTCAAAGAAATGCAAGTGGCTTGACGCGAGTAGTCGTTTCATTGGTTTGAGATTGTGCCACGTATCACGTCTCCGTTTAAGATCAGACGATGTTATCGAAGGATGCGTAGCGTGCTTTTTTCCTAGGAAAACGAAATCGTAACTCACTTCATAATACAAAAAGAGGAACAGAGACATGGATGGTACAAAATCCAAATTCTTGATCTCGATATTGTGGGTGTCTTTTGCCGTATCCACCTCTGCTGCAATGATTATCTGGTTCATAGAGCCAGGTATTATCGATCAAATTACGACCAAAAACACCATGCTCACTGAAGAACTCAATGAACTGAATAAACTTTTCTTTGCAGCTTGGTGGATCCTTCCATTGGAGCATAGGCTTTTCTTAACGCATACAGTGAAATATCCTTTAAATAAACATGCGAATTCAATCTTGGGAATTATCTGCGCATTCAGTACGGTTTTCTACTTCTTTCACCATCGTGCAAATGGGTGGTTTACCTACGCAAATCTGCTTATCCTGGTGTTCATGTTTTGTATTTCGACACTCATCACCTGGTATGCGTGGAATCTACCCAGAGACGACGTACGAGGTTGATTATCGCCATTAGGGGACGCATTTCGACTCAACTGCCATGCCCTCTGTCGACCGCCTAGTATCCATCCAACGTCTCGACGAGCTCTCCATTGGCCATCGTGATTGGCAGCCCGGTGCAGCCGTCAGATCCTATCGGGTGGAGCACATGACACCGGAAGACGGTGCGCGCGCCGCGAGTGGCTCGGATCGCAAAGCTCCACCGGTCGTTTCCGTCCGTGAACGCCTCCTGGTCGAGGCAGACGCACCAGCCACTATTCTGCGCCCCACCGATCGTGGGATGGTTCCGCGCCACGTCGGTGCGCACGGATTTTTTCGGCGGACACGATCCGGCGGGTCGATGACTCGACCTCAATGGTGAGAGGAAAGCCGTCCTCGGCGAGCATCCAGCCACCTACGGCAAGACCCGCGCAGCTTTGCTCGAGGCGATCAATGCAGCCTGCGACCCACGGCCCCTTTGGAGCGCCAAGCCCGTACATGGATCCCACCCGAAACGGCGTGTTGCAGGCAACCAAGAGCTCGTTCAAATACGGCGATGGTTTTTTCAACCGCCCGGTCGTCATGGGAGGCGTTTGGAAGCAGGGTCCCGTTGGTCACAACACCTCGGCGAAGGCATTCGTCGATGAACCATTCGAGCAACTGCTGACCCCTCAACCCGTCATGATCGTCGAAGCTGATATTCAGCCGCGAAGGGTGACCGGTAAGCCGTGCCGCCAATCCCAGCCGACGAGCGTGATCGTCGAATGCCACCTGAAGGCGCGAACCGATTCTCGCCAGGTGCGGTATGACATCCTCTGATTCGAGGATAGCGAGGACAGAACGAGCCGCTGCCAGCGAAGGGGTTTCAGCCCGCCACGTCATATCGACTCCAACCCGCGACCATTGGTCCATCAGGTCCGCGCGCCCGGCGAGGGCCGAGATGGACCACCCGTTGGCCATCGCCTTTCCAAAGCAGGCCATGTCTGGGGTGACCCCGGTCAATTCCTGGACGCCCCCGAGTGCCACCCGGAAACCGGTGACGATTTCGTCGAAGATGAGGAGCGCGCCATTCCGGTGTGCGAGGGCCCGGACCTGCTCGAGATAACCCTCTTCGGGCACGAACTGTTTCGCCGGTTCCATGACCACCGCCGCGACCTCGCCTGGGGTTCTCGGCAAAGAGTCGTTCGATGTTGTCGACTTCCCCCCATCGAAACTCCTGTATCAGGCCGCGCAGCGGCGCAGGGATACCACCGACCTGTGGGTTTGAAGCTGCATACCAATCGTGAAAGCCGTGGTAGCCGTGGAAGAGGATCACTTCACGGCCGGTGACCAGTCGTGCAATCCGGACTGCAGCAGTCACGGCGTCGGATCCGTTCTTGCCGAAACCGATCCGTTCGGCGCACGGGATGAGTCGTTTGAGAGTCCGAGCGACCTCCACCTCGAGAGGATGACCGAAGGGCAGGACAGGCCCGCACGCGAGTTGCTCCTGAATCGCCTCCTCAACCTCTCGACGGCGGTACCCGAGGACAACCGATCCGTAGCCACTCATCCAATCCAGGTAAACGCGACCACAGGTGTCGGTGAGCAGATGCCCGTCGGCCGCGGTCACGAACTGGGGGTAGAGAGTTCGGTCGTCTTGGTAGAAAGGGCGGAGGCCCGTCACCAGCGGAGCATAGGCAATGTCGCGGCGACAGGCCCGGACGAGGTCAATCGTCTCGGCGACGGCCTCCGGCGAAGGCGCTGACGGTTGATCAGATGTGCGGCCCGGGTCGGCCTGCGGTTCGTCGTGGAGATGGGCAACAAGATCATCGATGAGCAGTTCTGAAGGCTCGTCGAGGTCCGAGGTGAGTTCAAGCAATTGGCGAAGGATCTGCCGATGTGGTCCGTGCAGTTGGGCGGCGTCATGAAAGAACCGGGAGAAGATTCGAGCGACCGAGAGTGCCAGATGGCGCGCTCCCAGGCGATCTCCAATGGCGATTCCGGCCGCCGCATCTTCGAGGCGCCATCGCAGATCCTGAAAATCAGGTTCGTGCCGGGAGAAGCTCTGCTGCAAACCCTGTGGGGGTTGCGGAAGGTCTATTTTGGAACGGAATTCACTCGCCACGTCACCATTTCGAGTCAAGACAAATCGGAGCTCATGGACACCTGCTTCCGCCGCAATCCGCTGCGCTTCGTGGAGTTCTTCGCGACTGGAGTTGTGACGAAACACGACGTATTTCCAGACGACCCGGGTTGGGTGGCCTCCCCGACGAACGAGGGTGGCGAAGTCCTTCATGAAACCAATCGCGAGGGAGAACGATCCATTCACCCTGTACTTCTGATAGGTCTCCTCGTCGGTGCCATCGATTGCGCAGACGATTTCGTCAATCGCCTGTGGGGCGGTCCGATCCTTCAGGACGGCCTGGCAGTTGGTGGTGATGGAGAGGAATGCACCTGGGAAGAAACGCTTGGCCAGCCTGGTCAAGCCCCACAGGTCAGGGTGTAGGAGGGGCTCGCCGTGACCCTGAAAATCGATTGCTTTGACGTCGATATTCGCTTCGGAGAAATCGGACAATACCCGTTCCAGTGTGCTCGCATCGAGGTTCTGAGGCGGGGCGGCCCGTCGTACCGCCAGAGGCACGCATCCCGGGCAGTCGAGCGAACAATGATACGAAGGCTCGATCTGCAACAACTCGACCAGTCGCCTGTCGACTGCCTCGGAGGAGTGGACGCCCCGGGTTTGCAGAACGAGGCATTTCTGGCATGTCTCGGGGAACGGCATTCGACCTTCCCAGAGCTGACGGCGCACGTCTTCGAAAGGCCTTCCGAGCCAGACGTCGTGACCATAATGGTGGTCTCCCCCAGTGGCCTGAAGGACGGTGTCGTTTCCGGCGTCATCCCAGCACACGAGATCGCCAGTGGCCCGGAGGTAGATCGAGTCCACCGACGGACAGAACAGGGTTTCCCGCGGCGGCCGGAGGTGCCGCGACGCCCATCGCCCCTCGTCTCGCCCATGATTGACCCAGTGGGCCCACGCATCCGCCTCCGAGTGGATTCCGGCGTCACGGAGATCCGGATACCGCGACAGGTAGAGGTTCCAGTCGAAATCGAAGCTCTCGGCGCCCGCGGTTCCATCGCGCTTTGCCGACAGGATGCTCGGGGCACTCAGAACAGGAAGATGGCGGGCCAAATCGGTCAGCATCTGTCGTAACACGGGAGGCACCTTTCTTCGGCAGATCGGGCCGGGTTCGCGTGACGGGTTTCACCGCCTCTCACAGGCGATCGGTCCTGACCGGGCGTCGACAAACTACCCTCCGGTCGCTACCCCGGTTTACGAGCACTATGGTCTTGATGTCCAGGATACAACGGAGTCCGATCCTTTGACGGTCCCTCGAGGATTTAGTCAAACGGGTCGGCGAAGCTGCCGTTGGGTTCGACAAAGAGTCGGTTTTTCGAGGCGTCGAATACCAGATTGAACCGGGACAGGAGACCGAGACCGATCATGACCTCGTGAAAGGTGTGGTCAATTTGCTCTTCGAGGACAAACCCAGCGACAACTTCCTTGACCTCGTATCCACCGATCTCGATTCCCGCGACCTTGCCGAAGTGCCCCCGCGTCTCCTCGCGCTGGATGTTGAACCCGAGGCTGCCGGGAACAGCATCTTCAGGGGCCTCCAATTCGTGCTCTCCCCCGGTGGCTATCTGGGCCTGGTCGTTGTAGCCGAGATCCATCATGAGCTCCAGGGAGACTCTGCGTCCATCGCTGGTGCGAATCGTCCCCGGGATCGACCACGCTCCGATCTCGAGGGGCTTCCACGCCACCGGAGATCCCTGGCCCCGGTATCGGAACTGGTCGGGCGCGATGAGGGTGATCATCATCGAGTCGAAGTTGATATCGACCACGAAGTGTTTGAAGAACGTGGCGCTGACCTGGCCGACGCTTCCGGACCACATGCTGCTGTTGCCCGAACTCTGCGGCGTGATGACGGCCGATTGGTCGAGAAACTCCACGCCGGGTAACCGCAGGGTGATACCGGATGCGGTGTCTGAAGCGAGCGCTGTTTCATCGTCTTCATCTCCCACGAGAATCTGGCCGTCGCGTTCCAGCCCCAGAGCCTCGACATCCGGCCCACCCCAAAACAGAAGGGGGTCCCACATGAATCCGTCGTCGAGGAGCAAGTGGACCGGGTGGCCGTTGACCTCGGCGCGAAAACGAATGTCACCACGGTAGATGTCGAATGGGAAACGGATCGCGGTTTGGTCGCCGAGGATTCGATAACTGCCAGGTCCACGATTCCCCACGGGCCCGGTATCACCATCAGTTTGGGGATTCGCCGGTAGCGCCGGGCAGATGGCCAGTATCACGGCCAAAACGAAGAATACGGACAACATCCGGTCACGCGCCATGGGTGTTCCTTTCGGGCACAAAGCCCCTGCACAGAAGATCGATGAAGTGATCGACGTAGACATCGGGTTCATGAGAGGTGAAGGAGTATCCGGGTGAAAGCGCCCGGTGGATCACGATTCGAAGTGTGTAGAGAAACTGGCTGATGCAGAGATCGACCTCGAGATCGGAGCGCAGCGAACCGTCGCCGATGCCGAGGGCGAATATCCGGCGCAGCCCATCGGCGAGTTCGTCATTCAGCCGCTCGAAACGATCCAACGCGGATCTTCCGATCGTGCTCCGGTCGACACCCTTGAAATCCCAGTACGCCTGCAATCGGATGGTGTGGGGATGGGTATGGGAATGCGCATAGAGCGTCCGCGCCCACGTCTGGAGCTTGGCAAGCCCGGTTTCGGCCTCCGCCAGATCTTGCTGTTGCTCCCGCCACCGCCGCTCAAGATCTCGAACCAGCACGAGCAGGAGGATTTCGTCGCGGCCGGAGAAGTAGGCGTACAGGGTGCGCCGGGTATAGCCGACTGCGTCAGCAATGACCTCCATCGAGGTGTCTTCCACATCCCGTTCGGTCAGCAACCTCTCTGTCGCCTCGACAATCGCCCGGCGCCGAGCATCGGCCTCGATCTCTTTTCGGCCTTCAGTGGACACAACGTTCATTTCACATACCGTGTCATGAATTACACAGTACGAGTAATCCAAAAAGAGGTTTCAAATTGAGGTTCATCCAGGATCGCATGAGGTGAGCCAAAATCTGGGGTGTTTCCACCCGTCCTCGCGAACACCTCGAACCATAGGACACGAAGAAATCACAAGGGTTTTCTCAATGTTTTCCTGACTCATCAGAAGTGCGGACTCTGAAGACATGGGGATTCCTGTCTCCGCGAGCGTCCGTGACGTGATGGGTCAAGAAACTCCTTCGTGTTCCCTTGGTGTCTTTGTGACTTCGTGGTTGCGACGGCAGCGAGGTCGGCTCGATCGTGATCCAGGTCAACGAAACCTGGGCGTTCGCGAGCGCAGAGGAGCTCAGCCGGAAGTTCGTCGCAGCGCTGGGTTGAGGTCTTCCGGATAGGCGCCGCGTCAGCCGCTTGACTGTTTGCCGCCCCGGGTTAGGATACGGGGCGAGATCGGAAGGCACATTGAACGACAGCACCAAAGACTTCCAGAACCCAGCGGCGGGTGCCGAGGCTGCTCAACAGGAGCTGGCGCTGCTCGATAGCCCCGAAGATCGCCGTGGCGCAATGGACGACCTCGAAGAGTTGATCGAGGGTGGGGATGCTGCGGCCCTCGAGGTATTCCTCGGCGTGCTCCACGCGGCGGATCTGGCCGCCTTGATCGGGTTCCTCGATCAGAAGCAGTGGCCGCCGATTCTCGCGCGGCTCGATATCGAGCGTATCTCCGATCTCATGGAGGAGCTCCCCGATCACCTACGGGACGATCTCGCCGAGCACCTCCCACACGACCAGCTGAGCGAGGCCATCGAGGCCATGGCATCGGACGACGCGGCCGACGTTCTCGCCGACCTGCCAGCACCGCTGGCGCGCAACTTGATCGAGGCCCTTCCGGCCGAGGAACGCCACGAGGTCGAGGCCCTCCTCAAATATCCCGAGGACACCGCCGGCGGTCTGATGCAGGCCGAGATGGTGGCCGTTCCAGGGGACGCCACCGTCGACCAGGCTGTCGAGGAAGTACGCGCCCGCGCCGAAAAGGTGGTGCCGTTCCACTTCGTCTATGTGGTCGACGACGAGCAGAAACTCGAGGGCGTGCTGGATCTGGCGAGCCTGATCCTCGCCGCCCCCGAACAACCCGATGCGGGAGCTGATGGCCGGAGACCTCCAGACGGTCACACCAGAGGTGGATCAGGAGGAGGTCGCGCAGATGTTCAAGCGCTACGACCTCGTGGCGCTGCCGGTCGTGGACGACCGCGGACGGCTGCTCGGCCGCATCCTCCACGACGATGCCGTCGATGTGCTCGAGGAAGAGGCCGACCAGGACATCATGCACATGGCCGGCGCCGCGGCCACTGAGCCCGAGCTCGTCTACACCGATCAGATGTTCAAGATCGCCTGGGTGCGGTTGCCATGGTTGCTGGCGACCCTCGTCGGTCTGACTGTGCCGGCGCTGTTGGTGTGGGCCTTCCAGGTGTCCTTTCCGCACGTGATGGCACTGGTGCCGTTCGTCCCGGTGATCGGCGCCATGGGCGGCAACGTCGGCTCACAATCGGCGACCATCGTGGTTCGCGGCTTCGCCACCGGGCGGGTGGACTTCCACAACCTCGGGAGTTTTCTTTTCAAGGAGCTCGTCGTGAGCACCTTGATGGGCATCGCCTGTGGCATCGTCGCCGGCGTCGTGGCCATGACCTGGCACGGCGACCCGATGCTGTCGATCACGGTGGCGCTCTCGATGATTGTCGCGATTATCGCATCGGCCCTGATGGGAGTCCTCGTACCCTATTTCTTCCGGCTGATCAAAGTCGACCCCGCCATAGCCGCGGGTCCGCTCGTCACAACAATCGACGACATCATCGCCATCGGCATCTACTACCTGGCCGCCTTGGTGTTCATCAGCGGTTGATTCGTGCCCTCACACTCGTCCCACCCGCCCTCCGCAGGGTATTTCTCACAGAAAACCCCAGGAGAGGGCAAGGGTTCAAACCCGAGCGCAAGAAAAAACCCGCAGATATCGGTCACGGTGGTGAGGATAGGGCCTGACGCCAGCGCGGGGTCCACGCCGAAGCCCTTGAGAATGAGCGGCACGACACCACCCATGCACACTGCAACGACCGTGTTGAGGGCGAGGGCCAATCCTACGACGATGCCAAGGGTCGGATTCCCCCGCCACACCCACGCGACGAGCCCGAGCAGCAGGCCCAGAGCCGCGCCGTTGAAGAGGCCGACGCTGAGCTCCTTCCCCAGGACCCTCAGGACTTCTTTCGGCCGCACCAGTCCAAGGGCGAGTTCCCGCATGCTGACTGCCACGGCTTGATTCCCGGAGCAACCACTCATATCGGAGATGATCGGGAGAAACGCTGCCAGGGCGATCAGGCTTGCCAGAGTGTCCTCGAAATACACGATCACGCTTGCAGCCACGACGTTGAGGACGATGTTCGCGCTGAGAAACGCCAGCCGGCGTCCCGACCGGACTGAAACCGGCATGGTGCGCACCTCCTCGCCGCCGATAATGCCCTGAACAAGGCGGAACTGGCGGGCGTTTTTCTCTGCGATGGCTTCCTCGACGGCGGCCCGTCGAATCACACCGACCAGCTTTCCGTCAGCCACCACCGGCAGTCCGAGGTAACGGTATCGATCGAAGAGATCGCGGAGATCTTCCAGCGCTGTCTCGTGATCGACGGTCACGGGCTCTTCGAGGACCAGCCGCCCGAGGCTGGTTTCGGCCTCACTCAACAGAAGATCGCGGATCCGGAGGACGCCAACCAGAAGGTTTTCACCGCGAGTCACGTAAATGTACTGGATGTTGAACCGGGCATAGACATCGGCATTTTTTCTGAGATCCTCAACGACCTCGCCGACGGTGGTCGGTTCAGCGTAGCTGAGGATTTCGGTGACCATCAGGCCGCCCGCCACGTCGGAGTCGTAGCGGGCCAACGTCTTGACTTCATCCGTTTCGCGGTCGGACAGCAGTTCGAGGACCTTTTCGGCGGCCGCCGGCTTCATGGCGGCAATGAGATCCGTCTCCAGGTTGCTCGGCAGCTCGTGGAGGATTCGCGCGGCCGTCTCAGGGGCAATCCTGGCAAGCAGGGTGTGCGGAGCCAGTTCCTTCAGGTTCAAGATCGCGCCGGCCGCGGCCTCAGGATCCAGCAGTTCGAAGAGCTCGCAACGATCGCTGGCATCGAGCCTGGATACGACAAGCGCGGTGTCTGCGGGCGGCAGGCCTGCGACCAGACCCGAAACGCCCTCTTCATCACGCTTCCAGATCAGTTCGGTCAGGAGTGACACCGTCGCCTGAATGTCTGTGCCGGTCATGATTCCTCCGCTCGCCCGGGTGGCACCCATGGACCTACTTCCAAACCGGCAACCGACCCGGAGTATAGGGCGCCCCAGCTTCTTCCAGCTCGCCTTCAAGGCTCCTGACCTGGGCATCCACCTGCTGGAGGGCGGTGAGGACCTCTCCGAAACCGTTGTTCGCCTCCTGGTAGGCGCGCTCGAAGGTCTCAGTACTACCCGACGTCGTCGACCACAGGGCCGAGATAATCAGGTCCGCTCTTCCCTTCAGAGACATGCGGGCCTGGCCTTCGTCCATGACCAGCAGGCGGTCTCCATTCAGCTCTTCATCGACCTCCCGGAGCTGCGTCTTGATCCCGGTCAGCTCGGCAAGCCAGCCCTCATCGAGGACGGGCGCCCCGAGAATTGCCTGTTCGAGATATGGGAGAGATTTCTGTCAGATGCGCGCGGTGGGCGTCGGCGGCTGAGATCGCGCGGGACAACGCGGCCACCTTGCGGTTGAATTCGTCCAGCGCCTCGCTATCGGCGGCCGACAGGCCGGCGACATTGAGCGGGCTGCAGATCAGGTTCTGCGTCTCGCCCAGCTGCGTCAAAGCTCCTCCATGGTACGTGTGCATCGCCACCCGGTACTCACCCGGCGGGACCATGTACCCCTGATCGGGCGTCTCCCAGGGAACGTAGTCGCCCCCGGAATCCAACGAGACCGGGCCGAACGGCGCGGCGCGGAAGTCCCAGACCAGCCGGTGGACACCGGCCTCGATCGTCTTCTTCATCTTGCGGATGACCCGGCCCTCCGAGTCGGAGATCACGAAGAGCAGGAACGGATCTTCCTCGGTCGCCTCTTTTTTCCGTTCGCTCGTAGGTCGGCAACGCGACGTCTTTCCCCTCCTCCTGCAACTCCTTCTCCGCCTCGTTGCGGAGCTCCTTCAGCGACTTGTAATCTTCCTTGATGTAGTAGGTGATCGCCGCCCCCACCTCGGGGTTCGGGGCGGAGTAGAAGCTCGCACCCAGGAACCCGACGCCAGGAAAGCCCATCGGATCGGCCTCGACGAACATCAGGGCATCTGCTATTGGAAACAGGACGGCCGGCTCCTCCAGGGTCTCCGGGGTGAGCCGCCGCAGCGGCGAATAGTCGTCGAGGATGTACACGCCCCGCCCGAAGGTCGAAACCACGAGATCGTCCTCTTCCATCTGGATGTCGAGGTCCATGACCTGGACCGAGGCGGGGATCCCACCCTTCAGCTTCACCCACGTGACCTCCGGGGTGTTGGAGACGAAGACCCCGGTCATGGTGCCCACGAAGAGCAGGTCCGGATCGACGTGATCCACGCCGATCGTATAGGTCGACCCGTGCTCCGGGAGATCGTCGTTGATCATCGTCCAGTTGGCGCCGCCGTCAGTCGTCAGGTAGAGATAGGGTTTGAAGTCGCCCGCGAAAAAGTTGTGGCACGCCGCGTAGGCGACGTCCGCGTCGTGGGGCGACGCGACTATGTGATTGACCCGGGCGAATTCGGGAAGCCCCGCCAGCTCCGCCCGCTGCCAGTTCTCTCCCCCATCGTGGGTGTAGTGCAGGAGCCCGTCTCCAGACCC
Source organism: Candidatus Sulfomarinibacteraceae bacterium (assembly GCA_963769215.1). Classification (GTDB taxonomy): domain Bacteria; phylum Acidobacteriota; class Thermoanaerobaculia; order Thermoanaerobaculales; family Sulfomarinibacteraceae; genus Sulfomarinibacter. The sequence goes on along the minus strand of CAVYKX010000030.1, from coordinate 24,933 downwards.
CGCGTAGAGGCGGTTCTCGTCGAGAGGAGATTCCGCCAGCGTCACGATGTGGGCGAAGGACGACTTGGAGACCATCTCGTCGATGCTCCAGCTGCGATCCATCAGGCGGTGGAGCTTGTCCGGAACACCGCGCGTGAGATCCGGGCTGATCTCCCGCCAGCTTTCGCCCCGGTCGTCCGACCGCAAAACCAGGTTGCCGCCGTGGTAGAGGCGCTTGTGATCGTGGCGCGAGATGATCAGAGCCGCATCCCAGTCGAATCGGTACGCCGCTTCTCCGGGCTGCTCGAAGCTGCGCAGGTACAGGCGCTCGCCCGTTCGCTTGTCGTAGCGGATGAGGTTGCCGAACTGCCACTGGGAGTAGACGATGTTCGGGTCCGTCCAGTCGACCTGGGTCTCGAACCCGTCGCCGCTGACGGTGAAGTACCAGTCGCCATTGGTGATTCCCGTCGAGTTGATGGTCCGGGATGGGCCGCCGACGCTGTTGTTGTCCTGGGTTCCGATGTAGACGTTGTAGAACGGCTTGGCGTTGTCGACGGTCACCTTGTAACACTCCGCCAGCGGGAGATTGGCCTTGAAGTCCCACGTCTTCGCCATGTCGAAGGACTCGTAGACGCCGCCGTCGGTGCCGGACAGGAGGTGGCGGTTGTCCGACGGGTCGATCCACAGAGCGTGATTGTCCACGTGCTTCTTGTCCTCGCCCAGGCGCGACCAGGTCTTGCCGCCGTCGATGCTCACCTGGTTGAAGATATCCATGGCGTAGACCCGGTTGACGTCCTCCGTGTCGCAGAAGAGCTTCTGGCAGTAGAAGGGATACCCGGTGACGTAGTCGCTCACCCGGGACCAGCTGGCGCCGGCATCGGTGCTTTTGTACGTCCCCCGCTCCTCCTTTTCCTTCGCATCCACCACCGCGTACAGCACATCCGGGTCCACCGGCGAAATGTCCATGCCGATCCGCCCGACCATCTCCTGGGGCAGACCGCCCTCGAGCCGCTTCCAGGTCTCCCCGCCGTCGGTGGTCTTGTAGATCGCGCTTTCGTCTCCGCCCGTGACGATGGTCGTCAGGTACCGCTGGCGCTGGTGCGCGACGGTGTAGAGAACGTCGGGATTCCGCGGATCCATGTGCAATTCCCAACAACCGGTGTATTCGCTGGGGTGGAGGACATTGGTCCAGGTCTCGCCGCCATCGGTGGTCTTGAACACGCCCCGGTCGCCTCCCGGCAGCCGGTGCGGGCCGTAGGCGGCCACCCATACGATGTTCGGGTTATCGGGGTGGACCACGATCTCGCCGATCTGCTGGGACTCCTTCAGCCCCTTGTTGACCCAGCTCTTGCCGCCGTCCTGGCTCTTGTAGACGCCGTCGCCCGGGACCACGTAGGAGTGGGCGTTGTTCTCACCGGTCCCCACCCAGACGACGTTCGGGTTCGACGGGTCGAGCGTGACGGCGCCGATCGGAGAATGATGACTGCCCGTCGAAGATCGGCTTGAACGTGACGCCCCGGTTGGTGGTCTTCCACAGCGACCCGTGTCCGGAGGCGACATAGTACTCGGAGTGGTCCCGGGGATTGACCTCGATATCGATCACCCGGCCGCCCGTCACAGCTGGTCCGATACTGCGAAAGGCGAGCCCTTCCAGTGAAATCGTGTCGAGCGTGAGGGGGCCGTCTTCCCCGGCAGCCGGGTCGGCCGTGGCCCCCTCATCCTTCTCTTTGGCGGAAAGGGCGGCAAGAGGTTGGAGGAGCAGGAGACACATGACGGCGATGCGCAAGGTGGTTGTTGTTCATGCCGAAGATCATAGCGCACGGGCGGGCGCCCTCATATTCAGATCGGTGGGATACGTTCCGCCGCTGCTGATGACTATTCGATGATCATCGCGAGGATGGTGACGTCGTCGTGCGGTGGCGAGGAGCCGACATATGCGGTCGCCGAATCGAGGAGCCCGTCGACGATCACCTCGGCGCTGCTCACATCGCAGCTCTTCAGATACGAGGCCACTCGACCGTATCCGAAGGCATTACCCGACGCATCGACCTCTTCGATCAAGCCGTCTGACATCATGAGTACGACGTCGCCGGAACCGATCGGGACCTGGCGAACGGGGTAGTCTGCATCTGCCAATGTTCCGAGGGGCACGCCCGGGAGCAGGACCTCCTCCACCTCACCAGAGCCACCGCGCCGGACCAGCACCGGCGGCATACCTGCCGAAGCGACCTGGAGTCGTCCCTCCTCGACGGCCACAACCACCATCGCCATGCTGGCATATCGCTCGCGGAGAGACTGCAACCCGGCGCCGACTTGCGAAAGCACCTCGCCCGGGGACGCGGTCGAGCTGGTGCCGTGGAACAGGCTCTTGGCCACCGCCACCACCATGCCCGCCTGCAGACCGTGGCTGGTCGCGTCGCCTGCAACGACGAGCGTGCGGCCGCCGTCAACGATCCGTACGTCGACGTAATCGCCCCCGACCTCCGTCGCGGTGAGCATCCGATAGGCCAGATCGAGGCCGGGGATTTCGGTCGCCGTGCGGGGCAGCATGGCGAGCTGCAACCTCCTCGCCGCCTCGAGCTCCTCGCTCCGCCGCTCGTGCTCCGCCTCCAGGATCCGCCGCTCCGTCTCTTCGCGCACCGCGCGTCGCTCCTGTTCAACGGCACGCTGCGAGAGCTCCTCGACCTCGACGAGCCGCACCTCCAGCTCCTCGGCGGTGCGCGCCGCGCGGCGGGAGATGAAGACCGAAAAGGCGAGGACCACCATGACCGTCGAGGCGTCCATGATCACCGCTTGCAGCGGGAACGGCCGGCCAACGATTCTGCTCGTCGTCTCTAGCAGCGCCGTCATCGCGAGCACAGTGAAAGCCGCGGCCACCATCCACGCATCCGCAACGCGCTGGAACAGCGCCCGCACCGAAACCCGCAGCATCTCGAGGAAGGCGAGCACGAAGTAGATCTGAAGCGGCGCCGTCGACCTGAAGGCATCCCACGTCGACACCGTCGCGACCATCACCACCCCGCCGGCCGTGAGAATCCAGGTCGTCCATTCGGGACGCCGCCGAAAGACCATGTTGACCAGGACCAGCCCGATCACGACGTACGCCACGCTCACGCCGAGATTCAATTTGAAGAACCGCAGCCGCGTGATGAGGTCGGTTTCGAGCAGTTGTGCGGCCTGCAAGGCAAAGTCGCCGACGAGAGCGGTTGCGAAGAGCGAGAAGAATATGTGCTCGCGGGACGAGCGGTGGAACACGAACAGCAGGAGATGGAGAACCGCCAGTGCGGCAAATGCGCCCGCAAATGCCATCGGGATCGTCAACACGGTGCGGGACCACCGGTGGTACGAGGCGGCCGCCGATTCCACGCTGCGCAGATTCAAACCGAATCCGCGGAAGGCGCCGACGTACAGATTGTCCCTCGAGTTCGAGAAGCGAACCGCGAGGACATGGGTCCTGCCCGGCTCGAGAGCGATGCCGGCAAAATCGTTCGGGTACACGGGTCGCTCGTGCTTCGGGTCGGACGATACCGTGCCGACACTGTTCACGAGATGGCCGTCGAGATAGATCTCCGACGCACCGAGCTGCTCGATGCGAATGGCCAGCGCGGTCGGGGGCATGCCGTCCGCGAGCTGAAGGCGCCGCCGGAACCACCCGATTCCCGACCACCCTCCCGGAGGCGGATCGTCCCCGACCCTGAGCCGCGAAGAAGCCACCGGCCACGAGCTGTCGTCAAACGCAGGGTCGGCCCACTCGGGGTCGTCGCCCGGATGGTAACGCCAGCCATTGACCAGCTGGAGGCGCTCCTCGAAATTCCCTGAGAGCACCAGCGGGTCCCCGTCGGGTATCTCGGTCGCATGAGTGCCCAGCGGCGTCCCGGAGCAGAGAACCAGGAATGCCACGCACACCGCCCAGCGAAACGATCGCGGCGCGGCCGCAATCGGCCTTCCAGTGCGATTCCCGCGAAAAATCCAAGGTGACATCGTGCTCCCTATTCTACGCGCCGCTGAGGGCGAAGTTGCCTCCCCGGAGGAAGCCGAGGAAGCCCTCGACGCGTTTTCAGAGAACCCCGACGTCGGACGGTATCTCATCCCGGCAGGTCCGTGCTACCGTCCTTGTCCATGACACTCCACATCGTTGACCACCCGTTGTTGCACGACATCATGGCGCGGCTGCGCGATCGCACCACATCCTCGGACGATTATCGGGCCCTCACCTACCGGATCTCGACCTTCCTGATTTCCGAGGCGACCCGCGACCTGCCGACTCGTGAGGAAGAGGTCGTCACGCCGCTCGAGACAACGACCGCACGCCGGCTCGATTCCCGCGTCGTGGCGGTCCCGGTCCTTCGGGCCGGTATCGGGATGCTGCAGGCATTTGTCGATCTGGTCCCCGCGCACCGAGGTCGGCTACTTCGGTCTCGAGCGGGACGAGGAGACCGCTCAGGCCCGGTGCTATTACGAAAAGGTCCCGCAGAATCTCGATGAGGCGGTTGTCTACCTTCTCGATCCGATGCTCGCCACCGGAGGGTCGGCGGCGATGGCGGTCGAAGGCCTGCTGGCACGGGGGGCGAAGGACGTGCGCCTGGTGGTCATCGTGGCGGCGCCGGAGGGCGTCGAGCTGATGTCACAGCGCACGCCGGGCACGAATATCTATACAGCGGCGCTCGATCGCGGCCTCAACGATCGCAAGTACATCCTGCCGGGGCTCGGAGATTTCGGCGATCGCTTGTTCGGGACTTGAGGCTTCCTCTCGGTACTCGGTGCCAGTCCTCAGGATCTCCGGTTCGTCCATGATTCAATGAGATGGCCCGACTCGATTTCGGATTTCGGATTTCGGATTTCCACCCACCCCAAGTTATCTTCGAGTGGGCGAGGAAGGATGTTGAAATGAAACGAATCCTGCTTCCGGCCATCCTGCTGATGGTGTGTTCGTGTGCTCAGAAACCGGCGCCGATCGCACGGAGCGAGATCACGATGGACTCCTCCCGACCCATGTCCGCCGGCCTCCGGTCGTACGATGTCGAACACTACACGCTTCGAAACGACATCCAGATCGAGCAGAAGGCGATCGCGGGTTCGGCCGCAATCCGGTTCCGCGCCGTCGAGGAAATGTCGATGCTCGAGCTGGACTTCGATGGTCTCTTCACCATCGACGGCATCGAGGACGAGACGGGCAGTCTCGAGTATTCGCGCGACGAAGCCAAGCTCTATGTCAATCTGCGCTCGGCAGTGCCTCCAGGTTCGAGCCACGAGGTGACGGTCCGATACCACGGGCAGCCCGTCGAGGCCGCGCGCCCTCCTTGGGGCGGCGGTTTCGTGTGGAGCGAGACCCCGTCGGGCAAGCCGTGGATCGCCACCGCGATGCAGGGCGAAGGCTGCGACATCTGGTGGCCGTGCAAGGACCACCCGACCGGCGAGCCGGAGAGCATGGACCTGTATTTCACGGTTCCCGGCGACTTGACCGCCGCGTCGAACGGGAGGCTCGTCGACGTCATCGACGAAGACAACGGCCGCAAAACCTTTCACTGGCGAACCGATGTCCCCACAAACACCTATGGGGTGGCGCTCAACATCGCGCCGTACGTCCTGATCGAAGACACCTACACGTCCTCGAACGGCACCGTGTTTCCGGTGCAGTTCTGGGCAATCGAAGACCATGCAGAACAGGCGCGGGAGCTCTTCGACCGGGAGTTCATGGCCGTCATCGAGTTCTTCGAACGCAAGGTCGGCCCCTATCCATGGGCTCCGGAAAAGCTCGGTGTCGCCGAAACGCCGCACCTGGGGATGGAGCACCAGACCATCAATGCCTACGGCAACGAGTTCCGTCGCGGCCGCTACAGCTTCGACTGGCTGTTTCACCACGAGCTTTCGCACGAGTGGTTCGGCAACGTCATGACCCACGCGACGGTTTCGGACATGTGGCTCCACGAGGGCTACGGCGCCTACATGCAGCCGGAGTACGCCCGCGAGGTCATGGGCGACGCCGCGTTCCACGCCTCCATGTTCACCTCCTACCAGGGCATCAATGCCTGCAACGCCATCGCCCCGCGCGAGGAGTTCTCCGCCAATCAGCTCTACTTCGACGATCCGGGCGGCCGTGGACCCGCGGGTGACATCTATACGAAGGGGGCCTGGCTGTTGCACTCGCTGCGCTACGTGATCGGCGAAGACGCTTTCTGGCGCGCAACCAGGCGGCTCGTCTATGACACGGTAAACCCAGAGGTCCTGAAGCCGCCGATCCAGGCGCGCCTCCGTTCAACCGACGACTTCATAAAGATCGCGAGCGAAGAGGCAGGACGGGATCTCTCCTGGTTCTTCGAGGTCTACGCCCGCCGGGGCCCGCTACCGGTCCTCCACGCGACCGAGACCGACGAGGGTCTGGTCCTCGAGTGGAGCAACGTCGACGATCTCGATTTCCCGATGCCGGTGCCCGTCCGCATCAACGGCGAGATGCTCCGGGTCGAGTTCGAGGGGAACACGGCCGTCCTCCCGCGGGTCGGCGCGGCCGACGTTCAGATCGACCCGCTGATGCAGATTCTCCGGAAGCTGCCGATCGTGCCCACCTGCGAGGAGCGCCGCGAGGAGAGAGAGGCCCAGCGGCGGAGTCAGTCATCGTAGGCCAGCGTCAGGTCTCTGCCGAGCGGCCCATCGAGGGGAGGCGGGCTGATGGCGATGGCCTCGCCCCGGGGTAAGCGCCTCTTCGAGGGGTACATCGTGGCGCAGGATTGGGCAGGCGGCCCACTTATAGCTCGCTCTGCGGCCGCAGGTAGACCACCACCGAAACACCGAGCTCGCGAAACCGCTTGAACGCAGCCTCGTCGGGTTGGCCGGCGATGAAGAACCGCCCGTCGCGGTAGACGCCGTTGCGAACATTTTCCCAACCGTCGAGGGTGACCGGCAGGGCGTCGAAATCGATGCCGACGTCGAGGGTCTCCTCCTCGGCACCAGTTGCCGTGCACAGCAATAACGTCAGGACGAGCAGGACACAAATGCCTGTGCATCAGAGCTGAGTCGGCGCAGAACCCTGGCGGCACCCCAGAAAACCACGGATCTCAAGAGCGTGACAAATGACGATCGGCTGACACCGTCGGTGGTAAAGCCAATGACATTCACAATCATGTCGTAGTTTCCCGGATCGCCCGGATCGCAATGAAAGTTTCGACGGACGAATTCGGCACGGCTCGCGTCGATCCTGTCGAGAAGGCGGCCGGCCGTTCTCAGATCGAGTTGCTCTCGCTCCGCGAGAGCCGCGAGACGCAATTCGCGAGGCGCCACGATTCGAACCCGCAACCCACGACGAGGTGAGAGCACCAGATTCCCAGCTCGACCGACGATAACCACCGGACGATCGAAAGCCGCCAACGCCATACCACGGCTGATCATCGAGACAAAGGAATCCTGGAACAAAAGACGGGAGTTGAAAAGGTTGAGAAGGGTCTCCGAAAACCAGTCAATACGGGTCTCGTCCATGAGATCGAGCAACCGCGGCTCGAGTCCGAGCTGTTCGGCCAGACTGTGGATCAGTTCCCGATCGAGCACCGGCCAATCCAACCGCTGCCCCACCCTTCGAGCCACCTCCGCCCCACCCGAACCCGCCTCGCGCGAGATAGTGAGGTAGGGCCCCAAAACTGGCTTTTCAGCAACATCTGACTGTGCCGCGGCACGCTGGCGCAGTTCCTGAAAGCGCATCATGAACTCTGCCGGCGCTGCCGAGACACCGCCTTGCTGCCGCTCGACGGGAGATTTGGCCCCCATACGCTGTCTCCACTACCTTTCCCTACAAGATATGGCTTGAGGCGGCTTCTGGCCACTCCAAGTGGAACGAGGGACGAAGCGGCGAAAGAACGCAGCCCCTTCCGGCTTCGCTTTCAGCTTCGCCGGGACGAGTCGGGGCTCGAACCTGGCGAACGCTCGACCTCACGAAATGCCGGATGAGCCGGGAATCTATCTCGGCAGACTGCTGCGGCTGCGCGTCCTAATCTCGTTCTTTACTGCCAGCGATTCGCGGCGCGAGCTCGCCCTTGCCGTCGAGCAGGGTCCGCACCCAGAAGTCGTGGGTCACGCGAGAGCGGTGCGCTCGTTGAACCCTCTGGACACCGTGCCGGCTGTCCGGGTAGAGCATGAGCTCGAAGAGTTTGTTGTCGCACGTCAACCGGTCGACGACCTGCATCGAGTTCTGCATGTGCACGTTGTCGTCGATGGTGCCGTGGGTGATGAACAGGCCGCCGGTATACTGCTCGATCCACGTCAGGACCGCACTTTGTTCATAGCCTTCGGGGTTTTCAGCCGGTGTGTCCATGTAGCGCTCGGTGTAAACGCTGTCGTACAGCTTCCAATCGGTGACCGAAGCGCCCGCCACACCGAAGTTGAAGTGCTCGGCGCCGTGTGTCAGAGCCATCGAGGTGACGTAGCCGCCGTAGCTGCCCCCGGTGATGCCGATGCGGTCGGCGTCGATATACGGCAGGGTGCGAAGCCACGCCGCCGCGGCCGAGTAGTCCGTCATCTCCCACGTGCCCAGCTTGCGGTGCATGAGGGCGGTCCCGGCCTTGCCGAAGTGCCCGCTTCCCCTGTGGTCGACCCGCAGGGTGATGACCCCGCGTTGGGCCCAGTAGTGATCCTGCAGCCGCTCGCCACGAGTTGCGAACAGTGCCCGAGGCCGGGCCGCCGTAGATCGAGACGATCACCGGGTACCTGCGCTCCGGCTCGAGCTCGGGCGGCAAGACCCAGGTCGCCGGCAGTTTGTACGCCCCGTCTGTGGACTGGATGGTGAAGAGCTCCGTCGACCCCAGGCATATCCGTCCGTCTTCCGGTATGCGCTGGTCACCGAGCTTGCGCACGAGGCTACCGTCGCCGCGGTGAAGCTGCATCCGGGACGGATGTTGGATGGAGCTGAAGGTATCGATGAAATATGTGCCGCTCGGCGACATCTCGACACTGTGCGTGCCTTCCGCCTCGCCGCCAGGATCTCGAGATTCTCGCCGGTGAGGTCGACCCGCATCGGCTGGCTGTCCCAGCTCTTGCCGGGGCTGCCGCTGAAGTAGACCCAGCCTCCGGCCTCGTCCACGGTCTCGATGCTCCGCACCGGCCAGCTGCCGGAGGTAAGCCTGTTCTTGAGCTTGCCGTCCATGCCGTGAAGGTAGATGTGGCGCCAGCCGTCGACGTCGCTCGTGAAGAGGAAGCCGCTACCGTCTGAGAGCATCTCCAGATCCTTGTAGAACTCCACCCACGCCTGCTGCCGCTCCTCGTGGATCAGGGTTTTCTGACCGGATTCCGGATCGCACCAGAAGAGCCGCAGCACGTCCTGGCCGCGGTTCATCCACTGCATGAGCACCCTGTCGCTGTCCGGGGCCCAGAAGGGAAACGCCAGATAGTGGTCGGCGTCGGCGTCGAAATCGAGCCACGTGGTCTTCCCATCCGCGACCGACACCACCGCACCCCGTACCGTCGGGTTGGGATCGCCCGCCTTGGGATAGCGCTGGATCTCCAGCTCGCCGTGCTGGCCGTCGGCGTGGAAGATGGGGAACTTCGGAACACCCGAGTCGTCGAATCGGAGAAACACCAGGCGGCTCGAGTCCGGGGACCACCAGAAGGCGCGGTACTGGCCGCGCCGCCCGAGGATCTCCTCGTAGTACACCCAGGATGCATACCCGTTGAGGATCTCGTCGCTGCCGTCGGAGGTCAGCTGGTGCTCGACCGAGCCCTCGAGGTCATAGGCGAAGAGATCGTTGTTGCGGGTGTAGGCCACCCAGAGTCCGTCCGGGGAGAGGGTCGGGTTCTTCTCCTCGGCCTTGGTCGCGGTCAACCGCTGCACCTTACCCTCGGGCAGCTGCACGAAGTAGAGGTCTCCATCCTTCTCGACCACGAGCCGGGTCAGATCCTGGTTGGCGTCCGCTGGTTTCTGGAGCTTCAGCCCTTCCGGCATCGCGGCGGCCAGTGCCGGGTAGTCGCGGTACACCTCGGCAGAACCGTCCTTCGCTCGGACCGCGAACAACCGTTTTTCCTCTCCATCCTCACCCGAGCGCAGCTCCAGGTAGGTCTCCTCATCGAGCCACCCCTCGATCTCGGGAAGGCCGCCGAGGATCCCATCGATTCCTCGAGGCGCTCCGTAGCGGGCCTGCGCCTGGCTCCCGAAGGCCTGCTCATAGCTGAAGGCCTTCTTCTCCTCCGCAGATGCTGTAACAGCGACGATGGTCGCCAGACCGAGCACACAAAAAATACATACAAAACGATTGAACGTTGTCATACAAACTCCCCCCGGCAGATGGTAACCCGGACCGGCTTTTTGTGAATGGAGTGCCATCAGACATTTTCGCCTCATCCGGAATTCCGTGAGATTGGAGGAACCAGGTTCATGTCCCGAGGTTCCTCGATCGGACGCACGATCGCGAGGGGATGAACCACAGAGACACAGAGGTCACAGAGCCGCACAGAGGAAATTCGGCTCATTCGGAAATACGTGAGGTGAGCATTTCACGTGTCGCGGATGACATCTGCGGAGGCAGTAATCAGCGACCGCGACAGAGGTCAGTTTCAGCAGCAGTCCCTACTGACAGCGATCAGACGGTGGTGTTGGACGACCGCGTGTCATTTTTTCGGATTGAGCAGTCGCCACGTCATGGCACGCACCTGATCAAAGGCATTCGAAGCTTCTTGAGCCTTCGCACCATTGATCGCTTTGGCGTGTGTGAGAACCCTGAGGTGGCTGTCGACCTCCATGGCTGAAGCGTAAGCAATTCGCCAGAACTTCATTCTGTCCCTGCCGATGCGCCCGTGTCCTTCCGCGAGATTCGCCGGCACCGAAGAAGCTGATCGAACAACCTGATCGGCTATGGACCTCAACGGAGCGGGAACTCTCAGAACGCAGGTGATGGCGATACCTGCTGCTTCGAGGGCCTTTTCATAGGCAACGAGGTTGGTCTTCGCGGCGGGTTTGGACATGGTCATCTCCGTTTCGTTCATGTCCTTCTCCCGATGCCGGTGAGGGATTCGATGTCAAGGGTGCTCCGCACCGGGCCTTCGGCACGGCTTCCCTTACATCGAATTCCTCAGCGGCTACCCGATGGCGAAAACGAAACGGAGATGACCATGCCGCCGCGGAACCTGACGGCTGCCCCTGAAGACTGTCGCTGCTCCTGGAGACCGTCGCTGTTCGCTGAATGCTGGCGCTGCCCCTGAAAATCGGGCACGGGCACGGGAACAAACCGATCTCATGCTTTCCCGGATGAACCAAATTATCTATCGACCCGCCAGGCGTCAGGGTCGATCCTCTTGATCGTTGGGCGCATGTTCGGCGTATTGTTTCGCATTGCCGCCGATGTGGTCCCAGGGCGCCTTCGAGTCGACGAATATGTGCATCTCGATCTCGACACCCGGGTCGCCGTCGATGCACCCCAACGTCAGACCATGAACTCGTCCATCGTGCATCCCACAAATGGTGGAGCCGCAGGTCGAACAGAACCCCATCCCCCAGCCGCCACCCGTTTCGTAGACCGAAAGCGCTTCTTCGCCGGACAGCCATTCCAGTGAACTCGATGGTGAGAGTTCTGCGTAAGCCGATGAAGCGCCGCTGAAGGCCTTGCGACATCGGGAGCAATGGCACGCCCTGGCGTTCTGCAATGAACCCTTGAGTTCGTACCGGACGGAATCACAGAAACAGCCACCTCGGATAACTGAATCACTCATCGTCATGCCTGCCTCACTTGGAATCTGCGCTACTGCGGAGTCGGTACGGTGTCATTGTCGCATTGTCGGGCCGGACGGAACCCCTGTTCGGTCATGGTCACTACAAAAGGCGCGGCACCCAAGCTTGACTTTGTGAACTTCGCTCACCATCATGATGCACGGGATGCCGAATAAGAAAAACTGAAGACCCGCCGAGATTCGACCGGAGAATGATGCGGCGTGGAGGTACCCGGCGTGGAGGACGAACAACTCCTTCAGCCTGAGGCACTGCCGCGACAGGTCGGTTCCTTCGAAATTCTCGAGGAGATCGGCCGCGGCGGGATGGGTATCGTTTTTCGCGCTCGCGATCTCAAGCTCGAGCGAGAGGTCGCGCTGAAGCGACCAACAACGGATCTCCTGGCTCGTTCTGGATTTCGACAGCGCTTTTTCAACGAGGCGAGGTCGGCATCGAAGCTGATGCATCCCAATATTGTCACCGTTTTCGAGGTCTTTGAGGCGAATGGTGTGCCGTGGATGGCGATGGAGTACATCGATGGCGCCAGCCTGCGCTCGATGCTTTCAGGAAACCGCCCTCTTCCTGTTCACGAAACACTCATCTACGTCGAGGGCCTCACGGACGCATTGCGAACCGCTCATCTCGCAAACGTGCTCCATCGCGACGTGAATCCGAACAACATCCTGATCGGTCGGGACGGCAGGGCGCGCTTGACCGATTTCGGGCTCGCTGAAGCCCTCGGCGAAATCGGCGCTGAGGAGCCGTATTCGGAACGCACGACAGAAAGCAGAACGCCTGATCGAATCGCCGGCACCCGCGGGTATATGTCTCCCGAGCAGGCTCTGGGCAATACCCTCGACGCGCGCAGCGATATTTTTTCGCTGGGTGTAGTGATGTACGAGATGTGCACCGGCGAGCCGGCCTTCGCACAACACGATTCCGGGAACTGGCTTGATGCGCTGCTCCATCGAGAGCCCCCAAATATGGCCGAATTCAATCCGGATATTCCCCCGGAGGTGCAGGCCATCGTTCGAAAATCGATCGCAAAACGGCCGTTTCAACGCTTTCAGAGTGCGACGGAGATGCTCCAGGATGTGTCGGCCGCCCGGCGCAGATACGACTCTGACAGTGGACCGATCTCCCGGAAAGACGAACGGACGGGCCTCGATGCGAACTCGAAAAAGGTCATTATCGGTGCTGTCGCCCTGTCGGCTGCTGCTCTCGTTGTGATGATCCTCGCGCTCGCATTCCGATCGGATGCCCCCGCCGTCGAGTGGAAACCTCGACAGGTCACGTCGAGCCCCGGCTGGGAAGGTCAGCCGGCACTTTCCCCGGACGGAACGATGATCGCCTATGTCTCGGACGAATCCGGCAACTCGGATATCTGGCTGGTGGACGTCAACGGCGGCGAATCGCTTCAGTTGACAGATGATCCGGCCGCCGATCACAGTCCCACGTGGTACCCGAACAATTCGGCAGTTGCATTCGTCTCGGCTCGGAGCGGCGTTGAATCGGTATGGAAGGTCCCGAGATTCGGTGGCCCACCGGTACTCGTGGTAGAAGGCGTCAGCAGTCCCGCGATTTCGAATAGCGGTGACCGGCTCGCCTTCTCCGTTGTAACGGATTCTGGTCGAAAGCGTATCGGCGTCCTCGATCTGGCTCGGCCGGACAAACCACTGATAATCACCGGCGAGCATCAGGGCTTCTGGGATCACGAAAACCCCGCCTGGTCACCCGACGACGAAATGCTCGTATTTTCGGATTTTCGCGATCTCTGGTTGGTCCGGTCCGACGGAACCGAAGAGCCGCGGCGTCTGACGGTCGACCACTCACGAGCTCAGACGCCACAGTGGTCGGCAGATGGGCGCTGGATCTATTACTCGTCTCTGCGTGAGGGGACGACCGCGCTCTGGAAGATTGGAGCCCAGGGAGGCGACCCTCAGCGGCTGACCCTGGGCACGGGGCCAGAGTTGGAACCATCGCTTTCCGGGGCGGGCGACCGCCTTGTCTATTCGACAGTCGTCAGTGATTGGAACCTGGTCGTGGTGGATCGTCTGACTGGCGAAACCAGCCTGATCGGCGGCGATCGGGTCGAGGAAGCACCGGCCGTCGCTCCCGATGGGGAATCGTTGATCTTCGTTTCGAACCGGTCGGGGAACTACGATCTGTGGTGGCAGGATCTGAAAGGCGCGGTCCTCGAAAGTCCACCGCGCCGCATCACCGAGTATGCAGGCACGGTGGCAACCCCGAGGTTTTCTTCCGACGGTCGATGGATCGCCTTCTACCGGGTCATCGACAACCAAAGGGACGTCTGGGTGCTCCCTGCTGCCGGGGGCTCCCCAACCCAGATCACCGAGGACCCCGCTTTCGATATCCACCCGACGTTCTCGCCGGATGGAAAGCAGTTGGCGTTTGTGTCGGATCGCGACGGCGACCAGACAATCTGGACGGTGCCAGTCAAAAACGGCGTCAAGGTGGGTCCACCGCAACGACTCCTCCCGGGTGGAACGATCGGTGCGCTCTTTCCGGCGTGGTCGCCGGACGGGGAGCAGATCGCCTTCACTGCCAACGGTGAGGTCTGGACAGTTGGAGTGAATTCGAACACCGGCGAACGCCAGGTTACCTCCGGCGCCGACGCGCAAATCGTTCGATGGTCCTCAGGAGACGACACTCTACTCGCCCTCGGAACCTGGGGAGGCCCACACGTCGAGATTCGGTCGGTATCGCTCGAGGATGGCGCTTCGCGACCGCTCGATCCACCGATGATCTGCGGAAGGCCACCCGAACGCGGGATTTTTGATGTTGATTCGACCGGCCGAATCTTCACATTCCTTCGCACGGAGAAAAGTGGGAACATCTGGTTCGTGGAACTCGACCCAGGAAACTGAGGATGGCCTTTTCGGTGTCTTGATTCGAGGAGATTTCTTCACGGTGCGAACAACGAAAGGAGCGCGAAATGGCTGACTTTGCGCATGTGCCGATTGAACGGATTGATGAGGCTCTCGAAATTTTGGGAGATTTCATCGGGACGCTTCGGGACGAACTCTCGGCCCTCGATATTGATAGCATCGAAATGCAGGTCGGGGGAGCACTGCCCGTTTACCCGCGGCCGACGCCGATACCCTTTACGGGCGGTGCGTGCCACGGGGTTGAATTCATTTCAGACCCATTCGGAGGGGGATGTGGGGTGCCCCCGTGGAGACCAACTGCCGATCAAATCACCGCATTCATTGATTCCCTGTTTGCCGGCCTAGACACTATCGACTGGCAGCAAAACGAATAACATTGAGAGATACTCCTGAGCGTGTCCATGCGCGATCGCCTGAAAGGCTCTTTCGCGCTCTTCGGGATTGTGCGGAGGGCCTGGTCGGGGCGCGCGTCGTCGAGTGGCGATTGTTGCGATCGCTCACGTTGGTATTGACGACCAGATGCAATCTTCGGTGCTCCTACTGTTATGCCGACAATCGAAGCGACGCAGACATGTCGTGGGAGATCGCACGAGCGGCGATCGACGTGCTCGAACGAGCAGGAAATCCCGGGCCGAGGATATTTTTCTATGGTGGCGAGCCAATGTTGCGCTTCCCACTCATCCGGAGAATCGTGGCCCACGCCGACACGGAATATGGGCCGGAGTTCGCACCGCAGTATGTTCTCTGTACCAACGGGACGCTCTTGAATCGAGCGATTCTGGATGAAATTGCCGAGCAGGATTTTCGCCTCCACCTCAGTTCGGATGGAGTGAGAGCCTCCCAGAACGACCGCGGGGAAAGCAGCTTCGACACGATCGACGAACTCCTCAAAACGCTTGGCCGCGCATACGATCGCTTTCTCCGGGACAACGTCGAGATCAAATTGACGTTGACCGGCGCCAACCTCGGTCTGCTTCATGAATCGCTGACCTATTTGATCGGTGCGGGTGCGACCGATATCAGTGTTGTACCTCTCACGACCCACGACGGTGAATGGGGCCCAGAATCTCGCGGATTGCTCATCGAACAGATTGAGCGAATCCGAGGCTACTGTCTCCGCCAGGGATACGACACCCGAACTGTCCCCGGTAAAATTCCTTCGAAGTGCAAACGAGACCTCTGCCTCCACGCGAAATGCCGCCTTCCACTGCGGAGTCATCGAAGGCACCGAAATCGTGGTCGAACCTGATGGTGGAACGGTCGCCTGTCCCGCGTTTGTCAGGTCGTACCAGACCTGCAAGGGGGAACTTCACGGACGGACATTGGATGCCACGTCTATCAGCGACGTCCGAGACAGTGATTTCACCCGGAATTTCGCGGCCGGCCGGGCGAGGATGCGCGACCAGGTGATCTTCCGGAAGGACGGCTGCTATTCATCGTATGGCCAGTGCTCACAATGCGCCCTGTCAGGCGAATGCTTCATCTGCTCTTCATCGATTGCTTGCATCCCGGGAAACACGGATCCAAACCGAATCCCCGACAATCAGTGTGCATTCAATCTGGTGGCGGGGCGCCAACGCGAACTCTTCCGCGAAGAGGTTGATCGGCGCCCGCAGCCTGACGAAGCCCGAGGGTCCCGACCGATTTCGATACGGGACTGACGGCTGAACAAAGGACAGGAGCGCCTATCAGATAGGAAAGCTCGAAAAGTGCCTCCAGTCACTGCAGCAACGCGCGGTACTCGGCAGCCTGTGCGGGTTTGCCCCACGAATCGTAGAGCGCAATGATATCGGTGATGACGGATTGGACTCGTGGGTGATCTTCGCCCAGCGAAGCCCTGCTCCTCGAAAGGGCATCCAGGAGCAACGGCTCCGCCTGGTCGAACTTCTTCATCTTGGTGAGGCAGTTGCCGTGGCGGCCCCGAAAGGTCAGGAGAATCGGGCTGTCTTCGGGGAGAGCCTCACCGGCGAGCTCTTCGAAACTCTCGAACTGGCGTTCGGCTTCGGCGAATTTCTTCTGTTCACACAGAGGCGTGGGCCAGATTGCCGTGGGCATACAGGGTGTCGATGTGGCCGGGGCCCAGAACCCGCTGTTCGATACTCGACGGTTTCACGAAAGACGACCTCAGCCGCATCGTATCTTCCCATGCGGCTGAGCATCGCGCCGAGGATGCTCATGGTATAGAGCGTATCCGGGTGCTCGTCGCCCAGCACTCGGCTGCGGACCTCCAGAGCTTCGGTGAGCAGGGGCTCCGACTCGGCGAGACGGCCTTGCCGCGCGCGGAGAACCGCGAGGTTGACGATCGAGGTGAGGGTGTCCGGGTGTTCGATCCCCAGGGTGTGACGTTGAATCTCCACCGCCTCTTCGAGCATGCTCCCAGCTTCGTCATATCGGCCCTGGTCGCTGTACATGCCGGCGAGGTTATTCAGATTCGCCAGCGTGTGCGGGTGTTCCTCTCCCAGGAGCCGGCGGCAGATATCGAGGGCCTCGAGGTAGAGGGCTTCCGCCTCGTCGAAGCGTCCCGAAGTCGCGTAGAGTGAGGCCAGATTATTCATGGCGGGGATCGTGTCCGGGTGGTCGTCCCCCGAGGACCTTACGGTGAACCTCGAGGCATTCAGCCAGCAACGCCTCAGCCTCATCGAAGCGGCCCTGCTCCTTGTAAAACCACCCGAGGTTGTTCTTCGTCGTGAGCGTGTCATCATGCTCCTCACCGAGAACCGTGCGGCGGAGTTCCAGGGTTTCGACGTACAACGTCTCCGCTTCTTCGTACCGGCCCTGGTCCTGGTAGAGCGAGGCGAGACTGTGCTTCGCGGCCAAAGTCTGCGGGTGCTCCTCCCCCAGCTCGTGACGCGCCTGCTCTACCGCAGCCACGCTCAGCGGCTCAGCCTCATCGAGACGACCCTGGTTTCGGTACAGCATCGCCACGTCGTGAATCGCCTTCAGCCTGGCTGGCCGCCCGTTCGGGCCGCAGCCCGGTCTGGATCTCGACCGCCCGCAGCAGGTGCGGCTCCGCTTCGCCGTAAAGCCCGAGCGCCACATAGGTTTCACCGATCGTCGTGCGCAAGCGGGCTTCGACGAGCGGCTGGTCGGCGAAGTCTTCGGTGAGTGCCGACTCCGCATGGTCGAGCACCTGGTGAACCGTGACATCTTTTCCCAGATCCGCGGGATCCGCCGCCGCGAGCATGCGCGAGAGAAAGCCGGTCACTGCCTCGGCCTGGCTGCGGGCCCTCTCGGCGGCATCGCGCTCATGGCGCGCCCGGATGAACCCGGCGGCGGTGCCCGCCAAACCGATCAACAACGCGATCAGAACGAGAGACGCCGCGGCCATCATCACGCGGTGGCGCCGGACGAACTTGCGCGTTTTGTAGGCGAAGTTCGGCGGGCGCGCGTCGACCGGTTGATTGCTGAGATAGCGCCGAACATCCGCCGCGAGCTCGATCACGCTCCCGTAGCGACGGGTCCGGTCCTTCTCCAGAGCCTTCATCGTGACCCAGTCCAGGTCGCCCTTGAGCTGTCGTTCCAGAACCGGCAGCTCCACCCGTCGATTTTGGGCGGCTACAGTTGACGCATCGCCGAGGCTCGAGAGCCTCGCGCTCGGCCTCGGGGGATCAACCTCCCGAATGCGTCGCGTCATTTCATAAAACCCGACCTGGCGGTGGGTGATTTCCTGCAGCGGCCGCGCCCCGACCAGGAGCTCGTAGAGCATGACGCCCATCGAGTACACGTCCGTGCGGGTGTCGATGTCGAGGTTGGTCATCTCCGCCTGCTCCGGGCTCATGTACTCGGGCGTGCCGACGATCTGCCCCCGCTCCGTGTGAAGGGTCTTCTCGGTGAGCCGCTGCGAGACAGCCTTGGCGAGCCCGAAATCGATGATTTTCGGAACCGGTTTGTCGTCCTGGATGCTCACCAGCACATTCGTCGGCTTGATGTCGCGATGGAGTGACCCCTTTCTGGTGGGCGTGCTGGATCCCTTCACACACCCGTGTGAACAGCTCCAGCCGTTCCTGAATCGTCAGTCGATGTCTGGTCGCAATAGTCGTTGATCGGGATACCCTTGACGTACTCCATCGCGAAGTAGAGCCGTCCCTGCTCGGTTGTGCCGGCATCGAATACTCGGGCGATGTACGGGTGGTCCATCAGGGCCAGGGCCTGCCGCTCGGACTCGAACCGCGCGATCACCTGCTTGGTGTCCATCCCCCACTTGATGAGTTTCAGCGCCACCTTGCGCCGGACGGGCTCTTCCTGCTCCGCCTCGTACACAACCCCCATGCCGCCGCTGCCGATCTCCCGTACGATGCGGTAGGGTCCGATCCGGCTCCCGACGACCCGATCGGAGTTTCGGAACTCCAGCCGATCGACGGTGACCTTCCCTTGACCCACAGTCTCGCCGTCCTCGGCCGAGGGACTCTCGAGTGTGCGACCGGCGGCGGTCTCACCCTGCTCGTACGAGGCGACGAGGGCCTGCACCTCGTTGCGAAGCTCCGGGCCGTCGGGGAGGGCCTCCAGAAATGCGGCTCGGTCCGGCGGCTCGAGCTCGAGCGCCGTCCGGACGAGTCGCTCGACCCGACGCTGACGTTCGGCCTCGTTCACGGACTCTTCCTTTCCTTCGGCGTGAGCGTACCAGATCGGAGCCGTCGGGCCCCATGTCGTCGGATCATCGAGATTGTCGCTTCGAGCAACCGCACACTCCCCCACCAGATCCGTTTCCCGGAATGGTCTGTCCTACAATGACCCCCGTCTGAATGAAGGGGGCGCTCGATGAGCATTCGGCGGAGAGACTTTCTCAAGACATCGGTTGGTGCGGCGATTGGTGCGGGCGTCGCGAGTTCGGGCTGTGCGAAGAAGCCGGCTCCGGAGGCGGGAATCTTCGACGACCTCGTGTCGATGACCGAGGACGTTGCGCCGATTTCGGATGAAGAGCGGTGGCGGCGGATCGAGAAGGCTCAGCGGCTGATGTCCGCTGCAGGAATCGACGCCGTCTACCTCGACGTGGGCACGAGCATGGAGTACTTCACCGATGTCCGCATGTGGCCGAGCGAGCGGATGTTTGCCGCCGTGCTGCCGGTTGAAGGCGAGCCCGTCTACATCCTGCCCAAGTTCGAGGAGACGGAGTCGGTCGAGAAGATCCGGTTCGGCTCCGACGTTCGAACCTGGGAGGAGCACGAAAACCCCTGCCGGGTCGTGGCGGATCTTTTCGCAGACCTCGGCATCAGATCGGGCCGCATCGGAATGGAGGAGCGCGTTCGCTTCTTCCTCTATGACGGTATTCGTTCCGAGGCCCCCCACCTCGAGTACGTGTGTGCAGACCCGGTGACGGTCGAATGCCGTCTCATCAAATCGAAGGCCGAAATCGCCCTCATGCAGAAGGCGTCCGACATCACCATCGAGGTCTACCGGAAGGTGATCCCGATGCTCGAGCCAGGTATGACGGCGGATGAATTCAGTGCCCTGACCCGCAAGGCCCATTCCGCGCTTGGCGCCTCCGGAGGCATCAGTGCTCAGATCGGCAAGGCCTCCTCCAGGCCTCACGGCAGCAGCAAGCGGCCCATCGAGGACGGCGACATCGTGCTCATGGACGGAGGATGTCGCGTCCAGGGCTATAAGTCGGACATCAGCCGAACGGTTGTCGTCGGCGAATCATCGCCTCGGCAGCAGGAGACCTGGCTTCTGGCAAGCCGGCGCGCAAGCCGCCGCATGGGAAGCGATCGCGCTCGGTGTGCCCTGCGAAAAGGTGGACGCGGCGGCGCGTGCGTTCTACGAATCCAAGGGCTTCGGGCCGGACTACTCGCTACCCGGTCTCCCCCACCGGACCGGACACGGGATCGGTCTCGACGGGCACGAGTGCATCCACCTGGTGCGCGGAAATCTTCGGCCCCTCGAGGTCGGAATGTGCTTCAGCAACGAACCGGCCGTCGTGCTGCCGGAAGAATTCGGCGTGCGGCTCGAGGACTGCTTCTACATGGCCGAGGACGGCCCCCACTACTTCAGCCAGCCAAGCCCTTCGATCGACCGGCCGTGTAGGGGTAACGGAACCGTGGGTGAATGAGGGTTCCACATTTCGCATTGTTGCAGAGAGTCAAGGCGAGGAGTGGCATCCATCCGCACCCACACGCAGTCACTCGAGGCTGAGCAGGTACTCCGCGATGGCGCGCAGATCGTCTTCAGGAAGCTTGGCCAGGTTCATCTGCACGTCGGCCATCCCCCCGCTCGAGAGCTTGTCGTATCCGAACGTCTCGCCGAACTGAAGGGCGAGCACGAGGTCGGAGACCCCGGTGTATCGATCGCGACCTTCGAGGTCGAGCAGGCCCGGGACCTCTCCCTCGTCGCCTCGCGGGTGCGGGCCGCCGGCGAAGGCGCGGCCCTTATCGGGGATCATCAGGGCATTGCGCGGTGTGTGGCACTCGCCGCAATGCCCGGGGCCGTTCACCAGATAGGCGCCGCGGTTCCAGGACTCGCTCTGCTCCGGGTCCGGACGGAACCCCGCATCGTCCAGGGCCAGCCTTTTCCAAAGACCGACCGCGCGCCGGGCGAGGCCGGGCATCGGCATGTCGGGCCCCCGCCCGGGCGAACGCACCGGTTCGAGCGACTGTCAGGTAGGCCCAGAGATCGAGCAGGTCCTCGACCCGCATGTCACGGTACGACGTGTACGGGAAGGCGGGGAAGTAATGCCGGCGGTCGGGAGAAACCCCGCGCGTCATGGCGTCGACGAACTCCTCAGCCGTCCAACTCCCAATGCCGGTCTCGGGGTCGGGCGTGAGATTCCCGGGCTAGAACGTCCCGACCGGCGTTTCGAACGGGGCTTCTCCGGTGGGCGGCCCCGTGACGCCGGCGGTGGCCGACGCTTGTGACACGAGATGCATCCGCCGGCGTTGTACAGGATCTCGCCGTTGGCCGGATCGGCATCATGCCCCGGCAGGACCCGTCCGCCTGGACGGGCCGCGGTAGGACGATCAACACCGCGACGGGCGCCGCGAAGGCCACCGCCAGCCCGCCGCGATCCGCTTCCCGCGAGAAAACACGTCAGTTCTTGGGCAGGCGGTACATGTTGTGGCAGCTCTTGCAGCCGCTCCCGATCTTGCCGAGAGCGGGCGGAAACTCCTCGGCCTCGTCACGGACTGCATGTCGACCGCCGCCTGGTGTGTGCTCTCGAAGATCCCGTCGAAGTTTTCCTTGTCCGTCCAGATCTCCGGTTGGCCCAGGTCTCGACCTCACCCTCGGCGCTGCCTTCCGGGAAGAGCTCCTCGGCTTTGGCCAGGTGTTCGGCCATCTTGGCGGCGTCCTGGACGACCTCTGCGTCGAACGGCTGTTCCTTCTTGGCGATGGCGGCAAAGGTCTTCATCGAGCCGTAGACACCCTGCATTTCCTTCTGCCGCTGTTTGATCGCCTCGGTCGCCGTCATGGCCGCTAACGAAACGTCACCACCAGCGCCACCGCGACCGCACCCAAAACGCGCACTTTCGTTCCGCTCATCTGAATTCTCCTCCCGTTTCGTGTTTTTTCATGATCGCGAGTTTCTCCCTGGACCATACGCGGTCGAAACCCCGTAATCAAATCTCTCAACGATGCCGCGCTCCGCATTATTTCGGAAGAAGACGACTGCGTACCTCGTGGCCTCTCAAATCACACTCCACCTTCGGACTATCCGTGCACTAGATTCAGTCTGACGGGTGGTTTTCAGTAGCACCGGCGCAGTGCAACAATAGGAATCGTGGCACCCGGAAAGCACCTGAAATACCTCATCCCCGTCAGTTGGATCCTCTGGGGGTTGCTGTTCCTGGCGTTGTCGTGGAGCTTCGTGATGGCGCTCATCGAGGAGAACCACAGCCCAGATGGATCGCGCGGCCTTGGAGTCCTGCTCGTCTCAAGCTTCCTGGTCGTTCTGACTGGTGTGGGTCTCGGGCTTTTCTGGGCAACCCGTCGTCGCTCGTCCAGCGGCGCTGATCACGCTGACGCTGTTGCTAGCCTATGCGGTCGCTATCTTGATCGCATCCCCTGTGGTCCGAGGCTGGGAGACCTGGCAATTTGAAGAGAGTTGTCCCGGGTCGGGAACTTTCCTGACCCTACTGGCCGGGCGCTGGCGGAAAGGATTCAATCGGGTGACATCGCCGGCCTTCAACGTCTGCTTGCAGAAGGCCCTCCACCCACTGTCCGCGACCGAGCGGGCAACGACCTTCTGGCATTCGCCGCCGTGGTCGTCCGGGACGGAACGGAAATCCCGAGACCGTGCGAATACTGTTGGAAGCCGGAGCGGATCCCCGGGGAGCTACCATGCCGGATGGCACCAGCATCCTTCGCTTTATGGTCCTTGATCGGAAGCCCTCATCCATTGAGGTTGTTCGCCTCCTTCTGAGACACGGAGCGGACCCAAACGCCGAGGATCCGCAAACGCGTATGACACCCATGGCCAACGCTGGCACCCAGCCCAAGTTGGTTCAACTCCTGGTCGAGGCAGGAGCAAATATCGACCAACGGCTGCCTGGTGGGGAGTCGATGCTGGTTCGATTCATCAAGATGCAGCAATGGGACTCCGCCCTGTACCTAATTCGAAGGGGGGGCGAAACTTGATGTGACGATCCCGACGGTATCTCGGTTGACTATTATCTGAAGGAATTCGAGGAGAGCGTCTACGGCAAGCATCCCGAAGGCTGGGACAGGGTCCGCGCGGCGATTCACGCTCGGCGCGAGTGATCGTTCAAGGGGACCGCCCTTCGCAGTGCCTCAATCTGAGACTGTGTTCGATGGTCAACCATGCGTGATCGCGGACCGCAGAACTCATGAACACCCAGATTCGAGTATGGTGGATCGGCAGTTGGGGGTATGACGGGGTTGGTTGAGGAACTACAAAGGAACCGAGAGGTCACGCTTGGCCCAGGCGGCGCTGTCGGTGGTCTTCCTGCTCGTCCTGATCGGCTACGGGCTGATCCTCCGGCCTCACGTGCAGGGTCTGGCGCCGTTCCCGCTCGAGATCGCCTTCGTCCTGGCCGCCTGCTTCGCGATCGGTCAGCAGTTCCTCCTCGGCTACCGCTGGCTCAGGATCCAGGCCGCGATCGTGGCCAAGCTCGGCAAAGGCCTGCCGGCCTTCTTCATCCTGTTCTCGGTCGGCCTGATCATCTCCAGCTGGATCATCTGCGGCACGATCCCGATGCTGGTCTCCTATGGGCTCGAGGTCATCGTCCCCATCTTCCTCTACCTGCTTGCCTTCCTGGTGCCGGTGGTCTTCTCCACCACCGGCACCTCCTGGGGCTCCGCCGGCACCATCGGCGTGGTCATCATCGGCATCGCCACTGCCATGGAGGCCGATCTGGGCATCACCGCCGGCGCGCTCATCGGCGGCGCCTACTTCGGCGACAAGATGTCCCCCCTCTCGGACACCACCAACCTGGCCGCCCTGGCGACCGAGGTGGACCTGTACGACCACATCCAATCCATGATGTTCACCACCATGCCTTCGGCCGCCTTGGCATCGGCGGTCTTTCTGGCGCTCGGATTCATCTCACCACCCTCGGTTGCAGCCACTCGTCGGACGGGGCCGTTTCAGACCGCCCTCAAAACATCTTCGACTTCAACGTCTGGTTGCTGGTGCCTCCCCTGATCGTGCTCGTCGGCTCGCTGAGCGGATGCCGACCGTGCCCACGCTGATGGTCTCGATCTTGTCGGCGTCAGGGCTCGCTCTCCTCTTTCAAGGATTCTCCGTGGCGGACCTGATGCAGGCGCTCAACCGGGGCTTCGACGTGGGCATGGCGCCCTGGGCGGCGCGGCACCCCGGAGGTCGTCGAGCTGCTGAACCGGGCGGGCTCTACGCGCTCATCGACGCGATCGTGGTCGCGTTCACCGTCTTCGTCTTCGCGGTGCGCCGGATCACATCCAGGCCATGCCCCTCACCGTGGTCGAGCGGGTCTTCCGCTTCGCGAGGACCCGGCGGAGCACCATCCTCGCTTCCCTGACCGCGACCGCCTTCACCAACTCGCTGACCTCCAACCAGTACGCGACCAGCTTCATCGTCGGTGACGCCTTCAAGGGCAAGTACGACCGCCTGGGGATCCCGCGCAAGGTACCCTCCCGCTCCCTGGAGGACGCCGGGACCATGCTGGAGAGTCTCGTCCCCGTGGCACCCCACCGCCGTCTTCATGGTGGCCACGCTGGCGGTACCCTTCGCCGACTACTGGCACTGGCAGCTGCTCACGCTGATCAACCTCGTCGTGGCGCCGGCGCTGGCGATTCTCGGCATCGGGTGCTTCTCGGCCGCCACCGGGGACACTGGACTGATCACGGGTTTCGGATTCGGAATTGGTGCTGCTCTCATAAATCAACAAAGGTGAACGTGGCACCGTTTATTCACCGATTCACCGTTTCGCGGCACCGACGCAT
>CAVYKX010000029.1:0-108965 GCA_963769215.1 Candidatus Sulfomarinibacteraceae bacterium | reverse complement strand
TGCGCGGCGTCAAGTGCGTTCTTCACTGCACCAAGGTCTTTTGTTGAAACCGCAGAGGCGGTTTTTATTTCAGCCATTTCGATCTCCTTTTCGCCTGCCACGATGCACGGAACATTTTTCGATAATGACCGGTTCGCAGCCCGGCTTCTTTTCTTCCCTCTCTCGAGGACGTCGCTGATCTCGACAAAACCGCTCGTTCACATTCCCGCACAACTCATATTAGACGGGGGGGTCTTCGGAAACCGCAGATCGCACCGCCGTCGCGGTCGCAATCGATCCGGTCACCACCCAACTGACGAGGCCTCCGGCGACGATCGCGATCATCAGGTAGACCACGATCCGTTTGACGCCCGGGCCGCTGCTCTCGTCGTGGTCCATGCCCCCCTCGAGGTGCTCCCGCGCATGGGCGCGGTGCAGCCAGACCATCACGCCGGCGAGGATCACCATCGCCAGGTTCAACCAGAAGGTGTAGTCGACGGCGAATCGGCTGACCTCGTGAACCGCCCGGCTGCTCTCGGGCGTGATGCCGAGCACCGCGAAGAGCGCGTGGAGGGTGATCGCGGTGATCACGATGCTCACCCACATGACCCCGGCGATGTAGAACGCGACCCGCCGCCCGTAGTACTTGGCGTTGATCGCGACCAGCGGCGGGACCATCAGGTCCGAGTAGATGAAACCCATGATGCCCGCGAACAAGACACCGTTGGCGTTGAGCACCGTGGCCAACGGGATGTTGCCCATGGAACCGATGAAGGTCGCCGCCGCGACGAACGGCGCAACGGCGGCGTTTTCGACGACCACCAACCACCCGGGGATGCTGTCGCCGGCGTCCATTAGAAAAATGGCGCCCCAGAACGAAGCCGGCACCAGCACCGCCACGAACCCGGCGACGGTGAAACCGATGGCGATCTCCTCCCACACCATCTTCCAGTCCATGACGAACTTGTGGCCGACCAGGCGCCACCCGTGAGCGGCTGCGAATTCTCTCCTTCCAGTCGAAATCGTCCTCCTCGGGCGGGGCGTCGTGTTCGACCTTTTCTCGCGCCTCTTCCATCCAGCTCTTGGGATAGGTCAGCCGGATCAGCACCGTGCTGATCGCAATCAGCAGCAGCCCGCCGACGATCTCGGCGGCCAGGAACTGCCAACCGAGGAAGATCATGATCAGCACGCCGAGCTCGATCACCAGATTGGTCGAGGCGAACATGAAGGCCACCGCGGCGACGAAGTGGGCGCCCTTGAGAACCAGCGAACGGGCCGCGGCGAGCGCCGCGAACGAGCACGATGACGAGGCCGCGCCGAACACCGTCGCCAGCGACACGCTCTTGAAGCCGGGATCCCCCATTTGACGGGTCAGCCGGGCCTTGGGCACGAAGGCCTGGATCATGCCCGACACCGCGTAACCGAGCACGAACGCCCAGCCGGCCTTCCAAAAGAAACCTACGGCGGTCATGGCCGCCTCTCCCCATGTGCTCAACAGTCCCATACCAGACGATAGAGCAAGCGTCGTGCCAGTAGGTGTTCCAGCAATGAACCGACCCGTGGCGCACGGTCGGAGCACAGAGCGTGTAAGCCTTACAAGGCGGGACGGTAAGAATTGCGGTCGGAGCGGCCTTCAAGCACGATTCCCGGCGCCTCCCGGCCTGGTATCAAGGTTGCACTGCTTCTCCATGAGGTCGGGTTGCGATCTCTCAAAACGAAGGAGGACCCATGAGCGAATATCACGAGAAGTGGGATGCGTTGCCAGCAGAAACCAAGGACCGGCACCGGGCGCTGAAGAGTCTGCAGGAAGAGCTCGAGGCCGTCGACTGGTACGACCAACGCATCGCGGTCGCCGACGATCCCGAGTTGTGCGCCATCCTCGCCCACAACCGGGACGAGGAAATCGAGCATGCGGCAATGATCCTGGAATGGTTGCGCCGCAGCGGCGGAGCTTGGGACGACGAGCTCCGCACCTACCTCTTCACCGAAGAGCCGATTGCCGAGGTCGAGGAGGCCGGGCGGCAGTCGGACGCGTCACTCGGCATCGGCAGCATGAAGGGAGAAGAATGACATGGACTTGATGCGACAGCAGCTGGCGCCGATCAGCGACGCGGCGTGGGGCGAGATCAACGACGAGGCCAAGAACGTGTTTGCCATCCACCTTTCCGGACGCCGGTTGGTGGATGTTTCGGGCGCGAAGGGAATCGAGGCAGCCGCCGTCAATCTGGGTCGCCTCGACGTACCCGAGCAAAAGGACAAAGAGCTTCGATACGGAGTCCGGAGGGTGCTGCCTCTGGTGGAGGTCCGCGCGCCCTTCGAGCTTGACATCTGGGAACTCGACAACGTCGACCGCGGCGCCGCGCGATCCCGATCTGGACGATCTGCGCCGTGCCGCCAAGGAAATCGCGAAATTCGAGGAACGGGCGATCTATGACGGATTCCCGGAGGGGTCGATCCGTGGCCTGATCGAATCGTCCGATTTCGACCCGATCGCGGTGAAGCTCGAGGCAGGCTCGCTGCTCGACGCCGTCGGCAAGGCCGTGATGCGGCTCCGCTACGCCGATGTCGACGGGCCCTACGTTCTCGCCCTCGGCGCCGCGCTCCATCAATGGCTGGATTCGGGTTGTGAGCAGGCCTATCCACTGCGCAAACGGCTGCTGCAGTTGATCGATGGTCCGATCGTCCCGGCGCCCTTCCTCGACGGAGGAGTCGTCCTGTCGCGACGCGGCGGCGACGCGGAGATGACTCTCGGCCAGGACATCTCGATTGGGTACGAGCATCACGACGCGCGCAAGGTCCACCTCTTCTTCTCCGAGTCGTTCACCTTTCGCGTGCTCGCTCCGGAGGCTGTTGTGGCGCTCGCGACCGCGGCCGCGAAGTGAACTGAACAAACCAAAAACCTCGACAGACCCGACGATTCAAAGACGTGAGGTGACAAGGAGGACCCATGAACACCTATCACACTCCCGACCCTGCCCTACGAGTACGACGCCCTCGAGCCGTACTACGACGCGGCGACCCTCGAGCTGCACCACTCGAAGCACCACCAGGGCTATGTCGACGGTCTCAACAAAGCGCTCGACGGACTGGCAAGCGCGCGCGCCGAAGGCGATTGGTCAAACATCAAACATTTCGAGAGGGAGCTCGCATTTCACGGCGGCGGCCACGCGCTGCACTCGCTCTTCTGGCGGAATCTCACGCCCGAAGGCGGCGGCCTGCCCGGGGGCGCGCTGGCCGCGGCCATCGACAACGACTTCGGGACTTTCGACGATTTCTCGAATCATTTTCGCGCGGCAACAGCCGCGGTGGAGGGCTCCGGATGGGGCGTGTTCGCGGTCGATCCCACCACCGCGAAGCTGCTGATTCTCCAGATCGAGAAGCACCAGAACCACTGGCTGCCGGGGTTCGAACCGATCCTGGTCGTCGATGTCTGGGAGCACGCCTACTACCTGAAATACCGCAACCGCCGCGCCGAGTTCATCGCCGCGGTGATGGACCACCTGGTGAACTGGAAGGACGTCGAGGAGCGCTACGAGCGCCTGATCTCCACCTGAGCACTGGAGCAGACGAGGAGTCCCGCAAGACGCTCCGGACGAAGAAGGTGTGCAAGCCCGGATCCCGACGTCCGGCAGGGGCCGGCGGTCCGCGGAGTCGCCGGCCCGCCGGCCGGGCCTCCAGATCGAGAAAGGAGAACCAGAATGTTACCCATCAAAAAAATCATCGCACCAACGGATTTCAGCGACCGCTCGATGACCGCGATCGCCACGGCGGCCGAACTCGCGGACCACTTCTCGGCGGAAATCGTGCTGATTCACGTTCTCTATCCCGTGCCGCCGATGGTCCCGACCGCGCCTGCGGTGGCCGCGCAGACTCCTCTCAATCTCGAGGCGTACCGGGAGTCGCTGAAGATCGAAGCAGAGAAAAACTTCGACACCCTCGTCAAACCGAAACTTCCGCCCGGCATCCACAGTCGGTTCGAAGTCAGATGGGGCAGCCCTGCCGAGACGATCATCGATATGACCGCCAAGGAGTCGGCGGATCTGATTGTGATCTGCACCCGCGGCGCAACCGGACTCTCCCGTTTTCTCTCCGGGTCGGTCACTGAAAGGGTTGTCAGGTTGTCGGATGTTCCCGTCCTGACCGTCCAGGCGGACGATGAAGAGTGAACGAGTGCAAGGGATTTTCGACCCGCTGGCCGGACTGCTGGATTCGATCCCTCTTTTGAACATCGAAGTAGCGGGCAACGCGGTCTGGCTGTGGCTCGTTGCGCTCGCTGCCGCGGCGTACTGTACGCGGTCTTCCGCCTGGTGCTCTCACAGCTCACGTCGCGGTTGGGCGCGCCTGGCCGGACGAACCCCGAAACTTCGCGGACGACCTCGTGGTCGGCGTGTTGAGATCGACCGGACGCGTGATCCTGTTTGTGGCGGCGTTGCTCTGCGGCCAGTACTGATCCTCGACTTGACGGGAACCGCCGCCACCCTGAGACGGTGGATGGTGGTGATCGCCGGGACGCTCCAGGTCGGCTTCTGGGGGCAGCGGGCGATCACGCTGTGGCTCGAGCACCAACGCGACCGGCTCCTCGAATCCGACCCGGGTCGGTGACCACCCTGCAGGGGCTTTCCTACCTGGCCCGCGTCATCCTGTGGTCCGCGGTGCTCCTGCTCATGCTCGACAACCTGGGCTACAACGTCACCACCCTACTGGCCGGCCTCGGGATCGGCGGCGTCGCAGTCGCTCTCGCCCTTCAGAACGTCCTCGGAGACCTCTTTGCATCGCTCTCGATCGCCCTCGACAAACCGTTCGTCACCGGCGACTTCATCATCGTCGACGACAAGATGGGGACGGTCGAACATGTCGGCCTGAAGACCACTCGGGTGACCAGTCTGTCGGGTGAGCAGCTGGTCTTTTCAAACTCCGACCTTCTGAGCTCGCGAATTCGGAACTACAAACGGATGCAGGAACGGAGAGTGGCCTTTTCGATCGGTGTGCTCTATCAGACGCACCGTCGAGCACCTCGAGGAGATCCCCGAGCTCATCCGCCACATCATCGAGGAGACTCCCGAGACACGGTTCGACCGTGCCCATTTCAAGAGCTTTCGGCGACTCGGCCTATCTCTTTGAGATCGTCTACTACGTTTTGACCGGGACTACGCGAAATTCATGGATTGCCAGCAGCACATCAACCTCGAGATCTGCCGGAAATTCGAGGACCTGGGCATCGAATTCGCCTATCCGACCCGCACGCTCCACATCGCTCCGCAGACCGGGCCCGCCGTCGTGGCGGTGGAAGAACGCGAAGCGTTGGATCAACTCTCGGCGTGACCCCACCCTGTCGAGCATCTTCTAGGACGTGCTTTCGGTGGTCGTTACGCCGCAGATTCGACCGGATAGGCGCAGGCCGGAAGCCGGATCTGAGTGTCCGACACGGTCCCCCTGGTTGTCTTGTCAATAGAAGGGTTTGTAAAATATGTTGCGAGATCCGAAATTCCAGGAGGTGCCCACGTGACCATCAACCGCGAGGCCCTGCAGACCTCCATCCTCGAGCACCGCTCGTCGGTCTACACGCTGCTGCACCGGTATTTCAGCCTTGACCGCCAGTTTCTTCTGCGATCAGATCTCGCCGACGGTTTCCACGCTTTTTCCGGCGAGGACGACACCAATGATTCGGCGACAGCCTTCTTGCCGATGTCATCGCCATGGCCCAGGAAGCCGCAATCCACGCGCCCTGGATGTACATCGCGATCCGACCGACCGTCGGCCGTTGGCAGTACCTTCGCCTGCACGCCGAAACTCTGGTCCTCGAATACATTTCGGTTTCGCGCTACCTGAGATTCAAGGAATCCATCACCCTCGACGGCCAGGCGGCCGATATCTGGCCGCTCGAAATCGACCTCAAGCCGTTCAGCCGCGACGTCCCCCGCCTCAAGGAGGCCGGTTCCATCGGCCGTGGCCTGGAGTTCCTCAACCGCCAACTCTCGGGACAGCTTCTGGCGCAGGCGGAACGGGGCGCCCAGCGGCTGATCTCCTTTCTGTCTCTCCACACCAACGATGGCCAACAGCTCATGCTCGACCCGGCTCTCAATGAAGTTGAGGAGGTTCGGGCGGCGCTCAGAAAGGCCCTGCAATTTCTCGGTCATCAGCCGCCCGAGGCCGGGTGGAGCGAAGTTGCTACGCACTTGCGCGGCCTCGGCTTCGAGGCAGGATGGGGTCGAGACGCGGCCCGGGTCGGCGAGACGCTGCAGCTCTTCCAGGATCTTCTCGAAGCGCCGTCCGCAAACCTGCTCGAGGAGCTTCTGGCGCGGATCCCGATGATCTTCAACGTCGCGATTCTGTCGCCTCACGGCTATTTCGCGCAGACCGACGTGATGGGTCTGCCGGACACCGGCGGGCAGGTCGTCTACATTCTCGATCAGGTGCGTGCGCTGGAAAGCGAGATGCGCGAACGTCTGGATGAACAGGGAGTCGACTACGAACCCCAGATCCTGGTCGTGACCCGTCTCATCCCCGACGCCGGTACGACCACGTGCAACCAGCAGTTAGAGTCGATCTCCGGTACCGAGAACGCACGGATTCTCCGGGTCCCATTCCGTACCGAAGGCGGAGAAGTCCTCCAGCAGTGGATCTCGCGATTCAACGTCTGGCCGTATCTCGAACGGTTCGCAGTCGAGGCCGAAGGCGCCATCGTCGCCGAGCTTCGAACCCAACCCGACATGGTGATCGGAAACTACTCCGACGGCAACCTCGCTGCGGCGATCATCGGCCAGCGGCTCGGGGTCACGACGTGCACCATCGCCCACGCACTGGAGAAGACCAAGTACCTTTTGTCGGACCTTTACTGGCAGGACAATGAGGAGAGCTACAACTTCTCGTGTCAATTCACTGCGGATCTGATTGCCATGAACACGGCCGACTTCATCATCACCAGCACCTACCAGGAGATTGCGGGAACCGGAGAGAGCGTCGGTCAGTACGAGAGTTACAGCGCCTTCACGATGCCCGGCCTGTACCGTGTGGTTGGCGGGGTCGACGTTTTCGACCCGCGGTTCAACATCGTCTCGCCAGGGGCGGATGCGGAGGTCTACTTCCCACATACCGAATCTAAACGTCGTCTGTGCGGTCTCGAGCCGGAGATCATGGCCCTGATCCACGACCGGGACCGTCCCCGGACCTACGGCTATTTCGAGGACCCGGACAAACCGATCCTCTTTTCGATGTCGCGCATGGACCGGATCAAAAACCTCACCGGGCTGGTGGACTGGTTCGGCAGCAACCAACGACTCCGGCGACAGGCCAATCTCCTGCTGGTAGCAGGTTTCATCAACCCTGAAGAATCAAGCGATGCCGACGAGGCGGCGGAGATCCGACGGATGCACGAGTTGATCGAGCATCACGACCTCCACGGCGAAATTCGCTGGATCGAACACGTCAACCGGGTCGTCGGTGGCGAACTCTACCGTTGGGTTGCCGATCGCGGCGGCGCCTTCGTTCAGCCCGCCCTTTTCGAAGCCTTCGGTCTGACGGTGATCGAGGCCATGTCGTGCGGCGTCCCCATTTTTGCCACCTGTTTCGGCGGACCGCTCGAGATTGTCGAGCACGGCGTCAGCGGCTTTCACATCGACCCCAACCACGGAGACGAGGCGAGCGACCTGATCGCGG
This sequence comes from Candidatus Sulfomarinibacteraceae bacterium, assembly GCA_963769215.1. Classification (GTDB taxonomy): domain Bacteria; phylum Acidobacteriota; class Thermoanaerobaculia; order Thermoanaerobaculales; family Sulfomarinibacteraceae; genus Sulfomarinibacter. The sequence continues at coordinate 101,330 of CAVYKX010000029.1, read as the reverse complement.
ACTTCTTCGAGCGGTGTGCCGACGAACCCGCATACTGGCACGAGATCTCGAAAGGGGCGGTCGACCGCGTCGCCAGCCGCTACACCTGGAAGCTCTACGCCCGCCGGTTGATGACCCTGTCGCGGATCTACGGGTTCTGGAAGTACATGACCAACCTCGATCGCGCCGAGACGAGGCGCTACCTCGAAATGCTCTACGCCCTCCAGTACCGTCCTCGGGCCCGGAGGTCAACACCGACGACATCCGTTGAAGACGGCGACGAACGCGTTTCATCAATGACCGGTTCTCTTCGACGTGTTCGCCCTGTCGTTGTTCCTTGACATCCTGCGGCCCGTTCCTCGAAGGACGTGTTACCCGGCAGCTGCCCATTTGGGGTCCACTCCGGGCGGTTGGGAGCAGCGTACTGTTGTCTTCCGGCATCATGCCAGGTTTCCGGCCGCACCCAGGCCCCATCAGGTCCCGCGACGCACGTCGGATCTCCGGCAGCAGGACCTTTTCACAAAAGACGCGGAACTCGGTCGGCGTGCTCGCCGCTTCGGTGCGTGGGCTTTCGGCGGTCAGGCGCCCCTCCTGCACGCTTTCGTACCTTTTCGACGTCCGTCTCGCGACGTCATCGCTGGTCCCCATCGACGCCAGCGCCTCGCGCGCCTCGGCGGGTTCGATGCGCACGTGCCGGATGGGCCGCCCCAGGGCCTTGCCGAGGATTTCGGCCGCCTCTTCGAAGCGTATGTCCCGCGGCCCGAGCAAGGGTTTCGCGGCGCCTCCGTTGACCGCGAACGCGAGCTGACGAACCGCCTCGACGGCGACGTCGTCGGTTGCGATCATTGGCACCTGGCGCTCACCGGCGACCGGCAGCGGCACCGCACCCTGTTTGAGGATGGGTTCGGCGGTGCGGAGATAATTTTCCATGTAGAAGGCGGGCCGCAGATGGGTGATGCGCGCACTGATCGCTTCCGCTGCCTCGTTGAGGTGCTGCTCGACGTTGTGCAGTCCGTCTATCGGCCCGGTTCCGTGGCCGAGGTGGGCCCCGATGCTCGAGAGGTTGACGACGCGGCCAATTCTGTTGGTGACGATTGCTGTCGCGGCATTGGCGCCGAGCCGGTTCTGGAATCCCCTCAGGTCGTCGGTTGTCGGAGGTGTGGGCGTGACCCAGAACAGAGCATCCGTTCCCGAGGTCGCAAGGTTCACATACTCCATGTCCTGGAGATCACCTTCGCTGACACGCGCGCCGAGATCTTCGAATTTTCTGACCTTCAGGCGGTCACGGGTGAGTAGATTCACCTGCACACCCTTCATGTTCAGCAGGTACGACGAGACCTTGCTCCCAACCTGGCCGGTCGGCGCGGTGACTGCAATGATCATTCAGGCGTCTCCTTTCGATGCTGCTGCCCCCGGAGCTGGCAATCGACGATGTCGTTCCCGTGTAGATTTTTCAAAGGTCGTGTACTTTCTTTCCAAGCCGCCTGCTCCCCGCATGTTCCAACCAACACTGCGTTGCGCATCGGGTAGCGGCAGGCACGCGGAGGGGTCAGCTGTCTTCTTTATACATTTGCAATCCCTGTACCAAGTGAACATCTCCCAGAAGTGGAGCTCATTGTCCGGTGAGACCTCTCACGAGCGGACAACCTGCACAGCTCCACGTGGGCGAGATGGTGCTGGTCCGCCTACGCTTTTCTCATGGGTACGCGGCACTGAGGGCACATCATCTCCGGGCATGGAGACGTGGGTAATTGTGCCTCGGTTCGCCCACAGGAAGGGCAGATACAGATGCCGGGAGGACGGCGGAAAGGCTCGCGCTCTTCCTGAGTGTCATGCCCACCTTGAGCCTTTTCGCTTTGGTTATCCGGGGTGACTTCGCTTTGGAATTTTTCTCCCAACGAATCGTCTTGCCCAAGATTCTGGAATTCATCCCTGCGGTTTCGCTTCGTCATGACTTCGTTCCTTTCTGACGATATTCACCGCAAAGATCATGCCAATCCTGTCGCCGATCAGTCGATTCGCGTGAGCCCACTGCCCAATCGTTGCATGATCATCTCGATCGCGAAGGTGCCGACGGACCAGCGCGGTCAAGCGTTCCGAGATCGAGCACGGCGCCAGAATTAGCGGTCGTCTGCTCTTTCTGCAGTTCCTCAGGCCTCTCCAGTCAGTCTCGTTCGACAAGCCTGGCGACGCGGTCGTCGTCTGCGATTCTCGGTACGGTCACGTGGCCGCGCGATACGTTGGCGCGGTTCCAGATGTCGACGGTCTCGATGGCGTTGTCGTTGCGTGCCCAGGCGCGGCGGGAGACGCCGCCCATGGCGTCCCACTCCAGGGCGGTGTCGAGGATCCGCTCCACCCGCTCCGAACCGTCGAGCACCAGACCGAAGCCTCCGTTGATGGCCTTGCCCGTACCGACGCCGCCGCCGTTGGAGAGCACTGCCATGGTCATGCCGCGGGCGGCGTTTCCGGCCCAACACTGGTGGGACATGTCGGCCACCGTGTTCGAACCGTCGTAGATATTGGCGGTCTCGCGGTATGGCGAGTCGGTGCCGCCGGTGTCGTGGTGATCGCGGCCCATCATCACCGGGCCGATCTCCCCGTCCCGAACCATGCGGTTGAACTCGCGGGCGATTGCGGTGCGGCCCTCGGCGTCAGCGTAGAGGATCCGCGCCTGGGTGCCGACAACCAGGGCATTGGTTTCGGCGTTCTTGATCCACTGCCAGTTGTCACGGTCCTGGCCTCTTCGAGTCGGGTCGATACAGCCCATGGCGGCCTGATCCGTTTTGTGGAGATCGTCGGACTTGCCCGACAGGCAGACCCAGCGGAACGGCCCATAGCCGTAGTCGAAGCACATGGGGCCCATGATGTCCTCGACATAGGAGGGCCAGATGAAGCCTTCCGATGTGTCGGCGCCGTTCTTGGCGATCTCTGGGGCGCCGGCGTCGAAAACGGCTTTCATGAAGGCGTTACCGTAGTCCCAGAATCGAGCGCCCTTGTCGGTCAGCCGTTTCAGGACCTGGAAGTGGCGGATCAGGCTTTCGTCGACCAATTCTGTGAAACGCTGCCGGTCGCCCGCCAGGAGTTCGCGACCTTCATCGAAGCTGAGTCCAGCGGGTGTGTAGCCGCCGTCGTAGGGCACGTGGCATGAAGTCTGATCGGAGTAGAGGTCAACTGCGATGTCGTTGACGTCGAGGTACTCGAGGAGATCCACCACGTTACCGACATAGGCGACGGAAAGAGCCTCACCCCTGGCGGCCGCATCGAGCATCCAGCCGACCGAGGTCTTCGAGGTCGTCGCTGACCTTGGACACCCAGCCCTGCGAGTGTCGGGTTTCCACTCGCGAGGGATCGACCTCGGCGACGATACCGGCGCCACCGGAGATCTCCAGTGCCTTGGGTTGTGCGCCCGACATGCCACCGAGACCGGAGGTGACGAAGGTCTTGCCGGCAAGATTGCCGTCTTCGGGTACGCCGAGGTAGAGACGTCCCGCGTTGAGGAGCGTGATGTAGGTGCCGTGGACGATGCCCTGGGGCCCGATGTACATCCAGCCGCCGGCGGTCATCTGGCCGTAGTTGACGCAGCCGAGAGCGGCGAGGCGTTGGAAATCCTCGGGAGTATCGAACATCCCGACCATCAGCCCGTTGGTGATGATGGCGCGGGGTGCTTCGGGGCGGGAGGGGAAGAGGCCGAGAGGGTGGCCCGAGCTGACCACCAGGGTCTGGTTGTGGTCCATGATCTCCAGGTAGCGTTTGATCAGCAGATATTGCATCCAGTTCTGGCAGACCTGGCCCGACTCGCCGTAGGTGACCAGCTCATACGGATACAGAGCCACGTCGAAATCGAGATTGTTTTCGATCATCACCTGCATCGCCTTGGCTTCGGTGATGCGTCCGATGTAGCTGTCGATTGGCCTTCCCGACAGCCGCCCGGCCGGCCGGTAGCGATAGCCGTAGATCCGGCCCATGGTGCGCAGCTCTTCGAGGAACTCGGGCGCGACGATCTCGTGATGCTCCGACGGGATGTAGCGCAGGGCGTTTTTGAGCGCCACGATTGTGTCGCGCCGGTTGAGTTCGTAACCACGGTTCGGCGCGCGTCGGATCCCCGGCTCGAATTCCTTGGTCTCCGGTAGCTCGGTCAGTTCGACAGTGAGTACGGCTTCGCTCATCTCATCCTCCGGAGGGTCATTGTAAACCCGTCCGAACCCGATCCCGATCCCGTTCCCGACGGCCGAGATCGATGGCTTGGCGCTCCACGGTTGGTCGCGCTCTTTTGCGAACGCGACACCGCGTGATTACCGGCGGCCTTTGGCCGCCGTGAAGCACCGTCGCCTGCGGGCGTCCCATGGATTCGTCTGAAGACAAATCCTGGGCCGCAGATCGCAGCCACCGGCGGTTTGACCCCCCTTGACGATCTTATGGACCCAATGCGCTCCCGACTTGGAAGCTGGTACTCCCAAAATCGTCAAGGACGGCACGTCCGATCAATGCGCTGTTCTGCAGACGAGCTTCCCACCTGGAGCCTGACGCCAGAGTTTTTACCGGGGGATTCCAGGACAACGGTCAAGATGATCTCTGTGATTCTCTCCGTGCCCTCTGTGTCTCTGTGGTTCCTCCGGGGGCGGGTGGGTGGAAATCCGAAATCCGAAATCCGAAATCCTGGAATGTGGTCGAGAGTTGTGGTGGGCACGATCCTGAATCTCGATTTGTGTCGAGATCCTGCAATGACATATGTGCCTGTTGAGCCTTCCGGGAGAGGGCTAAAGTACTCGAGGAAAATCACTAACCGGAACGTTGCATATTGTTCGCAATTTCAATCACAATCGGATAACATTCAACTCTTGGAGGAGGCGGCGCCTCATGATGGCCCTCGACACAGTCGGTATCAGACGTCAGGTTCGCGTGATCCTGATCGATGGCGGCCATCGCGTTCGGACGCACCTCAATACCCTCGGCATTCACATCGGTGATTGGCTGACGGTCGTCGAGCGAGCACCGTTTCGCGGTCCCGTTTTGGTGGAGATCAACGGCACGCGGCTTGCCCTCGGCCGCGGAATTGCCTCCAAGATCCAGGTCGACAGTGACGGCAACCTGGAGCCGCTGGTGCGACAGGCCCCGGAATCGCCGGCCGAACAGCGATGAGGTTTGTCCTCGCCGGGCAGCCGAACTCCGGCAAGAGCACCATCTTCAACTCCATTGCAGGCTACAAATCGGCCACGGCCAATTTCCCCGGATCGTCCGTTTCCTTCACCGTCAGCAAATCGCTGATCCTCGGCCGCGAGGTGGAGGTCGTGGATCTCCCCGGCCTGTATTCGCTCACGTCGTCCAAGGCGAAGGCGGGAACGGCGGAAGCCTACCTCCTGGAAGAGGACTACGACCTCATTATCAACGTGATGGATGCGAGCCGGCTCGGGCGTTCGCTCGAGTTGACCCTTCAACTCCTCGAGTTGGAACGGCCGATGATCATTGCGCTGAACATGATGGACGAGGCGACCCGCAGTGGCATGGAGGTCGATCACGGAGCCCTTTCGCGGGACCTCGGTGTGCCTGTCGTACCGACCGTCGGACGGCGTGGCCTCGGGTTGAAGGAGCTTTTTCGCGTCGCTTTGCAGCACGCACACATGGGCGAGGCGGCCCTTGGCGTGACCCTCGACCGAGAGGTCGAGGAGGCGGCGGGGCAGATCGTCGATCTTCTCAAGGAGCGGGGTATCGAGACCGGCGTGCCTCGCCGCTTTGCGGCCGAAAAACTGCTCGAGCGTGATTCCCACTTCGAGTATCTGGTGTACACCGATCACCCGGACTTCAAGCGCAAGGTGCGCGGGGTGGCGGCGGTGCTGCAGAAGGCCCACGGGTGGAGTGCCGACCAGGTGATCTCTGGCAGCCGCCACGCGGTCGCCCACTGTATCGAAGAACAGGCGGTCACCATGGGCCGGCCGCAGCTCGGGTGGCGGGAGTGGGCGGATCGGATTCTCCTCCATCCGTGGACCGGTGGTCCGGTCATGGTGATGATTCTGGGGTTGCTGTTCTGGCTGGTCTTCCGGGTCGGTCAGAAACTCGAAATGCCCCTGGTGGAGCTGGCGACCCAACTGGGTGCAGGCCTCGCCGAACGGCTGCCACCGGATACGTTGATCGGGACTCTCGCGAGTGGAGCCTTGACCGGAATCGCCGGCGGCGTCGCCATCGTGCTGCCTTATCTCCTGCCCTTTCTGCTCGGGTTGGCGGTTCTCGAAGACACCGGGTACCTGCCGAGAATGGCGTACATTCTGGATAACTTCATGCACCGTATCGGTCTTCACGGCAAATCGGTGCTGCCGTTGATTCTCGGGTATGGCTGCTCGGTGCCCGCCATCATGTCTGCCAGGATCCTGCCATCCGTGCGTGACCGGAGGATCACGGCGATCCTCGCATCATTCATACCCTGCTCGGCGCGCACCATCGTGATTTTCGGTCTGGTGGCCGCCTATATGGGGCCGTGGTGGGCGATGGCCATCTACATTCTCAACCTGGTAATTGTCGTGTTTCTCGGCAATGTCCTCGCGCGAACCATGAAGGGGGCATCGCCCGGGCTGATTCTCGAGATTCCGGAGCTTCAGCTGCCGAGTCTGAAGACCTTGCTGGCAAAGACCTGGCTGACATTAAAGGAGTTCATCACCATCGCATGGCCGCTGCTGGTAGCCTCGTCGGTGGTGCTCGGACTGCTCGAGTGGGCCGATGCCGCCGATTCCGTCAACGCTCTGCTGTCACCGCTCACGGTCTTCCTCCTCGGGTTGCCGGCGGCGGTTGGAATGACGTTGGTCTTCGGGATTCTTCGCAAAGAGCTGACGCTGGTCATGCTGGTCCAGGCATTGGGAACGACCCACCTGCACACCGTCATGACGACCGGCCAGATGCTGACCTTCACCCTCTTCGTGGTGTTCTACGTTCCGTGCGTGGCGACCATCGCCGTGATCGCGAAGGAACTCGGTTGGAAGGACACGGGCTGGATCGTCGCGTTTTCGTTCGCAGTCGCGGTCGTCGTCAGTGTTGCCGGCCGGATCACCTATGCCCTGTTTTCGTAATCAGTCCTGTTTCTGATTGCGCTTTTCGAGGGCCTGCCGTTCGGTTTCTTCGGCCAACCTTCGTGCCTGTTCAGCCATGGCGCGAGCCTGTGCTTCTATCGAGATGGCGCGGTCCTCGGCTCTCACGCGGGCTTCCGCCGACCGTTTTTCGGCATCCCTGGCCAGGGCCTCCGCGCGTTCTTGAATCCGCCTCTCTCTGGCTTCGATCCGCCCAAGATCCGCCTGCCTTTCTTCGTGCATGCGGTACGCGCGCTCCTGCGCCCTGAATTCGGCTTCAGCTTGCATCCGGACCACCCGCTCTTCGATCTCCCGGCGCCGCTCGTCCGACATCTGTGCTCTGTGGGCGGTTTCCTCCGCGCGCCGGCGCGCAAGTTCGGAGCGTCGGGCAGCCTCTTCCGCCCCGCACCGGAAACGCTCCTCGGCTCGTTCTCGAGCCTCGGCGGCGCGCTCGGCACGCTCACGGGCGTGCCGTTCGCGAACTTCCTCCTCCGATGACGGCGGAGTCTCGGGAGCCGATGGCGCGGGCTGCACGGGTTGGGTAACGGGCGCCGGCTCAGCAGATGGGGCAGGCGCGGCAGCAGGTTGCGGTAATGCCTCCTGGTCCGGAATGGCTGCGGGTGCCGGCACGGCTTCCGGCTCGGGCGCTGCGGGCGGGGTCTCTGGAGCGCGCGCTGGCGGTGGCCCGGGCTGTTCGGGCGCCGCGGGTGCGTTGGCGGGCGAGTCTTCGGTGGTCGACCAGGTTTTTTCCCCGATCACAGTTGTGGAGTCAGCGGAATCCGAGGCGACCGCGGGCAGAATTAGAGCCGCTCCGCCAAGGAGACATACGAAAATGGGTGTCAACCACCGTGACGGTTTCATTGCGTCCATTCTTCCCTCCAGTAATCTGCTGACTCTTCGATCCAGACGAGGGCCGGCGGCGAGGGCCGCGGCCGGAACGCCCAACCTGTGCGATGTGCCCCAGTGAGCGAGCACGACGAGACACCGCGCGAGGCCGAGCCGGTTGCCAGTGCAGGAAACGGCGCGCTCGTCGGTCAGGTGCTCGGCGATTTCTTCGAGCCGCCGACGCACCAATTTGTTGAGTGGTTGCAGGCACATGATGGCTTCGCCGATGCGGTAGGACAGCTGCCATGCGGGGTCGCAGCGGGCGATGTGAGCCAGCTCGTGTGCGAAGAGACTGGTCTGGTGCTCGGTTGCGAGCTCGCACACCCGTTCGGGACAGCAAATCTCCGGCTGTCTGATGCCGGTGGCAAAGGGTATGGCGATCGCTTTGGAGGTACTCAGCCGAACCTCGCGGCGTAGACCCATGGCGGTGGCGAGGCGCTCGACAATCCGGCCGGTGGGCTGAAAACGGCGTGTGTGTAGTAGAAGCCTGAGATCGAAGATGGATCGGCTGAGGGCGAGCAATGCGAGCAACGAACCCAGGCACCAGGTCGCGAGGAGGGCGACTGCCCACGTGATATTGGTGCCGGGAACCGGGATCTGAGGACCGGCGTCGATGGAGATGGGGCCGTTCGTGACCACTGCCGGGACAGCTGATGACGTGCGAGATACTGATGACTCGATCGAGAAAGCGCCGGCCAGAGGTTGGACGCCGAGCCCCAATTGTAGAGTCGTGGTGAGGAGACCGCCCATCAAGGCAAACCGGAGGAGTGACTCCTGCAACTGGAGGTGACGATCTCCGAGAGTGCGCGAGACGAGCCAGGCCGCGCCGAGCAGGACCGTGCTGTGGATGAGATAGGTGAGCAGCCAAGATGCGACGGTTGGAGCGGTCATTGTTGTCTGTCCTTTGCCTCTGCGGCGTCTAGGAGAGCGCGAAGACGGTCCATTTCGGTGTCTTCGAGATCATGGTCGGCCACCAGGTGCGATACCAACGCCGCAGGATCGCCCGCGAAGAGGCGGTCGAGCAACTCGCCGACCATCGACGATCGAACCTCGTCCTCGCTGACCGTCGGCCGGTAGACGAAGTGCCGGCCTTGCACGTGGTGGTCGACCACGCCCTTGTCCTCCATCTTACGCAGCATGGTGGCGATGGTTGTGGGGGCGAGCCCGCGCTCCTCTCGGAGCGCTTCGTGCACCTCGGCAACCGTCGCCTCGGACCGCTGCCAGAGAATCCGCATGATGGCGTGTTGCAGTTCCCCGAGTGTGTGCTTGCCCATCGGTCCTCCTTGTGCTTGCAACTACCAAGGTAATACTACCGAGGTAGTTTGTCAAGAAAAGAGGGGATGAGGGTGTGAGGGAATGGGGGTTTGTGGGACTTGAACGTGATGGATGGTTTGTGAATTCAGAAAGGTTGGGTGGGCAGGCCCTCGTCCCCACACCCCTCATCCCCTGGATTTACAGTGGTGCGTAGGCTGTCGGATCCTCAACCTCAGCCTCTGCGAAGCCTCTTCGCCTCAGCTGGCACGAATCGCAGTGACCGCAGGCCATGCCTTCGGGAGTGGGGTCGTAGCACGACCAGGTGAGGCTGTAGTCGACTCCGAGATCGACACCGCGGCGGATGATCTCAGCCTTCGAGAGTTCGAGAAGCGGCGCCCTCACTCGGAACTTGACACCGTGCTCCGCACCCGCAACGGTCGCCAACTCGGCAAGAGACTCGAACGCCTCGAGGAATTCCGGACGACAGTCGGGATAGCCTGAGTAGTCGACCTCATTGGCGCCGATGAAGAGCTGATCGGCGCCGACCACTTCGGCCAGGCCGAGCAGGAGCGAGAGCATCACGGTATTGCGGGCGGGAACGTAGGTCACGGGAACCCCAGCCGACTCCGGCTCGTGGTCCTTGGGTACGTCGATATCATCGGTGAGTGCCGAACCGCCGATTGTTCTGAGACCGAGGGTGATGACGCGTTGAGATGCGGCGCCGAGGAATTTCGCCACCCTGGTCGCCGCCTCCAGTTCGATGCGATGCCGTTGGCCGTAGTCCACCGTCAGGCAGTGGCACTCCAGTCCTTCGGACAGGGCGATAGCGAGGACGGTGGTTGAGTCGAGACCACCCGAAAGCAGGATGACGGCACGGGATTCAGTCATGGGAACATTTTGGCAGAGGAACGGGGAATTAGGAATGAGGAATGAGGAATGCCGCCCATTCATGAATTTTGGATTGTAGAATTTGGATTTCAGATTTCCCGACCGCACCGCCCATGAATCTGGCCAGCCTTTGTCCTCGAACGACGGGGGTGGGTGGGGGCAAATCTGAAATCTAAAATCTGAAATCCAGAATCCGCGGAGTGGCGTCAGCGGGCTTCGCGGCGCGCGTGCTGCCACAGTTCTTCGACCGTGGAGTCGCTGGGCGCAGGAACGGCGGCGGCGCGCTGTCGGACCTCGGTTCGCAGTGTCCCCATGCGAGCCGACATCTCCTGCATTCGCGTGGAGATGGTTGAATCGACGCCTCCGAGTTCGGTGAGGTGAGCCATGATGGGCTCGAGCTGGTCGAACGCGTTGCAGATCAGGACGCCGTGGTTGCGCGCATGGATCGCCGCTTCGACACGTTCGGCCATCGATCCGTAATTGTCGAGAGCACCCATCTCGAGGTCGTCGGCGATGACGACGGGAGATCCGGGGAGAGTGGCGGCGCGTTCAACGACCGTCCGCGACAGGGATGCGGGCCTGTCGGCTTCTCCGAGTCCGGGCACCACAACGTGACCCACCATGACCACCGGGATTATCGGCCCGAGTTCCTCGAAAACCGAGAGGTGGCGCTGGAGTTCTTCGGCATTGAGATCGAGCACCGGAAGCTCCTCGTGGGTGTCACCGGGCACGGGCCCGAGGCCGGGAAAGTGCTTGGCACAGCCTGTGACACCCCACTCGGCGAGACCTTCGACAAACACCTTTGCGAGCTCGCCGGCGCGGTTGGGGTCATCGCTCAGACAGCGCTCCTGTTCACACAGACAGCCGCCCGGGCAGGAGAGATCCACCGCAGGTGCCAGGTCGAGATCGATGCTGAGGTTTCGACAGGCGGCCCCGGCCGCTTGACCGAGAGCGCGGACCGCACGCTCGCCGGCCGCTCCGGCGGCGGCGGGTGTTGGGAGATCTCCCCATACAGCTGAGAGTCTGTTGACGAGACCGCCCTCGAGATCGACGGCGACAAAGGGACGTGGTTCGAGTTGCCTGAACTCGGCGACGAGATTCCTGGTCTGCTCGGCGGTCTCGATGTTGCGCGAAAAGAGAATCACGCCTGCGGGCTGGACTCTCTCCAATACGGAGAGTTCATCCGAACTCAGGGTCGTCCCGGGCACCCCGACGATGAGCGGCATCAACTCAATCTTCACCGTGCACCTTGGTCTGGAGCTCGGAAAGGAGGATCAGAGCGTCGAGCGGGCTCATGCCGTCGAGGTCGAGCCGGCGGAGCCGGTCGGTGATTTCATCCGACGGTGATCGAAAGAGATCCAGCTGATTGATCCGCTCGGCAGTTGTGCCGGAGGGCATCTGCATGACCGGGTCGCCGGCCACGTTCAATTCGTGGCGCTCGATATTGCTCAATACCTGTTCCGCCCGCTCGCATACCTCGTCCGGAACGCCCGCGAGCCGGGCGACGTGAATCCCGTAGGAGTGGTCTGCCGGCCCCTCCACCACGCGGTGGAGAAACAGAATCGAGCCCCGCCATTCCTTGACCGCCATCGACCGATTGACCAATCTCGGCAACATCCGTCCGAGGTCGGTGAGCTCGTGGTAGTGGGTCGCGAAGAGCACGAGAGCGGCGTGTTCCCCCCGGTCGTGGAGGAACTCGACGATCGCCCAGGCCAGAGACAGGCCGTCGAAGGTGGCGGTGCCCCGGCCCACCTCATCGAGGATCACCAGCGAGCGGGGAGTGGCGTGGTGGAGGATGTTGGCGGTCTCGGTCATCTCCACCATGAAGGTCGACTCGCCTTTGGCGAGCATGTCTGACGCTCCGACTCGTGTGAAGATGCGATCGGTGAGGCCGATCACCGCCTCGCCGGCGGGGACGAACGAGCCCGCGTGGGCCATGAGAGTGATCAGGGCGACCTGCCGGAGATAGGTCGATTTCCCACCCATATTGGGGCCCGTGAGCAGCACGATCTGGCCCGATTCCGGGTCGAGACTGCAATCGTTCGGGATGAATGGGGGATCGCGCTGAAGGGCCTCGAGGACCGGATGTCGACCTTCTTTGATCGAAATCCCGGCGTCCTCGGCCATAACGGGTCTGCAATAGCTGCACCTTCTTGCGCGGTCCGCGAAGGCTGCGAGCACGTCAATTCGGGCGACTGTGTTCGCTGTGGCGGCGATTCTCGGAGCGTGATTTGAGAGTTCCTCAACCAGCTCCTGGAAAAGCGTGCGATCGCGGGCCGTGGCGCGTTCCTCGGCTGACAGGATTTTCGATTCGAGTTCCTTGAGCTCCGCGGTGACGAAACGCTCGGCGTTGGTCAGCGTCTGGCGCCTGTCGTAGTCGTCGGGGACCCGGTCGAGGTTCGCCTTGCTGACCTCGATGAAGTAGCCAAAGACCTTGTTGTAACGGACTTTGAGGGATCCGATCCCGGTTCGTTTCCGTTCGGCGATCTCGATCCCGGCGAGAAGCTCCTTGCCTCCGCGGGCGAGGCCCCTCTGCTCGTCGAGCTCCTCGTCCCATCCGCCGGCCATGACCCCGGCTCCCGCAACTTGAGCCGGCTCGGCGGCGAGGCGGAGGTGCAAGAGTTCGGCGAGGTCCGCCATGGGATCGAGACTGTCGATCAGCCAATGGAGGCGGGAGGATGTCGCCGGCCGACCGGCGTCAAGAATGCCCGGGAGCATGTCGAGCCCGGCTCGCAACCCGTGGAGCTCTCGCGGTGTGGCCTGGCCGAGACCGACGCGAGCGGCAAGCCGTTCGAGATCGGGGAGGTTCTCGCACGCCGACCGAAGGCCGTCGAGGAGCTCCGGATTGTCGTGCAACTCGCTCACCGCACGCTGTCGCTCGCCGATTTCTTCGAGGTCGATGCTGGGCCGCACCAGGTAGTCGCGAATCAACCGCGCGCCCATGCGAGTTCGGGTGTGGTCGAGAATGTCGATCAACGAGCCTTTTCGGGTACCGTCTGCGGACCGTTCGATCTCGAGGTTGCGAATGGTGGATCGGTCGACGACCATCGCCTCCCCGGCGTCACGACAAACAAACGCGGTCAGGTGTTTGAGGGCGCCCTTCTGGGTGTCTTCCACATAAGCGAGCAGAGCTCCAGCCATGCCCACGAGGGGTTCTCCGGAATCGAGTCCAAAACCGCGGAGTGAGGCGACGCCGAGCACCCGCCGCAGACGTTGTTCGCCTGCCGATGTGGAAAAGGCGTCGGTTGAGACCGGCGTCAGTGTTGGACGTGGGATCTCCGGCGGCCACACCTTTTCCCACCCGTCCCAGTCCTCCGCGACCAGGAGCTCCCGCGGGCGAATCCGAGCGAGATGCTCGGTCAAGCTCTCGGTCTCGCTGATTCGGATTCCTTCGAACGTGCCGGTGCTGACCTCGATCCAGGCCAGTGCTGACCCTTCCTCGTCTCCAGCGAATGCCGCAAGGTAGCAGTGTTCCGAACCGTCGAGAAGCTCCGTATCGGAGACCGTTCCCGGCGTGTGGGTGCGGATGATCTCGCGCCGCACGAGGCCTTTGGCGGTCGCCGGATCCTCGACCTGTTCGGCGACTGCGACCCGGAATCCGGCATCGAGCAGCTTGCCCAGATAGCCGTCGAATGCGTGGTGCGGGACGCCGCACATCGGTGCATCCACGGAATCGTTCTGGCGCCGTCGGGTCAGGGTGATCCCGAGAATCGGCGCGGCCTGTTGGGCGTCCTCGAAGAACAGTTCGTAGAAGTCGCCCATGCGGTAGAGGAGGAGGGCGGAACCGGCCTGTTCCTTGAGTTCGAAATACTGGCGGAGCATCGGGGTCATTTTCAAGGAATCTCTCCAGCCAACGTCAAAGGGATCGCAATTTTGATCATCGGCCTCCTCCTTCTATCGTACCCGACGGGCTCCATCCATCCGTCCTGCGCTGCGGTTTTTGGGACTCGAGAATCGGTGATCCGGGTCCACGAGTCAAGGGGTACATTCCACCGAACTCAGCCTTTGCCGCCGCGAATCCACCAGTCGGAGTCCTGATCGAACCACCATGCCGCTGAATCTTGATCGAGAATACGTTTGGCCAGGTCGCGTGCGATATCGGTCCGGAGTCGGCGGAGGACGAATGGCGTCCAATCCTCGGCGGCCGGGCTGCCTCCGTCCATGTGCTCCTTGAGCTGGAGGAGCATTTCAAGCTGGTCCGCGTCGTGCGCGAGAATCGCTTCGGACGTCCTCTCTTCACGGTACTCGGACAGCAGATCGCGCAGTTCGTCGCAGAACGGAAGACCCGCGCTCATGTCTTTGGCCGCCTGCGCCTCGTCGGCGTGGACGTACTTCTGGTTGACGTAGTTGAGGTCGCCGGTGCGGGTTTCGGGAAGATCGTGGACCAGAGCGAGGCGAAGCACCTTGTCGGCGTCGATCTTTCCATCCATACGCGCCAGCACGAAGGCGATCATCGCGGCGCGGAAGACATGCTCCGCTACCGACTCCGATCCGGCCCCGAGAAACTGCCAGCCCGATCGCGGCGTCCTCTTGAGCATTCCGACCTCGAACAAGAATTCAGCGATTCGATCCACAGCACCTCCACTGAAGCCGGTAGTGTACCCCTCTTCCCGTGTCTGTGTCCGCCACCGCGGACGCGGCTTGGCGCTTCGAGTTCAACGATCTCTTCTGCGGACGCGCTTCCCGCAAAGGAGCCACCTTTCGCATTGACCGACCTGCGGTCAGTACCCGTTTGCACGTTTGGATTCGGACAATGCAAAAGATGGCACCTCCGCCGAACGCGCTTTTCTGCGGATGGCACGCCCGTTCAGCCTGTTCTTCTGCGAGCAACAGGGTCGTCTGGGTCAATCTGGGTGATCTGTGGGCGCTCTCGGGTGGGCGGGTGGGATATTCCGAATTCAGAATTCCGAATTCCGAATTCTCCCAACGACTCCTCCCGGCACTACCTCGACGATCTCGGTGGGCGTCACGATGTTGAGGAGATCTTTATCCGGCGGGGTGGTCGTGGCGACGCGCACGTAGTGGGGTGTCAACCCGCTCCATTTGAGGGCGCTGCCGTGATCCTCGGCCGTCTCCCAGAGAACGTCCACGGTCCTTCCGACAAACCGGGTGGCGAAGCTTCGCTCGAGATCCGCGCCGAGTTCGTGCAGTCGACGGCTGCGTTCCCGCGCCGTGGGTCCGTGGACCTGGCCGGGCATCGTGGCGGCGAGGGTTCCTTCACGCTTCGAGTATCGAAAGATGTGAAGGCGCGAAAACCCCATTTCCTCGACGAAGGAGATGGACTCTTCGAATTCGGTGTCGTTCTCGCCGGGAAACCCGACAATGAGGTCGGTCGAGACTGCGAGATCGGGAGCAGCCCTGCGGGCGTGTCCGAGAAGCTCTGAGTAATCCTTGCGGTCCGTTCGACGGGCCATCCTCCGGAGCGTGGCGTCGCAGCCGCTCTGGAGCGGGAGGTGGATGTGCGGCAACAACCTCGGATCCGCAAAGAGCTCGAAAAAAGCGGCGTCGAGGTCCCACGGTTCGAGAGACGACAGCCGAAGCCGCGGGATGTCGGTCTCGGTGAGAATTCGTTCGACGAGAAGCTGCAGGCCGCGGCGGTCGCCAAAATCGTGGCCGTAGGATCCGAGATGGACGCCACTCAGAACGATTTCTCGATAGCCGAGGCGCAGGACTTTGCCGACCTCTTCCAGAATCGTTTCCTGCGGCACCGAACGACCGGCGCCGCGGGCAATGGTTGTGACACAGAACGTGCACCGATTGTCGCAACCGTCTTGAACCTTGAGGAACGCTCTCGTCCGAGATGCGCCTCCAGGTCCGAAAACTGAATCGGCGTCGAGATCGGGTTCGGGCTCGCGGAGCAGGCCCTGCTCCGCCGCGAGACCGAGGAGATTTTCTTTGTCGGCATTGCCGACGATCAGGTCAACACCGATTTTCTCCATCTCGTTTGGCGTGAGCTCGGAGTCGCAGCCGGTGACGATAAGAGCAGCCGCCGGGTTGGCTCGCTTGAGCTGCCGGACTAACTGGCGGGACTTTTTCGATGCGATGGAAGTGACGGAGCAGGTATTCAGGATGTACAGTTCGGCGTTTTCGCCGGGGCCGACAACCCGGTGGCCCGACGCCGTAAGGCCGCGCGCCATTGCTTCGATCTCACCGATATTGAGGCGGCAGCCGATAGATTCTAAACGAACGCGCACGATTGTTCCTCAGCGTATTTCGCGGAGATGGTCTCAGGTCTGTACCAAGAGCAGTCGGATCAGCCGTTCATCAGCTTCTTGATCCGCGCAGTGATCTTGGCTCGTTCTTCCTGGACGTACCGTTCGTAGTTCAGCACTTCACCGCCCTTGACGATGAACATGATCGGGTTGTGGTGCACGTCGCCGTAGTCGTTGAACTGAATGATCCCTGTCACGCCCGGAAACTCCTTGACCCCGAATGCCAGAACCCTTCGATTTTCGGAAGCCGTGAAGTTCTTTGATTCGTTTGCGACAAAGATGACGACTCGCATGGCGTCATAGGCGTGCGCCGCATAGATGTCAGGCTCGTCCTGGTAACGCTGCCGGTAGTTGGCAACGAAATCCTGCGCCAACTGGCCCTCTGTTCTGACGTCGAATGCCGGCTGCGGGAAGAACACGCCCTCCAGAAGCTCCGGGTAGTCCTCGACGATCTGGCTGGTGTAGAAGGCGGAGCTCGCACAGATCGGCCCCTCGAAGCCCTTTTCCCGCAGGTGTCGCAGGACGTCGATGGTGGCTTCGCCGTAACCGATGATGTACACCGAAGAAGGATTGCCGGCCGCTAAAAGGTCGGCCGATTCCTGTTCCCAGTCACTGCTGTTGATCATGACCCGGCCGACGATTTCGCCGCCCATGGCCTGCTCGAAGACCTGCCGGAATGGAGGCTCGATACCTCGGGCCTGATCCGAGTCTTCGGCGTAGATCAGGACCGATGTCTTGTCCTGGTCGTCGTAGAGAAATCGTCCGGCGCGGCGCCCTTCGAGTTCGTCCGACGCGAAGACCCTGAAGAATCGTCTCGAGTCCTTGGTCAGGCTCGGCGCCGAAGCGGAGGGCGAGACGGCGATGGTATCGGTTTCTTCGAGAATCGGTAGAAGGGCGCGCGCCGTGCCGCTCGTGGTACCGGCGACGATCAAACCGGCGCCCTCGGATGCCATGCGCCTGAGTTCGGCTTCCGCGGTCGCGATGTCGCTCGCGGTATCGCCCCAGATGACCTTGAAACCCTTCGGAAGATTGGCCTTCTCGTGGTCGAGTGCGACATCGATACCCTTCTTCATGGAGTCGCCGTAGGTGCTTGCAGTTCCGGTCATTGGCAAAAGGACGCCGACCACAGGACTCTTACCGCACGCAGAAAGAACGATGATTGCGGCAAGACTGAACAGCATTTTTGCCGGGTAGTTCACGGATTTCACGACTCCACCTCCACCGATCGCTAACGCTCGTGCCACATAATACAGAAATATCCGCTGAGAAGGGCATTTTTCACAACCGCCGCCTATGCGATGATCAACTTCAAGGCCATGGCGATGACTGCGGCGACGAAAATGACCCGAATCACGGCGTCCCCATGAGAAATCGTGACGCGTGTCGCAATCCAGGCGCCGGAAGCGTTGCCAATCGCCAGCGCGAATCCGCCGAGCCACCAGACGTTGCCGGAAACAGCGAAAACCAGGAGGGCGGGGATGGTGAAGACGCCGACGATGAAAACCTTGTGCATGTTGACCCGGACCAGGTCGAGGTTCAACAGCTGGTAGAGAACTGGCATGATGAGAAAGCCGACACCGGCTTGAATGAAACCGCCCCAGAATCCGACGCCGACCATTGCGAGATGGGCGAGAACGGGCCGGTCGGCGCGAGTGTCGTCGTCCGCAGGTGTTGGTTTTCGGCGAAGGATCAGAATCACCGCAGCGACCAGAACGGCCCCCAGGATTCGCTTGAACACAATCGGGTCGATAACCACCGCGGCGACAGCCCCCGCCACCGCGCCCGGTACCGTGCACAGGGCGAGACCGAGGCTCTGTCGAATAGCTGAGTACCCCTGTTTCCGGAAGCTCGAGACTGCGGTGATGTTCTGGATCAGAATGGCCACACGGTTGGTGCCGTTGGCCATCGCTGGATCGAGACCGAGGAAAATCAGTATCGGGAGGGAAATCAGAGACCCCCCGCCGGCCATCACGTTGAGGAAGCCGACAACGACCCCCGTTACCGCGAGCAGGAGGAAGTACCACCACTCCATTGGGGCCGCACTTTAGCAGGTAGTGAGAATTCGGAATTCGGAATTCGGAATGTCACCCACCCATTGATCCCCTCAAGCCTCAAGCCCCAAGCCTCAAGCCCCAAGCCTCAAGCCCCAAGCCTCAAGCCCCAAGCCTCAAGCCCCAAGCCCAGCCCAAGCCCCAAGCCTCAAGCCCCAAGCCTCAAGCCCCAAGCCTCAAGCCCCAGGCCTTCAGAACCGTCGCGGTCCCGCCTCCATGATTTCCTTCGACGAGTCGTCGGCAAACTGCTCGAAGTTTGCGTGGAACAGGCCGGCGAGCTCGCGGGCCTTGGCGTCGTAGGCCTCCGGGTCGGCCCAGGTGTCGCGGGGGCGGAGGATCTCGCTCGGTACTCCGGGACACGATGTCGGCACTCGGACACCGAAGACCGGATCCTCCTCGAAATCGGCGGATGCCAGCGATCCGTCGAGGGCCGCGTTGAGCAGAGCACGGGTGTGGTCGATCGGCATCCGGTGCCCGGTGCCGTAAGGCCCTCCGGTCCACCCGGTGTTGACCAGCCAGCAATCCGAATCGTGCGCTGTGATCTTCTCGGCCAGGAGTTCGGCGTAGAACGACGGCGGGCGAACCATGAATGGGGCGCCGAAACACGCGGAGAAAGTCGCCGTAGGCTCGGTGACGCCGGCTTCAGTTCCTGCGACTTTTGCCGTGTAGCCGGACACGAAGTGGTACATGGCCTGGGTGGGTGTGAGCCTGGAGATCGGTGGCAGGACGCCGAATGCGTCGGCCGTCAGCATGATGATGTTGCGGGGGTGGCCTGCCATGCCGCTTTCGACGGTGTTCGGGATATGGCTCAACGGGTACGCGGCGCGGGTATTTTCGGTCAGGCTGTCGTCGTCGAGATCGAGCTGGCGGGTGATGACGTCGTAGCCCACATTTTCGAGGATGGTGCCGAACATCCTGGTCGTGGCGAAGATCTCGGGCTCGGATTCGGGACTCAGCTTGATGACCTTGGCGTAGCAACCGCCTTCGAAATTGAAAACTCCGTCATCCGACCATCCGTGCTCGTCGTCGCCGATCAGCCGCCGGTTGGGATCGGCCGACAGGGTGGTCTTTCCGGTGCCGGAGAGACCGAAGAAGATCGCCACGTCGTTTTCGCCGCCGATGTTGGCGCTGCAGTGCATGGGAAGGACCCGTTTTTCGGGCAAGAGGTAGTTGAGCACCGTGAAGATGGACTTCTTGATTTCGCCGGCATATGAGGTGCCGCCGATGAGCACCAGCTTGCGGCGGAGGTTGAGCAGAATGAATGCTTCGGAGTTGGTGCCGTCGACCTCGGGGATTGCCTGGAAGCTCGGAACGTGCAGGATGGTGAATTCGGGGACGTGGTCTGTCAGTTCCTCGGGCTTCGCTTGGATGAACATGTTTCGTGCAAAGAGAGAGTGCCAGGCACGGACGGTTATGACCCGCACCGGAAGCCGGTAGCGAGGATCGGCGCCGGCAAAACAGTCCTGTACCCAGACGTCGCGATCCTGGAGGTAGGCCTGGAGACGGCGGAACATGTTTTCGAAGGTCGCAGGCGACACCGATTTGTTGACGTCGCCCCACCAGATGTGTTCTTTGGTCAGCTCTTCCTCGACGATGAACTTGTCCTTGGCCGCGCGCCCGGTGTGGAGGCCGGTGCGGGTGATGATGGGGCCGAGATGGGTGATGTGGCCTTCGCGGTTATTGATGACATCTTCGTACAAGAGAGGGGTGTTGTGGTTCCAGTGGATCTTGCGGACATTGGTGATGCCGTTGTTGTCGATGCCATAGCTGCTGTACAGGCGTTCTGCGCTCATATTCTCGCTCCTTGTCTTTTTTGTTTTCGAACACAGAGAGTACCAATAGGTGCAACCTCAAATTCGCCTGTGATGTTCCGGTGAAGGAAGCGTGGCGCTTTCGATCCCGATCCCGTTCCCGATAAGTCGGTCGAGTGCCAGTCTCGCGGGAAACTCACGGGGTTCGCGTGGCGCTCCTCGAGTTGTTCGCGCTCTTCTGTGTGCGCGCTTCCCGCCAAGGAGCCACCTTTAGCATTGACCGACCGGTTGACCGGGCCGGATTGCACGCTGAGGCTCGGACAATGCAAAAGATGGCACCTCCGGTCAACGCGCTTTTCTGCCGACAGAGTTATCTGCGTCAATCTGCGTGATCTGCGGTTTCTCCACCGGGAGGGTGGGCGGAAATCCGAAATCCGAAATCCGAAATGGGCCGGTATCCGGCATCCGGCATCCGGGCGGTTGGGTGGATCTATCCTGCCGGCGGGAAGCTCCGCAGTATCTTCGCCACTCTTTTTGCGACCTTTTCGTCCGACGGGTTGGAGGAACTGAAGGCGCCCTGGCCGACACCTCGCCACACCAGCTCACGCTTGCGGCGATCGATGATGTCGATGACAAGGGTCCCCTCGGGGAAACTGTTGACCCAGGATGCGCCGCCGTGCCAGCCCCATCTCCCCCAGCCGTACCAGCCTGCCCGGTTGATCACCACCCGCTCTCGAACCGCGGTGTAGAAGGTAACCAGAATGTCGGACTCCCTCGCGGTGGCGGAACGGAGTCCTTTGCTCTTGAGATCGTCGGCCATTGACGAAGCGATCCGGCGATCGACCAGAGGGCTCATCTGAGGCCGTCGGTTCTGCTTTTCCTGGCGTTCGAAGAGGGCAAACGTCGAGTAGGAGCCGAAATCGATCTGAGAATCGTGGTCGGCGCGGACCGTCATGGTCGAGCAACCGATGGCCGACGATAGAAGGGCGGCCGCCAGGATGAGCTGCAGGGTTTGCCTCATGAGTCTCTTCCTCTCCGGTATCTGACGTATCTCGAGTATCTGACGTATCTCGAGGTTGATTGGTTGTCACATCACATCGGGGGAAAATCAGACATCAGCCGCTCTACTGTTTGGCCGATTTCCTCTTCGGATGAGCTCTTTTTGCCAAGGACCCGGGTTGCGACCCCTCGCCACACCAATTGCTCCTTCTCGCGATCGACGATGTCAACGATGATCGAGCCTTCGTGATAGGTGGAAACGGTTGTGTGGCCCCACCCGGGCCAGAATGCGTATCCGTATCCCCAGTGTGGCCCGCCCCAGCCCCACCCGTATCCCCAACTGGTGGAGTACATCCTCAATTGTTGGTTCAGGGAGACATAGTAGGTGACAAGGAGGTCTGCGCTTTCGGGCGGTGCCTGCGTGAGCCCCTTGGAGAGGACATTCGCAGCGATCGCACGGCGGATGCGTTGGTCGATGATCTGATTCGTGCCGGTTGGCGACGGCTGTTCGTTGTCGGCGTTCGAGAACCAGGCAAATGAGGAGTAGGTGCTGAAATCTGCCTGGTGGTCATGGTCAGTCTGCATTGAGCTCGAGGAGCACGAAAGTACGAAAACGACTGTTATGAGGACTACGGCGCCGGTGGCGGTTCGTTTCATCATGGACCTCTCCTCGCGGTTGCAGGATGCATGATTCGCGCCACATTTTGCGATATCGGAAGTATCTGAATTTCTCGTTCCGGATCGATCACGAATTCAGCTGCTGAATCGTTCTGCGCCGCCTCAGTTCTTCCGGAAAATCTGCGACAGCTGCTCGCGAGTGTGGGAAGCCGCGACCTTCTGGATCTCCCCCATGGCAGAAGGCCTTTCGTGGCCCGAGGTCTGGGTCATTCGGCCCGCCCGTTCCTTGTTGATTTCGGTCGCCCACCGCTCGATACCCTTCAGCACGTCGTGGCGCGTGACGCGGCCGACGAGTCGCTCGCCTTCCATCACTGGAAGGCAGGAGAAGTCGCACTCCAGAAAGGCTCGCGCCGCAGTCAACAAGTCCATGTCAGGTGTCACGATGACCTCGAGTGATGACATGTAGTCGCCCACCACTCCCCCCGCCCTTTCATCGTAGGCCCATTCGATGATGGTTCGGAGGACGTCTTTCTCGCTCAACAGACCGACGACGTGGCCTCTCTCGTCATTCACCGGAATAGCCGCAAAAGACGAACGTGCCAGGGCGCTCATACAATCCGCCATCGAGTCATCGACACGAAAGGTGCGCGAGGCCTTCTTCATGAAACTACGGACGATAGGGGTCTTTGCCACCGGCGCACCTCCCAACAAGGGTCGATATCATTTCCCAAAGCTTAACATTGCTCGTGCAGGTTTGAGCAACTCGGTTATTCCCTCTGCTTGACGTCCTTGGTATCCTCTGTGCGCCCAGAAGCGGAGTTGCGCCGCTTCGGGCGGAAAAGGGCAAGCCATGGCAGTACACGTCATCAAGAAGGGGCTCGACCTGCCGATCGCCGGGGAGCCGGTGCAGAGCATCGACTCGGTGCAGGCTCCAGAACGGGTGGCAATCCTCGCGGACGATTATCCGTTCATGAAGCCGAGGATGCACGTCGAAATTGGCGAACGGGTCAAACGAGGTCAGCTGCTGTTCGAGGACCGAAAGACCGAGGGTGTCAGGTTCACGTCGCCCGGAGCGGGCGAAATCGTGGCGATCAACCGAGGGGCGCGCAGGGCGCTGCAGTCGATTGTCATCGAGCTGAATTCGGCGGAACGTGACGGAACGACCGGTGATGACGATCACCAGGTCTTCTCCAGTTTCAGCGGACGTGAAATTTCCGACCTCGACCGGGAGGCAGTGCGCGATCTCCTGGTGGAATCCGGGCTTTGGACTGCGATCCGGCAAAGGCCGTTTTCAAAAGTCCCGGCACCGGACACCGACTGTCATTCGATCTTTGTCACCGCGATTGACACCAACCCGCTCGGCGCGGATCCCGAGGCCGTGCTCGAAACCAAGCGGGAAGATTTTCACCTCGGCCTGGCTGCCGTCTCGAAGCTCACCGACGGTACCGTCTATCTGTGCCGCGGCGAGGGTTCGACGCTGGACGGAGGGAGCATTTCGAGTGTTCAGGTCGACGAGTTCAGGGGCAAGCACCCTGCCGGGCTCGTGGGAACCCACATTCACACCCTCGATCCCGTGCACCGCAGGAAAACGGCGTGGTACGTCGGCTACCAGGATGTCGTCGCGATTGGCCGTTTGTTCGCCACCGGCCGCATCGATGTCGAGAGGGTGGTTGCTTTCGGAGGGCCGTTGGTCAGGAAACCGAGGCTTCTGAAACTCCGACTCGGTGCGGAGATCGATGCGTTCATGGATTACGAGTTGTACCCCGGCGGCAGGCGGGTGATTTCAGGATCTGTTCTGTGCGGGCAGGTCGCGATGGGTAAAGTCTGGGGATTCCTCGGCCGCTATGCGAACCAGATCTCGTGTATCGCTGAAAACCACCGGAGGACGTTCCTCGGTTGGATGTTGCCCGGATTCAACAAATTCTCCACAACGCGGGCATACTTGTCGTGTCTGCGGAGCAAGTCGACCAGGTACAGTTTCACCACGGACAACCAGGGAGGTCACCGGGCCATGGTGCCGATCGGGATGTTCGAACGCGTGATGCCGCTCGACATCATGCCGACATTCCTGCTGCGATCGCTGTTGGCCGATGATCTGGAGCGCGCCGAGGCTCTCGGCTGTCTGGAGCTCGACGAGGAAGACCTCGCGCTGTGCTCGTTTGTCAGCCCCGGCAAGGAGGACTATGGTCCGCATCTGCGACGCAACCTCTTCGAGATTTGGAGGGAAGGCTGATGCGAATCCTCCGCAACTTCCTGGATACGCAAGAAGAGCGTTTTGAATCCGGTGGGAAGCTGGATCGCTTGTATCCGCTCTTCGAAGCGGTAGACACGCTGCTCTACACCCCAGACAAGGTCACCGCCGGCACGACCCACGTGCGCGACGGTCTCGATCTCAAGCGCATGATGACGGTGGTCGTCGCCGGATTGATCCCGATCGTCTTTATCGCCATGTACAACACCGGCCTGCAGGCGCATGCGGGCGATCGCGGCCGGAGCGCCAGCCCTTGAACACCTGGCAGACGCGCCTGTTCGAGGCCATGGGTTTCGAGCTTCACACCGGACTTCTGGTCCTGCTTCGTTCACGGCGCGCTCTACTTCCTCCCGATCTTCGTGGTCACGTTTGCAGCGGGCGGCGACGGTCGAGGTCATCTTCGCGTTGCGTGCGCGAGCACGAGATCAACGAGGGCTTCTTCGTGACGGGCTTCCTGCTGCCGCTGACCCTGCCGCCGACGATCCCGCTGTGGCAGGTGGCGTCGGGCGCGATCTTCGGCGTGCTGATCGGCAAGGAGATCTTCGGCGGCACCGGCATGAACGTCCTCAACCCGGCGCTCACGGCGCGCGCATTCCTGTTCTTCGCCTACCCGGCGGAGATCTCCGGCGACAAGCCGTGGATCGCTGCCGATTTCGCCGGCGTCGACGGGTTCTCCGGCGCCACCCTGCTGGCCCGGGCCGCCTCGGACGGCTCGACGGCGCTCGGCCAGTTCGGCGAACGAGTTGTGGTGGCAGGCCTTCTTGGGCTTCATCCCGGGCTCGATGGGCGAGACGTCGGCGGCGCTGTGCCTGCTCGGAGCGTTCATCTTGATCGCCACCCGGGTCGGATCGTGGCGGACGATGGTCGGCGTCACCGTCGGCACCGTCGCCATGGCAACCCTGCTCAACTCGTCGGCTCGGACACCAACCCGATGTTCGGCGTGCCGTTCTAGTGGCACATCGTCCTCGGCGGCTGGGCCTTCGGCACCGTCTTCATGGCCACCGATCCGGTGTCCTCGGCCTTCACCGAGAAGGGCAAGTTGATCTACGGATTCGGCATCGGCGTGATGGTGATCCTGGTCCGGGTGGTCAACCCGGCCTACCCCGAGGGCATGATGCTGGCGATCCTGTTCATGAACATGTTCGCGCCGCTCATCGACCACTTCTTTGTGCAGGCGAACATCAAGCGGAGGTAGCGCGCAATGCGAGCGTACAGTAACGGCTACATCATCGGCTTCGCCGCCGCGGTCTGCCTCGTGTGCTCGATCGTGGTTTCGACCTCCGCGGTGGCGCTGCAGCGAGCGCCAGGACCGAACAAGGTCCTCGACCGCCAGAAGAAGGTCCTGGTCGTGGCGGGTCTGCTCGAGGAGGGCCAGGCGGCAACCGCCGCAAGAGGTCGAGGCAGCTCTTCGAGAGCAACATCGTCGCCAAGATCGTCGATCTCGAGACCGGCGAGTACGACGACTGGAGTCGGACGCCGCGACGTTACGACCAGCGCAAGGCGACCAAGGACCCGGCGCTGAGCCAGCGAGGCGCCGGAGAACAACGCCGGGTTGACGCGTCTGCCCGAACAAGGCGCTGGTCTACCAGCGGGTCGAGGACGGCGCGGTCGAGCTGATCATCCTGCCGATCGAGGGCAAGGGCCTGTGGTCGACGCTCTACGGCTTTCTGGCGCTGGCGCCGGACACGACGACGATCGTCGGCATCACCTTCTACGAGCACGGCGAGACGCCGGGGCTCGGCGGCGAAGTCGACAACCCGAGCTGGAAGGCGCTCTGGCCGGGGCGCAAGGCCTTCGACGAGAACTGGCGGCCGGCGATCGAGGTCATCAAGGGCGCGGCCGGTCCGCCGGACGAAGACCCGTACCGGGTCGACGGCCTGTCGGGCGCGACGCTCACCGGCCGCGGCGTGACCAACCTCGTGCAGTTCTGGCTCGGCGAGAACGGCTTCGGACCGTACCTCGAGCAAGCTGCCGGGCGGAAGGGAGCAGCGCATGAACACCAAGTACAAGAGACGCCCTTCTCGATCCCCTGTTCAACGACAACCCGATCGCGGCCCAGGTGCTGGGCATCTGTTCGGCGCTGGCGGTGACGACCAAGATGGAGACCGCGGTGGTCATGTCGATCGCGGTGATCGCCGTGCTGTCGCTGTCGAATCTCTCGGTGTCGGTCGATCCGCAACCTGATCCCGCCGTCGATCCGCATCATCGTGCAGCTGACGATCATCGCGTCGCTGGTGATCGTCACCGATCAGGTCCTGAAGGCCTTCGTCTTCGACATCTCGAAGCAGCTCTCGGTCTTTGTCGGCCTGATCATCACCAACTGCATCGTCATGGGCCGGGCCGAGGCCTTCGCGATGCAGAACCCGCCGATGCGCGAGTTTTCTCGACGGCCTCGGCAACGGCCTCGGCTACAGCATTGATCCTGATCGTCGTCGGCTTCTTCCGCGAGCTGCTCGGCTCCGGCAAGCTCTTCGGCGTCCAGGTCCTGCCGCTCGATCACCGAAGGCGGCTGGTACCAGCCGAACGGCCTGATGGTGCTCGCCCCGGGTGCGTTCTTCCTGATCGGAATCTTCATCTGGGTCCTGCGCACCTGGAAGCCCGAACTGCGAGGAGGACTGAGATGCTCGAACACTACCTCAGCCTCGCCGTCAAAGCGATCTTCGTCGAGAACATGGCCCTGGCCTTCTTCCTGGGCATGTGCTCCTTCCTGGCCGTTCCAAGAAGGTCGACACCGCGCTCGGTCTCGGAGCTGCCGTGACCTTCGTGCTGACGGTGACCACGCCGCTCAACAACCTCATCTACAACTACCTCCTCAAGGAGGGGCGCTGACCTGGCTCAGCCCGGGCCTTGCCGGCGTCGATCTCTGCTTCCTGCGTTCCTCGCGTTCATCGGCACCATCGCCGCGTCGGTGCAGATCGTCGAGATGACCCTCGATCGATACGCGCCGAAGCTCTACGCGGCGCTCGGCGTCTTCCTGCCGCTGATCGCGGTCAACTGCGCCATCCTCGGCGCGTCGCTCTTCATGGTGGAGCGCGACTACACGCTGGGCGAGAGCGCGGTCTTCGGTTTCGGCTCGGGCATCGGCTTGCGGCTGGCCATCGTCGCGCTGGCCGCGATCCGCGAGAAGATGCGCTACTGCAACGTTCCGCCCGCCCTGCGCGGTCTCGGCATCACCTTCATCGTCACCGGGCTGATGGCCATCGGATTCATGGCCTTCGCCGGGATCCAGCTGTAGGTAGGTGAATCGATGTTGACTATCATCCTCGGAGTTGTCGTCTTCGTCGTCGTGATCGTGGCCCTGGTGGTGGTGCTCATGTCGCCAAGGCGAAGCTGGTGCCGTCGGGCGACGTGACGATCACCATCAACGACGACCCCGACAAGGCGATCGTCACGGCCGCCGGCGACACCCTGCTCAATACGCTTTCGGCGCAGCAAGATCTTCATCCCCTCGGCCTGCGGCGGCAAGGGCACCTGCGGGGTCTGCAAGGTCGACGTGCACGAGGGCGGCGGCGCACTGCTGCCGACCGAGACGTCGCACATCAGCCGCGGCGAGGCCCGCGAGGGTGCTCGGCTGTCCTGCCAGGTCAAGGTCAAGCAGGACATGAAGATCGAGATCGAGCCGGAGATCTTCAGCGTCCGCAAGTGGACATTGCACAGGTGCGCTCGAACCACAACGTGGCCACCTTCATCAAGGAGCTGGTGCTCGAGCTGCCCGAGGGCGAAGAGGTGCCGTTCCGCGCCGGCGGCTACATCCAGATCGAGTGCCCGCCGCACGACGTGCGACTACACGGACTTCGACATCGAGGACGAGTACCGCGAGGACTGGGACAAGTTCGACCTGTGGCGCTTCGTCTCGAAGGTCGACGAGCCGGTCAGCCGCGCCTACTCGATGGCCAACTACCCGGAGGAGAAGGGCATCATCATGCTCAACGTCCGCATCGCCTCGCCGCCGCCGAACATGCCGGATGTGCCGCCGGGCATCATGTCGTCCTACATCTTCAACCTCAAGCCCGGCGACGAGGTCACCATCTCCGGGCCCTTCGGCGAGTTCTTTGCCCGGGAGACCGACAACGAGATGGTCTTCATCGGCGGCGGCGCCGGCATGGCGCCCATGCGCTCGCACATCTTCGACCAGTTCAAGCGCCTCCACACCGACCGCAAGGTCTCCTTCTGGTACGGCGCCCGCAGCCTGCGCGAGGCGTTCTACGAGGAGGACTTCGACGCATCGCAGGCCGAGAACGACAACTTCGAGTGGCACCTGGCGCTCTCGGAGCCGCTGCCCGAAGACAACTGGGACGGCCACACCGGCTTCATCCACCAGGTGGTGCTCGACAAGTACCTCAAGGACCACCCGGCGCCCGAAGACGTCGAGTACTACATGTGCGGGCCGCCGATGATGAACCAGGCGGTCATCAACATGCTCCTCGACCTCGGCGTCGAGCCCGAGAACATCATGCTCGACGATTTCGGCGGATAAAGCCTGGAAACCAGGAGGGCCGGAATGCCCCCTTCAAAATCTACTCCGTCGCTCAGAAGGCTGATTGTGCCGGGCCTGTTCGTAGCCGGCCTTTTCGCGGTCGTGTTCTTTCGCCAACCGCCGACGCCGGTGGAGGCCGACGTTTGGGTGTTGAAGGGGGCGACCATGGGCACCACGTACACGGTCAAGGTGGTGCCGGAGGGCTTCGATGAGGCGGCGAAAGGACCGCTCGGGCAGCAGGTGCAGGGGGTCTTGGACGGCGTGGATTTCGCGATGTCCACCTACAAGACCGACTCCGAGATCGAGAGGTTCAACCGGTCCGGTACGGAGACCTTCGAGGCCTCGGCAGATTTCGTCGAGGTCGTCGCCGAAGCACAGAGAGTGGCTCGTCTCACCTCGGGAGCCTTTGACATCACGGTTGGACCGTTGGTGGATATGTGGGGCTTCGGGCCTTCTGGGTCCCACCGAGGCGCCCGATGATCAGGCGCTCGAAGAACTCGTGGCCCTCACAGGCTACGAGCAGCTCTCGGTCGATGTCGAGGACCGAGTTCTCCGCAAGGCGAGGTCGGACTGTCGGATCGATCTTTCTGCGATCGCCAAGGGTTTCGCCGTTGACGAAGTTGCGGACTTCTCGAAGCAGAGGGTTTGCCGACTTCATGGTCGAAGTGGGCGGCGAAGTGCGGTGTCACGGCCGGAACGGCGCCGGCAGAGGTGTGGCGGATCGGTATCGAGCGGCCGGAAGTTGGCGGCCGGACAGTTCAGTTGGCGATCCCGCTCGCCAATCTGGCGCTCGCCACTTCCGGCGATTACCGGAATTTTGTCATCCGTGATGGCCGGCGGATTTCTCACACCATCGATCCACGCACCGGATATCCAATCTCCCACAATCTGGCTTCGGTTTCGGTGATTCATGCGAGCTGCATGACTGCGGACGCGCTCGCGACGGCATTCGAGGTGCTCGGTCCCGAGGAGGGCGTGGCCCTGGCCGAACGGCTCGAGATTCCAGCCCTTTTCCTCCTCCGCACCGCAGAAGGCGGATTTGAGGAAAGACCAACCCGCGTTTGGACGGCGTTGGTCGAGAATACTGGCGGCGATTCCGGGGTTCACTAAGGTAGATCATGCAGACTCTCGTATTGACCTTCGCTCTTTTCCTGATCGCCATCCTGTTGATGGCCATGGGCGTCCTTTTCACCGGGCGCAGCCTCCGCGGATCATGTGGCGGTCCAAGCTGTACGTGTGCCTCTGAGGGCAAAGATCTCGGGAGCTGTGAAACCGAAACGTCCAGCCTCCCAGTCCATCCCTGTTCTGAATTCTCAATTTTGAATTGCCGGCAATCCTCCATCTCATGGGAGGGTGGCAGGGATTTGAGAATGAAGAATTGAGAACTGAGAATTCAGCCTTCCTTATCCACCTGATACAAGCGTTTCCGCGTCGGCGTCGGGTGGGGTGTCGTCGTCGGGATCGTCCCAAAAGCCTTTCGGCAGGACGACCTTCTGAGTTCCGCTCCGTTTGCCGCGGCGCACCAGATGGCCGTGTTCCGGGAAAGGCTCCTCCCGGTTGATGTCGGCAAGAGCTTCTTCGAGTTCGAGCAGATTCTGTACGCGCATCAGTCGATCACGAAGACGGGCGCTGGACGGAAATCCGCGGGTGTACCAGCCGCCGTGCTTTCGAAAAGAAAGCATGGCCTGCCGTTCGCCAAACCAATCGACCAGCAACCGGGCGTGTTCGATCATGATGTCGGCGACTTCGCCGAAATTCGGAGGTGACGTCGGCTCTCGGCCTGCAAAAACGTCGGCGAGTTCGCGAAAGAGCCACGGCCTTCCGAGGCAGCCGCGTCCCACAGCGACCCCGTCACAGCCTGTCTGCCGAACCATACGTAAAGCGTCCTCGGCGACCCAGATATCTCCGTTGCCGATAACTGGAATTGAGGTCAGAGACTGTTTGAGCTCGCCGATTGCCTCCCAACGTGCGTGACCGTCGTAGAGCTGGGCCGCGGTGCGTGCGTGGAGGGTGACGCCCGAACATCCCTCCTCTTCGGCGATTCGTCCCGACTCGAGGTAATTGAGATGGCCGTCGTCGATGCCGAGCCTGAACTTGGCGGTCACCGGCACGTGTTCGGCCGCCTGCACCGCGGCGCGAATGATTGCCGCAAGGAGACGCGGCTTGGCGGGGAGCGCTGCGCCGCCGCCCTTGCGGGTGACCTTGCGTACCGGACAGCCGAAGTTGAGATCAAGGTGGTCGATCCGGCCCTCTCCAACGAGCCGGCACACGGCCTCGCCCACGAATACCGGATCAACTCCGTAGAGCTGGAGGCTCCGCGGCGACTCTCCGGGACCGAAGCCCGCAAGCCGGAGAGTTTTTTCGCGGCCCTCGACCAGCGGTCGTGCTGTGATCATCTCGCTGATGAAGAGTCCCGCACCGAAGTCTCGACAGATGGACCGAAAGGGGTAGTTCGTCACCCCGGCCATGGGAGCCAGGACAATCGGCGGCGACACCTCGATTGAACCGATCTCGAGCGTCGTCGGTGGGCTGGGCGCAGACATCACCAATGGACCCCGATACGGAAAACGCCGCGGCAAGCGCGGCGTTTGTGGATCCGAAAAGCGAGAGGCATTATTTCAGCAGGTTTTCCAGGAAGGTCACCGTGAGCACGACTCCAAAGCCGGAAGCCCCCATCGGCAGGCCGTTGTGGTCCGACTCGTTGTACGCCACGCCGGCGACATCGAGGTGGGCCCAGGAGACCTTTTCGGGAACAAACTGTTTGAGGAAGGTGCCCGCAGTGACGGCGCCACCCCATCGCGATCCGGCGTTCTTCATGTCCGCCCACTCGCTCTTGATGTAGCTCAGGTACTCCTCGTACAACGGCATCGGCCAGACACGCTCGCCGACGTCTTCGCCGAGCTTCTGAAGTGTTTCGAGGAGATCGTTGTCGTTGCCCATCATTCCTGCGGCCTCGTGGCCGAGGGCAACGACGCAGGCGCCGGTCAACGTGGCATAGTCGATCACGATATCCGGGTTGAATCGAGCCGAGAAATGGAGCGCGTCCGCGAGGATCAGACGCCCCTCGGCGTCGGTGTTGTCGACTTCGACCGTCTTTCCGTTGGCCATGGTCAGGACGTCTCCCGGTTTTGTCGCAGTGCCGGACGGGAGGTTTTCGGTTGCCGGGATGATTCCCACGACCTTGATCGGCAGATCGAGATCGGCAACAGCTCGCATCACGCCCATGACTGTGGCCGCGCCGCACATGTCGTATTTCATCCAACCCATGCCCTTTGACGGCTTGAGCGAGATGCCACCGGAATCGAAGGTCACGCCCTTGCCGACAAGGACCACCGACTTCTTCGGTTTCTTGGGCCGGTGCTCGATGACGATCACACGGGGTTCTTCGGCCGAACCCTGGCTGACGCCAAGAAGGCCACCCATCTTCTCTTTCTGGATTTCCTTCATGCCAAGGATGGTGACTCGCAAGCCGCTGACCTCTTCGGCCATCTCTTTTGCCGCAGTGGCAAAGGCATCCGGAGTCAGGTCGTTGGCCGGTCGATTGCCGAGGTCGCGCGCGAGTTGTTGGGAGGTCCGCAAAAGACGGACTTTCACGAGCCGACCCTCGAGATCCTCCTCGGATTCCTTGGAGAGAGGGAATATGTGGAGACCGTCGATTTTCTCGAACTCGTTCTTCTTCGACTTGAAGACATCGTAGGTATAGTCCGCAATCGAAGCCTCTCGCAGGGCAAAGACACGCGATTCAGCGGCCGTCATCCCGGCCACGCGCACCGGCACGCAGAGACCGATCTGGTACTCGCGGTTTTTTGTGGCCTGGCGCATGACGCCTTTCAGCGCCTCGCGGAGCGCGGCGTGGGTGAGCTTCTTCTCTTCTCCGAGGCCCACGAACGTGACCCGGTGGGCGAAATCAAGCGGACATTCGCCTGAGATCAACTCACCCTCTTCTCCTCGTGGACCGAGGGCTTTGGCCTTCGCGCGCAGTGCCTTCCGCTCTTTGGCCGAGAACTCGAGGCCGCCGATCGGATCGCTGTCACTGCACTGAAGAATGTAGATACAGTCAAGTGGTTCTTCGGGGGCGGTGCGAAACTGGTGAAGATCTGCCATAAAGTGAGGTCAATCCTCCCTAATCGGTCAATTCGGCCGCGAATTGTAGCACATTCGGCGAATGACCTTATAAAGTATTGAAAAAAAAAGCTTTGTGACGAAATTGAAGGAAATTTCGGGACCGAAATCTCGATGTGGGCACGAAGGTTGCTAGAGCCGGCTCCACCCAGGAACAAATGGTTTCGTCTCAAATTCCTATTACGGTTCGTTCAGAATCCCATGAGGTGAGTCCGATTTGTCAGTGACGGCCATGGTGACCAGCAACAGCGGCAGAAGGCGGCGTCAGCCGCAGTCTTCAGCGACAGCGTCCAGACGGACAGGAGCGGATGGCCTGGATTCAGGTTTTCGGGCACGGAGGCGGCAACGGGAGATCTGTGACCTCACGGTTTTCCGGATGAACATCGATTTCTAGGTCTGCGATTGGTCGACACGGACCTCTGCTGCGAAGAGATCCGCAGTCGAGTTGTCGAAAGCTGTGAATCGCAGGGTTGTGACCGATGTCGCCGGGTGTGTGCGCAACCAATGAGTCGCCTCGTCAATGATGCAATGAACGCCTTCCTGTTTCGGATAGCCGAAGATGCCCGTGGAGATGGCGGGCAGAGCAACGGACGTGGCACCCAGAGCGTTCGCGTGGTCGAGGCTTGAGCGCACGGCGGAACGCAACGCCGCCTCTTCGTCGCCGCTGCCCCAAATCGGCCCGACGGCGTGGATCACCCAGCGGCACGGGAGATCTCCCGCCGAGGTGACCACCGCCTTGCCCACAGCCACCGGTGCGAGTTGGCTGGACTCCTCTTGGATGATGAGACCGCCACGATCGACGATCGCTCCGGCGAGACCGCCGAGGTGGGCGAGGTTCGAGTTCGCGGCGTTGACGATCGCATCAACGCGTTCGCACGTCATGTCGCCGAGTACGGCCTGGAGGGTGCAGCGTCCCTCGATTCGCTGCGCGAGGACCTTGGATTCCATGAACCCATACTAATCGATTGACAACATTTGGCCCATCCAGCGTCCCGTGAGGTAGGCCGAGAAAATTTCAGATTTTGGAATTTAGATTTTGGATTTCCGCCCACCCGCCCGTACTTGAAAAGAAGAAAAGGAGAAAAGGAGAAAGGGGATTCCACCCACACGCCCATGAACCCGAAGGATTTCAGCAAGGCGCCCGCAGGAGAGCGCGTTGGTCGGGCGTGCCATCTTTGACGATTTTGGGAGTCAACGCAACTAAGTCGTGAGGGCTCGGGTCGGTCAGATCGTCAAGGGTGGCAACTTCGCGGGAACGCATCCGCAGAACAGCGCGATTGAATCGGTACACTGTGGACATGCAGACGGTGCAATGGAATCACGAAAAAGACCCGGCCGGACAGATCTCCGGCTTGTGCGACATGGCCCGCGAACTCGGATACCTGGTCGTTGAGTTCGACGGAGGGGGGGGAGGTCCTGGCCTACCGTGGTCGGATCTCGAACCGTGGACCAGAACCCGAGCGGTAACGGTGGCGGATATCAGATCCGATCTCGCGCCGCCGGCACTGGATGTGGCTCTGTGTGCAGATCTCGTCTATCTGCGCGAAGGTGCAATTTTTCACTGTCGCTGTCGTCGTCGCCGCCACCGCCTGGGGTGATCTGGGCCCTTGGGCGGGCCGGACGGGCGGCTCTCAGCCGCGGACTGCTGGATCGCTCCCCGGTCTCCGGTATCGATGCTGTGGATCTCGGGATTGTCCAGGGGATCGTGGCGGACGGTGCTCCGTTGCCCTTGCCGTCCAAACCGTCGATCGCGTCGCTGACCGCTGCCCGTGACTTGATGAGAGCATCCGTCTCCGGTCCTCCCGGCCTGGGTCTCGAATTGGCGTCCTTCAGACTTCTGTTTGCTGCGGGAGAACCCGCGGAGGGCGCTCGCGCTTTTCTCGAAAAGCGGAAACCGGTATTTGACGGCTGATTCGCTCCTTGCGTGAGGCAGCGGCGAGAGACTGACGGAACTGAAATGCTAACCTGAAGCTCTCGACTTCAAGAGAGGGGAATTCCCATGACCTTGACCAGCATGACCGGCTTCGGACGCGCTCGAGGACAGCTCTCGGAGCGATTCGCGGTATCTATCGTTGTCCGATCGGTCAATCATCGGTATCTGGATATTCAGGTTCGAACCAACCTTCGCGAGGAAGCGCCCGAGATCGAGGCGCTCGCGCGATCTGCGGTCGGCAAGCGGTTCCAAAGGGGCAGGGTGACCGTTCAGCTTAACCTCGAACGCACGCGTGTCGGCGGCGTCGAAGCAGTGGTCAACGTCGAAGCGGTCGGCGATGTTCTGGACCAGCTTTCCCGGATCGACCTGCCGGACG
The DNA here is from genome assembly GCA_963769215.1 of Candidatus Sulfomarinibacteraceae bacterium. Taxonomy (GTDB): domain Bacteria; phylum Acidobacteriota; class Thermoanaerobaculia; order Thermoanaerobaculales; family Sulfomarinibacteraceae; genus Sulfomarinibacter. Next base: position 66,482 of record CAVYKX010000029.1, on the reverse strand, counting down.
GTGTTGCCAACCAGGTTGGACTCGGTGATGTGCTGGCGGTGCCTGGCTTGATCTCGGTTGCGTCACCCGAAACCATCCTCGACGACGACGAAAGGGCGGCTCTTCGCTCGATCGCTGACGAGGCGGTGAATGCGGCTGTCGAGATGCGTCGTGGCGAGGGCGAGCACCTGGCAAAGCAGATCGACACGGAATTGGCGGAAGTTGGTGCTTTCGTTGACTGGTTCGAACCCAGGATGCCCGAATTCCGGCGCCTCATATTGGACAGGATTCGTGAACGAGTCAATGCCGTTGTCGATGGCTCGGCGGCGATCGATCCGGAGCGGGTGGTGCAGGAGGCTGCGATGGTGGCGGACCGGGCCGACGTCGCCGAGGAAGTTGTTCGTCTCCGGGCTCATCTCGTGACCTTTGCAGAACGTCTCGCTGCGGGTGGAACCGTCGGACGCGCTCTGGATTTCATGTGCCAGGAAATCCACCGTGAACTCAACACCCTCGGATCGAAGTGTCGGGAAATCGGAGTTGCGGACCGTCTGGTGGACGCAAAATCCGCGGCTGAGCGGGTCCGTGAACAGGTCCAGAACCTGGAGTAAGATCGTGCCTCAGAGGGCATGCTCGACCGGTTCACGGTATGATCGGTGGTGGCACTGAGGATGTGCTGGAGGGCGGCGTTTTCATGAGTCGGAGGAACGGCCGGCTACAGACCAGGATCGCTCGTCATATCGCCTTTGCGGTTGTGGTCAGCCTGGTTTTGAGCGCTCTGGTTCTGGTGGTATTTCGCCACCGTTCCCTGCAAAGGGGCATGGAGCGCTCGGCCCGCACCTACGCCTCGCTGGTCAGCGAACCCCTGGCGACCCTGGTGGTTTTTCTCGGTTCCTCCGGTCAGGGAATCCTCGATCAACAGGTCGCCCGGTTGCGGGAACTCAATCCTGATGTCGTGCGTCTCGAGATAGTCGATGTTCGCGGAGACGTTGTGCTCCGAGCGGAGGGCGGCCAGGTATTCGTCTTCGGGGATGGTGTCGATCCACCGGCGATCACCGACCGCGATCTCCTGCGCGCGATTTCCGGGCTCGAAGCGACTGCCGAGAGAGTCTCCGAGCTCAACGGTGATCGCGCCTACCGGGTGGTCGCCCCGGTGGTCAAGCAGTGGGGAGGACACATGTACTCCCTGGTCGGCACATTCAGCTATGAGAGCGTCGACCGTCAGCTCAGAAGCTCGCTGTGGCTGTCAGCGCTGATCCTGGCCGTCGGGCTCGGGTTGACACACTGGGTCTCGGTGACGCTCGCCGGAGGCATTACCCGAGGCGTGGAGAAGCTTCGCGCAGGTGTGCTGCGAATTCAGGAAGGTCATCTGGAGGAGCGGGTTTCGGTGAATTCCCGCGACGAGATCGAGGAGCTCGCCGAAGCGTTCAATGTGATGGCTGACGAATTGCTGGCCACCATCCGCAGGTTGCGAGAAGCCAACCGAGAGCTGGAGACCTTGGATCAGACCAAAGCCGATCTCGTAGCCAACGTTTCCCATGAGCTGAAGACGCCTCTCACCGCTCTGCGCGGCTATCTTGAATTAATGTCTGACGGCGACCTCGGCGAGATATCCGACGAGGGACAGCGGGCGGTCGACATCTGCCGGAAGAACGTCCAGCGCCTCTCGCTTCGAGTTGAAGAGCTCGTCCAGCTTTCGCGTCTTGACCGGTTCTCCGCCCTCGATACCGCCCGAGAAGAGGTGGCTTTGGAGTCCCTGCTCGAGGGTGTCATCGACACCTTTCGCCCGCGCTTCGAAGAGAGCGGCGCCCAGTTCGTTCTTCAAGCGGAGGCGGATCTTCCGCCCCTCGAGATCAACCCCGAACAGGTGGAGCGCGTGCTCCTCAACGTCCTCGACAACGCGGTCAAGTTCACACCCGACGGGGGTACCGTCATGGTTGCTGTTGAGGCCTGCGAATACGATGGGCGTGAAGGGGTGCTGATTCGGGTGCAAGACACGGGCGTTGGGATTCCACAGTCGGAGCTGATTCGGATTTTCGATCGATTCCATCAGGTGGATCCCAGTTCGCGTCGACGATATGGAGGAATGGGCCTCGGGTTGTCGTTGGTACGCAGTATCGTCGAGGCTCATCGAGGGGCTGTCTGGGCAGAAAGTGAAGAGGGGATGGGCTCATCGTTCTTTGTCTGGTTGCCGAGGTCGGGCTCGGCCCGAGAGGCTGCCGAGGCACGACCCTCTGATAGACTCGAAGGTGCCGGCGTTGGCCGCGGTGCGGTTGGGGAGGCGTGATGGCGCGCGTTTTCGTGGTTGATGACGAACCTGACATGGTGGACCTGCTGGCGACGATTTTGAAGTCGGACGGGTTCGAGGTGGACACGGATACCGATGGGCGCTCCGCCCTCGCCCGCTTATTGGACGATCCTCCCGATTTGGTTCTGCTCGACCTGATGATGCCGGACCTCGACGGAATGGAACTTCTCAAGCTTCTCAGGATCGATCCCAAAGGTGCGTCGGTCCCGGTACTGGTGGTCAGCGCGCGCAGCGGACATCAGGACCAACTCGGAACCCTGCAGCTCGGAGCCAACGCTTATATCTGCAAGCCCTTCTCACCCCGCGAGCTCGTGCGCCAGGTTCGGCAGCTCCTGGCGGCATCCCGAGGTGAGACCGTTGCATAACAGGTTTTCCCCTACCGACCCCGTCGAGCTACAGACGAGAATCCTCCAGTATCGCGCCAGTCTCTTCGATCCGGTGACCAAGCTCCCTACGCTTCCGGTAGTGATCGATCGGATACGGCGCATGTTGGACGAGCGTGGAGCGCTCCAGGTGCTCCTGGTCCGGATCGAGCACGAGCAGAACCTCGAGCGGATCGTGGGCTGGGAGCGATACGACGCGGTGTTGCGCAGCGTCGCGGGGCACCTCAGCGGATTGCTCGAAGCAGCTGCGGGCTCCGGGGGCCTGCTCTGTCAGGAAAACGTCCGCGGAGATATTTTTCTCGTCATTCTCGGAGACCATTTCGAAGCGGGGCGATTGCACGACACACTGGTCGAAGGCATCACCATCACCGATGATGTCGGCGGAAGCGAGTCGATTGCGGTCCGGGTGGGCCAGGGAGTCATCAAGATGCGGCCCGCCCTGCGGGTTGAGCGGACCATCTACAACGGAATTCTCGAAGCTCGCCAGGACTTCCATCGCCGTGGTGAAGCGCTCGACCAGGCGAGACTGGACGAGGTTCGGAAGATCCTGCGGAACGGTTCCGTACGCACTCTATTCCAGCCGATCGTCAAGGTCCCCGATCGGGAAACCCTCGGATTCGAGGCGCTGAGTCGTGGGCCGGAAGGCAGTTATCTCGAGTCGGCAGAAAATCTGTTCGGCTTCACCGAACGTGCAGGAACCTTGGGCGAAGTCGAACTGTTGTGCGTTGATCGCGCGCTCCTGAACGCCACAGGTCTGCCGGACGGCGCGATTCTGTTCATCAACCTCTCGATGCTGGGTCTCGAGTTCATCGAGTCGGAGAGCCGCGGGCTCACTGGACGGGTCGAGGATGCGGGCCGATCGCCAGCCGAGTGTGTGCTCGAGATCACGGAAAGAACCTATGCCGAGAGTGCGAGTCGCTTGCGGGAACGGGTAGCCGAACTGCGGAAGAACGGATTCCGTATAGCGATCGACGACATGGGGACCGGGTACAGCTCGCTGCACGTCTTGGCGGAGCTTCAGCCCGATTTCATCAAGCTCGACAAGATGTTGGTGCGCGACCTGCCGGATGAGCCGATCAAGCGCAATCTGGTGTCCGCCATCATCGGCTTTGCACGGGAGAGCCAATCGGTCGTGATCGCCGAGGGCGTCGAGACTGAAACCGAGGCCGAGGTCCTCCTGGAACTCGGCATCGAGCTGCAGCAGGGCTATTTCTTCGGGTATCCCGAGCCTGTCTGAACGCAACGTTGAACGTTTAAACGTTGAAACGTTGTGCTCGGAGACGGTCAACCGATCCATAAGAGCATCCCGGTTGCAACCGAGAAGTAGACCGCAAGCGCGAGAGAGTCGTTGATGGTGGAAACCAGTGGCCCCGAAGCAACGGCGGGGTCGACGCCGGCAAGGTCGAGGACCATCGGCATGGCGGTTCCAAGCATGCTCGCCGCCGACATGCCGATTGCCATGGCCGGGCCGAGAGCGAGTCCGATGAGCGGATTATTGTGGAACAGGATCGCCAGCAGCGTGGCGACCGCGCCGCAGACGATGCCCATCAGCAGGGCTACAGCGATCTCCCGAAAGACGTGTCGCAGGAAGCGCGACCGGGGGAGCGTATCGAGAGCCAGGCGGCGCACGGTCGTGGTGGACGACTGAAGTGAAGTGTTGCCGGCCATCGCCATGATCGCTGCCGTGAACACAGACATCTGTTCGTAGAGGTTGACTTCGCGGGACGCAAAAACCAGCACGAACGACGAGAGTTGGGTGCCGGCCAAACAGACGAGAAGCCATGGGAGCCGATACCGGGCGACGTGCAGTATCGACTCTGATTCCTCTTCCTCGGCTGAGGAACCGGCCATCTTGTAGATGTCCTCGGTGGCTTCTTCCTCGATGACGTCGAGAACGTCGTCTACCGTCACCGCCCCCAGCAGCCGGTTGAATGCATCGACCACGGGTATCGCCATGAAGTCGTACTTGTCGACGAGGTCCGCGACCTCTTCCTGGTCGGCATCGACGGCAACCGAGATCACGTCAGTCGACATGATGTCGCCGAGCCTCGCCGCCTGCCTCGCCGTCACCATGCTGCGGAGGCGAACATATCCCTGCAGGCGATGGTCCTCGTCCACGACGTACACCGCGGCGGTCACCGTGTCTTCGTCGGCCGACCGGAAAAACCTGATGGCGTCGTCAACGGTGTCGACGGGCTGCATCGCCACCACTTCGGGGTTCATGATGCCGCCGGCGGTGTCCTCCGGGTAGGTCAGGAGGGTGCGCAGGATTTCTTCGTCTTCGGCGGAGATGTGGTGGAGGACCTGTTCGGAGTCGGCTACTTCAAGCTCGCCGATGAGGTCCGCCGCTTCATCAGCTGGGAGGGCCTCGGCAATTCGCGCGAGCCGCTCGGGCTCGATGTCGTCGACGAGTTCGGCGCGGATCGAGACGGTGGTATCGGTGAGGACGGTACCCGCCGCTTCGTGGTCCAGAGCGCTGACAATCCGTTGGCGATCATCGACGTTCAGGAGATCGAGCCAGTCGGCGATGTCCTCCGGACGCACCAGTTGCAGAAAGATCTGCAGGGCATCCTCTTCCCCGTCGTGGAGCAGGGCGTGCAGCTCCTGGATCAAGGCGCGCTCGCCGGATTCCTCGCTCAAAATGCCTCCAGCCAGCTATCTTACAGCAGAGCCGAACTTCCGCGATCTCTTTATCAACCGGAATTTTGGCCTTCGATGAGGTGAGCCCGGGTCTGATCGAAAACGTCGGAACGTTCTAACGTTTGAACGAAGGACTCGGGCACGATCGTCGCGACGAGCGCGAATAGATCTCGACCGTACGGGCGCAGAAACGGTCAGCGCTTGAAGAACCCCGAGTTGCCCTTCGCCGAGCCCCCTCCACCATTCTGAAGCTGCTGGTTGAGATCGCGGATCCGCTCGTTGAGCGCGTTGATCTTCTGCTGGGCTTCCTCGCGCGCTCTTTGGACTTCGGAACGGGCGATTTCGGCTTCGCGACGCAGATCGTCGGTGCCGGTGTTGGTCTCCTGCATCTGTTCCCGGAGGGCGGTGAGGTCGGCTTCGAGGGCCTCGATCTGCTCGTCCTTTTCAGACAGCTTCGATCTGTGGCGCTCCTCCATTTCCTCGTACAGACGTTTGGTTTCCAATAGTTCGGTGATCTGGGAAAAATCCGCGGGCGACGGTGACATATCACCCTCCCTGAAACGTTCCTCGATGGTCGGAAACATCTCTCTCAGTTTCAGGGAGAGATCGTCCGGATCACTCGAGGACTCAATGGCTTGCTCGTAGGTAATTCGATTGTGTGCGAGGAGCGCGATCAACGACTGATTCATACTCTGCATATGATAGAAGTTGACCGATTTCTCCATTTCCTCATGAATCTCTTTGATCTCGCCGTTTTCGACATGTTTTGAGATTTTGGGTGAGTTGAGAAGGATCTCGCACGCCGGCAGACGTTGGTTTCCGTCCTTGTCCTGGATCAGCTGAATCGAAACGATGGCTCTGAGTACCAGGGCGAGCTGGCTGCGGATCTGGACCTGCTGGTCCGGCGGGTAGGAATCGATGATCCGGTCCACGGTCTGTGCCGCACTGTTGGTATGGAGGGTCGAGAAGACGAGGTGGCCGGTTTCGGCGGCGGTGATGGCGGTCGACATGGTTTCGAGATCTCGCATCTCACCGACCATGATCACATCCGGGTCCTGGCGCACGCAGTTTCGAAGAGCTTCTTCGAACGACGGGGTGTCGGTGCCAACTTCTCTTTGTGAGATCGTCGCCTTGTCGTCGTTGAAGAGGAACTCGATGGGGTCTTCGATGGTGACCACGTGACAAGGACGGGCGCTGGCGATGAGGTTGATCATCGCGGCCAGCGAGGTCGATTTGCCGGAGCCGGTCGGGCCGGTGATCAGAACCAGGCCGCTCGGGTAGTCCGTGAAAGACTCGATCACCGTCGGAAGGTTGAGGTCCTCGATCCCGAGAATATCGAAGGGAACCCGTCGAAAAACAGCGGCCATGGTGCCGCGTTGCAGGAAAATATTGCAGCGGAACCTGGCCACTCCGGGGACGCCGTATCCCATGTCCACCGCCTGATTCGATTCGAAGCGCGCTTTCTGGACAGGCGTCATCAACTCGCCGAGCATCTGCTCGACCTCGTCAGGTTTGAGGGGGTTCGCCTTGATCGGAATGAGGCGGCCCTGAATTCGCAAAAGAGGCGGCCTCATAGGCTTCAGATGAAGATCGGATGCCCCCTTCTTCGTCATGAACATCAGTAGTTCTTTCAGCTCCACCGATACTCCTCCTGAGTCCCAAAGGACCATTTCAAGATTAGCATGACATGGTGATGCCGATCGCCAAGAAGGGCTTCCGGACGTCCGCGTTCAGCAGCGTCAGGTCGCGCTCGTGAGTGCCGATGGATGCAAAATCTCGCCGATTGGAAATGTGATTTTAGTAGAATGCTCGGATGAAGATCTACACCAAAACAGGAGATGCGGGTGAGACCTCGCTATTCTCCGGTGGGCGGGTCGGCAAAGACCACATCCGAATCGAGGCCTATGGAACGGTAGACGAGTTGAGTTCGATCCTGGGTCATCTTCGATGTGAAGATCTGCCGGATGGCATCGAGTCGAAGCTGGTACACATCCAGGAGTCCCTTTTCGCGGTCGGCAGCGCCCTCGCGGACAGCGAAAACAAATTGTCTGTTACGCCGGGTTCATGGGATTCGAAGGCTCTGGAAGAGTGGATCGATGCCATGGAGGCAAAGCTCGAACCACTTCGATCGTTCATCCTCCCCGGTGGCGCCCGTGCGGCGGGGGTCGCGCATGTCGCCCGTACTGTGTGCCGACGGGCAGAGCGGCGCGTCATCGCGCTCCGTGGTGCCGGAGGAGAAGTGCCCGACGGCCTGCTCCCCTACCTGAACCGTTTGTCGGATGCTCTGTTCACCCTGGCTCGATACGTCAACGCCGTGTCCGGAATTCCGGAAACCGAGTGGCGTCCGAAGACCGGGGACTAGGGTCTGGAATTGACGCTGTGACGAAGAGGTTCTAAGGTGAACGATTCAACCCGGCGCCGCGCCGAGGCTGGAAAAGTATGAGAGCCCCACAACCGCCGTATTATCTCGAGATACCAACCACCTGTAGGGAGAGTTGTGCTTCGCTATTCTTCGGTGGGTTTTGTTCGCTCACGGCCTTCGTACACCATCGCGTGAGACGATCCTTCGTCGAGAACACGAGAATCGGGTGTTTGACGATGTGCGGCGTTTTTGTTGGCGGGCGAAGGGCGCAATAAATATGCAGCGCGTGACCGTCAACGAAGCCAATCTCGAGCAACTCTTCGGGACGCGGGACGAAAATCTCCGCTATCTGGAAGAACGTCTCGGGATCACAGTCCGCGCCCGCGGTCCGGAGATCCAGCTGTCCGGCGATGGCGACGCCGAGACCATTGCCGGCCGAATATTGGCGTCCTTTGATCAGATGCTGGCGTCGGGTGGTGCCATCACGAAGGAGGAGTACCGAACCGGCGTGCGGGTCCTCGAAGATGCTCCCGAGACCGATCTGGTCGAGTTCTTTCTCGACGCCTCGATCCCGAGCTCGCTGAAGAATTACGTGATGCCTCGCAACCTCAACCAGAGGCTCTTCATCCGCCGTGTGTACTCCCACGACTACGTATTTGTGACCGGGCCGGCGGGCACCGGGAAGACCTACCTCGCGGTGGCCCTCGCAGCTGCAGCGCTGATGGACAAAGAAGTCCGCCGCATCGTGCTCGTTCGGCCGGCCGTCGAAGCTGGCGAACGGCTCGGATTCCTCCCTGGCGACATGGTGGAAAAGGTCAACCCCTACCTGCGCCCGGTCTACGACGCTCTGTACGACATTCTCGGGTACGACAAGGTCTCGAAATTGCTCGAACGGCAGGTCATCGAGATCGCTCCTCTGGCCTTCATGCGCGGGCGCACGCTCAACGACGCATTCATCATCCTCGACGAGGCGCAGAACACGACCCACGAGCAGATGAAGATGTTCCTGACCCGAATGGGCTTTCACTCGAAAACCGTCATCACCGGCGACATCACCCAGATCGATCTGCCGGGAGCCAGAAGCTCCGGGCTCGTTGAAGCCCTCGATATTTTCGAGGGAGCCAAAGGCTTTGCATTCATCAAATTCACACATCGAGACGTGGTTCGACATCCGCTGGTGCAAAAGGTGGTCGACCGTTATGCGCGCTGGGAAGAGCGTTCACCGGAACGGGAAAGACGGTCGTTCATGAAATCCAACGGTTCTCCCAAGGGTGACGCGAAGGCCTCGGGCACCCGCATCCAGCGGGGTCTCGAGGAGAGCGCCGGCTGGTGGGACGGCCTTCTGGATCATACCGTCCTGTGGGCGGTGATTACGATCGTGGGATGTACGTGGTTTGCTGCTGCCTCGACTCGGCAGCGGCCCGCCGGACTGGCAACCGGGTGATGTCGCCACCTTCGACGTCGTGATCCCGTCGGACCTGACGCTGCCCGATGAGTCGGCGACAGAGACAGCGAGCAATGAGGCTCGCGATTCGGTTATCCCGGTCTACGATCTCGAACCGCGTCTGCGAGATGGAGCTCGAAGAAGAGTTCTACGATCCTGTTCGCGGCGTGCCGGGACCGACTGGAGTTCGGTGAAGATGCGGTCGCGAGCCTCGGCGCCATCACCGATCTTCGCGATACCGGATCCGATTGCCCGCATTCTCGAGTCGTCTGGCATGCTCTGATCGGCTCGAGCGGCTTTGGTCGAGGTGGTGAGCACAGGTCTTCAGGGATCGGATCGCCGATGACCGCCGCGACCTCGAGCGCCGGGCGTACGCGGGGCGTGGCGTTACGGAATTTGGACTCGGGCGCCGAACGGCTGGTTCTGCTGAACGAACTCTCCGCAGTGATCGATGTGCGTTCGGGTCTCGAGCAGGTTGCTGCAGGCGACGGCTTCTCGAGCAGCCGGCGGTTGCGCGCCGATGGATCAAGACGACGGTCGGATTTTCTCGAGGCCAATATTTCGCCCAATCTCGTTTTTAATCGTGCGGAAACCGGCGAGCGGACCCGCGCGGCCGCCGAGAAGGTGGTCCCGAGATCCCGCAACCTCAGGCGCGGGCAGGTTCTTGTCCGGCGGGGGGATACGGTCACCGAGGAGGTGGCGGAAACCCTGCGGGTCTTTCAGCGGCAGCGGCAAGACACCGCGACGACGGCGAGAGTTGCAGGGATAGGCTTGGTTGTCGCATTGCTGATCCTCGGGTGGTGGCCGTCTGGTGAACGCCTCAGCAGCCCGTCGAAGCGCGGCGCCGCCTGTCGATGATCTACATCCTGGTCCTGGTCTTCGCCCTGGCGAATCGGCTGGGTCTGTACCTTGCGATGCCATCGCATTCAATGCCCAGGGGCCTGCTATGTCAACCGTGGAAGCGTACCTCTGGGGCCTGCCGTTCGCCGCCGGCCCGCTCGACCGTGATGATGCTCATGGGATTCCAGCCCGCGCTGCTTTTTGCGGTTTGCACAGCGGGCATTGCCGGGGTGTTGCTGGGGGGCGATTTCTCGATCGCGGTCTACGCTCTGGCCTCGGGATGGTCGGCGACCCTCGCCGCTGAACGCTCCAAGGACCGGGCCGTCACTGAGCCGCGTGGGCGTTATCGTCGGTGGAGCGAACGTGGCCCTGATGCTGATTCTGGGCTTTATCGCGGCCTTCCGGAAACTCCGTCGATCGTGTTGCTTTGCTGCCGGTTGCGCGATGGTGGGCGGATTCCTGTCGCGTGGGCGTCGTGTCCTTCCTGCTTCCGGTCCTCGAGAGTCTTTTCGGGATCACCACCGACACCCGGCTGCTCGAGCTCTCGCAACCAGAACCTGCCGCTTCTCAAACGCCTGTCCCTGGAGGCGCCGGGCACCTATCAACACTCGCTGGCGGTCGGCAATCTCGCCGAGGCCGGCGCCGACGCCGTCGGCGCCAACTGCCCTGCTGCTGCGGGTGTGCGCCTACTACCACGACGTCGGCAAGCTGGTGAAGCCGGAGTACTTCGTCGAGAATCAGCGCGGCGGCAATCCGCACGACTGCTCTTGCGCCATCGATGTCCGCCCTGGTGATCCAGAGTCACGTCAAAGAGGGTCTGGAGATGGCCCGCGAGGCAAAGCTCCCGCTGCCGATCCGGCAGGCCATCGCCACCCATCACGGCACCAAGCTGATTCGCTACTTCTTCAACAAGGCCCAGGAAAGAAAGCGACCCGAGAAATCAGGAGGTGCGCGAGAGCGACTACCGCTACCCAGGACCGAGCCCCAACACCAAGGAGATGGGCATCCTGCTGCTTGCCGACGCGGTGGAGGCGGCGGCGCGGACCTCGACAACCCGACGCCGACCAAGATCCAGGCGATGATCGACAGGATCTTTTCGAACGCGCTCGAGGACGATCAACTCGACGATTCGCGAACTCACGTTTTCGGAGCTCGACAAGGTGGCGTCGGCCTTTCTGTGGGTGCTGACCAACATGTATCATCACCGAATCGACTATCCGGGTTTCGACTTCAACCGGAGGCAGAGAAAGCTGACTCGGGTCCACTTCAGGTGGGAGAGAAGACCGTCCCAGCCAACCGCTGAAGCGCTGCGTCGGGTGATTTCGAAGCTGCTTGGATCGACTGCGGGCGAGGCTGCGGAGGTCCATGTTCTGTTCACCGGGGATGAACGGATTCGCGAGCTCAACCGGCGTTATCGCGGAGCAGGATCGAGCGACCGACGTCCTGTCGTTTCCCGACGGCGACGAGCTGCCGTCCGGCGTCGGGTGCTGCTGGGCGAGATCGTCATTTCGCTCGACGCCGCCCGACGGCAGGCTGAAGAGCCTGGGTCATGGCGAGGTCCGCGAGATCTCGAGGAGCTGGTGCTTCATGGAATGCTCCATCTTCTCGGATATGATCATGCGAGAGATCGAGGAGAAATGAACGCGACTCGAGCTGCAGATGCGGGAGGAGATGTTTTCATGAGCGCCGAACTGTCCGCCTGGCTGACCCACCCGGTGACCCTGGTCCTGGCGGGGATCGGCCCTGGTCGTTCTTTTCTCGAGCACCGAGGTCCTGCTGCGGTCGCTGGCCGAGCTCGGCAACGTGCGCTTTCAGGGGATTCTCGAGGAACACCCGGGCCTGTTCCGGTGGCGATGACGGGGATTCACGTATCGCACGTCCTCGATGTCCTGCGCTGGCTGCAGTTGGCGAATCGTCGGCCTGTTCTGGCTTGTGGTCTTCCAGCTCTCCGGTCTTGACGTCGCGGCCCAGATCGCGATGTGCCTCGTTGTTGCCGCTTCTCCTGGTGGTTGTTTCGCGCGCGGTTCCTCGGCCCGCTTTCAGAAGTCGGCGTGACCAAGCTCCTGCGATTGGTGCGTCCGCTCGCCGCTCCGCTGGTCAGCGTCTGGTGTCGATGTCGCGGCCGGTCCGGCCCTGGCCGCCGGCCGAAGACGAAGAGGAAGAGGCGAGCGAAGCCGAGATCCAGGCCTACCTCGAGGCCGGGGAGGCGGCAGGCATCTTCGAAGGAGAAGAAGGCGAGATCCTCGAGTCCCTGGTGGATTTCTTCGACACCGTGGTGCGCGAGGTGATGACCCCCCGCACCGAAATGGTGGCGGTGGCCGACACCGGGTCGTTCCTGCGATTGCTCGAGGTTTTCGCCGCCACCCACAAGAGCCGGATTCCGGTCTATCACGAGACGGTCGACCAGATCGTCGGCGTGGTCCACGTCAAGAACCTCGTCAAGTACGGACTCGGGGAGTTGAGCCGCACGCGCTCACCGAGCTTGCCCGAGAGTGTCTCGTGGTTCCGGAGAGCAAAGAACTGGGGGAGCTCTTGCAGGACTTCCAGGCCAACACCAGCAGATGGCCATCGTGGTCGACGAGTACGGCGGCACATCGGGTCTGGTGACCCTGGAGGACATCCTCGAGGAGATCGTCGGCGAGATCCAGGACGAGCTCGATCCCGAGCGAGCCGCCGGAGTGGCGGGAGTTGAGCCCGGGCGTGTTTCGCTTCAGGGACGGGCGCCGCTCGAGGTGCTCGAGGATCTTTTCGGCGCGGAGTCGAGGAGGACGACATCGATACCGTCGGCGGTCTGGTCTTCTCGCGCCATGGCACGGTTCCCGAGCCCGGGACCGAGGTCGTCGATGACAACGCGCGGTCTTCAGTTCACGGTCGAGGAGATGGACGAGCGTCGGATCGTCAGCGTCACGGTGCGGAGCGAACTCCCGGTACGGAACACATAGATGGATCGCGGGAACGGCCTTCGCTCCGGCATGGTCGCCCTCGTCGGCCGGCCGAACGCCGGCAAGAGCACGCTGCTCAACGCGCTGATCGGCGACAAGATCGCCATCGTCTCCGACAAACCCCAGACCACCCGCAACCGGATCGTCGGCATCCTCTCCGAGGAGCGCGGCCAGGCGGTCTTCTTCGACCTGCCCGGAGTCCACAAACCCCTGCACAAGATGAATGCTCGGATGATGCAGGAAGTGCGATCCGCCCTCGAAGAGGTCGACGTCGTGCTCCACCTCCTCGACGCGTCGGAACCGTGGGGTGGCGGCGAGGACTATCCTCTTCGAGCTCCTCGAGTCCGTGCAGGCCGACGGTCGTCGGGGTGCTGACCAAAATCGATCTCGTCAAGCGCCAAGGGGGATCTTGCTGCCGTCTCATCGAGCGCTACTCGCAGCGCCGCGCCGATACTCCCGTTGTCCCGATCTCGGCGCTCAAGGGTGACGGCCTCGGGTCTCATGGGTGAGTTGTTCGCGCCGCCTTCCCGAGGGTCCGCCGCTGTATCCCACGGACCTACAACGACCCAGACCGAACGGTTCTTTGTTGCCGAAGTGGTTCGCGAAAAGCTGCTCGAGAGGACGCGGAACGAGCTCCCTACACAACCGGCGTGGTCGTCGATCTCTTCGAGGAGAGCGAGCGACCTGCTCCACGTCGAGGCCGTGATCTACGTCGAGCGGAAGAGCCAGAAGGGCATCGTCATCGGCAAGGGTGGGCAGCATGATCCGGTCGGTGGGTCAGGCGGCCCGTGAGGAGCTCGAGAGGGTGCTCGGTATCAGGATCTATCTCGGGCTCAGGGTCAAAGTCCACCCGCGGTGGCGGGACGACCCGAGTGTCTTGATCGAGATGGAACCCGGCACCGCTGATCTCAGCGGGCATTATGATGATCTTCGCGAGAATCGATGAATGAAAATTCGGAATTCGGAATTCGGAATTCGGAATTTTCCCCCGCCCCCCAGAGGCCATTTCCAGGACCGGGGGGGTGGCTGGGAATTCCGAATTCCGAATTCCGAATTCCGAATTTCGGGTTTGGGTGGGTGGGTAGGTGGTCCCTCGACACCATCCTCGTCTTCACCGCCGACGGCTGTCCCCACTGCCGCGAGCTGTGCGCAGATTTCGATCGCCGGGGCGTCGCCTATCGGGAGATCAACCTCAGCCGGGAGCCGCAGGAGATGGATCGCCTGCGGGATCTGAGCTGGGAACACCGCCTGCCGGTCGTTGCCGATCACGAACGGGTCTCGATCGGTTTCCGGGGCGGGTCGTCGACGTTCTCGGAGCTCGAGTAAACACGTTCCGTCCCGACGTCCCCGTCGGATCACGAGAGCTGCGGATTCGAGGCGGCCGGTCCTCAAGGCGCCCTTCTGCAGACGCGCTTCCCGAGAGTTGCCAGCCTTCGCATTGTCCGATCCGACCGATCGATTTACTTGAATTTGCCTCTCCGGACAATGCGAAAACTGGCACGCTCCGAGGAGCGCGCTCTTCTGCGGGCGATGTACCGCGTGGTTCTTTTTGGGCGTTTCGATTCGGACAATGCAGAAGACGGCACCTCCGCCGGACGTGCTCTTCTGCGGACGGTCTACCGGGTGGCTATCCGGAGCCCCACAAGCCCCAGGCCTCACGCCTCAAGCCTTGTTCCGGTGAGCGGGAGGGCGGAAATCCGAAATCCGAAATTAATCGAAATTCTGGTCAGTCTTCCTCGCGCGGTCGTGATCGCAGCGCCTTTTTCCGTGACCGCCGTTTTTTGGTCTCGAGCCTGCGTTTGCGCTGGTTCCTGGGGATCCTCGTGCGCACCCGTGGTTCCTCCTCGGCCAGAGCTTCGGCGAGCAGATCGATGAAGCGCTCGATGGTCGCTTTCCGGTTGGCCTCGCGGGTGCGGTGGCGCTGGGACGAGACGTAAAAAACGCCGTCCTTGGTGATACGCGTCGCCAGCTGCTCTTCGATCCGGGCGCGCTGCGCGGTGCTCAGCGAACGGGAATTTCGAAGGTCGAAGAGCAGACGGACCTTGGTCTCTACCTTGTTGACGTTCTGCCCGCCCGGGCCCGAACTGCGTGCGAACTCGTACCGGAGCTCGTCCTCGTCAATCGCGACATCATCGTTGATCCTGAGCATGGACACATTGTCGCGCAGAATGACCAACGTTGGAACGATTGACCGTTAGAACTTTGGGCTCATCCGGAATTCCGTGAAATCGAAGAGAATTACGAAGAGAGCTCCCAAGTGGCGACATCGCTGCCGTCGCAACCACGAAGTCACAAAGACACCAAGGGAACACAAAGGAGTTTCTTGGCCCATCACCTCACGAGCGTTCGCGGAGGCAGGAATTTCCACGTTTTCAGAGTTCGCCCTTCTGATGAGTCAGGAAAACATTGAGAAAACCTTTGTGAGTTCTTCGTGTCCTTCGAGCCTTCGTGGTTCAAGGTGTTTGGGTGGGTGGTTGGAGACACTCCATATTTCGGCTCATCTCATGCAATTCCGGATGAACCTGACGTTGAAACGTCGGGAAGTTTGAAAGTTGAGATGACGAAATGACGGGGCGGGTACCGAAGAACAACCCCCGCCCGGGTGGGCGGGGGCAAATTCGAAATCCGAAATCCGAAATCCGAAATTTCTACAGGAGACTCAGAATCTCCTCCTCGAGGTGCTCCTCGTCTCCGGCTTCGAATCCGAAGTGGAAGTACATCACCTTGCCTTCCCGATCGATCAGGAACGACGACGGGTAGCCGCGAACCTTGAAGACATTGCCCACGATCTCGTCTTCGCCCTCGGCATTTTCGAGCATGGTGTAGGTGAGGCCGTTTTCTTCGATGAACTTGGTGGCCCGTTCGGTGTCGTTCTTTCCGTCAACTGCAATGATCTCGAATCCCTGGTCCCGGTACTTCTCGTACAGAGGTTGCAGGCGTGGCAACTCCACGCGGCAGCCGCCTCACGTGGGGAACCAGAATGCGAGCAGGGTCACCTTGCCACTGGCGTCGGACAGACGATGGGCGTTGCCTTCATAGTCGAGCAACTCGAAGTCGTCGACAGGAGTCGCGAGTTCGTTGCGGGTTGCCCACATGAATTCGTCAAAGCCTTCTTCGTCGCCGTTCTTGGCGACGTATGCCTCGCGAAGATACGGTTTGGCGCCGGCTGGATCCTCGCCAAAGAGGGTCTCAAGGCCGAGCAGTTTGACGGCTGTATCGTTGTCGCCCTCATTCAGGGCAGCACGGCCCCAGAAGATGTTGAGGGGATTCATGGGCGAACCCATATAGGTAACGCTGCCGGCGTCGCTGGACTCCGCGAAACGGGAAAACGCAGCCTCGGTATCTCCGAGGTTGTACAGCGCCCATCCTTCGTAGGCGAGAGACGCCGCTTTGCGGCGCTGCGCGCGCTCGGCCAACTCATCGTCGGAGAACTCGCGGTCCGGGTAGTCAGCCTGATAGGCCTCCGGGGTTGCCAGAACGGCCGCGGCGGCGGCGTGCTCTCCGGCCACTGACCACGCCTCGAGATCGGCTGCAGTCTCAGCAACTTGTTGCGCCTCTCCGTACGTCAACGCTCGCACCGCGCTGAGGTCGCTCGCGACCTTCGCTACGTCGAGAGGCACATCCACCGAGTCAGAGAGGCTCAGCAGCTCCATGCTTACGGTGAAACGCTGCTCCGGATCTTCAATCTTCTCGAGGGCGGCAGACACCACATCGTAGGCGCCCTGGGGATCCTCGAGCTCGTGGCCCTGGTAGTAGACGATGGCTCCAGCCATCGATCCGCTGTGTTCTGTGTCCGGGAAGTCAGCGAGATAGCCCTCGGCGAGAGCAACTTTCGCCTCGGTCGTCTCCGCTTCTCCCCATGCCGTCCTCAGGGCCTCGAAGGCCTCTTCGGCCGGATCCGTTGTCGTCTGGTCCTGTTTGGCACAGCCTCCCGCGAGGCCGACAAGCACTACCAGGGCCAGGATGGTTGATCGTCGTGTCATTGTCCCTCCTTTGATATGCGCAAAAAATGCTCGATTGCGCGCGTGTGCAGTATACCCGGCCACCCACCCAGATCCCAGATACCGGATCCGCCCAGCCACCCGTCCGCCCAGATACCAGATACGATCAGAATCTGCTTGACAACTGGACCTGCCGATCGATGAATTCGCTCCGGCATCCGGCGTCTGGGTGGGTGGGAGAGACCCGCTATAGTTACTCTCATGCGAATTGGAGACACCTGGTACCGCACGATCTGGCCGTCGGAAGACGGATCGGCTGTTGAGATCATCGACCAGACGCTTCTGCCACACGTATTCGATGTCCGGCATCTGGTGTCCGCACAGGACGCTGCCGAAGCGATCTGTACCATGCGGGTTCGCGGCGCGCCGTTGATCGGTGCGACGGCGGCCTATGGCATCGCGTTGGCCGTTCGGGAAGACCCTTCGGACTCGGCGTTGGAGAGAGCCACCGAACTGCTGGCTGCCACCCGACCAACTGCTGTCAATCTGCGGTGGGCCCTTGAAGAAATGGAGAGGGCCCTGCGCCCGCTGCCTCCTGAGGAACGGGCGGCCGAGGCATGGGCTCGCGCCGGAAAAATCTGTGACGACGATGTGAGGATCTGCCGGCAGATTGGCGAGCACGGTCTCGGCGTGTTCCGCGAGATTGCGGGCCGCAAGACTGAAGGTCCCCTCAACGTCCTCACCCACTGCAATGCGGGTTGGCTTGCTACGGTCGATTGGGGAACAGCCCTCGCGCCGATCTACCTGGCTCACGACGATGGCATGGACGTCCACGTTTGGGTGGACGAGACACGGCCGAGGAGTCAGGGCGCCGCCCTCTCCGCCTTCGAGCTCGCCGCACACGGCGTGCCTCACACGCTGATCACCGACAATGCCGGCGGCCATCTCATGCAGCACGGGCTGGTCGACGTGTGCATTGTCGGAACCGACCGTACAACCGCTGGCGGTGACGTCGCCAACAAGATCGGCACCTACCTCAAGGCGCTTGCCGCTCACGACAACGCAGTTCCGTTTTACGTCGCCTTGCCGTCGACCACGATTGACTGGAGTATCAGCGACGGCGTTGCCGAAATACCGATCGAGCAGCGGTCGCCTGATGAGGTGATATGGGTTTCCGGACGCACGGAGAGCGGAGACGTGACGGCTGTGGAGATCGCGCCACCGGGGTGCCGGGCCAGGAACGACGCGTTCGACGTCACCCCTGCGAGGCTGGTCACCGGACTGGTGACCGAACGGGGAATCTGCGACGCGTCCCGAGAAGGGCTCCACGAGCTCTTCCCCGAACGTCGTCCCGCGCGTGACGAGGAGGCCTGAAATGTACGTTCGTTCCGATCGTTGTACCAGCCGGCAAACCGTGTGCGCGCTGAGTTTATTGGTTGTCCTATCACTGGGGCTCGGGTGCCGGTCGACCGAGGCGCCGGATCGACCGCTAGCACCGGCGTGGGACGTGGACCGAGCCGAGCTGTTTGAGTGGCGGGCGGATGACCCGGCTTTTGATCAGGAATTTGCGCTCGAAGCGTCGGGTCTTGCGGTGTTGAAGGGAGACCTTCTCATACCGTCGGAGAAATACAGCCGCATCCTGGTGGTTGATCCCGAATCCGATTTCGCTGCGAGAGTCATTCCCCTTGGGGTACCACGGCACGCCGAGTTGGAAGGTGTGGCCACAGCCGGTTCGAGTCTTTTCCTGTGCGATGAGGCTCACGCCGCAGTCTATGAGGTGTCGGTTGAAACGGTGGCTGGCGCTGTGGAGGCTACGAATCCCCAGACCGTGGGGGCCCGACAGTTGGCCCTGGAAGGTATCGAGGTCGTGGGGGGGAAGATTGGTTTCGAGGGCATCGAGGCCAACCCGCGCAACGACGGCATCTACCTTCTGCTGGAGAGAAGAGGAACCGCCGAGACCGGGTGTGATTCTCAAATTTTCAGTTTGCGCCGCGGCCCGGATCGGCTGATATCGGATGCCGAGCCGCTCGTGATTGGATTGGAAGACTGTAACTGGCGCCTCACGGGTCTCGCGTGGTGGGGTGAGTCGCTGATCGCGCTCAAAACGCAGTTTCCCGGGGAGCGTTACGAGATCGTAGCCGTGGACCTCTCGACGGGTGAGACCACAGTCGTTCTCGAAATGACCCCTCTCTTGAGGTCGCTGGCGACCAGGGGATGGAGCAACAACGTCGAGGGAATTGCCGTCGCGGACGACGGAGCCTTGTGGCTTGTCGCCGACAACGCGGTCACCGGCGTGATTGACGATCCCAGACCTCCGCAGATCGAAAGCCGCACGCTTCTGCTCAGGATTCCTCCAGTTGATCGACAGGATTGACTCCCGTATGCGTTGACGTGCAGATGGCGGGTAGTGCCGCCAGGCGGAACTTCGTTCGGGGGTTGTGTCTCGTTTCGATGTACAATCATGAGGACAATGAACACTCATTCTGAGAGTCACCGCTGTTCGCAGGGCATGGCAGGGACCGGGTAATGGAGGTTCTGGCTTGAGCACTCCCCTCGGCAGCATCGCTCTATTTTTGGTGCCTGCCCTGGTCCTGCTGCTGGCGGCTGTCCTGATGCTGCTGATTCGGAATTCCGTGGCCCGACGCGCGGCGGAAAAAGAAATCAAGGAAGTCAGAGAGGCGTCCGACCGAAAATTCCGGCGTCTCGAAAACGACCTCGATTTTCAGCGCGAATTTTTCCAGGTCTTTGCATCGCTTCTCGGCGAAATGCACAAAGAGCGCCAGGTCCGCATGATTCCAAAGGCGCTTCTCAAAGCGATGGTCAGAATCTATCGCCCGGAGGTCGCAGCCGTTCTGGTGCGACGATCGACTCCGGATTCGCATTCGGACGAGGCCGACCGCCTGTCGGTCGCCGCGCTCCATTCGACCAGGGGCATGTTGAGAGAGGGCGCGGAGTTTCGCATTGGCGAGGGCCAGGTCGGGATCGTTGCCGACCGACAGCAGGTGATGGTGCGGAAGGATTTCGAGCAGGACCAGATGTGGAACTACGAACGGTCCCGAGTCAGTTCCGAACCGAAGTACGACATCATCGCCCCGATGGTGGCTGGCGAGAAGACGCTTGGTGTGCTCGCCGTCTCGCGTCCCGATCGCCACCACAACACCGAGCGCGATGTTCTCGAGATGATCGCGCGCATCGGCGCGCTGACGTGGAAGAACGTGGAGGCCTATCGGGCAAAAGAGGTCGAGGCCGAGGTCGACAAGTTGACCGGGATTTTCAACAAGGGCGCCCTGCTGCGCCGTCTCGGGCTGGCCATTCACGAAGCGCGCAAAACCGGCGGTAAAGCTTCGGTTTTCATCTTCGATCTTGACAACTTCAAGGTCTATAACGACACGAACGGCCATCTGATGGGCGACACGCTGCTTGCGCAGCTGGCGAAGCTGGTCAAAGAAACAGTCCGCACGGACGATGTCTTCGGGCGGTTTGGGGGCGAGGAGTTTCTGCTCGTGATGCCGGGACGCTCCGGGGTGCAGGCGATGACGGCGGCCGGGATGGTCCGCAAGCGGATCGAGGAGTTCCCGTTCGAGGGTGAAGCAACGCAGCCGCTGGGCCGAGTGACCATCAGTGGGGGCGTCGCGTGTTTCCCGGATGATGCCCTCGATTCCGTGGAACTGCTGCGTGTCGCCGACGAAGCGCTGTACCGAGCCAAGCAGGGCGGCCGGAACCAGGTCTATCGAGCCGACGAGACCGGTCTGAACCCCGTGCAAACCAGATAGCCACCCACCCACCCCACCAGATACAAGATTCAAGATACGAGATTCAAGATACAAGATTCGAGATTCGAGATTCGAGATTCGAGATGAAGAACCGGGGTACCGCGACCCTTTTCCGGGTGGATGGATCCTGCCGGTGTAATTCCGACAATCTGCGTTCATCTGCGTTATCTGCGGTTTCTCCTGGGTGGGGGGCGGATCTTTGCATCCTGCATCTTGCGGCTGCGTGGGAGGGTGGATGGTAGAATACCGCCCATGAAAGTCGATGTACGGCACGTGGACGACGTCATCATTGTTGATATCGAGGGGCGTTTGGTGATGGGCGTGGGGGATGAACTCCTGCGAGATGTGATGAATGAGCTGGTGGCCGAGGATTGGAAGAAGATCCTCCTCAATCTGAGGAAAGTCACCATCATCGACAGCTCCGGTATCGGAGAGGTGGTGTCCGGGTGGAAACTGGCGGGACGATTCGGAGCGTCCGTCAAGCTGCTTCGTCCGGCCCCCCAGGTCGAGCGGACGCTGAAATTGACTCAGTTGTTGCCGCTGCTCGAAGTCTTTGACGACGAGGCTGAAGCAGTCGCGAGCTTTGATCCAAACTGAATCGAACCAGTGGCGGTATCGATCCGCAACCTGAGGTTCCGGTGACCCTGAACGGCGTATGGAGCCCGCCACGGGCATCAAGGGAGGTCGATGATGTTTGACACCTTTCGGGCGGGATTCCGCGATGAGCTTGAAGGAATCCGAGAGGCGGGAACCTTTAAGCAGGAGCGCGTTATCTCGTCGCCGCAGAGCGCGGCGATCAGCGTGCCTCAGGGCGAAGTGCTCAACTTCTGCGCCAACAACTACCTCGGTCTGGCCGACAATCAGGAGATCATCGCCAAAGCCAAAGAGGCCCTCGACCAGCGAGGCTTCGGCATGGCTTCGGTGCGGTTCATCTGCGGAACGCAGGATTTGCACAAGGAGCTCGAGGAGGTGATCAGCCGAGTTCAACGGGACCGATGACACGATCCTCTACTCGTCGTGTTTCGACGCCAATGCGGGACTCTTCGAGACCCTCCTCGGCGCCGAGGACGCGATCATCTCCGACCAGCTCAACCATGCCTCGATCATCGACGGTATTCGCTTGTGCAAAGCCGAACGATACCGTTATACCAACTCCGACATGGACGAGCTCGAGGCGATCCTCAAGAAGACGCAGGACCACCGGCGGCGATTGATCGCCACCGATGGCGTCTTCTCCATGGACGGCTACCTGGTCAAGCTCGACGAAATCTGCGATCTCGCGGATCGGTACAACGCCATGGTGATGGTCGATGACTCCCACGCCACCGGCTATATCGGCCGCACCGGCCGCGGAACGCCCGAACACTGTGGCGTGCAGGGTCGCGTCGATATCATCACGTCGACCCTGGGCAAGGCCCTTGGCGGCGCTTCCGGAGGCTACACAACGGGCCGGCGAGAGATCATCGACCTGCTGCGCCAGCGATCGCGCCCCTATCTTTTTTCGAATACGCTGACACCGTCCCTGGCCGCAGCCGGCCTCGAGGTTTTTCGAATGCTGTCTTCAACGACAGCTCTCCGGGACAAACTCATGGAGAACACCCGGTACTTCCGCGACAAGCTCTCGAAGGTCGGCTACGACGTTCTCGATGGCGAAACTGCGATCGTGCCGGTGATGCTCTACGACGCTCGCCTCGCCATCTCAGGTCGCGGACGCAATGCTCGAAGAGGGTATTTACGTCATCGGCTTCAGTTTCCCGGTGGTGCCTCGCGGATCAGGCGAGGATCCGGGTTCAGATATCCGCTGCCCACGAGAAAGAGCACCTTGACAGAGCTGTGGCAGCCTTCGAAAGGGTCGGCAAGGAACTCAAGGTGATCTGAGTTTTCGACCGGGCGGAGCGAAAGTGGAGACCGATGCTCTTCGCCATGCAGAGGAACTCAGGACGGCGCTGTGGGCTGTGCATGACGATGAGCGCGCAACTGGCGCGAAAGCATATCTGAAAAGCGACCTCGAGTTTTATGGTGTGGGGGCCAAACCACTGCGCGCTGTGGCGCGAACATTCCTCGAAAAACACCCTTCGATGGACCGGGACGAGTTGATCCAGCTCGTACATGCGCTGTGGTCGACGCCCATCTTCGAGATGAAAGCGGTGGCGGTGGCCTTGTTGGAACGGCGTGTGAAGCAGCTCGAGGTCATCGATCTGGATCTGGTCGAGAATCTGCTTCGCCGCAGCCACACCTGGGCGCTGGTGGACTGGTTGTGCACCAAGATCGCGGCACCGCTGATAGAGCGCGAACCGGATGTTGCGGAGCCGATCCTGCGTCGCTGGTCGATCGACGGTGATTTCTGGATCCGCCGTGCCTCGATGCTCTCTCTTTTACCCGCCCTGCGTGCCGGAGGCGGTGATTTCGAACTCTTCGCATCGTTTGCATCGACGATGGTTTCGGAGAAAGAGTTTTTCATCCGCAAGGCGATAGGTTGGGTGTTGCGCGACGTGAGCAAGAAACGTCCGCAGTTGGCGTACGATTTCCTCAACCTGCATCTCAATGAGGTGTCAGGACTGACCTTCCGTGAGGGTTCGAAGTACCTTCCATCCGAGATGCGTGACGAGCTGAGGAGTCGACGTTAGGCGGCGTGTCTTTTTGGCCCATTCGGAATTCCGAATTGCCACCCGCCCACCGCATCAGTTTTGAGTTTTGTGTTCTTATTTTTGAATTCCCACCCGCACACCCGTGTCATGAATCTGAAGGATCTCGGCGCGGACCCTCGCCCGACGGAGGTGCCATCTTTTGCATTGTCCGGGCCTTACCGCAAAAAAAATCCTGACCCTTTGGTCGGTCAATGCTAAAGGTGGCTCCTTTGCGGGAAGCGCTTCTGCAGAAGAGCGCGATCAACTCCGTTGCGCCGCTCGAATGCGGCTTCCCCGCGCGCGGATGAGCCCTTTTTCTGAGCGGAAAACAGCAAACCAACCCCCCATGGAGAACCGTCGAAGAGACGGTCGAAGCCGAAAACGGATCGAACGATGGCCACGAGATGGCGGCGCCGGCCGAGACTGGATATCCGGTTCAAGGTCGCGTCATCCTCCACAGAGCCTCGCTGAGTCAAACGGCGGCGGTTGATCCGCTTGAGAAAGAGGTCGTCGTACAGCCGCAGCATCGGCCAACCCCAGACAACGACCTCGGCGTCGAGACCGGCGCCCTCGAGAAGGACAGCCATCGATTCATGTGAGTAACGCCTCAGGTGACCCGCCCAGGCGTCCCAGTCCGACCATTGTTGTGGTCCGGCCGGGACCGTGCCGATCAGCCAGCCTCCTTCCTCGAGCACGCGAGCCAGCTGGGCGACCGCAACTTCGTGGCCGGGGATATGTTCCAGGGTTTCCGCGCTGGTGGCGCTCGAGAAAACTCCGTCGGAAAACGGCAGAGCGGTGATGTCGGCAACCACCGGGAGGACCCTTTCGGCCGTCTCGGCCGACGCGGCTCGTGCGGCGAGCACCCTGAGGGAGCGCAGCGAGCGATCAGCCGAGATAACGGTGTGTCCCTTTTTTCGCCAGCGTGAGAGACAGGGATCCGACTCCTGCCGCACACTCGAGGTGGAGACCGGGCTCGGGAACAACACGCTCCAAACGCTCCGTGATGCGACCCTCACGGTGTGCGTGCCGCGGACCGAAAAACTCCGGATCGACGCCCCACTCTGCTTTGCCCATACGCAGAGAATAGCAATAACGAATGAGGAAGTAGGAATGAGGAATTAGGAATTCCCAACCCACCACCCGTTCAATCAAAAAAGACCGACTCAACGGTTGTTGTCGTTGACTGCCATGCTTGACGTTGGAACGCCCTCAAGGACGCGCCTACACGTTAATCTAGCGCGCTCCTCTTGTAGGCGGGTCCTTCAGGGCCCGCCAACGGCTCGTTGGTTGAAGCGAGGATGAGAAATCCACCCATCGGGTATCGGGTGGGCGGGTGGCATTCCTAATTCCTAATTCAGAATTCCGAAATGGGCGGGAGGGTGGAACGGCACTCTGCTACCATCCCCACCCATGTCCGAAGATCTTCGTCCCCATTGGATCGACACACCGGAAGGGGTCCGTGACGCTGCGCAGCGCTGTGCTCGCGCCGGCCGATTCGCTCTCGATACCGAGGCCGACTCGATGCATTCTTACTTCCACAAGGTCTGTCTGATTCAGTTGACGGCCGACAACCATCACATGATCATCGACCCGCTCGCTCTCGACCCGTCAGATCTCGACCCGTTATGGACGGTCGTCGGCGATGCGGAGATTCCCGTTTTCATGCACGGTGCGGATTACGACATCCGGGTGCTCGACCGGGACTACGCGGCCAGGGTGCGGGGACTCGTGGACACTCAGATCATGGCCCAGATTCTGGGAGAGGAAAAGACGGGTCTCGCGGCGCTCCTCGAAAAGGAGTTGGACGTCCATCTTGACAAGCGCTACCAGAGGGCGGATTGGGGAAGACGGCCGCTCAAAGCCGCGCAGATCGACTACGCCGCCGCCGACACCGCCTACCTCGAGGCGCTCGCCGTCCGTCTCCGCGCACGGCTCCAGGATCTGGGTCGTTTCTCTTGGGCTGAAGAGGAGTTCGGGAAACTGGAGCTTGTGCGCCACAATTCGTCAGAACCTGATCCGGCGGCCTTTGAACGCATCAAGGGCGCCCGGGCTCTCCGAGGATTAGAGCGCGACCGGATATTTACCCTTCACGGGTGGAGAGAGGGCCGTGCGCGCTCTCAGGATGTGCCCCCATTCAAAATTCTCGGCAACCAGGCACTCATCGCGATGTCTCAGAAGCCGCCGGAAGATCTCGATGCACTCGGAAAGGTCGATGGAGTCGGCGCGCACGCGGTTCGGCGCTGGGGACGAGATCTGCTTCGTCTGCTCCAGAAGCCGAAATCAGCCCCCGAGCGGGTTCGGCCGGAGCGTACTCCGGCACCCGAAGCTGCGGTGCGGCGCAGGCTCAAGTCTGTTCTGGCCGCCCGTGACGCAAAGGCCGAAGCTCTCGGCCTGCAGGCAGGATTACTCTGCCCCAAGGGCTGTGCAGAGAGTGTGGCTGCGAGCATACCCCCGTGCTCGTCTCTCGATGATCTTGCCGAAGCAGGTCTCACGGGCTGGAGGCTGCAGGTCCTCGGGGACAACTTCCTGACCGCGATCGCGGAGGCATAGCCCCTGTCCCCGGTTGACCGCCGGCGGAAGTGGGTGACTACTCTTCGACACGCTCCACGTCGGCGCCGAGATCGCGGAGCCGCCGGTGGAGATTCTGGTAGCCTCGCTCGACCTGGCGGATATTGTGAATGACGCTTTGCCCGTCGGCGACGAGAGCGGCGATGACCAGCGCCATACCGGCGCGGATATCGGGGCTGGCCAGATTCTGGCCGTGCAGCTGCGACGGGCCGACAACAACGGCCCGGTGGGGATCGCACAGCACGATGCGCGCGCCCATTGCGATCAGGCGATCGACCCAGAAGAGGCGGCTTTCGAACATTTTCTCGTGGATGAGAATCGTTCCCCGGGATTGGGTTGCGAGGACCACCGAGATCGACGTCAGATCGGCCGGGAAGGCGGGCCATGGCCCGTCATCGATTTTTGGAATGGCGCCGTGAAAGTCGTCCTGAATATTCAGCTGCTGGTTGGCAGGAACAACGATGTCGTTCCCCTCGACCCGCCATGAGATACCGAGTCTGCCAAAGGCGAGTTCCGTCATCCTGTGGTGCTTTTCGGGTTCGGCGTCGACGATTCGCAGTTCACCGCCGGTCACCGCGGCGAGACCGATGAAGCTCCCGACCTCGACCGGGTCGGGTCCGATTTTCACGGACGCGTCCGCCGAGCTTCGGGCTACCAGTGACCTCGAGGGTGTTGGTGCCGACCCCATTGACCGAGCCGCCCATGGCGTTGATGAGCCGGCAGAGTTCCTGTACATGGGGCTCCGAGGCGGCGTTGCGAATGATGGTCGTGCCGGTGGCGAGCGAGGCTGCCATGACGGTGTTTTCGGTCGCCATCACGCTCATTTCATGGAGAAAGATGTCGGCGCCTTTGAGTCCGTGGGGGGCGGTCAGAAGATATTGTTCCGGGCCCACCTCGACCTCAGCCCCGAGGGCCTGGAGGGCGTGGATGTGGGAGTCGAGCGGACGGCGTCCGATGCGGTCCCCCCCGGGTCGTGGAAGTTCTGCTCGGCCGTGTCGCGCCACCAACGGCCCTGCGAGCAGAAATGAAGCCCGGATTTCGCAGGCCAGGTGGGCGGGCACCGGTTTCGGGGTCGCCGCCGAAGCGTCGATCGTCCAGGCCGAGGGCGCCGTCTCTTCGACCGTCGCGCCGAGTTCGGCAAGGAGTTCGATCATCATCGCCACATCCCGGATCTGCGGGACATTGGAGAGTTCGACCGGACCCTCGGCCAGGAGGGTGGCGGCAAGCATCGGCAGGGCCGCATTCTTGTTGCCGCCCGGGACGAGCGTGCCCTGGATTGGCCTGCCGCCGCGGACTACGTAGGCGAAGTGTTCATCAGAAGGAATTGCTCATGTTCAAAACATAGCATCGTCGAATGGCATCGGGGTGCACCAAACGAGGCAATGTTGTGGCCGTTTTAGTAGAATCCCTTTTCGTGGCCCGTCTCGAGCTTCACACCTTGCGTTCCGAAAAACGCGCCGGCGAGCTGGCGGTGTTGCTGGAGCGCCTGCATCGAGCGCGCGCGCGAGTCGTCGTGTGGGTTGCCGACGAGGGCCGGAGACAGATCTTCGACGACTATCTTTGGACCTACCAGAAGCTGGCGTTCCTGCCCCACGTGCTGTGGAGTCCGCAACTGGGCGAGGTGGATGATCCAGTGGTTCTCGTGGGTGAGCCGGCCAACCCCAACCGGGCGACCGTGCTCGTGGTTGGCGACGATCCGCCGCCCGGTCCGTGGGCGGCCACCTTCGACGAAGTTCACGATCTGATCGCGCCCGGGCCCGCGCGGCGAAGAGCGTCGGGCGTTCTGGGATCGCTGGCGGGAAGATCCTGCGGACGAATCGTCTCTCGATTAGTCGCGCAGCGATTCCGAAATCGACGAGGCGATCAAAGAGATTGAGACGAATTGCCGCGGCGTATCGAGATTCGGCTTCTGTTGTCGAGTAAAGAAGTTGAGATTCTGGCGCAGATTCCTGGAGCGCTGGTGGTAGAATTCTGCGTGTCATAAGTATGGATCGTTCAGTGAAGGTTGCACGCACTCCGTGAGAAGAAACTGACCGACGTCAGCATGCAGGTTTGTTGTCGGAGGATTTGAGAGAGGTCAGGGCTCGAAGGAAGGGGGGGCCTTGAAGCAACACAAGGTTGGAATCATCGGCCTTGGTCCCGTGGGTTCGATTCTCGGAGCGTACTTCGCACGCAGCGGATTGAAGGTGTACGGGGTCGAGCTGGACGAGGCCCGAGCCGAACAAGTCAATGCGGACGGCTTGCGCATCCGTGGTTTCGCCGAACTCGAGGAGAAACCCGAGCGATGCTTCACGACGCTGGCCGGGCTGTCCGAGATCACTGACCTGTCGGTAGTTTTTCTCTGCACCAAGACCTGGGCCTTGTCTGGAGTCATGAGAGATTTCTGCGAGCTCGATTGGTCGGAGGGCACCAGGGTCGTGGCGGCCATGAACGGCATCGGGCCCGAGGATCTCGTCGGCGAGTTCATTTCCAAAGAACGGGTGTGCCGGGGCGTGATCAACTTCGCCGGCAATCTCAGTCCCGATGGATGGATCACGATGAACTGGTTCCATCCTCCAAACCTGCTCGGCCCAGCCACCGAGCGTCCGCCGGAACGTATGAGCGAAATCTCGGGGATCCTGTCCCAGACCGGGCTCACAACTCTCGGCGTGACCCACTACGAGATGAAAAAGGCGGCGTTCTTCAAAACCATTCTCAACTCCGCCCTCAATGCCCTGTGTGCGGCCCATGGCCTGACGATGGCGCGCGCGATGCACCTCAGGCACACGCGGCGAATGGCGCGTGTCCTGCTTCGAGAGGGCCTCAGGGTGGCCGCCCTGGTTGGCTACAACTACGGTGAGGACACCCTCGACAGATGTATCGAATATCTCGAAGCGGGAGGCGACCACTACCCCTCGATGTGGTTTGACCTCAAAAACAAACGACCAACCGAGATCGATTTCATCAACGGCAAGATCGTCAAGATCGGCCACATGTTTCAGGGCGTCGATGTGGGTCACAATACCTATTTCACCAGCGCGATCGTGACCCAGGAGATCAGAAACGGAACGCGCGACGACGACGATATACCCGAGTACCTGATCGATTCATGAGGCCGAGGGGCGAAGCCATCGGTGGTTACGAAATAGACGGGAGGCAGCGGTGATCGTAGAAAGTCGAAACGAGCGGGTGGTCCACCTGACGATCGATTCTCCGCCGGTCAATGTTCTCGACGCGGCGAATCTCGGCGAACTGGTCGATTGTCTGGCAGCGTTAGCGCCCGATGAGACAGTGGCGGCTGTCGTTCTTTCTGGAAACGCCAAGTGCTTCTCGGCCGGTGCTTCGGTGGCCGAGCACAAGCCTGACCAGGCCGAGGGGATGCTGTCCGCTCTCTCTGAGGCATGCCTCGCCCTTCCCGCCTTCCCCGCGCCGGTGATCGCCGCAGTTCACGGTGCGTGTCTGGGTGGGGCGATGGAGCTGATCTCGTTCTGCGACTTCGTGGTGGCGGCACCGGATGCCGTATTCGGCCAGCCTGAGATCAAGCTCGCCTTCTTCCCGCCCGTGGCGGTCCATCGGCTTCCCCGGTTGACGGGGTATCAAAACGCCGCATTTTCGATCATGTCAGGTGAAAATCTACCTGCCGAACGGGCAATGGCGATGGGTCTGGTGCAGAAGATTCTGCCCGTGGACGAGTGGGTGGAGTTGGATGATCTGTTCAACGGACTCAGCGCACCGGTTCTCAGGCTCACCAAGTCGGCCATGGCACGGGGAGTGCGCGAGGACAACGCCGGGCCTCTCGAATCCTTCAATGATCTCTTCATGTCTGAACTTTACCGACTGGAAGATGTTGAGGAAGGAATCAAGAGCTTCGAAGAGCGCCGCCCCCCCGAGTGGAAGCACCGGTAGCAATTCTCACCGGGTGAGAATTGCGGGTCAGCCATGTGCGTGCGGGATGCCCGCACAATTTGAGGAACAGAATTGGGTTCAGGCCTCGATTTTCCTCGGGTCGAAGACGGCGACCAGGAGGAAGGTCGTGATGCTCACCAACCACGCGAGGTAGATCGGGTGGGGCAGGACCCGCCACTCGGAGGGTGCGATGAGCCAAAGGGCCAGGGCGAGCATTGTCGTCGATAGGGTCCAGGTTGCGGACGATCGACGGCACAGGCGTGGACAGAACATGGTCATCAAGACCACCAGGGTGTAGGCGGTGGTCAGGGTGAGGCCCACCAACAGGGCCTTGAGAATGCCCTCGACTGCGAGCGCGAGTCCGAAGGTGATGACGCTGAGAACCGCCACCGTGACCCGGCACACTGCCTGATCCCGGGCGGCGTTCAAATCGGGCGCGAAGAAGCGCTTGATGATGTCGTTCGAAACCAGAGCGGCGCTGCCCAGGAGAAGGGCTGACGCGGTGCTGACGTCCGCAGCCCACAGCCCGGCGAGGATGATGCCCGCCGCGAGCGGGGGCAGGTCCATCACCATCCTCGGCAGTGCCTCAGCCGCCACGATTCCCGGGTGGCTCACCGCCGCCGCCATGCCGACGATCGCGCTGATGAAGCCGACCGGCAGAATCAGGAGCCCGCCGAGCAGATAGGCGCGAGCGGCGTGGTCCTCGTCCTTTGCCGCGAAACCGACCTGGATGACTGCCTGGGTCGAGTGGGTCGTCGTGATCATGACGAGGAACCAGGCGGCGATCAGCGCCGGGCCCATCGCGAAAAGGTCGAAGCCGGGATGAGCTTCGGGCAGGCCCGCCTCGAGCCCACTGAGGCCGCCGACCCTTGTCACGCACATGACCGCGGCAAGGGAGATACCGACGTAGATCACGACGACGTTGATCACGTTGGTCAGCCCGGCGGCCCAGAATCCGCCGATCAGCGTGATGCCCACGAAGACCAGGGCGGTGACCAGCATTCCCGATTGCAGGCTGAAGACCCCTGGCAGGAGCGCCCGCAGGATTGCCCCTCCGGCGACGTACTGGAGGGAGGTGATCACGATCTGGATCACGAGTTGGCCGATCACGCCGAGAACCCGGGCGGTGGTGCCGTAGTACCGCTCGAAGAGCTCGGGCAGGGTCGTGATCTCGAAACGGCGGTAGCGCCGTGCCGCGCCGAGGGCTAGAATGAAGGCGCCGGCCGCCCAGGCGGCGTTGTACCATCCGGCCGAGATGCCGCGTGTGTAGGCCCACTCGGCGGTGCCGATGGTCGACACCCCGCCCACGGCGAGCCCGGCGAGCAACGCCGCAGCAACCCAGTACGGCAATCCCCGTCCCGCGAGCAGATAGCCGACGATTCCGCCGCCGCCCCTGGTCGTGAGCCGTCGCGCCCAACCGGTTACCGCAAACAGCACCACCACGTACACGGCGACGATGGCGAACGGGATCCAGCTCATCATCTACTGGTTCAGCGCACCTTGAGACGGACGTCGACGGCGCAGGCGCCATCCGGTGTGGCCAGGACCGGGTTGAGGTCGAGTTCGGTGATCGACGGGTGGTCTGCGACCATCCGCGACACCCGCAGCAACAGATCCTCGATCGCCTCGAGATCGACGCCGGGTTCGCCGCGCACGCCCTCGAGGATGGGGAAACCTTTGATCTCGCGTATCAGCGTACGCCCCTCGGGCCGGCTCAGGGGAGCGAGTGCAAAAGCCACGTCCCGCATCACCTCGACAAAGACCCCCCCGAGACCGAACATCACGAGGTGGCCGAGGCCGGGGGACTCGGTGGCGCCGATGATAATCTCGCGCCCGGCCGGCTTCTGCTCCTGAAGGAGGAAGCTGGCCTCCGAGCCGGGAAAGCGACCCGTCAGCTCTGCAAACGCCGCCTCCAGGGCTTCGCCGTTCTCGATGCCGAGCACCACCCCGCCCTCGTCCGATTTGTGGATCACATCGACCGAGTCGACCTTGAGCACGCACGGAAAGCCGACCTCGGCGGAGGCTGCTGCGAGCTCCTCCGACCCGGTCACCGCACGCAGCTTCGGCGCTGGGATCCCGTACGCCGACAGAACCGCGAAGGCGTCGTCCTGCGGGATATAGGCGTCGCGTCCCTCGTGCCTGGAAAGGATCTGCTCGGCGGCGGTGCGGTCGACCGTGAGTTCGGGTGGATCTTCCACCTCACGATCTCTGAGCTCGGCGTAGCGGGTCATCGCGGCCAGGGCCCGCGCGCCGTCTTCGGCGAACTCGTAGACCGGCAGATCCGACTGCCTGAGCTTGTCGATCAAGCCGTAGAACTCCGAGTAGGTTTCGACTACCACGACAACCGGCTTGTCGGAGGCGTCGGTGGCTTCCTTGATGCGTCGCGCGATGGCCTCGGTATCGGTGAAGGGCGCGGTGACGAAGAACACCAATACCATGTCGGTGTTTTCCTCGGCGAGGAGGGTCTCGACCGCCGCGTGGTAGTGATCGGCGTTGGCGGTGGCCACCACATCGACCGGATTGCCGAGGCTGGCCTCGGCGTAGAGGCTTTCGGCGAGCCTTGCTCGGCCCTGCTCCGACCAGGTCGCGAGCTCGAGCCCACGGTCGACCGACTCGTCGACCGCCTGGATGCCCGGGCCGCCGGTATTGGTGATCATGCCGATGCGCCGGCCGCGCGGCGGCTCCTGGGTGGAGAAGGCGATTGCCGCCTTGATCATCTCGTCGGTGTCGTGGAACTCCACGACCCCGGCCTTCTGATACATTGCCGACGCCATCCGTGCCTGGTCGACGAGAGTGCCGGTGTGCGACGAGACCGCCACCGAACCCTCACGGGTGCGCCCCGCCTTGATCGCCAGGACCGGTATGGTCGGCGTGATGCGCGACGCCACATCGAGGAAGGCGGCCGGGTCCTTGAAACTTTCGGTCTGCATCATGATGACGCGGGTGCCTTCGTCCTGTCCGTAGTAGTCGAGGATCTCGGGCATGGTGAGGTCGCACTCGTTGCCGTAGGAGCAGTACATGCGGTGGCCGAGACCGACGTTGTGGAGGTGCAGCTTGAGCATCTCGCCCATGCCTCCGCCCTGGGCGACGATCGAGATGTTGCCCGGTTTCATCGGCACGAAGGTGAAGTTGGCGTAGACCGAGATCTCAGGGTCGGCATTCTGGATGCCCTGCGAGTTTGGCCCGAAGAGGCGCATGCCGTAGCTGTGGGCCAATTCCACCATCTCCCGCTCGCGCTGGATGCCCTCCTCGCCGACCTCCTTGAAGCCGGCGGTGTGGACGATGGCGAACTTGACGCCCTTTTTCCCGCACTCCTCGAGAACCGCCGGTACCAGGCTGTACTTGACCGAGATGTTCACGAGGTCGATCACGTCCGGAACATCGAGCACCGACTTGAAGGCCTTGAACGAACGGATGTGACCGCCCTTGGGATTGATCGGGAAGATCGGGCCCTTGTAGCCGTATTCCGAGAGATTCTTGATGACGATGTGGCCGATCGAGTAGGGGTTGGACGACGCACCAACGACCGCAATCCCTCGAGGTTTGAAAAGACCGTCAAGCATGTTGTTCCTCCTTCGACAATTGAGCCTGCGCCAACGCAGTCAGGGCCGCTCCGAGCGCACCGGTGAACTGCGGGTCGGGTGGGACCGTCACCGTTCCCTCCAGAATGTCTTCGAAGATCCGGGCGATGGTTGGATTGTGGGCGACGACCCCGCCGGTGAGCACGACCTCGCCGTCGAGGCGGTCCATCTCCGTCACGCGGCTGACAACCGAAGTGAACGCGCCCCGGATGAGTGCGGCGAGGGGCTCGCCGCGACGAAGGTGGGCGAGAATTTCGGTCGAAGCGAAGACCGTACAGAAGCTGTTCAGGCGAATGTGTTGGTCGGTGCTGCCCGCCAGCTTCTCGAGTTCGCCGAGTTCGATGTCGAGCCGAAGGGCGATCTCCTCCAGAAAGGCGCCGGTGCCGGCCGCGCACTTGCGGTTCATCTTGAAGTCGATTCGTCGCCCGGTCTCGTCGAGGCGGATGATCTTGTTGTCCTGACAGCCGATGTCGACGATGGTAATGGAGGAGGGGCGGTGGTGGTAGCAGCCGACGCCGTGGCAGGTCAGTTCGGTGCGGGCGTCGTCGGCGAAATCCACGTTGCGGCGGCCGTAGCCGGTGGAGACCGTGCGATGAATCCGGCTCGCCTCGACCCCGGATTTTTCAGCAGCCTCCGCGAGACAGCTGCGCGCGGTCGCGGCGTAGTCCACTCCCGACCGTTTGATGGCCGAAGCGAGCACCTCGCTCCGGCCATTCAGAAGCACCAACTTCGTCGAGGACGCACCGACGTCGACGCCGCAAAAAATCGCTTCGCTGGAACGATCCGGCTGGTCCTCGGTCGATTTATGCGGGCTGCTCATGCAGTTGTTCCACCAACGCGTCGAACTTGGTGCGCGCCTGCTCTTCGGAGTACAGCCGAAGATCGTTGAGGTCGCCGTCGATCACGACGTGCGGAATGCCGAGGCGCTCCGATAGCCGGCGGTGCATGCCGTACCTGCAGTTCGAGTTGTTGGGGCAGGTCTTGGCGTCGTGATAGATGATGCCGTCGATGTCGTAGTCCGAGACCATCGATTCCATGTACCGTTCCTTGTAGTCCTCGGAGCGGACGATGAAAAGCCCTGTGTAGGCACGGGCCATGCCTTCAAAGGGGTCGTCGTGGGCAAGGTCTTCGAAGATCCAGCTGTTGCAATAGGTCGAGGCGACAACGCAGGCCCGGTTTTCAGCGAACTGTTCGGCATTCGACCGCAATTTGCCCCAAACGGGCATGCCTTCCCAGTACAGGCGATAGGTTTCGCCGTCGACTGCGCCGACACCGTTGTCCACCCGTTCCGAAAGCTCGGCGAGAAGGACCTCGTAATAGCGCTCGGCGCGCTCATCACCCCGCAACACCACAGCCGGTCCCATGTGGATCGTGCCGTCGAAGAAAGTGATCGGTGAGGGTTTGACCTCGGCGATGCGCAAGACCTTCTTCCACAGCAGGGTGCAGCGATACGACGAGGCCGTCACCTCCTTCAGGCGATCGAGGTCGAAAGAAATCCCCGATATCTCTTCGAGGGCCGGAACGAGCGCCATCTCCTGGGCGATGAGGCCTTCGATGATTTCGCTGGTTATGGCGGACACCGAACGCGGGGTCTCGATGCCGATGAGAGGAACCCCGAACTCGCGCTGATAGAAGCCGAGCCAGTCCTGGACATCGCGGCACTGGTTGGTGTTGTAGACCAGGACGTCGGGCTTGGGAACCGACTCCATCCCGAAGGCCTTCGTCAACGGGGTCGTCTTGTTCAGGTAGGCCCCGATGTCGCTCGTGAGGTAGGAACAAATTTCGGGCGAATATCCGGCTGCGGTCGCCGCTGGAATGAGATCGGCCGCCATTCTCGATGAGCCGAGGAGAGCGCCGTGATTTTCGGGGAAATAGACCCGAAAACCGAAAGAACGCAGGAGCTCAGCGGGTCCGACGCTGGTGCACCACGCGACCTTCTCGGATCCTGTCCGTGAAGCTTCGTCGAGCTCCGTGAAGTACTCGGCCATGACTTCACGCATAGCACTCGTGGAGCGGATCTTCTTGATAGCGCTCTTTTCGTGGCTCATAAGCCCTCCCTGGGGTTCCCTGAGATTGTAGCGCTGCCGACGCCACCCTGTTTCGCCAAACCCGGGTTGGCAGTTCGGACGTGACCTTGGCGACAGAAAGTGTCATTCAGTGAATCTCGGCGGTGAGAGCGCTTATGATGGTCTCGAATAGTCTTGAGTATGGTGCGCAGTCTCGCTTTGCAGGAGGATTCTTGCCCGACCGGAAACGGCGCTATCGACCTAGAATGTCGCAGGCGGGACGGACCCCGACCCACGCCGTCACCGCAGTCGACGAGAATGGTCGGGCGCGTGATGTGTCGATTGCCGGTGAGCGTCCATTGACCTTGGTGGTCGACGATCGAGAAATCGTGACTCTGATGACTTTGGGCACCGATCCCGAAGCGCTTGCTCTCGGTTTCCTGCGGAATCAGCGTCTTGTCCGGGAGCTCGAGGAGATCGTCTCGGTCGAGGTCGACTGGGGAGACGAATGGGTGCGAGTTGCAACTCGCAGCGGCGGCGGTTTGCGAGATCAAGAGGCCAAGCTTGGTGGACGTACGGTGACCACCGGTTGCGGACAAGGGACGGTGTTTGCCCACACTTTGGACGAACTCTACGCCTCCAAGTTGCCGCAGGTGAGAGTCAACCGGTCGACGGTGCCGGCGCTGCTTCGCGAGGTAGCTCTTCACAACGAGGTCTATCGCAGCGCCGGAGCGGTGCACGGGTGTGGTCTGTGCGAGGGCACAGAAGTCCTGCTGTTCACCGAGGATGTCGGCCGGCACAATGCTGCGGATGCGATCTCAGGCATGATGTGGCTCGACCGGGTGGAAGGCGGGGACAAGCTCTTCTTCACAACCGGACGGCTGACCTCCGAGATCGTCATGAAGACCGCCATCATGGGGATTCCTGTCCTCATCTCCAGATCCGGCATTACTCAGATGGGTCTTGAGCTCGCCCAGCACCTCGGAATCGTGATGATCGCACGGGCGCGAGGCACGAGCTTCCTGGTGTACAGCGGCGCCGAGAACGTTTTCGGCGATGAGGATCCCTAAACGTTACCGGAGATGGCATGCCTTCGGATCGCGACTGGAAGGAGTCTCTGAAGCTGTCTCTGTCCCCGGTGAATTGACCTTGTGGCTCTCTCACCTGAAACCGCAACTGGTTTTTGACTTGCTTTCGGCCTTCGCGCTTGATAGAGTTTTTCGAGCGAGCGTTCGAACGAAAATTTACTCGACCGCGGAATGGAAAGAGTCGGATGGCTGCCTTCAACGCACCGCCAGTGAATCCCGGCATGACCAGTGAGAAGCTGCGGGAGACGCCGGGCGCTAAGGCCGCCGAATCTGCGCCGCGCCGTCAAAAGACCGCGAAATTCGACCGCAAGCTTGTGGAGATCCTGCGCACTGCCGCGACGGTCTTTGCCGAGGTGGGTTTCGATCCCGCGTCCATTCGCATGGTTGCCGACCGCGCGGGCGTCAGCGTTGCCGGGCTTTACTACTACGTGCATTCAAAGGATGAACTGCTCTACCTCATCCAGTACCACGTCTTTGATGGTCTGGTACGCCGCTTCGAGACCGACAGCGCTCAGATGTTGGCCGCCGGTGGTGAATCGGCGCGGCCGGAGGCCCGCCTGCATCGGTTCATTCACAATCATCTCAGCCATTTTCTGGCTGACATGGCCTCATTGACGGTGTGCACAAGGGAGCTCGGGCGCTTGAGCGGCGACTACCTTCAGCAGGTCGAGGCCCTTCAACATGCCTATTTTGCCCAGGCGTTTGGAATCTTCCAGGAGCTTTCCAGCGCCCAAGACGACGGCCGGATGGATCCACGCACCGCGACACTGGCAATGTTCGGAACCATCAACTGGGTGTCGTCCTGGTACAACCCGGCCAGCGACAAGTCCGCCGGCGAGCTCGCCGCGGAGTTCGCGGAACTGTACCTCCGTGGGGTGTCCTCTGTCGGCGGGCAGTCAATGGAGCCTCCCAGCGGGGTCGCGGAACGAAAGCTCGAGGACGCGAGCGAGTTCGCCTCAACAAAAAAAGGACGAGGACGACAATGAGGTACGCAGAAACAGGGTTCAATCTGGAAGTCGATCTGACACGAAAAAACGTCGAGCGTGTGGCAACCGACCCGGAGCTCACGGAGCTCTATCTGGGAGGTCTGGGAACCAACGCCAAGATTCTTTGGGACAGGGTCCCGCCGGAAGTCGAGCCCTTCTCGCCCGACAATCTCCTCATCTTTGCCACCGGCCTGTTGGTCGGCACACCTGCCATCGGCTGCAATCGCACCGTCGTCTCCACAATCTCCCCCCAGACAGGGCTCATGGCCTTTTCCATGATGGGCGGGTTCTGGGCGCCGGAACTGAAATATGCGGGTTATGACAAGTTGATCATTCGCGGTAAGTCTCCCGAACTTGTCTACCTGTGGATCAACGACGACAAGGTGGAGATTCGCGACGCCTCCCACCTGCAGGGCAAAGGCTCACTCGAAACTGCAGAAATGATCCGGCAGGAGTTGGATGACCCGAAGATCGAAATCGCTTCCATCGGTTTGGCGGGAGAAAACAGGGTCTGGTTCGCTTCAATCGAGCAGGGCAGGTCAAGCGCCAGCCGTGGCGGGATCGGCGCCGTCATGGGAGACAAGGGTCTCAAGGCGATCGCCGTTCGCGGATCCAACGACATCAATGTCGCCCGACCGGCCGAGTTCATCGGCATGTGCAACGAGGTCATGGAGTACATCAAAATCCGAAACGAGTACCCGATCCCCGGTGTGATGCCCATTCTCGCCGGACTCGGTTCGCCGCAGGAGATGGCGATCCACGACGAGAAGTGGCACACCGAGAACTTTGCCTGGGGTAACTCTCGAACGCGCCGGAAAGGTTTCTGGACCGAGGAGGTCGAGGAAAAGTGGACCGACACCATGAGGGGCATGCGAACGCGGCTCGTCAGCTGCCACAACTGTCCGATGAAATGCGGGGCGACGATCTCCGTCCCCGGTCTGCCGACCTACATGATGAAGTGTTTCTCCAAGCTCACCTACACGATGGCGGCGATGTCGGACCTGGAGTTCGGTCTGAAGATCGCGCAGAGCGCTACCGAGTACGGAGTGGACGCTTTCTCTGCGCCGCAGGTCATGGCCTTCGCCCTCGAGCTCTATGAAGCAGGCATTCTGACCGACGATGATTTGCCCGGCATGCCCCCCGAAAACGAGGAGAGGTTCTTCTGGTTGCTCGACCGGATCGTCCGACGCGAGGGCATCGGCGACGCCCTGGCCAACGGAACCCACTGGGCGGCCGAAGAGATCGGCAAGGGCGCCCACGAGTACGCCCACAACAACATCAAGAAACACGAGCAGCTGCCGCTCAAGCTGGGCATGCTGAATCCCATCTACTTCCTCATGTACTCGACCGGCGAGAAGATCAATATCACTCAGATCGAAGGCAACTTTCCCCAGGCGCCGTTTGCGACCAGGGAGGAGAGGGAAGAGTTCTGCAAGGACTGGGTTCAGGTCCCGGATGAGAAATTCAAGGAGTACTTCCTGAACTGGGAGCTGCGCGGAGAAAAATCCATCCCCCACTATCCGGGGATCGAGGCGACCTGTGAGATCGTCAACTGGCAGGAACAGATGCACTACATCGACGACGCAACCGGTATGTGCGCCGGTCTTTCGTCATTTCCTCTCAAGCCTCCCTATCACATTCACAATCTGCCGGCCTTTATTTCGGCTGCCACCGGGATGGATTTGGACAAAGAGGGACTGACGCAGATTGCCAAGAGAAACCGCAACCTGGTGAGAGCCTTCAACATCAGGAGAGGCATGAGAAGAAAAGA
This sequence comes from Candidatus Sulfomarinibacteraceae bacterium, assembly GCA_963769215.1. Lineage (GTDB taxonomy): Bacteria > Acidobacteriota > Thermoanaerobaculia > Thermoanaerobaculales > Sulfomarinibacteraceae > Sulfomarinibacter. The sequence continues at coordinate 27,361 of CAVYKX010000029.1, read as the reverse complement.
CGAGAAGCCGCCGGCGGACCATTGGAAGAGGCGCTTCCCGGAACTCGAGGAAGAACTCCTGACCGAGTACTACAGGTTCAAGGGATGGAACGAGCAGGGCATTCCGACATCTGAGTCGCTGCGCGAGTTGTCCCTGGACTACGTGGCCGACGAATTTCTCGAACGGGGAATATTGCAGGACGAGGACGCTGGTTCTGCCGCAACGACCTCGGCGGACAACGAGCGGGGCGGTGCAACTTGAAGGTTGAAAAGATCAAGAAAGTCGTCAAGACGATCAGAGTCGATGTCGACAAGTGCAATGGTTGCAGGGCATGTGAGGTGATCTGCTCTTCCCTTCATGCGACGCCGAAGTACAGCAGCAACAACCCCGAGAGAGCTCGAATTCGGGTGATTCACTATCCCCTGAGAGATATCTATGTCCCGGTCTACGCGGGAGAATACACCGCGGCCGAATGCGCGGGCAGAAACACCTACACGATTGACGGCAAGGAGTACGACGAGTGCGCCTTCTGCAGGGCCTCCTGTCCGTCCCGGGATCTGTTCAAAGAACCCGACTCCGGTCTTCCCCTGAAGTGCGATATGTGCGAGTCCGATCCAACGTTGGCACAGCCCATGTGTGTTCAGTGGTGCCTGGCTGACGCCCTGATCTTCGAGGAGAGGGAAGAGGAAGTCGAAGAGGAAGAGACGGTGGAGGAGGTCGAGATCGGACTGCAATCGATGGCCGACAAGGTCGGGTGGCAGAAGATCCTCGATACCGCCGCGCGGATGTCGAAGAAAGAATAGACGTGGAAACCGTTGCACCCTTCGCCGAAGCGATCGAGGAGATCCGAAGAGCCGGTGCGGAATCCTGCCGGCTGTGCTTCCAGTGTGGCAAGTGTGACGTCTATTGTCCGTGGAACACGGTCAGAGATTTCAGTATTCGCAAGATCATCCGGGAAGCCACCTTCGGCCTGACCGAGATCGAAGGGGACGATATCTGGCGCTGCACGACCTGCGGTTCATGTCCCTCGATCTGCCCACGGGGAGTCGGCCAGATCGAGATCGGAGTGGCCATCCGGCGGGTCGCCGCCGAGTACGGGATGTTCCCGGAATCTGTTTCCGCGGTGCGCAATGCCAGCGCGAGTCTCGTTGCCGAAGGCAATCCCTTGAACGCAAAGCGGGAAGCGAGAGCAGATTGGGCCGAGGGGATCCCGGTGGGCCCGTTCGCAGAAGAGATGGACTATCTCTATTTTGTCGGCTGTTACTTCGCCTACGACCCGAGATTGAAAAAGGTCGCTGTCGCCACCGCGAAGATCCTCAATTCGGCGGGGGTCAGTTTCGGGATCCTGGGCAGCAACGAGAGCTGCTGCGGCGAAAGCATTCGCAAAACCGGGGCAGAACAGGAATTCAGAAACCTGGCCAAAGGGAACATCAAGACCTTTATCGATCGCGGGGTGAAGAAAATCATCGTCTCCTCCCCGCACTGTCTTCACACCTTCAAAAACGAGTACCCCGAATTCATGGTGAACTTCGAGGTTGTCCACATCTCCCAGCTCCTGGCCGAGTTGATCGAGGAGGGGCGGCTCGAGCTCACCGGCGAGTTCGCCAAGAAGGTCACCTATCACGACCCGTGCTACCTGGGTCGGCACAACGGCGTCTACGACGAACCCAGGCGGACCCTGCGCATGGTGCCCGGCCTCGAGTTGGTCGAGATGTCCGCGTCGCGCGAGCACAGTCTGTGTTGTGGTGGTGGCGGCGGCAGGATCTGGATGGAAACGCCGAAGAGTGAGCGGTTTTCGGACCTCAGAGTGCAGCAGGCCGCCGAGACCGGTGCCGAGGTGCTGGCGACCTCCTGTCCCTACTGCATCACGAACTTCGAGGAGAGCCGATTGAGCGCAGAAGGAGAGGAGTCCCCGGAGATCAGAGACCTGACGGAAATTATTGCCGAGGCGATCGAAGGTCGCGCGGAAGATCACACGAAGGACGACGGCAATTGAGCGCTGAAACGGTCAATCGTCCTGCCGACGGCGATCTCGGCGACGTCATGGTCGTCGGCGGCGGAATCAGCGGCATCCAGGCCGCGCTCGATCTCGCCACTTCGGGCTTCAAGGTCTTTTTGGTGGAAAGAGCGCCGACCATCGGCGGCAAAATGGCCCAGCTCGACAAGACCTTCCCAACCAACGACTGTTCAATGTGCATCGAGTCGCCCAAGTTCATCGAATGCGACAGGCATCCCAACATCGAGATCCTGACCTACACCGAGGTCGACGGCATCGAAGGGGAAGCCGGCGATTTTACGGTCAACCTGATCAAGAAGGCGAGATACGTCTCCGAGGACAAGTGCACGGGCTGCACCACCTGTGTGGAGTACTGTCCGATCGAAATTCCCGATCCGTTCAACCAGGAGCTGTCGCCGAACAAGGCCGTTCACATCTACTTCTCGCAAGCGGTGCCGCTGGTCCCGTACATCGATGAGAACTGCATCTTCCTCAAGGAACAGAAATGCTCGATCTGCGAGGGAGTGTGCAAGAACCAGGCGATCGACCTTCATCAGAAGCCGGAGGAGCTGAAGATCAAGGTAGGTGCGGTCGTTCTGTCGCCGGGGTACGAGGTCTTCGATCCCAAGGTGAACGCCGACTACGGCTACGGACAGATCGAAAACGTGGTCACCAGCCTCGACTTCGAACGGCTCCTGTGTGCCACCGGTCCGCACGAAGGTGAGATACTCCGCCCCTCAGACAAAAAACACCCACACAAGATCGCCTGGATCCACTGTGTCGGCTCGAGACAGGTACTGGAGGGCGCCAAGAGCTATTGCAGCGCAGTGTGCTGCTCCTATATTCAGAAGCAGGTCATCCTCGCCAAGGATCATGACGCCGATACCCAGGCGACCGTCTTTCACAACGACATCCGGGCGTACGGGAAGGACTTCGAACGTTTCTACCAGCGGGCCGAGAATCTCCCGGGAGTCAGCTTCGTCAGAAGCTACGTTTCGATCGGCAGAGAAATCCCCGATACCAAGAACGTGACGATCAAATACGCGACGGACTCGGAGGGTGTGAAGGAGGAGGAGTTCGATCTGGTGGTCCTCGGTGTCGGGCTGGCGCCTCCCACCAAGGTGCACCGTCTGGCGGAGCAGTTCGGGATCGAGCTCAACGAACACGGATTCTGCAAGACCAACCCCGTCAACCCCATCGAGACCACCCGCCCGGGGGTCTTTGTCAGCGGCGCCTTCCTGGGTCCCATGGACATCCCCGAGTCAGTGATGGCGGCCAGCGGAACCAACGCCCTGGCCGGGGTACTGCTGAGATCCAGAAGAGGACGGTTGGCGAGGGAAAGGGTCTATCCGCCGGAACGGGATGTCTCCGAAGAGGAAGTCAAGGTCGGAGTCTTCGCCTGCCACTGCGGCGCCAACATCGGGAGGACCGTCGATGTCCCTTCCCTGGTTGAGTACTCCCAGGGTCTGGAGCACGTGGCGCACGCCGAGGAAGGCCTCTTCATCTGCTCCACGGATGCCGCGCAACAGATCTCCAACACGATCAGGGAAAAGGGGCTCAACCGCGTGGTGGTGGCCGCCTGCACCCCGAGGACCCACGAACCGTTGTTCAGGGACACCCTTCGCGAAGGCGGAATCAACCAGTACTTCTTCGATATGGCCAATATCCGCGAGCATTGCTCCTGGGTGCACTCCAAGCAGAAGGAAGACGCCACTCAGAAGGCCAAAGACATCGTCCGCATGTCGGTCGCCCGCACGATAAAGCTGGAACCCCTGGAAGAGTTCGATCTGCCGGTCAATACGACCTGCCTGGTGGTCGGCGGGGGCGTGGCCGGAATGACTGCGGCCCTGGACCTGGCCGAGCAGGGCTTCGAGGTCCACCTGGTGGAGAGGAACGCGGAGCTGGGCGGCATGGCTCGGAGGATCCAGTCGACTCTGGAGGGTCTGGACGTTCAGGCATATCTGGAAGAACTGATTCGCAAGGTGTATCAGCATCCCCTGATCCGTGTCTCTCACGCGGCGACGATCACCGACGTCTCCGGCTTTGTCGGCAGCTTCGTCACCACGCTGGAGTCCGAGAATCAGGTCAAGACGATCGACCACGGTGCAGCGATCCTCGCCACCGGCGCCGCGGAGCACAAACCTACCGAGTACCTCTACGGAGAAGACGAACGGGTGCTGACGCAGTTGGAGGTGGAGGAGCGAATCGCGGGCGGGGCGGAAAGCCTGAACGACATCGAAAGCCTGGTGATGATCCAGTGTGTCGGTTGCCGCGAGGAAAACAGCAACTACTGTTCCAGAGTGTGCTGCAGTCAGGCGATCAAGAACGCTCTCACGCTCAAGAAGATCAAGCCCGAGATGGACATCTACATCCTGTTTCGGGATATGAGAACGTATGGCTTCAAAGAGGATTTCTACCTCGAAGCAGCCGAAAAGGACGTCAAGTTCATCCGCTGGGATGTGGCCGAAAAACCCCTGGTGGAAGCTGTCGTCGAGGAGGGCCGGCCCGTCTTGAGGGTCACCGTGCCCGATCCGATTCTCGGGCAGAGGTTGGCCGTGGATGGTGACCTGGTCGTCCTGTCAGCAGCCGTCATTCCCTCGACAGGCAGCGTGGAGATTGCCCGGAAGTTCAAGGTGGCGATGAACCCGGACGGGTTCTTCCAGGAGGCACACGTCAAACTGCGGCCGGTCGATTTTGCCGCCGACGGTGTTTTCATGTGTGGATCGAGCCACTACCCCAAGCACCTCACCGAGGCTTTGAGTCAGGCGCATGGCGCCGCCGGCCGGGCCGTAACTCTCCTCTCGCAAGATACGGTGACGGCATCCGGTTCGGTCTGTGCAGTCGATGAGGACGAGTGTGTCTCGTGTGGAGCATGTATCACCGCCTGTTCGTATGGCGCCATTGAGTTCCACGATACTCCGAAGGGCAAAAAGGCCGTGGTGAACCCGGTGCTCTGCAAGGGCGATGGTCTGTGCTGCGCGAAGTGTCCGACCAACGCCGTTGTCCTCAAGCACTTTACCGATGACGAGGTCTTTGACCAGATCGACGCGGCATTGACCGCCGAGTGGTCGTAGCGCAAGAAAGGAGGTGGAATATGACGGCATTTGAACACCGCCCGAAGATCGTCGCCTTTCTGTGCAATTGGTGAGCGTACTCCGCTGCGGACATGTCTGGAGTTACCAGACAAAGTTACTCACCGGAGATCAGAATCATTCGTGTCATGTGCACCGGCAGGGTGGATCTGGCGTTTGTCCTGCGGGCCCTCCTGAAAGGCGCCGACGGGGTGATCATCGGCGGTTGCTGGCCGGGTGAATGCCACTATGTGACCGAGGGGAACTACGACGCCCTGGGCAATATGCACCTGTGCAAGAAACTCCTGCAGCTTGTGGGGCTCAGCCCCGACAGGTTGAGGCTCGAGTGGATCGCCGCTTCTGAAGGCTCTCGCTTCGCCGAGGTCATGAGCGATTTCGCCGACATGCTGAAAGATCTGGGGCCGCCCGGCCTGGTCGAGGGTATCGACGAAGCCTCGGTGAAGTTCAGGCTCAAAGCTCTCAATCAAATGGTGCCCTTCCTCAAGCTGGTGGAAAGGGAGAAGCTGAGAGTGCCGACCAGGTCGGAGGAGGCCTACAACGAGTTCTACAACAGCGACGCCGTGACCAGGCTTTTCGACGACTTGATCGTGGACAAGCTGGCGGTAAGCCAGATCCTGTTGGCGCTGGAGGAGAAACCGCTGTCGACTGCCGAGATCTCGGAAGTCGTGGGGCTGAATCCCTCCGAGATTTCGAGGCACATGAACAGCTCATCGAGACAGGGTTTCGTCAGATACGACGTCGAGAAGAAGCGCTATGCGCTCGCCTGAGCAAAAGGAGCAGCTTTTGGAAACGACGACCGGACAGGGGTGGAAAGACGGGCGATGAACAACGACAGAATCGACCAGATCATCGAGAATCACCACGGCGAAGCCAGCTCGCTGATCCAGGTGATGTTGGAGATCCAGAGTGAGAACCACTGGCTCCCGAAGCAAGCCCTCACGAGGGTCAGCGAAAAGCTGGATGTTCCTCTGCGCCGGATCCAACACATCGCCACCTTCTACAAGGCCTTCAGCCTGTCTCCCAAAGGCCGCCATGAAGTGCATATCTGCATGGGTACGGCATGTCATGTTCGTGGAGCGGGGCGTGTGCTCGAGAAGGTCGAGGACGTGACCGGCATCAGGCCTGGAGAGACCGACCTGGATTTGAAATTCAGTCTGGAGACCGTCAATTGCCTCGGTTGCTGCGCGTTGGGACCGGTGATGGAAATCGATGGCAGGACTCACGGCAGGCTCTCGGCAGCCGACACGACGGATGTGTTGCAGAGTTATGAGTAGGCGGTGTTGATGACTCGGATCCAGTCGGTCGAAGAGCTCGAGGAGCTGAGACAAGGGGTCCTTTCCGATAGAAACCCCGATGTGCCGTGCATTACGGTCTGTGCCGGCACCGGCTGTCTCGCCTCCGGCGCGCGGGAGGTCATCGAAGCGTTCGACCACGAGATCAAATCTCGAGGCCTCGAGGTCGATTTGAGTTTCAGATCGACGGGTTGCCACGGGTTCTGTGAGAAAGGCCCCATTGTCGTCATCGACCCCGAAGAGATCTGCTATCTCCAGGTCGCGCCGGAGGACGTCCCGGAGATCATCGAAAAAACGATCACGAACAAGGAGGTGATCGAGCGCCTCCTCTATGTCGACCAGAACACCGGCGAAAAATCGGTGCACGAGTCGGATATCCCGTTCTACAAACACCAGCAGCGAATGGTCTTCGGCGCCAACAGGAGGATCGACCCGAAGAGCCTCGACGATTACCTCGCCATCGGCGGGTATCGGGCATTGGTCAAGGCTCTTTTCGAGATGACCCCGGAGCGGGTTGTCGAGGAGGTCAAGGATTCCAAGCTTCGGGGCCGCGGTGGCGGAGGATTCCCGGCCGGAGTCAAGTGGGAGATCGCCCGCAATGCTCCCGGCGAGACCAAATATGTGGTCGTCAACTGCGATGAAGGAGACCCGGGCGCCTATATGGACCGGTCGTTGATGGAGGGAAACCCCTACGGTGTGCTCGAGGGCTTGACGATCGGAGCGTTCGGCATCGGCGCCCACGAGGGTTATGTCTACATTCGCCAGGAGTATCCCCTGGCGTTGGCGAACCTGAGCGCAGCCATCGAGGATGCCGAGGAGCGTGGACTGCTCGGCACGGACATCCTCGGTTCCGGATTTGATTTCCGGGTCAAGGTGCACCGGGGGGCCGGCGCCTTCGTCTGCGGTGAGGAGACGGCTCTCCTCATTTCTCTGGAGGGCGAGGTCGGCGAGCCGAGGCCGAGGCCGCCCTACCCGGCTGTGAAGGGGCTCTGGGGCAAACCGACCAACATCAACAACGTGGAGACGTGGGCCAACATCCCTCTGATCATCAATGAAGGGTCGGCCGCTTACGCCTCGATCGGCACCGAGGGAAGCAAGGGCACGAAGATTTTCTCCCTCGTCGGCAAGATCGCCAATACGGGTCTGGTCGAAGTGCCCATGGGCATCAGCCTGAGAGATGTCATCTACAAGATCGGAGGCGGAATCCCCGGAGGCAAGAAGTTCAAGGCGGTGCAGACCGGGGGACCGTCCGGAGGCTGTATCCCCGAGGAACGCCTCGATCTGGAGATCGATTTCGACGAGCTGACGGAGGCCGGCTCGATGATGGGCTCGGGCGGGATGATCGTCATGGATGAAGAGACCTGCATGGTTGATGTGGCCAGGTACTTCATCGACTTCCTGACCGACGAATCCTGCGGCAAGTGTGTTCCCTGCCGTGAAGGCCTGAGGCAGATGCGCAAGATTCTCACGAACATCACCGAGGGGAAGGGCAAACAGAGCGATATCGAGGTTCTGGAGGAGCTTGCCGAGACGGCACGTGAGGCCTCGCTGTGTGCCTTGGGCAAGACCGCCCCGAACCCTTTTCTGAGCACCTTTCGCTATTTCAGAGATGAGTACGAGGCACACATCAACGAGAAGAAGTGTCCGGCGCTCTGCTGCAGAAAGCTGGTTTCGTACTACATCGAGCCGGAGAAGTGCAAAGCGTGTTTGATCTGTCTCAAGGAATGCCCAGCGGGGGCGATCGATGGTGCAAAAAAGACGATCCACATCATCGACCAGGAGAAGTGCGATGCATGCGGCATCTGCTTCGAGGTGTGCCCCTCGCGCTTTGCGGCAGTGAAGAGGGTTTCGGGCGAAGCTGTTCCGCCTCCCATTCCGGAGGAGCAGAGAGCGGTCATCAGAAAGAGCAAGCCCCAATGAGTGACATCCGCATGAAGATCGACGGGAAAGAGGTGAGGGCAACGGAGGGGATGACCGTTCTCGAGGCTGCCCGGAGTGCGGGAATGTCCATCCCCACCCTCTGTCACCACGAGAAGCTTGCGCCTTTCGGGGGGTGCAGGCTCTGCATCGTCGAAGCGGAGGCGCAAGGCCGGACAAGCCTCGTTGCGTCCTGTGTATTTCAGGCCGAAGACGATCTGATCATCACGACCAGATCCGAGAAGATCGACAGAATCCGCAAGAGCATCCTGGAGCTCCTGCTGGCTCATGCTCCAAATTCTCCCCAGCTCCAGGAGCTGGCCGAGGACTATGGAGCAGACAGAAACAAATTTGAACAGGAGGCTTCGTTCTGCATTCACTGCGGCCTGTGCGTTCGATACTGCGCCGAAGTCAAGCGGAAGGACGCGGTTGGTTTCATCGACCGGGGCATCAGAAAAGAGATCAGTTTCCTTCCGGAAATTGCCTCCAAGGAGTGCGGCGACTGCAAGGAGTGTTTCCCACTCTGCCCGACCTCGTACCTCCAGGCGGCGTTTGTCTTGGTCGAGTCCCTCGCGTTTCCCCGCGACGGGTTACCTCGAACCTGAGGTAATCCACAGAGAAGTCAGGAGAAGGCTTGCAGGAAATCGGAACTACGATCGAGCCGGCCCCTCGCGAAGCCGAAATCGCGATCGTGGGGGCGCTCTGCCGACGCCGTCGCCGCGGGCGCTCAGCCCTCGTCGGGCCAGGAGTCCACGCGAATACTGTCGTAGAGCTGTTCGAGGGTGCGCAGGTGGAGTCCTTCCCAATCGGCGAGGAATTGATAGAAACCGCTGATCTCAGGATTGGCGGCTTCTCCTGCCGCGGCCTTGAAGAACGCGATCGCGTTCGTCTCGAGCTGAATGCCGATCGACAGCGCCCCTGTCTCGAGGACGTCACCGTGGGCCTGGTCCTTGAGACTTTCGATGAATATCTGGGAGGAGAACTCGGCCAGGTCCGGGTCGCGCCGTTCGATGTGGAAGCCCTTGGCGCCGTGGTCCTCGTATCGCCTCATCACGGCCTTCAGGTATGCCTGGTGTTCGGTCTCGTCTCGGGCGAGCCTCTCGAAGAGTTTCCGGACCGCTGGTTTGTTCGCTCGCTCTGCGTTCATCGAGTAGAAGGTGAAACCATCCACCTCGACCTGGAAGGCCTTGCGCAGGATGTCGGTAATCTCGTCGATGTTCGTGTTCATGATTCCCTCTTGCCCTGCAGTGTAACCCGATTTTTTGACGGGGTGTCGACCTCGCATGGAGGCCGCCGTGGCACGAGTCCGACATCGGCCGATCAGATGGGACTGTCGAGGTGGAATCCGGCTTCGCTTGCGGGAGTTGCGAGATTCGTTGTACATTCCTTTGCGTCCGCCAACAGGTCAATCGAAATGGAAAAATATCCGCCGCGAGCCGGAATTCATCTCAAGTGCCCTCTGGGCTCCGAGACGGCTGTGCGGGCGGGGTTCGCTGTGTCTCGAGGCAGGGGGAGGGACAGAGGTCTCAACCCAGCGTTCGGGTCTGGCTGACCTCGATGAATGAGGGAGGACTGACATGGAAAGTGGCGATGTGAAGCGGTTCGCAGTCATGGGTCTCGGCAAGATGGGTGTGGATTGGGTGGCGAATCTGCTCGAGGGCGGGTACGAGGTGATCGGTTACGACACCGCTGCCGCGGCTCGCGAGCGCGCGCCCAAGGCGCTCGCCAAGGGTCTGGGCTGGATCGGCAAGAAGCGCCAGCCCGATGACCCGGATTTCGTCGACCAGGCGGCCGCGCGTTTTCGAGTGGTTGACACCCTGGAGGATCTCGCGACTGAACTCGGGTCGTGCCAGGTTCTTCTCGAGGTCATCCTCGAAGACCTCGACCTCAAGTGCGAGGTCCTTGCCGGTGTTGCGCCGCGGCTCCCGGACGAGGGCATGGTGTGGACCAATACCTCTTCGTTGAGCGTGCACACGATGGCAGTCGCATCGGGCCGCCGCGACCGCTTCGTCGGCACCCACGGCATGAACCCCGTGTACCAGATGCCTGCGGTCGAGGTGGTCCGCCACCGGGAGCTTTCGAAGGAGTCTTTGAAAGCGACCGTCGACATTCTCGAGGGTTTGGGCAAGGCGCCCTTCGTGGCCTCCGATGTTTCCGGTTTCTGGGTCAACAAACACCTGGTGCCGTTCATGCTCGAAGCGATGCGTGCCCTCGAGCGGGGGGAGATCACGGTTGAGGACGGTGACGTTGGGCTCAAGGGCAGCCTCGGACACCCGCAGGGAGTCTTCAAGCTCTCCGATTTCATCGGTGCAGACACCATGTACCGGGTATCGATGGCGATGTACCTGCAGACCCAGGATCCCCGGCTGTATCCGCCGGCCATCCTCGCGCGGATGTTCAAGAACGACGAGCACGGGGTGAAGACGGGCAAGGGTTTCTACGAGTGGGACGGCTTCAAGCCGGTCGCAGGCCGCGATTTTTCGGATTACGTGGTCACTTCGTCGGACTTCCTGCTCGAGGTCTAGTAATGGAATTCTCAATTCTGAATTTTCAATTCTCAATGCCCCCACCCACCCGGCGGTGCAACGCCAGGAGGGGGCGGTCGGGAATAAAGAACTGAGAATCGACGGATAGGGGGCTGCCAATGACCGCGGACATCTCGAAGTTTCCCCGGGCGAGGATCCCATACGGCACGTGGGGTAGTAGTTTCTTTCCGGCATGGCAGACTTCGCCCCTGGCCGAGGTCAACATCGGCCAGTTCGCCGGCGAGAGCATGAGCCGGATCCTCGGTCTGCGCGGGGTGGCCCAGCGCCGCCTCGAGTACCTGGTGATCGGCTCGACGATTCCCTGGCACTGGAAGTTCTGGACCGCTCCGCTGGTGGCGAGCTGCATGGGCTTGAGGATCCCCGGCTTCCACGTCGAGCAGGCCTGCGCCACCGGGCTGCAGGCGGTCATGGTCGCGGCGGCAGAGGTCGACGGCGGAGCCAACGACGTCGTCGGGGTGCTGACATTCGATCGCACGAGCGACTCGCCGGTGGGGGTGTTCCCGGAACGCAGGTCCTACGAACGAACCCAGGCTCTGGGCGATGTGTGGGACAACTTCGGTTTCGACCCCTCCACCGGCAACGCGATGATCGCCACGGCCGGTCTGGCCGCCCGCAAGTACCGCATCGACCGCCGCGAGGTCGACGAGATCACCCTGTGCCGCTACGAGCAGTACTTCGAGGCCAAGAGAATCCGGCTTTCTCGACCGCGTGCTGGTACCGCTCGAGGTGCTCAATCTGCAGGGACGGTCGATGGGGGTGGTCGACGACGACCTCGGAGTGCGACGGGTTTCTGCGGGCGGCCTGCGGGCGATGCGCGAGCTCGATTCCTGCGTCACCGCGGGCAGCCAGACCCACGCATCGGACGGTATGGCCTGTCTTCTCGTGACCACGAGCGACACAGCGCGCGAGCTCAGCCCGCGACCCGAGATCGAGATCTCGTTGGTAGCAAAGGCGGAGGTGCGGACCTCCCCGAGTCTGATGCCCGAGGCACCCGCTCTGGCAGTGCGCAAGCTCCTCGAGCGCAGCGGCCTGACGATGGACGACATGGCGGTGGTCAAGAACCACAACCCTTTGCCGTCAACGACGCGATCTTCGCCAAACTCGTCGGCCACGACTGGCGGAAGATGAATACCACCGGCTGCTCGCTGGTGTGGGGGCACCCGCAGGGTCCGACCCTGACCAGGTCCCTCATCGAGGGCTTGGAGGAAGCCGTCTCCCTGGGCGGCGGCTATGTCCTGCTCTTCGGTTGCGCCGCCGGCGATGTCGGCATCGCCGCGCGTCTTCGAAGTTTCGGACGAGAAAGGAGGTCGGGCGTCATGACCAACGCAATGCGACCCTCCACCCTCGAGACCCTCGGCCTGGGCTCGGTCCTCGACCTGATTCGCAACGGCGCGCTGCCGGTTACGCCCGGCGAGCTCGTCGATCGGGTATTCGGTGCCGGCACCCGATCGCGGTGCATTCGTGGTTTCCGGCGCCAACGGCATCGTCGGCGCGGGCAAGACCATGCAGCTCGGTTCGCGGCTCGAGCCCTTCGGCGTGCCGATCGTGGCGCTCGATTTTCCCGGCGTGCCGGACGGCATCGGCGCCCAGTACCCGGGTCTGGTTCGCGCATTCGGCGCCGATCGCGCCGCCGCCATCATGGGCAACGTGATCCGCCTCGCCTACGACGGCAGCCACCTGCCGTCACAGCTCGACGCGCTCTCGCCCCGCTTCCTGCTCGAGGCGGTGCCCGAAGACCTGGAGATCAAAAGGGCGCACTACGAGGTCTTCCGGGCGGCCTTCCCCGAGATCGAGATCCGGTCGGTGACCTCGGGCTTTCCGCAGTCCGAGCTCGGCGTGGGGGTAGCGCACCCGGCCTTTCCGCACGAGATCAACAAGATCTTCGAGATCGTCGAGCCGGAGCCGTCCGACGATCACCCAGTTGTTGTGGGCGCTCGGTTTGATCCCGATCACGGTCAGCGATCACTGGTCGTTCGTGCTCGACGTCCTGTTCTGCGGCCTCACCCTCGCAGGCAGCCGCTTCCACGAGGCCACCAACATGCCGTTCTGGAAGGTGGACAAGTTTGTCCGCCGGATGCTCGGGCCGAACCCGTTCCGGGCCCACGACGCCATCGGCGCCCGCGGCGCGAACTTCCTCACCTGGTCGTGCCTGCACCACCTGGCGCAGCACTACGGCGCCCTCTTCGCAGCCATCGGCGGTTCTGGAAGAGCACAAGGACAGCGGCGCCAACTGGTATCCGCCGAACCACTTCCGGCCTCTGGTGAACTGGAGTCTGGACGACGAGACCGAGCTCGAAACCTGGGTGCTCGGACCGCTCTTCCAGATGACGAGCCTGATGGTTCAGAGGAGCGCTCCCACCTGGCGCAGATCAACGCCATCGGCGAGCTGTGCGCTCAGTTCTCTCCGCGGCGTGCTGGCGGTGATCCGCGCCCGCGGCGCCGACGCGGCCATCGCGACGGTCGAGGCCTACCACCGCGTGCATCCCGGAGGCCGCGCGACAGGCGCTGGCACCCGGAGGCCTTCGCCCGATCGACGACGCCGGAGTGGCAGCAGCTCTATGTCAACGCCGAGCACGACGGCACGGTCGGCGTGCTCAGCCTGTCGCGCGAGAGCTACAACTCCGATGTCGACGCCGAGCTCAACCGCGCCATCGACTGGCTGAAGGCCGAAGGCATCGACCGGGTGATCCTGACCGGCGACTTCCACCTCTCCACCCAGATGGTGGGCGCCGACACCGCCGAGTTCTACCCGGCGATGACCGACGAGGCGGCCGGCGAGGCCATCTCCGCCGACTGGTCCGCGACCGGCGCGACGGCTGCACTACGACTTCGCGGTGTCGGTCGGCCTGGTCAACGGCAAGCGGTGCCTCGGCGGCATGCTCGAGCTGATGATCCACTGCCATTACCTGGTGGCGGTCGACGGCTCCGAGCTCGGCATGCCCGAGGTGACCCTGCCGGTGGTGCCGGGTATGGAGGGATGCCACTGGCCTTTCCGGAAGATGGCCCGCGAGCACTGGCCGCGATTCCTCGCGCTGCTGCTCGAGGGGCGCCCGGAGAAGGCGAAGGACACCGTCGGCTGGCTGGCGGACTTTGTGGGCGGGCTCGACGAGTCCCTTCAGACCGCCTACGCGGTAGCGTCGGGCGGTGATCACGGCCTCGCGATGCGCGACCTCGACGAGGGTGCGCTCGATCAAGTGATCGAGGCGGTCCCGAAGCTTTCGGCGGCGTCCGACCCCGGGATGGAGGCGGGCCGCAAGGCGATTCTCGACACGGTCAGTGCGGCCACTTCGTGCACGCTGGCCGAGGCGTTGGACATCCAGGCCCGGCACTCGGGTGGCTTCATGACCGATGCCAGCGTGCCGGAAGGGCGTGATCGGCACCGCCTGGAGCAAGACGGTGTTGGTGTGATCGGTGAACAACGTGAAGAGGCAATAGATAGCTCGGGCGAGGAGGACGATCATGGGTCTTGAGTGGATGCCGAGGGACGACGAGTTGAAGGACCACGGTGTTGGCGGCGAGCAGTTCTGGGGAGAGTCACGACGACCCGCCGTGCACGGTGTACGAGAAAAAGCCGCTGCTCGATGCCGAGGGGAGGTCGTCGACGGGCCTCTTCACCGCCTGGATCACGCTCAACAACCCGCGCCAGTTCAACTCGTACACCACCGAGATGGTCAAGGGCGTTATCGCCGCGTTCACCAACGCCTCCCTCGACCGCAGCGTCGTCGCGGTCGTCTTCACCGGCGCCGGCGACCACGCCTTCTGCACCGGCGGCAATACCAAGGAGTATGCCGAGTACTACGCCCGCCGGCCGCACGAGTACGGCGACTACATGGACCTCTTCAACGGGATGGTCGACTCCATCCTCAACTGCAAGAAGCCGACCATCTGCAGGGTCAACGGCATGCGCGTCGCCGGAGGTCAGGAGATCGGCATGGCCTGCGACCTCGCCATCGCCTCCGACCTCGCCATCTTCGGTCAGGCGGGCCCGAAGCACGGCTCGGCGCCGGACGGCGGCTCGACCGATTTCCTGCCCTGGTTCCTGTCGATGGAAGACGCGATGTGGAACTGCATCTCGTGCGAGATGTGGTCGGCCTACAAGATGAAGCTCAAGGGCCTGATCACCAAGGTCGTGCCGGTGCTTCGTCAGGGCGACGAGTTCATCCGCAACCCGCTGGTCATCACCGACCGCTACGTCGATGACGGCGAGGTCGTGTACGGCGAGATGAAGAGCGGCGCCGAGGCCAAGGCCGCCACGAGCGCAGATCAAGGAGCTGCCGGTTGATTTCGACGCTTCTCGACGCCACCGTGGAGGAGATCGTCTGGCGCTTCACCAATCTCTTCCCGGGCTGCCTGCAGAAGTCCATCGACGGCATCCGCGCCAAGAAGAAGTTCTTCTGGGACCAGACCAAGCTCGCCAACCGGCACTGGCTGGCCGCGAACATGTCCGGCGAGGCCTTCCTCGGCTTCACCGCCTTCAATAACCGAAAGATCACCGGGGTCGACGTCATCGACTTCGTCAAGTACCGGCAGCTGCTCGCTCGAGGGTGAGACGCTCGACGAGGCGCTCTTCGAGCAGGTGCTGGCGACGCCGAAAACGGAGGACGAGTAGCCTATGAGCATGCGCGACTTCGAGTTCGTCGAGCCGGCCAGCGTGGGCGAGGCCTGCGACGCTGCTCGCGGAGGACCCGGAGGGCAGTGCGGTCTTTGCCGGCGGCACCGACATTCTCGTCGACCTCAAGGCGGGCCTGCGAGCGCCACCGTCGGCTGGTCTCGCTCGGCGCGCATCGAGGAGCTCAAGGACATCGAGCTCGCCGCCGACGGCGCGCTTCGTGATCGGCGCGATGGCGACAATCAACATGGTCGCCCGCCACAAGGGCATCGCGGAGCGATACCCCGGCATCAACGACGCAGCGATGTCGCTCGCGGCCGAACAGGTTCGCAACCAGGCGACCGTCGCCGGCAATCTGTGCATGGCCGTGCCGTCGGCCGACATGGCGCCGATCCTGCTCGGCCACGATGCGGTCATGCGAGTGGTCTCGTCGGCGGGCGAACGAGTGGTTCCGCTGCGCGAATTTTTCGTCGGGCCACGTCAAACCGTTCTCGAAGCGGCAGAGATGGTTGTGGCGATCGACGTGCCGCCACCCGAGCCGGGCACCGGTGGTGCCAGCCTCCGCCAGGGTGGGCGGGTCTCGCTGTCGCTGCCCATGGCCTCGGCCGCGGCGGTCGTGGTAATGGACGGCACAAAATGCCGTGAGGCGACGGTGGCCCTCGGGGCGGTGGCGCCGGTCCCGATCGTGGCGACCGCCGCAGGCGCCGCTGCAGCCGGCACGGAGCTGAGCGAAGATGTGCTCCGCGAGGCCGGCGAGCGGGCGGCCGAGGCGGCAGTGCCGATCGACGACCTCAGAGCTACCAAGGAATATCGACTGGAGTTGGTCAAGGTGCTGACAAGGCGAGTGTTGGTGGCGGCGGCCGCGCGGGCGTAGGAAGGAATTCTCAATTTTGAATTTTCAATTCTTCATTCTCAATGCCAGCCTGCGCCTCCGGGGGAGTTCCGGGCGCACGGGCGGTCGTCGATTTGCAGCCGAGACGGCTGCACCACGATGGACTCCCAGGAGGGAGGAACACGGCTCCTTGCGGTGCAGGCGTCCCGCCTGCAGGGGGTGGGTGGCAAATCCGAAATCCGAAATCCGAAATCCGAAATCGGGATCGGAACCGCGGCAAAGGCATGGGTAGGGAGACAGATGGAGACGAGTAGTCCATCTCACGGTCAACGGCGACGCCCGCAGCGTTGCGGTGCGGCCCAACGTCACCCTCCTCGAGTTGCTGCGAGACCACCTCGGGCTGACCGGCACCAAAAGGGGGTGCGACTTCGGCGACTGCGGTACGTGCACGGTCCTCCTCGACGGCGAGGCCGTCAAGTCGTGTCTCGTGCTCGCGGTGGCGGCCGACGGCCACGAGGTGACCACGATCGAGGGTCTCGCGTCGGACGGTGCGATGCACCCGCTGCAAAAGGCGTTCATCGCCACGCGGCGCCATCCAGTGCGGCTACTGCACCCCGGGAATGGTGATGGCGGCCAAGGCGCTCGTCGACGCCAACCCGGAGCCGACCGACGGACGACATCAAGACCGCGCTCGGCGGCAACCTCTGTCGCTGCACGGGCTACACGAGGATCATCGACGCGGTCCGGAGCTGGCGGCAGTTCGAAGGCGACGCGGCGCCAGAGCCGAACTCCGGCCACGACCTTGAGACGCACGCCGTGGTCGGACGCAGCGTGGCGCGCAGCGACGCCCCGGCCAAGGTCACCGGCCGCGCCATCTTCACCGAGGACATCCGACTGCCCAACATGCTCTACGGGCGGGTCCTCACGAGCCCTCACGCCCACGCCGTGATCAAAAAGATCGACACGTCCAAGGCCGAGGCGCTTGCCGGCGTCAAGGCTGTGATTACCGGCGCCGATGTTTCCGATGTCAAGTACGGTGTCAGCCCCGCGCGCTACGACGAGTACGTGCTGGCCAAGAAGAAGGTCCGCTTCGTCGGTGACGAGGTGGCGGCCGTGGCCGCGGTGGATGAGACACACCGCTGAGGAGGCGTTGCAGCTCATCGAGGTCGAGTACGAGCTCTTGCCGGCTGTCCTCGACCCCTTCGAGGCCCTCGACGACGGTGCGCCGGTGATCCACGAGGCGGCGCGCGGAAAGAACAACGTCAACACCTCGGTCGACCACCATTTCGGCGATGTCGAGCGAGGGCTTTGCCGAGGCCGACGCGGTCTTCGAGCAGCGTTTCGTCGGCAACTTCGTCAACCAGTCGCCCCTCGAGCCCCACAGCGCCATCGCGCAGTGGAACAACGAGCGCGGCACCCTGACGCTGTGGTCCTCGACCCAGGTCCCGCACTACCTGCAGAAGCAGCTCTCCCGGGTCTTCGAGATGCCGCTGGCGAAGTTCCGGATCATCAAGCCCTACGTCGGCGGCGGCTTCGGCGGCAAGGCCGAGGCCATGGCGCTCGACTTCTGCTCCGCCTATCTGTCGCGAAGCCACCGGGCGGCCGGTGAAGATGACCTACACCCGGCCGGAGATGTTCGACACACCACCGCGGCCGCCACAAGCAGTTCATGGACATGAAGATCGGCGTCACGAACGAGGGCAAGATCACCGCGGTCGACTTCAGACAACGTGCTCGACGGCGGCGCCTATACGAGCTTCGGCGTCATCACCGCCTACTACGCCGGCTTCATGATCCCCACGCTCTACCACATCCCCAACTACCGCTACTGCGGGCGGCGGATGTACACCAACAAACCGCCGTGCGGCGCCATGCGCGGCCACGGTGTGCCGCAGCCGCGCTTCGCCTTCGAGAGCCTGCTCGACATGCTCGCCGAGAAGATCGGCATGGATCCGATCGACATCCGCATGGCCAACGCGATGGACCCGAATACCCGCACGGTCAACGACCTCGACGTGCTGTCGTGCGAGTTCAAGGCGACGCTCGAGACGGTTCGCGAGCGCTCCGGATGGGACTCGAAGCACGGCAAGCTCCCCTTCGGCAGGGCGTGGGCATCGGCAGCGGCGGCTTCGTTTCGGGCGCGGGATACCCCATCTATCGCAGTTCATTTCCTCATTCGAACGCGATCATCCGCATCCTCGAGGATGGCGAGGGAGCAACCCTGATGATCGCCGCGGCCGAGATCGGGCAGGGCTCGGAGACCGTCCTGCTGCAGGTCGCGACCGAGGCCCTCGGCCTGCTTTCGGCGATGTGACGATGGCCGAATGCGATTCGTCGATCGCTCCGATCGATCTCGGGTCCTACTCGAGCCGGGTCACCCTGATGGCGCGGCAATGCGGTCAAGGTGGCCGCCGACGACGTCAATTCCAAGCTGTACCGCGTGGCGGCGCGCGAGCTGGGCTGCGAGCCGGATGCGCTGGTTTCGCGAGGGCCGCCGATCTTCATCGAGGCGGCGCCCCACGTCGGGCATGGACTTTGCCGAAGCGGCGCGGCGCTGTTTCTCGGCCGACGGCCCGCTGGTCGGGACCGGCTGCTACGAGCCGCCGTCCGAGTCTCGGGGGTGACTTCAAGGGCGCGACGGTCGGCACCTCGCCGGCCTTCAGCTTCGGTTCCTCGGTGTGCGAGGTCGAGGTCGACCCCGAAACCGGCGTGGTCAAGATCGTCCGATTCACCGACGCCCACGACTCGGGCACGGTGATCAACCCGATCGCCTTCCACGGCCAGGTCGAGGGCTCGATCGTGATGGGCTCGGGCGAAGTTCTGAGCGAGGACGTGCTCTTCGACGACAAGGGGCGCATCCTCAACCCCAACCTGCACGACTACCTCATCCCGAGCATCGGTGACGTACGCCGGAGATCGAGTCGATCGCGGTGCCCAGCTACGAACCTCGCGGGCCTTACGGCGCCAAAGAGGTGGGCGAGGGTTCGATGGTCCCGGTGCTCGGTTCGATCGCCAACGCCATCTACGACGCTGTCGGCGTCCGCATGACCGAGCTGCCGATCACGCCGCAGAAGATCCTGAAAGCCCTCGAGGAGAAGGAGTCGTCCGGGGACAGCTGATCCGGGGACCGCCGAGCTCCAGCTCGGCATTCTCGAGCGCACTCTTGCACGTCGAACAACATGAGGGCATGCTGGTGAGGTCCCTCCACGCTGCGGAAGGCACGGAGCTTCGTCCTGTCCGCAGAGCCTGGTGGCCTGTACCGAGGAATATCTGCTCGCCTTTTCGTGCAAGACCCGCGAGCTGAGTCCGTCGTGCGCGGCCAAGCGGGCGGCGGCCACGGCGGCCCTGCTTCGCGAGGAGAGGTGCCAGGTTCCTCATTGTTGCATCGTGACGATCTCCCCAGGTGGGTCCGCTACTCTCAAAACCAAGCGGGCAGAGTTAACCCGCGGCAACCGGTCTTTATGGTGCAATGAGGAACGTGGCACCCTTCGGTCTTAGCCTGGGGTCAAACGAAAGGAAATTCCTATCCCTCTGTTCAATCGGCTCCGCGAACCGGTTACCATTGGTTCTCCCATGCGGCGAGCACTTTTTGTTCTTTTTTTTGTTCTTGTGCTCTCGTCTGCAGGCGGAACCGCACAGGACAACGAGGGGTATGCGGGCCGACCCCTGGGCGAAGTTCTGGGCGAGCTCCAGGCCTCCGGGCTCCGTATTGTCTATTCGGACGCGGTGGTCACTCCGTCGATGACGGTCTTCAAGGAACCTCACGCCACCGACCCGAAGAGCATCCTCGATGAGATCCTGGTTCCTCACGGGCTTCTGGCCGAGGCCGGACCCGGCGGCACGATCGTCATCGTCGTTGATCCCGATTTCGGCAGAATCTCCGGAGGGAAAGGCGAGATCCGCGGGTTTGTCACCGTCGGCGGGAACCCGGTCGCGGTCTCGAACCTGGTGATCGCCGTCGAAGGAACCACGATGAAGGCGACGCCCGGAGTTGACGGGAGCTTCCGATTTCCCGATGTCCCTGCGGGCAGTTACACCGTCACCGTACACTCACCGTCCTTTCTGCCCCAGAAGTTCGACGACGTGGTGGTCGCCCAGGGAAGGGCGGCGCGCGTTCGCTTCGAGCTGGTCCCGGTGTCCGTTTTTCTCAACGAGGTCATCGTCACCCCGAGCCACTTTCGACTTCTCGACGAGCAGCCAGAGAGCCGGCAATTCCTCGACCGGGAGGAAGTCCGCAAAATGCCGCACGCGGCCGACGATCTCTACCGAGCCATCAAACGCCTGCCCGGTTCTGCCGGCGGAGACATCACGGCCAAAATCAACGTGCGCGGCGGCGAGCAGGACGAGCTGCTGGTTGTCCTCGACGGCGTCGAGCTCTACGAGCCCTTCCACCTCAAAGATTTCCAGAGCGTATTCTCGATCATCGATTCCGAAGCCGTCGGAGGAGTCGACTTCCTCACCGGCGGATTTCCCGTGGAGTATGGCGATCGCATGAGCGGCGTCATGGACATTTCGATCGCGACCCCCTCGGGCCCCGCCGACAACGGCAGTCGAGCTCAGCACCCTCAACGCCCGCCTGCTCACCCAGGGCCTGTTCAACGACGGCCGCGGCCAGTACTTCGTGAGCGGCCGTGCCTGGTACCCCGACGCCATCATCAGCAGCGTTCGCGACAGCTCGGACGAGGTGTTCACCGACTACTACGATCTGTTGGCAAAGATCCAGCACCAGATCGGCCGCCGTTCGAGCCTTTCGGCCAACGTACTGGCGGCGTAGGACGATCTCGGATATTCGAGCGACGACGACACCACGAGCGGAGGACGTTCGCGCGGAATACGGGAGTTTCAACGGCTGGCTCAATCTCCAGACCGACTGGTCCGAGGCCCTCTTCTCGCAGACCGTGCTCACGACCGGGCGGATCACGCGCCACCGAATCGGCGACGTCGTCGACCTCGAGGACGGTGAGCTCGACGTCGACGATCAGCGGACCTTCGAGTTTCTGGGTTTCGGCCAGGACTGGATCATCGAACTGAGCGCCCGCAACATGCTCAAATGGGGTTTCGACGTCATTCGCCAGGACGCCACCTACGACTACCTCAGCGTGACCACGCTCAGAGATCCCGACTCGCCCACCGAGCCGCTCCCGCCCATCACCACAGTCGACATCGACCTCGAACCGGAGGGCACCTCGTACAGCGCCTACGTTGCAGATCGCCTTCAGATCAGCGGGCCACTCGTGATCGAGCTCGGGCTCCGCTGGGACCGGCAGACGTGGATCGGCGATCACCAGCTGAGCCCACGGTTCAACCTGCGTTTAGCCCTCGACGCAGATACGATCTTGCGGGCCGCGTGGGGCATTTTCTACCAGTGCCAGCGGCTCAACGAGCTGCAGGTGGAAGACGGCGTCGACGAGTTCTTTCCGGCGCAGCGGGCCGACCACTGGTTGCTCGGCGTCGAGCACTCGTTCACACCCGGTCTCGCCGGGCGCCTCGAGATCTTCCGTAAGGACCTCTCCAACCTCCGGCCTCGCTACGAAAACCTCTTCAACCCGATTCAGCTCTTCCCGAATCCGAAGCCGGACCGCGTCCGTCGACCCCGACCGCGGGTTGGTGCGCGGGATCGAAGTGATATTCAAAGGCAGCCGCGGGCCTTCGTTGTCCTGGTGGGCCAGCTACGTCCTGTCGCGCGCCGAGGACGAATTCGACGGCGTCTGGCAGCCGCGGAGCTGGGACCAGCGGCACGCGCTCACCCCGGCCTCAATATGGAGCTCGGCCGAGTCATTGGACGATGAGCCTCGCCGGAATCTACCATTCGGGATGGCCGACCACCCCGGTCATCGGGCGAGGTGGTCGTCGACGAGGACGGCGAATCGAGGTGAACCGATCGTGGGCCCCCGCAACTCGGCCAACTATCCACCCTACGCCGTTTCGATACGCGCCAGCAAGCTCTTCCCAACCAGCCGACGGAGAGCTCACGCCTTTCCTGGAAATCCTCAACCTCACCAATCGAAAAAATGTCTGCTGTACCGAGGATTCGACTTCATTCGAGACCGGAGGCACAGTCACGGTCATCCCGGAGGAGAGGTACTGGGCGCCGATCATCCCGACTCGGATTCGGCTGGCGGTTTTGAGCCGAACAGCACCGGCGAAAGACAAAGGATATTACCGCCTCATCAAATCAACCTCGCTCGCCGAAGGATTTTGCCGCCCTCGCGACGACACCTACCTACACGTGCCGAACTGGAGGAGACACAAGGCCAACCGAGTGGACCGTGCGAGCCTACACAGAAGACCGAAAACTTGTTGCCCGCATCGTCAGGGGAGACGAAAGGGCATTCGACCTCTTTGTCGACGAGTACTATCCGCAGGCTATACCGCTTTGCCTTCCCGAGGATCGGCCGCGACCCGGAAGCGACCCAGGACGTTGTCCAGAACACCTTTTCCAACTCATCCCGAAAAATCGACAGCTATCGCGGCGAAGCGGCCCTCTTCACCTGGATGTGCTCGTTCTGCCGCTATGAGATCGCCGCGTATTGGAGGCAGCGGGCACGACGGGCGCCCGAGATCGAGCTGATCGAGGACTCCCCGCACGCGAGAGCGGCCCTCGAGAGCCTCGGTGCACTGCCAGAAGGACCGGGCGGTCGCTTCGAACGTCGAGGAGCTGGCCCGGATGGTGTGGGCGGTGCTCGACCACCTGCCGATTCGCTACGGCAACGCGTTGCAGTGGAAGTACATCCAGGGCCTTTCGGTGCGGGAGATCGCAGCCCGTCTCGGGGCGAGCCCGAAGGCCGCCGAGTCGGTCCTCACCCGGGCCCGGCAGGCATTTCGCGACGGCTTTGCGCGCCGTGCAGGAGACTGAGACCATGAAAGACAAAGACGGACCGAAACACCGAGGCCGACGGGACGACTGGACGACCACCGGTGCGAGGGCCTGGTTGGCACGGCTGCTCCAGGCTGCCGGCCCGGGCCCCGAGATTCCGGAGGATGGCGCCGCTCGGGTCAAGGCTTGTTCGCCCCGCGTGGCAGAACGAGGTCGCGGCCAGTCGCGGCAGCGCGGCCGGTTGTGGCTGGCGGTGTTGCAGCGGCAGCCGCCCTGATCATCGCAATCGTCTACCTGCCATCCTGTCAGCCGGGCGACCCCGGCAGTTGCGCCGATCATGCTCATCGTTCTGCGCTCGGCGAGGGCGACCGTGGAGTCACTCCCCCCGGCCGAACGTGCGCTTTTCACGGCGGGAGGATCGAGGCGGAGATTCCGTGAGGACCGCTGATCAGGACCCGGACCGGGCAGCCGCAGCCTCGCTCGACCTCGGCGCGGCGTCGTTGCGGCTCGACTCCTACACCGAGCTCCGGCTGGACTCCGAGGCGTCACTCGCTCGATTCCGGTGCGATCTACGTCGACTCCGTGACGAAGGGCAATACGGAATCGAGGTACGGACCGCATTCGGCACCGCAACCGATATCGGCACCCAGTTCGAGGTACGGGTCGAGCGGCCGAGATGCTTGACGTCAAGGTCCGCGAAGGACTGGTGGCGTTGGCCCGCGATGATGAGGAGTACCAGATCACCCAGGGCATCACGCTTTCCGTCAATGCCGACGGCAACGTGAGCACGGTCGCGATCACCCCCTTTGACCCGGCCTGGGCGTGGATCCCAGGAGATCGCACCGGTCTTCGCGATCGAGGGCCAGACGGTGCTGGTATTCCTCGATTGGGTCTCGAGCGAGACCGGGCTCAGTATCGATTTCCTGAGCGTCGAGGCGGAACGGCTCGCTGCGACCACGATTCTCCATGGCATCCATCGCGGGCCTCACTCCGGCCGCAGGCGCCGGCGCTGATCCTCCCGAGCTGCCGCCTGAGCGTGAGCGAGAGCCGGGCGCTGGTGGGGCCCGGAGCCCCGAAGTCGGTCTAGCTCGCCCGGAGGGTTTCTGAGGATCACGAGGAGGTGTGCCGAAGAATATGTTCCTTACAACGCGGCACCGGCTGAGACCGCACAATAGCGGCGATCGCACTCCGCGGACGCCACGATACCCATTCATCGACGCTGTACGGGGGAGTTTGCTCGAACCCGCCTGACACGCGGCAGCGAAATGAACCGGTTGCGGTCTTGCCGCAGCCACGGACAAGGAGGAATAGATGATGAGGATTCGTGGCAACTCTTGATCTTTGTCGCCACTGTGTCTGGTCGCGCCGGCGGCCATGGCCCTCAACCCCGACGACGAGCTGTGGATCGCCGCGGCCGGGCGGGGCGCGGCGCCGGAACCTCGTTCTGGATGACCGATCTCTACATCATGAACCTCGGCGAGGAGGCGGTGACGGTGGAGATCGCCTGGCTCGACCGTTCGCCGACAACACCGAGGCCGAAGGCCGAGAGTCTTCGAGATCGGGCCGGCGAAACGCTGTCCTCGAAGACGTCATCCTCCAGGTCTTCGGCTGGATGAGGCCGGCGGAGGCATCCACATCGAGATCGTCGAGGAGGACGAGGACGAAAGTTCTGGAAACGACGAGGAGGGCGACGAAGCCCGTCTGGTCGTCAACGGACGGATCTACACGCTCGACGAAGACGGTGAGACCTTTGGTCAGGGCTTTGAGGGCGTCATCTCCGATGCCGCCATCTCGGCCGAGGGCGAGGAGACGACCCACTCGTCGGCGTCACCGACAACGACGCTTACCGCTCCAACTGGTACGGCCTCAACATCACCCGAGGAGGACAGCCGAAGGTCATGGTGGAAGTGCTCGATCTGGACGGAGACGTCCTGGCCGCCGACACCTTCACGATGGCGCCGTTCGCGCCCGTGCTGCACCCGGTCGGGACCTCGGCGCCGGAGATCGGGCAACGCCACCCTGCGCTTCACCATGGTCGAAGGCGAAGGCCTCTTCGGCGTGTCCAAGGTGGACGAACGAGCGAACGACCCCACCACTCTCGAGGCCCACTGGGAGTGCGGGGACGACGAAGATGGCGAGTTCACCGACGAGTTCTTCATCGACGACTGCACCTTCGCCACCACCGGCCGCAACCCCTTCTGGATCCCCCTGGTGCCGGGCTACGAGTGGTGCTCGAGGGCGAGGAGGACGGCGAGGAGATCGCGGTCGAGATCACCGTGCTCGACGAGACCTTCGTGGTCGACGGCGTCGAGACCCGCGTCGTCGAGGAGTACGAGACCGTGGACGGCGAGCTGTTGGAGATCTCCCGCAACTACTTCGCCATCTGCGCGGAGACCGGCAGCATCTTCTACTTCGGCGAGGACGTCGACATCTACGAAGACGGCGAGATCGTCAGCCATGACGGCGCCTGGCTCGCCGGCGTCGATGGCGCAGAGCCGGGCATCATCATGCCTGGCACCGTGCTCCTGGGCTCCAGCTACATGCAGGAGGTCGCTCCCGGCGTGGCCATGGATCGGGCCGAGCACATGGCGATGGACGCACCGTCGAGACCGAGCGCCGGCACCTTCGAGGATTGCCTGGAGGTCGTGGAGACCACGCCCTGGATCCGGACGACCTCAGCATCAAGCTCTACGCGCCCGGAGTCGGCCTGGTCGTCGACGACGTAACCGAGTTGGTGGAGTACTCGGACCCCGGCGATTCGTGATCCATCATTTCGTCAACCCGGGCGGGCACCGCGCCGGTGCCCGCCCCTCTGAGAGGACGTCAAGCCCAAATGATCCGTACGCTCATCCTGGCTGTGCTCGCCGCGGCGGTGCTCCGTCTCGTGATCTCGGATGTCGCCCCGGTGCTCGATCGGACCGACGACCCGTACGCGCAGATCGCACACGAGATGGTGGTCACCGGGGATTGGGTGACGCCCCATCTGTATGTTGGAGGCGATCTCGTCCCCTTCCTCGGCAAGCCCCCTCTCTTCTTCTGGACGGCTGCCCTCGCCATCAAGGCGTTCGGCACCACCGAACTCGCCGTCCGTCTCCCTTCCCTCGCGGCACTCGCGGCGCTGCTCGTTCTGATGTACTTCGCCCTCGTGCGCGCTCTCGGTCGTTCGACGACCGCCTTGGCGATTCTCATGACCGCGACCAGTGCGATCATCTTTTTTCTCGCCGGCACCGCGATTGTGGACGTCCACCTGACATTCTTGAGTGGCTGGCGCTCTGTTGGCCTTCCTCGCCTTCACCCTGGCGCTTGACGATCAAACGCAGAAACGGTGGAGCGTGCTCGTCTTCGCTTTGCTGGCGGGGGGATTCCTGACCAAAGGCCCGGTGGCGCTCGTCCTCTTCGGCCTTCCGGTCCTCACATGGACCGCATGGCATCGCTGCTGGTATCTCCTTCGCAGGCAGGCGTGGGCGACCGGTATGCCGCTGTTTCTGGCGCTGGTCGTGCCATGGTTTGTGATCGCCGAGATGCAGAACCCGGGATTTCTGCGATATTTCTTTATCAACGAAAATTTCCTGCGGTTTGTCGCGCACGACTATGGTGACCTTTACGGCAGCGGCCATCTGTTTCCTCGCGGAGCCGCCGCCGTGATGTTCGGTCTCGCGGTGTTGCCGTGGACCCCTGTCGGTGCGTGGATCGTCTTCAGGGGCGGCTTGTCCGGCTTCCTGACAATGCTCCGCGACGACCTGCAATCGCTCCTGTTTTTCGGATTCGCCTTCAACGTCCTCTTCTGGTGCTTTGCCCGGCAGCTCCTGCCGACCTACATGATGCCGATGGCACCGTTATTCGCGACCTGGGTCGCCAGCTATGGCGGGACGGTCGGCATTCATCGTGATGTGATAATCAAATTGGGGGTCGCGACCATGGCCGTATGGTAGACCTTCTCGTCACCGCCATGCCGGCGGCCTCGCATGACTCGACTCGGGATATCCTTGCCGAAGCCCGGCACCGAGCCTGGGAACTGAACATCCCCAGCCACTTTGCTTTTCCTCACCCGATTCCCCAGTCCGCGTATTTTTATCAGTCTGAGACGTTCACGATCGATCCGCAAGGGCTCGGTCGGGAAACGATCGAAGAAAGTTTCACCACAGGAGTGCGCCATCTGGTGATTATCCGCGACGACCACGCCGACGAAGGTACCCCACGGATGTGCTCGATCAGCTGCTCCTCATCGAGGTCTCGAACGGCTGGCGAATCTACGTGACGCGTTGTGCTCGTGGCCGGGC
>CAVYKX010000028.1:0-290375 GCA_963769215.1 Candidatus Sulfomarinibacteraceae bacterium | reverse complement strand
GCGGAGATGGCTGCTAAACTGCTGGCCAGATGCGATTGGGGCCCGCGGGTCGGGCCGATTCTCTGAGGAAGACAGGTCGAATGTATCGATGTTTCAAGTTCGTGTCGGCCATGCTGCTGCTGGGCGCGACCGGCCGTTGCGGCCGGCGATCGCGTTGCCGTGTTCGAGTTCTTCGGGCGTCCCGGTTGCGGGAACTGCGAGGCGGCGAGCGAGACGGTGACGGAGCTGCAGCGCGAGCTTGAGGGACAGGCGGTTCTGTTGACCTATCACCTATGAGTTTCTTCGGGCCGCCGAGTGGGGGTCGTGTGGAAACGGTTCTGGGCAAGCGAACCCGACAGCGGGAGTTCCTCCCACTGGCGATGGTCGGCAGCGGGTATAGGACGAGCAGCGGGGATGGTGGATTTCGATACCGAGTACCGTGAGATGATCGACGACGAGTTCGCCCGCCCGCCGCGAGCCGAGGTCTCGGCCTTCTGGCGGCGAGTCCGGCTCTTCCATGCGGGTCTACCTGGAAATCCAAAACAGCGGCGAAGGCGTACCTGGAGGTCGATCTCGACGCGGCGGCGTGGGTGGTCGCCTACATGAGCCCTCCACCTCAGGGCGTCGGGCTGACCGACACCTGGGTGCAGGCCACCGCGGAGTGGCATCTGCCGTACGACCTTGGGCCCCGGGGGGCGTCTAACGGCAGAAGTCGGACACGCCCTCGATGGACGATATCCAGTGGAATCGCATGTACGCAATCGTGCTGGTCGAGGACCGAGCCACGGGGGGCCGGGACGTATGACATGGCACAGGCCACCCTGGCTCGACCCGCCGGATTGACGGCGTCTCCGGACATCGCTGGTTGTTGGCAGGGGTGGAGTCGGCGCCGAAGTCGAGCTTGAAGGGCCGCACGTCTTGTCGTGGGTTGCCACCGCTGACGTTCCCTGGTTTGGAAGTGACGCCGAGTTCCGGAACCCGGCCGACCACCGTTACGGTCACGGTGCGCGACGAATTACGGCCGCAGTCGGAGACCGAAGGGACCGTGTCCCTTGCCGCGACCGGCGACGGGATGGACTTCTCGACGACGGTGAGTGTTCAGGTTGGCAGCAAGTTCCGCCGAGCGGGTCGCCGGATGAGTCCGGTCCAAACGAAGGGATTGTCGCGCTCCCAGTTCCCTCGGTAAACGACACCGTCCTGCCTCGAGCGTGAACCGGATCGACCGACAAACCACAGAGGCACAGAGAGCGAAATTCGGAATTCGGAACTCGGATTTTGGATTTCCGGCCCACCCACCCACCATTTGAACCGCAAAGAACGCAAAGAGCCCCGGCCCACCCAGCCGCCCCCGCAAAGACGCAGAACGCAAAGAGGCAGATGCTTGAAGTAGAGAAGCGATCGCCAATATCGTCCGACAGAACGACAGAACGACAGGCGATCAGAAGATCGCCAGCCGCTGGTGAGAAGTCAATTCGTTCCGAACACGAGCGTTCGTCACGAATTGACTTCTCACCGGCCGCCGCGCCCGAGGCGCGTGGGTTCTTCCTTGCGCGTTTCTTATTTAAAGGTCCTTCGAAGCACTGAATATAGGACAGGCGGGAGTCAGCGAGGCCTGCGCTTTCGAAGCGCAGGCCGCTGGGCTGGAACACCGCGACGAGCACTTGTGTTGGACTCGGTGTTCCAGCCCAGCGGGGTGCCCGGCCGTCACACGGCCGGGATCTCGCCGTCGTGTCAGCCTGTGATGGGAATCTGGGTTATCTGGGTCATCTGTGGACGAACTGGGTGGGTGGGTCCGGCTTCGCTACCGAGCAGCTACGCCGTGACAAGCGGGTTTTTTTTTTTTTTTTTTTTTTTTTTTTTTTTTTTTTTTTTTTTTTTTTTTTTTTTTTTTTTTTTTTTTTTTAAAAAAAAATAAACTTTGTGATTTCTTGGTGTCTTCGTGCCTTCGTGTTTGCGACGTGGGCGGGTGGGTGGATATTCGAAATCCGAAATCCGAAATCCGAATTGGGCGGGTGGGCGGTCCTGTGTTTTTTTTTTTTTTTTTTTTTTTTTTAAAAAATATCGTCTCAATCTATACTGGATCTCATGAACACCGAAAGACCGACAGTCGTCCTCCCCGCGGCATGTGGGGCGCGCCCTCTGGTTCGCCGATCGCACGCCGGAGGAGCGTAATCGCTTATGTTGACTTCCTTCGGGCGTTGTCGATCCTCGCCGTGGTCCTGGGCCACTGGCTGATCTCGGCGCCGTACCTCAACGACGGTGCGCCGGCGTACAGCCACCTGCTCGACCTGGCGCCGTGGTCGCGCTGGTTGACCTGGATCTTCCAGGTGATGCCGGTTTTTTTCTTTGTTGGTGGTTTTTCGAACGGCGTTTCCTGGGGTTCGGCACGACGTAAGGGGCTTGGTTACCGGGAGTGGTTCGACGCCCGGGCTCGGCGGCTCATCGGCCCTGTGTTGCCGCTGATCGTGATGTGGGGCCTGATGGTGGCGGTGGCCCACGCCAACGGAGTCGGCCCCGGCATGATCTTCATCGGCTCCAAGGTGGCGCTGGTTCCGGTGTGGTTCCTCGCCGTCTACATCCTGGTCGTGGCCCTGGTGCCCCTGACCTACGCCGCGTGGCAGCGCTGGGGCTTCGCTTCCGTCGTCTTCTCGGTGGTGATGGCGGCGCTCGATCGACGTGGCCTTTTTTGCCGGCGGTCTGCACGCCCTGGGTTGGCTCAACTACCTCTTCGTTTGGCTTGCCGTGCACCAGCTCGGCTACGCCTGGCACGATCGGCGGCTCGCGGGGGCGGCAACGGGGCTGCCGATGTTCTTCGTCGGCGCACTCGCGCTCGTCGGCCTGACCCAGTTGGGGCCGTACCCGCTCAGCCTCGTGGGTGTGCCGAGCGATGCAGATCAGCAATACGTTGCCGCCAAAGCTGCCGCTGCTCGCGCTGGCCGCGGCTCAGATTGGTCTGGTGCTCACTTTCGAAGCGCCGGCGCGGCGCTGGTTGGCGCGACGGATCCCGTGGGCCGCAACCATCGTGATCAACGGCATGATCATGACGATCTTCCTCTGGCACTCGACGGTGATGATGTTGCTCGTAGGCCTCGCATTCTGGGTGGCGCCGGCACTGCTCGCCCAGTACCCGGGAACCGCCGGGTGGTGGTGGACCCGACCGCTCTGGGTCGTGGTATTCGCGGTGGTCTGCCTGCCGTTCCTGCTGGTCTTCGCGCGCTTCGAAAGGCCGTCGTCGTCGGGACCGATGCCCGCCGCCATCTGGCGCCAGCTCCTGGGTTGTGTCTCGCCTGCTTCGGTCTGGCACTCCTGGCGCTCGGCGGCATCGGCGGCGAAGGTTGGCTCGGCCTGCGCTGGGTCCCGCTCCTCCTGCCGCTCGTCGGCGCCGGAATCGCCGGGTTCGGACCGCTCGGGATTCCGGGCAGGAGCGTTTGAAGGGCACCCTGTCAATCCGCGATCGATAAACCGTCGAGGTCGTCGAACGCTGCCTGGACGCCCCAGCCCCCGAAGCTCTCGGAGACCGCGAGCCAGATCTCGTTCTCGCCTTCTTTGAGCGGGAGGGTGATCGCGTCGAAGTAGCCGATGGTGCCGAGGTAACGATAGTCACGACTGCGATAACCGTTG
This sequence comes from Candidatus Sulfomarinibacteraceae bacterium, assembly GCA_963769215.1. Taxonomy (GTDB): domain Bacteria; phylum Acidobacteriota; class Thermoanaerobaculia; order Thermoanaerobaculales; family Sulfomarinibacteraceae; genus Sulfomarinibacter. Next base: position 286,775 of record CAVYKX010000028.1, on the reverse strand, counting down.
TTTCCGGTGTAGAGAAGCTCTCCGTTGAGGAAGAGGCGGAGGCGGTCGCTGTAGCCGACGGCCAGGGTCTTCGCCTGCGAAGTGTCGGAACCACCGTGACCCTGGCAATGACGGTGTTGGCTTCCCGGGTGAGCGGGTTCACCCTGGAGAGGTTGGCGAGCCCTGTCGCCTCGGTTTCCAGGGGGTCCACTTCTTTCCTTCTTGTAGCTTCGCCGGAATCTCGAGTTGCTCGTGGACAGCCGCCTCCGCGAAGGAGTCCGAGATCTTCCACGTCGTGACCGATCCTTCGGGCCGGGTCCTTTCCCGTTCGACCCGTCCTTTGAGCTCTGGGGCGTCGACGGTCTTGAAGCTGAAATCCGCGAAATGGGCGGCGCCGAAGTTCGCGACGTTCAGGCCGACCCCTCCTTCCGCAGCCTCCCGCTTGAGTTCGTCGATGAACAGCGCGGGTGTGTCGAGGTCTCCGATATACACCTCTGCCTGACCGCCCGAGACCACGATCTTGACCGGAATCCAGGTGTCGAATGCGTAGTCGACGGGGGCGCCGTAGCCCTCGCCGTGGTAGAGCTGCCACCCGGACAGGCCGTTGAAGATGGGCGTGTACTGGTTGGCGTCTGGGTTGCCGGCCTGGTGAGACCGGATGTAGAACTCCTCGCGGTTTGCTGCGTCCTGGATGCGCCACGATGCGCCGACGAAGGCCCGCGCTTCGGGGAAAGAGCACAGGTATTCGATGACTCCGTTGGTGAACTCCGCGTCCGCGATCACGGCGAGCCCACCCTTCAGCTTGAGGCTCGGTTTGCCGAGGTGCTCCTCGATCGCGTGTTCGGCCGCTTCGATTTTCCACCTCGGTGAGTCGAACGGAATGACCTCGGTCGCTGCGGCTGACGATGCGATCAGGGCGATCCCGATCCACGCGGCATGAAGCTTCATGTTTCCTCCCGTTTCAGAGACCTCAATCCTGGAGAAGAGTACGGGTAGAGGAGAGGCGGGTTTCGGATCGCCAATCCAATGATGAGGATTGGCTCAGCGGAATTCCGTGGGGTGAGCGGTTCTCCGCCTTCGAGAACAGAATCAGAACCACCACAGAGACACAGAGAGCACAGAGGAAGACACAGAGAATTCTCAACCGTTTGCGCTGGACTTCAGGAAGGCGACTCTTGAAAGCCATTCTGTTCGAGTTCCCGTGATTGACCCCGCGAACAACTCACTCTGTGTTGCTCTCTGTGACTTTGTGCCTTTGTGGTTACTCGGTCATCCCAAGTCACCTAACCCTGTAGGCTCAGACGAGTCAAGCAGGGGCTCGCTTCAAGTCGTTATTCGACCTCACACATTTCACGGATGAACCGAACGTTGTTGCTTACAGGAGTTCTCGAAGCCGTGCATATCCGGACCGGCTGATCGGGGACCTTTGTTCCGTCGCCCAGGATCGCGATGCGGCTGTCCTTGGCGTAGAGCTCGATGCTGCGAAGGCGGTCGATGTTGAGGATGAACGACCGGTGGACGCGGATGAATCTCCGCGGATCGAGCCGCTGTTCGAGGGTCGAGAGGCGTTGCGCCTTGAGGTGCGCAGATGTGCCGACGTGGATCGCAACCGCGTCGTCTCGGGCCTCGATGTAGTCCACCGAGTCGGCCGGGATGACCCGGACCTCGGTCCCGTCGCGGACCAGGATTCTCTGGACGTGCTCGTCCTCCGGACGGGCCGATTCCGCAAGTTCCTCGATGGAGGGTGAGGGTTCTCCACCGCCGATCCGATTTCTCGCTCGTTCGAGGGCGTCGGCCAATCGCTCGGCACTGTAGGGCTTGAGCAGGTAGTCGACCGCGTGCACCTCGAAGGCCCGGAGGGCGTGCTCGTCGTGGGCGGTGACAAAGACGACCGGTTGCTCTCGCTCGAGCAGCTCGAGGACCTCGAAGCCGTTGAGCTTGGGCATCTGGATATCCAACAACAGCAGATCGGGTTCGTGCTCGCCGACAGCCTTGACGGCCTCGAAGCCGTTGGCGCATTCGGCGACGATCGAAACGCCGGGCATTTCCGAGAGGTAGGCCCGCAGAATATTCCGCGCGGGTTCCTCGTCATCCACAAGAATGACCCGAAGGGCGTCAGTCATCGATCGAGTCCTCCGATTCCCGTTCGGCTCTCACGACTGGAATCACGATCTCCGCGACGAACGAATTTCGCGCCCTCGATGAGCGTAACGTTGCGTCATCGCCATAGACATTCTCGAGGCGGCTGCGGATGTTGACCAGCCCGACGCCGGCACCCGGGGTGGACGTGCAGTCGGGATCCACCGGGTTTTCAACTCGGACGGTCAGGCGGTCGCCGGCGCAGCTGGCGGTTATCCGGATGTCGCCTCCTTCGACCAGCTCCGCGATGCCGTGCTTGAGCGCGTTTTCGATCAACGGCTGCAGGAGCAGTGGCGGCACAGCGACATCCAGGCAATCGTCATCGATCTCTTCCACAACGCCCAGGCGGTCGCCGTACCGAACCGATTCGACACGGAGGAACCTCCTGATCTGGGCCAGCTCCTCCCCAAAAGGCTGAAGATCCGAACCTCCCTTGAGGGTTCCGCGGAGGTAGTCGCCGAGTTGAATGCACATGTCGCGTGCACCGTCGGGATCTGTGGCGGTCAGCGAGGCGACCGAGTTGAGGCTGTTAAAGAGAAAGTGGGGGTTCAGTTGCGCTTTGAGCGCCTGGAGCTCGGCGTCGCGGGCCGTGACCTCCGCTTCAAGTGCGCGGCGCCTGGCCTCGCGCGACGCTTCTGACGCCACGAAGAGGTAGTGAATACTGACCGACAGGAGGTACAGCAGCAGTCCGGTGACGAAGACCACTCCGGACTGTTGGGGGCTGAGATCGGCCGTGCCGCGATACATCGAAGACTGTTCGAATCCCGCGGCGAGCACCCAGGCCAGACCGACCCACAGCACGGCCGAAAGCGCAGCTGCGGTGAAGTGGGTGAACAGGGTCGTCACCACATTTTGGTCGTCCAGGGGCATCGCCCGGCAGGGGTACCACGCCGCGAGACAGAGGAAGGCGTAGACGACCGCCATCGCGAATGAGAACACCAGCGATTGCGCCCACGTCTCCCAACCCGTCATCACCATCGCCGCCGTCAACAGCGCGACCACAGGCAGCCACGCCATCAGATAGAGGGCGAGGTAGCGACGGGAGGCGAGGATGGGGTGCATGCCGCCGCGTCACTCCGTCGGTCGAGGGTGGGAGGGTGGAACGTTGAACGTTAGAACGTTGAAACGTTTGAACGTCTCGCCCCTCCGCCCTGGACAATGACGAGGTTTCCCGAGGCCGTTGAGGGACTTCAACACCATCAGTTCTTGATCTCCACCCCGCCCATGATGGCGGCGCCGCTGATGATCAGGACCTTCCTCCCGTCCCCCTCGATGGAATGGGTTTTGTCGCCGTAGCCGCCGAGGATCGCCAGACCCTTTGACCTGGACCTCCCAGTCTTCGGGGACTCGGATGTCGATCCCGCCCCAGAAGGCGAAGGTGTCGATCTGGGCCGGTCCGCCTTCAGAGCCGCAATCCCTGAGGTCGATCTCGCAGCCTCCCATGATCGCGGTCGCGTCGCCGCCCTGAAAATTGGCGGCGGACAACCTCCGATTGGCTCCGCCGAGGATCGCGGTCGCCTCGAAGATCCCCGAATCATCGGCGATCGACAGACCCCTCCGGCGGAACGGCTTGAGGATCAGGTTGGCGCCGGCGATGATCAGGACCGCAGGCCACAGATCCCAGATCTCGAAGCCGATATAACCGAGATTGCTCAGCAGGACGACGGTTCCGATGGCGATCCACACCAGGCCGGTCATGATGCAGCGGGAGGCCTTCGGCCTGAAAAAGTAGCTGAGGCCGAGCAGGATCAGAAGAACTGGCCAGTAGGCGGCGAATTCCTCTGCATCGGCGTATCCGAAGTTGTCGAGCAGGAGCAGCGCGCCGACGACGAGGATGCCGATTCCGATGATCGCTGTTCCGAATCCTCGCCGTCTGCTGCCCCCGTCGCAGGTGGAATGCCGCCAGGATCCGCAGTCGGGGCAGCAGGATTCGAGGTCCGGCGTGTTTTCTCCGCTGCTTCTTCGCGCCGTGTCGTTATTTCTGCGTGACATTGTCCTCTCCTTCCTGCTCAAACCAACAACGTGGATCCGGAGTCCGAGTCAGGATCGGATCTCCGCAACCGTCGCCGGATACCGCGCATCAACAGGTTGACGCCGAGGATCACGAGGATCACCGGCCAGAGCACTGCGATGCCAACGGCGATCACGCCGAGGTTGTTGAGCAGTATGATCGCACCGACCGCGATCCATGACAGCCCCCAGAATGTTTTTCGGGTCGATGCGGGCCCGATGAGGTGGCTCAGACCGACAACGATCAGGAGAACCGGCCAGTACGGCGCGAGCGCAGTGCCGTCGATGACTCCAAAATTGTCGAGCATCAGAATGATGCCGAGGACGAATATCCCGAGGCCGAGAATGAACGCTCCCCAAAGGCTCTGACGGCCTTCGCACCACTCGCATCCGTTCATCCTGTGGTGGTGGTGAAATGTCATTTCGTGCTCCTTTCGCTCTTCGTTACCCAGGATGGGTCCCATTGGAGCGGGAGTCACGGGCAAATCGGTGAATGGCGGTCAGCGCCCGGTGAGTGGCGCTTAAAGGTTCTTGACGTGTCTTTGACACCGTTTTCGGCGGAGCCGTGGCAGAATGTTCGTGGATGGGTGAGAGGCGCTTCAAGGACTGAGAGTGAATCAACTGCGACAGCATAGAGTGTTTGGAATCCCTGCAATGTACGCCGTGTGTCTTGCACTTTTGGCTGCCGGACCGGCGTGGGCACAGGTTCCCTCGACAGAGGTGGTTCTGATAGGCGAGGAGCAGGCTCCCCGAATCGACGGCGACCTGAGTGACGCTGTCTGGTCCGAAGCTGTTTGGTTTGACGACTTTCGGCAGAGTGTTCCCGATTTTGAAGAACCGGCAACCCAACCGACCCGGGTTGGTTTTCTCCTTGACACTCACTACCTCTACGTCGCCGTGCGATGCGACGACGACTCTCCGGATGAGATTCGCGCATACAAGCTCCGCCATCGTGACGAACCGCAGACCGACGACCACATCGAACTGATCTTCGACACCTACCGCGACGAGATCCGCGGCACGGTCTTCGTTGTCAACCCGCTCGGCGCCAAGGAGGAGGGCCTCGTCAACGGCTACATGCGCTACACCTGGAACTGGGACGAGGTGTGGCAGGTGCGGACCGAGGTCACCGAAAGAGGATGGCAGGCGGAATTTCGGATTCCGCTGCGCTTGCTGCGTTACGGAAGTGACAGAGAGCAGACGTGGGGCGTCAACCTCAAACGGGTTGTTCGACGGCTGCAGGAGGAGAGCTACCTTTCGGCGCCTCCTCCTCCGTACGACATCAGCAGTCTGAATTTCGCGGGTGAACTCAGGGGCCTGGAGTTGGGTAAGAGACAGCGAAACCTGCAGGCCATACCCTATGGTCTTGCCGGGCTGGTCCGTGAGACCGACCCCGATGGTGGAGACGATCTCTCGGACTCGTTCAACGAGATCGGGCTCGACGCCAAGTACTCGGTCACATCGAATTTGACCCTCGACGGGACCTTCAACACCGACTTTTCCCAGGTCGAGGCCGACGATGTCCAGGTCAACCTGACCCGGTTTTCGTTGTTCTACCCTGAGAAGCGGGAGTTCTTCCTGGAGAACGCGGAGCTCTTCAGCTTCGGTCACGGCGGAGGATTTGGAGACCATCCCCCTGAGGTCACGCCGTTCTTCAGCCGCCGCATCGGCATCGTCGACGGCGAGACGGTTCCCATCGATGGCGGGCTCCGCCTCACCGGCAAGATGGGCCGCCAGGATGTCGGCCTGCTCAGCATCCGGACCGGCGGCGTCGACGAGTTCGGTCTGGATCCGGTCTGGTACAACGTCGGGCGCGTGCGGCGGGACCTCGGCGGTCGCTCGTACATTGGTGGCATCGTCACCGATGCACGGATTGATGGAGAGGCATCTACCACATTCGGTCTGGATACGACCTGGTTTTTGACCCAGGATCTGTCCTTCCAGGCTGATGTCATGGGGGTGAAGGATAGTGAGTCCGGAGAGACAACCTCCGCCCTCTATGCGGGGTTGGACCTGACGACCGATCCGTGGGGGTTCCTGTTTTCATATCGGGAGATTGACGAAGGATTCGAACCCGCGGTGGGCTTCGTTCGCCGCGACGGCTTCCGGTTGGGACGCGGGTCGCTGCGGCGATCGATCCGGCCCGGGAAGCTGGGGATTCGGCGGGTTTCCTTTCGCCTGATGGGCAACGCCTACGACTCCCTGGTCTACAACATGACCGAAAGTACGGAAGCCGGCCTCAACGTCGAATTTGAAATGGAGAGTGGAGACAAACTCACAATCCGTGGTTCCCGAAATTTCGAGCGTCTCTTCGAAGATTTCGAGCTCGACGAGGATCTGGTCTTCCCGATCGGTGATTACACCTACTTCGATGGCTCGCTCACCTATCGATCCGATGAGTCTCGACGGTGGGGAGGCGATGCGATTCTCAGCGGCGGCGGGTTCTTTGACGGCGATCGCAAGCAGTTCGTGGGCGAGATGTGGTTCGTGCTCAACAAGCACATCCGTACCTCCGGGTCCTATTCGAAGTACGACATCAACAGCGACCACGGATCCGTCGACTGGCAATTGTGGTCGCTCCGCCTGGATTACATCTTCAGCTCGACGCTGTCCGCCTCGGCGTTTGCGCAACACAATTCCTCGACAGAGACCACCCTGCTCAACCTGCGCCTGCGGTGGATTCTGCGCAACGATTCCAATCTCTATCTCGTCTACAACGAGACCGAGCTCGACGAGACCGGCTTGCCTGTCGAGAGGCACCGCGAGCTGGCGCTGAAGGTCAGCTACCGTTTCTTCCTCTGACGGCGGATTGGCGTCGCCATTTTTGAAACCTGTCGTACGTTCTTGCGAATAATTCAAGAGAGAGCAGGGTTGCCGGCGGCGCTGACCGCGTACCGGCGGCCTTCGCATATTTGAACGGATGACAGGGTAATCGTTGATCAACAAACGGATCACAGAGGGAGGAAATCAATGAGACGAACGATGACGGCGATCGTGTGCCTGCTCGCGCTGGTCGGGTGCAATCAGGCGGCGGACCAACCCGAGGTGGCGCTGACCAGTGGAATCTACTTCGACAACATGGACACGACGGTCCGGCCACAGGACGACTTTTTCCGGTACGTCAACGGGACCTGGCTGGAGACGACCGAAATCCCGGCCGACCGCAACAACACCGGGGTTTTCAATGATCTTCGCGACAAGGCCCGCGAGGACGTCAAGGCGATCATCGAGGATGTGTCGGCGATGACCGATCTCGAGCACGGCTCTGACGAGCAGAAGGTCGCCGATCTCTACAACTCCTTCATGGACACCGAAAAGCTGGACGAGCTCGGGATGGCGCCTCTCGAGGACGAGTTGGCGCGCATCGACGCGATCGCGGACAAAGATGAGCTCTCCGCCTACTTCGCGCACAGCGCGATCACCGGCGGTGGCGCGCCGTTCGGGCTTTCCAGGTCTGGGTCGACGCCAAGGAGTCGGACCGCTATGTCGCGTACATGGGGCAGGCCGGGCTCGGGCTGCCCGACCGCGACTACTACTTCAACGAGGACGAGCGTTCGATCGAGCTTCGCGATGCCTACGTCGCGCACATCGAGAATATGTTCGAGCTCGCGGGCTTCGACGATCCGGCCGGGTCGGCCCGGATGCTGATGGATCTCGAGACCAAGCTCGCGTCCCATCACTGGACCACGGTCCAGAACCGCGACGCCGAGGCGACCTACAACAAGTTCGCCACCGCCGACCTCGGCTCGCTCGCCGACAACGTCGACTGGCCGCGACTCCTGGCGGTGGCCGGGCTCGAGTCCGAGAGCGACATCATCGTCAACCAGCCGAGCTATTTCGAAGGCTTCAACGAGGTCTTCGCCTCGACCTCGCTCGACGACTGGAAGACCTACCTGCGCTGGACCCTGCTCAACAACAACGCCGGATACCTGAGCCCGAATTCGACAACCAGAACTTCGATTTCTACGGCCGCACGCTCAACGGCCAGGAGGAGCAGCGGCCGCGGTGGAAGCGAGGCGTCGATTTGGTCAACGGCAGCCTCGGCGAGGTGGTCGGCAAGGTCTACGTGAAGCGCCATTTCCCGCCGGAGGCCAAGGCGCGCATGGTCGAGCTGGTGAAGAACCTCGGCGCCGCCTACGGACAGGGCATCGACGGGCTCGAGTGGATGGGCGATGAAACCAAGGTGGCGGCCAAGGCCAAGCTCGACAAGTTCGTGGCCAAGATCGGCTACCCGGACAGCTGGGAGGACTACTCGAAGCTCGACATCGAGGCCGGCGACCTGGTCGGGAACTCGGATGCGTGCGAATCAGTTCAACTACGAGCTGTTCCGGGACCATCTCGGCGGACCGATCCAGAAGTGGATCTGGGTGATCCCGCCGCAGACCGTGAACGCCGGCTACATCCCGACCCAGAACGAGATCATCTTCCCGGCGGCGATCCTGCAGCCGCCCGTTCTTCAACTTGGCGGCGGACGATGCGGTCAACTACGGCGCCATCGGCGTGGTCATCGGCCACGAGATGGGCCACGCCTTCGACGACCAGGGCAGCAAGTACGACCCGACGGCAACATCAAGAATTGGTGGACCGATCAGGACCGGGAAGAGTTCACGAAGCGGACGCAGCGTTTGATCGACCAGTTCGCGAGCTTCCAGGTCTTTGACGATCTCACCGTCAACGGTGAGCTCACTCAGGGAGAAAACATCGGTGATCTCTCGGGCCTGACCATTTCGTACGCGGCCTACAAGATGTCGCTCAACGGTGAAGAAGCACCCGTGATCGACGGCCTGACCGGCGACGAACGATTCTTCCTCGGTTACGGCCAGGTGTGGAAGTACAAGGCGACCGAGGAAGCGATGCGCAACCGGGTCCAGACCGACCCGCACTCGCCGCCGGAGTTCCGGGTCAACGGGCCGCTCCCAACGTGCCCGAGTTTTACGCCGCGTTCAACGTGCAGGAAGGCGACGACATGTACCTGCCAGCCGAAGAGCGGGCGAAGATCTGGTAGCGGTCGGGTCTCCGGAACGACAGAATTACCGCACCTGCGGAAAACGGAGCGCCCCCGGGTTTCACCGGGGGCGCATTTCTGTAGACTGGCGGCGCAATGGTTGAGTCCTCTTCGAAAGATACCTGGGAACCATCGAGGGTCGTCGCGGCTCTCAGCGAGGTCCCGCGCTGCGAGCTCGGCTCCTATCCGACACCGTTGCTTCGCCTCGATCGGCTGAGCATTGAGACCGGCCGGGAGATCTTCGTCAAGCGTGATGACATTCTCGGCCCGGCGGGCGGCGGCAACAAGACCCGCAAGCTGGAGTACCTGCTGGCCGATGCCCTGAGAATGGGCGCCACCCGAATCGTGACAGTCGGCGGGGCGCAATCCAACCACGTACGGGTCACCGCGGGCTCGGCCCGCCTCCTCGGTCTCGAACCGCATCTGCTGCTGTTCGGCAACCGGCCGGAAAAGGTGACCGGCAACCTGCTGATCGATGAGCTATTGGGCGCCGAGCTGCACTTCATCCCTCCCGGCCCCATCGCTCGCAGAGAATGCAGCTTTGAGGAACTGGATGCATATGTCCGGGAACAGGCATCCACGAGGATCGGCGATCACTATCACATACCTCTCGGAGGTTCCAACGGGCTCGGGTCTCTAGGGTATGTCCGGGCCGCACTCGAGATCGAGGAGCAGGCGGAACTGGCCGGGTTGACCCGGGCCCGGATCGTCCTCGCCGCGGGTTCGGGCGGCACACTCGCCGGCTTGCTCGCGGGTCTTCGTTTGATCGGTTCGACGTTGACACCGATCGGCATCGATGTCGGAAACTTCTGGTGTGACTTCAAAGGCCTGGTCGTTGGGCTCGCAAATGAAGCCTGCGACATCATCGGCGCACCGGCGGTGATTGATTCGGCGCGTGTCGGAGCTCGTTGAATCCACGTATGTCGGCCGCCGTTATGGCGTTCCAACCGCGAAGAGCGAGGCTGCAATGCGGCGTCTCGCGCGGCTGGAAGGGCTCCTCCTCGATCCGACCTATACGGCAAAGGCCTTCGCAGGGCTGCTCGACCTACTTGAAACGGGTCAGCTCGGAGCAGGTGAACCGATCATCTTCTGGCATACCGGGGGCTGCCCGGGTTGTTTGCGTGATGACTACGGGTGAACGCTTCCAATTTCAACGCGCTCTTCTGCAGACGCGCTTCCCGCAAATGGAGCGCCTTTAGCGCTTGGACGCTACCAGAGGGCAGACCGTGAAGCACCGTCACCAGCGAGCGTCCGATTGGCCGGCCTCCATCCGCACAACCTTTCCGGCCTCGGCCGCGGATCGCTGCCGCCGGCGGTTTGCCACCCTTGACGATGTATGGACCAACCGCTGAGCTACTTGAGCGCGATGACTTCCGACATTGTCAAAAGTGGCACGCCCGATCAACGCGCTTTTCTGTCGGCGCCACACCCACGTGCGAGAGTCGTTCGAAGAGCTGGCATTCCAAGAGCACCACCGTGCATTTTTGAATCTGAATCGAATGCGAATGAATCAGCGGCGCTGACTCCGATACTCGGTGGCGTCCGGGCTCGTCTAACGGGATGGCTTATGTGTCGCTCTTGAATTCCGATACAGCTCCTCACCGTTCCAGCAATAGGTGCAGAGCCGTTCTCTGGGCAGGCCGATGGCCTCGATCATGTCGTCGAGACGTCTGGTACCGCAAGGTGGTCAGCTCGAGGCGCTTGCCAATTCGCTCCACCATCGCATGGTGGCGGTCCGAGTCGGGATCGCCATACTCGTCGAGCCGCGCGTCGCCGGTCTCCCTCGATTTCGAGGATCGCCTTGCGTCCGGCCAGGTCGAGCTCCGACTTCGATTGTGAGAAGTTGAGGAACTTGCACGAGTGCAGCAGCGGCGGGCATGCGGGCCGCATGTGAACCTCTTTCGCGCCTCGATCGAAGAGCCGCCGGATGATGTCGGTGAGTTGGGTGCCGCGGACGATCGAATCCTCGCAGAAGAGCAGGCGGTTGCCCTCGATGAGCTCCTCGATCGGAATGAGCTTCATCTTGGCGACGAGGTCGCGAACCCTCTGCTCCTGTGGCATGAAACTGCGCGGCCAGGTGGGCGTGTATTTGACGAAGGGACGCCGGTAGGGGATTCCGGCCTCTGCGGCGTACCCGATGGCGTGGCCGATTCCCGAGTCGGGGATTCCGGCGACGTAGTCCACGTCAACGTCGTCGGCTCGCGCGAGAGCGGCGCCGCAGCGGTTGCGGCAGGCTTCGACGTTGATTCCCTCATAGCAGGAGGCGGGATAGCCGTAGTAGATCCACAGAAAACTGCAGATCTGGAGTTCTTCACCGGCCGGAATCAGGGTTTCGAATCCGTCGGCGGTGATGCGCACGGCTTCGCCCGGACCGAGGAGGTACTCGACTTCGTATCCGAGATTGGAGAGCGCCGAACTCTCCATGGTGACCGCCCGGGCGCCGTCCTTCTTGCCAATTGTCACGGGCGTGCGGCCAAGCCGGTCCCGCGCCGCAACGATTCCGTTCTCGTCGAGCAACAGCAACGAGCAGGATCCGTCGATCTGGCTGTGGACGCGCGAGATACCGTCCTCGAGAGTCGCTTCTGCGTCGAGGAGGTTGGTGACCAGTTCAGTGGGATTGATCTCTCCGTCGCGGATCTGAGTGAAGTGGGTGCCGTTGCGGCCGAGCATCCGCTTCGTGAGTCCTTCGATATTGCTGATCTTGCCCACGGTGACGATGGCGTAGGTCCCGTGGTGGGACGAGACGACCAGCGGCTGATCCTCGTAGTCGCTGATGATGCCGAGGCCCGTGCTGCCGTGTAAGTTCGGGAGATCGTCCTCGAACTTGCTGCGGAACTGGGCGTTGGTGATGTTGTGGATCGAACGCGTGAACCCCTGGCCGTTTCTCACGACCATGCCGCCCCGCTGAGTACCGAGGTGGGAGTGGTAGTCGGTTCCGTAGAAGAGATCGGCAACACAGTCATCGGACGAGACTACGCCGAAGAAACCACCCATTTTGTCTCCTTGTTCCGCCTGGGGAAAGTGTCACGCTCCACGTTGTCGCCACTGTAGCCTGCCCCCAGCCAGGTGTCACGCCGGGGGATTGAATCCCGGGCCGGGGTCACCGACAATGGCCGCACATGGACGATCTCGTCATCCGCGGTGTTTCCGTCCTCGTCTGCGAGGAGGATCGATGCGATGTTCTGGAGGGCCGGGACATCGTGATTCGCGGCAACCGCATTTTCGACGTTCGGCCGACCGTCGAATCGGAGACCCACAGCGCGAATGAAGTGATCGAAGGCGCCGGGTTGCTCGCGATGCCCGGTCTGATCAACACCCATGCCCACGTGCCGATGTGCATTTTCCGCGGCCTCGCCGAGGATGTGGACATTGCGACGTGGTTCAACGAGTTCATCTGGCCGCTCGAGAGCAACCTCACAGCTGACGACGTCTACTGGGGCATGCAGCTCGGGCTCGCCGAGATGATTGAGGCCGGTGTGACCTCGGTTGCGGACCACTATTTTCACATGGACCAAGCGGCGGCGGCGGTGGAGAAGGCCGGTACGAGGGCCGCCCTTGGGCTGGGCCGTATTCGGGAGCCAGGGTGAGGAAGGTATCGAGAGGACGGTCTCGTTTGCCGAGGCCTTCAACGGTGCGGCGTCGGGACGCATCACAACCTGGCTGGCGCCGCATGCACCGTATACCTGTGACGACGACTTCCTCTCCGCAATCGCACGCGAGGCCGACCGGCTCGAACTGGGTGTCCATATCCACGCAGCAGAGACCGTCGATCAAACCAAGGCCAGTCTCGAGGCGCATGGCAGGACGCCCATCCAGGTTCTGGCGGACACCGGAATTCTCGAGCAGCCGACGATTCTCGCGCATTGTTGCGGTGTGACGCCAGATGACATCCGGTTGATGGCGGAGAAACCTTGCGGCGTCGCGCACGCTCCAAAAACCTATCTGAAGCTCGGAATGGGCGCTGCGCCGGTTCCGGCTCTTCGCGAGGCGGGAATCCCGGTCGGTCTGGCGATCCGATGGCCCGGTATCGAATAACACGCTCGATGTTCTCGAATCGATGCGGCTGATGGCGATGGTCCAGAAACACGAGAGCCGGAACCCTCGGAACATGACGGTTGGCGAGACGCTTTCGATCGCGACTCGGGAGAGCGCGCGGGTTTTCGGCCTGGGCGGTCGTCTCGGGCAGCTGGCCCCCGGATACCTCGCTGACCTGATCCTGGTGGACCTGTCCGGTCTCCACAACCAACCTCTCCACGATGCGGCCGCCAATCTCGTGTACTCGGCGCGGGCCTCGGATGTTCGAACAGTAGTGTGTGACGGCAAGGTGATCATGCGCGACCGGAATCTGCTGACGCTGGACAAAGAAGAAATCGTGGCGCGGGTGGGCGAGAGCATGCAGCGATTGTCGATCCGTGTACCGGAGTCGAGGATTCAATCGTATTCGCCGTAGAAATCGTCTCGAGGAGGATCAATGAAGTACGCAACACCCACCGCTCTGAACCGCCGCAACTTCCTCAAGATCGGCGCGGTTGGCGCAGGCGGAATTGTGGTCCAGTCCCTTGCCGCGCCGGTGGCCGGAGCCATCTCGGCCGAGGCGACGATGATCGAGTATCACGATCAACCGCTCGATGTGGTGAGGCTCGGAATCGTCGGTGTCGGAGGGATGGGCACGGCCCACCTCGAGAACTTCCTCAAGATCGAAGGGGTCGAGGTCCGCGCGGTGTGCGACGTCGTCGAGGAACGTGTTGCGCGCGCCCAGCAGATGGTGGTTGATGCGGGCCGGAAACGGCCGGAGGGATACAGCCGCGGCCCCCGTGATTTCGAGCGGCTCTGTGACCGCCCGGACCTCGATCTCGTGTTCACCGTGACGCCGTGGGTGTGGCACGTTCCGGTGTGCGTGGCGGCCATGAAAGCCGGCAAGCACGCTGCCACCGAGGTCCCCGCCGCCCTCACGATCGACGATTGCTGGCAACTGGTGGAAACCTCAGAAAACACTCGCCGCCATTGCGTGATGATGGAGAACTGCAATTACGACCGCTTCGAGATGATGGTCCTCAATATGGTCATGCAGGGCGTATTCGGCGAAATCCTGCACGCCGAGTGCGGTTATCTCCACGATCTGCGGGCGGTCAAGCACGATTTGGAGGGCGAAGGGGCCTGGCGGAGAGCGCACTCCATGACCACCAATGGTGATCTCTATCCGACCCACGGGTTGGGACCGGTGGCGCAGTGCCTCGAGATCAACCGGGGGAACGCCTTCGAGACCCTGGTATCGATGGGGACCAAGACGCGCGGACTCCACCAGTATGCTGAAGAGCGATTCGGACCCGAGAGCTCTCAGGCTGCGGAACGCTTCGTCCTGTCGGATGTGGTCACGACCCTGTTGCGGACGAACAGAAACGAAACCGTCGTCGTGACCCACGACACCAGCTCTCCACGACCCTACAGCCGGGATTATCTGGTGCAGGGAACTCGCGGGATCGCCGTCAAGTATCCGGAGCCCAGGGTTTATATCGAGGGGCGCAGCGAGCCCCACCGATGGGATTCAGTCGACGCCTACATGGAGGAGTTCGATCATCCCGTGTGGCGGCAGCTGGAGAAACGGAGCAGTGGCGCCGGACACGGTGGAATGGACTTCATCGAGGACTTCCGGCTGATCGAATCGCTGCGTGCCGGCAGCCCCCTCGACAGCGATGTCTACGACGCGGTGATGATGAGCGCGGTCGTCGAGCTCAGCGGCAGGTCGATCGCTCGCGGGAGTGAGCCGCTGCCCTTCCCGGACTTCACCCGCGGGAAGTGGCGCCAAGCCAGACCGCTGCACGTGATGGGGACCGGCGCGTGACGGATCCCGTCTGGAGCGGTTCGAAAGAAATCCTCAGTGAACGGGTGTTGGGCACGGTCCTTCCGTGCACCTGCGGACGAGAGCACCGGGTCCTCACGCGGCAGGTCGTGGTTGAAGTCGGGATCGCTGACCGGATTCCTGAAATCCTGCCCGAACTCATACCAGGACGGCGCGTTCTTCTCCTTGCCGACAAGAACACCCTGGAGGCAGCCGGAAACCGTCTCGCGTCTGCTCTGGAAGCGACCCACTCGGTCGAAGTGTGCCGGCTGCCGGAGGATGCTTCGGGCCATATCCACGCTTCGGTGGAACTCGCGGATGAACTCGATCGGTCGTTTCCTGCGAGCTACGATCTGATCGCCGCCGTCGGGAGCGGCACGGTCAATGATCTGGCCAAAGAACTGGCCCATCGCCGAGGACCTGCCGTATTTCGTGTTGGCGACTGCTGCGTCGATGAACGGCTACACGTCGGCGATCGTGGCGCTTCTGGAGAATGGTCTGAAAACCACCCGCGCCACCACTCCTCCGGTGGCGGTTTTCGCCGATCCGCAGGTTCTGGTGGAAGCCCCGCGCGAGCTCACCCTTGCCGGCCTGGGAGACCTCGTTTCCAAGCCGTTCTGCGGCTGCGATTGGAAGATCGCCTCGCTGGTCAAAGGGGAGTACTACTGTCCGATGCCGAACCGATTGCTCTCCGAGCCCTTCGAACAGGCGCTCGAAATATTCCCCCGCCTTTCAGACGACGATCCAGCAGCGGTCACCGAACTGTTCAGGTTGCTGTTGGTGTCGGGCATCTCGATGTCGATCACCGGCACCTCGAGTCCCGCGTCGGGCGGCGAGCACCTGATCTCACACTACTGGGACATGGTGCGGCTGCGCGACGGCCTTCCGATCAACCTCCACGGCGCCCAAGTAGGGGTCGGGTCGCTCCTCATGGATGAGCTGTATCGGGAGATTTTCGATGAGGACTTCAGCCGAGCCTCCTTCGAGCCGAATCCGCCGATCGAGGAGGAACGCCAGAAGATCGGCCAGATATTCGGATCTCTGGCCGGGGCGGTCTGGCCGCAGTGGAGCGCCAAGCTGAGCGACCGGAGCGAGCGGGATCTGGCGAGCCTGATCGAACATCAGACGGTGATCAAAGACGAGATCGAGCGTACGTTGGCGACCGGATCCAGGGTGCGGCGCGCCCTGGGCGCCGCCGGCGCTCCCATATCGGCCGGGCAGCTCGGCGTCACTGAAACGGAGCTTGATGCTGCGATCCGCCACGGCCGTGAAGATACGGACCCGCTTCACCGTGCTCGATGTGGCGGCGGAGTTCGGCATTCTCGGGTCGTTCGCCGACCGGCTCCGTGATCGCGGGCAGAGCTGATGATCGAAGATCTCGTTGCCGCCATGGAAGTCGCTATCGCCGAGGTGGACCGCTGGCCCGACCGAAATGTGCAGGTCCTGCATCACAACGATGCCGACGGGCTCTCGTCCGGGGCGATCCTGACCCGTGCGTTCGAACGCCGGGGCTTTCGCGTGAGCCGCGTGTGTCTCGAAAAACCGTATCCGGTCGTTCTCGAGTCGATTTTTGAAGCGAAGGGTCGTTTGATCGTGCTGACCGATTTCGCCGGAAGGATTGCGCCTCTGATCTCTGAACTCAATCGGGGAAGGAACCTGGTCCTCATCCTCGACCACCACAAGGCCGAAGCCGCGACCGACGAGCAGGTGCACCTTCTCGACCCGGAGGTCTTCGGGCTGCGGGGAGATCGCGATATCACGGCCTCGACCACCTGCTATCTCTTCGCGCGGACGATGGACCCCGACAATAGCGACCTCGCACGGATCGCGACAATCGGCGCTGTGGGCGACCGATTCTTTGTCGACGGACGTCTCGCCGGTCCCAACCGCGAGGCGGCGCTCGAAACCCGGCAACAGGGGCTGCTGGAGATCGAAGAAGTTGCCGATGGCGAACGGTACTTCCTGCAGACCGGAAAAGGCCGAGTTGCGGTCGACACCATTGCCCGGGAGCTCGACACCCTGGGCGGTGCAGGCTACCAACAGGACGGCCCGGAGATTGGAATCGGCGTCTGTCTGAACGGCCCTTCGGCTGAGACCTACTCGATCGTCAGCGAGTTGCGGGAGGTCCAGAATCGTGCATTCGGCGGGGAAATCCAACGAATTCAACAGGATGGTTGGATGGAGACTCCTCATATTCAGTGGATCCACGTGCACGATCGTTTCATGCCGATGGGTGTCAAAATGATCGGCGCATTTCTCGATGCCATTCGCAACTCCGATCTGGTGGATCCAGGTCGCTATCTCGCGGGGTTCCAGAATGTGCCCAACGAGATTCCCGGGATCGGGAGCTTCCCGTTCGATCAGGCCAAGGTCTCGATGCGGGTTGCGGATCCCATGGAAGACGGGATCAGAGGTGGCTCCGTCCTCGGACTCGACATTCTGCTCCCCGAAGCAACGGATCGGGTCGGAGGCTTCTCCGACGCGTGCCACAGTCTGACCGCCGCGACCACCGTGGCTCTGGGACGGAGAAGAAGAACTCATGACGGAGATGGAGGGTGTGCTCGCGGTTGCGCGACCTTGAGCGGGTAAGGTCGGGGGTCAACCGTTGATCGGAAAAGGAGAATTCGAGAGATCGGGCAAGGGGAACAGGAAAAGCGACGGGCTCTGTTGACACGATCTCCTTTTCGCCTCCGCACCTTTTCTCCTCTTCATCTTGGGTCGGCGTGAACTGAAGGAAACTTCTGATGGCAACAGGAACCGGGTTCGGCAAGACGATCCTGATCGGGGATCAGTTCGTTCTCAGAGGTGTGCCGGCGATTGTCTCGGCGCTTCCGTATGTCACTGAGGCGACGGTCGAGCCCTTTGATTGTGATGGTTGGATTCTCGAGGACAACCGGCTCGAGGTGCCGGGTTACAAGGAAAAGAAAAAGGGACAGCAGATCGAGTCGATCAACCGCATTCTCGAGGTGATGGGAGTCGATGTTGGTACGAATCCGATCAAGATCACCTACGGTGGTTCGCTGCTGGCGGGCAGCGGCGTCGGCGCCAGCGCTGCCAGCTGTGTGTCTCTGGCCCGCGCGCTCAACGCCACGTTCGATCTCGGCTATTCGATCGAGGAGATCAACACAGTTGGGTGGGAAGGGGAGTTTGCCTATCACGGCATTCCCAGCGGAATCGACAACACCGCGTCAACCTATGGCGGCCTCCTGCAATTCTGGGTGGAAGGCGAAGAGAAAAGCTTCAAGAGGATCGAGGTGAAGGAACCTCTCCGGGTTGTCCTCGCCAACAGCGGCATCACGGCCGATACATCGACCCTCGACGGCTTTGTCCTCGGACTCAAGGAAGCAGACCCCGAGATCTTCGACCAGAGAATGGCGAGGATCACCGGGCAGTCGATGGCCATGAAAGAGGCCCTCGAACGGCACGACCTGGAGACTGTCGGATCGTTGCTGACCGCAAACCACGAGATTCTCATCGACATGGGCCTCTCGCACGACAAGCTCGTCGAGTTGTGCGAACGCGCCACCAGTCTCGGTGCGCTCGGTGCGAAGGTGACCGGCGGCGGCCGCGGCGGATACATGCTTTCCCTCACACCCGACAAGAAGGTTCAGGAGACGGTTGCGTCGGCCTTCGAAGCGGATGGCCTCGCGGTCATTCGGGCGACGATTCCGGGCTAGCGCTCGTCGAAGGCGGAAGATCACCGCCCCGATCGCCAGTGCGACGGCGCCTGCAGCGAGCTGGCGCCAGGAAGCGCTTGACAGCAACGTCACGCTCACAACGACCGCGGCGATCGGAATCGCCGTTCCGCCGGGAAGAGTGAATGATTCGGTCGTGGTATGGCGGCGCCGGAGGATTGGCACCGCCGCAGCTGTGGCCACATAGGCGATGAGGCGGGCCACAACGGAGAGGATCGCGAGGCTCGCGAAACTTGCCGGTCAGGGCCAACAGGGAGCGCGATCGAAGTCTGCAGCAGGATGGCGGCGGCGGGTGTTCGAAAGCGGGGGTGGACGTTGGCGAGAAATCGCGGTCCATAGCCGTCGCGCGCGAGGGCGAAGAGATAGCGGGGTCCGGCGAGGACCGAGTTGCTGTTGGTGCCGAGAATCGAGATCACCGCGCCCGCGGTGAGCAGCCAGCCGCCCCAGCTTCCGAGGAATATCCGCGCCCCGTCCGCGAGTGGGGTCCTGGAGGCGCCCAAATCGGGAACCGTCCCCAACGCAACCCACTGGACGGAGAAATAGAGCGCGGTCACGATCCCGACCTCGGCGAGGAGGGCAAAGGGAAGATCGCGTCGGGGATTCTTGTACTCGCCGGCCGGCGCGGGCGTGTTCTCGAATCCGGCGAATGCGAAGAGCAGGAGGAGTGCGGCGCCAGCGAGGCCGCCTTCATCGAGCGGTTGTTGGCTTGCTACCCGTGGGAGGGAGACCGCGAACAGACCGACGCCGATAAAGATCCCCAGTGGAAGGAGTTTGCCAATCACGAGAATCACCGCTGCATTCACTCCCGAGCGCACGCCGACGATGTTGATGGCGGTGAGAACCAGCAGCGGGATCGCGATGGTGAGACTCCGCCCAAGACCTTCGGCCGCCGCAGGCAGGAGAAAGCTCGAGGCCTCGGCAAAGCCAACTGATAACGAGGCTACAGACGCAACCCGGGCGAGCCAGGTCATCCAACCAACCTCGAAGCCGACAAATGGTCCGAAGGCGTTGCGGGCGTAGAGATAGGCTCCACCCGGCTCGTCGAAGTGGCTCGAGGCTTCGGCGAAGCACAGCACGATGAGCAGAACGGCCAGCCCGGCCAGGGCAACCGCCCAGAGACTGGCGAATCCAAGCACGGCCGCGGCCGCAGCCGGAAGGAGATATACTCCGCTGCCAACAACGTCGTTGAGAGCGAGAGCTACGATCTGCCATCGCGAAGCGACTCGTCGAAGGGTTGTCATGACTCGCAGAACGCTACCATGCCCAACCTCGAAACTTGCATGGACGACCAGGCTTCGCTAGCTTCTTGGTGGTTCTCGTGTGCGAAGAAGGAATAGGGGATGGCCAGGGGATTTATCGTTTCCGGAGAAGGGGTCGACCAACGCCGTGTGGCGGTCGACCCGATGCTCGTGATCGGTCGTGCAGGCCACAACGGGCTGGTCATCAAGGATACGGCTGCGTCGCGCCGTCATCTCGAAATCCGCAGCTCGAATAACGGATTTGTGTGCAGGGATCTCAACAGCAGAAACGGTACGCGCGTAAACGGCGAATCGACGTCGGGCTGCCAACTGCACGACGGAGACAAGATCCTTATCGGCGAGACGATGCTCCTTTTCGAAGTCGCATCCGATCTGGACGATCGGCCGTCGGGTAAGACGGTATTCCTGCAAACAGTCCTCGACAAGACCGGCAGGGTTCAGGAACTCCCGCCGGCTTCGAGTTCAACGGCGATGCTCGAAGCGGCGTACACGGTGATGAATGCCCTTGCATCCAACTTCAACCCCTGCGACCTTGTAGATAGAATTCTCCAGGCAACAACCAAGGCGATCCGCGCCCACCGGGGCGCCGTGCTCTTTGCAGGCCCCGAACAGGAGTTGATGCCGTGCTCGGTTTGCGGGAGGGTTCACACCATCCAGAGCGGGCGACCGGTGCCGGCGGGTGTCGGGGATATTTCGATCAGCGAAAGTGTCGCCCGGCGAGTCCTCAGGGACGGCGAGAATGTGCTGGACCAGTCCGGATGGACTGACGACTCGATCGATCCGAGCGCCAGTATCGCGGAACTTCGCTTGACCTCGATCTTGTGCGTTCCGATTCGTACCCAGAACGAGATTCTCGGAATCCTGTATATGGACACCGACATCGCCGACCACGAGTACACACGTGATGATCTGCTGTTGGCGGCTGCGGCCGGGAACAGCGCCGGTTTGGCGCTCGAGAATGCCCGCAACCATCAGGTTCTCCTCGAAAACCAGCGCATCGAGCAGGACATCGAAGCAGCGTGGACCATTCAGGAGAGCTTTCTGGTCAACGATTGGTCGACGGACGATTCGCGTTTCGAGGTATTTGGAAGGACCCAACCGGCGAGGGTGGTCGGCGGCGACTTCTATGATTTCGTGCGAATCGACGAGAACCGGGTCGGTGTTCTGATCGGCGATGTCAGCGGAAAGGGCGTGCCTGCCGCGTTGACGATGGCTCAGTTGCTGGCTGAGTTCCGTTTGTGCGCACCCGGGGCGAGTTCCCCGGCTGAGGTCCTCGAGCGGCTCAACGAACGGCTGGTCGTCCGCAGCCGAAGGGGTATGTTCTGCACCATCGCTGCGGTCGCGATCAACCTCGAGACGGGCAGGATCGTGGGCGCGAACGCCGGTCACCACCCCCTGGTTGTGGCATCGGAACGGGCCGTCATCAACACCATGGAGGCATCCGGTCCGCCGATCGGCATCATGCCGGGGATCAAGCTGGAAGATTTTTCGGCGAATGTGGAGCCTGGTGACACCCTGCTTCTCTACACTGACGGTATCGTCGAGGCGCGACCTGACTTCACCCGTGTGCCGGGTGGGCCGAGTCCGGACGGTTATGGACAAGCACGCCTGGAGGAGGTCGTCTTCGACCACCAACCGTGCTCGCCCCAGGACCTCATCGAAGGCGTGATCGCGGATGTTCACAGCTATTGCGCCCCCCTGGCGCCGCACGACGATTGCACTATGATCGCACTGAGGTTCAAGGGCAATGGATAAAGACATGCGGCTCACGGTTCGCTCGGACCCCCGGTTCCTCGGGTCCATCCGGCGGATGGTTCGCGGCTGGTTGGAAGCGAGCGAGATCGCCGAGAACAAAGCCGCCGACGTCGTGTTGGCGATCGACGAGGCATGTGCCAATGTCATCCGGCACGCCTATGAAGGCCGGTGCGACCAGTCGCTCGAGATCTCGCTCCACTCGGAGCCGGAACAACTCGTGTTTCAGATTTCAGATCACGGGGAGCCGTGTCCTCCCGAGTGCGCAGAGCAACGACCGTTGCAGATCCCGGACCTCGATGATTTGAAGCCGGGGGGACTCGGTGTTCAGTTGATCTATCAGGTCTTTGATGAGGTGGATTTCTGCCCCGGCAAGGTTCGCGGCAACTGCATCACGATGCGTTTGAACAGAAAGAAGACCGAGGAATGACATGAGCGTGAATATCGAGGCAACGAAATCGGGTGATGAAATTCTGATTGCAGTGCGCGGCGAGGTGGATCTTTACTCGTCGCCGCAACTGCGAACGGCCCTTCTCGACGCCGTGCCCGCCGCCGGGACAGACGTGGCAGTCGATCTGAGCGGTGTCGAATATATCGACTCATCCGGCGTGGCGACGCTCGTGGAAGGACTCAAGAGCGCGCGAGAGAACAACAAGGGGTTTTATCTGGTCAATCCGTCAGCCCCGGTCAGGCAGGTTCTGGAGCTCGCACGGCTGGACAGCATCTTCGAGGTGAAGTCCACCTCATGAGCTGGCTGGCGGGCCGTCTCGGTCGTTGGGTGCTGGACGCACTCGCCGCGGGGGCCCGGGTCTCGGTTTTGATGGTCGACACCGTGACGTGGATGGTCGTTGCGCCGCTGCGCGGCAAGGGCCTCCGCATCCGCAGCACGGTTGAGAATTTCGTCGAGTTCGGCGTGCGGTCGATGCCGATCGTGGGGCTGATCTGTTTTCTGATCGGCGTGATCATTGCCCTCCAATCTTCCTATACTCTCGACAAGTGGGGCGCCAACCGATACATCGCGACCCTGGTCGCCGTGTCCGCGATCCGCGAGCTTGCGCCATTGATGACAGCCATTCTGGTGGCCGGTCGGAGCGGGTCGGCAATCACCGCCGAGATCGGCACGATGAAGGTCGGAGAAGAGATCGACGCTCTCGAGGTGATGGGGCTGAACCCGATCAAGTTTCTCGTGGTGCCCAAGTTCTTGGCGATGATGCTCGCGGTTCCCTGTATCACCGTGATCGCCATGTTCATCATGATCTTTGGGGGTTGGGTGGCAGGGGTCTTCATTGTCGGAGTCGATTCAGCCATCTACATCGATATGTCCGTCAATGCGCTCGCTGAAAAGGACCTCGCGAACGGCCTCACGAAGAGTCTCTTTTTCGGCATAGTGATTTGTTGGGTGGGAATCTATCGCGGCTTCCAGGTCGAAGGCGGTGCGGAGGGAGTCGGCCGCAAGACCACATCGTCGGTGGTGACTTCGATCTTCCTGATTATCATCGTGGATCTCGTATTTACCGTGTTGTTTTATTACATATGATCATGGAAAACGCCGAACCAATCATCGAAGTCGAGGACCTGGTCGTGAAATACGGCGACCGGACGGTTCTCGATGGTGTCAGTTTCAACGTACGGCGGGGCGAAGTCTTTGTCATCCTCGGTGGGAGCGGGTCCGGCAAGACCACCCTGGTGAGGAATCTGGTGGGTTTGATGCGTCCCTTTTCCGGCCGGATCCGGGTCAGGGGCGAAGATTTCACGGCGATGACCGACGACGAGAGGATCGAGCTCCGCAAGAAGATCGGCATGTGCTTCCAGGGATCGGCGCTCTTCAACTCGATGACCGTCGGCGACAACGTGGCGTTGCCGCTGCGCGAACACACCAAACTCGAGGATCCGACCATCGAGATCATGACCAAGATCAAGCTGGAATTGGTCGGACTCGGGGGATTCGAGGACTTCTCCGGCGGAGCTCAGTGGCGGTATGAAGAAGCGGGCCGGTATCGCCCGGGCGATGGCCATGGACCCGGAGATCATCTTCTACGACGAGCCGTCCGCCGGTCTCGATCCGATCGTCGCGGCGGGTATCGACCATCTGATTCGGAAGATGCAGGAGACGTTCCATCTGACAAGCGTGGTCGTGACCCACGAGATGGAGAGCGTCAAGCTGATCGCCGATACCGTCTGCGTGCTGGAAAAGGGCCGCGTCGCGGCACTGGGTAGCCTGGATGAACTCGAACAATCGGATCATCCGTACATTCGTCAATTTCTTGCCCGTCGACCGGACGAAGAACCGTCCGGCGACTCGGACTACGCCCGGTCCTTGACCGGGTTGGATTAAAGCGAAGGGCGTCATGGCAGCATCCAAAAGCGATTTCACGGCAACCGAAATCCGAGCCGGTACGCTGGTTCTCATCAGTTTCGTCATCCTGGTGGTTTTCGTCGCAGCGATCAGGGGGTGTCGACCGCAAGACGAGACGGCGAAGGAGTACCACGCATCGTTCACTGATATCTCTGGTCTCAATTACGGAGCCGATGTCAGGTTCGGCGGAGTCATTGTCGGGAAAGTGACTGCGATCGAGCCGGACCCGGACAACAGGACCGAGATCCGGGTTTCCATGGTGGTTGCGGGCTCTGTGCCGGTCAACGAGGGCAGCGTTGTGAGCGTGCAGCAGATCTCGCTGACTGCCGAAAAACATGTCG
The DNA here is from genome assembly GCA_963769215.1 of Candidatus Sulfomarinibacteraceae bacterium. GTDB lineage: Bacteria > Acidobacteriota > Thermoanaerobaculia > Thermoanaerobaculales > Sulfomarinibacteraceae > Sulfomarinibacter. The sequence continues at coordinate 262,400 of CAVYKX010000028.1, read as the reverse complement.
AGATATCGACCGGGAAGGTCGATTCGCCGCTCCACCAGAGTGGGGATCGTCTGACGTCTCGGACGGGGAGTGGAGGATTCGTCGACATTCCGGATCTCGAAGGGATCGCGGCGCGTCTCGAGGTCCTTCTTGACAGTGCGACCGTGCTCGTGGGTGGGACCCCGGTGGGTGGCGTGGATGGTGAGACCGAGGTGGATCTGCTGGATGTCGCAGCTGCACTCGAGGCGACGCTCAACGAGAGTACCGGCGCCGTTCATGAATTCAGCGCTGTGATTACCGAGAACAGGCAGGGCATCGACCGGATTATCGCGAATCTGGTCGCCCTCGAGGAGTCTGCGACGCGTTTGATGACGCAGATCGACGCTGTCATGACGGAGAACCGAGAGCCGTTGAACGCGACTCTGATCAACCTGCAGGAGCTGACGGACGAGACCAATGCACGGGTCAAGGAACTCATGGCGTCCCTGCTGGTGACCTTCCAGCACCTTCAGGACACCGGAGGGAATGTCAGCGATCTGATCGAGGAGCAGCGTCCTGCGCTCGAGGAAATTCTGATCAATCTTCAGACAACAACCCGGAACCTGAGTGAGTTCTCGAGGATCATCGCGAGTCAACCCGATGCGTTGATTCGTGGTCAAGGAAAGCAAGGTCGAAAAGGCGGGGAGAAGTGATGCGAGCCAAGGTCTACCCGGTTGTGTTGTTGTGTGCGCTGTGTGCCTGCGCCTCTGCGCCGAAGATCGACTATTACACCCTCGGCGCCGAGCCGTCCGGTGACGTGACGGCCAAAGTCAATATTGTGGTCGAGCGGTTTCAAACGACTGAGGCTCTGGGGCGGAGCCAGATTCTGGTTGCACCGTCGGAGACTCGGGTCGAATACTACGCCTCCGACCATTGGGCGGGCGGTGTCGGTGAAATCGTTCAGCAGAAACTGGCTGCCGAGTTCGGGCCCCCGGTCGAGGGGAGAACGACGGTCAGACTGTCGGGGACGGTTCTCGCATGTGAACAGGTCGATACGGCAGGCGGTGCCGAAGGGCGGCTGAAGATATTTGTGAAGCTGCGCGATCCCGAAGAAAAGAGGTACCGGGCTGCGCTGCTGGAAAAAACCTATGAGGCATCGTGCCCGGCAATGGAATCAAACGCGGACGCGGTGGTCATCGCGTTGGCGCGCTGCGCCGAACGGATTGCCGGCGAGATTGCGGCCGACGCGAATGCGCTGTGAAGCACTCTGCAGGACCCGCTCTTGATAGGCGACCTTTTATGTCAATGAAATGTTAAATTCGACCTATATTCTGGATTTCTGAACAAATTCAGATCATCGAGATCTCCACATTTCTCCATCTCCCTGATAGAATCGTGCTGTATTTGAACGAATTACGGCGGGCGGAACGGGAAGGGGAATATGGTGCGATCTATCATATCTTCGTGTGTTGTTGCCGGCCTCTTGTTATTTGCCGCGGTTGACGCGGAAGGCGGCAAGCCCCGCCGACACGGCTCAATTTGTGATGAAGCGGGCCTCATTGGATCCGCGTACGGTGCCTGCAATGCGTATTGCGAAGCACTCGATTGCGACTCGTTGGAACCGGGTGGTTCCAAACGCGCCTGCGAGCAAGCCAGGAATCGCTTCATGAAGCTCACAGGCGAGCTTCCGCCGTGCGAGCCCTTGTGCCCTTGTGGTTCATCGTGGAGGGACGAGGATTTCCTGGACGCTTCACTTTTTGTCGCGGAATGTTTCTCCGGCGAAGCCGAAGGGTATGTCTTTACGGACCTTTGGGTGACCGACGAGGTGACAGGGGAGGTTCTCGGCGCGTCGCTTCATATGTCCGACGACCCGGTAGGCGGTCTGAACGCAGTCGGGTGTTCCGCTCTCCAGGACCCGGATGACCCGGACAATCCCCTCGGCGGTGAGTTTTATATGATGAACGCCTTCAGCCCGGAACCCATTCGATTCAACGTACAGCAGAATCGGATCTACAGGGCCTGTGAGATGGAGTTTGAGCAACTGATCGAGAAGCTCGGCGTGGAGTGCGTCTCGGTGGACTGATCACCCGGATCTGAAAATCTGGACTCACCACCTGTGACAGAATGGTCGGGAAACCCATGCGGGCTTTTTCCCTGATCCATCTGCTGCTCGGTCTGTTCCTGTCGGCAATTCTCGTGCAGGGATGCGCGAGCGGACGCCCTATGGGCGGAATTGATGCGATACCGAAGGGATGGCCGATCTCCCACGATGTGGCGGAAATTTCCTCTTCATATGGGGCGCCCCGTGGGCGGTCGACCCATCGGGGCATCGACCTTTCGGCGCCGGCAGGGACTCCGGTTCGAGCAACAGCCGATGGCCGAGTCATCTTCGCCGGACGTTCGGGAAGTTTCGGCCGCCTGGTTGTCATCGACCACGGAAACGGCTGGGAAACGCGCTTCGCGCATCTCAAGCGCATCAAGGTTGAGAAGGGTAAAAAGGTCAGACGCGGTGCTCTCGTGGGCACGGTCGGCAAGAGCGGCAACGCTTCCGGCCCTCACCTCCACTACGAGATTCGGCTCCAGGACCGGCCCGTCGATCCTCGCCCGATGATGTGAGGCTGTGTGCATCGCCTTGGCCCGTCTGCCGTTCCCGGGCGAGAATTGCCGTAGAATCCGTGTATGGACAACTGGCTGGCGCAGATTGACGATCTGGTGGGGAGCACGCTCGGTATCTCCACGGCCTTTGTTGACAAGATTCTATTGACGGTTGCCGTTGCGCTCCTATTGCTGCTGGCGCGACAAGCTCTCTTGTACCTCATTTCGCGCCGCCTCGAGGACCCGGCCCGTCGTTTCGCCCCGAAGACCGCTGAATCAATGCCTGACCGGGCCCGGGCTTCGCTGACAAGCTTGCCCTGAGGTCCTGAAAGACGGATTGAGAGGGATCGAATTGAACACGAATATCAGCGTGCTTGATGGCTGTGAGCTTTTTCAGGATTTGGATGCAGGCGCGGTGGCGCTCCTCGCCGAGCTCGGAGTGCCCGAGATTCTCGGGGACGGCCAGGTGCTCTTCGAGGAGGGAGCCCCGCGCGAAAACCTCTACGTGGTGGTCGACGGTCATCTCGAGGTCAGCGTCGGGGAGGGCGTCGGTTCGGGGGCCCGGATCCTGCTCGGCCCGGGTGAGGGTATCGGTGAGGCGGCCCTGGTGGATCCATCCCGTCACACCGCTACGGTGTTCGCGCGGGGTCGGACCGAGGTCCTCGGGCTCAACGTGACTGCAGTGCTGTCGGCGCTGAGTGAAAAGCCGGGCGCCCTGCACCAACTGCTGTCGAACGTCACCAAGATCATCGTCAGGCGGATGCAGTATGCCTCCTACCGGCGGATCGGGTGGGAACAGATCTACCGTTCCGGCGCGGTTCGGCAGGAACATGATCTGCTGGGCGATCGGGATGTTCCCGACGATGCACGCTACGGAGTCCAGACCCTTCGCGCGATGGAGAACTTCGATATCACCGGTATCCGTTTGGGCCACTATCCGCATCTGATCCGCGCGTTGGCGATGGTCAAGCAGGCGACGGCTCGTGCCAACCGGCGTCTCGGACTTCTCGACGACGAGGTGGCGGGCGCCATCGACGAAGCCTGCCAGGAAATCATCGACGGCCACTGGCACGGCCACTTCGTGGTCGATGTGATGCAGGGTGGCGCGGGCACGTCAACCAACATGAACGCCAACGAGGTCATCGCCAACCGGGCGCTGGAGCTGCTCGGCCACGCTCGCGGCGAGTACGAGCACTGCCACCCCAACAACCACGTCAATCTTTCCCAGTCGACGAACGATGTCTACCCGACTGCCGTCAGGGTCGCCGTCATCAACGAACTCCAAGAGCTGCTGGAGGTCCTGGAACAACTCGATCGAGGACTTGATGCGACAAGGCGGCGAGAGTTCAACGACGTGCTCAAGATGGGCCGAACGCAGCTTCAGGACGCAGTCCCCATGACGTTGGGGCAGGAGTTCGAGGCGTTCGCCGTGACCACGGCCGAGGACATCGCACGGTTGCGCGAGACCGCGCGGCTTTTCCTCGAGGTCAATCTCGGAGGAACGGCCATCGGTACCGGCATCAACGCCGACCCGCGATACCCGGAATTGGCGGTAGAGGAGCTGGGCGAGGATCACCGGTCTCGACCTCGTTCTCGCGCCGAATCTGGTCGAGGCGACCCCCGACACCGGCGCGTTCGTCAGCTTCTCGGGAGTGCTCAAGAGAGTGGCCGTCAAGCTTTCGAAGCTCTGCAACGATCTTCGGCTCCTGTCCTCGGGGCCGCGGTGCGGGCTCAACGAAATCAACCTGCCCGCGATGCAACCCGGCTCGTCGATCATGCCGGGAAAGGTGAACCCGGTGATCCCGGAGGTCGTCAACCAGATCGCCTTCCAGGTCATCGGCAACGATCTCACCATCACCATGGCCGCGGAGGCGGGTCAGCTCCAGCTCAACGTCATGGAGCCGGTCATCACCTTCAACCTCTTCGAGTCGCTGGATATGTTGACCGCTGGGGTGAGGACCCTCAGCGAGCGCTGTATCAGAGGTATCACGGCAAACGTCGATCATTGTCGCGATCTCGTCGAGTCGTCGATTGGTGTGGTGACGGCGTTGGTGCCGGTTATCGGCTACGAGCGCGCCGGGTCGGTCGCGAAGGAAGCACTGAACAGCGGGCGTTCTGTTCGGGAGATCCTCCTGGAGGCCGGCGATCTGGACGAGGAAGAGATCGACCGACTGCTGTCACCGGAAGCGATGACCGGACCGAGGGAGCTGAAAGGTTGGGGCAAACGTTGACCGTTTTAACGTTTCAACGATCTAGAATTCCCACTGCGTTCAATGCCACACCTCGTCGGTGTCGGTGCGCCACTCGTCGGCGTTGCAGCTCGCGTGCGCCCCTCCGCAGGGGTGGCGAGGAACTTGTTCAGGCCCTGCCGGTCGATTCAGCTGGCTAGTTGTCGGAATACGATGTTTTCAACTCCATGCCCTCGCGAGACCTGGGGTCGTAGATGCCTTTTGCTTCAGCGTCGGCGAACCACTCCTGCTTCAGACCGTCTATGAACGTGTTCTTCTCGTCAACGAGTTGGTCATACGGCAGACCGGCGAGGACCTGGGCTTTCTCTTTGGTGGAGAAGTCAGGGGCCTCATAGGCGGCGGCGTCGTACTTGGCGAGCACCACACGAAGCTTGATGCGGGCATCCTGTCCCTTGTTGATGGCGCTGCCGAGCACCCGGAGCGTCTCCTCCGGCGCGTGGAAGAACGATCCATGGGCGGCGATCGAGTAGTCCCAACGCCACTGGCCATGACGGATGTCTTCAAGGACGGGCGCCATCTCCTCTTCCGTCGCACCGAGCTCCCAGGCCTTGGCCGCTTCCAGGTGGGCCCTGGCGAGCACGCTCATGGCGGTCTTATGCAGCTCTTCCTTGCGCTCCAGCTTGCGCTGGACGGTGGCGGTGAACTCGTCCTCGGTGCCGCTGTGGCAGTTCAGGCACGTGTTGGCGATGTCATCCAGGGGGCTTTGGACCTTGTGGTTCGAGTACTTGACGCCGCCTTCCCGGACGTACGGCATGTGGCAATCGGCGCAGGCCAGCCCGTTCTTGCCATGCACTCCGGTGATGAAGGTCTCGTATCCGGGGTGCTGTGCCTTGAGCATCGGCGTCTTGCTCAGCTTGTGGGTCCAATCGACGAAGTCCCTGTCATCGTAATACTTCTCGATATCCTCGGCGGCGGTCCCTTCACTCCAGGGGAAGGTCACGACCTTGGCGACCTGCTCCTCACCGTTGGCGTCGGTCCACTTGGTGGGCTTGAAGTAGTACTCCGAGTGGCACTGGGCGCACACCAGGGTCCGCATATCCTGATGGGTAGCCTCGGCAAAGGGCCTGGTGCCCTCCGCGTCCAGGGCGCGTTTCAGGTAGTCGCGGGTCACGACCAGCTCCATGGTCTCGTTGTCGTGACAGTCGGCGCAACCGATCGAGTTGACGATCTCACCGCCGTGGCGTGCCCACGTGCCGGTGTAGAAGTTTTCCTCGCCCAGCGTATCGATGAGGCGGGGAACATCGGGCGACTTGCAGGCCCAGCAGGCGGTGGGCATCGGCCCGGTCTTCATGTCCACTGGCGCACCCGTACGGAGGGTGTTCATGTTGTCTTCGACGGCGTAGAAATGCCCGCGCGGAGCGTTGTAGTCCTTGGAGAAGCCGTAGCCGGCCCACATGATGACCAGGGCCGGGTTCTCTTCGAGAACATCCCGGATCTCGCTGCTCTCCCTGGTCTGCATGTAGGACCCGTACTGACGCGGGTAGTTCTTGCCCCACTCGTAGGCGCGGGGTTCGAGCTTTGCGATTTCCGGCGTCGTATTGATCTCGGCTTGGACGGCCTTCGCCTCCTTGATGGAGAACACGAGCATCAACATAGGAACAATCGCGGCGACGGACAGGACGGTGATGATCGTTGACTTCTTCATGAAAAACTCCTCCTCGAATGCTCTTGATCCATCAGTTGTGGATGAAGTTCTGTTGTGTCGCCGACAGGTTCCTGGTCACGCCGTGGGGCACCCCGCGGTGGCATTCCCAGCACATGCGCCCGCCGCGGACGTGGCTGCTGGTTTTGTTGTATCGGTTCGCGTTCTCCACCATCTGCGAGACGAGACTCTCGTGGCAGCGGATGCAGTTGTCCTGGATCCGAGTGGCCGCGTCGTCACTGATCCGTAGGTTCGCTCCATACGTGCCTAAGGTCATCGCCTTCGAGTGCTTGTAGCCGTCGCGCGCCTTGGCCATCATCTTCTTGGGGAAGGAGTCGTGCGGAAGATGACAATCGACGCAGGTCGCTTCCGCCCGATGGGAGCTGTGCTGCCAGGTCGCGTAGTGGGTGTTCATGGTGTGGCAGTTGATGCAGACCTCCGGCTCGCTCGACAGGTAGGAGAGCATCTGCGACTCCGCCACCAGGTAGCCGAAGGTAATGATGGCCGCTATGACGGAGCAGGTGGCCACGATCTTCATCAGTCCTCCCGGGTCCGGATTTACCTTCCGGTTCTTCTGCCTTCCGCAACGTGATGACGAGTATGCATCGCCACGGACTCCAAAAACTTGACCTGAGTCAATTTTCTTCACGGCACATAGTAGTTCAGATTGCCAAGAAAATGAGAAGCTCCTAAATACGAATCTCAATACCGAAGGTCAAACGTTCAACGTTCATCTTCTTCGGGAACGCCTACAGGTACGGGATCAGAACCCCCACTGCGTCCAGAGCCAGATCTTGTCGGTATCGGTGCGCCAATCGTCCGCGCTGTAGCTTGCGTATTTGAGGCCGACATTCTGTTTCCACGGCGCGGTGTAGACGACCTGAGCGTCAATTTCAGTTCCCCATGACGCGCCGCCGGAGTCCGCCGCGAAGTCGTGATACACCGCGAGGAGATTCCACCGACCGAAAACGGCTCCCACTGAAAGAAACGCGTCCTTGAGCCCTTTCGCCGGGGTGGCGAGGAACTTGTCGGCCCAACCGTTGAATTTGTGGAGGGTCGCGAGCGGGGTATTGAAACTGCCGTTGCCCGACCTACCGCCAAGAACCTCGTAACCGGCACCGATACTGAACTCGCCGAACTTCAGCCCAAGGTCCGCGCGAATGTAGTCGGCGTCGACATTCTCCGGGTTGTTGCCCGTGTCCTGTTGGGTTGCCAGCTCGAGGCGATAGGTCAGACCCAGCGATTCCGACAGCTTCGCGTTGCCGGCGAACGACGCGCCCAGAGTGCTGGTTGACAGCTCCCACAGGGCCTCCTGGTCATAATCGACCGACAGGTAGTACGCTCTCAGCTTTCCGAGGCCGGCAAAGGTGTAGGCGCCCTCGAGGTGGCCGGTGGACATCGGCCGCGAGGCACCCGTGACCGTTCGTTGGCGCGTGATGTAGGCGAGTCCAAGGTCGAGATTCTCGACGCCCTTGAAGTGAACGGTGGCGGCGTCATAACTCTGATGGTTCTGACGCCAAGCGACGTTCCCGACGAAACGGGAGTTGTCAACGACGATCTCCTGGCGGCCCCCGCGGATCGGCAGGCTGTCGATGGGCTTCCAATCCAGGTACGCCTGGTTGACCTCGGTCAGCGGCGGGTCGGCGATCACGGGACGGTCGGTGACGCCGTTCCACAACGATCCGGAGCCGAGGTTGTTGTGGTCGTTGGACAGGCCGAGGTTGCGCACGTCCTCGAACTCGGCATAGGCCGAAAAGCCCTTCCAGAAGAGTGTCCTGTAGGCGAGAGTCGTGCGGAGCGTCGAGGCCTTGCCCTCGTCATCGATGCCGTCCTGGTCGACGCCTTCGTAGCGGTACCGCAGGTTGAGGGAGATTTTGCCCTTGGTCACGGCATCCCCCAGCGAAACCGGATCCTCGGCCATGACCGGCAAGGCGACGGCCGCAGAGAGCATCACGAGGGTCAGGATTTTTGCGATATGGGGGAACTGAGCGTGTGACATACATTCTCCTCCGCACCCGGCGGGGCGCGTTATTCAGCGGCTGATCAAGCAGGCTCCGGAGACCTTGGAATCGTCGGTGGCCACGGTGACCAGGGCGAGAGCCATCACAAACATAGCGCCCGGGCCGAACCGTTTCATCTCAATTTTCCCTCCGATTTTGGTGGACATGATGATAGACCATTTCCTGCTTCCGCGACAGCATCGCTCGCGCACGGCGGAGTTGCCTTGACCTGGGTCAACAACAACGTTCAATGTTGAAAGATCTCTCCGACCCGCCCTCGTCGAAACCACCAAGGCGCCAAGACCCCAAGCCCGCCCACCCACCCGATTGGAACCGCAGATAACGCAGATGACGCGGATCCTACCCACCCAGCGATTTTTGAACCGCAAAGAACGCAAAGCCCGGCCACCCGCCCGCCCCGCAAAGACGCAGAGACGCAAAGAGGCGGATACTGAAGTGAAAGAGATCGCCAAGACGGTCCGGCAGAACGGCAGCCGATCGGAAGATCGCCTGCCGCCGGCAAGAATCCAATCCGTTCCGAACCCGAGCGTTCGGCTCGGATTGGATTCTCGCCAGCCGACGCGCTCGCCACGCCGTCGGTTTGCAATGTATATCTGCGTTATCTGCGGGAAGCCGAGGCGGGTGGGTGGCTTTGCGTCTTTGCGCCTTCTCGACCTTGCGTTATCTGGGTGGGTGGGCTTCGTGACTCCTTTGTGTCTTTGTGACTTCGTGTTTGCGACGGGTTCGTTGGCGCCTCTGTGTTTCCTCTGTGCCTTTGTGGTTCTTCGATGGGTGATGGATACGTTTTGACTATTTAACGTTGAGCTGTCTTCTCGGGTCTGGGATGGGCGATTTTGGGCGACCATTCGGCCCAGTTGAAGCGATCGCTGTTGCGGTGGCAGCTTCGGCAGGTGTTCTCGTCGGGAATTCGACCGCCCGCCGCCAAAAAAGCCTCGCGGTCGGCCATGGTCTCGGGTTCGATGTACTCGGATCCGGGACCGTGGCATGCCTCGCAGCTCACACCTTCTTCAGGGCGGAAGCTCTCGGCAAAAAGCGCATCCGGATTCTGGGCCCCGGTGACGTGGCAGAGCAGGCAGCGTTGGTCGCTGATGGGGGACTCGAGATCCTGATAGTGCGGCCGCAGCTTGGCGAGGAATAGCGCCCAATCTGCGGCGAGATTCCAGTAGGCGTGGGCGTGGCGCCCGCGCATCCAGAGAATGTCGGGCTGACCCTCTTCCGGGCCGCTGTGACAGTCCATACAAGCCCCAGAACCGACGTAACGAGGGGTTGAGGTCCGTGTGGCGGTGACTGTCCGGCGAAGAAAATGGAGTTCGACCGAGACGATCGCGCCGTCGCCGTCCCTCACGAACTGCACCTTCCAGGGCTCCTGGCGGCAGAAGAAGCTGTCCCGGCCGATAGGGTAGAGGTGGTCCGGGGCGAATTCCCGGATTTTCAAGTTGTCGCCCTCCCGCCAGACCATGGTCGAAAAACCGCCGCCGAGATCGTAGATGCCGGTGAATTCATCGAGGCTGGACTGTTCAACCTCGATTTCAGGTGGGCGCTGCCGGACGACCTCGGCCGCTGTGTGGCCTTCACTGTCGGTCAGCGCCGGATCGGCGCCGCCGGCTACGAGCAGTTCGATCATCGCGGGGTGCCCGCTCAGAGAGGCCACGTGCAGCGTGGTCCACCCCTCGCGAGTCGTCGCATTCGGATCGGCGCCCGTTTCGATGAGGAGCGCTGCAACGTTGACACATCCCCGACGCGCTGCGACGTGCAAGGGTGTCCTGCCCCAGCGGTTCTGGACACCGATGTCTCCACCGTTGTCGATGAGCAGCAGAACCATGTCGGCTCGATCGTGATGGCACGCCCAGTGCATCGGGGTGCCGCCATCCCCACCGACCGCATTGACGGGCGCACCGGCCGCAACCAACTCCTGATAGATCCTCCAGTTCCCTCGCACTGCGGCCCAGTGCAGGGCTGTGTAACCGGATGCGTCGGTTGCCGAGAGGTCGGTTCCCGCCTCGATCAGGCGGTGGACCGCGTGCCCGTCGTTGCGTTTGGCCGCATCGACCAGATCGGTGATGAAATAGTCCGCGCGAGCCGAACCCGACGTGGTCAAAGGAATCACCGCAACTGCGATCAGGTATCTCCAAAATCTGCTCATTGATTTTTTCCCTCCCGTCGGGCCCACGATTTCATTTCGATTGCCGGGTCGGTGCCTGGCCCCCATCAAGAATCTCGAGAGCCATCATCGTCCCGCGAAAACAGTCTCCACGGTGGGCTATACGAAAAAGATGGTTCCGGGATGCACCGGAGAACGGATTGACAGGTGCCCTGGGTTGAAAACGCCGGTACGAAATGGTTTGTGCTTGCCGAACCAGGAAGAAACAGGGAAGATTGATCGAAGGAAGGTGCGTTTTGGGAGGAGATGCTTGAGTCTGCCGGGTGAACGAGCGAAAACCAGCACAGCACGGAAGAAGGGACGGCGACTCAGGAAAATTCTGAAGGTCCTGGTCTTCGTTGCCGCGCTGATGACTGTGGTCGGGCTGATTCTCTTCTGGTCCACCGATTGGGGGGCCAACCTTGGTGGAAAGATTGACGGCGACCGACTCGCTCGGATTGAAGGAAGCCCGAACTTTGAAGGCGGGCGAGCCCGAAACAAGCTGCCGACAGATCTGAGTATGGACGGAGATATCTGGAAGTCGACGGTCGAGTGGGTCCGAGGAGCGAAAGAGCGGAAACCGCCTGCGGCGGTGCCGGTGGTGAAACCGGACCGCGAGGCCCTTGCGACGGCACGTTCTTCCGGTGTCCGGCTGATTTGGCTCGGACACTCGACGGTCTACCTGGAGATTGACGGTACCCGCGTCCTCATCGATCCGGTTTGGTCCGAACGGGCATCACCGTTCCGCATCGTGGGTCCGAAAAGGACTCACGAGATGCCGATCGATCTCGAGTTGATACCGACGGTCGATGTCGTCGTGATCTCGCACGATCACTACGATCATCTGGACATGGATGTCGTGAACAGCCTGGCGTCGCGGGGAGTGGTCTTCGCAGTGCCGCTGGGTGTCGGTGCCCACCTGGAAGCCTGGGGTGTTTCACCACGGAATATCATCGAATTGGACTGGTGGGAGGGCTCGGCGGTCGGCTCGCTGGCTCTGATCGCCACGCCGGCCCGGCACTTCTCCGGGCGTTGGGTGTCGGATTCGGACCGCACGTTGTGGGCGTCGTGGACATTGATGGGGCCGGAATCCAGGGTTTTCTACAGCGGCGATACCGGTTGGCACGACGACTTCGAGACGATCGGCAACGAGTACGGGCCGTTCGATCTCACCATCATGAAATGCGGCGCCTACGACGATGCCTGGCCCGATATCCATATCGATGGGGTCCAGGCGGTCGAGGCGAATGTGTTGCTCAAAGGGCGACGGATGCTGCCGGTCCATTGGCTGACCTTCGACCTCGCCTTGCACCCGTGGTCCGAACCTGTCGAGCAGGTCGTGGAAACGGCGGCCGACCTCGGTGTCGATGTCATCACTCCGCGACCGGGTGAGATTGTCGATCTCGGGTCCTCCGGTCAATGGTCGAGATGGTGGGAGGAGATACGCTGACCGGCGAGGCTCTGAGCGCCGACCGTTCTTGATCGAAATCAATGCTCTTCAATTCGTGTTCGGTCAAGATATGGGTATGAACGAGGTGTCGCGCCGGATCGAGAGGGAACGCAAGACCGTCCTGGCGATGGTGCGAATGTACTGTCGTTTTCATCACGACGAAGCGGATCTCTGCCCCGAGTGTGCGGAGTTGTTGGAATATGCAGACCAGCGGCTCGTGCGGTGTCCTTATGGTTCGGCGAAGCCGGCGTGCACGAATTGTCCCATCCACTGCTATCGCACGGAGCCTCGAGAACGAATGCGGTGGGTCATGCGCTTCGCGGGGCCGAGGATGCTCAAGAAACACCCGTATCTGGCGATTCGGCATCTGGTTGATGAAAAGCGCCCCGCGCCTCCACTACCATCGACTTCAAAGGCGCCCGGTTCAAGGGACGATTCACAGTCCTGATTCGCGGCGGCCCGTCGTACAATGCCTACGAACTGACAATTCCCGGAGGATCACGATGAGAAATTCCGACTCTCTCGACCCCGCGCAGCGGCGTTCGGTTGTGATGGCGGTTGTTGTGTTGCTTGTGTGTCTCTCCGTATCGATCGGTTGCTCATCGGCGTCGCGTTCTGCATCCGACGGGGTGGTTGGAAGCTATTTCCAGAATCCCGACCGGGTATGGGCTGCAATCCAGGAGATCCTGGTCGATCTTGAATACGATGTTGCCGAATCCAATCGGCCGGACGGGACGCTCCGTACAGAACCCCGGGCTGACGGCGACGGCATCGAGATCGTGCTCGTCATCGATCAGGTGATGTATACCTTCGATCAGGTCAAGGTCTACATCAAAGCTGCTGACGGCGATGGTGAGACTCACGCGTCGCCGGCCCAACTCGAGGCCGCCGCCAAGGAGTTCCTTGCGCTGCTCAACAAGAGCCTTGGCGGCTGACGGAACGGATTTGCCCAGATCCCGATATGCTGGTACTGGACGCGCGCGGATACTTGAACAGTGAATGAGATGAGGGGCGCCGGCCGCTTGCGAGACGCACTCAAGGTGGTCGGTCCCGGGTTGGCGATCGCCGCAACCGGTGTCGGTGCGGGTGATCTTCTTGCGGCAATGCTGGCCGGAGCCGGCTTCGGCACCGCACTGGTGTGGGTGGTGGTGGTCGGGGCAGGGCTCAAGTTGGGGCTCAACGAAGGGGTTGCCCGGTGGCAGTTGGCCACCGGCACGACCCTGCTCGAAGGTTGGTGTCGTTTCCTCGGATGGCCGATGCGCGCCTATTTCTTGGTGTACCTGGTCGTGTGGAGCTTCATCGTCGCCGCGGGTTTGATGAGCGCCTGCGGGGTCACTGCACACGCACTGTTGCCGGCGGTCAGCATTCGAAGCTGGGCGATCATCCAATCGTTGGCGGCGTTGGCGCTGGTGGCTTTCGGACGATACGGGCTCTTCGAAAACATCATGAAGGTTTTGATCGGGCTGATGACCGCCACGCTGTTGCTCAGTGTCGTGATGGTGGGTATCGACCCGGGTGCCTTGCTTCGCGGGCTGATCCCGTCGCTTCCGAAAGGATCTGCCGCAGCCGTCCTGAGCTTGATGGGCGGGGTGGGTGGAAGTGTCACATTGCTCGCCTACGGTTACTGGATCCGCGAGAAGGGCTGGCGTGGCGGCGGTGCCATCTCCAAGGTGAGGATCGATCTCGCGGTCGGATATTTCCTGACCGGGTTGTTCGGCGTCGCGATGCTGCTGTTGTCAGCTGCAGTGTTGGGTGGGGGAGAGGGGATGCCGCCGGGCAGCGAAGGTCTGGTTGCTTGTGGCGATGCGGTGCGAGAAGCGACGTCCGCCCGCTACGGAGCGAACGTCGGCGGTGCGGTGGCCATGGTCTTCCTTGTTGGGATCTGGGGAGCGGTGTTCACCAGCACCCTCGGAGTGTGGAATGGGGTCCCGTATCTTTTTGCTGATTTCCTGAACGCCCTCCGAGGTCGATTCGACGACGACGTCGAGACCCGCGGCCCCGCCTATCGCGGTTACCTTTTCTTTCTCGCGGTGCCGCCGATGGTCTTGCTCTTTCTCGATCGGCCGATCTGGATCATCAAGGTCTACACCCTGACCGGTGGGCTGTTCATGCCGGTGCTGGCTGGGACGCTTCTTTGGCTGAACTCGCGTCGTTCACTGGTCGGCGACTTGAGAAACGGTGTTGTCGCGATCGCGACTCTCGTCCTCGCCCTGAGGCCTCTTCGTCGGCATCGCGGGGCGCCAACTCGTCGACCTGTTCTGATGCCCCTCGGTCGAATGTCGACGTTCGCTGTTCGAGAGTTCGTTCGAGCTCCTCGAATGTGACGCCGAGACGGCGGGCGGTTCCGGCGGCGAGAGATGTTGTTGCGACGCCAGGGAGGAACCGAAGGCAGCACTGCCGTCATCCGCAACCTCAGCATGGAGAAATCTGAGGTCGTCGGTGGTGAGTTGCTCAGATTCCGCGCAAAATCGAGGAAGTGGGTCGTGACGAAGGCAACCGGCTGCAATTGGCGGAGGAGCCGGAGGACCATTTCGACGATCTCGATGGCCTCGGACGGGTTGGTGCCGGAGCAGAGCTCGTCGAGGAGGACGAGAGATCGCGGCGGCACGCTTTCGAATAGTGTTCGCATCCGCACCAGCTCGGTTCCGAGACGGCCTTCCACCTGGTCCGCCCGGTCGACTTCTACGATGGAAGCAAACAGGCTCGCAGCAAACGGCAGCCGGGCCTCCGGCACGGTGCGTACAGACCCGACTGCGCCAAACCTGTGCGATCCCGATGGCTTGCAGGAGTCGCGTCTTGCCCCCGGAGTTGGGACCGGTGACGAGGTTGATGGGGGAGGCGCAGTCCATCGTCAGATCGGAAGGGATCAGCTGCTCGACGGAGTTCATTAGGAGAGGATTGAAGAGCGCCTCAGCCTCGTAGGGGGCGCCGGGAACGATTTCGGGCAGACAGACATCGAGGCCCCGCAATCTCGCGCGCTCGGCGAACGATCGGCTTGCCGCGTAGACCTCGAGGTGGCAGACGAGCTGCACGACCCGCGCCAGGGCGGGAGCGACCTCGTGGTAAACGCCCATCACCATGCGTTCCGAAATCTCGTTTCCGCTCAGGTTGTAGCGGTGATACACGATCCGCAGGCGGTCGAACCAGCGCCGAAGCGGTCGGCGGAAGAACGGGTTCTTTCTGCGTTCGCTGAGCCCCCGGATTTCGAGGTGACGCAACCGTCCATCAGCGCCCACGACCGCCTCGAGTTGCAGGCTGGCCATCGACTCGTGGTGATCGAGGAGGTGTTCGAGTCTTTTGAAAGCTGAAGTCGAGCGGATCTGATGCCCGACCGCGTGGAGGCGTTGCAGTCCCGATCCGGCGCCGTCAAAAGTGCAGGTCATTTGGATCACGACATCTCGAAAGGCGCGCAACACGTCGAAACGAAAACGGAGTGGCTCGAGGCGGGCGTCGTCGCGCGACGCTCGCAGAAGGGTGAGGAGATGACGGATCCGCCTGAGGAGTTCGTCAACCGCCTCGACGAAATCCTGGACTCTTCGAGTTCTCTGAGGATCGCCTGCCGGTAGCGGACGGTTTCGAGGTCGGCCGGAATCATCGTGAGGACGCGTTCGACGAAGTGCAGGTGCTCTGGAGTTCCCGAACTCCCTATCCGAGTGGACATGCAGCCGGCCACCAACTCCGCGAGAAAAAGATCGTCGGTGAAATGAGCCGCCACCCAATTGGATTCGCCGCACGGCTGGGCGTCGAGTTCACGGTCGATCTCGCCGGCGCTGGCGCGGCCGAGAAAGGCGAGGTCGAGCAGTCCGATGAGGCGGTCGGAGCTCGGACCGGTGCTGGCCCGAGGCGAAAGAAGATCGGCCATCGGGATCTCACTCAACGCTCCGCTGTTTCCGCGGGCCCGCCCGAATCCAAGGAAGTGCACGAGTTGACCGAGCGGGGTTCGGTCGCGGTTCCTTGGTTTTTCCTCCTCCACAACACTCCCAGGACCGTGCTCGGCGCGGCGGCGAAGAACCGATTTGCGAACAACCATCTCCAGGATTCTACTCTTCCTACCAGGTTGAAGTTTGGTTCATCAGGAGTTTCGTGAGGTGGTCGCCCAGGCACCATTCGAATACGGCAGTTCCATACTCCTTCGGCATACCAAGTGAGCGAACCTCAATTGACTGTCATCCCGAGCGGAGGTGACCGAACGGCTGCGCCGTGAGGACGCCGTAGTCGAGGGACCCCCCTCCGAGAGGAGAGTGCAGGCATCGCGGCTTATCTCCTGTTTCGGGCATCCCTGACTCGGCCGTAGGACGGCCTCGCTCGGGATGACAGGAAATCATGGGCTCCGTCCTCACCTGATATTTCCCGGGTGAACCCAACGTTCAAACGTGGAGACGCCCGGTTGCTCGGCGCCTCAGTCCACGTCGATCATCGACAACGCGTAGGCGTGATTCGGATCGTTGAGCACGGCCAGCTCCGCTGCGGACCGTTCGAGGCGCCGCACCACCGCGCTGAGCGGAGAATCACTCACGATCTCAGGCCCGCCTGCGCGGATCGCGCGGGCCATCAGATCTCTGAGCACCCGGTCCTTGAATTCCAGCTCCTTCTCGATGTAGGAGACCTCGTAGTCGTCGCCGAGCTCAGCGAGTTCGGCCGCGGCTGCGATCGCGTCATCGAGATCGCCCAGGTAATCGACCAAACCGAGCTCGTAGGCGTCCTCTCCGCTCCATACGCGACCGCGGGCGATCTGATCCACTTCTTCGGTGGTCATGCCCCGGGATTCGGCGACCCTCGCGAGAAAGTCCCGGTAGCCCTGGTCGATGACATTCTGGATTGTCTCGGCCACGTCCTCGGAGAGCTCACGATCGAGCCTGAAGCCGGCAAGCGGAGCGGTGCCGACTCCGTCAACCCGCACGCCCAGGTACTCGGCCAAAGGCCGCTGGTAGGTGGGGATGACCCCGAAGATGCCGATGGAACCAGTGATGGTGCTCGGGTGGGCCCAGATCTGGTCGGATGAGGTGCTGATCCAGAAACCGCCGGAGGCAGCGACGCTCCCCATGGAAGCGATCACGGGCTTGCCGTCGGCGCGCGCCTTCTCGCACTCGCGCCGGATCACCTCTGAGGCGAAGGCGCTGCCGCCGCCGGAGTCGACCCTCAACACGATCGCCTTGATGTCTTCGTTGTTGCGGGCCTGGCGGATGAGAGCCGCGGTGGAATCTCCGCCGATGGTGCCGGGCGGATGGCTGCCGTCGAGGATCGTGCCGCGTGCCACCACGACGCCTACCCGGTCGCCCTTGGCCTTCCGACCGAACCGGTCATCATCGAGTGTCTCGAGATATTCGCTGAACGCGATGCGGTTGTAGGAGTGGCTTTCTTCGTCCTCACCGACCAACTCGATCAAGCGTTCGCGCATCTCGATTCGCGTCAGGGCGGCATCGACAAGGCCGGAGTCGAGGGCTGCCTGCGAGGTCACACCCCCCGCCTCTTCGATCAAGCGGGGGAACTCGTTGGCGTACTCTTCGAGCTGTTCGACGGGTATCCCGCGTGCTTCCGCGACATCTTCGAGGTAGATACGCCACAGATCACCGAGCCACTCGAGATTGGCCTCTTTCGCTTCGGGCGACATGTCGTCGCGAAGATACGGCTCGACGGCCGACTTGTATTCGCCGACGCGGAACACGTGCACGTCGACACCGAGCCGATCAATGCCGTCCTTGTAGTACATCGTGTAGCGGCCGAAACCCTCGAGCAGGATGAGGCCCATCTTGTGCATCAGGACCTCATCGGCGAAGGCGGCGAGGTAGTAGTCGTCCTGCTGATAGTTGTCGGAAACCGCAACGACCTTCTTGCCGCTCGTCTTGAAATCGAGGACCGCGTCACGCACGTCGTGCAGCTTGGTCATGCGTGCGCCCGCGAAGGCATTCAGATCGAGAACGAGGGCCTGGATGCGGTCGTCGTCTTTGGCGGCCTCGACGGCGTCAACGACATCCTTGACGAGGGTCTCCGGAGTCACGGCACCGCGTGCCTCGTTCAACATCCTTTCCACAGACTGGCCGGTCAGTTGTTCCACCAGGCGTCCGTTCGGGGAGACGACCAGGGCCGTCGAATCTGCGATCTCCGGGTCATCATCGCTGAAGAGCATGACGACAACGAGGATCACGAGTGCAACGAATAACAGGTTGACGAACGTGCGCCGCGCGGCGTCGATCCCGCGCCATGTGTTCTTCAGGACCTTTTTGAGGGTGCTCTGGCTTTCTGACATGTGGCCATCCTCTTCTGCCGCTGGGGTCGTGGTGCCCCGCGGCGCGAACTGGTGTCGTATCCTGCGCTCAGGGTAACAGCGCCCCTGAATGACGTGAACCTCTCCGGTATCTGTTACTTTCACAACGAGGCAACCGCCGATGAGGGTAACAGCCGTTGCAAAATATGGATAAACCGCAGAACCCCAGATCTCGAGAAGACGCCTTGGCGCTGGACGCAGAAGACCCGATAGCGGGTTTTCGCGAGCGATTCATCATGCCGGCGAACACGATCTATCTCGACGGGAACTCGCTAGGTCCGCTCCCTGTCGCTGCGGTGGATCGGGTTGGAGAGGTGCTTCGCCGGGAATGGGGCGAGGATCTGGTGCGGAGTTGGACGGCCCACGGTTGGATCGATCTCCCGGGGCGGGTGGCGGGCACCATTGCCTCCCTGGTCGGCGCTGCACCTCACGAGGTGATGGTGGCGGACTCGACCTCGGTGAACCTGTTCAAGCTCCTGGCTGCAACGCTTCGCCTGCGGCCAGGGCGCAAGGTGATTCTCTCCGAGCGGGAGAACTTCGGCACCGACCTCTACATCGCGCAGGGGCTGGCCGATCTCCTGGGAACTGATGCCGAGCTGCGTCTGGTGGACCGGTCGCAGCTGCGACAGGCTCTGGACGACGAGGTCGCGGTCCTGATGCTGACGCACGTGGATTTTCGCACCGGGTTGATGCATGACATGCCGGCGTGGACAGAAGCCGCCCATCAGGCCGGGGCGGTGGTTCTCTGGGACCTCGCACATTCGGCCGGCGCCGTTCCGGTGGACCTCGCAGGCTGTGGCGCGGATCTGGCGGTGGGCTGTGGCTACAAATACCTCAACGGCGGACCGGGCGCTCCGGCGTTTGCATATGTATCAGAAGATCTCCACGACAACCTTGAAACTCCTTTGTGGGGATGGATGGGTCACGCTTCACCGTTCGAGTTTGACACCGGGTACCGGCCCGCCGAGGGGGTCGCGCGATTGCGGGTCGGCACGCCGCCGATTCTCAGTCTGGCGGCGCTCGAATGCGGTGTTGAAGGCATCGCGGAAATCGGAATCGATCGCCTGCGGGCGAAGTCGGTCGGGCTGACCGATGTCTTCATGGAGTTGGTGGATCGAGAGTGCCGGGGGTTTGGGTTCGAGATTGTCACTCCGCGCGATGCGGACCGTCGAGGCAGCCAGGTTTCGGTCCGGCACCCGGAAGGCTACGCCATTGTTCAGGCGCTGATCGCGGCCGGCGTTATCGGCGATTTTCGAGACCCGGACATCCTCCGCTTCGGTTTCGCCCCGGCCTACATCCGCTACGTGGATGTGTGGGACGCCGTTGACAGCCTTCGTGAGGTGATGGCAACGGGAAGTTGGCGACGGCCCGAGTACCGGACACGATTGAAGGTCACGTGAGGGGGAAAACCGGATGCGAGTGGTTTCTGGGTTGTTGTGTGTCGTGCTCCTGGCCTGCGGAGGACCGGTGAGCGAGAGCCCGTCGATCATGGCCGCGAGCGACGCGATGGCCCTGCCGCGTCCAGAGCCGGATCACCGCCTGCCCTACGGTGATGATCCGCTCCAATTTGGCGAACTTCGGCTGCCGGACGGCAATGGTCCGCATCCCGTGGTCGTCGTTATCCACGGCGGCTGCTGGTTGGCTGAGTATGACCTCAGCTACATCTCGAGCCTGGCGGCAGCCCTGACCGATGCCGGTGTGGCGACGTGGAGTGTGGAGTACCGCCGGGTGGGCGATGAAGGCGGGGGATGGCCGGGGACGTTTCAGGACGTGGCCGAATCGGCGGATTTTCTCCTCGAGATCGCGTCCGACCATGACCTCGATCTGGACCGGGTTGCGGCCGTCGGGCACTCGGCTGGGGGGCATTTGGCGCTGTGGCTGGCCGGTCGCAAATGGCTCGACGCCGAGGATCCTCTCCGTGGAGATGACCTGCTGGCGTTGAATGGAGTCGTGTCGCTGGCAGGGATCACGGATCTCGCCTCGTATGCATCGGCTTCCGGCTGCGGTTCGGCGGTGCCCGGTCTCCTGGAGGGAATCCCGAGGATCTGCCGGAGATTCTCGCCCGGGCCTCACCGGTCGAGATGGTCCCGTTCGGTATCCGTCAGATTCTGGTGACCGGGGAGCTGGACCCGATCGTGCCGTCGCAGCAGGCAACGAAGTTCGCGGGAACGTGCTCGTGCCATGGGTGACGAGGTCGAAATCCGCGAAATCGCCGGTGCAGGGCATTTCGAGCTGGTTGATCCGTCGCATCCGGCGTTCGAAGTGGTTCGTCAGGCGGTCCTCGAGGCGGGGCTGCCCGCTGCACACTGATTGACGCGTTTTAGGAAACTGCCGCTGATTGCTGATCTCGGACGCTGGCGCTGTCTTCGGGCACGGGCTCGCGGGCGGACGCGGACTCGGGTGGAGCCTACTCCATACCGACGGAGAACATGCCGTCGAGGTCGTGTTTCGAGAACGCGCGAAATGCGATCAGCGTCTCGGAAGACAGAAGCCCTTCCACCTGCA
The DNA here is from genome assembly GCA_963769215.1 of Candidatus Sulfomarinibacteraceae bacterium. GTDB lineage: Bacteria > Acidobacteriota > Thermoanaerobaculia > Thermoanaerobaculales > Sulfomarinibacteraceae > Sulfomarinibacter. The sequence goes on along the minus strand of CAVYKX010000028.1, from coordinate 241,575 downwards.
GCAACTCTTCGGTCACCAGGGATGCGACCTGTTCGTCGTTGCGCGCCCTGATCATCACGACCAGATCGACCTGCCCGGCCACCGAGTAGACCTCGGAAACGCCGTCGAGTTCCACCAACTCTTCCGCCACCTGATTGATCCTGTCACTCTGGACATTGAGTAGAACGATCGCGTTGACCATGCAGCCTCCTCGGAAATCCCCATCGGATCGTGATCGGCGACCATCATACCTGCAACGCGCTATCCTATGTATCCGACGATCGGGGAGGATTGATGCCCAAGAACTTCTGGATCGCGATGAGCATTTTGTTGCTGGTGGTGCTCTCACCGAACGCGGCCGACAGGAACGGTGTGAATCGCGGCGCAACCGAAACCAGCCCATCCCGATCGGAGTATTTCTCGTGGATCAACAACACCAACGAAGGTGCCACCGAGGCCCAGACCATGGTCAATCTCGCCTTCTTTCGTTGGCTGCATGATGTGTATGGCATGGAGCTCGCATCGAAATGACGACGCCTCTTCGGAAGAATCCCTTCGCGAGCCGGTGGCTGCTCGATCCGGATGTGGTTTTTCTCAACCACGGTTCCTTCGGCGCAACACCCCGAGCGGTGCTCGAGGAGCAGCATCTGATCCGCCGACGTCTCGAGCGTGAGCCCCTGCAGTTTTTTGACCACCACTATCTCGATGGGCTCGACTCTGCGAGAGCCGATCTCGCGACTTTCGTCGGCGCACAGCCCAGGGACCTGGTCTTTGTCGCCAACGCGACAACCGGGGTGAATACGGTCCTGAGGAGTCTGCAGCTCGGCCCCGGCGACGAACTGTTGGTTACCAATCACGAGTACAACGCGTGCCGAAATGCGCTCAACGCGGTGGCCGAGGGTGCGGGTGCAACGGTTGTTGTGGCCGAGGTTCCTTTCCCCCTGCAGACCGACGACGATGTTTTGAATGCTGTGGTTTCCGGAATTTCATCCCGCACGCGTCTGCTGTTGATCGATCACGTCACCAGCCAGACGGGAATGGTGATGCCGCTGCACCACCTGATAGTCGAGGCAGATGCCCGAGGCGTCGAAGTCCTGGTTGATGGCGCCCACGCCCCCGGGATGGTTGACCTGGACCTCGAGCGTCTCGGGGCGACCTACTACACGGGGAATTGTCATAAGTGGATGTGCGCCCCAAAGGGCGCCGGATTTCTTTATGTGCGCGAGGATCGTCAGGACTCGGTGCGTCCTCTCGTGATCAGCCACGGCGCCAACGCCGCGCCGGGGCACCGGACGCGGTTTCATCTCGAGCACGATTGGACCGGCACCAGAGATCCGAGCGCGTGCCTGACGGTGCCCAGCGCCATCCGGACCATGGGTTCGATGCTCACGGGTGGGTGGAAAGAGTTGCGAGACCGCAATCGGGAACTCGCGCTGGCGGGCCGAAGAGTCCTCTGCGAGGCCCTCGAGATCGAGCCCTCTTGCCCCGAATCGATGATCGGGAGTCTGGCGTCCGTCCCGTTGCCGGATGGAAAGGGGGAGAACATTCACGAGCTGTTCCCCTTCGACGCGCTCCAGATAGAGCTCTTTAACGAGTATCGAATCGAGGTGCCGGTGATCGCGTGGCCGCAGCGGCCGAAACGACTGATCCGAATCTCGGCACAGCTCTATAACTGCCTCGAGGAGTACCGATACCTCGCAGAGGCGCTGAAAAAGCTCCTAGAGTAGCTGAATTACTGCAGCGTTGAACGATCGGTTCATCCTGAAACCGTGAGGTCGGGAATCCTCCCGCCCGTCCCGTGCCCGATTTTCAGGGGCAGACCAGCGTTCAGGGACAGCGGTAGAAATCAGTGCACAGCGACGGTCTTCAGTGGCAGCGACCAGGTTCCGCGGCGGCATGACCACCTCCGGGTCGTTCAATGAACGTGTAGACCGCCGCGGTCGGTCTGACGATCTGGACAGGTTTGAGCTGCGACCGAATCGCGTATGCCTCAGCCAAAGAGTTCGAACGATTTCCGTTCACGCCACGCATTCGAAAATGTGACGAATTGAACGGGAATGTGCCGGGGCGCAGGTGGGTTATTGGTGTCGAGTCCTGCGACTGCGACTCGTTACGAAAAGCATACTTCCGAGGAGGAGAGACATGTCGTTCAAACTGCCCGAGCTTCCCTACGAGTTCAACGCCCTGGAACCGCATATCGATGCGAGGACCATGGAGATACACCACGGAAAGCACCACCAAGCATATGTGACCAACCTCAACGCAGCGCTCGATGGTCATCCGCAGCTGCAGGGAATGTCCGCTGTGGAGTTGGTGAAGGACCTCGATGCGATCCCCGAGAGCATTCGAACCGCAGTTCGAAACCACGGCGGAGGCCACGTCAATCACAGTTTGTTTTGGACCGTTATGAGTGCCAACGGCGGCGGCCTGCCGTCTGGCGCGGTGGCCGATGGGATCAACGCGTCATTCGGGAATTTCGAAACGTTCAAAGCCGAGTTCAGCAAAGCGGCTGCCACGGTTTTCGGCAGTGGTTGGGCATGGCTCTGCGTGGGTGAGGACGGCAAGCTGCTGGTGACAAAGACCGCCAACCAGGACAACCCGATTTCAACCGGCGGCGGAACTCCGATCCTTGGTCTCGACGTGTGGGAGCACGCCTACTACCTCGAGTATCAGAACCGGCGCCCGGACTACATCGAGGCCTGGTGGAACGTCGTCGATTGGAATCGAGTCAACGGCTACCTCGCACAGGTGTAGCCCAAAAATTCAGCGGGGCTGACAGAGACGCCAGTGATCGGCCACGCAGTCGAATTTTCAAGCCGATGGGAAAACGGCACGAGACCGCCGCCCGAAAGGGCGGCGGTTTTTTGTTTTCGGCGGTGACGTATTTGACATTCCCGGTTATGATTACCGGCAGAACGAACTGAAGGACATAGGAGGAGACACAATGGGTCAGGCAGGAAAATGGGCGTTCATCGTTGGTTTTGTGGTATGCGTGGTTGCCGGTCTCGTGGTGGTCGAGCCGTGGATGTACTGGGTTCTCGCAGTCCTCGGGTTGATTGTCGGATTCATGAACATTACGGGTGAGGAAACGAAGACCTTCCTTCTCGCCGCCATCGGCCTCATGCTTTCGGCATCGTCCGTCATGGCGATTCCGCTGATTGGCACCGCAGTGACCGCGGTGGTCGCCAACGTCGTCGCGTTCATCGCCGCAGCTGTCTTGGTGGTATCGCTCAAGGCATTGTTCGAGGTCGCCAAGGACTGACGAAGTCTGCACCGATTTCTCGAACCCCCGGAACGCACCGCGCTCCGGGGGTTGTCTTTGTTGGTGCGGAGGGTTTTGGCGGATCGGCTACTGGACGCCAGTGTCGAGAGCTTCGCGCCGGTTGGAGGTGAGGTGAGAGCAGAAATTGAAGTGGCGCACAGCAGGATTGCTCCGCACATCGAATGCACTCCGTGCCCGCAATCAGAAGTCATCTCTGAGCATGTCGCAGCCGACATCTTCCTCAAGCTTGAAAATAGACAAAGGACGGGTTCGTTCAAACTTCGAGGTGTGCTGAACAAGATTCTGTCGTTGTCCGAGCGGGAGAAATCACGGACTCTGGTGACGGCTTCAACCGGCAACCATGGCGCCGCCTTCGCTCATGCTGTGGATCAATTCCGCCTCGATGGCCGTCTCTTCATGCCGAGAACCGCGGCCCAGATCAAACTCGACGCCGTCCGCGACTCCACAGTCACCCTTGAACTCGTGGGCGATGATTGTGTGGAGGCGGAAACCCACGGCCACGCATTCGCGGATGACAACGACTGCGTTTGGATTTCTCCTTACAACGATCGCCTCGTCGTGAACGGCCAGGGGACCGCCGCTGTAGAGCTGCTCCAACAGCTCGATTCGATCGATGTTGTCCTGGTGCCGGTCGGTGGGGGAGGGCTGATCTCGGGAATGGGCGGTTATCTCAAGAGTGTCGACCCCCGAATCCAGGTGATTGGATGCCAACCGAAGAACTCGTGCGTCATGTATGAGTCCATCAAGGCAGGGCGTATCCTCGAGATCGAGAGCCTGCCGACCCTGTCCGACGCAACCGCCGGTGGGATCGAAACCGGCTCGATCACCTTCGAAATGTGCCGGAATTTCGTGGATGATTTCATATTGCTGGAGGAAGACGAGATCATTGAAGCGATATGCTTCATGTATCGGTACGAGAATATGGCTGTTGAGGGGAGTGCGGCTCTGCCGGTTGCTGCGGTATTCAAGGAACGCAGCCGTTTCGCAGGGCAACGCGTGGCCCTGGTTGTGTCCGGGAGCAAGATCGACGAGAAAACCCTGCGCCGCATTGGTTGCCTCGACTTGACGGGATGACGAGACGCTCGCCGTCTTCACCACAGAGCCACAAAGAAGCGACGCCGAGTTACAACCGACCCACCCATCCATGAGAAATCCGCAGATCACGCAGATAGACGCAGATTTTCATCGCAGGCTCTATCCCGCGACCTGTGTTCGGGGGTGAGGTCCCCTTTCGGACCTCGTGGCGCGTTCAGGATCGGGTCTCTGCGTCTCGGGATGTCTAGGATGGGTGGGCTTTGCATTCTTGGCTCGTGTTCGACGGGGCGGGTCGGCTCTGTGAGTCCCTCTGTATCTCTGTGCCTCTGGGTTCTGAGCCGAACGTGACGCCTCAAATAGGGAGCCAGTCGACGGGAGAGTCGCCGATGCTTCGGAACCGCTTCCAGAGACCCGGCGCTTCAGTGCGCGCGATCTCGGCGATCGTTTCGGGATCGAGGGTGGTGTGACGGAAATCCTCGAGCAAAACCCGCCCGCGGGCGACGGTGTGCCGAACCGGGGACTCGGCCGCTCCGTAGACGAGGTGGGCGAAGAGATTCCCCGGTGCGATCGGTGTCGGCGGAGGACAATCAACGACGCAGATATCGGCAGGCGCTTCGGGCCGCAACTCGCCAAGATGCGGTTCGTCGAAGAACCTCCTGGTAACGAGCGCATTGGTGTGGAGAAGCCGGGGGTGGGCCTCGAATCCAACCGTTGGATCCTTGCGTCCACCGCGTTGGGCGAGAAATGCGGCGCGAAGGGATCGGAGCATCGATGACGACATCCCGTCCGTTCCGAGGCCGATGGTGCAGCCTTCGCCGGCGGCGCGTTCCACATCGAAACGCCCGACCCCGTTGTTGGCATTTGACTCCGGGCAGTGAATCAGAACCGACTCGTTTCGTCGAACCACTGCTCGGCCTTCAGAAGTCAGGTGCACGCCGTGAACGAGAAGCGCCTTGTCGTCGAGGAGTCCTCGTTGTTGGAGACGCTGGAGCGGAGCCGAACCGAACGACAGCTCGGAGACCTGAAAATCGAGCGGGTCCTCGGCCACATGGATGTGGCATCCGCATCCCTCCGGGCGCCGTGCGGCAGCCTCATCGAGCGTTTCGTCGGTCACGGTGAAGCTGGCATGCAGGCCGAGGGTGCCGCGCAACCGTGGGTGATCGCGGTATTGATCGATGAATCGGAGATTCTCCACGAGGCCGGCGACCGCTTCGTCGCGGCCGTTGCGGTCGGATACCTCGTAACAGAGGACTGCGGACAGACCGGCGTCTTCGATCACCTCTGCGATCGTCGAAAGGCTGCCGCGGACGCAGGAAGGGGAAGCGTGGTGGTCGAAGAGCGTCGTGCAACCCCACCGGATGCAATCGGCGGCGCCCAGGAGGGCCGAAAGGCGAACAGCTTCCAGGGTGAGTGACCGATCGAGCCGCCACCACAGGCGATCGAGGATCTGCCCGAAGTCCTGCGGAGGAAACGCGGGTGCGAGGCCGCGCGCGAAGGCGGAGTAGAGGTGGTGATGGAGATTGATCAGACCGGGGAGGATCAAGCCGCCGTGGGCGTCGAGTCGTCGGGCGGTCGGGAACTGTTGGTGAATATCCTCCGCAGTGCCGACCGCGACGATCTTCGTTCCCGCCCATGCCACCGCGCCGTCGGTCAGAACCTCGGGTTCCGCGCCGCCTGTGACAACCACACCGTTATCGAGAACCGCGACGTCGAATCCTTCGGAATTCATGCGAAGCCCCGCCGGACCCACTCGCCCATACCGGCTGGACCGAATGCCTCGGTCCCGTCAGGCGCGACGCTGATACGCGCAGTGTCCACGGAGATACGTGGCGCGGACCCGGCCGTTGAACTCATGGCCTTCAAACGGCGTGTAACGGTTGAGGTTGTGGAGACCGCTCGCCCGAACTGTCCAGCTGACGTCCCGGTCAAAAGCGACAAAGTCAGCATCACAGCCTGGACGAAGATGGCCTTTGCGGTGGTCGACACCGAAAAACCGAGCTGGTTCAGAAGCGGTGATTTCGGTCAGACGCTGGAGTGTGATCCGGCCCTTGCCGAAGCCCTCGGAATAGAGGTAGGAAAGCATGAGCTCGACGCCTGGCACGCCGCCGTAGTCGGTCCAGATTGAACCGGTCTGCTTTTCCTCGGGCCAGCGTCCGGCGGCGTGGTCCGTGGCGACAAACGACAGCTCGCCGCTGGCCAGGCCCTGCCAGAGGCGTTCGCGGTCGCCCTCGCTCTTGACGACGGGCGCCGTTTTCAGGACTGATCCGAGTCGCTCGAAGTCCTCGCTCGTGAATTCGAGATAGTGAGGACAGGTTTCAGCCGAAATGGGCATGTTTTCGAGGCGCGCGGCGCTGATGATGTCGAGGGCCTCCCCGGCCGCCAGGTGCACGATGTGAACTCGGGCGCCGGTAGCGCGACAGGCCTCGACCGCGGCGGTCACCGCCGAGGCTTCTGCGGCGGATGGCCTGGACGCAGCATAGGCTGCAGGAGAATCTTCTCCCCGCTCGAGCGCCCTTTTGGTCAATTGATCGACGATCGATCGATCTTCGGCGTGGATCGCGACCGGGATCCCGAGACGGTGGGCGTCCGCCATGACTGCGCGAATCTCGGCCATGGTGAGGTCGCGGAAGGTGTCCATCCCCGACAGCATGTAGACCTTGACGGCCGCGACTCCCGCGTCGGCCAGATCGGCCAGGTGTTTGCTCCACCGGAGATCCGCCACCGAATTTCCCGACACGCCACCCCAGAGCAGATAGTCCACATGAGCCTTGGAGTCGATGATGCGCAGCTTGTTCTCGAGAGATTCCTTGTCGACAATGGGCGGGAGGGAGGTACAGGGCATGTCGGCGACACAGGTGACACCGCCGGCTGCGGCCGCTGCCGTGCCGCTGGCAAAATCTTCGCGTTGGGTGAAGCCCGGATCGTCGAAGTGGACGTGGCCGTCGATACACCCGGGAAGGACGAGGGCGCCATCGAGGTTGACCCACTGTTCTCCGCCGGCGGCGGTGGCGGAATCACCGGTGGAAATCTCCTCGAAGCGGCCGTCGTTGACGACAATTTCAGCCGCTACGGTTTCGTTGTCCCCGACCGGGATGTGAAGGTTGACGAAGCGAGTTCGCATCGTTGTAACCAGTGTAACCCTGCAATTCGTGCACGGGGAGCCGTGCCTCCGGTGACGAATGTGCGTCAATGGCTGAGAGGAAGAGCTTCAGGCATCCGTGTCAAAGAGCCAGTCTGCAGCTCGAGCGACGGGAATTCGGGCATGATTCGGCGAATGAATCGATGAAGACGATCATCGCGCCGAGGAGCTCGGGATTCAGCGGAATCATCCTCGTCGGACGACCGTCGTACGCGAGGTCCGGGTATCTTCGACGAGTGAGGGTGTTCCGATGCAATCGAAGCTCGATTCCGGGACCGCTGTATCGCAGCTGGCCGTCGCGCTCCACGAGTTGGTGCAGCGGGCGCCGGAACGGGCCTGGAGGCCTCTGGAGCCTTCGACGGTCAGGAACATGAAGGCGTTGTCGGTCTGGGCCTCGAATTCTTCGCGATTCAGATACAAACGTGGTTTGTCGCGCCACGGTCGATCGGCCGTGGGACAGAAGGTCACGCAGTTGCCGCACTCGTTGCAGGCATCGGTCAGCACCGCGACCTGCGGTCCCTGTTCGATGCGGAACACTTCGGCGCCGCGGACGACAACAGCACCGTCCACCGTTTCCACCCTTGGAACCGAGATTTGCGCGGGTCGAGTTCGGTAGGTGACGATGGCCCGATTCGGGCAGACACTGTCACAGGTCGAGCACAGGACGATCGCAATCGAGACATCGCGCGGCTTCCCGCCGCGCAGATTCGGGCGACAGTGTCTGTACGACTTCCGCAAATCCGGTGCGCTGTTCCGGGGGGAGGTGCGGGATCGGTTCTCTGGGTTCCTGGATCGACCGGCGCCGCAGAAGATCGACGCGATCGAAGTCCGGCCATCCGGGAAGGTCGGGTCCTCGTCGATTCCGTGTTCGCGAGCGATGATCGCATCGGCGATGCGTCTTCCATCTCCGGCGGCCTTGACGATATTCGCGGGACCGCTGCCGATGATGTCGCCCCCGGCGTACACGCCGGGCATCGAGGTTTCGAGGGTGTCGGGATCCACCTGGAGATAGCCGAGGGTTCAGTGCGATCCTCCGTTCGCCGAAGAGCCCGAGGTCGGCGCGTTGACCGATGGCGACGATCAGGGTATCGAGTTCGACATCTTCGAAGTCGGCGCCCTCGATGGCCTCGGGACGTCGGCGTCCTGAAGCATCGGGTTCGCCGAGACGCATCTTCTGCATCCTCACCGCCACGAGTTGACCGTCTTCGGCGACGATCTGCAAGGGCGCCACCAGCTCGGAAATCGCGCCGCCCTCCTCGATGAGATCCGTGATCTCTTCCTCCGTGTGCCGGCATTTCGGCCCGGGTTCGGCGGTAATAGATGGTGACGTCCGCGTCAGCCAGCCGGACGCGGTGCGGGCGCAGTCCATCGCGACATCGCCGCCGCCGATGACGCCGATCCGCGGCCGAGTGCCGGTGCCCGGCCTGATCCGCGCGGCACGAAGGAAATCCAGGCCGTCGATGACTCCGCGGCTCTCTTCTCCATCGAGCCCGAGCCGGAGCCCTCGGCGCGCACCGGTGGCCACCACGATGGTCGAAAAACCTTCGGCTCGAAGCCCGTCGAGAGTGATCGCAGTGCCGACCTCCTGGCCGGAGCGAATCTCGACCCCGAGCGAACGGACCCGGTCGAGATCGCGGTCAATGGCGTGTCTGGACGCGCGGTAATCAGGGATCGTTGCGGAGACCATGCCGCCCATCGCGGATCGGGCCTCGAAGATGGTGACCTGGTGGCCCGCTCGCGCGAGGAATGTCGCGGCGGAGAGACCGCAGGGTCCGCCGCCTATGACGGCTGTACGGCCGCCCGATACCGGCGTCTCCTTCTGCGAGTCGGAGCGGTCTTCGTTGTCGGTGATGAATCGCTTGATCTCGCGGATCGCGAGCGGCTGGTCGATGTGGGTGCGGAGACACACCGGTTCGCAGGGGTGGTGGCAGGCCCGCCCGAGGATCGAGGCCAGCGGGTTGTCCTCGCGGGTGATCGGGGCGGCGCCCGCGAGTCACCGTCGCGAACCCGCCGCATGTACTCAGGCACTTGCTGGTCCACGTTGCAGGTGTCGGTACAGGGCGCCTTGATGCAGTCGAAGAGTCCGAGGCTCGCGCCTGGTCTTGGTCTGCTCGCGGTCGTAGGTCTCTGTGGAGGGACGGGTTCGGAGAGCAGGTCGTCAGGGATAGCGGCGAGGTTGCTCGTTGCCGCTTCGGTAGCGCCCAAACCTGGAGACCCGCTCGGATGAATTCTCGACGTTGCTCGTTCCCGCGGCATCCATCGCGTTTCGAGGTTTCCAGATACTGTCCGAACCGGAGATAGCCGCCCGGTCGGAGCAGGTCCGAACAGACGGTGACTGTGCGCATGCCGGCTCGAGAAGGTGGGGGATATTGTGGGCGTCGGCGCCGCCCGAGAACGACATCGAGGAGATCCTTCTCGACAGTCGTCTGCCAGGCGATGGGCGAGCTCGACGGTCAGCGCGTGGAGCGGGCGCCCGGAGAGGTACATGGTCTGCTCGGAGGGATCGAAAACCCTCCGGTGGTTGCCACCGCGAGGGTGTTGGTGAGCTTGACGCCGAAATCGAGCCCGGCCTTGGCTGCGGTGCCCGGAGGTTTCGATGAGTTTCAGACGCGTCGGGGTAGGCGAGATCATCGTAAAAGACCTGTTCGGGAAACCCGATGCTCGTGGTAGCCGAGGCGCTCGTTGAGGATCCTCCGAACCCGGTCCGGCTCCGAGAAGGGTGGGGTTGAGTTTGACGCTGGTGTGGAGACCCCGTTCGCCAGGAGGTACGCGGAGATGGCGCCGATTTCTTCCGGTGGACAGCCGTGCATGGTCGAGAGCGTGACGTTGTCGGACATCTGGACGGGCACCGTCGTGTCCGGTATCTCGGGAAAATGGCGGCGACGATCTTCGATGCACCGCTCGAGGTCTTCGCCTGCATCCTGCACGTGATCCAGGTACCACTGCATATTGGGTTGGCGGATGCCGGCGAGGTCGTAGCCGACCGAGAGATTGAAGATCACCCCGGGAGCGTTTCCGGGAAAGCCGAGGTGGCGGTGGAGGGCGTGGATCAGGACCCACGCGTGAAGGTACTCGTGGAATGACTGCTCGACCTCGAGCTCCTGCGACCATTCCACGTTGTATCCCTCGTCCTGCATGTCGATGCAGGGTTTGGAGATTTCGAGATTATCGAGGGTCTGGACGGTCTTGAGCTCGATGAAGCGAGCGCCGCACAGCCAGGCTGCGATGATGTTCTGAGCGAGCTGTGAATGCGGGCCGGCGGCGACCCCGATCGGTGTCTCCATCGGGCTGTCCGAAGACCGCAGTTCGGAATGGATCGTCGCGGCGTGGGATGAAGAACAGCTCTCGGGGAATCCCGAAGATCGAGTTCTTCGCTCTCAATTCAGTGGCGATCCACGTACAGAGGCGATCCGGCGACAGCGGATGGAATCGATCGGACATGGAGCGCTACCGGCCGCGCTTCTGGGCGTACATTCGGCGGTCAGCCTCTTCGAGGGCCGCCGTGGGGTCGCCCCCGGGGAAGAGTTCGGCGACCCCGGCGGCGATCGAAAACGGCGGACCGTCTTCGCCGTGCCGGCGCAGCGACTTCGCCGATGGCCGCGATCCTGCCCTTGGCGCTGCGTCTGGTCCATCCCGGGCGCCACCACCAGGAACTCGTCTCCGCCCCAACGAATCACGTGATCCTCGGGACGAAACTGCTCGACGATGTGCTTGGCCAGCCGCTGCAATGTCGCATCACCAACGCGGTGACCGAATAGATCGTTGATCTGCTTGAAATCGTTGATATCGATGAATATGACTGCTCCGCCGGTGTCGATGACGGAGTCCATGGCCTTGCGCAGACTCCGTCGGTTGGCGAGATTGGTCAATGGATCGGTGTCGACCAGCCGACTCAGGCGCTGCTGGGATTCGAGAAGTTCCCGGTTGGCGTAGTGCAGGAGTTCCTCGCGGCGGTCGGCGAGTACTGCGATGCAGGCCAACGCGAGCATGAGCTCGGCCCAGGCGTCGATAAACGAAGAGTAGCTGAGGTATGCGAAGCCCGGGGTATTGCCCCAGAGAGCCGGTACGAGCAGTACGGCGGAGTAGGCGAAGATGATGCCTTCGAAGAGCATGGCCCATCCCAACCACCTGGAGACCACGGAACGTGGGTGCCGGAGCACGGTGGCGCCGCCGACGAGGAAGATCGTACCGACCAGGAAGCTCTCGGCGAGCTGTGCCTGCCACAGACTGGGCACGGCGAAGCCGAGGATCAGGCTCCACGATGAGACGAAAACCATGAGAAAGACGGGATGCATCGAAGGCTCGGAACCGGGCCGAATGTGATGGCGGGCGCCGGAGACGATGAGGATCGTGAAGATGGCCTTTCCCGCGAGGTAGACCACGAGGGTGATGCGGTGCCCGATGGGGGGATATCGGCGTAGGCGTGGACAAAAACGGCCGCCACGGCCACCGCGTCTGCCAGCCATGCCAGCATCCACAAGCGGACCTCGCGGAGCTTGACCATCTGCCCGAGCAGCAGGAAGTAGACGAAGAGGCAGATCACGACCGCGAACTGGACCGCAATCGACAGGCGGTTGAGGATGGCGGCAACTTCTTGCATGGAACTCCCGCTTCAATATACACGCGCGTCCGACCGTCCGACCCGGATACCAAATTTCCGGATTTGCTGGATTTTGCAGATTTCAGATGCCAGATTCCGGATTTCGATCCCCGTCCGCCCGCAACACAAACCGCAGATATCGCGGGTACACACAGATTTTCGGGCCCGGACATTGAGTGACACTGGAGATATGTGACGAGATGCCAATTGCGGCACCTCTGAAACCGCGAAGACGCGAAGAGCGCCAAGTTGAATGGCTGGCAAAACTCATGAAAATTCCTTTGCGCCGTCTTTGCGGGGTGGATGGGCGGGCGGGCTTTGCGTCTTTGCGTTTTCAACGCCCACCATCAGAGAGCTCCCTGTAATTTTCGGAAGGGAGTTCACAGCCAGAACCGACATCTGCGTCTATCCGCGCCATCTGCAGTTTCTCCTGTTGATGAAGGCATATCGGAACCTCAGCGTCCTGGTATCATTCCCTGGTCGATGCCTGCTCAGAATGCTCTTGATGCTCGAGGTTGCGCGGACCTGATCAGACGCGCGGATCGCGTCGTCGCCCTCACCGGCGCCGGCATTTCGACGGCCGCCGGAATTCAGGATTTCCGTGGGCCTCAGGGCCTGTACGTGACCCGCCAGTACGACCCGGAGGCGGTCTTCGACATCACGGCCTTCGGGCGCGATCCTGCGCCGTTCTACGAGTTCACACGGGATCTGCTCAGCGTCATCCACACCATCGAGCCGACCTTGACGCACCGTTTTCTGGCCGAGCTGGAAGCCTCCTCGAAGCTCACCACTGTCGTTACCCAGAACATCGACTCGTTGCATCAGAAGGCTGGATCGAAGCGGGTCATCTCGGTCCACGGCGACTACTGGACCAGCCACTGCCTGAGCTGCGCGCAGGAATTCGAGCTCGCGCACATGGAGGAAATGGTCCGCGAGGTCGAGGTGCCGCACTGCGAGTGCGGGGGTGTTATCAAGCCGGATGTGGTGTTTTTTGGCGAGGCCGTCAAAGGCATCGATGGCGCGGCAGCCGCGGTCGCCGAGTCGGACCTCCTCCTCGTACTCGGTTCCTCCCTGGCCGTGTACCCCGCAGCCTTTCTCCCAGAACAGGCCGGCGGCGATGTCGTGGTGGTCAACCAGGGCGAGGTCGGGCTCGCCCCAGGACCCAACCGGTACTTCGTCGATGCCAGTCTGGATGAGTTTTTTGCGGAAGTCGCTGATTGCCTCGGCGCTGCCGATTGATCTGCTGAGCTTCAATGCCGCTTCGACAGGTTCGACCAAATAATCATCGACGAGATTTCGGTACCGAGGCCCGAGCGGCGGGGGCATCGCTCATGGGGAGCGAGGTGCGGCGGATGCCGTCGTGGGCGTAGAGGGCGGCGGCGACCGCGCCGGCGGTGGGGACGAGGCCGATCTCGCCGACACCCTTTGAGCCGTAGCCGCCGACCTCGTCCGGTACCTCGACCAGGATGACCTCGATGGGCGGTGTGTGCGCGGCGCGGAGAATGCCGAGATCGCGGAGGACGCAGGGAATCGGGTCGCGCCGTCGGTGCAGGGGAAGTCCTCGGAGAGGGCGTAGCCGAGCCCCATGTGAACGCCACCCTCGATCTGACCGGCGCAGAGCTGAGGATTGATGGCGCGCCCGACGTCATGGGCGGCCACCACCTTTTCGATGGTGCCGTCCTCGGCCAGGATCACCACCTGGGTGGCGAATCCAAAGGCCATGTGAGTGACGGGCTCGTCGGTGGAGGCGCCGGGAGCGGTCGTGAAGTCGCAGATGAACTCGCCTGAGAATCGTCGTCCTTCGAGCTCTTCGAGGGATCTCGAAGCCATTTCGCCGGCGAGCTGGCGCGCGGCCATCTGGCCGGCGGCGGTGCACAATGCTGTGGCGCGAGAGGCGGTGGTCATGCCGCACTCGACCTCGGGCCGGCTGACGGTTCGCACGCTCATGACGTCCGGTCGACAGACCGGTCTCCTGGCTCACCACCTGACGAATGATGGTGTGAAGCCCTTGCCCCATCTCGGTGTAGCCGGTGAGGATCTCGAGTCGGCCGCCTTCGCCGACCTCGATGGCGACCCGGCCGATGTCCTCGAGCCGTTGCCGATGCCGGTGTTCTTGATGCCGCAGGCGATTCCGGCGATCCGGGAGCGCTCTTGTAGGCGTCGCGAACCGCTTCGAGGGTTTGGCGGATCCCGCAGCTCGAGTTCATGCGTTGCCCGGTGGCAAATCGATCGCCCGGATCGAGAACATTGCGCTCGCGGATGTCGTAGCCGTCGATGCCGACCTTTTCGGCCAGCCGATCGAGGACGCCTTCGATGGCGAAAGACGCCTGGTTGGCGCCGAACCCACGCATCGCTCCGCAGGGTGGATTATTGGTGTAGACGGTGCGCGCTTCGACATCGACATTGGGCACGCGGTAGGGCCCGCACGAGTGGCCGGCGGCGCGTTCCAGGACCTTGGCCCCGACCGATGCGTAGGCGCCGGTGTCGCCGACGATTCGCGCCCGGACGGCGGTGAGGCGGCCTTCGGCGTCACACCCGGCCGTGTAGTGAAGAGTCAACGGATGGCGTTTCGGGTGGATCCGCATTGACTGTTCGCGGGTCAGCACCGTCTTGACCGGGTCGCTGGAGGAGCCAGGCTGCGAGGGCGGTGTGGCCCTGGACCGAGAGGTCCTCCTTGCCTCCGAAGGCGCCGCCGTTGGAGACCAGCTCCACCTCGATCTTCGCGGCGTCGATACCCGAGAATGGCGGCGATCTGTCGCTGGTCGTCGTGCACACCCTGGCCCTGCGAGTACACCTTCAAGCGGCCGTCGTGGGGCACCGCGAGGCAGGCCTCGGGTTCGAGGAAGGCGTGTTCGATGCGCTGGGTGGTGAATGTGGCGTCGACTGTGTGCGCCGATTGCTCGAGGGCTGTCTCCACATCTCCCCGGGCGAAGGAACAGACCTCGAGGAGATTGCTGCCCTCATGGATGCGGGGCGCGTCGGGAGCGAGGGCCGCCTCGGGAGAAGACACCGGATCGAAGACCTCGTAGTCGACGTGCACGGCGGCCGGCGGCTTTGTGTGCCCGAAATTCGCTGTCGGCGACGACGTACTGCGACGACGTCGCCCACATACCGGGTTGGTTCGCCCTCGGCGACCAGCAACGGCCAGTCGCGGACGATCAGGCCGTGGTTGCAGATGCCGGGAATATCCGCGGCGGTGATGACTCGTTCGACCCCGGGCATGGAGAGCGGCGTCCGACGAGTCGATCGCAAGCACTCGGGCCCGGGAGTGTTCCGCGAGGACCGGCGCGCCGTGGAGCATGCCGTCGACCTTCATATCGGCGACGAAGTCTTTTCCGCCCAGGGTCTGGTCGCGACCTCGATACCGTTCGCTCGATGCGCCGACTCCGTCGATTTCCAACGGTTCCTCAGAACGTGTCATGCCGTGCTCTTCGCCAAAAAAGTCGTGGGCGCCGTGGTGGTCCTCGGATGAAAGCCGGCCATCCCCGCTCCACGCCTCGCCGGCGGTCTGGATTGCGTCGACGATCCGGTTGTAGCCGGTGCAGCGGCAGAGGTGTCCAGCGAGGCCCGCTCGACGCGGGTTCGATCGCGCGTGAGGTCGTTGTTGAGAAGGTGGGCCGCCCGCACGGCGATCCCCGGGGTGCAGAACCCGCACTGCACGGCCCCTTCCTGGACAAAGGCCTCGGCGAGCAGCTGACGTTGGCGGTCCGGCAGACCCTCGAGTGTCACGACCTCGCGGCCGGAGGCCTGCTGCGGATCGAGTTGGCAGGACAGCGACGGTTTCCCGTCGAGCAGGATCGTGCAGCAGCCGCAGACTCCCTGGGCGAGCATCCGTCCTTTGGTGTGGTGATGCCGCAGATCTCCCGCAAGACCGCCAGCAGGCGCATCCCTTCGTCGTACTCCACTGTCGTGTCGGCGGCCGTTCAGCGATGAAGGCTGAGCGATGGCCACGATGGCTCCTTACCGTTTCGAATCGCGATGATTTCGCCGGCGATACTGATCGGCGATCTCTTCCGGAGTGTGGCTGCCGATTGGAAGACCGATCGGAGCGCGCACCTTGTCCAGCGTGGCGCGCGGTACACCGGCGCCTTCGATGTCTTTGAACATCGTGCGGATTTTCGCTTGACTGCCGATCAGACCGAGATAGGCGTAGTTCCCTGCCCGAGCAGGCCTCGAGGACCAGCCCGTCGTGGTCGTGGCCGAAGGTCATGATCACGCCCAGGATCGATCTCCTTCGGTCACGTGGTCGCCGATGTGCTCGTAATTCGACCACGCGCTTTTCGTGAGCCAACGGTTTGCCTCCATCGTCGGCAGGTCCTCGCGATTGTCCAGGACGACGATGCGGAAGGGGAGGGTGGCCATGACCCTGGAAAAGCCGAGCTGACGTGGCCGCCGCCGATGATGGTAGAGGGTATCCAGAGACCGAGCGGTTCGGTGAAGCTCCAGGAGTCCCCGCCCTCGACAAAGGTACGGGGGTGGGTGTCGGTCTCGTTGAAGCGGAGGCCGTCGGGCGTCAGGGTCAGTGTCCCGGTTCGGTGGGCCTCGAGCGTGTCGAGTATCTTCCGGACCTCCTTTTCATCATCGTGCGACAGCGAAATGACCGCGAAGACCTGCTCACCCGCGCACAGGGTTCCGCCTTCGCCGGGTGTGTGGCGGAATCTGATCAGGGTGGGTTCTCCCGAGAACTCGCGCGCGGTGTCGACGAGCTGTTTTTCGGCCGCACCACCACCGATTGTTCCGGCGATCCCGAGGTCGGAGACAACGACGAAGGTGCCCGTCACGCCCGGGACGGAGCCCGAGTGGTCCACCACCATGACCAGGGTGGTGTCGAGGCCGGCCGCCAACGATCTCAGCGCGTGCGTCCAGGGATCCGGTCGAACGTCGGTGGTGTGTTCCATGGGGGGATTGTAGCGAAACGAAGTAGACAGATTCCAGCAACGAAGGTTGGGCTGATTCGGAATAGCGCGAGGTCGATGTACGGCTCGAAGCGAGCCCCGGGGGGTCGTCAGAGAAATGCTCCACCTGGCGAGACCCCACGACCTGAACCACCACAGAGCCACAGAGCGCACAGAGAGGGACACAGAGACGTCTCAAACTCTGGCGCAAGGTACCAGCCGGGCGTTCCGTTACAGCGTCGCGAGCAGGTTCCCGAAACCACCATATGATTAACCTCTGTGATGCTCTCTGTGAACTCCGTGTCTCTGTGGTTTTTCAATCTTTTCAGGGCAACTCGAGCTGTGGGCTCCGCCGAGACAAACCGAGGCCTGCTCTGAGCGGTCCTTCGATCTCGCGCTATTGTCGGGCAAGCCCAGCGTTCTAGCGCTGCATGATGCTGGCGGCTTCGATCGCATCCTCACTGGAGACGGCATCGCGATCCCCGTGGAGGAACATCAAGACTCTCTCCGGCGTCATCGGCGCGTGGAAGAAGGCCTCGCGGTCGGGACGGAAAGCGCGCAGAGCGTCGAGGATGGCGAAGTAGGCGCCGATGCCGTACATGAGGGGCGGTTCGCCGATCGCCTTGGAGTGCATGATCGCGTTGGGGTTGTCGGCGTCTGAGAGGAAATGCCCTTCGATCTCGGGAGTGCACAGGATGTCGGGGATTTTGTAGGTGCTCAGGGTGTCGGTCAGGTTGCGGCCGTCATCGAAGAGCAGCTCTTCCATGGTCATCCAGCCGATGCCCTGCACGAGGCCGCCCTCGAGCTGACCCAAATCGACGAGCGGGTTGAGGCTGCGGCCGGCGTCGTGCACGATCCGCACGCGGTCGACCGTGTAGGTCCCGCGCAGACAGTCGACGGTGACCTCGATGACGGCGCTGCCGTACACGTGGTAGGCGAAGGGCTCGCCCTCTTCGGTCTCGCGGTCGTAGTGGATCTTCGGGGTCGCGTAGTGCGCCTGGGCGGACAGGCTGACTCTGCGGAAATAGGTCTCCCAGACCAGCTCTTCCCAGCTCAAGTCCGCGCGGCTTGCCGGCAACCATGACCTTGTCGCCGGAAATGTCGATCTGTTCGCGATCGACGCCGAGGAGTTCAGCAGCCACGGGCTCGAGGCGTCGAAACAATCGCCGGCACGCCATCTCGGTAGCGCGACCGTTCATATCGGCTCCCGAGCTGGCCGCGGTTGGCGACGTGTTGGCGACGCGGAGGGTGTTGGTGGTCTCGATGGTGATCCGGCCGCTGTCGATGCCGAGCGTATGAGCCGCGACGTCCGAGCATCTTGGCGTTCACGCCCTGGCCCATCTCGACCGCGCCGGTGACTGACGCTGACGCTGCCGTCGGTGTAGACGTGAACCAGGGCGGCCGCCTGATTGAGAAAGCTGGCGGTGAACGAAATGCCGAAACACACCGGCATCATCGCGATGCCGCGTTTTTCGAGCGGGTGGGTCCGGTTGTGCTCGGCCGCTTTCCTTTCGATGCTCGAGCGACGTCAAAACGCTTTTCGACCTCGTGCGAAGGCCCGTCGGGCGTTGCCCTGCTGAGCTCGCATCCCGTAGGGGAAAGGATCGCCCTCGGAAAGCAGGTTCCTCCGCTGGATCTCACGACGGGACAGGCCCAAGGCCTCGGCGGCCTTGGCGATCGCGCTCTCCATCACGAACATCGCCTGAGGGGCGCCGAAACCGCGGAAGGCGGTGAAGGGCGGCAGGTTGGTGCGGCAGCTCAGGGCGGTGACCCTGACGTTGGGAACGTAGTAGCGCGCCGGTGGAGTGGAAGAGGCTGCGCTCGAGGATCGCGGGGGACAGATCGGCCGCGGCGCCGGCGTTCTGGTAGTAGGTGGCCTCGTAGGCGAGAATCGCGCCGTCGCGCGTCGAGCCCGATCTTGAAGTCGGAGGAGTAGGGATGGCGCTTGCCGGTCATCCGCATGTCCTCGTGGCGGGTCAGCGCGATCCGCACCGGACGGCGCAGGCTTGGATGCCGCGAGGGCCGCAATGGCCGCCCACGGTGTCGCCTGGTCCTCCTTGCCGCCGAAGGCGCCGCCGAGCCTGGCCACGTCGACCTCGATCGCGTTCATGGGCAGCCCGAGGACGCGGGCCGTGATGCGCTGCACGGCTGTCGGCGCCTGGGTGGAGGAGAGGATCCTCAGCCGGTCGCCCTCCTGCGGGAGCGACCAGGGCGGCCTGGGTTTCCAGGTAGAGGTGCTCCTGGCCGCCCGACTCGACGCTGTCCTTCGACGACCACGTCGCACGTCGGCCCAGGCGTCCGTCGACGTCGCCGCAGCGCGAGCGTGCGCGACGGGACGATCAGCGACCGGTGGCGGCTGCCTCGCGGGGATCGAAGACCGCTGGCAGCTCCTCGATACTCGATCTCGATTGCGGCGGCGGCTTCGCGCGCCTGCCGCGGAGTGTCGGCGACCACGATCGCGATCGGCTGGCCGGCGAAGTGGACCTCACCTTCGGCGAGCAGCGGCTCGTCCTGGACGATGCCGCCGATCTGGTTCTCGCCGGGAATGTCGGCGGCGGTGAGTACGCACGCCACGCCTTCGATGGCCGCCGCGGCGTGTGTCGAGCCGGGTGACTCGACCGTGGGGCACCGGCGAAGCCAGGACCGCGGCGTGGAGCAGCCCCGCCGGATCGGGGAGGTCGCCGACGAAAAGCGACTCGCCGCGGGTGTGTGGGCCGATCTCGTGGTTGCTCATGAGGCCGCCTCCGACGAGATTCCGGTCCTCGAGCTCGAAGAGGACCTTGAAGTGGGCGAGCACGAGCTGGCCGAGCAGCAGGCTCTTGTAGTCCGCCGAACCCGCGGACGTCGGAGATCGGGTGTGACCTCGCCGCGCGCGATCCCGGCGGCACGGCAGCTGTGTCGGCATCCGGCTCGTCGGCCGCGAGAAACGCCGCGGTGCGTCGGAGCTGCATCGGAATCGGCGCGACGCCGCCGGCCGAGAGGACGGGCTCGGCGATGCGTCGCCGCGACCATTGGAGCGAGGCCGCCGAGTTGACGCTGGCGATGTCGAGGTGGGTCCGCTTGCTGATCTTCTCGAAGTTGAAGAGGGTCCGCGGCTCGCTCTGCAGGGAAACGGAGCCATTCGACGATCTCGCCGCGGCGCAGATCGAGCTTCTTGTAGCCGAGGAAGAAATCGCGCAGCGGCAGCCGGTCGGCGTCGCTGCCTTGCGGACCAGTCCGATCTCGGCTCCAGGGCGAGCAGGATGATGGTCATGTCGCCGATCGGCGAGGCGTTGACGATGTTGCCCGCGATGGTGGCCCGGTTGCGGATCGGCAGCGAGCCCATCAGTCGCATGGCGCTTTCGATGCCGCCGATGGCGCTTTCGAGCTCGCGTCAGATCTTCAGGTCCTCGGCTGTCGCCGTAGCTGCGAGGTAGATGTGGTCTCCGTCCCGCCACACCGGGCCCTTCGCGCCGACCGGCATGACCCAGACATCGGCCGATGGGAGGTCGTCGGGCCGCTGGACATACAGGTCGGTTCCTCCGGCGACGATCAACTGCGATTCCGTTGGCGCTCGATTCGGCGTCCCGGTGTCGAGGCCTCCGACGACCTCGTTGATTCCCAGGAAATACTCGGGCAGGAGATCCTGGCGGACCAGCGCCGCAACACGTTTCTCCGTGACGTCGATTTCCGCGCGGAGCTGTTCGAGCACCGCCGTGAGAGCGCGGCGAATCGAAGCGTAGCCGGTGCAGCGGCAGATGTTGCCTGCGATGGCCTCGATCGCCGGTTCAGTGTCCCAATTCTCGGCGTTCATCAGATGCCCCGTGAGAGAGACGACGATGCCTGGCGTACAGAATCCGCATTGGGAAGCGCCTTCTGCGGTCATCGCTGCTTGGACAGGTCCGAGCTGCTGCTGATTGAGGCCTTCAATCGTGACGACATGACACCCGTCGACCGTCCCGAGCGGCAGGAGACACGAGGTCACGACTTCGTAGCGGAGCTCTCCGCCGTCGTGGTCTGCCGAGAAGGACGACGCACGATCCGCAGTCGCCTTCACGGCAGGCGTGCTTGACACCGGTCAGCCCGGCCTGGTCGCGCAGATAATCCAGAAGCGGCAAGCCCGGATGGGCTTGGGTCGTGACGGCCGATCTATTGAGGGCGAAACGAATCATGGGGCCAACCCTGAGAGTCTGTCTCGAAACTCAGGGTATCACGACGCCTGTCTGATTCGGGCGAGGAACTCCGCGAGTTCAGGTTTGGAGAGGGGGTGCGCCAGGTAGTATCCCTGGCCGTATTTACAGCCGAGCGTCGACCAGGCTGTCGAGCTGTTCCCGGGTCTCGATGCCCTCGGCGACAACCTCGAATGTCAGCCCGATACCGAGGCGGAGAATCGCCTGTACGAGCGCCGCAGCGCCCTTGTCCTTTTCGATTTCGTCAACAAAGACCTTGTCGATCTTGACCACATCCACCGGGAAACTGCGGAGATAACTCAGAGAGGAATACCCCGTGCCGAAATCGTCAAGAGCGAGGCGAACTCCCAGGGATTTGATCGCCCGGAGCTTGCTGGCAGCCTGCTCGACATCGTGCATGATCACGCTTTCGGTGATCTCGAGGACGAGCTGGTCCGGTTCGAGCCCCGATTCCTTGAGATCCAGGGCCAGGTTGGAAACAAAATCAGGTTCGCGGATGCTCATCGGCGAGAGATTGACGTGAGCTGCAGCCGGGTTGGCGGCAAACATGCCCGCGTTGAGATCCCTGACCTTGGCGCAGGTTCTCTGCAGGACCATACGGTCGATCAGAGGCTGCAATCCCGCCTCTTCGGCCAGGGGCACGAACGACACCGCGGCCACCGGACCGCGCTGGGGGTGATGCCAGCGAACGAGCGCTTCAAAACCGTGGACCGAAAGATCATTGAGATCCATCAGCGGCTGGAAATACACATCGAGCCGCTGGTGCTCGACGGCGTGCCGCAGCTCGTGCTCGAGATCGAGCCTGTTGAGCGCCGTGGAATGCATGGATTCTTCGAAGACGGCGACCTGCCCTTTTCCCTGATTCTTCGCGGAGTGGAGGGCGGTAAAGGCGTTTCGCATGACCTCTTCGGGGCGCGCTTCACCGGATTGTTCGAGGGCGATGCCGACGCTCGCCGTGAACTGAACCTCTCGTCCCTCGAGAGAAAACGGCTTCTGCAGGTCACCGAGAATTCGTCGTGCGGCGGCGCTGGCTTCATCGGTATCGGAGGCCTCGAGCAGAATCGCGAATTCGTCGCCGCCGAAATGCGCCACTGAATCGCCTGCTCGAACGCTGGCGCGGAGCCGTTCGGCGAGGGTTATCAGGACTTCGTCACCGGCGGTGTGGCCGAGGCTGTCGTTGACTCGGGCGAAGTCATCGAGGTCGAGGAAGAGAAGGACCACAGCGTGTCCGGGTGGGCGGCGGCGGGCCAGCGCGTTTCCGACACGGTCGAGGAGCAGAGAACGATTCGGGAGACCTGTGAGAGGATCGTGCATCGCCTGGTAGCTGCCCTGTTTGGCGATTTTCCGCTGTGCCTCATATGCCTGGGCCTTGGCGATGGCCGAACCGGCCTGGTATCCGAATTCGCTCATGGCCCGGAGATCGCGCTCCGTATAGGTGCGACTCGGTTCTGGCATTCAGACTGAGAACGCCGACCAGGCTGTCACCATCAAGGAGCGGGATGCACATTGCGCTCGAGGGACGTGGGCGTCCTCTTCCTTGTTGTAGTGGTCCCAATCAAAGATGCCGAGCACCATCACCGGCTTCTTGGTGGCTGCGACCTGCCCCGCGATGCCTTCGTTGACCGCGACCCTCGCGCCTCGCGCAGAGCTTCGGCCCGCCGAAGAAACTGTCCGCAGTTCGTGCTCCGAGTACAACATCATGATCGAGCCGCTCTGCCCGCTGAGGAGATCCATCGAGCAATCGAGGATTGCGTCCAGCACCTGCTCGAGGTCGAGCCGGATGTTCGGCTCTTTGCCCGAGTCGAGAATCACGTTGGCCTCTCTCAGGCTGTTGGTGAGGGCTGCGCCGAGGACCTGCTCGTCGACGAGTTCCTCGGTCAAGGACCGGAGATCGAGCTCTTTCTTGATCGTATAGGCGCTGAAAATCAGCACGAGCACGACAACGGCGAGGGAGATGAGGCCGGTCGGCGAGGCGACGGGGTTCGTGTCCCTGTTCACAAAGAGAATGATGCTCATGACGGTCACAGAGAGGATGAGCAGCAGCAACGTCATAGCCCACAGTTGGAGGCGCCGTCTCGCGATTTTTTCGAGATTCGGCGCCTCGTTGCTTGTGAGACCGGTGACGTATCCCTTGCCGAATTTTTCGGCGCCACTCAGCGTCATCGTCGGGCTCCGCCTTCCAAAGCGACCATATTTTTCATCAAAACAGTAGGACAGAACAGGGCACAATCCCTTGCAAATAGCTTATCACGAGAGTGTTGAGGCTCTTTGGCGCCGGCGACTCGGGACGTTATTGGAGGTTCATCGCGACCATGATCGCGATGAATATCGCTGCGAGAAGGACGAGCTGGATCAGCAACGGCGCCATGAATCGGAGCCAGCGATCGTACGGCACCTTACCGAGGCCGAGAGACGCCATGAGAATTCCCGATGTCGGGATGACCGTGTTTGAAAACCCGTCTCCGCACGTGAATGCGAAAACCGCGGTTTGGCGGGTCAGACCGAGCACGTCCGAAAGGGGTGCCATGAGCGGCATGGTGACGGCGGCCTGACCGGATCCAGAGGGTATGAAGAAGTTCAGGATCGACTGAATGACCAGCATTCCTTCCGCAGCCACGTACCGGGGAACGTGTTGGAGAATACCGGCCGCAGAGAAGATCAAGGTGTCGAGGATCTGTCCCTCGTCCAGAACTACCGTGATTCCGCGCGCAAAGCCGACGATGAGGGCGGCGACGGTCATTTCCTCCATCCCCCGAACAACCGCCTTCGAGGCCTCCGCGAGGGAAATCCGGGAAATCGCGATGGCGACCAGACCCATCAGGACAAAGCCGCCTGCCATTTCGGTGAGCCACCATCCCATCGTCTGAACTGCATACAAAATGAACACGAAGATCGCGCTGCAGGAGACCAGAATTACGATGTGCGCCGGGCGCAGCGGTGGGGGTTCGACCTCGGCATCGGGAAGGTCGAACGGATCATCGGCCATAATCGAGTTTTCTGGGTCCCGGCGGACTTTTTCTCCGTATCGAAGGACGTAGACGATCGTGACCGCCAGACAGCACGCCAGAAAAATGAGCCGAAACCCGATAGCACTGTTGAGCGGCACTTCGGCGATGCCCTGCGCGATGTTGACGGTGAATGGATTGGTGGTGGCTGCGGCGAATCCGACAGCTCCGGCAACGTAGACCAGCGCCACCCCGAAAATTCGATCGCAGCCGATTTCCTTGGCGACGATCAGGAAGATCGGGACGAGGGGAATGAACTCTTCGCCCATCCCGAGCGTCGATCCGCCGACCGCCATGATCGTCATCAGCACGATGGTCAACAGCTTCCAGGAGTGCCGCAGACGGTTCACGACAGTGTGCAGAATGGCGGGAATGGTACCGGTCGCCTGCAGAATGCCGAACACACCGCCAATGATGAAGATGAAGAAGATGATATCCGCCGCATTCACCATGCCGCGGGGGATGGCGCTGAGAAATCCCTCGAGACTGACCGGGCTTGCCTGTCCGGGTTCGTTGTCTGTGAAAACCAGACCCTGAAGCGATCGGTGTTTCGGAATCGTCTCGAAGGTGCCCGGGATCACCACGGTTCGTTCAACGCCACCAACATCCCGAGTCTCTCGGTCGAAGTGCCCTGACGGCACAATATATGTGAGCAGGCTGCAGAAAAACACGAAACCGGTGAGCAGCGTGAAAACGTGCGGCATCCGAAAGCGCTTGAGGTTCGTCATGCAGACTTTCTTTCGTTGCGGGCTGTGGAAATCACGACCTTCATCGTCTCGCCGGAAGTACGTCCGCGTCCTCGCTCAATACCTTGTTGATTCTTGCCAGGGCAGCCAAGGCTTCTTCCCGATGGACGGTTGCGATCTGGGTCGCGAGAGCGTTGATGAGGACGGTCACCGCGGCAACGGCATTGGTGAACATCATGTTGTCGCTTTTCACGGGGAGCGCCCATCGAGCCAGCACAGCGGCCGGCGAGGTCATTCGATCGCTGACCGCGACAGTGGCGATCCCGAGCTCATGGGCGTCCTCGAGGATGGACAGGCTCTGCCGCGAATACGGGGGCAGCGAGATCACCATGATCACGTCGTTGGCTCCGATTCCGACGAGTTGTTCGCGCGGGGAGGAGAATGCGGTGGAGAGGCGCGCCGCGGGGACCCCGACCTGGAGCAGTGTGTAGGAGGCCAGCTCGGCGAGCAGGGCGGAGACACCCATGCCGAAGGTGTGCACGCGCTCGCTGGCGAATAGGGCTTCAGCCACGGTGGAGAAATGCTCTCGGTCAATGGCCTCGACGGTTCGGCCGATATTCGTGACCTCGAGCGTCGCCACCGTCGAGGGAATGTCGTCCGCGACCACTTCGGGAGGCTCTTCGGCGCCGCCGCCAAGGCGGTTCTGCAGCATGTCGACGAGCTCCATCTTGAATTCGGAAAAGCCCGGGTATCCAATGCGCTGGGCGAAACGAACGACCGTGGCTTCGGAGACTCCGACCCGTCGTGCGACTTCGGGAACCGAGAAGAAAGGGACAGCGTTGAAGTGCTCGAGAACGTACTCGGCGATAGCCCGCTGCTGAGGCGGAAGATCAGCGGCCTGTCGAACCAGGCGTTCTTTGAACTCTGATGCAGTCCTCTCCGTTGGCATGAGATCCTCCGCAATCGACGATTCTAACGTGCCGCAGCCCTTTGGCGAAATCCGGCGCTCGAGGTGCCGTTGCCCGGGCGGAAACAGGTGTTGACAGATGCCGTTCGACGGCCTATCTTCATCAACATGATAGGAAAAATTTCATCAAGATACAAATATGAAATTTTCAATTCACAAAGGGGGAGACTCGAATGAGATCCAAGTATGCGTTCGTCGTGCTGCTCATTGGCGTTATCTTCGCGCTTTCCGCGGCGCCGGCAGCGGCGCAGGGAAAGACGAGCGGCAGCATTCGAGGAGTGGTGACGGACCCGGACGGGCTGGTTACGCCGGGTGTGACGGTCATCGCCATTTCCGAGGCCTTGATCGGTGGCCGTCAGGCGACCAGTGACCAGGCCCAGGGCGTCTACCGATTTCCGTCGCTGCCTCCGGGAAACTACCAGTTCGAGGCGGCTCTGCCAGGGTTTCAGACATTCTTGCAGGACAGAACGTTCGAGGATTGGGCTCGGCCAGGACATCGGATTCAACCTCCAGCTCGGAAACCTCGAAATGGCGGACGAAATCGTCGTTGTGGCCGATACGGTGCAGGTCAATACCGTTTCCAACAACTCCGATTTCAACATGGCCGAGGAATTTATCGAACGGCAGCCGGTGTCCCGGAACCCGACCGACTCATGAATTTGCGCCAGGAATCGAAAACGACTCGGCCTATGGCGCGCCGTCGAGCTCTCAGAACGCCTACAACGTCGATGGCGTTGACGTTTCCGACCCCGAGCTGGGTTCCAATGGGTGTTGCCGAGCATGGACTGGGTCCAGGAGGTTCAGGTCGCCGGGTCTTGGCGCAGACGCCGAGTACGGTGGTTTCACCGGCGCCGTGGTCAATCTCGTTACGAAATCGGGAGGCAACGAATTTCACGGCGACGTGCGCGCCTACTACTCGGGCGGAACCTGAACTCGGACAACGCACCGCCAGGAATCGAGGGAACGAACAAGGCTCGACTCGGATATCGATCTGAGCGCGAGCTTCGGCGGTCCGGTGGTTCAGGACAAATTGTGGTACTTCGCATCAGGCAACTACCGGGAAAGGGCATTGTAGAACCGTTCTACAGCCGTCGGCGCGCCCGAGGATGATCGGGCCGACAACGATGTCACGCTGTCGAGGTATCATGGGCAAATTCACGTGGCAGCTCAATTCGAGTCGAACCGACTGATGTTCATCGCGGACTGTGACGACAAGGTCAACGATTACCGCGGCGTCGGGGCGATGTCCTCGCCAGTGCCGCTCCACGCCAGGAGTCTCCGAATTTCATGTTCAACGCTTCCTGGGAGTCACTATTCAGCAATTCGAGTTTCATGACGGCGAAGATCACCGGGCTCAGCGGCCGGGATCAGTTCGCCGGTGCCGGACCCGACGTACCTTGCCCGGGGTGACCGTGAAAGCGGCTTCGATTGGCAGAACTACTACAGGACCTACGACAAGGATCTCGGTCGAACCACGTTTGACCTGTCCTGGAGCCTCTTCGCCGACAGCCTGCTCGCAAAGGACGATTCCCACAACTTCAAGTTTGGGCTCAACTACGAACAGTCAAAAGTCGACTGGGTCACCTCGCGCACCGGCGGCGTCTCACCTACTACGACGACTCCGGTACTGCAGCTCTCTCGATGCCTATTTCGACGACCCGTTCTGCGGCGTCTATTCCTCCGATTGGGGTGGTGATTGGGATCTGCACGCCAAGATGGCAGGGTTCCACGTCTACGTTCAGGATTCCTGGAAGGTGGGCCGATTCGCCGCAAACGTTGGCGTCCGATACACGCAATATGAAGGGGAGTTCAAGAACGCCAGCGGGACCGTTTATGACCCGAACATGTGGGCTCCGCGTGCGGGTCTCGTGTGGGACCTGATGGGCGACGGCAAGACCGCGCTCAAGTCCACTACGGGCGCTACTACGATGGTATGGCCGTCTCGCTCTTTGATCGCGAAGTGTCTGGTGATGCGCGGTCGAATATCGAGTACTTCGACTACAACTTCGACACCGGAGAGTTCGACGATCTCCGCCGCGAGGTTCCGTTACGGCGACGGCGACGATGGATCCAAACATCGGGCACCCGTACGTCGACCAGTTCATTGCCACTTTCGAGCATCAGATCGGGCGAGAGTGTTGCTCGGTGTCGATTACATCAATCGCGAATACCACAATATCAACGCCATGATGATGTCCAACGTCGAGGACTATGACGCCTACGTGGCCCCGGACAACCCGCTCGGCGGCGGAAATGTCCCCTTTTTCGAGCTCATCAGGCCCCAGGAAAACCTCATTACGAACCCGGAGGACGCGAAGCGGAACTACGACTCGGTCGCGCTCCGAGTGCGTAAAAGGTACTCGGCAGGCTGGTCGATGGACAGCTCGCTGGTGTGGTCCGACGTGCAGGGAACGGTCAACTACTCCTACAACGGTTCAACGACCGGGCTTCGAGGATCTCAACGGGTATTTCAACAATGAGGGACGTTTGCCGGGCTACTCCGAGTGGGTCTTCAAGGTCTCGGGCTCGGTCGACCTCCCGTGGCGATCGATGTTGTCCGGTTTCTACCAGTACCGCACCGGCGAGTACTGGACGCCATACGTTTCGGTCGAGGGCTCTATTACAACGACCGCGCACCGGTGTTCCTCGAGCCCAGAGGCTCGCGGCAGTATCCGGACCGTTCGGTCCTCGATCTGCGGCTGCAGAAGGAGTTCGGGCTGGGCGGGAATATGGAGATGGCGATCTTCATCGACGCTTTCAACGTCCTTGATTCCGACAAGTCGACGGGTCAACCAGCGGTGGGGTTGGTACGTGTACGAATGGCGCGACCACCCGGAGGAAGCGTCTGGGATCCCTGCTCTCGCTTCGAGGAGGCTCGACATCCAGACGCCTCGCGAAATCCGTATCGGCGCCAAGTTCTCTTGGTAGAATGGATAATTGGTGGGGCGGCCTCCGGGCCGCCCGGGCTCCATCGGGGGAACAATGCTGCGATTCTTGACGACAGTCCTCTTGGCGGTATGTGCGATGGTAACGATCGCGACGGCTGAGGAGGCGTCCCGGGGCCACCTCGTGCTCAACGGCGGCGGCTCCAAGCCGGATGCCGTGATGGAGAAATTCGTTGAACTGGCCGGCGGTCCCGAAGCCCCGATCGTGATCTTCCCGACCGCGTCGGAGGAAGAAGATACGGGCGAGTACTACCAGGAACTGTTCCAGCAGTACGGCTGTAAGGATGTGAAGGTCGCCCAGGTTGCTGTGAGGGACGATGCGGCCGACCCGGAGCTCGCCGAACTGGTCCGCGACGCAGGCGGCATCTGGTTCGCCGGTGGCGACCAGCGCCGCATCACCGAGGCCCTTCTGGACACGGTGGTCGGTCAGGCCGTCAACGAAGCCTTCGCCCACGGCGCGGTGGTTGGCGGGACCTCGGCCGGCACCGCGTGCCAGAGTGGTCTGATGATCACCGGCGACGGTGACTTCACTCTCCTCACTGCCGAAAATGTCGAGCTTTGGGAAGGTCTCGGATTGTTCGACGGCGTCATCGTCGACCAACATTTCGTGGCACGGAAGCGCCACAACCGGCTGATGTCAGTGGTGCTCGAACACCCCGAGATGCTCGGAGTCGGGGTCGACGAGGCGACGGCGGTGTGGGTGCGGCCGGACGGTACGTTTGAGGTTCTCGGAGACGGATGGGTGGTGGTCTTCGACGCATCGCAGGCAACGATCACGCGAGCACCTCGAAACAGACTCGGGCGGCCGCTCGGGGTTCAAGGTCTGATCACCCATATCCTTCTCCCCGGTAATAATTACGATGTCAAGAAACGAGCGGTTGTCGTCGAAAAGCGTGAGGATCGTCGATGAAGGCGTCCGCGGCAGCGGTGCCCTCCACCATTTTCGATCGGAGTGTGGAGCTGTTGCAGGAGCTGTGCTCCATCTCATCTGCGAGCGGTGACACCGAAGGCCTCTATCGGATGACCGAGATTCTCGGGCGAGAACTGATCCCTCTTGGGCTGCTCCCCGAAGTCCATGCCGAATCGGGCCTCAACGGCAGCGCGCAGCCGGTGTTTACCGCCCGCGGGACGGGAAGCGGAGACACGTGCACTCTCCTGCTCGGCCATCTCGACACTGTGCTGCCGGCCGTAGCTCCGCGGTTGGGCGACAGCCGTTTGTTCGGTACGGGCGCACTTGACATGAAGGGCGGATTCGCCGCTTTTGTCGGCGCTCTTCAGCTCTTGCGAGAGAAGGGCGAAGTGCCGCCCGACGATCTGGTGCTCGTGGCGGTTCCGGACGAGGAGGTCGGTGGACCGGTGTCGATCGAGGCGGTCGGCCGCTGGGGTGAGTCGGCCCACACAGTGCTGGTTCTGGAGCCCGGCGCACCATCAGATGGCGGTGAAACGCTTGTGACTGGTAGGCGGGGGCTGACGGTGTGGCGGCTCGACGCTCGTGGGCGTGCGGCGCATTCGGGAGTTGCGTACTGGGATGGACGTTCGGCTTTGGCCGCGGCAGCGAAATGGGCGGCCGAGGTGCAGCAATTGTCCGAGAAGGGCGATGGACCGGTGGTGAACGTCGGTCGAATCGTCGGTGGCGACTCGGAGTTCGTGAGCGACGTCGGGGAGGAGCACCGCTTCATCGGCACGAGCGAACGTCTCAATATTGTCGCCGATCGGTGTCTCGTCGAAGGTGAACTTCGATTTCTGGATCCTGACGACCGAAACCGCATCCTCGCGGAGATGGCGGACATGGCTTCGAAGATCGCCGGAAGATGGGATGTGGAATTGACGTTCGATCCTGTGGAACACATCCCGCCGATGGCCGAATCGAGTTCCGCCAGGAGATTGGCCGGATCACCTCGTGAGTGCCGCGGCCGCAGGCCGGGTGGCGGCTCGATCTGGAGGCGAACCGCGGTGGGGTGTCCTTTCCGAATCTTCTTCCCGATCCCTCGGCGTCTGCGTCATCGACGGTCTCGGTCCGGTCGGCGGCGGGATGCACACGCGTGACGAGTACCTCGATCTCGAGTCGCTCCGCAGCGCGCATCGGCCTCATCGCCGAGGCCCTGACCTACGTCAGAGACCACGGACCCACCGTTCAACGTTAAGTCGTTCGATGGATCCGGAATCCGACGAGATCGAAGAGAATCCCGAGACGAGCCTCCAAGGGGGGACATCACCGCCGTCGCAACCACGAAGTCACAAAGACACCAAGGGAACACGAAGGAGTTTCTTGACCCATCACTTCACGGGCATTCGCGGATGCAGGAATCCCCACGTCTTCAAAGTTCGCTCTTCTGATGAGTCAGGAAAACACTGAGAAAATCTTTGTGATTCCTTCGTGTCCTTCGAGTCTTCGTGGTTCAAGGTGTTCGGGAGGGCGTGCGGAAATACACCATATACCGGCTCGTCTCATGCAATCCCTGATGAACCAAACACCTGAACATTCAGCGTTGAGTCCTTTGCCTTTGAGCGATCAGAGTTCGCGAAGGGCATGCGCGACTTGAAGCCGTGCAGCGCGCACGGCCGGTAGAACGCCTCCCACGAGCCCCATCAGCAAAGCGAAAATCAGACCGGCCAGCAACAGATCGGGTGTTACTCGAAACGCGAAGGCGAGGTGCGAAAAGGTCTGCCAGTTCATGGTACCGGCGGTGAAGCCGTTCAGTGGGAGAGCGGCGATGCACCCGAGAATGCCGCCCACGAGGGCGATCAAGAGCGACTCGAACATGAAGGACAGGATGACCGAACCGCCGCCGAAACCGAGGGCGCGCATCGTGGCGATCTCTCTCGCGCGGGCGGCCACCGCCGAGTACATCGTGTTGAGAGCGCCGAAGACAGCGCCGATCGCCATCACGAATGCGACCAGAAAACCGAGGACCCGGATCAAGGTGCTGACCATTTCCGATTGTCTGGAGTAGTAGTCCTGTTCGCGCTCGACCTGTACGGTCAAGCGGGGATCGGCGGTGAGCGTGTCTTTGAAAGCTTCGAAGTCGGTTGGCGAATTCAGACGCGCCGTGACGGAGCTGTAAACCGTGGTGGAACGCTTGAAGGTCTGCGCCAGAACCGTGTAATCGGCCCAGATCTCCGAGTCGAAGGCGGAGCCGCCGGCGTCGATGATCCCGACCACCTTCCAATCCTGGCCGCCGAAACTCACGGTGGAGCCGAGGTCGAAGCCTCGATAGGTCTTTACCGCGTTTGATCCGACGACAAGTTCCGCCAAACCCGGTTTGAAGAACCGGCCTTCGGTGACCTTGATCGATGGTCGAACCTGGAGAACCAGGGGAGTCATACCCCGCACCTGGACGTTGGCGTCGGTTCCGCTCTTTTTGAGTTGGAACGCCGCGATGACCACCATCTCCGGACTCGTGAGCGGCTCGCCGTCGGCGCTCCGCGCGACCTGGGTTGCGTCGGCGATAACCCTCGCTTGATCCAGCCCGACGCCGCTGTCCATCTCGGAGCTGGCGCCGGCCCTTCGGATGATTGAATTGGACGACGAACCTGACGAAATCAAGGTCGCCTGGAAACCCTTGGCCATGGCGAGCATGGCGACGAAGACGCCGACGGTACCCGCGATTCCGAGCACTGAAACCACCGCCGACTTCCATCTGGCGACAACCGATCGGATGTTGTAGGAATACGGGATCGCCATTACACCCTCCGCAGCGCATCGACGATACGCAAGTTCATGGCCGTCAAAGCAGGAACTGATCCAGCGATGAATCCGACGCCGAGGGCAATGACAGCACCAAGACCGAGATCACCGGGGGAAAGATGAAACAGCGGCAGCATGCCGCCGGTAGGGTCGCCGCTCATCGTGAACAGCTTGGCGAGTCCGAGTCCGAGGGCGCCGCCGACGGCCGCGATCAGGAGCGACTCGGAGAGCACCATGAAAAGCACCGTTTTGTCTCCGAAGCCGAGCGTCTTGAGCACTCCGAGTTCGGGGACCCTCTCGCGAACCGCCATCGCCATCGTGTTTCCGGTCACGAGCAGCAGGGTGAAGAGGACCACCGCGCCGATCGACATGATGAGTACGCGGATGTTCCCGATCTGTTTGGCAAATCCTGCTGCGAACGCCTGTTCCGTCTCGGTCGAGGTTTCCCAGGCGGAGTTGGCGAACCGTTCGTCAATTGCTGCGCTGACCGCTACCGCGTTGTCGGGGTCGTCGATCTGAACGGTGTACCAGCCTACCGTCCCTCCGCCGAATGATGTCTGGCGCCGTTCCTCGAGGTATTTCCACTGGAACCAGAACTGTGATTCGTCGTCTCCACCCCGGGTTCCGTCGTAGATGGCGCGGATGTTGAACTCCCATGTGCCGGTCCAGATGGTCCCCTGAAGCGGAATTCGATCGCCGATCTTCCAGTCGAATCGATCGGCGGTCGCCCGGCCGACGACCGCGCCTTCACGGTCGTCGAGAAATGCCTGCCACTCGTTGTCGGGGATCTCGAATTCTGGAAAGACCTCACGATACGTCTCGGTGTCGATTGCAAACTGCGGGAAGAAGTTCCTTTGATCCTGATAGATGCCGCCGAACCACGAGGCGTGGGTCGCTTCGGTGACGTGGTCGATCTGACGCAACCGTTCCTGGTATGAAAGCGGCAGCGGCATGATCAGCGAAATCTTGTTGCGCACGATCAGACGATCCACACCGGCCACGTCGACTC
The DNA here is from genome assembly GCA_963769215.1 of Candidatus Sulfomarinibacteraceae bacterium. Lineage (GTDB taxonomy): Bacteria > Acidobacteriota > Thermoanaerobaculia > Thermoanaerobaculales > Sulfomarinibacteraceae > Sulfomarinibacter. The sequence goes on along the minus strand of CAVYKX010000028.1, from coordinate 208,175 downwards.
CGGCGTTCAGGGCCGTCTCGATAGCGACCAACAGGCCGAAGAGGAAGAGAGCGACCGCAATCGATCCGATGGTGAGGATCGTGCGGGTCTTCTTGCGAAAAAGGCTTCGAAAGATGAACGGGAGGTACTTCATGACGCGGCCGCTTCCTCGGCGGCTTCCACGAGAACGCCCTTGTCGAGGTGGAGGGTCAAGTCTGCCCGTTCAGCCGCCAATGGGTCGTGGGTTACCATGAGGATCGTCTTGCCGTGGTCGGCGACCAGGCTCGACAGCAGATCGAGAATCTCTTCGGCGGACGTGCGATCGAGATCCCCGGTGGGTTCGTCACACAGGAGGAAGGTCGGATCGGTGACGATCGCGCGCGCGATTGCGACGCGCTGTTCCTGCCCTCCGGAGAGTTGCCGCGGATAGTGCTTCATCCGGTCCGGCAGGCCAACGAGGGTCAGAGCGGTATCGACGTGTTGTTGACGTTGAGCTTTCGAAAGCTTGGTGAGCAACAACGGCAATTCGACGTTTTGGAACGCGGTCAGAACGGGTATGAGGTTGTACATCTGGAAGATGAATCCCACGTGGCGAGCGCGCCACGAGGCCAGCTTCTTCGCCGACATGTGGGTGATCTCGTCGCCGTCGACGGTGACCGTCCCCTTGGTGGGTGTGTCGAGACCGCCGAGGAGATTGAGAAGCGTCGTCTTGCCGGAACCACTTGGGCCCATGAATGCCACGAACTCGCCTCTTTCGACATCCAGATTGAGCCCTTGCAGCACGTCAATGGACTCTCCGCCCCGGCTGTAGACCTTGTTGAGGTTGCGCACCGTGATCAGGCTGTCGCTGTGCTCCCGTCCGTCGATACTTACCATGTCTTCCTACTTTCTGACTTTGATCTTGGCGCCGTCGGAAAGGCCGTCCGTATCTCCAACGACGACCGTCTCGCCGGCGGCAACGCCCGCTATCACTTCGACATCGGTTCCTGTTTCTTTGCCGAGGCTGACCGCCCTTCGATCGAGAGTGTCAGCGGAGACCACGAACACCACTGGTTGTCCCCCGTCCTGACGGATCGCGGAAATCGGTACCAGGGATTGCAGCGGTGTGGTTGGTTCGGTCTCTTCGACGGTTTCCCGGAAGGCCACTTTGACTCCCATGTCAGGGAGGATCTTGGGATCGAGTTGGTCGAAGGTCAGACGCACCTTGACGGTGGCCTTCTGCCGGTCGGCGGTCGGGATGACGGTTCGAACGGTGGCGGGGATCCGCCAGTTGGGGTAGGCGTCGAGGACTGCCTCGGCAGGTTGTCCCGGGCGGACCTTGGCGATATGGCTCTCGTTGACATCAACCTCGATTTCCAGTGATTCCATGTCGACGATGGTCGAGATTCCTGTTCGGGTGAATCCGCCTCCGGCCGAGACGGGCGACACCATTTCCCCAGGTTGGGCATCCTTGGACACCGCAATGCCTGCAAATGGCGCCCGAATCGTGTAGTTCTCGAGGTCCTGGGCGGATACCGCAAGCTGCGCTTCGGCCGCCGCGAGCGAAGTGCCGGCGACGCGCAGTTTGGCCCTGAATGCATCCGTTGCGGCGGTGGCCGTGTCGAGGTCCTGAATGCTGGCGACTCCGTCGTCGTGGAGCTTCGTGGTGCGGCGGAGGGTGCGCTCGGCGTCGGCGAGGTTGACCTCCAACTCCTCGATCGCAGCTCTCGCTACATCGCTCTCCGCCCGGATTGCTTCATAGCGGCGGCGAGCGTCGGAGTCGTCGAGCCGGGCCAGGATCTGGTCCTTTTCGACGATCATTCCCTCGTCGACCAGAACTTCGATGACTTTGCCCGTGATCTTGGCCGACACGGTGGCCTTGCGCCGCGGTTCCACATACCCGGAGGCGTTGAGAACCGTGGCCGAACCGGCGGTCGGAGCTGCCCTGGCGACTGCAACCTCAACCAGAGGTGCGGATCTGCTGCTCACAACGAGAATGACGATGACGGCGATGGTGACGAGGATTGCAGCCGCAATCCCCAACAGTTTTCGGCCGCCGCTGTCGCCGGTCTTGGCCTCACGGTCGATCTTCAAGTCGGAGAGATTCGGTTTTTTTGTATCGGTCATGCTTGTTTCCTACGTAGTGCTGAACCTTAGATTCCCTGTGGTTGTTCCCGGTCGTGGGGTTCGAAGAGGGAGTCTAGCACCGCAGTTTGAATGAGGAAGTAGGAATGAGGAATTAGGAATTCCCGTCCTACCCCCCATGATGGCATCGTTCCGGGTGGGTGGGGGCCATTCCTCATTCCTCATTCCTATATTCAATGGAAGTCATGGCTCGCCACCGCGGCATCGGCCTGTATCGCTTCGAATCGCCGCGCCTTGACCGAGATAGTCCCATCCTGTTTTTGCAGCGGGCCTTCCACCAACAGGACTGGAGTTCCGACGATGAATGCGCGGTGCTTCTGATAAAGATCGGGGCGGATGATGGCCTGAACCATCCCGGTCTCATCTTCCATGGTGATGAAGACAAAGCCTTTGGCGGTGCCGGGACGCTGGCGGACGATCACCGCCCCGGCCACCCTCACCACTTCGCCGTCGTTCATCCCATCCAGGGCTGACACCGGCACGACGCCCCGGTGGTCCAACTCCGATCGGACGTAGGCCATGAGGTGGGGGCCTGTCGTGAGGTGGAGACCCGCATAGTCGGCAACGGTCTCGTCGAGGGCGGCCATTTCGGGAAGGGGAGAAGACTTCTCGGGCGGCAGATCGGCAAACAGGGGTCCGCGCCGCCCCGCCACCTCGGAGACCTGCCACAGGGCGGCGCGCCGGCTCAGACCCAGCGAGGCCAGCGCGCCCACATGGGCCAACCGCTCGAGCTGTTCGGCGCCGAGGTCGCACCGTGCGGTGAGGTCGGCCGTGTCGGCAAAGGGGGCGCGGGCGCGTTGGCTCTCGATTTTTTCGGCCGTCACTCTTTTGATGCCGTGGACAAAGCGCAGTCCGATGCGAACCGCGCCTTCCTCCCAGCGGCAGCGCCATCCCGAGTGGTTGACGTCAACCGTCAGAAAACGCACGCCGCGGCGTTCGCCGTCCTTGACCAGGGTCGCCGGGTGGTAGAAACCCATCGGCCAGGCGTTGAGGAGGCAGGCGTAGAAAGCCGTCGGGTGGTGGGTCTTGAGATAGGCGGAGGCGTAGACCAGGAGGGCGAAGCTGGCCGAGTGGGACTCGGGAAAACCGTAGAGAGCGAAGGAAGTGATCGAGCGGACGATCTGTTCCTGGACTTCGCCGTTGATTCCGCGTTGACTCATACCGCTGCGCAACCGTTTCTCGATCACCGTCATGCGTTCCTGTGAGCGTTTGAAGCCCATCGCTCGCCGGAGTTCCTCGGCTTCGCCGCCGGAGAAGCCTGCCGCCTCCATCGCCATACGCAGCAGCTGCTCCTGAAAGAGCGGAACGCCGAGGGTGCGTTTGAGGATCGGTTCCAGACAGGGGTGGGCGTAGGTCACGGCTTCGCGGCCCTGGCGGCGCTCGAGGTACGGATTGGTCATATTGCCGGTGATCGGTCCGGGGCGGATGATCGCCACCTGCACCACGAGATCGTAGAAGTTCTCCGGCCGGTTGCGCGGCAGCGAAGCCATCTGCGCCCGGCTCTCGATCTGAAAAACGCCGGCGGTGTCGGCGCGGCGGATGAGGTCGTAGGTCTTCGGGTCTCCGGGTGGGAGGTGGGCGAGATCGATCTCCACCCCCTCGTGGGTGCGGATCATCGGGATCGATTCCTCGAGGGCGGCCATCATTCCGAGCCCGAGGAGGTCGACCTTGATCAGCCCGAGATCGGCGCAGTCGTCCTTGTCCCACTGGATCACCGTCCGGTTCTCCATCGCCGCCGGCTCGAGCGGCACGACCTCGTCGAGACGGCCCTGGGCGATGACCATTCCGCCCGAGTGCTGGCCGAGGTGACGGGGGAGGTGGTGGATCTCCGTCCACAGCCGTTTGAAGTGTTCGACCCGGCGTGCCGAGGGATCGAGACCGACCGCCGCAAGCTCGGTGTCGAGGTCGCGCGCGCCCTCCTTGAGCTCGACGCTCATGTGGCGGCCGAAACGCTTGGAGATCCGGTCCACCTGCTCGAGGGAAAACCCCAGCGCCTTGCCCACTTCGCGCGCTGCCGAGCGCGCCCGGTAGGTGATGACGTTGGCGGTCATTCCGGCGCCGTGCGGACCATACCGCTGATAGACGTGCTGGATGACCTTTTCGCGCTGGTCACCGGACGGCAGATCGAGGTCGATATCGGGCCACTCGCCGCGCTCCTCGGAGAGGAAGCGCTCGAAGAGCAGTTCCATCTTGACCGGGTCGACGGCGGTGATCGAGAGGGCATAGCAGACCGCCGAGTTGGCGGCCGAGCCGCGCCCCTGGGCCATGATCTGTTCGCGTTGGCAGAAACGGACGATGTCCCAGACGATGAGGAAGTAGCCCGCCAGATCGAGCTTCTCGATCAGGTTGAGCTCCTTTTCGAGCTGCGCCTGGGCGCGTGCGGTGAGCGGCCGGAAACGGGTGCGTGCGCCGTCCCAGGTGACTCGGCGCAAGTGTGAGATGGGGCTCTCTCCGACCGGCAGCGGGTAGTCGGGAAAGCGGTAGCCGAGATCGTCGAGGGTGAACTCGAGCTCGTCCGCGAGGGCCGCGGTCTCCGCAACCGCCCGCCGCTGGTCGGCAAAGAGCAGCTCCATCTCGCGCGCCGAACGCAGGTGGCGCTCACGACCACCCTCGAGGAGGCGGCCGGCGTTGTCGAGAGTGAGGCCTTCGCGGATGCAGGCGAGCACATCGGCGAGGTCGCGGTTTTCCGGCCGTGCATAGCGGATGCCGCCGGTCGCGACCAGCGGCAGCCGCGAGCTGCGGGCGAGATCGATCAGTGCACGGTTACGGTGTTCCTCGTCGCGCAGCCGATGGCGCTGTAGTTCAACGTGCAGCCGCCGCGGGAAAAGGCGGTGAAGGTGTTCGAGTTCGCGCCGGGCCGCATCGAGACCGCGGTGGATGAGGCGCTGTGCGATGACTCCTTCGGCGCCTCCGGTGAGACAGTGAAGCCCGTCGGCGTGCGCTGCCACCTGCTGCCACGTCGCGCGGGCCTTTCCCTTGGGCCGCCCGCGCGCCGCCTCGGTGAGCAGCCGGCACAGGTTGCGGTAGCCGCGACGATCCGAGGCCAGCAGGGCCAGTCGGGGCAGGGGAGTGCCGGGTGGAGGAGGGGTGGGGACCAGGCCGAGAGGGCCTTTCAATTTTGAATTTTGAATTCGGAATTCGGAATTTCGGATTCCCGCCCGCCCCCCCGATCGACGATCCGGATGGGTGGGTGGCATTCCTCATTCCTAATTCCTCATTCCTCATTTGTGTTCCGGATTCTCGTCAAGGACGACTTCAGCGCCAACGAGCGGCTTGATGCCGGCGTCGCGGGCTGCTTTCCAGAAGCGCGGTGCGCCGGAGACGCAGTTGCGGTCGATCAGCGCCACCGCTCCGAGCTCCAGCTCTGCCGCCCTGTCCACCAGATCCTCGGGCTGCGATGCTCCTTCGAGAAAGGAGAATGCCGAGGCACAGTGCAGTTCAGCGTACTTCATCGGACCAACCACAGAGGCACAGAGGGCACAGAGCCCACCCACCACCCAGATGCTGGATGCTACTGATTCGATCCCCTCCCACGTCGCAACCACCAAGGCACCAAGACACCAAGCCCACACCCACCCCGATTGTCCACAGATAACCCAGATGACCCAGATCCGCCCACCCGCCCACATCGCAAACACGAAGGCACAAAGACACGAAGAGGCGGATACTGAGCCCGATCGCGTACGCCAAGACCGACCGGCAGAACGACAGGCGATCTGAAGATCGCCAGCCGCCGGTGACAGTCATTCGTTCCGAACACGAGCGTTCGTCACGAATTGACTTCTCACCGGCCGACGCGCCTGAGGCGCGTCGGTTCTGCCTTGTGCGCTTTTTATTGGTTTGGGATGTGGCTTTCTTCCCAACCACTGAATAGAAGAGAGGAGTGGCGAGGCCTGCGCTTTCGAAGCGCAGGCCGCCGGACCTGGAAATCGGCACGAAGCTTGCTTTCGTACCGATGTTCAGGTCCAGCGGTGCCCGGCCGTCTGACGGCCGGGACCTCGCCGTAGCGTCAGCCTGCGATGAATATCTGGGTCAATCTGCGTGATCTGCGGGCAAATTGGGGTGGGTGGATCCGGCTTCGCCGCGAAGCGGCTACGCCGTGACAAGCGGCTTTGTGATGTCTTGGTGTCTTCGTGCCTTCGTGGTTGTGACGTGGGTGGGGGGAATTCCGAATTCCTCATTCCTCATTCCTAATTCCATCAGTCGTACATCCCGTCGGCGAACCACTCGCCGGTTGTGCGGTCGCGGTAAACCCGGTAGAGCCCGCCACCGGAGAGCTCGACATCCCAGTAGTCGCGTTCCACCGGCTTCTCGTTCCACCAACCCTCCTCGAGGGTCCACGGACCCGCTGATACTCGAACCAGTCCCTGGATCCTTGGGGTCGCTCCGGCCTCCGAATCCACTGAATGAGTCGAACGGAAGGCTTTGAATTCGGAATTTCGGAATTCGCAATTTCGATTTCCCGTCTCCTCGCCGCCGTTCGGACTGGTGAGTTTGAGTTTCTGAGCATCCCACAGTTCCCGACCCGGCTTCGTCCTCTGGCTTCGGCGTGGCAAGCAAATCTCTGTTGCTTGTGCCGTGGACGTCCGGCGCGGATCCGCATGGGACGCGTCCCGCGTGCCGGGGGGTTGAGCGGCAAATTCGAAATTCCGAATTCCGAATTCGAAATTTTCCCTCTGTGATCACCTCAACCGCCACCGGCGGCCTCAGCACCCTCACCGCCAGCAGCCCCCGACCTCCGCGCGGCGGTTGGCGGACCTTGGGTGCGGCGGGTGGTTCGAATGGGACGGTGTGGACGCGTTCGGGAAGGTGGCCGTCGACGGTCCGCGGCGAGCCCACCCGTTCGGGACCGATACGGGCGGCGAGGTGGGCGAGGGTGCCGGCGAGCTTGTCGGGGTGGATCTCCGGGGCGCCGAAGAGGGTGAGCTGACCGCGGCGTGGCCGATCGGGGTGGGTGACGGAGATAAAGGACACGACCGCCGCCCGTGGCGGATTCGACTCGAGTTCGAGGCGGATCAGCGCCAACAGGGCATCGATGTCGCGGGTGGGGGCGGGCAGGCGAATCTTCCGGTGTTCGGCACCCTCCGGTTCGAGCCCCAGTTCGAGCTCGAGCAGGGTGCAGGCCAGGTCCTCGCGCTCGAGTCGCTTCCGCGTCCGTCTCCAGCGATTGGCGAAGGGCGTAGATCAGGGGATCGACGGTGACCACCGGCCACTCCAGCTCCATACCCTCGTTGAATGTCGGGGGAGGGTGGTAGGGAGCCAGGGGGCTTGCATCCACGCCTCGAGCCGCGTGGTGTGCGCTGGCCCCGGCCGGTCCGAGGCGGCTCGCGGTGCGGTCGGCCGGCAGCCGGGCGAAGTCGCCCAGGGTGCGGACTCCCCAACGGCGCAGGGTGTCCATGAGACGCCGGTCGAGGGCCAGGTGGGCGAGCGGTAGGGGAGAGAGGAAACGGGCTTCCTCGCCCGCAGGCTACCACTTTCGGCGAGTCGGGCATGTGGGCTGCGATACGGGCGGCGAGCTTGTTGCCGGCAATACCGACCCATACCGGGAGGTCGAGGTTTTCGGCGGAGACGATGGCGGCCTGCCCCATGTCGCGTTCGCCTTCCGGACCGTCGAAAAGGCGTTCCATGCCGCCGACATCGGCGAAGACCAGGTCCGGGGCGGCGTCTTCGACACGCGGGGAGAGACCGGTTGCGGTCTCGACCAGGGCTTCGTGCGCCGATCCCTCACACGAAACATCGCGGCCGCGGGCGATGAGTGAAGGCAGAATGCCGCGCGCCTGGGCGAGGCTCATGCCCGACCGCACCCCGGATTTGCGGGCCGGTCGGGAGGCTCCCACGACCTTCGCCGCGGATCCGTTGCCTTCGCACACCGCCACCGCTTCCCCGGCCAGCTCCGGCTCTGCGCGCAACCTCGCTGCCAATGGGAAAAGAGGGATGAATAAACATGCGATCCGCGTCATGAGTGTTTTGAATTCGGAATTCGGAATTCGGAATTCGGAATTTCCCCCCACCCACCCACGTCGCAAACACGAAGACACGAAGACACGAAGGCCCCCACCCACCCAAGAAAACGCAGAGGCGCAAAGAAATCCAATGAAAACTTCTCTGCGTCTTTGCGCCTTTGCGTCTTTGCGTTGAAGGTTGGGTGGGTGGCTCTGGGTTTCTGGGTGTCTGTGATCTCTCGGTGTTCCTCCGCGTCTTCGTGTTTTCCGGGTGGGTGGGCGGAAATCCGAAATCCGAAATCCGAAATCCGAAATGGGAAGAGTGAGCGGCTCTGTGGTTTCAACGACCGCTCCTCAGACACAAAAAGCGAGCACCAGAAAACAGAAACCAAAGATCAGCAACCCGCACGCCTCACCCGCGAGCTCGAAAAAACCTCGTGCATTCATTTCAGATGGCTGCGACATTCTTTTCTCCTTTCTTCTCAACCTCGGATTGCCCCGCGTGGGTGGGTGGTAAATCCGAAATCCGAAATCCGAAATCCGAAATTTCTTGATCAGCGATCGCCGGTCCGAACGCCGCTTCGAACAGCGTCAGGGTGATGGGAGCACTCCCGAGATCGGGGTGGCCGATGCGCTTGTTCAGATAGAGCCGGGTTTGCAACCCGCTGAGCAGCGGAGTGGTGCCGCTGCGGCTCCAGCTTCCCCGTCCGCGGCCGCCCGCCACCACCGCACCGGCTGCACAGCCGCTCAAGCGGTACGGGGTGCCCACCAGAACTGTTGCCCCGTGGGTTGCGGCCGCCCGCGCCAGACGCAGCCAGGCCGCCAGTGGAGCCCGGCCGCGCACCGGTGGCAGGCCGAGATCGAGGGCGACCAGCGGGAAGCCGGTGTGGAGGAGGAGTTCGGCGGCCGCCAGCGAGTCGTTGAGATTCCGTGGGCGCAGCCACAACAGGCATTCCAGATCGACTCCGATCTCCGCCGCCGCCTGCGGATCGAGTTGTGCGCCCTGGTCGACCAGGGCCGCCGCCTCACCGGCGCCGGTCACCGCCCGCAGTGCCGCCAGCAGAGCCGAGAACCGTCCGCAGGAGCCCCGTCCCACGAACTCCACCAATTCGCCTCGCGGCAGGCCGGCGCCGAGCAGGTGGTCGAAAGCATCGAGGGAGGTGGGCAGGGGGTCTTCACGCCGTTCTGCACGTTGCCGGCGGATCAGCTCCGATGCACGGTGGAGCGATTGGCGAAGCTCGTCCGGAAGCTCGGAACGCAGTGCTCGTGCTGCTTTTGCGGGTGTCTGCACGGATGCGAGCTCTGGAGCAGTCATAGGATTTTCAGTATAGGTGTAAATAAAGCATAAATCAACCCCAACCCACCCAACCGCCCACCCGATACCGGATGTCAGATGCCGGATACCGGATATCGGATCCGCCCACCCGCCCGAATTTGCCCGCAGATCACGCAGATCCACCCACCCACGTCGCAACCACGAAGACACAAAGACACGAAGGCCACCCGCCACCCAATTTTGAACCGCAAAGACGCAGAGACGCAAAGAAGTGGTCGCTGAGTTGGAAAGCCGATGCCGAGACCGTCCGGCAGAACGACAGGCGATCAGAAGATCGCCTGCCGCCGGTGAGAAGCCCGCATGCTCCGAACCCAAGCGTTCGTCGCAGCCGGTCTTCCCACCGGCCGCCGCGCCCGAGGCGCGTCGGTTCCGCCTCGCTTCATCTCTTTCGAATGGGTGGGAGGGTGGGCTTTGTGAATTCTTGGTGTCTTCGTGCCTTCGTGTTTGCGACGTGGGTGGGCGGCATTAAAAATTGAGAATTAAAAACTGAGAATTCAATGTGTCGGGGTTGACAAACGAAAAGTGTAGTACTAAGTTTTTAGTATGAAAAATGACGGATCCAAACTGACCGACGCCGAGCTCGAGATCATGCACGTCGTATGGGAGCTGGACGGCGGTACGGTGCGCCAGGTCCACGAGCGGCTCAACCAACAGCGTCCGCTCGCGTACACCACAGTGATGACCATGATGAATATCCTCGAAGAGAAGGGCCACCTCACCCGGACCAAGGAGGGCCGCGCCTATCGCTACGAGGCCGTCCGGCCGAAAAGCCAGGTAATCTCGGGAATGGTCGATGATTTCGTCGGCAAGGTCTTCGAGGGATCGGCCCGCCCTCTCGTACTCAGCCTGGTCAAGGACCGCAAGCTCTCGGAAAAGGACCTCGAGGAGATTGCTCGCATGATTCGGGAGGTCGAATGAACTTCCACGAGGTAGCGGCCGCCACCCTGTCGTACACGCTTCAAAGTGGTTTTCTGTTGATCGTCGGGCTGCTGGCACCTCGATTTCTCCGGCTGCAACACCCCAAGACCCTCCTGGTTTATTGGCGGGTCCTCCTTCTCGTCGTCCTGCTGGTTCCCCTGACCACCATGATCTGGCAACCACGCACCACTCTGCCGATGCTGGCCATCGAAGGTCTCGCGGTAGAGGAGGTCGTCGCAACCGCGCTGCCGTCGGCGGTCACCGGTTTTAGCTGGCAAATACTCCTTTTACCGTTGATGGCGGTTACGCTTTTTGCACTGATACGCATCGCGGCCGGCTTGATCTATCTCAACCGATCGCGAAGGTCCGCCATCCCTCTCGAACCGAGTCCGGAAAGAGTGGACGCGATCCAACGGCGTCTCGGTCTCGATGTGCCCTTCGCCGTCACACAGAGACTCTCGGTACCCGTTACCTTCGGCTGGGCCCGGCCGATCGTCCTGGTGCCGTCTTCGTTTCACCGGCTCTCCGCAGACGAGCAAGAAGGGGTGGCGTGCCATGAGCTCCTTCACGTCCACCGCAACGATTGGCCGATGACCCTCCTCGAGGAGTCTGTCCGTGCCGTGTTGTGGTTCCACCCGGCTGTGTGGGTGCTGCTCGCGAAGATCACAGTCAGTCGCGAGCAGGTCGTGGATGCCGGTGCCATAGAAATCACTGGAAAACGCCGCCAGTATCTGGATGCGCTCTGGCAAATCGTGTGCGCCTGTCAGAGCAATCCGGGAGCGCTCGCTGTTCCCCTGGTCGGGGCCTCCCATTTGCGGGCGCGTGTCGAACAACTGAAAAAGGAGAACAGAATGTCCAAATCGCGGATGGTCGCCAGCCTGGTCGCCCTCGCGGTGGTGCTCGCTGCGGCTGGCGTTGTCGGGGCGGCGGCTTTTTCCTCGTCCGGGGCAAGCTCGCCTGGCAGTGTTGCGGCTTCGGAATCGTGGAGCAATGAAGACGATAAACCGAAGAGCGCCGAGGATCAATTGAAAGACACGAAACTACGACGGCGAGTGCGAGACAATCACCCATCCGGTGATAGCGGAGAAGACCAGTCCAAAATACCCGGAAGAAGCGAGAAAAGAGAAGGTTTCCGGCCTGGTCATCCTGGAGACGATCATCAACGAAGAGGGGGTGGTCGAACAGATCGAGGTTCTCGAGTCACCGGACGAGAGGCTTTCCTCTGCGGCCACCGAGGCGGTCCAGGATTGGCAATTTGAACCGGCCCTTTGCGACGGCAAACCGGTGGGCGTCTACTACAATCTCACCATCAAATTCAACTTGAAATAGAGGCCGGAACAGGGCCTGATGACAACTCAACGGGAGGCCGCGGGCCTCCCGTTATTTCGAAATTTCACAACCTCTCCGTGATATAATTCCGTTTGAGTCGTAAGTTGCGGGCTCGACACAGGTTGCGAGAGTTTCTTCGAGTTCCTCCGGCGCTGTCCGGGGGCTTTTCGTCCACAGTCCAATCGCCGGGGTGTTCATGTCCATCAGTGGCAACCTGCGCACGATGCCGTTCGCAGATCTCATGCAGTGGGTTTCCCAGAGCCGGAAGACCGGCACTCTATCGATTGAGGGCGAGCCCCACAACAAGAAAATCTACTTTCGCGACGGCCTGGTTGCCGCGGCGTCCTCGGAGAACCCGAAGGAGTTTCTCGGATACTACCTCGTGGGATGGGAAATCCTGAGTGAAGAGGAGCTGCAGGAACTTCTCGACATGCAGGAGCAGTACGGCACGCTCCTCGGGGAACTGTTGGTGATCATCGGGCGGCTGACCCGGGAAGAGCTCCAGCACATCCTTCAGGTCAAGACTGAAGAGACCATTTACGAGCTCTTCCTTTGGCAAGAGGGTGATTTCCGGTTTCTCGAAAATATCCTTCCGGCAAAGAAATTCCAGCCGCTGAACCTGCCGGTCGAGATGATTATTTTGGAAGGCGTGCGCCGCAAAGACGAGTGGGCGCGATGCCGGGCGGAGATCCCGGATGAGAGTTGGGTGCCCCACCTTGTCCAGGACGTGGATGTTGATCAACTCGGCGATATCGAACTCACGATTCTGCGACAGATCAACGGCAAGAACAGCATCGAAAAGATTGCATTGACCAGCCACCTCGCGTTCTTTCACGTCCTGATGTTCGTCTATCACGGGATCACGCACGGGCTGTTCAAGGTCCACGAACCCGGTGAGAAAGTCACTCCCATTCCGGGCTTCTCAAAGGGCACCTGGATGACGATGATCCATCAGGTGGAGGAACTTTTGGGAGAAGGCGATTTGCTCGCCGCCTACAGCCGGCTCGGAGAGATCCGGGACAAGTACTCCGACCAGCGTGAGGTGGCGAAACAGACGAACGCGGTTCAGCGAAAAATCGAGGACGCGGCGGCCAAGTTGCACCTGACCGACTCCGCGGTACTCGAACTTGCGATTTTGCCCTCGGATCTCACATCCCTTGAATGCAGCCCTCAGGAAGGGTTCTTGCTCTCACGGATCAACGGCTCTTACTCGCTTGGCGAGATTCTGAATATGATCCCGGGCTCGACCCTCGAGAACAGACTTCTCGTGAACGCGCTGATGCAGCGCGGTGTGGTCCGTCACGGCGAGCGTTGATTTCCGTCGATTGACACATCGACGAGCTTTGTACGAGGAGACTTGAATGTCGATTTTAGAATTCTTGGGTCTGGGGACCAAAGGACCGAAACGCGAGGCGGCGGCCACACAACATGCAGGAGTAGAAAATATCGTGGCCCGGCTGAAGGACATGCCGGTTCATCGGGCCGAGTGGATCGCCGCATTCGCAATGGTGCTGGCGCGTGCCGCCCGCGCCGATTTTGAAATCAGTCCGGAAGAATCCAATGTGATGAATCAGCTGCTGCAGGAGTACGGCGGGCTCGATCCCGAACAGGCATCCCTGGTGGCTGAAATGGCCACAGAGCGGAATCTGCTCCTCGGCGCCAGCGACGACTACCTCGCCACACGCGAGTTTCGGAGAATCGCGCGTGACGGCGACCGGGAGAGGGTTCTCCATTGTCTCTTCGCGATCAGCGCCGCGGATGACAGCATCACCCTCGTCGAAGAAGAGGAGATTCGGCAAGTGGCCAGTGAGTTGGGGGTCGAACACGCCGAGTTCACGACCATCCGGGCCGCCTTTCGCGACAAAAGGGAAGTGCTGAAGGGAATTCGCTAGTCGATTTCACCGTCGGGCCGGGACGGCGACGCTTGCGTATCAGCTGGCACCGTAGAACGCCCGGGCAAGAGAAGAGCAATGCCCGCGAGCAATGAACACCCGAAGATGAAGATCAGTGCCAGGAAGGCCAGAGTCGTGGCCTGGTCCGGGGGAACGCCCACGGCAACGAAGAATGCGGCCGTCGTGACCTCTCGAGTGCCCAGGCCGCTGATAGAGATGGGCAATGTGGTGGCAAGATTGTAGAGAGGAAGGAAAATCATCAACTCGGCGATGTCGATGTGGATATCGAGACCGCGCGCGAGGATCCACATCTGGAGAGCGATGCTCGCCTTCATCACCACCGAATAGAAGAGCATGGCCGCGAGGAGCGAGGGGCGCCCGACGAATCCGCGGAGGGCGAGGGAACCTCGCTCGATCACATCACCGAGGCGGCCCCATCCCATCGACGCACACAGTCGGTGCGACGCTGAAGCGACTCGAGGAGCAGCCGCCACGACCAAGGCAGCCACCAGGACAAAGAAGAGCGCGATCACTGCCGCTGCCAATTTGGGGTGTTTCGACCCGAAATCCGTCAGCACCAGGGCGGGCAGCGCGAGAACAAACGTGCCCAAGAAACCGCAGTAGCGTTCGACGAAAATGATACCCGTCGACTGGAGGATGCCGGCCGTGGAGTCCTTCGTCCCGTAAATACGGATGATGTCGCCGCCGATCGCACTGGGGAGGAATAAGGTCGCGAAGTGCGCTCCCACGACCAGGCGCAATAGCCGGAGGAACCGTACGTGGATCCCCTGCGATTCGAGCGCGAGCCGCCATCGGGCGACATGCGCCACAGCACTCCCGATCCACGCAAACCAGGCGATGAGGAAGAACCATGGCGATACGAGCTTGATCTGTTCGATGGCGTCCCCGACGTTGACAAACGAAAGGAGGACAACCACAAGGGTCAGCCCGACAACAAGACGTACGAGCACACCGATCCATGCCCGCCCGGGCCTCGTTGTCACGGTGAGGGCCTCGTTTCGGCGACGGCCGCGTCAAGCGCTGCGTCGAGTCGGTCCCGGAAGATGTCCGGCGATGTGAGGGCCACGACCTTTTGGCGGGCTCGATTGGAGAGATCGAGGGCCGACTGAGGTTCGGTAGCAGCGCGAAACATGCCGGCCGCCAACCCTTCAGCCGAAGGCTCAACCAAGATCGCGCAGTCCTCGTCGAGGACCTGTGTATGGGTTGCCAGGTTGGTGGCAACGATTGTGCAGCCGGAGTGCATGTAGTCGAAAATTTTCATCGGCGTATTGGTTCCCGATCGCCTCGGCGCTACGACAACGTCCGCAAGGCGGTAGACGGCAGGAAGATCTTCAGGTTCGATGATCCCGAGAAAGTGCACCGCTGGATGGCCGGGAAGGAAGCGCTCGATTTCGGCCTGCTGTCCGCCGGCGATTACCAGCGACCCACCGAGTCCATCCCGGTGGAGAATCTCGAAGGCGTCAACCAGGAGGTCGACGCCTTGGTGGATGCCGAGGTTCCCGACATACAAGAACACCGGGCGATCGAGTTGAAGTTCTGAGACCTTCGCAAGTTCCGCAGCCGAATCGATCTGATCCGCCGTGACGAGCGGAAGATCCGGGATCACAACGATTCTTTTCTGCGGGTCGATCTCGAATATGCGGTCCGCGTAGGACTGGCACTGGGGAATCACGACACTTGAGACTCGAACACACCGGGATTCGGCGTATCTTCCCAAGCCAGCGAGTGTTCGGAATCGGGGACTTGCCTCGAACTGCTCGACGATACTGGCGTCCATATCGTAGATCACCGGGCAGGGCAGGATCCAGCGAAGCACCCAGCACCCAAAGGCGGACTCGTCGAGCGCGAAAATACACTGATAGGTCGTGCCGAAACCAACACGTCCGAGGACAATCCGCCACACGAGGTGAAAAAAAATCGCACAGTCGAGAGTGGCCTTGGCGATGCTCGCACCGAAAGGCACTTTGCGAATGGGGAGCCAGCGACCACAGCGGCGGATCTTCAGCCCAGGAAGGTCTCTGTCCTTACCGAAAGGAAACGTCAGAAGATCGACGGTGTGGCCTCTCGCCGTCAGATGCTTGATCGTGTCATAGGTGACGAGAGGCGCACCGCGAACGCTGAAAAACGGTGTTGGTGCCAGATACAGGATGTTCATTTCACAAGGTATTATCGCGGCCAATGCTCTTTGATGATGACGCATTCGCGTCGCCCCTGCAACCCGTGTGGCACCGTGAGACAATGGTCTCGCCGGGCCGCAATCGGGTCCGGTTCGATGAGCGCCGGTGGCTATTTAGAACGCAACTCGAGTGGAGGGCCAGTGCAGAATAGACGCGTCGACGACCTCCCGCCGCCCATTTCCGTCGTTGTGCCGTGTTTCAACGAGGAGGGTGCGATTCGATCCATCCTCTCGAGGCTTCAGACCATCATCCGCGAAATCGGCGGCGAAATCGTGGTTGTGGACGACGGTTCAACCGACGGCACTGCCGAGATCCTTGACGAGATCGAGCAACAGGAAAGCAATGAGGATCTCATGGTTCGGGTGGTTCACCACTCGCGAAACCAGGGCTACGGTGCGGCCATCAAGAGCGGGGTGAGACGAGCACATCACCAGTGGATCGTCATCACCGATGCCGACGGTACCTACCCCAACGACCGCATTCCCGACCTGGTGGCCGCTGCTTCAGATGCGGACATGGTCGTCGGCGCACGGACGGAAGGAAACGACGGCCAACCGCTGTTGCGCCGTTTGGCCAAATCAATTCTGCGAGCCCACTGTTCCTGGCTGGTCGGTGAACCGATTCCCGACATGAACTCCGGTCTCCGGATCTTCCGAAAATCGATTTTCGAGAACTTCGCGAAGATCCTCCCTGATGGTTTCTCTCTGACAACGACGATTACTGTGGCGATGATGCGCAGCCGATACCGTGTGGTCTTTCTCCCGATCAATTTCGCAGAACGGGTCGGTCGCTCCAAGATTCAGACCATTGACGGGACACTTTCGGCTTTCTCCAGTTGATCGTTCGAACGGGGATGTACTTCGCGCCGCTCCGGGTGCTCCTGCCGCTGGCGATCCTGCTGCTCCTCGGGTTCCTCGGCAGCCTCGGCTACGACGTCTTCGTGCTCCAAAATCTCACCGACAAGACGATCCTTCTCTTTCTGTTTGCCGTGAACACGGTTTTGTTTGGCATGCTCGCAGACATGATCGACAAGCGAAGCTGCTGAACTTCAACGATCGATTTCGGAGAGGCTCCTGACGGCCCACCAGCCCCCTTCGATGACGGGGTGTGTGTAGCGAGCGGAAAATTCATCCAGCCGACGTTGCGATTGAACGGTCGGGCACTCGAGGAACTCTTCACGCCCGGCAGCAGCGGCAAGACGCGCCGCTTCAGCCTGATTCCAAAGGATATGCGTGACGCCGACCGCTCGAAGCCGCTCCGCGATGTGCTCGGCTGAGCCGGAGGATTCGGCCAGCGCGACCAACAAGGGTTGGCCAAACCCATCTTCGACCACAACATCCCGGTCGAGGCCGAACGACCGTGGCTCACCGACCATCAACACTTTGGCATCGAGGGGTAGTTTCTCGTTGATCGCGCGCACCGCTTCGACCTGGGTGCATTGGCGCTTCAAGTATTCGCCTTCATCACGAGCGCCGAGTGCGCATTCGAGTTGTGCGGGAAGGTATTCCGCGCGAACCGGACTGCAGTTGGCGATCAAGCACACATAGAGAAGTCCCGACAAGACTCCTTGCGTCGCGCCTTTCCGATGCCCGACGAGATCACCCCACGCAGCACCCGAAAGAGCTGCGAGTACTGCCAGCGTCGGAATCAGATAGCGTCCCAGGTGCGGCCCGAGACCCCAGAAAGCAAGGCTGACGAGAAACACGCTGAACACTGCGAGGACATCGCTGGAGCGACGCCGTTTCCAGACCCAGTACACCACGAGTGGCAGAAGCCAAAGGTGGACCGGTCCAATATCGCCGGCCTGCCCACGACGGGAAAAGGTTCCGAGGGTCAGGGCTGTCGCAATCTTCCGGGGGCCGATTTCGAATCCGCCGATCCTCGATGCCGTGCCGGGTACGTCCGGTTCGGTCTGCTTGGCCAGCCGTTCGAAATAGGGGTAGACGGGGTCACCGGTGGCAACCGCATTTCGAATCAACCATGGCCCGGCTGCAACCGCAAAGGCGATGCAGAAGGTAACAGCATGAATCGCCACCTTCCGTGTTCTTTCGGTTCTCATCGACGTGGAAAACACTAAGTACAGGCAGACGATCCCCAAAGGTATGACGATCTGACCGACTGCGGTGTATTTGCACCCGACCGCCAGCCCCACAAAGAGCCCGGAGGCGAATGTCCATCGGACTGCACGATCGGGATCTCGACGGATATTCAAGATTGCGAGCAGGCCGCCCATCATGAAGGTGGCGAGTCCGAGGTCGCTCCCGGCGAGGGCCCCGAGTTGGAGGATATTCGGTGTCGCGACAAACAACGCCGCGGCAACAAGTTGACCGTACGAACCGGCCCCCATTCGCCTGGCGACGGCGGCGGACCCGCCGGCCGCGAGGATTCCAAACCACCAGTGCGCAACCTGAGCGCCCCACGGGCCCGGCCCGGCCAGCGCATAGACGTACAGCAACCCGGAATTCGAGGGGAGAAAGGAGTAGGCGTGCTCAGGAAAGGTGACGATGGTCCCTGCGCGAAGCCAGTGGTAGGGAAAAGCGAGATGATAGTTCCACTGGTCGTAAAACGGCGCGAAGGTGGTCGCCGCCAAGAGTGTCAGGCAGCTGGCCCCGAGCAGAATCAGCGCGGGTGGAAGGCAGCGCGGTGTGACAATCAGGGGTGGTTTGGGTGGGTGGCGGTGGAGTTGAAGTCCCCCGACACAGGCCCAGATTGCAAGGACCACCAACAGAAGAGTCGGGTAGGCGAGGTGGACGACGGCGAGTGCTCCGGCTGAGGCGACGAGGGCCCCTGTGCCGGCGGTGAGCACCAGAACCACTCGCTCGAGACTGAAATCCTCTTGCGCGAAGAGCCGTCGTGTAAGAAGCTCGCCGGCCCCCCAACTCGCGATTGCGAGCACCGAGGCCCAAAGAGCTGCGAGGAACAGCGGATACACGGCATTGACGGCGGCAAGCCAGCCGTACTTCGTGATGACCACCATCGCAGAGAGACGCGAGAATCGCCGCCGGAATAACCGCAGAAATGCGAGACCTCTCGAGAACCATCACACAAATGGTATCGCAACGTCGGGTCCACGACGTGGCTCAGACGGTTCGCGAGTATTTGGGTGCGTCGGATTTCTGGGCCAGATAGGTGTCAAACGGCATGCAGATGTTGCGAAGAAAAAACCGGCCACGATCGGTAACCCGCAGTCCCTGATCGCCGATCTCCACAAGACCATCAGACGACATCGGGGCGAGCGCCGCCAGGGCATCTGCAAAATGTCGGCGCGGATCGAGCTCGAAACGCTCCTCGATCCAATGGAAATCCAGGCTGAGGCCACAGATGATGCGGTTGATGACGGCGCGGCGAAGTTCGTCCTCGGGGGTCCGAAGAAGACCGCGTTCGACGGGTAAGTGGCCATTCTCGAGGGCCCGTTGGTATGGGGCCAGCTTTTTCTGGTTGGCAACATACGCACCAGCCACATCGCCGATTGATGTCACGCCGATCCCTACCTGGTCCGAGGCGGGCATGACCGTGTACCCCATGAAATTCCGGTGAACACGATCCTCATGGACCGCGCGCGCGAGTTCGTCACCCGGGCGGGCGAAGTGATCGAAGCCGACGAAGACATAACCGGCGTTGGTGAACTCCTCGGCCGCGCCCAGAAACAGTTGGAACTTCTCCCACCCGGAGGGCATCGGAAAATCCTCGAGCTGCCGCTGATGTGGTTTGATCCAAGGGACGTGGGCGTACGAAAAGCAAGCGACGCGATCGGGTTCGAGCTCTTTGATAACGGTGCGAACCGTGTCGCGAAACTGCGATTGCTCTTGAAGGGGGAGTCCGTAGACGAGGTCGATGTTGACCGAATCGAAACCGAGGCGTCTGGCTTCCTGAACCTGATCGCGGGTTAGCTCGAGTGGTTGGATTCTCTTGATCGCCGATTGTACCTTGGGGTCGAGGTCCTGGAGGCCCATGGAAAGCCGATTGAAGCCGAGACCGCGAAGGGTGGCGAGATGCTCCATCGTCGTGACGCACGGGTCGATCTCGAGGGCGACTTCAGCGTTGGCCGTGAGAGGGAACCGTGATGTGATGGCCTCGAAGAGTCGTTCGCATTGATCGGGCGAAAGGTAGGTCGGCGTGCCGCCTCCCCAGTGGAGTTGGTTGAGTAGCCTGCGGTTTCCGAGACTCGATCGGAGGAGATTCAATTCGGTGTTCAGGGCCTCGAGGTAGGGTTCCTCCGGCCCGCGCCGTGGAGAGATCACAACGTTGCACCCGCAGAACGTGCACCGCGCCTCGCAGAACGGGAGGTGGACGTACATCGAAAGCGGTTCGTCGCCCTTTTCGGCGGCGACCGCAAGACGCTCCTGGTACGCCGCCTCGTCAAAGTCAGTTGAGAAGTGAGGTGCCGTCGGGTACGAGGTATAGCGCGGACCGGGTTTGTCGTACTTGGACAATAGCTCGGGCGTGAGGCCAGAAATGTCGAGGGAAGAAGTCATGCGGCGACCCCTGCGTGCCGGATCAAAAATTTGGAATTAGAATTTTGGATTTTGGATTTCCGCCCACGCCCAACCGGAACGATTGACGCCGGATTGACTGGGGCACGGTGAATTCTAAATTCCTACATTCCAAATTCCTGAATTCAATCGTCATATCGGTATCCCTGCACCGTCTCGACAAAGGTCTCCATCGCGTGAACTGGGACATCCGGCGTGATGCCGTGGCCGAGGTTGGCGATGTGGCCCAGGCGGGGAGCGGAATCAAGCATTGCAAGGGTCCTGCGCCGAATCTCGTCGTCAGGGGCCATGAGAACCCCGGGATCGAGGTTGCCCTGAAGGGCGTGGTTCGGGAGCAATTCTCCGGCTCGTTTCAGATTGACCCGCCAGTCGAGCCCGAGGACCTCGCACGGTAGGTACTTGAGTTCGTCGAGTAGGTGGCCGCCCCCGTTGGCGAAATAGATTCGAGGGACGCCAAGATCGGCGGTCGCGTCGAGGAGCCGACGCGCAGGCTGGAGGGCCCAGCGATGAGCGTCCTCCACTCCGAGAGCTCCAATCCAGGAATCGAAGATCTGTACCGCTTGGGCACCGCTTTCGACCTGGGTTCTGAGGTAGGCGGCCATTGCGTCCGCGAGGGAATTCAGCAGCCGTTCAAAATCGTCGGGAAAGTGATGCGCGAAGGATTTCACCCGGGTGAAGGATTTCGAGGTGACGCCCTCGACCAGATAGGACGCGAGCGTCCACGGAGCTCCGCAGAATCCGATCAATGCGGTGTTTTCCTCGAGTTGGTCGCGGACGATCTGCAGCGTCTGTGAAAGGTACTCGGTGCCTGTCCACGAATCCGGAACCATCAGGCGGTCGAGATCGGAAGGCTTGCGAATCGGGTTGGCGATGTTTGGCGCCGGGCTGAACGTGAGTTCCGCACCCATGGGAACCAGGGGCGTCAGGATGTCGGAGAAAACGATTGCAGCGTCGAGGCCGAATCGCCGGATCGGCTGCAGAGTGACCTCGGCGGCGATCCCCGGGGTATGGCACATTGTCAGGAAATCACCAGCCTTCGCCCGGACCTCCCGGTACTCCGGAAGGTACCGCCCAGCCTGACGCATCACCCAGACGGGAGGACGATCGACTGCTTCTCGCCGGCATGCGCGGAGAAAACGGTTCATGACAATGTGCAACCGATTTTGGATTTAGGATTTTGGAATTAGGATTTGCCACCCACCCGACCCGCAACGATCTCCGGGGGGTAGGGTGGAAAATCCACAATCCAAATTCCACAATCCAAAATTCATCGGATTTCCTTCACCGCTTCTGCAAACGCTTCGATGGTCTCATCGATCACCTCATCGGTGTGGGCAAGTGAGACGAACATGACCTCGTAAGCGGATGGGGCCAACGAGACGCCGCGCTGGAGGAGAGCGCCGTGCAGGTTAGCGTAGATCTCTGCGCAGCCTGGGGCGATGTCCTCGAATTTCCGTGGCGGATCGCCGTCTTGCAGAACCAGCCAGAGGATGGAGCCGATGCGGGCGACGGACCACGGCGCGCCGTGTTGCCTGAAAGCCCAGTTGAAACCGCTTTCGAGGCGGGCTCCGAGATCCTCGAGACGCCTGTACGCGCTCCCGTCGTCGGCCAGCAAAGTCTGCAGGGTTGCGGTGCCGGCGGCCATGGCGACCGGGTTGCCGGACAGGGTTCCCGCCTGATAGACAGGTCCGAGAGGTGCCAGCTTCTCCATCAGGTCCTTGCTGCCGCCGTAGGCTCCGACCGGCATGCCGCCGCCAATGACCTTGCCGTATGTGGCCAGGTCGGGAACGACACCGTAGTGGCCTGATGCACCGTTGGGGCCGAGACGGAACCCGGTGATCACTTCGTCGAGGATCATGAGTGCGCCGTGTCGGGTGCACTGGTCGCGAACGAGCTGCATGTACTCCGGACGTTGTACGAGGAGGCCGGCGTTTGCGGGGACGCCCTCGATAATGACCGCTGCAATTTCATGGCCGCATTCGCTCATCAAACCGATGAATGCCTCTTCATCATCCAGCGGCAGAACTGCCGTGTGGCTGGCGAAGCTCTCTGGTACGCCAGCGGACGACGGCGTACCGAAGGTGGCGAGACCGGATCCGGCGGATACCAGGAGGTAATCGGCGTGACCGTGGTAGCAGCCCGTGAATTTGATCACCGTGTCCCGGCCGGTGGCGCCCCGTGCGAGGCGAACTGCCGACATCACGGCTTCGGTCCCGGACGACACGAACCGCACCATCTCGAGATGGGGAACGGTGGAGGTGACTATCTCTCCGAGTTCGACTTCCTGTCGGCACGGAGCCCCGAAGGACAGGCCCGATGCTGCGGTCGTAGCCACCGCCTCGACGACGTCTGGGTGGGCGTGTCCAAGAATGAGAGGGCCCCACGAGCAGACGTAGTCCGCGTACCTGTTGCCGTCCGCATCGATCACGAAGCAGCCCTCTCCCCGGTCGTAGAACATGGGCTCGCCACCGACGCTGCGAAAGGCGCGGACGGGGGAGTTGACACCTGCCGGCATGATTTCGCACGCGCGGCGGTAGAGATCTCTCGATCGTGAGTGATCGCTCACAGCCAACCCTCTGCGAGGGCCTTGCGGCCGTGGTAGGTGATGATGATGTCGGCGCCGGCACGACGGAACGCGTGCCAGTTCTCGAGCACGATCGCCTGTTCGTCGATCCAACCTTTCTCGGCCGCAGCCTTGACCATCGAATACTCGCCGGACACGTTGTAGACCGCCAGCGGGTTGGGAAAAGCCTCTCGAAGATCGGCCACCACGTCGAGAAAGGCCAGAGCCGGTTTGACCATCAGGATGTCGGCGCCCTCCTCGATATCCAACTCGGCCTCGATAAGTGCCTCCCGCCTGTTGCGGGTGTCCATCTGGTGAGATTTTCGGTCGCCTGAAGTGGGGGCGGAATTGGCGGCCTCCCTGAAGGGCCCGTAATAGGCCGAAGCGTACTTCACGGAGTAGGACATCAGCGCGACGTTGACGAGTCCATCCTCGTCGAGGGCTTCGCGGATCGCCGCTACCCGCCCGTCCATCATGTCGGAAGGCGCGACCACGTCAGCTCCGGCGCGTGCGTGCGACAAGGCCATTGCGGCGAGGTGCGGGAGGGAGGCATCGTTGTCGACATAGCCATTGACCACGACCCCGCAGTGGCCGTGATCGGTATAGGCGCAGAGGCAGACGTCGGTCATGACGAGGAGGTCGTCACCGTAACTGTCTTTGAGAGCGGCCACAGCTTGTGCCACGAGATTGCCCTCGACCGCGGCTCCACGACCGTCGGGAGACTTCACATCCTGGTCGGGAACGCCGAAGAGGAGGACCGAACGAATCCCGAGTTCGAGATCGCGGCCGACGGTCTCCACGAGTTTGTCGACCGATTGATGGTCGATGTCCGGCATGGCCCCGATTGGCTCCGAGATGCCCTTTCCGGGCACGACGAAATGCGGCTGCACCAGCATCCTGGAATCGAGACGGGCCTCGGCCACGAGGTCGCGCAGGACCTTCGAGTTTCGGAGTCGGCGTGGCCGGGTGATCAGTTCTTGCATAGTTCCTCCGCGAGAGATTTGATGGATGGTTCGGGTGGGATCAGGCAATTGATCCCGAGGGCAGCTGCAGCCTGCTGAGTCGTGGGACCGAGCGCCCAGTGCTGACACGGCAGCGGCATGCCGCCGATGCCGTCGAGATACAACGTGGCTGAACGTGGGGATGTCAGAACGACCGCATCGAGACTCGGCCCCAACGGCGGCAGCTCGCGCGGCGGCGTTGGATCCATCCGGTACACCTCGATCGGCACGACCGCGTGGCCCGCCGCCTCGAGCGCCCGAGGGAGTTCCGGTCGACGGTCGCGACCACAGGCGAATACCAACGTTGCAGGCGCCTCGAGGCGCTCGAGCAAATCGGCGGCCAGACCCTGCCCCGTACCCGGTCCAGTCAACTCAACGCGCAGCCCAGCCTCCTCCGCGGCGAGTGCGGTACTCGTGCCGACCGCTGCGGCCGCCAGAGAGAGGAGCTTTGCCGCATCGTGCCGGCGGCAGGCTGCAACAAAACGTCGCGGAGCGCGCGGCGACGCAAGCACAATCCACGTCGGCTGAATGCCGTCTGAATCCAATGTGGCGACTCTCGACCAAGCCGGCGTGTCATCCACATCTTCGAGCCGAAGAACCGGATAGGGCCGGAGGGTGATTCCGCAGGGACTGAGGAGCGATTGCAGCTCCGTACAGTCGGACGGGTGCCGCGTGATCAAAACGTATCGGCTCATCCACTCACCACTCGAGGCATTGCGAGTTTGAAAGCCTCGAAACAGACCCTCGCCGCGGTCTCGGGATCCTGGGCCACGCTGCCGACCCGTGCGATGTCTGCCCGCGTTGCCTCGTCGTCGATTTCTCCGAGGACGGCCTGCAGCCGGAGACCGCCCGGGTCCTCGACGGCCAGACAGCCAAGCGGCAGATGACAACCGCCCCCCAGCATTTCGAGAAGCGTCCTCTCGGCGTTGACGCAGCCTGCGACCCGCTCGTCGTGGAGATTCTTCAAGCATTCGGTGATCGGATCTCCGGCTCGGGTCTCGATGGCGAGGGCGCCCTGGCCCGGCGCGGGCAGCATCTCCTCGGGCGTCAGCTCGCGGGCCGCAAGTTCGCCGAGGTCGAGACCCAGACGCTGCACTCCGGCAGCGGCCAGCAGAATCGCGTCGTACTCGCCGTCCTGGAGTTTGCGGATACGGGTGGGGACGTTGCCGCGCAGCGCGCGGATTTCGATCTCGGCATTCCGGGCGAGAGCCTGTGCCGCCCTGCGGAGGGAAGACGTACCGAGGACCGATCCCGGCGGAAGGTCGAACGGGTCTGCAGGCGAGGCTTGAAGGAGGTTCGGCCTGGCGAGGAGGAGATCAGCGGGGTTGGCGCGTTCCGGAATGGCGATGACGTCGAGGCCTTCGGGCTCTTCGGTGGGAAGGTCCTTGAGAGAGTGCACGACCAGGTCGACTCTCTCTTCGAGCAGCGCCTCCTGGAGTTCCTTGGTGAAGAAACCCTTGCCCTCCATTTTGCGAAAGGCAACGTTCTGGATGCGATCGCCACTCGTTTTGATGATCTCGATCGTGCAATCGCAACCGAGGCGATCCGTGATCAGCGTGGCGACGTGGCGCGCCTGCCAGAGGGCGAGGTCGGAGCCACGGGTGCCGAGGCGAAGACGACTCCGATCACTCATTTCCCGTTCTTCCCGTTCTGCTCGCTCTCCCCGTCGAGTCCTTTGAGAAAACCGTCGATGACCGCGCTGGAGTGATTCCACGCAGCGCCTTTCAGTCCCTTCAGGGGGACCTGCACGAGCCGTTTGACCAGCCCGGCCGTCATCCGCTCCACCGCTTCACGATCCTCTTCTTCGAGGTGTGAGAGGTCCTTGCCGAAGCTGTGCTGCACGGCGCGTTCGGCCATTTCCCGGAAGGACTGGTGCATGTTCTGTGCTGCAGGCCCGAGTGCCCGGTCGAGGAGGTGCCTGCGCAGGGTCGTGATCTGGTCCTCCACCATGCGTTCGCAACGGTCCATCTCGTCGAGCCGGCGTTGGCGGTTGTGATCCGCCTCTTCTCGCATCTCTTCGATGCCGTGAAGGGTGACGCGTGCGAGCGCGCCCGCCTCGGGGTCGACATTCGGTGGCATTGCGAGATCGACGACGAGGAGTTCTTGCCCGCCGGTGAGCTGATCGCGCACGTTCATGACCTGCTTCCTGTGGAGCAGGGTGTCTTGGGACGACGTGACGGCGACGATGGTCGCTGCCGCTGGAGGAGAGGTCACGGCATTGTCAAACGAAATGGCTCGGGCGTGACCGTCACCCGCGACCATTCTCTCGGCCCGGGCGGGTGTGCGGTTTGCAACGATGATCTCGCGTTCGGCATCACCTTTTCGCACGAGGCGCATGGCTTGCTGCGCCATCTCCCCGGCCCCGAGAATCAAGACGGGTGAGGTCGTTTCGCCGAGGTGCTCTTGGAGGGTTCGTTCGACCAGCGTGACCAGCGATACCGGCCGTCGGGTGAGCTCGGTTTCGGTCCGGATCCGTTTTGCGAGATGGAATGACTCGTGAAAGGTCTGATCGAGGATCCCACCGAGAAGCCCGGTCTCGTGGGCCGTCTCGTGCGCCTCCTTGGCCTGGCCGGTGATCTGTGCCTCACCGACCATCATCGAATCGAGCGCCGACGTTACGCGGAACAGGTGGCGGACTGCGGCCGGTCCGAAGTGGACGTAGAGGCCGTCATCGTCCGGCAGCTGGCACTGGCCGTCGGTGAGATCGGCGAGGCTGCGCCGGAGGTGGAAGAGGAGCGGGTTGGTGTGGATACGGGTTTCCCCACGAAAATAGAATTCGACCCGATTACAGGTTCCCAGGTACACCAGCTCCGAGAATCCGGCCAGCCGTGCAAGCTCGCCAAGTTTCTCGCGTGGGAAATCGGGCGGCAGTGACGCCGATGCCAGTTTGTCCACGTGAACCGTGCGATATGAGGTTCCAACAACACCGATACGATCCAAGAGCCAGCCTCCAGTGAGGGATTCTACGCGACAACGCGTTTGGATTCAGTCACGAACGGGTAAAACTCGTCGAAATCGGTGTTTGAATGTCGTTCACGGAACGATTCGGATGTGGAAATTTGCGACGTATCGTTGAGAATTAGTCCTGGCAAGAGTACGCTCGGACGCCAGATTCCGGCGTTCACCGCCGACGGTCGTCGCCGAAAGAAGCAGAGGAGGTTCAGATCGGCCTATGAGTACGTCGCTGGGTTACTTCAGTTCGACGCTGGGCAAGAAGGTGCTGATGGCTGTCACCGGCATCATTCTCTTCGGGTTCGTGACGGGACACATGCTCGGCAATCTTCAGATTTACCTCGGAGCGGAACGGCTCAACCACTACGCCGAGCTGCTTCAGGCCAACAAGCCGTTTCTCTGGTCTTTCCGGCTGGTGATGCTCTTCTGTGTTTCGGTTCACATCATCGCGGCGGTTCAGGTGTGGCTCCGAAACCGTGCAGCGCGGCCGGTGAAGTACCGGGTCTTCAATCCTCCCGGCCTGGACTACGCGGCTCGCACGATGGTGTGGAGCGGTCCGATTCTCGCTCTGTTCATCGGCTACCACCTGCTCGACTTCACGGTCGGCGCCACCAACCCCGACTTCGTCCGCGGCGAGGTGTACCACAACGTGATCGCCAGCTTCAGCAACCCGTTGATCGCTGGTTTTTACGTGGTTGCCAATCTGTTGCTCGCCTTTCACCTCTACCACGGTCTCTGGAGCCTCTTCCAGACCTTCGGGTGGGACCACCATACCTACGGTGGTTTTCGGCGATACCTGGCAGTCCTTTTCTCGGTGCTCATCGGCGCCGGCAACATTTCCATCCCGTTGGCCGTGCTGACGGGCATCGTGAAATAGGAGGACGGGATGAAATTGGATGCACGCATTCCGTCAGGCCCGCTCGCCGAAAAGTGGCAGCGGTTGCTCGATGAAATCAAGCTTGTCAGCCCGGCGAACAAGCGCAAGTACTCGATCATCGTGGTTGGTACCGGGCTCGCGGGCGGTTCGGCGGCAGCGAGCCTGGGTGAGCTCGGCTACAAGGTGAAAGCCTTCTGCTACCAGGACAGCGCTCGCCGCGCCCACAGTGTCGCTGCCCAGGGCGGCATCAACGCGGCTAAGAACTATCAGAACGACGGCGACTCGGTCTATCGCCTGTTCTACGACACCATCAAAGGCGGTGATTACCGGGCGCGCGAGGGAAATGTCTATCGGCTCGCGGAGGTTTCGAACAACATCATCGACCAGTGCGTGGCGCAGGGTATTCCCTTTGCCCGTGAATACGGCGGGTATCTGGCCAACCGGTCATTCGGCGGCGCCCAGGTGTCTCGAACCTTCTATGCGCGGGGAGAGACCGGACAACAGCTTCTCCTCGGCGCCTATTCGGCCCTCAGTCGGCAGGTCGCTGCCGGTACGGTCGAGCTCAATACCCGGACCGAAATGCTCGATCTGGTGGTGGTCGACGGCCATGCCCGCGGAATCATTACCCGCGACATGGTGACCGGCGAAGTCGAGGCTCACGTGGCCGATGCAGTGCTGATGTGCACCGGCGGCTACTCCAATGTGTACTACCTCTCCACCAACGCCAAAGGCTGCAATGTCACGGCAGCCTGGAGGGCGCACAAACGGGGCGCAGGCTTTGCCAATCCCTGTTTCACACAAATTCACCCGACATGTATCCCGCAAGCTGGGGACTACCAGTCGAAGCTCACCCTGATGAGCGAGTCCTTGCGGAATGACGGACGGGTGTGGGTCCCCAAGGCAGTGGGGGATGACCGCCCCCCGAACGACATCCCAGAGGACGAGCGCGACTACTACCTCGAACGAATCTACCCGTCATTCGGAAACCTGGTACCGCGCGACGTGGCGTCGCGGAACGCGAAGAACGTGTGTGACGAGGGTCGTGGGATCGGCCCGAGCAAGCGCGGCGTCTACCTCGATTTCGCCGATGCCATTGATCGGCTCGGCGTGGATGTCATTCGTGCCCGGTACGGAAACCTCTTCGACATGTACGAGATGATCACCGGAGAGGATCCCTACGACGTCCCGATGAGAATCTACCCGGCTCCCCACTACACCATGGGCGGCCTATGGGTCGACTACTACCTGATGAGCACCATTCCGGGCCTTTTCGTCCTCGGCGAAGCCAACTTCTCGGATCACGGGGGAAATCGGCTTGGCGCTTCGGCCCTGATGCAGGGTCTTGCGGACGGGTACTTCATCATCCCGAATACCTTGGGCGAGTACCTCGCACGGGTGAAGCTGGAAGCGGTTGATACCGGCCGGGAGGAGTTCACAGAAGCTCTCGGACAGGTTCGGGATCGCACCGAAAAGTTGCTCTCGATTGACGGGTCGCGGTCGGTGGATTCGCTGCACCGCGAGCTTGGAATGTTGATGCTGGATCGTTGCGGGATGTCCCGCAGCGAGGAGCGCCTCACCGAGGCCATCGAAAAGATCCGCGAGATCCGCAAGGAGTTCTGGTCCAACATCAAGGTGCCCGGCGAGGGCGCGGAGCTCAATCAGGAGCTCGAAAAAGCGGGCCGGGTCGCCGACCTCATCGAGCTGGCGGAGCTGATGTGCATGGACGCGAGACAGCGCAATGAATCCTGCGGCGGTCACTTTCGCGAGGAGTATCAGACCGAGGAGGGTGAAGCCCTCCGCGACGATGAGAACTTCACCAATGCCACAGTGTGGGAATACAAGGGCGAGGATCAGGAGCCGGTGGCGCACACCGAGGACCTGCCATTCGAGTTCGTGGAGCTGACGCAGAGGAGTTACAAATGAAGTTGACCCTGCATATTTGGCGCCAACGAAACAGCGACGACAAAGGCGGATTCGAAACATACGAACTCGAAGACGTCAGCACCCATATGTCCTTCCTCGAGATGTTGGATGTCCTGAACCAGGATTTGATCGCCAAAGGCGACCGCCCGATCGCGTTCGACCACGATTGCCGCGAGGGCGTTTGCGGCACCTGCGGTTTCGTCATCAACGGTGTCGCCCACGGCCATCAGAAGGGGAGCACGATCTGCCAGCTCCATATGCGGCACTTCAACGACGGAGCCGAGATCACCATCGAGCCGTTCCGTGCCAAGGCGTTCCCGATTCTCAAGGATCTGGTTGTCGACAGGTCGGCGTTCGACCGCATCATCCAGGCTGGCGGCTTCATTACCATTCGAACCGGGAGCGCTCCGGACGCGAATGCGATTCCGATCCCAACCGACACCCTCGAACACGCCGTCGATTTCGCCGAGTGCATCGGTTGCGGTGCGTGTGTGGCCTCGTGTCCCAACGGCGCCGCGATGCTGTTCGTGGGCGCGAAGATTTCGCACCTCGGGCTGCTTCCGCAGGGCCAGGAGGAGCGTGCAAAGAGGGCCCTCGAGATGGTCGCGGCGATGGAAAACGAGGCCTTTGGCGCATGCACGAACTATCGCTCCTGTGAGGCGGTGTGTCCCAAGGAGATCTCGATCTCCGGGCATCGCTCGGATGAACAAGGACTTCCGGCGCGCCGTGATGACCGGTGCCGCCAAAGCACCGAATGGGAAGAAGCGATAGGGCTTCGGTTGATCCAGAAGTGAAATGGCGCGCTTCGGCGCGCCTTTTTTTATTCCGATTCATCGGAGGAACCGCAGATCACGCAGATGAACGCAGATGTATTCCGGATGATCTGCGTCTATCTGCGCCATCTGCGGTTTGAGATGGGGAGGGCGGTGGGGACGTCAATTCAGCAGTGAAGTGATGATGATCCCCGCGACCATGACGAGAATAGCGGCTCCGAGGATCGCCATCGCAATCTCCCCGGCGCTGTATTTGGCGTTTTTCTGGGGCGGACGGTTCTGGGTCTGTCCGCTTCCTTTTGCTTCTTCTTCCGAGGTTTCTTCGACATGACGACACCATTGTAGCGCTTGCCGCGGAATTGTCGGCGAGTTCCTCGCGTAGTTGATGTCGGATGTACACAATCACGACGAATTCACTGGCCGGGCGGGTGGGTAAATCCGAATTCCGAATTCCGTAATCCGAAATTTCGGACGGTGAGGGACCGCCCCGGAGTTCCCTTGACTCCGGAGACAGCCTCGAAAAGGTGGGTATAATGGCGGGTATTAAAGGTTGGTCGTATCTGGCTGGAGGCGGAAAATCCGCCCGTACAAGGTGGGCATGCCGCCGGCCCGTGAAGCCTTCCGGGCTTTCTCGTCGTAAAACGAGCAGGGAATCTGGGCCGATAACAACATGGCAATATTGTTATACGCAAAGCGCGTGCCCGAATTCGAACAGTATTCAAGGCTTGAGTCGTGTCTTCGTGGCACGTTCTCGTGTCGCAATGTCCCGAAATGGTAACAGGGAGGCATGAAATGAACGATGGACTTGAACAGGCGCGCGAGCGCCGCAACATTCTCGAGGAATTGGGATCGAAGATCCCCGGATTCAGCGGTTATCTCGAACGGGAGATGCGCCGCGAAGTCGACAAGCTCCAGCGTGACTGGTTGGCCCATCAAGTCGACAAGGCGAGGTTCGCGATCAACGGAAAGGTCCGCGACTGGACTCGCAAGGGCCGTCTGGATCTGCTCGATCTGGCGGGAAGCACCGAGAAATCCCTTGATCGCCTGGCGAATCGGATTCGTCACGCAGACTACGGATCCTCAGGTTTCTTTGACGCCGTCAAGATCGGCGAAGCCGAGTTGGATCGACTCTACGCCTTCGATCTCGCGCTGACCAACACCGTGGAGTACCTCGCTCTGCAGGTGGAACAGCTTCCAGACACCGCTGACGAAGAGATGCTGAGTCGATTGCTGGACGCCACCCAGAGCGCCGACCGGAAATTTGACGAACGGGCGACGGTCTTCGAAGAAGTGACGCAGACTGGAGGTGCCTGATGGCATTGCTTGAAATTCTGGAACACCACGATCCGACCGGAGAGGAAATCGTCTATCGATTTCCTCCAGAGGGCAGTGCCGACATCAAGCTCGGAGCGCAACTCGTGGTTCACGAGGCGCAGGAGGCCGTTCTCTACCGCGACGGAAAGGCGCTCGACGTCTTCGGCCCCGGCCGCCACACCCTCAGCACGCAGAACATCCCGCTGCTCGGCAAAATCCTCGGCGCGCCTTTCGGAGGCGAATCGCCGTTCCGGGTTTCGGTGGTCTTCGTCAACAAACGCACGTTTATCGACCAGAGATGGGGCACCCGTGAGCCCGTGGTCTTCCGGGATTCAGAGCTCGGGATGGTCAGGCTGCGCGCCTTTGGCACTTATGCCTACAGAATCGAGGACAGCCAGCTCTTCGTGAACACGGTCGTCGGTTCGCAGGGGCTCTTCGAAACCAATCGGCTGCAGGATTTCTACCGCGACATCATCGTTTCGCGGTTGAACGATCTCCTGGGCGAGACCCTCAAAACGATCTTTGATCTGCCCAAGTACTACGACGAGCTCGGCACAGCCGGAAAAGCACGGGTCATCGAGGACTTCGCGAAGTACGGGGTCGACCTCACCGATTTCTACATCAACTCCATCACGCCTCCCGACGAGGTGCAGGAGAAGATGGATGAGCGCTCCGCGATGGGAGCGGTCGGCGACATGAACACCTATATGCAGTTCAAGGCTGCGCAGGCGATTCAGGATGCCGCCCAAGCGGGTGGTGGAGAAGGCGGTGGTGCTGCAAGCGCCGGCATGGGCCTCGGACTCGGCGCGGGCTTTGGCGCCATGATGCCGGGGATGATCACCAACGCCATGCAGCAGGCTCAGCACGGTGGCGGTGCTGCACCGGCAGCCGGAGCCGCTGCAGCCGGAGCCGGCGCAGCGGCAGGCGGGAGTTTCTGCACCAACTGCGGTCAGGGGGTTCCGGCCGGCGGAAAATTCTGCCCGAACTGTGGGCAGGCACAGACGGGTGGCGGATGTTCGGGATGCGGTCAGCCGGTACCGGACGGCGCCAAGTTCTGTCCCAACTGCGGTACCAAGCAGGAGTAGAAAACCTTGACCGTTTCCTGTACGCAGTGCGGGGCATCTATCGAGCCGCGCGCGGGCGAGAGATTGCTCCAGTGCACCTACTGCGACACCGCGTTGGTGGTGGATGGCAGCGCGACTCTTTATCACGAGATGATGGTGCCGACGGTGGCGCTGGAGCAGGTTTCGGCCCATCTGCGACGTTTTCTGGGCGGGACATCGACGATCGCTGATCTCGACAAAAAGGCGAGCCTTGAACAACCCGTCCTCGAGTACTTCCCTTTTTGGGCGTTCACAGTGGGCGGCAATGGTGGAGAATCGGTGGTCCTGCAACCGGCCGCGCCGTCGTCCCTGCAGGGACTCCAGGGACTCGAACTGCCTGCCGGTACGACCCGCCCAATGCGTGAGGACGAGACAGGCGGGGCCCCAGTTATCGAGCCAGAGGTTCCCCTGGCTACCGCCAGGGAGTGGTTGGAGCAGCGGCAGGGCGAGGTCGCCATTCGGCAGACCGTCCTCTACCACCTTCCGATGTACCGAACACCGTACTCGTGGCAGGGCAGGACCTATAAGGCGGCGGTCGATGCAGTCTCGGGCAAGGTGTTTCCCGCCGAGTTTCCGGCCAAAGCCGAGGCGCCCTTCGTCGGTGTCGCCGTGCTGGCCCTCATCGTCTTCGGACTCGAGGGCCTCGTCATCCAGAATCTCATTGTCAAGCTGGCGGCCTACGCCGTCTCCGCGATACCGATTTTGGGTATTGCGTGGCTCACGTCGCGGAAAGTGTAGTGACGGGTTTGGCACATCCGCTCATCAGGAATGAGGAATCAGGAATGAGGACTTCCCACCCACGCCCCCATTTCTCCAGAGACGATTCGGGTGGGTGGGCGGCATTCCTCATTCCTCATTCCTACTTCCTCATTCGTTCCAGGCTGTCACGATGAGCGCCAAGCGCCCTCCACCACCTCCTCCGCCCCCGCCGCCACCGACGGCGCCGCCGAGCGAGAGCACCTCACCGCCGGTCAAGGCTTCGGCCAAGAAACGTGAGAAGAAACGCGTGCTGACCGGCTTGACGTGCGGATCGTGTGGTGGCTCGGTGGATGTTCAGGAGGGCTTCACCAACGTCGAGTGCCGATACTGCCGTACGCCCCAGGCGGTGGTTGGGAACCGTGGTGTGACCCGCGTGATGGTGTTGAACAAGCTCGATCGCGAAAAGGCCAGCCGGGCGGTTCATCAGTGGTTCCGGAGAGGGATTCGCAAGGATCCGGCTCTCAAGAAGGAGGCTCACTACCAGGAAGCCTTCCTCGCCTGGTTCCCCTTCGTAAGGGCCCAGCTTGATGCAGTCGGTTGGGTGCTGGGAATTCGCGAGAAAAAGGTCAAACGGGGCAAGACCTGGAAGACCGTTCGCGAACCGGTCGAGCGCGAGATCGAACGCGCCTTGGATCTCACCTTGCCGGCGGCAGATATGGCTGAATTCGGAGTGCATCGGATCGACTTGACGGGCGACGAGGTGCAGCCTCTCGACGAGGGTCTGCTGCGCAGCCGGGGCATGGTTTTCCGACCCAGCCGATCGTTGGAAGAGACGGCGGATGATTTGCGGGAGCGGGCGATCGAGAGGATCAAGAACTCAAATCGTCTCGACCACGTGTCCTTTTCGTGGTTGACTTCGATTCGTCGACGGGTGGCCCTGGTCTACTATCCGCTGTGGGTCGTTCGCTACGGTTTTCGCGGGCGGACCTACCAGGTGCTGGTGGATGCCGAGGACGGCAGCCTCGCCTACGGCAAGGCCCCGGGTAACCATTTCTACCGGGCCTTCAGTCTGGTGGGCGCATGCGCGGGAGCCTGTTTTGTGGGAACGACCATCCTTCAGCACGCCGGTTCCTTCCTGAGATCGGAAAACGGATTGATGGGTCTTGGTCTCGTCGGCCTGGCGATGGCCGGCCTGGTGTACTGGGGCTACTCCCAGTTCCGCCACGGCGGTGTCGTCGAGGAGGGTTCGGGGCTGGCGCCCGACCTCGAACACCAGTCCCTGACAGCAACAGTCAAGAGCGTTGTGGACAAATTCCAATGACGCTGCAACTGGTTCCGCTCGACTGCCCATCGTGCGGCTCGGCCCTCCGCGGAGAGGGATTGGACACCATATTCTTCTGCGACCACTGCGGAGATGCGGCCATCCTGGAAGAAGAGGGGCTTCAGATGATCGAAAGCTCGGCCCTGCTGCCGGCTCCCGGGCGGTCCGCGAGGGTCTGGCGGCCGGCCTGGTTGGTCGAGGCGGACGTCACGATCAGTGAAAGACTCCGTCACGGGGGGCGCCGTAGCGACGGCTGGCAGGAACGCAGGGTCTTTGTGATTCCCGCCTTTGCCATCCCTCTGGGAGACCTCACCCGCATCTCGCGCGCCCTTTCGGAGGCCGCCGGGGAGACGGGGGAGGTGCCGCGCGAGCCGATCCACGGCGGGACCCTTGCCCTCGAGGATGCCGTAACGCTGATCCGCCACATCGTCATCGGAGATGAGGTTCGCAAGTCCGACATGCTGGCCTCGCTCGAGGTCGATCTCGATGTCATCGACAGCCGCCTCGTCGCGATTCCATTTGAACCAGCCAACGTGGGCCTCAAGTGCTCGATCACAGGTGTGACGGTGAGGACGAATTCGGAATTGTGAATTCGGAATTCGGAATTTCCACCTGCCCACCCGGGAACCACAGAGGCACGGAGGACACAGAGAGAACACAGAGACCCCAACCGACCT
The DNA here is from genome assembly GCA_963769215.1 of Candidatus Sulfomarinibacteraceae bacterium. GTDB lineage: Bacteria > Acidobacteriota > Thermoanaerobaculia > Thermoanaerobaculales > Sulfomarinibacteraceae > Sulfomarinibacter. The sequence continues at coordinate 172,761 of CAVYKX010000028.1, read as the reverse complement.
CGTCACAAACACGAAGACACAAAGACACGAAGAGGCGGCGGACCTGTGTGCTCGAATGGCTCTCTTGATTTCATCGCGCTCTTTTGCTGAAGGTTTACCGCGTGGTTGCCCCCCTTGACGATCTTATGGACCTGATGCGTACGCGATTTTGGAAGCCGTTACTCCCAAAATCGTCAAGGACGGCACGCCCGATCTACGCGCTCTTCTGCCGGCGGCTCGATCTGTCGTACCTCAATCCCCAAGCCTCGAGCGCCGGGCCTTGCGTGGATGAGTGAAAATCCAAATCCAAAATCAAAATTCCAAAATGAACCATCTGGGATATCTGGGTCATCTGTGGACTAAATGGGTGGACGGGCGGCTCTGTGCGTTCTCTGTGTCTCTGTGCCTCTGTGGTGGTTCTTCCGCTGGGTTTGGAAGATCTCAATGACCCGTGCGTAGTGTTGATCATGAGTTCGTTGCTAAACTTGTTCTCTCAACCACGGAGGTGAAGTCATGGGTGCCTCGTTTTTCGTCATTGCATTGATCGTCTATTCCGGTTGTCTCTTTTTTGCGTACCTCGTGATCCGCGTGCGCTACAAGAAGGCCGGTCCGGACGAGGCGTTGATCGTCTTCGGCCGGCGCAAGGTGTTCGGCAAGAAGGTGCGCGACGAAAAGGGCGAGATCGAGGGCTTCCGCATCATCCGCGGCGGCGGCACCTTCGTGTGGCCGGCGTGGGAGCAATACGAGGTCTTTCGCTGCGCATGATGACCCTCGACATCGACCTGCGCCACGTCTACACCGTCCAGGGCATCCCGATCAACGTCAAGGCCGTGGCCCAGGTCAAGGTGCAGGGCGACATCGATCATATCCGCAGCGCCGCCGAGGGTTTCCTCGGCATGCCGGTCGACGAGATCCAGGCGACGATCAAGGAGACGGTGGCCGGCCACCTGCGCGGCATCATCGGCACCCTGACGGTCGAGGAGCTGTACCGGGACCAGAAGCGCTTCCAGGACAAGGTCCGCGAAGAGGCCCACGTGGATCTCGAGGGCATGGGTTTCGAGTTCCGTTCCTTCGTCTTCCAGGACATCCAGGACGACCAGGGCTACCTCAACGCGCTCGGACAGCCGAAGATCCAGGAGGCTCTGAAGAACGCCCGCATCGCGACCGCCGACGCCGATCGCGACGCCGAAGATCGAGGAGGAGCAGGCGCGCCAGCAGAAGGAGCAGAAGCGGATCTGCGTCGATACCGAGATCGCCGTGGCCGACAAGGCCCTGAGCCTGAAGAAGGCGTCGATCAAGAAGGAAGTCGATGTGGCCGACGCCCAGGCGGTCAAGGCCGGCGAGATGGAGCTCAAGGTCCAGGACATCCGGATCGCCGAGAAGGAGGTCGAGCGCCAGAAGCTGGAGCTCAACGCGACGATTCGCGAGAAGGCCGACGCCAAGAAGTACGAGGCCGAACGCCTCGCCGACGCCGAGCAGTACCGGTCGAGCGGGAGGCCGCGGCGGAGCGCAAGCGGCGCGAGGAGGCCGCCAAGGCGCTCAAGGCCGAGGGCCTCGCCAAGGCCGAAGCGGAATCGGCGATGCGCCGCGAGATCGGTCTCGCCGAGGCCGAGGCGATCCAGGCCAAGGGCGAAGCAGAGGCCCAGGCGCGGCACATGCTGGCCGAGGCGCTCAAGCTCTACAACGAGGCGGGCCTTTCGATCGAGGCGCTCAAGGTGCTGCCCGAGATCGCCGCCGCGGTGGCCGAACCGCTGTCCCGGGCCGGGGAGACGACGATCATCAAACGGCGGCGGCCGGGCGATGGCACCGGCGCGGCCAAGATGACCGAGGACGTGGTTCAGGTGCTGAGCCAGCTCAGACCGATCATGCAGCAACTCGCCGGCGTCGACCTCGAGAACCTTCTGCAGGACATCTCGCGGCTTCCGGGGCGGTCGCCGACAGCGTCTCGAGTGGATCGAAGAAGGATGCTGGGAAGGTATTCGACGAGGGCTAGATGGGTACTCAGCGCAAGCTCAACGCGCTGCTCTTCGAGCTGCAGTCGGCGCGCAACCCACTGGCGCAGGCCAAGGTCCTCGCCCGGGCGTGGCGCACGGTTCGCGAGCTGAGCCCGACTGACCGAAGGCTCCTTGCACGCCACGCCGGTTTCGACGGAGCAGAAGAAATTCTCGAAGGTCTTGCCACCCGCGGTGGGGGATTCGCACCTGCGATGTTGCTGCAGGTTCTGACGAATGCGCGCAACACCGACGGCTCGACAGTCACCGAGATACTGAAAGCCTTGCGCGATCCGAACCGGCGCCAGGAAGGCGTGACCCGAGGGGTGGACCTCGCGTCGGAACTCCTTTCCGATTCCGAGGCTGAAGAACCCCTCGAGGAATTCGAGGAGGCTCTCGGGGAATTGCAGGCTGTCGAACCGGAAATGGCAGAGACTCCGGAAGAGGCGATCGCCGCGCTGACCGCTCTGGAGAGCGACGATATCATCTTCGATTCCGACGCCGTGGCTCCACCAGAGCCACCGGAGGTTGAAACCGAAGCCGATCCGCAAACGGACGCGTCGTCGCCAACCGCATCGGGCCCAGGACCGGCGGACGAACTCGATCTTGCGGTCAAACCGGAACAGCCACGGCCGGCACAACGGTCTCCCGAGGTCGATTGGAGCCGGTGGGACAGGCCATCTGAACCACATGTGGCTGTGGATCCCGGATCAGGTGTTCTCCCGCCCGCAGCCGAAATCGGTTCGCAGACCTTCGACACCACCGCGGTGCTCGGAGCCCTCGGCGCTGGAGGCTCGGTGTTTTCACATCTCAGGGTCTTGCGCCGCGAGCTCTCGGGCTTCTCCGGGTCGAGTGCAGAAACCCTCCACAGGCTGGTCGTGGCGTTTCCCGATGGTTGGGCCCGCCGCCGCGCTCTGGCAGCGCTTCTGGAGGCCGGAATTCCTTCCCAAATTGACGATGCGCTGAATCTGATTGGATGTCTCGGGCGGGAAATGGACCGGCGGTGGTGCCTGGGTATTCTGGCTCACAGCGGAAGGTTGAAGGGCAGATCGCTCGATCGTGCTCTGGATTTCCTGCACACGCCGATGGCGCGAAGACGGGTCGAGGCTGCAGCCCGGGGCGGCTGAAAGGCTTCTGCGAGCACGGCGGACGAGCGATCAGTCCGTCGGCGGTTGGATCCTCAGCAATTCCTGGAAGCGCGGATCATCACGAATGGGGTCCCAATCGGGGTCGAAGCGGAGCGTGGCCGGAGAGAGCCATCCGGGTGTCGTCAGCGATTTCTGAATCGTCTTGACCGCGAGGTAGGGCTCATCCGTCCAGGCGTAGATTTTTGCCAACCGCACCAGGAAGGTGTGCCCGGCCATGGCATCTGCCGTGATTGGTAAAAGTTCGACTGCGCGCTCACCGGCTTCAATGGCCTGTTCGTTTTCTCCGAGCAGTGCGTGGGCCCAACCGAGAGCGGCGTGAACCGCAGGGTCTGCGGGCGACAGGTCACGCGCGTGGCGCAACGAGTCGCGAGCACTTTCACAAATTTCGAGGGTCTGAGCCGGGTCGGCGGTCCCCATGAGAATGCGGCATTCGCACTCGGCGAGGTCCTTTGTGAAGAACTCTTCGTCAATGGGCTCGGAAATCATGTCGTCCACGAGTGTCAGGGCGTCGGCGGCACTCTGAAAGTCGCGCTCAGATTTCGCCTGCTTGTACCGATAGAAACCCTGCTGCACGGGATCTTTGTCCGGCATTTTGTCGAGGACCTCCCGTGCGTCAACGACTGCGCCGTTTTTCGCACGGAGAATCCTGGCGTAGTAGATATAGGGGAAGATGTCGTCAGGCGAGAGCTCGATGGCCCGCTGGCAGTGTTCCGCTCCGTGAGCATAGAGGCGCATCCGTCCTGAGGTCGATGCGATATTGAGGGCGTTGGCGTCGTTTTCAGGTTCCAGGTCCGACGCGCGGTGGAAAGCGTCGAGCGCTTCCTGCCATCGGCCTTGGCGGCGAAGCACGAACCCGATACTGGAGATGATCGAGGAATCATTCGGCCTCCCGGCTGCGGCGAGGCTCAGCTCGGTCAGCGCCTGTTCGAAATTCTGCTGGCACCAGTAATAGTAATAGCCCAGAGCGCGGTGGCCCTGAGGCAGGGTCGGTTCGATTTCGAGCGCCCTGAGTGCGGCGGCAATTGAACTGGCCACGCGTTGCGGAGCGCGGTCATAGCGGAAGTGAAACATCGAGCTGTGATGTTCACTCAGCGCCGCGTGCGCGATGGCAAAACCGGGGTCGAGAGCGACTGCCTGCTCGAGAAATTGGCCCTCGAGTTCGGCCTCCTTCAGCTCGAAGTTCCATCTGTGGAGAAAGCTCCGGAGGTAGGCCTCGTAGGCATCCATGTTTGCTGTGGGCTGGGCATTGAGGGCTGCTCGTTCCGATTCATCCAGGGTCACCGACATGAGCTGCGCCGCTTCATGGGCGATTCTCGATTGAATCGTGAAAATATCGGTCATGGGCCGAACTTGCCGCTGACTCCACAGGAGCTTGGCGTTGGAGGCATCGAAGAGCCTGGCCTCGACCACCAGTTGCCGGTCACTGTTCGCATCCTTGTCCCAGAGCACTTTGCCGTCGAGCACAAAGTCGACATCGAGGGCGTGCCCGATTCCGATGACATCCGGCAACCCGTGCGGTTTGGTTGACCCACCGCGATAGGTCACGACAACGAGCCCTTGAACAGCCACCAGGCGGCTCGATATTTCCTGAGACAACCCTGAGCCGAGGAATGCGTCGTCAGGTTCGCCGAGGTTCTGAAAAGGGAGGATCACGATTCGTGGCGCGTCGGTGCTCGCAGCCGGTATCGCCAGTGGCTCAGTCTCCGATCGGCCGCAAGCCGAGGCGACAACCATCAACCACGCGGCGAGGATCGCGACGAAAATGCGACGATTCAACCCAACACGAAACCGAAGCAAAGCGGCTCGACTGGAAATCCGAGACTCGTGAATTCCGGGGAAATCCGGTATCTGTCGATGGCCCGCTTTCAGTGTGGAGAACAATGACATGCCGACTCTGCCCCTTGGCTCGCTATTCTAGCGCACCCGAGGCGCTGCCTGCACGGAGGTCTTGAAGCCTCTGAGCGAGCAACGAATAGCGCAGGCGAACCGTCGCATTGTGGACGGCACGGCCGAGAGCACGCCTCGAACCGACGATGACCACCAGGCGCCGGCCGCGCGTGATGGCGGTGTAGAGGAGGTTGCGCTGCAGCATGACGTGGTGTTGGTGGTGGAGGACGATCACAACCGCTGGGTACTCGCTGCCCTGAGATTTGTGGATCGTGCACGCATATGCGGGGACGATATCCTCGAGATTCTCCGCCGGAATCACCACGAAACGACCATCGAAATTGACCGTGAGCTCGCGGTTGGCGTAGTCGATGGACGAAATACGACCGAGATCGCCGTTGAAAACGTCGAGCTCGTAGTTGTTTCTGATCTGCATGACCTTATCGCCGATCCGAAAACGGCGCCAACCGGCCACAAGCTCCCGGCTTCCCGGGGTCAGAATCTCCTGCAGGCGTTCGTTGAGGTGGGTGACGCCGAGCACCCCGCGGTGCATCGGTGACAAAACCTGGATGTCTTGAATGGGATCGAGCCCGAACTTGGCGGGGATGCGCTGGGTCGCGAACTCGATGGCGAGCTCTGCGGCTTCTTCCGGGTCGTCTCGGTGGACGAAGAAAAAATCGCTCTCGTCGGGGTCGCTTTCGATCTGCGGCATGTTGCCTGAGTTCACCCGGTGGGCGTTGACCACGATCAAGCTCTGATCGGCCTGCCGGAAGATCTCATCGAGACGAATCACGGTGATGGCGCCGGACTTGATGAGGTCGGCGAGCACGTTGCCAGGCCCCACCGGGGGGAGCTGATCGGCATCTCCAACCAGAACGAGACGGCACAGCGGCGGGATGGCCTCGAGAAGGGCTGCGGCCAGCTCCACGTCGAGCATCGACACCTCGTCGATCACCACGCAGTCCGCTGTGATGGGGTTTTCGCGGTTGCGGCTGAACGCGCCGGTTTTTGGATTGAACTCCAAGAGACGGTGGATGGTCCGGGCCGCGAGGCCGGTCGCTTCGGTGAGCCGTTTGGCGGCGCGGCCGGTCGGCGCGCCAAGGACGACCTTGGCGTCTTTTCTCCCGAGGATGTCGACAACCCCGCGAATCAGCGTGGTCTTGCCGGTGCCCGGGCCTCCGGTGATGACCACTGCCTTCTTGGTCAGCGCCTGTTGGAGGGCCCGCCGCTGCAACGGAGCGAGCTTGATCTTGGCGTGGCCTTGATACCAGGCGATCGCCGGGCTGACGATGACGGGTTCGCCCGATGCCGCACTGGTGAAGATACCGAGGAGATTCTCGGCAACCCGTGCCTCGGCCCGCTCCAGCCGCGGGATGTAAACCGCCGGGGGCGCACCGTGGCGGGGCCGGACGACGACCAATTCTCTCGCCACAAGGCCGGTCAGAGCCGCTGGAAGCCGTTCAGGCTCGGTTTCGAGGAGATTCGTCGCTTTTTCGAGGAGCTCGTCCTCCGGCAGAAACACGTGGCCCTGGCTGGACGCCTCGATCAGCGTGTGCAGGATTCCGGCCTCGAGTCGCTCGGGTGCATCGGCAGGAATCCCGGTCTGGCGGGCGATGCGATCGGCTGTCAGGAAGCCAACGCCGAAGATCTCCTCCGCAAGCCGGTAGGGGTTGGAACGCACCACGTCGAGAGCGCCCGCGCCGTAGCGGCGAAAGGCCTTGACGGCGATCCCCGGTGCAACACCGTGACCGGTGAGGAAGATCATGATCTGCTGGATCCCGCGATGCTCCTGCCAGGACTCGCGAATGCCGGCGATCGTCACGGGCCCGATTCCGTTGATCTCGAGCAGCCTCTCGGGGTCGGAATCCAGGATTTCGAGGGTCTCGAGCCCGTACTTCTTGACCACGTCGGCGGCGCGCTTGGGCCCGATGCCGCGGATCTTCCCAGAGCCGAGGAAGCGGCGAAGACCTTCGAGGGTTGTTGGAGCGATATGCACGTACGACTCGACCTCGAACTGTTCACCGTATTTCGAGTGGTTGACCCACTGGCCGCTGAGGCGCAGATCGTCGCCCTTTCGGATCCCGAGCAGGGGCCCAATTGCAGTCAAGGGCTGTCCGTCTTCCGGTTGGAGGCGGATGACGCACCAGCCGTTCTCTTCGTTGGTGAAGAGGAGCCGGGCCACGCGTCCCTCTGCGACCTCACGGGTATCCGATGGACTGTTGGGCATCCCGAGGATTGTACGGCAGACGGACAGGATTTGCGCGGCCTGGCCTACTTGAATCCCATGAGCGTTCTGATGGCGTCGGCATTGTCGCGATCGGTCAGCGTTTCAACCAGTCTCAACGCGACGTCGACGGCGGTGGCCGGAGACGTTGAGGTGATGATGTTCTGATCGTGCACAATCGGTTGATCGAGGACATCGACTCCGTACTCTGCAAGTTGGCGGCGCCGGTGGCCGTCGCTCAGGTGGTACGTGGTTGCGCAGCGATTCTCGAGGATCCCGCTGTGGGCAACAGGCAGGGCGCCGACACAGATCGAGGCGATCGGCTTCGACTGTGCGTGAAACGCACGGATCAGCTCTCCGATTTCGTCTGAGAAAGCGTGGTCGTAGAAGCCGTACTCTTCGAATCCGCCCGGGAGGGCCAGGGCGTCAAAATCCTCGACCTGGAGATCTCCCAACAATGCATCTGGGAGGACTCGCAACCCGAATGTGCAGGTGATCTCATCCTCCAAACCGGCGGTTACCACCTCGATCCGCACCGATCCCTCTGCCGAGGCCCATCCCAGGACATCGAAGAACGCAGCCAACTCGAAGACCTCGGCGCCTTTTGGGACGATGAGCAACACCTTTTTCATTCCGACTCCGCAATCAGTAGGTCACGCCGTGTTCGGCAAAGAACTTCATCATGGTCAACGCGTGGAGAATTCCGCGCTTCCTAAAAGCCCTGGAGGGTACCGTGGTGAAAGGCGATGGTGAAGAAGCCGATCGGGATGTAGAACGCGAGCTGTGAGGCGAAGACCAGACCGAGTCCCGTAGCGGCGGGGGCGCGGAGTGCATCCCAAACCGACCGACGCACCGGGCGCGTCGCCAACCACAAGGCGATCCAGATGGCGGGCGGACCAGCGAGGCCCACCACAAAGCACGAGAGGACGGTCAGCTGTTCGGGAACCGAAGTCAACAGGGTGGCGGCAAAAATGTGCCAGGCGACGGCGGTCCCTGACGCCCCGGCCAACGCGAACAGGGGAGCCAAACCGAGTAGCTTGATCTCTTCCTTCATACGCGCCTCCCAATGACTGCTGTCTTCCCGCGATTGTACCCTTGATACCGCGCAAATCAGCAAATTGTTTCATCGGGCAAAGCTGCCGCGCGTCGTCTGGGGATCAATTGTGGTGGGGAAGGGGTGGCAATCAGCCGGTGCCAGATTTCGGCATCATGTGCTCCGGCATCTGGACTGCAACCACCTGGCCTCTCGCACACACCTCGCGCTCGGCCGACACCGTGCAGGTGACGATGACCTTCTTGCCCTTGATCTCCTCGACCCGACCGCGAACCTCGAGTGGAACTCCGAGAGGCGTGGGGCGCAGATAGTCGACGTGCAGCGAGGCGGTCACGAAGCGAAAGGCTGGTTCGGTTCCGAGCTCTCGACCGGCGGCGCGATAGGCCGCCGCCGAAGCTGTCCCAGTTCCGTGGCAGTCGATGAGTGAGGCGATCAACCCGCCGTAGACATAGCCGGGTATCGCAATATGAAACGGCCGGGGCTCGAATACGGAGACCGTCTCATCGCCATCCCAACTGGTCTTGAGCTGGTGGCCGTGCTCGTTGAGACGGCCGCAGCCGTAGCAGTGGGCGAGATCGTCGGGGTAGTGGTCCTGGAATGCGTCGTTATTCATACCCTGATCCTAGCGCGGTTCTCGGGTGCCGGAATCATCAATCAGCCAGAAACTGCTCAAAGGCGTATTGATCGACCGGGATGGTCTGACCTTCAATGAGCTTTCCCTCGCGAAAACGATAGAGGTAGGCCTGGTAGCTGTCGTAGGTGCGCCCATCGGGACGGGCACCGATGACGTGAACGTACATCATGACGTTATCGCCGTCCGCCAGCAACACTTCGGGCGTCCCGCTCATCGATCCGCCGGTCAGCTCATTGATTCGACGCAGCGCACCCGCCAGCTCACTGGGGCCGCGGTACGTGCCGCTCACCTGGCTGCGCCCGCGGACGAAGTACACGACATCGGAATCGACCTTATCCACCACTGCGTCGATATCGTTCCGGTTGAAGGCGTCAAGCACGGTCATGAGGGTGATGACGTTTGGGTTGTCGAACATCTGAGGCCTCCTTTTCAATCGCTCCGTGACAGCCTCGAAATGACCTCGTGTGGCTTTTCGACCGGGTTGCGGACTGGTTCGCCGAAACGGTTCCGCAATGCTGCGACGAAACCGGCGTCAGTACGCCTGGAGACCATCTCGAGAATGGAGAAACCTCGGCGCCAGGCCAAGTACATCGTGACCGCCAACAGCACGGCGGTGAAGAGGATATTCGGCCAGGCATTGAGGGCCCACTGGCCCGACCATGTCAACTCGATCTCTCGGGAAAAGGGATAGAAATAGGGAATCGGCCACTCATAGCCATCGGGTCCTTTGGAACCCACCAGATCGGCGAGCAGGTGGAGGTGGAATACGACACATGCCAGCGCCGCTGTCGTGAACCGGCGTTTTGCGCAAAGCGCCGCTGCGAGAGTCACCGTGATGCCGAACACGAGGTTGTGACCGAGCACGTGATGGTACTCGCTCCACCAGTACAGCTCATGAGCTGAGCCTCGCGTAGCAAGCTCGGCTACGACACCCGCGCCGTCGATATCCGGGGCCACCGAAGCAAGCGTCACGATCGCCCGATCGCGACGCTCGAGGCCCGCGCCGTTGGCGACAACCCAGCCCGTCAGGGCATGTGTGATGGCGTGCATAGAGGCAGAAGGGGACGCTGATTCATCCCATGCAGAACGCGTTGAGCTTGTTGCCGTCCAGGTCTCTGAAATATGCGGCATAGAAACCGCTGTCGCCACGCGGGCCGGGTGGGCCCTCGTCAGTTCCGCCGAGTTCCAGGGCCTTGTCGTAAAGGGCTTTGACCTTCTCCTGGTTGTCGACGGCCAACGCGACCATGACGCCGTTCCCGACGGTGGCGGCGTTGCCGTCGAAGGGATGTGTGACCGACAGTGCGGGCTTATCCGGTGCAACCGCCCACGCGATGAACTTGTCGGTCTCCATGAAACGGCCCGCGCCGATGACAGCGAGGAGAGCGTCGTAGAACTTTGCAGCTCGATCGAGGTCGTTGGTTCCAAGCGTCACGTATCCGATCATGATGTCCTCCCAGTGGCCTTTGATAGCAAGAGTGTACCTGCTGCCGACCGCACCGAATACGCATGCTTCACAGGGGCGTTCGACACATCCTGGCCAGGAAGGACGGCGCGGCGTCGCAGTTGGGGCATTTCATACGCGTCCCAACTCATACCTCGCGCTCGCGGGACGGGCGATACGGCATCTTCATGTAGACGTCGCCGCGAGTCAGTTCCTCGAGCATCTGAAAGAGACGCTTTTCTTTGGTTGCCGGTCTCTTTCGCGCGAGCGATCCAGGCGAGATAGTCATTCTGCTGGTATGCGGGGCGGCTTCGGTAGTTTTCGAGGAGATCGCGCTCAACCAGAGCATTTCGAACGAAGTCAGGCATGGCCTGTATGGGTCTGGAGAGGTTCGAAAATTCTGGGTCAGAAGACATTATGCCGACCCCTCCAGGGCTCTCCCGTAACCGGAGCCGACTTCGAGGATTTTCCCATTGAGATTCCTGACGATATTGAGAAACATTCGGCGCCCCAAATTCCTGAATTTCCAACCGGAGACTTCATCCTCCCAGACCTGGTCCACGACATTTTCCATGCTCGATTGTAAGCGGGATTTCAGCGAAAGGCGCCAACTGCGCGCTCAATCGTCGCGATGGTGACAGAGAGACCCGCGTACTCCTCTTCGGGATCGGTGTTCAGACGATGGCCGGGTTGAACTGCAAGGGGAGTTGTAGGGCTTGAAGATCGGGCAGGACGTCACGGAATGCGCGCGACTGCGACGACCCGGAATCCTATATCGTCGCGGCGAGTTCCCTGGGTGAAGAAGTCACGGAAATCGGGTCGCGTGCGGTTGGCGTGGACGTACCAGGAACCGCCCCGCACCACCCGGTAGGAACCGGCCGATGGTCCCTCGGGGTCGGTGGCGTGTTCACTGGGATATGGACCTTTCCAATCCTCGCACCACTCATAGACATTGCCCAGCATGTCGTTCAGGCCCCAGGCGTTACGTTGTTTCTGGGCCACCTGGTGTGTCCTGCCTTCGCTGCCCGGGTCATACCATGCGACGGATTCGAAGTCTGCATCGTGATCTTCTGTCGCCCCGGCACGACAGGCGTACTCCCACTCGGCTTCAGTTGGGAGTCGGTACCGGGCGGTCTGCTCTTTTGTGTTCAGCTTTCGGAGGAACTCCTGCGCGTCATCCCAGCTCACCTGCTCGACCGGCAGATCATCCCCCTGGAACCTCGAGGGATTGCTCCCCATTACGGCCTTCCACTGGGCCTGGGTCACTTCGGCCGCGGCAATGAAAAACGCTCGGCTGATCGTCACCGCGTGCGCCGGTTTCTCATGGTCACTTGCTTTGGTGGAGGCCGATCCCATGATGAAATTACCGGGTTGAATCAGTACGAATCTCATTCCGATGCTGTTGGTCCGGTGCCGGGCGTCCGGACCCCAGGTGGACGGATCGGATGCATGCTTGTTTTGATTCGCCAAATTGAGTGTAGCAACCACAAGAATGATGAAGAAGGGGAGAACCAGCTTGCGGAGAAACTCAATGGGCGGGGTCGGTTTGAGTGACATACGAGATCAGATTTCGAAATGGCTTTGATGAGCGCCGGGGTCAAGGACTCGGTTTCTTCCCGGCTCCTGTTCTGTTCTTCGGCCTTGCGAGGCCGAGTTTGCTGGCGGCGGCAAAGTCGATCATTCGCCCAACTTCGGCTACATCGGGATAGCCTCGGCGAAGCTCTTCGATCGCATCGTTGAGCGTCAGATCAGAACGGATGATGGTGCGGAACGCTTCTCGAATGGCTCTGATGGTCTCCCGCTCGAACCCGTTCCGCTCGAGACCTACCTTGTTGATCGAACGAATTGCAGACGGAAAACCCTCGGCAAGACAGTAGGGGAGAATGTCTTTCGTGACCTTGTTGAATCCGCCGATAAAGGAAAATTCGCCAATGCGAACGAATTGGACGACGCCCGTCTTGGCGTTGATGATCGCGTTGTCGCCGACCTCGACATGACCGGCCAACTTCGAGTCGGAACTGATGATCACGCGGTTGCCCAGCACGCAGTCGTGTGCGACGTGACTGTAGGAGAGCAGAAGACAGTTGTCGCCGATGATCGTCGATTCGCCCTCGATCGACGAAGCGTTGACGGTCACGTACTCGCGGAATACATTGCCGCTGCCAATCTTCGAGTAGCTGACCCACTCCTTGTTGAACTTCAGATCCTGCGAAATCTTGCCGATACAGGCGTATGGGTAGACTTCGTTGTCATCGCCCATGGTCGTGTGGCCGTCGATCACGACACCCGCGTGAAGAACATTGTTCTTGCCGAGCCGAACATGCGGTCCAAGATGGCAGAATGGGCCAATCTGGCACCCATCTCCGACCTCCGCGCCAGACTCGATGACTGCGTGCTTGCTGACCTGTGAACTCAATGGTGGCCCCCGTTATTTTGAATTTGAATGCCGGCTCCTGTCACACACCGGAAAATAAATACATGCAATTTTCGGGCCTGACATAGCCGTCAGATGCGACAGAGGATCATGCTCGTTCCGAACAATCTCGAAAGCAAGCTGAATGGAATCTCGGACGTGTTCCAACTGCACTGTGGTCAACCGGCTCGTGTTCCGTCGGGTACCGGCGTCTCGGGAACCGCCAGCACCGGAGTCACACCGTCTTCGTACCCAAGATCAAAGAGCATTCCTTGGGACTCCAGGCCGGCCATCTTCCGCGGAGGCAGGTTGACCACAAAGAGGGCCTGCCTGCCAACGATCTCGCTTGGATCCTCCCTTTCCTGCTTCATGCCGGCGAGGATCGACCTGGTGTGGTCTCCGAAGTTGACCGTGAGCTTGACCAGCTTCTTCGAACCGTCGACATCGTCGACCGCCTCGATGGAGCCCACCCGGATGTCAAGCTTCTGCAGATCTTCAACCGTTACGTTCGGTTTCACTGGGGCCGGCTTCATATCATCTCCGTTTCCTGACAGGTTCCGGTCAATTCCCGCTGAAGGGCGTGGCTACTGACTGACGCTCCAATTTCCTTTCCCGTTGGATCATAGCGCGTGTCATGTGAGACACAATCAAGACTGTGGGTTCGGTCTTTTCCGGCGCTCACGAAAGTACGATCCCGACCGCCATACCCATTCCGTAGAACAGGTGATTGGCAAGGCTGGAAAAAGCAAGCTTGGTTCCTTCGGGTGACCGCCGTCCAAATGCACCAAGTCCCATCGAGGGGAGAACGAATAAATGGGAGGCTGCCGTCGTAGCGACGCCATAAGCAATCACCCATATGGGAGATGGAGACCCTCCGACCAGCAGATTCCAGCCGATCACGTACGGGACGGCAAGGCCCACGCCGATCATATAGTGCGTGACATAGCCGAAGAACATCTCGTTTGCGACCGGCTCCATCTCGTCTGGATGCTCGTAGCAAAAACGCCCGTGCACCCAACCCGCGGCCATTCTCCCGATCATCCCCACGTCGATATTCGTGATCATCCCTGTCCGGGCGCAGAGAAGGTTCAGCACGTCCATCATGAACGTCCCCACGCACGCCGGCCACTCACTCCCGTTACAACGAGATCCATCGCCCCTCCAATGCCGGCAGTGGAAGTTCCAAGCTGCCCAAGTTAGTCTGCCGACCTGTGCTCCTGGTTCTCATTCTGAAATCACCAAGACTCTGACCCACCAGACGGTCCGGGTTCAGCAACCCGCACGCGTGAGGTTCCGCTGGAATGAGGTGTCAGGCCAGGACTTGGTTTGAGGTGTACTCACGCTTCTTTCCTTGGTAGGTATCAAAGAGCCGGCGATGTGCCAGTAACGAGAACTCATCTGCTCTTTCTTCATAATGCTCGATCCAGGCTATGAGCGGTTCCAGCTTGGTGTTCTGTGCTTCCGGTGAATCGTATTTGTGGGGTTCCCAGGGACGATTTCTGCTGTTTCGAATGCAGGTTTCAATGCCGGGGTTGAGGAAGACAATTTCTGTCGAGTGGGGCAAGACAAGGGCAAGCAGATCTGAATAGCAGCCCTCTATCACCCAGTTCGGGTTGTTGGCCAAGAATAGACCGATTTCTGTCTCGCTGTCGATCAGAGGCTTCCTCGTTGGTGATTCACACCCTTCATCCCAAGCAACCGTATCCAGATCCAGATGAGAGCAGCTGAGTTTTTCGGCTGTCGCCCGCGCAAGCGTCGACTTGCCAGATCCGGAATTGCCAAAAATCACAATCCTGGGCATCTGTCTCCTCGCCTCCTTGTGTCGAAAGGTCCGAGTTCAGCCGACCGAACCCGCCGAGGATGAGGGTCCGTTTGAATGAAATGTTAGGCAGGTATTGCACATCAAATCTGAACGCAGGTTTGGTCATGGGTTTGAGAGAATCCGCACGGCATTCCAAAAAGTTGCTCCTCCAAGAACAATAAGGGTCACTGCAACCATCCAGAGGTCTCTTCTAAGAAGACGGCGGCCTTCGGGTTTCGCGAGTACCGCAATTTCCACTGAGGGTGCGAACAGGACCACGAAGCAACAAGCAGCGAACGCCAGGCAAAACAGGCCTTGTGCCATGAGTCGTTCTAGCGATTGGCCAAGTGGAACGGAACCGCCCATTTCTCTGATCAGCAGAAACAAGGCATTCCATACAATAACCACCAGAACGATGTATCGGAAGCGAATAAACCTGAGGCCCAAAAATGGAAAATTCCAGAGACTCGGAAGACGCTTGAAAACTCTGTCGTGGTTTTCATTATTTGTCATTGCTTCTCCGGCACTCCTGAAAATCCGCTAACGGTCCGATCGCCTAACGGTTAAGGCTCACCGGCGCGAAAAAATCCGCAAGTTCTATAAATTTTCAGCTTCAACAATCAAGTAAAATGGCTCGATATCAAGTTTCTCACCGAACTGGTTGATTTCTGTAATTTTTAGTCCACATTCTCTTAAGAATAATTCAACTGACGCTTTGGGATCATTTGACATATCTATTCCAAATTTCCAGGGCTCTCTTCTTTCTATCATTCTTGAAGCTCTTTTAACTGTTTTTGAAATTTCACCTGATATGAATGCTTTGGAATAAAAGTCTTGAGCGATGACACTTCCGTCTACACATAAATCTGCCATTTGTTGAAGTGTCTCTTTAACAATATCAATTTCTAAAAACAAAGAAACGCTTTGCCAAAGGAACAATGTCTTTTTTGTTTTGTCAAAACCAGCTCTCAATAGTTCATCAACCCAAGATTCGTTTGAATAATCAACAGGGATATAGGTGATCCAATCATGCTGTATACCTGTTTTTTTCAATGTTTCAACTTTAACATTCAGTGTATGAACCTGGTCGAGTTCAAAGACCTTTACTTCTTTTCCTTCTGTAAATTGCAGAGCTATTAGATCAAAGCCAGCTCCAGGAATGACAATCTGCTCCATTTCATCAACATATTTTTCCATTATCCTGTCGAACATGAGCACCCGTGGACCTGGAAAGGACAAAAAGGTCTCTTCACCTGGTTCATCAACTTTCCCAAGCCTGGTGGTGAAACCAAATAACCGCTGGGAAATGATAAGAGCTCCGAGAGTCGACAACAAACCAAAATGTGATTCACATGGAAACTTCTTAATAAATGCAACAGAAATGGGATCCGGTCTGATATCAAAATAATGCATAAACCACTTATATTGAAGCGCTCGACATGCCGAGAAGGAGACACCCATTTTCTTGCTTTTATATATTCCCTTGTAAATTCCATCTATTAGTCCAATAATAGCAAAAGGAATGAAGAATATTTGAATCAGTATATAAAGGATAATTTGAAACATATTTATGAAAGACTATACAATATATTCTACAACTGTCTTTCTGTTTTAATATTCGCCACTCAATTTTCTTTCTATATTCATATTTTATATTTCTTCTATGATTGACCAAGTTAAGGCCTAAATTCTCAGGTTAATTACACCTAACGGTCCGAATTCAGCGGGCCAACCCGCCGAGGGTGAGGGGCCGCTGGAATCAGGTGTTAGGTCGCTGTCTCATTTTGACTCGTCCGATACAGGAATCGGCAATCCTTGTTGGCGAAGAAAAGACAACTGATCCCAGTAACCACGTTGAAAATGAATACGTCCGTCCACAATTTCGAAGAATCCGCATCCGCGAAGACCGGTTGGGTCTCTCCATTCCAGGATTGCCCAATTGCCGTCCTCAAAAAGGTTCTCAACAATGCACGTCATATCTGCGCGCGCAAATTCGCGTTCGAACATCTCTCGGATGGCGGCTCGACCCACGATCGGCTGCCACATGACCTGGTGGTTGATCGCGTCCTCTGAGTACAACTCCGCGAGAGCCTCCACGTCAGCTCGATTGAAAGCACCAACCCAAGCCCGCACCGTTTCGCGAGGTTTTCGCATTACCACCTCCGTTGACCTAAAAGCTCCGGTTCAGTGGCGGGCCGCGAGGCGGACCGTCCTCTGCAACCGGTCGTTGGGCGATATGGCTGCCCGTGTCATACCCATTTGATCCGTGGGGGCTTCCTTTCGATCATGTTCTTAAACTTGGGAACTGGGTACCCAAGCGCTAAGGCTCCGTGCATCTTGTTTCCAGATGGAATGCCTATCAATCTTGACATGCGTCGGTTCCATGCCGACGTCATCGGAGCCCGGCAGGTGGAGACCACCCAGCGGTGTAGAAATGCCCGATACCCAAGGAGTGTGCGACAAGGGAGGCATTCTGCAAGGCCAACTGTGCTTTTACATCCGCGAAGCCAACCGTCCGTCGAGCATGGAACACCAGTAACGCAGGGGCACCGAAAAGTACCGGATCGGCGCCGGATTCATACAATTTAATCAGTCGCTTGAATCCGGGGATTTCGTTCAGCCCACTCTCAGCCAATGCCCTATCCGCCAGCATTGCGACTGTTCTGAAAACGGGGTTCGCAAAACGCTTGATCTCGAACCTCAGGTAGTCAACAATCAGCGCAGAAACTTGGCTCAGAACAACTTTGTCCCGGACAACGAGAAACTCCGTGCTTTGTGAGTTGTGTCCGCTCGGAGCAAAGCGCGCCCCGTCGATGATCTTCTCGATTGTCTCCTTCTCAATCGGCTTTTCTTGGAACGCGCGGATGGAACGTCGGGTCTTGAGCAGCGTCATCACCTGCTCTGTTGTCGGCATCTCTTCAAACTGGATGGGCGATAATTTTTTCCGATGGGAATTCAGAATGGAATATCGCACCCTGAGCGCAGATGCCCAGGCATTGTCCGCAAGCGATGCAGCGTTCTTCCTCCACCACCTCCGGTGTTGTCAGCTTCCCTTGTTGCACGAATATGTTCTCAGGGTACACCCTTTCGCACAGGCCGTCCTTCTTGCACCGATCATGGTCTATGGTGATCGCAAACGTCGATTGCCTTTGCTTCAAGAGCTCCGTGAGCAACCTAGTGGCAGTCGCCTAACGGTCCTAGTTCAGCGGACCGAACCCGCCGCGGGTGAGGGTCCGGTGGAATGAGGTGTTAGGCCAGAATGATCTGTGGCGCCGTAGTTCAAATGTGATCCTCGGGGCGGTTGTTGGGGAGAGAAATCGGCGACTCTCGTGAGTTGGACCAACGATGAGCCAGGTGGCGCCTGGGTGATCAGAAACCCGGCCGGCTTCGCGTAGGGTTGCGCTGAGTTTGATACCTACACCTTTCTGATCACTTTTTGTTTTCCTCGGTTCTCGATGCACGAGTTTGCCTAACGGTCCGAGTTCAGCGGACCACACCCGCCGCGGGTGAGGGCCCCCTGCAATGAGGTGTTAGGCCGTCCGTTCATCGCCACCACCGCCAAGTCCGCTGAAACCGCTGTTTGGGAAGTAGTTGTAGACCAGCAGTTGCGCCATTGCCACCGGGCCGAATAGCAGGAGGTTCCGACGGAGCAGACGCCTAATGGATGCCGGGATCAACTGCGAGCGCCCGACCGCCCGAAAGAACAGGACCATCAAAGTGAACATCGCAACAACACCGACGACAACCGCGATAGCACCGATGGTGTAACTGGACAGGAACAGAGATAGAGCGCCGGCGACGCCAAAGAGCAAAGGCAGGGGGATCAACGCAACCCAGGCCCATCGAAGAACCGATGCGTCCGGCTTCCAGGGAGAATTCGTTAAAGATTCCACTTGGTCTTCCCTTTGTCTGACGATTTCGAGCTTAGCGGACGGGACCCGCGCTCGCGCGGGTTCCGGTCCTCTTCAGTGAGTGGTTAGGCGGATACATGCTCACTGATCAGTCCGCGCAAAGTCATAGGCTCGGAGCGCCCAGTGCGCCAGATCTGGTTGCGGCCAATTTGCCCGAAACAATGTGAACTTAACCCATTCAGGACCAAGGTCAGTTGTCTGGGCCCCAGCTGCAAGGGCGATTCCCACGTCACTCGGTCTTAACCGCCAATAGATGTCACTCATGCCGGATGCAGCGCAGAACACAATGTCTTTTGTAGTGCAATACAACGCTGCGAATTTGGCACCCCCACCTTGGACCTCATATTCGCCGAGAGGTTTCAAGGCTGCGAGAAGCTCGGTGCCAACGTCCGAATGTGCAGACAATGCCTGGAAGTGATTTTTTACTCGTGGGTTTCGCAACATTTTCCCCAACCGCCTAACGGTCCGAATTCTGCGGACCGACCCCCCCGCGGGTGAGGGTCCGCTGGAACGAGGTGTTAGGTGTCTGTGTAAAGAGCGCTCAGGGCTTTCTATTCTCCCAGTAAGCTTCAGCTTCAGCTTCCATAGTGGCAAGCCGAGTGTAATAATCCGCAAACTCCTTGAGGTGTGCGAGAGCGATTTTCCCTGTCAGCAATTGGTCGTTGTTCGTGACGTTTGTTTCGGGGTCCCTGGCACCGTGTTCCCATTCAACCTCTAGACCCATTCTGAACTGCTCGAGGTCACCTTTCCCCAATCAATTCCCAGAGTGTCCCCGATTTCCTTCGCTTCAGTTGCTTCAAATTGTCGTTTTTCGCTCATTGCGTTGATCTCCCTTTTTGAGCATATTGTCCGTTCGGCTGTTTCTCTTCGCAACCCAAGCAGGACTCAGCGCATCGGCACCTAACCTTGGTTTCACCTGCAAAGCTGTCTTGGCGCGGACCTGGCGCAAGCCAGGTGCGTGACGAACGGCTTTGTCAGTTGCAAACCTCTTGTTATACTGCCCCATCCAACGCGTGCTGGTAGCCCAGCACTATCTCGTCACCTCGTTGGCCGACCAACTGATAGCCGCCAACTTCCACTTTCCTGAAATCTTTTGCCAAACACCCAAATACTTGCCGGCGGCTACCGTTCTTTCACCCGATATTTCGACCACCATTTGGCTTCTCCCGTCGAAATACGCCAAATCGCCCGAGGACCCAACGACAATTGCTTCAGGCGTTCCAGATATCTCAATGAAGGGCAGCTTGAACCATTGGGTGTCATAAAACTGCCTGATGGCCTCATGCCCCACAATTGGTGAATAGCCCGGAGGCTGAAAGACGGCGTGAGGTGCAATAAAATCCATTACACCCTCCAGATCCCGTTGCTCCTCAGCCCGCAAGAGAGCCAGATCAGCTTGACGGATCTGAGCCTCTATCGATTCAGTGTCAACTGAACTGCTCTTGATACTGTCACAGCCACATAACGTCGCGGTGGCTACCACCAACAGGGCGAAGAGCTAAATGACGACTCATTATTGGCACCTCTCGTTGTCATCTACGTCGTTGAGTTCCGGCGGTATAACGATTCGAATTCAGCGGACCGAACCCGCCGCGGGTTAGGGTCCGCTGGAATGAGGTGTTAGGTGAGACCTTTGTACACATCGCGACGATCCGCCACCTTCACTATATACACAATGAGCTCGTCGTCCCTTATTTCGTAGAGGACCCTGAAAGGTCCTTGGCGGATCCGATAGCGCGGATGTTTCCCCGATAGCTTTTCGCACCCTTGGGACCGCGGATTCTCTGCGAGGCCTTGAATCCTCTCGACTACGCGTTTACGGGTCTTCTTTTGACCGATCGACTCGATCTCTTTCGCAGCCGAGCGCTTGATGACGAGCCTATAACTTGCCACTGCGCTTCAATTTCTTGACGAAGTCGTCGAAATCGAGTGTCGGTTCCTCCGCCCTGTCATCGAAAGCAGCAGATCTTCGGCGTCCTCGGCCAACGAAGTCCGGACGGCGTCGTTAACCATTTCAGAGATGGACCGTTCCGATACAGCGGATTTTAGACGGAGGGCCTTGTGGATGTCGGGCTCAAAATAGATGGTGGTGCGTTTGGGATCACTCATGGTGACATTATAATGTTTATGATGTTTTAATGTCCAGACGTCAATGACCTAACGGCCCGAGTTCAGCGGACCTACACCCGCCGCGGGTGAGGGTCCGCTGGTATGAGGTGTTTGGCCTATCAGTCAATTCCTTTGGACACCGAATAGCTTCAACAGTTCCTTGTCAGGGAAGCTATTGAACGAACCTAGGTGTGGCATGCCGGAGAGATCCAATTCCGCATCCGAAAGACTCAGTGGGTGACGGCCTTCATTGTGATCTGCAATCGCCTGATAGTGATACACGATCGACTGCAGATGGCCGAGTTGCCTTCTATCGCGCGCTTGGGCGTATTGAATTGGCGGAATAGCACGTACCTCGGCATCAACGGTTGGCAACGGGATACCCAACATACTAAGGAGATTCCCAACGCGAATGGTGAACATCATCTCAATCTGATCATGTTGGGACACCGGAATAGCTACGGATACAAAGGTCTTTTCATTCGAGAAGACAAAGAGGTTGCCGCACGAGGTCCAAATCAGATTCGCGTACCAGTTGCCCAACGTCGTTGTTGATGGCCGAGGAGACTCGACTTGTTTGATTTCAAGAGCCTTTAAAAATCGGCGGGTGCCGTACCAAGTAATCATCGTCTAGTCTTTGGTTGCCTAACGGTCCGAGTTCAGCGGACCGAACCCGCCGCCAGCAGCGACTTGCGGCCGAGGGCTGGAATGGTGGGCGGGTGAGGGTCCGCTGGAACGAGGTGTTAGGGCTCTTGTCTGCGTCAATAATGGTACCGACCCTGCAGGAAGTCGATCCGGCCATCGGATACCAGATAGACAATCCGGTGTTCTTCGGAAAGCCGTCGCGACCACGTTCCACTGGGGAGGAATTTCAGCGGCTCGGGTTTCCCGATTCCGGAAAATGGATCGCGAGCGATCGCATCCACGAGGTCGAGCGCGCGAACGGCGACCTTTCGATTGGTTTTGACCCAGAATCGCAGATCTTCCAAGAATTCCGGTTGAAAAACCAGAACCCATTCCTTTTTGGACGGAAGGGCGCGAGACTTACCCTTTTTCTTTACCAAGCCCAAGCTCCGCGCGAAGTTCGTCAATTGAAGACGGGCGAATTTCTTGCGAGCCGGCTCGCGCGAGCGCTTTCAAGAGACGTTCCGCGTTCTTTGGCGACCTCAGCAGATGCGCGGTTTCGAGGAGACTCCCCAGTTCATCGGCCGAAACAAGAGCCACGTCCGCTGCGTTCCGGCGCCGGATGATCACGGGCTCTCGGGTTGACGATACCTCGTCACAGAGCGCCGCGAGTGTCGCTCTTGCGTTTGAATATGAAGTAACAGTAGGCATCGAATGCTCCAATCATCGAATTGTACAGATATATTGTACAAGTGGATTCAACGACTGTCAATACCCTAACGGCCCGAGTTCAGCGGACCACACCCGCCGCGGGTGAGGGTCCGCTGGTATGAGGTGTTAGGGAGGGGAATTCTCGATATCTTCAAACGGGTACCCCACAAGATAGCCCTCCTTCCCATGGAGACGGTAGAGAATGCGGTCCTGAAGGTGATTCCGAATTGACACAAAATGCTCAACGGCTGGCGGATAGGCACATTGCTCTTTGGTGTTCGATATCTTCAAAATTTTTACAGAACCACTCCCATTCTTTGTATCCGTTTCTGCCAATTTCGAAAGACAGAGAAATTCTGTGAAACCGACACCTACTCTCTCTTGCCTTATCCGGCCGTTCGGAAGGCTCCACGTAATGAGAGCAGTATGAGCAATCGAGCCCTAAGTAATCCCAACGAATGCGGTATATGCGGAGGTGTCCTTCAAAGGCACGTTCTTGTCTTTCCTAACGTTTCGAATTCAGCGGACCCGAGGCCGCCGCGGGTGAGGGTCCGCTGCAACGAGGTGTCAGGACTCATAGCGTTACCCAGCGGTTTGGAACACCGATACATCGCGGACGAGTACGTCTTCAAGGCGATCCTTCTCGACCTCGAGGTCATAGCGAACTTGGAGATTGAGCCAGAATCGCTCCGTCGTCCCAAAGAAACGAGCAAGCCGAATTGCTGTGTCGGCTGTAATCGAACGTTTGCCATGAACGATTTCGTTGATGCGGCGAGGAGGCACGCTAATGTCCTTGGCCAGCCGATATTGACTGATACCCAGAGGCTCGAGAAACTCCTCCATCAGAATCTCGCCGGGGTGAATCGGGTCCATCAATTTCTTTGCCATCATTCCGTCCCTAGTGATAGTCGGCGATTTCCACATCCAGGGCGTCGCCGTTATTCCAGTGAAAGCAAACCCTCCACTGATCATTTATCCGGATGTTGTGTTGACCCTTCCGATCCCCGGACAGCTTTCCCAGCCGATATCCAGGTGAAACTCTCAGATCGGCCAACGCGTCGGCAACGTCGAGCAAGAGTAGCTTTTTCAACGCCGGGCCATGGATGTTCTGCGGGAGCCTTTCTGAGCGTTCACGCTTGAAAACTCGTTCTGCCTCCGGGTCTTTGAAGCTCCGAATCACAGCAACATCATAACGCATCGCGTTAATAACGTCAAACGTTATGCTTTCGCAATGCCCTAACGGTCCGAATTCAGCGGACGCAAGCCGCACTCGCGCGGATTAGGGTCCACTTGAATGAGGCGTAAGGACCCGGGTGACCACCGGCTGGCGCCACCGGACTTCATCGAGCGAAGCGAGGCAACCAAGCGTTTCGCCAGTCCGGTGCACCCTGTGGTTAGGTGCCACCCCCGAGGATCGCCCGGGGGTGGATTGCTGAATCCTAATTTCCGGTGGGAATCGGAATCTTGACGCCCTCCTTCTCGAGCTGCTCGCGGATGTGCAGGAAGCGGAAATAGGAGCTGAGCGTGATCGGGCCCGTGTAAGCTGCACTCTGCATCGGCCGGGGCGGGTACTTCACGTAGGTTTCCATCTTCTTCTTGATCGCCTCGCTGATCGTCACCAGTGTCCAGGTTCGCTCTGTGTAGTTGTTCATGAAGATATCGTAGCGCTCCTGCGGATCCTGCCAGAGGTCGAAGACCTGGGGCACTGTGGCGACATACGACTCCGGACCCTTCCAGCCAAGATTGGTATCCACGGCGAGGCCGCCAGTTGCCTGGCCGTTGTCGCCGCGCAGGTTGAACGCGGCCTTGTAGTTTCCGACACGTGCGGCGCCGGGCGTCAGCTCATTCTCGGTGAAGTAGAACCACTCGTTCCGCTCACTCTTGCCGGTGCCGAACAGGACTGGCGACATGTCGTAGCTATCGAAGATGATGGGCTGCCCCTCGCGGTCCTTTGTCGGCAGCTCCACACCGGCAACGGAGGCGAACGTGGCCATCAGGTCAAGGCCGCCCAGGATGTCGTGGTTCTTCGTGCCGGCCTTGATCTTGCCCGGCATCCAGGCGATCGCCGGAACCCGGTTGCCACCCTCACGCACGGTGCCCTTGGTGCCGCGGAACGGCGTGTACCCGGCGTCCGGGTAGACGTCCTGCCAGGCACCATTGTCGGTGGTGTAGAAGACGATCGTGTTCTTGTCGAGACCGAGCTCGCGCACCTTGTCCATGATCCGCCCGATCCGGGAATCCAGCTCCACGACCGAATCCGCGTACTTGCTCTTCGACAGAGACTTGTGGATCGTAGTCAGGGTGCGGCATGTTCGGCTGGTGCACCTTCATGAAGTTGATGTTCATGAAGAACGGTGTCTTCGACTTCGATGCTTTGTCGAGATAGTCGATGGACGCCTTCTCCACGTAGCCGTCGAAGAATGGAATCCCAACGACGCCATCCGGGTACTCAGCCGTACTTGCGTCAGGTGTGTCCACATACTGGCCGTTGATCTTGAATTCCTCTATCGGCTTTTCGCCTGCATTACCCGACAAAGCACCCTTTGTCACCTTCTTGAACATGGCGCGCAGCTCCGGACTCATGTCGGGGAACCACGTCGGATCCGCATAGGTATAGGCGTTGAGGTGGTAGAGGCCGGCGTACTTCATCTCGTCGTAGCCCTGGGCGTTAGGTAGCGCATAGTCGTCCTCGCCGAGGTGCCACTTGCCGGTGAAGAAGGTGTTGTAGCCCGCGGTCTTCAGCACCGAGGCCAGAGTCCACTCCGCGGCGGGCAGTCCACCGCCCTGACCCTGAAAGGCCACGGTGGTCATGCCGCTGCGGTTTGGGATACGCCCGGTCTGCATCGCCGCCCGGCCGGGTGTGCAGCTCGGCTGAGCGTAGAACGAAAACATCGTCATCCCCTCGCTCGCCAAACGGTCGATATTCGGCGTAGGCATGCCGCGCCCTTCACCACCACCATAGGGGCCGAGATCGCCGTAGCCGGTGTCGTCAGACACGATGAGTATGATATTGGGTTTGTCGCTCTCTGGGCCGTGGCTGGCATGCCGGGGAAGAGCATCAGGACGAACAGCAGGCTGAATAGTTCTCTCATGGGTTTCTCCTTTCGAAAGTTCTTCGTGTAAATTGGCGTGGCTCCACTATCGCCACTTCACGCCGTGAGTTCAGCGGACGGTAGCTACGCTCACGCGGGCACGGTCCGCCTGGAACGATTCTGTCAGGCCGGTTGGTGAATTGAGTTCATGACAACAGCGCATTGAGTTTTCCCTTCACCTCGGCAGTCGTTGACTCAGGTGCAACGTCTGCGATTTGCGCCTCGCGAGCTCGCCCGTCGAGGCTCTTCAGTTGATCAGAAAGTACCGTTCGGGAGATTCTCATTTTTTCCGGTAGCGTGACGTCAAGCGGATACCCCTTCGCTTTGCTTATGATCGGGCACCTGAGAGCAAAGCCGACCCGCCGGTTGTAATCCGCGGGCGATACAACCAGTGCTGGGCGTCTGCCGGCCTGCTCATGGCCTGCTTGAGGATTGAGGGACACCCAGACTAGATCTCCTCGATCTCGTAATTCGCTTTCGGCTCCCACTGTTCACTTCCGGTTGGACCGCCGAAATCATATTCACTGTGACAATTGTCCTCCGTCACTCTTGAAAGGAGGCTGTTGAGTTCAAATTTTGGCAACGCCGTTGGTTTCAAAACCAGACAGCCATCCTCGAGTGCAAGTTCGATAGTTGAATCTTGGTCGAGGCCGAGATCACTGGCAAATGCCTTGGGAATCCTGACCGCGAGGTTGTTTCCCCATTTTTTAACTCGGGTTTTCATGGCACCTCCGTATCTACAATGAAGACACAGCATGACGACGCATTTGGCAATGTTTTGAAGGCCTAACGGTCCGAGTTCAGCGGACGCCACCCGCCGCGGGTGGGGATCCGCTGGAATGAGGTGTTAGGCCAAAAACGTCGCACTTCAAACTTGAAGCTAAGCCTCAGCCTAGTTTCTCCCACTTTTTCGGACTCTCGTATTGGTGGAGGATGGCGAGAACTACCACTCGTTGAGGTTCCTCGACAAAGAACACGGCATACGGAAAGCGCCGAAGCAAGACCCTTCGGATTTCTCGATGGACGACCTGATAGTGCAGCGGGTTCTCGTGTGCCTTCTGAATTGCGTGATCGAGTTCGATCAAGAATCGCCGACCAAGTCCTTCAAGCTGGGATTCGTACCAGTCGCGGGCCTGAGTGGCCTGGGATTCAGCGCGGCTTCGTACAAAAAGCGCGCGTTTCATGAATCGGCTAGCAACCTGGCCTTCACCTCGCTCCAGGAAGACCCCTCGTCAGGGTCGTCGAGGTACTCGTCGTAGCATCGATCAAGCTCCTTGACCTGGGCCGCTGTTAGCGGGACTTGGTCTGGGCTCGAAGCCGACACTATCCCAGATCGCTTGGGCGAGCCGAATCCTCTCTTCGATCGGAAGCTGGAACACATCAGAAAAACTTACATTTTCCATAGACCCATTCTACCAATCATGCGGGATTGCCTAACGGTCCGAGTTCAGCGGACCGAACCCGCCGCGGGTGAGGGTCCGCTGGAACGAGGTGTTAGGCCTATTTCCTTGGGTCAGCCAGTTCATCAGTGCGGGTTCTCCACTTCTTCTAGACACATAGTTTTGCCACCAAGTTCAAGAGATGATGTCCGTACACTTTCTCTGACTGAAGATCGAGCACGATTGCCATGAATACGTTGGGGTGGTTTGAGTCGACGAGGACATGCTCGAAGCGACCGTCCGAACGTTCGATAGACACTCTTCACGCTGCCACGCCGAGCCAATCGAAACCCTGGAAATGTTCCGTAGGAATTCGATCGACATACTTCCAAAACCGAAACGGCGCCAGTTCCATTCGCATCTTGCGGAATCATCTTTTCGGCGAAGGTCTCGTGAAATTCAGAGTCGGTCAGAAGGCGTGGTTTTCCGAACATCGTTTCGTCTGCCTAACGGTCCGAGTTCAGCGGACCGAACCCGCCGCGGGTGAGGGTCCGCTGGAATGAGGTGTTAGGCCACATTTTCATTCCCTCGATTTGGTCTATTGAGTAACAACCAAGCAATGAAAGCGCCAACGCTCGGCGCCCACCAGAGGGGTAACCAGATGGCAACCAACCCAACCAATTGACCACCCTCCGCATTCAGCGGCCCGTTGGGTTCCGATATGGCTATCGAGCAGCCAGCCGAAGAGCGCAAAGACGGGAATGAGCAGCACGAACCCAAGAAAACACGTCGCCGCGAGAAATAAGAAGAACCTTGGCAGGGGCGACGGTGAACGCGGTGCAAGGATCCTCCGTAACCAAAATGTGGGGATGATCACGAAAAACAGGAAGGCAACCGCGATGAGAACCACGAGCGTTCGGTGTCCGATATCGATTCCATAGAAAATATCGGCAACGAGACCAATAGCCCAGAAAAGGCCAAGGCCGAC
Organism: Candidatus Sulfomarinibacteraceae bacterium; assembly: GCA_963769215.1. Taxonomy (GTDB): domain Bacteria; phylum Acidobacteriota; class Thermoanaerobaculia; order Thermoanaerobaculales; family Sulfomarinibacteraceae; genus Sulfomarinibacter. The sequence goes on along the minus strand of CAVYKX010000028.1, from coordinate 145,375 downwards.
GCTCACCGCGCTGACTACTCGCAACACGGCTTTACCGAAGTCTATCTCCCAGCTTTTGTAACCACAGTCCTGTTTCCCATTTGTTCCCTAACGGACGGGATTCAGCTGACCGAACCCGCCGCGGGTGAGGGTCCGCTGGAATGAGGTGTTAGGAACACAAAAATCACAGAAACCGCGCACATCAACCCCATCGCTCTCCGATTCTGTCATGGGCCCCACACTACGCAGGCAAATAGCATTGCGGCAATCAAAATCCCCTGAAATTGCACGGATGATCAGGCCGGTCGACACGACCTCGGACCCGCCTTTTTTCCAGGGCGCGAACTTTCCCTCCAGAGCAGGGGCGAAGAAAAATGCCAGGAGCATTGCGCCGAGCGCAAACATTTCGTATCCATTGGAGCAAGCCTGCTTCCGCTAGGGCGGCAAATTTTCGAAGGAACTCCATCGCTTGCTCGTTTTTCCTAACTCATATTAGCGATACGAACGAACTGGACGGAATCGTGCTGTGCGGGCTGGATAACATCCGGTTGGACCTTTGGGCGGCACTGTAGTCTCGCTTGCGAGAGCCCGGAATCAATCGCGAGAATCATCGGAATCGGGGTCAGACATCTTGCGGAGGGCTTCGTTCACGGCCGCCGAATCCGGGAATCGGGCGGCAACATCGGGATCGAGAACAACGACGTTGCTGCCCTCATCAAACCTGGCGGCATACTTCCCGCGCACGCCAGCCGAAAAGTCGTACTCCGGCTGCATCTCGGCAACTTTGTCGGTCTTAGGGTCCTTCATAATCTCTTCTTTCCCCGCGTGTCGCAAGTCGGGCACTGATGATTCGAATCACGTTCTCGCGCTCGACATGAGACACTACGATCAGCGTACCACGAAATGTCTGACCAAGAAGGAGATACCGGCATTCGCCGTGGCTGTGGGCCGGATCGGTTATTGTCAACTCGAAAGGGTCGCCCGTTCCTTCTTGGTCAACTTGCGGACGACCAGGTCGTAGGACTCGTCGACCATCGCCTCGAGCTCGCCGGTAGGGACGCTGCCGTCGAGAACGACGAGATTCCAGTGTTTCTTGTTGAAGTAGGGAGGCGGTTGGACGGCGGTGAACACCTTTCGAAGAACCTCGACCTTGGCGGGATCGCACTTGATCGACATCTTCATCGGGTCTTCATCCCAGGAGACGACGGCGAACAGCTTCCCACACACCTTGTAGGTGAGGTGCTCGGGCCCGAAGGCGGCATCCTCAGTTGCGCCGGGTTTGGCGAGAAGGGACTTTTTGAGGGTGGAGAGGTCCATCTGCATCCTGTCAGGCACTAGCTACCGCACTATGATTGCACACGCAACCTACTGAACCAAAATGTCTTAGGCTCTCGCGGCGTGAAATTTCGAGTTGGTTTTGAGACCACGCCTCGTCTCTGTGGACTGTTTTTCGAGAGCCTTCTTTTCCATCATACAACGGAGGACAGGAGGTGGAGGGCAAAAGGAGCAAAGGGGAAAAGGGGAAGGGGAGAAGAGGGAGTTGTCTTCCTTGCTTGAAGCAGCGATGTTGGGTTCCGAGGGTGGGTGGGTGGCAAATTCGAAATTCGAAATCCGAAATCTTGCTCTACAGCTTCCCTCCACAGTACTTGCAGTGGACCGCGTCGGGGCGTGGCCGCCGGCGCCGCAATCGGGGCAGGCCTGGGTGTTGACGCTTCTTGCCTGGTCGACGCCGGCCAGCTCGACGGTGACGATGCCGGTCGGCACGGCGATGATGCCGTAGCCCATGATCATGATCGCCGAAGCGAGGATCTTGCCGAGGGCGGTCTGGGGGGCGATGTCGCCGTAGCCGACCGTGGTCATGGTGACGATGGCCCAGTAGATGGAGACCGGGATGCTGGTGAAGCCGTTGGCCTCGCCCTCGATGAGGTACATCAGCGAGCCGATGATGACGACGATGGTCAGCACCGTGCCGAGAAAGACGATGATCTTGCGGGCGCTGGCGCGCAGGGCGGCCCTGAGCATCGGCAGCCTCGCCGACGAAGTGGGCCAGCTTGAGCACCCGGAAAACCCGCAGCAGGCGAAGCGCCCGGATGACCAGAAGGGACTGGGCGCCGGGGATGAAGAAGCTGAGATAGGTCGGCAGGATGGCCAGCAGATCGACGATGCCGAAGAAGCTCCGGGCGTAGCGCGACGGGTTTGCCGACGCAGTACAGCCGCAGCACGTACTCGATGGTGAAGATGATGGTGACGATCCACTCGAAGGCGCGCAGCCAGTCGCCGTATCTGCTCGGCAATCGAGTCGATGCTCTCCAGCATCACCGCCACGACGCTGAGGATGATCAGGACCAGCAACGCGATGTCGAAGGCCTTGCCGGCCGGGGTGTCGGCCTCGAAGATGATCTCGTGGAGGCGCTCTTGGGTGGTCGAGTTGCTGGTCATTCATCGTGACTACCGAGAATTCTAACAGGAGTGATCGCGTCACCGCGCGATGAAATAGAAGAGATTCGTTTTCAATTGCACAGATCAGCTGGAGGTGCGATGACGAGGATTCGAATGGAGCTCAGCGTGCTGATCGCGTTGCGGTCTCTTGTGGCTGCGCCCTTCGGTCTCCCGGTGGCTGCGGAGATGCCGTCTGATCTCGTTCTTCAAACCGTTGACGACGGATACGACGACCCGGTCGTGGTCACCGGCTCCGGCGACGGCTCCGGGCGGATATTCGTGGTCGAGCAACCTGGCGGATCATAGATCGTTGGGGGCGGGATGTTTCTGAATCTCGGCCGAGGTGGACAGCAGCGGTAACGAGCAGGGCCTTCTCGGCCTCGCCTTCCATCCGGATTTCGCAACAACGGCTTCTTCTACGTCAACTACACCCACGATCCGGGCGCCGGGCCGGACGTGACCCGGTGTCTCGATTCTCCTTTCGGACAGGGACGGCGACCTGGCCGATCCGGGCAGTGAGGTGGTCGTGCTGACGTTCGCTCAGGATGCCGCCAATCACAACGGCGGCGACCTCCACTTCGGCCCGGACGGCTACCTCTACGTCGCGACCGGAGACGGGGGCGGCGGAGAGGACCCGAACGACCGCGGACAGAGCCTCGCCACGTTGCTCGGCAAAATGCTCCGAATCGATGTCGACTCCGGCGATCCCTACGGGATTCCGCAGACAATCCGTTTGTCGGGGTCAACGCCGCGGCGCTCGACGAGATCTGGGCGTATGGGCTGCGGAATCCGTGGCGCTTCAGTTTCGACCGCGCGACCGGCGACCTCTTCATAGGCGACGTGGGGCAATACGACGTCGAGGAGATCGACTACCAGCCGGCCTCCAGCACTGGCGGAGAGAACTACGGGTGGAGTTGTATGGAGGGCGATGTCGTGCGCAACTACAACCCCTGCGACGGCAGCCCCGCTGACCGCTCCGATCCTGGTCTACGATCACGACTTCGGGTGTTCGGTGACGGGAGGTTTCGTCTACCGAGGGAACATCGGCGGGCTGCACGGGCTCTACGTCTTTGCCGACTACTGCTCGGGGAGAATCTGGTTTGCGGAGGATGGTCCGGGCGGTTGGACCGCGGAGCAGTGGGGGAATGCGGGCTTCGGAATCTCTGCGTTCGGCGAGGACGACGACGGCGAGCTGTACCTGGCAAATCGGTCAAACGGAGTGATCTACCGCTTCTTCAGCCCGAGCGCGATTTCATTCGACGGGTTCGAGTTCGGAGACCTCAGCCGGTGGAGTGCGGTGGTTGAGGATTGATACCGGGAAAACAGATTTTGGATTTCAGATTTTAGATTTTTGATTTCCGCCCGCCCTCCCGAACACCTCGAACCACGAAGACTCGAAGGACACGAAGAAATCACAAAGGTTTTCTCAATCAATGCTCCTCCGGATTCAGGTAGTGGTGCCAGAAAAGGCGGGCGGCTACTGAGCGCCAGGGTTTCCACCGTTCTCCGAGAGCTTCGAACTCCGCGGGTGAAGGCGTCGTCGGCAGGTCCTTGATACTCTGCATGGCCTTGTGAAGCGCGAGATCTCCGCGCGGCCAGATATCCGGCCGGCCCAGCACCATCAGGAGGTAGATGTCGGCGGTCCACCGGCCGATCCCAGTGACCTTCATCAGCTCGGCGCGGACGGTGTCGTCGTCCAGTGACGACAAGCCGTCGAGATCGAGCGTCCCGTCGAGCATCGCGCGCGCCAGCTCCCGGCAATAACGGCCTTTCTGACCGCTGAAACCGATCGCCTTGAGCTGGGCGTCGTCGAGGGCCAGGAAGGCCGAGGGTGCGAGAGGGGAAACGGCCTCGGAGAGCTTTTCAAAGGCGGCTCGCGCCGAAGCCAAAGACACCTGCTGCTCGAGGATGATGTGAACCAGGGTTGGAAAGCCGGGCGGGCGGTCCCACAGCGGTGGCGGGCCGAGCCGTTCGAGGACCCTGGCCAGATCCGAGTCGCGGGACGCGAGAATCGTCGCGGCCCGAGAAAGACCGCGAACCGTCAAGGGCGGGAGAGACTTCATCCGGGGATGTCCTCGAGCTTCACTTTCAGACCGACAGACGTCGAGAATCGATCGAGTGCGGACCGCGTTGCGGCCCGGCACGCTGTGGTGGACCCGTCCTCGAAATGGCACGAAAGGACGCCCAATCTCCCCGCCTTGCGGTCGGCCTTGAGATCGAGCCTGGCCACCAGTCTCTCGCCGGCGAGGACGGGCAGGCAATAGTAGCCATAGACTCTCTGCGGTGCGGGTTTGAAGATCTCGAGGATTGCGTGAAAACCGAAGAGCAGATCGGCGCGCTGGCGGTCCCAGATCAGGGGATCGAAAGGGGAGAGCAGTACGCCGCGGTCGCGGCGGGGACGCACGCTTTCGAGCCGGCTCGCGAGATCGAGGTCGGCCGGGCGAATCCAACCGGGCTTTCTGGCACCGTCGTTGGTGACCAGGGTGCAGGCAACGATCTTGTTGTCCGTCACCAGCCGGTCGAGTGCGCCGGCAATTTCGTTCCGGCAGTTGCGCAACCGCCAGGTCTGGACCAGGGTGCCGGTGGCGGCCCACCCAAGTCCGGCGAGCGCCGTAAGCAGGAGTTCGTCGAATGCTTCGTCACGGGGGACCGGTCGATCCAGGTAATCGGACGGGATCACTCGTTCGGCGAGATCGTAGGTGCGTTGGAAGTTTCGGCGCTCCCGAATCGCCAGTTCGCCCGACGACCACAGGGCGGTGGCGACTTTTTTGGCGATCTTGAGGTCCCACCATCCGCTGCTGCCCTCACCCTCCATGTCGATCGAGCGGAGCGGACCCTCGTCGCGGATCCGTTTCATGAGGTTGTCGGCGACGACCGGGTGTTGACCGACGAGGTCGCCCCACCATGGGTGGTGTCGGAAGTCCTCCCGGCGAAAGGCGAAGAGCGGGTAGAACTCCAGGGGAAGCCAGCACGCCTCATGCCCCCAGTACTCGAAGAGCGGCTCACCGGGTTGGAGCAACTCCTCGCCAAAGGATGGGTCGAAACCGTCGAGACGTGAGTGCAACACGATCGAGTGGCTGCGGGCACCGGCGATCGAGACCGTGTCGAGCTGAAGATAGCCGAATCGTCTGATGATACGGTGGGCCGCATCGCGAGCGCGTTTCCCGCGACCCGCTGCGCGCGCGGGCATCCCGGTCCACTCGGGTTTGAGCAGGCCCGCCCGGCACAGGGCGAGGCGCCTGGCGGCACGCGTTGAAATCGTCTCCATAGGGGGGATTCTACGGGAACCGGTTTCGGATCACCGCTCTCCGTAGATGCGGCGCATATCCGGCAACTCGACCGTGAAGTAGTGGACCCAGATGTAGAGGTGGCTGAAAACTGCCGCCGCAATTGCCGGGCGCGAAGCGAACCACAGACCGGGAATGTAGAGGGCGAAAAAGCCGAAGATGTACATGGCGTTGGGAGTCAGGCGGAAGATTCCGCGCCGCTCCATCGGGAGATCCCGGTACGACGCGTCGAAATGGTCCGCTCCGAAGGCGCGGAGAATGCCGAAGTAACGCATCACGGAGTAGCCGAGATAGACGCTGGGGATCAGACAGACCACGGCCAGCGTCTTGAGGGCGAGGGTGGAGAAGACAATGCTGTCGCGGGTGACAAAGGCGAGGATGAGAATGGCGACAAACCTCCCGAGGAAGAGGATCGCGAATCCAGCCGCGTAGAGGCCGAATCCCATTCGACCGAAGACGCGGCTCATCAGACCGAAATGAAGCTCGGTGCGCCAGCAGAACCATACGAAGACCTGGTGGACGATGGCGATTTCGATGGCCAACCAGAACCACGTCCAGGAAGAAATACCGCACATCTGGCCACGCTGCACGCACGGACAGCTGCGTGCGGCAAACCACGCGCCCACCAGCATCAACCCGAGCAGCAACACGTGCAGCCACTGCCGCTCGAAGATCAGAGATAGCTTGTTGCGCTCGTTCACGGTACCCAGATCCTACACAAAATGAGAAAGGATGGGCGTGACTCATCCGCATCACAACCGGAATCTGCCGCCCCTCCGAGGCTGCGAGAGGGGGAGCGCTTTATTTCCTGTCACGCCCGAGCGAGGCCGTCCTTCGGCCGAGTCCGCGGGATCCCGCCGAAACAGGAGATAGGCTGCGGTCACCTATAGGAGGGGATCCCTCCGACTACGGTTGATCTTCTCACGGCACAGCCGTTCGGCCACCTTCGCTCACCAAATGTGGCATAGCCCCCCCGCGCCCGGCTACGCGAGACGCGTGCGCCACAAGGTTCACTCGAGGCATCGGGCTCTGGTTGTGGGGCAGCCGTCCCGGCTGTTCCGGGTGGGTGGGCGGAGATGCCCCAAGTTGGGCGATGTATTCTGGGCGCGAGCCCGAAACCCGGCGCAATAAAACGATTCAAGCCCCGGGGGGCGACAGATTTCACTCCGATGGCAGCTTGGATCATTGGCGAAATTCGAATTCCGAATTCCTCGTTGACCTATTCCTCCTGGTTTTCGCAGGAATCCTGCTGCACGCGTGTTCGGCGAGGGCGGTGATGGTCAGCGAAGGATTGACGCCGAGATTGGCGCCGATCATCGAGCCGTCCATGACGTAGAGCCCGTCGTGGCCGAAGACCCTGCCGGAGGAGTCGACGACCCCGCGGTCGGGGCCGGAAGCGATGGCGCAGCCGCCGAGGATGTGGGCGGTGGTGGAGGTGTCGAGCAGCACTTCGTTGAGGGTCGACTGTGGAATGGCGTCGAGATCCTTGGCCACTTCGCGGGCGATCTCGTTGGCGACCGGGATGTAGGAGGGGATGCCCGGCTGGTCTGGATCGGGTTGGGTCGTCAGCGTGCGGCTGAACGGCCACAGAAGCTGGCGCTTGCGAACCAGGCGGGTGTGGTTGTCGGCGGTCTGCATGGCCATCAGGACCGTGCCGGTCTCGGCCTTGCCCCAGGGCTTCGAAATCCGCAGGAAGTCGATCGGGTGGCGGACGATGTTTCCGAGCCACCGGATCACCCGGGGGACCTTGCCGCCGCCGTCGGTGAGCATCGTACCGAGAAGGAGCATGACGTCGGATCCCTTGGAGAATCGCACGCACTCGAAGTGGGTTTCGTCGTCGATCTCGACCTTGGCGGCGATCGCGATTCCCTCAGAGAGGTCCTTCCGGCTCTTCGACGTCATCCCGAGAAGCGCTTCGGAGTTGGTGCGGACGACGTTACCGAGTTCGTCCGACAGATGGGGGAGACTGCTCTTCTCCTTGCACTCCATCAGCAAACGGACAGTGCCGAGCACTCCGGCGGCGAAGACCACCTGCCGGGCCGTCGTCACTCCCTTCTTTGATGAGAGGAACCCGTTGTTCCGCTGCCAGCGGAGGCGATATCCACCAGCCGGCAATTCCTCGACCAGGGTCACCAGGGTGTCGGGCACAACTTCCGCCCCGGCCTTCTCGGCCAGCCAGAGGTAATTCTTGTCGAGGGTGTTTTTTGCCCCCGGCCGGCAGCCGACCATGCAGCCCCCGCAGAAGGTGCAACCGGTGCGCTCCGGGCCTTCACCGTCAAAATACGGGTCGGGGACGGTGACATCCGGATCGCCGAAGTAGATCCCTACCGGGGTGTGGCGAAAGGTATCGGCTTTCCCACGCCGCGCCGCGGCACTTCGGAGGGCCTCGTCGGCAGGTCCGAGCTTCGGGTTTTCGGTGACGCCGAGCATTCGACGAGCGCTGTCGAAGTGCTCCGGCATGACACTTCGCCAGTCCTCGAGGCCCTTCCACTGGGGGTCGTCCCAAACCGTTTTTGGGGGCTCGAACAGGGTGTTGGCGTAAACCAGACTGCCGCCGCCGACGCCGACGCCGTGCAACACCAGGACCTCTCGGAGAAGCCGCATCGCGAAGATCCCGCGGCAGCCAACTCCAGGAAACCAAAAGGACTTGCGAACGTTCCAATTGGTGTTGGGAAAGTCTTCGGGCTTCCACCGCTTGCCCTTTTCGAAGACGGTGACGGAGTAGCCCTTCTCGGTCAGTCGGTGGGCGGCGACCGAACCGCCAAAACCGGATCCGATGACCGCGACATCGGTGTCAAAGCCATTTTCGGCAGGAACGGTTTTCTTCGTCATCTCACCTCCCGGGCCGAGTGTACTCTGGGATGCCGCAGTTCGGCAAACATCTCGATTTTTGATTTCTGATTTCAGATTTTGGATTTCCCTCAAACTTCCCAACATCTGAGTGGCCTGGAGCTTCGGCCCGGCTATAATCACAGCCATGAAGAGAGTTTGCGGGTTGATCCCGCTTCTCGTCCTGACCGTTTCGTTTGCATCGGCGGCGGATCCGCCGCTGGCGGATGGTGTGTCGGGCGCTCCGGTGATATGGAGCGACTACGTGGCAAAGCGAGGCCCGCTGGCTGTTCTGGTGTGGGCGTCGTGGGCGCCGGATTCCGACACGGTTCTCAACGGGCATACCGATATCGCCGCCGCGAGCCGCGCGGCTGGCCTCAATCTGGTCGTTCTCGACGTTCAGGAAACGCTCGAGGACGGTCGCTCGGCCCTCGCAGAGCGGGAGGTGCCGTGGCTCCACGATCGCCACGGTGCTCTGCTCAAGCAGTACCGGGTCATCACCATTCCGTCCTTGCTGCTGGTGTCGTCTGACGGAGAGGCGTTGGCCCGCCTCGAGCCGACAGCAGCGGCCGTTCGCAGTTGGAGCAACCGTTGATCCGTCTGGCTGGCGGCCGGTGTCGCGTGTGGCAGGCGGCAGCCTTGGCAGCGGTGTGGGTCATGTTTTCCTCAGGCTGCAGTGTTGAGCCCTCCGATGCCGCGACCATGGAACCCGTGTCGGTAGCTCCTCTGGTCGCCTTTCACCCACCGGTTCGGACTGAGGTTCGATCCGGAGACACGATAGAAAGCGTGGCCCGTCGTCTCGCCGGCTCTGATTGGGTGGCGTGGCGCGAGGCCCTGGTGTCTGAGATCGATCCGAAGAAGCTCTTCCCCGGGACAGAGTTCCATGGTGTGCGAACCCCGGGTGGGAAGTTGGAAGAGCTGCGGGTAGTCTTCGACCGGCAGACCGAGGTTCTCCTGACTACGGAATTGGGAGGAATCGTTGTCGAACGGGTCGTAAGGCCGATCGAGAGCGAGGTGGTTCGGATCGAGGGGACCATCGAGTCATCACTCTTCGGAGCGATGCAGACTGCCGGAGGCGGACCGGAGTTGGCCGTGCGGATGGCGCAGATCTACCAGTGGGACATCGATTTTCTGCGGGATCTGCGCAAAGATGACAGCTTCGTCGTGGTGGCGGACCGGCAGACGATCGATGGCGAGTTTTTCGGATGGGGCACCATCTTCGTCGCCAGATTCGTCAACGGTTCGCGGACCCTCGATGCGGTGGCTTACCCCGACGACGCGGGCCGGTTGGGCTACTACGATCTCGAGGGTCACCCTCTTCGAAAACAGTTTCTGCGGTCGCCCCTCAAGTTCAGCCGGGTCACGTCGCGATTCAGCATGAATCGGTATCACCCCGTTCTCAAGCGGAGGATGCCGCACTACGGGGTCGATTACGGAGCTCCGACAGGGACACCGGTTCTCGTGACTGCCGATGGTACGGTCACCCTCGCAGGGCGAAACGGTGGCGGCGGCAACATGGTCACAGTCCGCCACACCAATGGCTACGAGACCAATTACCTCCACCTGAGTAAATTCGGCAAAGGGGTCCGCAAGGGAACCCGGGTGTCCCAAGGGCAGGTGATCGGGTACGTCGGTTCGACGGGTCTGTCGACCGGACCGCACCTTGACTATCGGGTGAAGCTCAACGGCCGCTGGATCAACCCGCTTTCGATCTCGTCGCCGCCGGTCAAACCCCTCGCGGAAGAACGGTTGCAGCGGTACCTCGCCCACGCTCTCGCGATCTTGTCGCTGATCGAGGGGCGGACGCCCCCGGTCGGAGCCCGCTGCTAGCGGTCGCATTCCCTGAACGGAAGAAATCGAAGTGTGGCAAAAAATATGGGAGGGGGTGAACCCCTCCCTTGAAGCAAGCCTGAAGAGGCGGGATCGTTCCCCGCCGAATCAAGTACGAATCGCGATAAAGCCCGCGCTCTATTCCGGGATTTTCAGTTTCTGGCCGACCTTGATGAGATCCGGATTGTCGAGGATGTCGCGGTTGGCCTCGAAGATCTTCATGTACTCGCTGGCCTTGCCGTAGTGCTTCTGGGCGATGGCGCCGAGGGTGTCTCCGGAGACGACCTCGTAGACCCTGTCCTCGACCACCGGTTCGGGCGCCGGTGCGGGTTCCGGTTCGGGCGCCTTTGCGACCTCGATTGAATTGACGATGTTGTCCGCCTTCACCGCCTGGTCGATCTTCTGCATGGCGAGGTTGGCTGCGTCGCGGCTGTCCGCCTTGCCCTTGAGAGTGATGACCTTGCCATGCACGTCGGCGCGGAGGCCGCTGACACCGGGGGTTGTGGAACCGACGTCATTGATCGCTTCCTGTACCTGTTGATCGAAACTCTTGCCGAACAGATCGAAGAGACCCATATTCGGTGCTCCTTTCCTCATCTCTTGAATTCGCTGGCGCCAATGATAGCAGTGCGGTGGGAGAAGCGCGAGGGTTTATACTTTGCAGACTTCGGTTCAGTAACGACGACGGGAGATGCGGATGGCTGATCACGACCTCTACCTGGGAAGAGAGATCGACGGCGACGGGCGCGTGACGCTCGACATGGATCATCTGACAACCCACGCGGTGTGCGTCGGGATGACGGGATCTGGCAAGACCGGTCTCGGCATCGTGGCCCTGGAGGAGCTCGCGCGGCGCGGTGTGTCGCTGCTGGTCATCGACCTCAAAGGCGATATGGTCGATCTGCTGCTCAATTTCCCGTCGTTCTCGGCCGAGGACTTCGGCCGGTGGCTCCCGCCCGACGCGATCGAGGAAGGGAGTCGGGCAGAGGTTGCAGCCGGTCAGGCAGAGTTCTGGCGCAAGGGCTCTGGAGGGCTCGGGGCTTGGACCCGAAGATCTCCGAGCTGTCCGCGACGGCGTTGACTGGCAGCTCCTGACGCCGGGCGCCGGATCCGCCGCGCCGCTCGATATCCTCCCGGCGCTGAGCGCACCCGCCGGCTGGGACCCCGACGACGACCCGGACTCCGCAACTGATCGGGTCAACGGCATTACGACAGCCTTGCTGTCGCTGGTGGGCCGCGGGGGGGACCCGCTTTCGGACCGCGACCACGTACTGACCGCATCGGTCATCCTCGAACACTGGCGTCAAGGCCGGGATCTCGATCTGGCCGGCCTGCTGTCAAGCCTCGTCGATCCGCCGATGGATTCTCTCGGGGCCCTGTCTCTCGAGAGTTTCTACCCGCGCGACGACCGTATGAAGTTGGTGATGGCGCTCAATACCCTGCTTGCGAGCCCGGCGTTCGCAGCCTGGACCGAAGGTGTGCCGATGGATATGGACCACCTTCTCGGGAGCGATTCCGCGCCTCGCGCCACCATCATCTCGCTCGCTCACCTCGATGAGCGCCAGCGGCATTTCGTCATCGCCCTCCTGACCTCGGAATTGGTGGCCTGGATGCGCCGCCAGCCGGCTTCATCGGGTCTGCGAGCGCTGATCTATATGGACGAGGTGCAGGGGATCATCCCTCCGTACCCGAAGAACCCTCCGACCAAGGGGCCTCTGCTGACGCTCTTCAAACAGGGGAGGGCCTACGGCGTCGGTGCGTGGGTGGCGACCCAGAATCCGGTGGATCTCGACTACAAGGCGCTTGGCAACGCCGGTGTCAAACTCGTTGGACGCCTGATCACCGCAAAAGACCGCGAGCGCGCCCTCGAGGGCCTCGGAATGTCGAAACTCCCGGACGGCCGAGATGCGGACGACCTCGTGGCCGGGCTCGGGAAAGCGGCAGTTCCTGCTCACCGATGTGCGAGCAAAGCAGTCGGTTAAAATCCTCAGTTCTCGATGGGCGATGAGCTACCTGCGGGGTCCGGTGACACTGGCTGAAATGGGGCCTCTGCTCGACCCACTGGCGCCTTCAGCGGCAGCTGGAACTCCTGCGGATTCGAAGCCACCAGCTCCAAGGGGTGCGCAACCGCCACCGCTGGCGGCGGCGGTGCCCGTCGCCTTTGCGCTGGACGCTTCCGGTCTCGCGAGCCCATAACGTCGTCGTCAGCAACCGCTTGAGCGTTCAGCGGACGACCCTCGATCTCTACCGCGAAATGGCGGAGGTGTGGCGATTCCCGGTGAGCGACGACGGGCGGATCGAGTGGGAAGAAGGGGAAATCGTGATCGAGGAAGAGCCTCTGGTGGCTGAACCGCCGGAAGGTCTGACATTCCCAACCGCAACCCCCGGTCGCATGTCCGCCGAGCTGAAAAAGGCAGACAGTTCATTTCTGTCCTGGCGTGCGCGGCGCCCGTTGATGCTGCTGGTCAACTCGAAGCTCAAACTTGTAGCGGAAGAGGGCGAGGAGGAGGAAGTCTTTCTCTCGAGGTGTCTCGAGGCCGCCGATCGCGCGGACGACGCGACCCAGGAACGGGTCCGAAAGAAATTCGAAGGCAAGATGAAGACCCTGAGAAAGCGCCTGGAGAGAGAGCGCGACGAGCTCGAACGCGATCTGACGCAGCTCAGCTCCCGCAAGGCAGAGGAGAAAATGGGGATGGTGGAGAGCCTGTTCTCTGTGCTCCTGGGTTCTCGCAGCATCAGCTCGGCGTCGCGAAAAGCGGCTGCAAAAATGAAGACCGCGGCCGGCAAGCGTCGAATGCGCCAGACCGCTGAAGCGTCCGTGACCGAGTCCGAAAACGAGATCGAGCGACTCGAGGTCGAGATCGAAGGCCTCGCCGAAGAGCTGCAGGACGAGATCGATGCCATCGCCGCCGAGTCGGAAGAAATGGCCGAACAAATCGAGGAGAAGGCCATCAAGGCCAAGAAAGCGGATATCACCGTAATTGATCTCAAACTCGTGTGGGGATGAACTCAACAGTTCTCAATTTTGAATTCTCAGTTCTCAATGCCACCCACCCACCCGTGAAATCGGAGGAGGGGCGGGAATCAAAAATTGAGAATTGAGAATTCAGAATTCCTGTCTATTCAATCCGATATCCAATGGCTGCATAACCGACCCAGTGGTAGAAGTTCGACGGTGCGGTGTAGCCGAGGCCCGCGGCACGTGCGTCGTCACTGACGGGAAGCTCCGGTTCAGAAAGGCTCGTGCCGTACCGCAGGAGATCTCCGGTCGGCGTCGTGCCTTCCGTTTCAAGAGACACCTTGCGCAACAACTCGAGCCCGAAGGGGATGGAGAACCGGCCGCACCACGGGAGCCGGTATTGGAGGTCGGCGGGATTCACGAGGGTGTCGAGCAGGCCTTCCAATTTCGTCGCGGAAAGGTTTCCCTCGAGATATCTCCGGGCCAGCTGACGCTCCCTGGAAACGGCCCGCTCGTAGGATTCGACATCGGTTCCGAAAGGCGCGTGATCGAAATCCGGGCCGTAGTGCACCGCATCGCTCGACACCACGATCGCGACATCGCGCCCGAGCTGCCAGTCGTTCTCATCCATGATCGAAGCAAGCGCCTGCGACAGTTGGTCGCTCAGCTCTTCGATCCGCTCCCACCCCATGTAGGGCACCAGGATCGGGACGATGGTACGTTGCGGTTTGCCACGCTGGAGAAAGGGGAGAATCGCTTCCAAGGAGTGTTCGCGGCAGTGCATCGTGTTGTCGACAATATAGGAGTCCACCGGCAGCGATTCGATCAATCGGTCGCGGAGGGGATCGACCATGAGATCGCCCCAGGGTGCGTGCCACGCCGCGAAGCTGTCAAAGACAAGACGGTCGCGAAGATCCCAGAGGCGGGCGGCGTGAAAGACTCCCACGAGAATCACGCGCGGCGCTGTGATGCGTTCGGTGAGGTGAACATAAACCCTCGCGGCGTAGAGATGATCGTCGTGAGGACAGACACCGCCGACAAAACCGTCGCCGGGATCCATACCGAGCTTGCGGTCCTGCCGGGCGAGCGATTGCTCCTCCAGTTCGACGGCGGTGGCGACCACTTCCTCGGCCGCTTGTTGGTACACCACGAACCCGACCGTGTCCTTCTGCCCGCGGACCCGATCGCCGTCGGAGGGCAGGCCCATCGAGGCCTCGACTTCCGCCCGGGTGGGTCCATCTGCTCGAGCGGTTGTGGCGACGGCGCAGATCGCAATCGCGCTCAGCGACAAAAACTGAATCCAATTCATGGTCCACATTCCTTCGTGAATCTCTTCGCGACATAGTCGTCAACGACGGCAGCGAATTCGGTGGCGATCTCGTGGGCCGTGCCCGCGAGAACCGAGACTCGCGCGCCATCGAGGAAGACCGGACAGCGAGGCTCCTCGCCGGTTCCCGGAAGGCTGATTCCGATGTCGGCTCGCCTCGATTCTCCAGGGCCGTTGACCACGCAACCCATGACCGCGATGGTGATGTTCTCGACGCCTGGATACCGTTCACGCCAATGGTTCATTCTGAGCTTGACGTGGTGCTCGATGTGTTGGGTCAGCTCCTGAAAGACCGTGCTGGTGGTCCGCCCGCACCCCGGACACGAGATCACCGTGGGCGAGAACGAGCGGAGGCCGAGGGACTGAAGGATCTCCCGGGCCGCTTCGACTTCGGCGGTCCGGGACTCGCCCGGCCGCGGAGTCAGCGAGACCCGGATGGTGTCACCGATGCCTTCTTCGAGAAGCACGGCCATCGCGGCCGCCGACCACACCAGACCGCGAGATCCCATGCCGGCTTCAGTGAGGCCGAGGTGGAGGGGTTGGCGTGTTTGCGTGGCCAGGGCGCGATAGACCGCGATCAACTCGGTAGGCGATGAGAGCTTGCAGGAGATGACGATTCGATCAGCTCCGAGGCCGCACTCCAGGGCGGCCTCGGTGGATCGCAGGGCAGAGATCACCATACAGTCGCGAAGGACTTCACTCGATTTTCTCGGAGCGGCTGCGTTTGCGTTCTCTCTCATCTGCACGGTCACCAGATCCGGGTCGAGCGAGCCGCCGTTGACGCCGATGCGAACGGCCTTGTCGAGGTCGCGGGCAATCGAGCAGATTTCGGTGAAGTTCTCTCCAGCCCCGGCGCCCTTGCCGACATTGCCCGGGTTGATCCGGTATTTGTCGAGGATCTGGGCGCACTCGGGGTGTTGCCCGAGCAGGAGATGGCCGTTGAAGTGAAAGTCGCCGACGAGAGGAATGTTGCATCCCGAATCGTCGAGACGTTGCCTGATCTCGGGGACAGCCGCAGCCGCAAGGCCATCGTTGACGGTGACCCGGACCAACTCGGCGCCCGCATCCGCAAGTTCCTTCACCTGATCCGCGGTACGTGGAGGATCCGAGGTGTCGGTATTGGTCATCGACTGCACCACGACCGGCGCGCCGCCGCCTATCCGTACATCGCCCACGCGCACCGCGGTGGTTTCGAATCTGCTGACCTTTGATCCAGACGCCATACAATGGCGATCATACCGGTGCGGACGGGAGTTGGTATGCACAGTACCGTGTGTCGGGTGAATGATGATTCGAGTCAGCGCTACCTCGAAGCTCGGGTCGAGGTGATGGGGGAGGATCTTGTCGTGGCCGTCGGCGGAGGGGAGCGTCCGCACGTCGGTGTTGTCGTGCTGGCTCAACCGGTGCCTTCGAAGAAAGGTCCTGGGGAATGGTCCGCTTCGTGCTCGGTTCTCACTATCCCGCCGCACAAGGAAGAACCGATCGCGCGGGGAATCGCCGTCCATCTCGCGAAAACGCTCGGCCGGGTCACCGTCGTGACCGCAGGTGTCCACGACGACAACATCGATGCCGAAGGCATCCGCACCTACCTTCGCCTCGGCGAAGAACTTGCAAAGGAACTGGGCGAAAACTTGGGATCGGACGAATAACCACAGAGGCACAAAGACACAGAGGAAATACACAGAGCCACCCGCCCGCCCGAATATGCCCACAGATCGACCCAGATAGACCCTGATTCCGCCCGTCCACCGGCGTCGCAACCACGAAGACACGAAGGCACGAAGACGCAAAGCCAATCACCCAGAAAATCCAGGTGACCAATTTCATCGCGCTTTTCTGCCGTCGTTACACCGCGTGGTTGCCACCCTTGACGATCTTATGGACCTGATGCGTCAGCTACGTGATCGCGTTGACTCCCAAAATCGTCAAGGATGGCACGCCCGATCAACGCGCTATTCTGCCCGCATTCAACCGGGAGGGTGGATGGGCTCTGTGTTCTCTCTGTGCCCTCTGCGACTCTGTGGTTCCTCTGAGGGCAGTGCTCTCGCCGTGTCTCTGTGACTCTGTGGTTATCCTCCGTCCCTCTCAGCACGGGCTACAATGATCTCAAGCATGGCAATCGTGGTTTTTCTCCTGGTGGTGACGGCGGCAGGGCTCGGCGGTTACGCACTCCTGGTGCGCGTCGGCCTCGACGATCTCGAGGCGTGGGCGGGCGGGCGGCTCGCCGGTCTGGTGATGGTTGCGTTGCCGGCGTGGTGGCTCGGCGTCGCTGGGGTTGCGCAATGGCGCGTCGTCGGTGGGGTCGCGTTGCTGATCTCCGCCGTGGCCGGAGGGTACGTGGTGTGGCGCCGCCGGGAGTGGCGGCAAATTGCAGTCGGCGAAGCCATCTTCTGGGTCGCAGCCGCGCTGGTCATCTTCATCCGGCTCGATCACCCCGATATCGCTCTGACCGAAAAGCCGATGGATCTCGGGATCCTGGCTTCGTTGCTCCGTGCCGAGTCCTTCCCGCCACCGGATATGTGGCTGGCCGGCGAAACGCTGCCCTATTACTACTGGGGCGCACTGCTCTGGACAGTGCCGTTGTGGGTGAGCTCCCTGCCCCTGGAATTCGGTTACAACCTGATTGTCGGGCTTGTCGGAGGGATGGTAGCGTCCATCATGTGGATGCTCGGGCGACGGCTTGGCGGCAACCACTGGTCGGGGCTTCTGGCGGCATTCTTCGGGGTCTTTGCAGGCACGCCGGATGGCTTTCGCCAACTCGCGGCGGGCGCTCAACTCACCGGACTCGACCTGTGGCACTCGTCGCGGCAGGTCGCGGATACGATCACCGAGTTCCCGCTATTCACCCTGTGGCTCGGCGATCTCCATCCTCACCTGCTCTCGATGCCCATCATCTGCCTCGCCCTCCTGGTGGCTGCCCGGGCCGGGAAGTCGAACGGTGGTGGGATTTTTGAGATCGTGGTCCTTGCCGTACTCTTCGGCGTGGCGTGGGCCGCCAACCCCTGGTGCATGCCGCCGACATTGGTCGGCATTGCCCTGTTGTTCCTCGCTGGAAGTGATCGCTGGTATTGGCCTGGTGGTGACGGAAGTCGGAGATGGCTGGCTGTTGTCGCGGTCGCTGTCGGAGGGTGGATCGTCACGGCGCCGTTCCACCTCGGTTTCCAGGCCCCGTTCCAGGGAGTCAAAAGGGTCTTTGCCTGGACCGAACCGAGTGAAATCCTCCTCTACGCCGGCTGTCTTCTCATTCCTGCCGCGCTGGCGGCGTTGGCGTTGCTTCGCGGAGCTCTGGAGGGCGATGCCGAAGTGAGGAGGGCGGTGACCCTGGCGTTCAGCGCAGCGGTTCTCGTTTTGGCTGCCGCTGTCGGCCGCCCGACCCTGATCTTTCTCCTGGCGTGTCTCGCGTTGCTGGTTGTGAGTGTCCTCGGTTCCTGGGCCGGATCGTACCGGCCTGCGATTGCCCTGGCCTCTCTCGGTGTCTTTCTCTTTCTGGTTCCGGAGTTTGTCTACGTGGTGGACGGCTACGGCAGCGAGATGCACCGGATGAACACCGTCTTCAAGTCGTACATTCAGGGCTGGATTTTTCTCGCGGCGGCGCTGCCCGTGTTGGTGGGTATCGCCGTTCGCAACCGGTGGGTTCGCGTTGGTCTTGTCTCGGCGGCCGTTGTGGTGGCTCTGCCGCACCCGGTCGGCATGGTCGCGAAAGGCATGACCGCCGACGGGTGGAGCATCGACGGAATGAAATGGATGGCGCCGGGTGATCGAGCGATTGTTCATTACCTTCGCGAACAGCCGGCCGGCACGGTGATTTCTGAAGCCGTTGCGGGGCCCTACTCGGAGTACGCCCGGTTGTCGTCCGCTTCCGGAGTGCCCAGTGTTCTGGGATGGGTGAATCACGAGCTCGTGTGGCGAGGCAACGAAATCCTCGAAGAGACCGGCCGGCGCGAAGAGCTGATCAAACAAATCTACACTTCGGGCGATCCCGACAGGGTGAGATCTCTGACCGAACAAGAGCCTATTCACCTGGTGGCTGTCGGGTCTCTGGAACGTCGCGATTATCCTGCGGCGGGGATCGAGGCCGTCGTGTCTGCCGGTGAGGTGGTAGTGGACGAAGACGGGGCTCTGTTGGTGAGGTTCGGCAGTCCCGGCGCTGTGCCGGCTTCTGAGGACGACCAATGATCTGGAGCACGGTTATGATGGTTTCGTGATGCCTGAACAACCAGAACTCACTGTTGTGGTGCCGGCCTTCAACGAGGAGAGCAACGTTGCCGTCATGCACGAACGCCTGAAGGCGGCCTTGGCTGATCTTGTCGACGGGCTCGAGATCATCTTCGTTGACGACGGATCGAGCGATGCGACGTGGCGGTGTATCGAGGATCTGGCAGCTGCCGATTCGTGCGTATGCGGTCTGCGTTTCGCGCGAAATTTCGGCCACCAGGCGGCTCTGACTGCCGGCGTGGATGCCGCGAGGGGGCGGGGCGTGGTGATCATCGACGGCGACCTCCAGGACCCTCCGGAGGTCATACCGGAAATGGTCGAGCGCTGGCGCGAGGGATTCGAGGTCGTGTACGGTCAGCGGGAGGAGCGGGAAGGTGAGTCGTGGTTCAAGCTCGCGACCGCTGCACTTTTCTACCGCATCCTGCGCGGAATCACGCACGTCGAGATTCCGGTCGACACAGGGGACTTCAGGCTCATGGGCGAACGAGCGGTCATCGCTTTCCGGGCGCTTCCCGAGCGCAACCGGTTCATCCGGGGCCTGGTCAGCTGGATTGGTTTTCCGCAAACGGCCGTCCGCTACAAACGACAGGCGCGGCAGGCCGGGGAGACCAAGTTCCCGATCCGAAAGATGCTTCGATTCGCGCTCGACGGAATCACCTCGTTCTCGTTTTTTCCCCTGCGAATTGCCACGTGGACGGGCTTTGCCGTCTCACTCTTTGCCTTTCTCTATATCCTGGTGGTGCTGATCCTCAAGGCTGTGGGCGTGAGCTGGCTCGGCTACACCTCGCTGATGGCCTCGATCTTGTTCCTCGGCGGCGTGCAGCTTCTGATGATCGGGATCATGGGCGAGTACCTCGCGCGCATCTTCGATGAGGTCAAGAGAAGACCGCTCTACCTGATCGGCGAGCGGACCGACGGCGAAAATGGTGTCATCCCGCCAGAGCGGCCGGTGGCATAAAGTCCGTCATCCGCCTGTTTCCCAGTCAGACGAAGCTGGAGGTCCGATGGCCGATTACTACAGTCATGAACACCTCGAAAATTTCGGCGATATCGCTGAGGGCGGATCCGAGCTCGCGCGCAAGTTTTTTGACTACTACGCTTCGGTCTTTGCCGACGGCGCCCTGACGGTGCGGGAAAAGGCGCTGATCGCTCTGGCCGTCTCGCATGCGGTGCAGTGCCCCTACTGCATCGATGCGTACTCCAGCGAATGCCTGAAGCAGGGCGCCGACCTCGAAGAGATGACCGAGGCGGTGCACGTTGCGACCGCCATCCGCGGCGGGGCATCGCTGGTGCATGGGCTGCAGATGCTCGAACACGTAACCAAGGCCTCAATGTAGGCAAATGTAGGGCTGAGGAGTACAGATGAGCGAGCCGAGCCCGATCCCGGTGCCGCTGGCCCAAACCGTCAGCGACCTCCAAGAACCCGAATCCGGTCCCAGGAGGACCACCAGCCTGAATGCCCGGCGGGCGCCGCTAGCTGATCCTGTCCACCAGGTTCAGATGCTGGAAAACCTGGCGCTGAACCACCTGTCGTCGACCACCGATTTCGAAAACGCCGTATCGGCGGTCACCCCGGAAGGCCTACGGGCCGGGCCGGTCGAGATCCTCCAGATCAACCTGGGCAAACTCTGCAACATGACCTGCAGGCATTGCCATGTCGATGCGGGCCCCGACCGCTGGCGCGAGGTGATGGATCGCGAGACGGTCGACGCCTGCCTGGCGGCGCTCGATCGCAGCGGTGCCCACACCGTGGATCTCACGGGAGGCGCCCCCGAACTGAATCCGAATTTTCGCTATCTCGTGGACCAGTGTGTGGCGCGCGGCAAACATGTGATCGATCGCTGTAATCTCACTGTTCTGCTCGTTCCCCGGCAGGCAGATCTGCCGGAGTTCTTTGCCGAACGTGGAGTTGAGGTTGTGTGCTCGCTGCCACATTTCCGGCGCCGCAACACAGACGCACAAAGGGGTGACGGGACTTTGAGAAATCCATCGCGGCACTGAAGCGGCTGAATGCGGTGGGCTACGGCCGGGATGATCCGGAGCGCAAGCTCACCTTGATGGTCAACCCGGTCGGAGCCCTTGTGACCGGTGACCAGTGTTCGATGGAGAGGGCGTGGAAAGACGGTCTGGCGCGGCATCACGGCGTGACCTTCGATCGGCTCATAGCGCTCAACAACATGCCCATCTCTCGATTCCTCGAGTGGCTCGAGCTCAGCGGAAACCTCCAGTCCTATATGGAACTTCTGGTCAATGCTTTCAACCCTGAGACGGTGGCGGGGCTGATGTGCCGGAACACCCTTTCGGTCTCATGGGATGGCCGCGTATTCGACTGCGACTTCAACCAGATGCTCGAACTCGAGAGCCGACCGAAGAGCTCGCACTCCGTACGAATCAGCGATTTTGATGAATCAAAGTACCAGGAGCGGGCGATTGTCACCGGCCGCCATTGTTTTGGGTGCACAGCGGGAGCCGGGTCCTCGTGCGGTGGGGCGATTCACGACACCACCGAATAGCGGATCGATCAGTTCTCGAACACTTTGATCGTGCGAACATTCCCGATCGGCAGTTCCTCGGTGTATTTCATCTTGCCACCGCCGATTTCGGAATCCATGTTGAGCAGCAGAGTTGAGGCGTCGATGCCTTCGATTTCGCCTTTGAGCACCGTACCGTCGTTGATCGTGACTTCGACCCGGCGGCCGATCGCATCGCGAATAGCCCTCGTGTCACTCGGGGAAATAATCTGAAATCGTTCCATCTCGGCGTGGCGCTGAGCGATGAGGTCGATTTCGTTCTCGAAAATGCCGAAGCGCATGGCGATTCGTCGGGCGCGTTCCAACAAGTTCTCGGCTTCCTGCCACTGCGCATTCGCGACAGCTGCGTTGGACGCATGCACGAAACGGGCTATCACCTGTTCGGCTATCGCGACCACTGCGTCGTCCCTGTGGTCGAGGAGGGCCGCCTCCGAAAGCCGCGCCACAGCCTCATCGAGGTCTCCACGACTCAGCGCGAGCCGGGCTCGGGAAACGGCCTCCGCGAGTTCGGCGCGCGAGACCGGGACAGGGGTGTTGAGAAGAGGCGCAGGAGTTGGGGTGTGGGTAGGGACGGAGGTCGGCGCCGGGAGGGGGGTCTCGGTGGGGGTCGGCGCGACCTCGACCAGGCCCCGATCGACCTGGAACGGACCGATGCCCAGGATGAGCGCCGTGGCGGCTGCGATGGCGGCAAGCAAAACAACGCAGCCGATTGCCATCGGCATCGGCACATGCCATCGGGAGGCTTCCTCCTCATCTCCTTCAGTCGCCGATTCCTCGCTCTCGGCTTCAGTTTCCACCCGTGGCCCGAGCGGGAGTCGACCCTTCGCCCGGATACGCCTGGGGCGGCTCTCGATGCGATCAATTTCAGGATCCGGGTCGAGGTCTTTGAGGGTGCGTTCGACGTGGGCGATTTCCTTTCCCACCGACATGAACCCGACGCTTTCGAATAGGTGGGCGACAGGGAAGAGTTCGCGGGCAATTGAGCGATACGAGAGGGGATCGCCGGATGGCTCTTCCCCTGCCTCGAGACGCTTGATGATCGACGCCAGCCGCTCCTGCATCAGCGGAAACTCTTCGTTGCGCGTTCCCATGGAAGAGCACTTCTTCTCGATCTCGCGAAGCCGCTTGATCACAGGGCGCAGATCTGGGCCGTTGGTGGGTGCCTGGTCATTCATCTTGGCCTTCGATCTTATCGCAATCCGGCTTTCAACGCGGTCAGCCCGATCTTCAATCAGTTAAAGTGAGGGTGTGAAAACGAAGCTGATCGCGCTCTTGGCGCTGGCAGCCGCTGCCCTCATCATGGGTTGCGACCAGACGCCCCGACACATGGGTGACGTGGAAGAGATCCGGGCCTCCGGAGAGATTCGGGTGGTCGTTCGTCCGGGTTTTGTCCGCTCGCAGGCGGCAAATGGCGATGGATTGGACGAGACGAGTATGATCGAACAGTTGGCGGCTCGGATCGGAGTCCGCGTCCGTTGGATCCAGGCCCGCCGCAACGATCAAGTCCTTGCTTTTCTCCGAGAGGGTATCGCTGACCTGGCCGTCTCACGTTTTTCGCCATCAGGACTTTTCGAGGGCGGAGTTGTGGCCACCGCTGAGGTGGATTGGGTTGAGGACCTTCTCGTGGCCTCCCGGGCTTCGAAGTTCGAGGACATCAACTCAGCTGTTGGAGGGACGGTCCACCTGCACCGTTCGCGGACCACCGACGCCATTCGCGCGTCCTTGACCCAATACGGGTTGAGGCTCGAAGAAGTGCCTGAAGAGGTTTCGATCGAGGAGACGATAAGAAGAGTGCGGGCGGGGAGGTACAGCCTCACGGTGGTGGATTCACTCCTGGCGCACTCCCTCGCCACGGTTCGGGGAGTCAGGATTCTCGGTGCGCTTGAGCGGGCGCCGTGCGTTGGTCTGGGGGGTGCGCGAACGGAGTCCGCAACTTCGGCTGGCCATCGATCAGTTCTTTTTCGCCGAGAGAGTCCTCGAGCGATCCACCCGCATCGCCGCCTGTAGGGACCTCCGGGAGGTGCGGAAAGCCGGTGTGTTGAGGCTCGTGACCCGCAACTCAGCCACGACCTGTTTTATTGAAAAAGGCGGTATCGGGGGTTTCGAATACGATCTCGCTTCGGCATTTGCGCAAACCTTGGGCGTTCGGCTCGATCTCTCGATTCCGCCTTCCGGCACCAATCCCCTCGAGTGGCTCGAAATGGGATACGGCGACGTGATGGCGCTTCACGAACCGGTGTCGCCATTTGTCGAAGGGGCATTCCTCGTCAGCACGCCCTACCGCGATGTCGACCTGGTCTCGGTCGTCTCGACCCGGAGGCCGCCTCCACACGCCGTCGAGGATCTCAAGGGGGCCCGTGTGGCGGCCTCCCGTTCGGTCAGCGATCTCTGCCACCTGCTGCCGTTGGCGGTGCCGATGCAGCCGTTCTTTGACCCCGCGAAAGACGCCGATGCTTTCAACGCGATGTTGGAAGTGGCCCGCGGCGAGGCTTCGCTGGCGGTCGTCGACGAGGATGCGGCCACACTCGAAATTCGGAACCGTACCGATCTGCAGTCGCGGGACGGTTGTCGTGCCTCAGGTAGGTCTGTCGTGGGTGCTCAACCCGTCGTCTCCGCGCCTCTACCGAGAAGTGGGTCGCTTTCTTGCCGAAGCGCGTTCATCGGGGATGGTGCGCCAATTGGTTCTCAACGAGTTTGGCTCGTGGGAGCCACCGAGACTGAAAACCCTGCTCCCGATCCCGGAGGGGGGCCTCAGCCAGTACGATGAGCTGCTGCAATGGGTCGGACGGGAGTACGAGATCGATTGGAGGCTCCTGGCGTCACTCATGTACGAAGAATCGCGGTTCGATCCCGACGCGGTGGGTCCCGGCGGATCGAGCGGATTGTTTCAGTTCATGCCCTTCACTTGGAAGGAACTTGGAGTAGAGGATCCGCATCATCCACAGGAGGCGGCTGAGGCGGGCGCACGTTATCTGCGACAACTGATGGACGAGTTCGAAGGTCTCCCGTTGCCGGACAGGGTCGCGATGGCGATAGCTTCGTACAACGTCGGGCCGCGGCACCTCTACGATGCCCGAAAACTCGCTCGTGAGATGGGATTCGATCCGGACATGTGGCGGGGTTCGGTCGAGACCGCCATGCTCCTGCTCGACGATCCCACCGTCTCCCGCCGCTTCCCCGCAGGGGTCTGCCGTTGCCGCCGGGCCGTCGGCTACACCCGCCGCATCCTCAGGCGTTACGCCGCCTACACCGAGCAATTCCCACCAGCATGAGTGCCGAATTCTGAGTTCTCAATTCTCAATTTTGAATTCCCATCCACCCGCCCCATTTAACGGGAGGTTGGGTGGAATTGAGAATTGAGAATTAAGAATTCAGAATTGACTAGATGTTATTCGCCTGGAACATGTCCCGGAGCGCGAGGAGGGTCTTCGCAAAATTCGTCTCTTTGAGGAACTCCTGGAGGTCGGCCTTGCTGGCTCCGGAACTCATCTTCTTTTCGACCTTGGATGTGACCTCGTAAAAAACCGACAAGGGCTGCAGCCCGAGACGCGAGAAATTGAGTTCGTACCACTCACTGGCTGTGACCTGGTCCCAGACGAGGGCCGCGGGTGTGACATCGTTCGTCCACACGCCCTCGGCTATTGATGTGACCTCGCGGTACAATTCGCGAAGCACCGTGCGGTGGTCGTTCGAGGCCAGCGCTTCCCTGAGCTTTTTGGGTCCGATCATCTTCCCGGCGGTTCGCCGTTCGGCGGAAGATGGCTCGTCTGCGCCGGTGATCTGCTCTTCGGTGTCGCCACCGTTCTGATGCAGCACATCGGTGGGGCCGTCGTCGTCGGCGGAAGTGGGGGGCGGAGGAGCTTGTTCCTGTTCCTCGCTCTCGCCGGGCCTATCCTGAGGAGACCCAGCTGCGGCCTGGACGGGGCGCTTCGGTCGGCTCGCCGCAGCTCGAGGCGTCGCCGGTCGGTCAACGGTATCGGTAGTCGTTTCTGCGGCAGGTTTCTCGGATTTCTCGATCTCCTCGCTTTCGACCTCAACATCGAGGGACCTGATTTCCTCGACGGCCTTGCGAAAGCGCAGATGGAAGGTCCCGAGAAACGAGAGCTCGGTTTCGCTGATCGGTCGTGCTCGGCCCAGCTTCGCCCGCATCACGTCCAGTTCCATAAAACGCGCGTTCAACAGCGCCGTGCTCGGTGCGAGATTGACCAGTGGCTGAAAAGCTTCGGGGTTTTTTTCCAGGATTGCGATCAGGTCCGGAAACACTGCGTAATCCATGATCTGCTGGTATTGCCCTTCGTACCAATCGATTGACTTCTCTCGTTCCTTGGCGTCCACAAGCCGTTTGAAGATCTCCTCCGGAAGGCCCTTTCGAAACCACTCCTCGCCGTGGATCTGCTCCAGGCGTCGGCGGATGGCCAAACGAAGTTCACCGAGGATTTCTGAGACGATGCGGTACGCATCGATATTTTGTTCCAGCCATTCCATCAAATCGTCTCCCGGGAGTCCGCGCGGCTCGGAGTATCCGAGATTATCATGATGGTCTCGGCAATGACAGCACGGTCAACGCCGGATGGCCCTTCCCTTTACAGTTCTCCCTGCCACCACAACACAGTGGGTGACCGAGAGGCCGCAAGAGAATCGAGGGTCGATTCAGTCGCTCTCGAGCGCGTACGCAAACTCGGGGTACTCGGGGCTGTCCTCGAGCAGGAAGATGTGACAGGTCTCGCAGTCCATGGGGATCGTGTATTTGCCGTCGGCGGTCGTCATTTCATCGTCGTGGCACCGCATGCAACCCGGAAAATCGTCGTGCCCGATGTGGTTCGGGTGAGTCTCCCAGTTGGTGTCCATGGCCGGGAAAACGCTCTTTCCGTATGCCTCTGCAGCCAACTCCGCACCGCCGTTGACCAGGTCGGGTCGACTTGCGCCGCGATTTCCGGATGCTCCGTACTGTAGAACTCGACCATCGCTTCACGAACTGCAGCCATCCCAGCAGAATGCGATTCGTATTCTCCCTCCATCGCATTGACTGCCTGCCGTTTGTAGTAGGGGAGTTCTCGAAGCTCCGTGTGCGTGTCGATAATCCAAGTCGATCGCTTTGGATGGAGTGTGGAAGGTGTGGGTCGGCCTGTTATGACAATCGATGCAGTCCATGATCCGGGAAGATGAAATCGTTTGTCGGATGCTACTTCGTCTCCGTCGCGGGTGTACGTACGAACCTCTCCGTCACGCGTGGTGAGTTCGACCCAGGTGATCTCCTCGCGGGCCTCATCAGAAACGAAACGAATTCGATTGTCGGAGTAAATGTGCCACCAGTGTATGCCGCCCGCGCGTCCGATATCGAGGCTGCCGCCGCCGGTGCGAAGGAGCATAGCGGTGTATGACGGTGAGTTTTCCTCGTCGGTACCGTAGCGCGAAAAAATTCGAAGCTTGTCGCCGTGGTGCTTGTTTGGCCAGTGGCATTGCTCGCAGGTTTCTCGCGCCGGCCGCAGGGTGTGGAGCGGCGTTGTAATGGGGCGCATGTAGGTACCTATTGCGGTGTGCCAAACCTGGCGCAGGCCGTCAAGTTTCGATTTGACGAACCACGATGCCCCGGGACCGATATGACAGTCGACACAGGCGACCCTCGAATGCGGAGAATCCTGGTACGCGGTGAATTCGGGCTGCATGACGGTATGGCACGTTTCACCGCAGAATTCGACGGTTTCCATCTCCTCGACAGCAAAGAACGAGGCGGCGCCGAGAAGGACGGCGTTGAGAGCAGTCAGACCAATAACGAGGGTCCATACCCGGCGCATATTCGGGTCGTTGAAGTCGAGGCGGGGGAATGCGGTCATTTCCGCTTCAGTGGCGCCTTCCTTCATCAGCTTGCGGCGGCGACGCCACATGCCGATCGGAATCTCGATCAACCCGAGGACGAAAATCATCGGCAGAACCACGTACGCAAAGAGGCCGATATAGGGATTGTCATATCCGCCGAGCATCTGCGCGATCAGAAAAACGGCGATGAGGATTCCCGAAAGGGTGGTGAGAACTATCCCTGCGATGGTCAGACCGTTATTCGCATAATTGAAGAGGCGTCCGAAGAGTTTCTTTGTGTCGTTCGAGCTTGCAGCCATTTTGTTCTAACCTCCGTGACGGTGTGATGCCGTCGGGCGCCGCGGATAGTATCACTCTCGGAGTATTTGCACAAATACGCAAATGATACTGGTGGCAGCAATTAGAGCCCTTTTCGGCCTCCGCGGATCTCCGAAACTCTCTGAAATTGTTATAATTATATGAAATATACAAGAAATTATCATGGCAAGCATCGTCTCATTTATGAGGGTGCCAATGAGCTTGAATATTTCGTTACATAGAGATACAGTTGCACCGGCAGCGAGATTTTCCGTCCCGATCTGGAGGGATTCATGGCGCTTCGATATCCCCGGCAGGCGGCAGCAGGAGTCCGGTCGCTTTTCCTGCTCGCGGCCGCCGTTCTGGTAATGATCTTCGCAACCCCCATCGCACTGGCACAGGAAAATGAAGACTGTCTGATGTGCCACGAGGACCCTGAACTCGTCGGTGAACGCGGTGGAGTTGAGGTTTCGATGTTCGTAGATCCTCAAGGGTTTACGGCGTCCGTTCACCAGGAGTTCGGGTGCATCGATTGCCACATGGATCTGGACGGAGTCGAGCTTCCCCACGACGAGGAGTTGGACCCGGTCGACTGTGCCATGTGCCACGACGATGTTGGCGAAGAACTCTCGGGCGGTCCTCACGGGAAATGGGCGGAGAACCCGGTTTCTCCGTCCGCCGATGCACGACCTGTCACGGCACCCACGACGTTTTGTCGGCAAACGATCCGGCGTCGCCGGTCAGTTCGTCGCATTCCAACGAGCTGTGCGGGCGTTGCCACGCCCGTGAAATGAGAGACGTCGGCAAGAGCCCGCACGCTCGAAGTGCCGACAACGGGCCCGCAGCCAGTTGTGTGAGTTGCCACTCGGGCCACGCCATGGAACCGCCTCAGGGCGAACAGGAGGAAGCTGCAGTCTGCGGTACCTGCCACGAAAAGCAGGCAACCGAGCACCAACGGAGCCTGCATGGACGGGCGGCCGCGAGTGGCGATCCCATGGCGCCGAGTTGCGTGACCTGTCACGAGCATCACGCGATTCTCCCGCGCTCAGACCTGGCATCGCCGACCTCGAACATGAACGTGCCGTTGCTGTGTGGTCGCTGTCACCGGGAGGGCACCGAGGTTTCGTTGCAGCACGAGATTCCACAGGATCGGATCCTCGAGAACTTCTCGATGTCGGTCCATGGCGAAGGACTCTTCAAGAAGGGTCTGACCGTAACTGCAGTCTGTACTTCGTGCCACACATCGCACGACATCCTCGAGCACACAGATCCGCGTTCGAGCATCAATCGCAAGAACGTCGCCGCCACCTGCATGGTCTGTCACGCGCGGATTGAAGAGGTGCACGTCAAGGTGGTCGAAGGAAGGCTGTGGGAGGAAAAGCCGCACCAGGTGCCCTCGTGCGCGGAGTGTCATCAGCCGCACAAGATCCGGCGCCAGGCGCTGTCGGCGCTCGGTGCCGCCAACCGGAACTGCATGCGGTGCCACGCAGACGCCGAACTCACGATGGAGCGGGACGGCGAGACGATCGCACTCTATGTCGACGAGACTCGCTACAACATCGGCTCGCACGCGGGCATTGCCTGCGCACAGTGCCACAGCGAGGTAACACCCTCTCACGAACGGGCCTGTGACACCATCACATCGCCGGTTGACTGCAGCACCTGCCACGCAGAGGTGGTCGGCAAATACCAGGAATCCATCCACGGAACACTCGCGGCGCAGGACGATGCCGACGCGCCTGTGTGTCTGGACTGTCACGAGAAGCATGCGACGGAGAGCTATCGGTTGCCGTCGTCTCCGACCTATGCCCGCAACGTTCCCGAACTGTGTGCCAGATGCCACAGGCAGGGTGAGGTTGCAGCGAAGCGGATCGAGTCGGAGATTCCCGATATCGTCCACAGCTTCGAGATGAGCATTCACGGGAAGGGCCTCTTGGAGAGCGGATTGGTGGTTTCGGCGACCTGCACCGACTGTCACGGCGCCCATATGGAGCAACCGGCAGATGATCCCAGGGCCCTGGTCAACAGCGCCAACGTTTCGGTCACGTGCGGTGAATGCCACCACGGGATCGAGGAGACCTTCCGCACCAGCGTCCACTGGCCGGAAAACACGGAAACCGACCGCGACCTCCCGACCTGCGAAAGTTGTCACAGCTCGCACACCATTTCGCGAACCGACGCCGAGGGGTTCCGGATGGCGATGATGAATCAATGCGGTCGGTGCCACGAGGACGAAGCCGAGACCTTTTTCGATACCTATCACGGCAAGGTTTCGCGGCTGGGTTCGGAGGGCGCGGCCAAGTGCTACGACTGCCACGGCACCCACAACATTCTGCCTCCGGAAAACCCTGCTTCAGCTCTGAGCCACGACAACGTCGTGGATACATGCGCCACCTGCCATCCGGGGTCGCACCGCAAGTTCGCCGGTTACCTGACGCACGCCACACACCACGATCCTGAAAAATACCCGTTCCTCTTCTATTCCTTCTGGTTCATGACCATCTTGCTGGTTGGAACCATGAGCTTCGCCCTGCTCCACACAGGCATGTGGTTGTGGCGACTTCTCCGAACTCGAGATAAGTGGGTGCAGCACAAACGCGCACCGCAGGAGAGGCTGTACGTTCGTTTCAGTGCGGTCCACCGTCTCATGCACCTCGTGATGTTGCTTTCATTCTTCACGTTGGCGCTGACAGGTATGGCCCTCAAGTTCTCGTACATGGGGTGGGCAACGGTGCTGTCGAAGATGCTCGGCGGTTTTGCCACGATGGGCATCCTCCACCGTATTGCAGCGGTTGTGTTGATCGCTCTCTTCGCTTTCCACCTCCGCCAGGTTTGGAAAGGCAAGAAGGAATCGGGGAAGACCTGGCTCGCGTATATCTTCGACACGAACTCGCTGATGTTCAATTTCACGGACATCCGGCAGGTGTTTGAATCGATCAAGTGGTTCTTTGGACGTGGACCGCGTCCGCACTACGGGCGATTCACCTACTGGGAGAAGTTCGACTACTTCGCGGTCTTCTGGGGCGTGTTCGTGAT
Organism: Candidatus Sulfomarinibacteraceae bacterium; assembly: GCA_963769215.1. Taxonomy (GTDB): domain Bacteria; phylum Acidobacteriota; class Thermoanaerobaculia; order Thermoanaerobaculales; family Sulfomarinibacteraceae; genus Sulfomarinibacter. Next base: position 114,829 of record CAVYKX010000028.1, on the reverse strand, counting down.
CGGTTCGACCGGTCTGGTTCTGTGGTTCCCGGTCTTCTTTACGCGGCTTCTGCCCGGTTGGGCGATCAACGTGGCGACCATCATCCACTCGGACGAGGCTTTGCTGGCGGTGGCGTTCATCTTCACCATCCACTTCTTCAATACCCACTTCCGGCCCGACAAGTTCCCGATGGATCCGGTGATCTTCACGGGCCGGGTGCCGGTTGAAGAACTCCGCCACGACAAACCGGGCGAGTACGATGAATTGATGGCAAGCGGCACGATCGCTGAAATCGATGCCAAGCTCGTGGAGCCCTATCCGAAACGGGCCGAAAAGGTCTTCAAAACCTTCGGATTCATCGCTCTGAGCATCGGGTTGACTCTGATTGCGCTGATTGTCTACGCGATGCTGTTTGGATACAGGTAAGACGTAAGGACGTTAAAACGTTTGGTTCATCGGGAAATTCGTGAGGTTGGGGGAATCAGGTTTCCATTCCCGAAATTCCTCGTTCGGACGCGTGATCGCGAAGCAATGAACCACAGAGACACAGAGGGCACAGAGCCGCACAGAGGAAATTCTCTGTGTTCCTCTCTGTGTTCTCCGTGGCTCCGTGGTGAATGACTCCGTGGAAGGAAGAGTGTCGACGAGTTCAGGCTATGACGATCAACGGGGTAAATTCGGCCAGGAAGGAGCCTGTGATTTCCTGTCATCCCGAGCGAGGCCGTCCCTTGTCACGGCGAAGCTCCGAGCGAAGACGGGGACGGCCGAGTCGAGGGATCCCCCGAACCCGGTGGCGATAGCGGCATGCGGCCAAGGCCAGGGATCGCTGGCCATTGGCCGCCCGCTATTGACGCCGGGTCACGACGCCCTAAGGGCGTCAGTAAACAGGAGATAAGCTGCGATGCCTGCACTCTCCTATAGGAGGGGGTCCCTCGACTACGGCGTCCTCACGGCACAGCCGCTCGGTCACCTCCGCTCGGGAAGACAGTCAATTCGGGTTCGCTCGTTTGGAATATAGAGAGGGGCCAGGAGCCGCCGTATTCCAAAGGTCACTGGGGCGACCACCTCACCAAATACCGGATGAGCCTAACGTCTTGACGTACTCGCTCAGCCTTCGAGTAGCCCGACAATGCTCTTGACGAGGTCATCCTCGGTGAAAGGCTTGTCGAGGTAGGCATTGGCGTTCAGGTGCCGATCGCGGAGGATGAGGCGCAGCTCGGGCCGGCCGCTGACGATACAGATCTTGAGGTCGGAAAGGCTCTCATCATGCTTGAGCTCGCCGAGGAGATCCATCACGTCCATTCCCGGCATGTTGATATCAAGAGTCATGGCGTGGGGGCGGTTGTCGCGCGCGGCCTTGAGTGCATCGGTTCCATTGTGGGTCACGATGACTTTGGCCCCGTTGTCTTCAAGGACTGTTTGGATGAAATTCGACTGATCCGGATCATCTTCGGCAATCAATACTGTGCGTCCGTCCAAGAGCATGTTCTCTCTCCCCGTGGTGGCTGCAAAGATCCTTGAAATGTGTATTCCTGGACCTCTATCGCGATGTGGTCATACACTATCATGGAGATGAATCAGCGACAAGCAACCTCGTCTCCACTTGGTCAACCGTGTTGAGGTGATTCAGATTCCCGAGACTCGACCAGGTTGTAAATCCAGGTCAAGGCGATCGCGAAGAGGGTGGCGGTGACACCGAGGGCGGCATCGACGACGCGGGGAGCGGTCAAGGCAAGCCGTATCAACACTGTTGCCACGGCGAAACCGAAATACCGAAAAACGACTGCATAGGCGTTGCTGTAGCGCAGTGAGATGAGCACCACGAGGACGTCAGCAAAAATCAGAAGGGTGTAGAAGACCTCGAAGAAAGAGTGCGTCAGGTTGCCTTGAGACCACGCCCACATGACTTCGACGCAAATAATGACCAGGCTGATCAGAAGGATTACCGCGATCAATTTCTTCGCGGATATGAAACTCGATTGCTCGTCGGGATCCGCAGTGATCGGGCGGTGGCTCTGCAGTCGCGTGTAGAGGGCCAGAAGACCGAAGATGATCAATGCGCCCAGAGCGTCAGAGATGATGTACAGCACCCTTGTGGTGATTTCGCTCGACATCTCACCCCATACGATGGGTTCGTCAAAATAGGTGAGCTCTTTGAACGATTGGCGGATCAGGATCAGCGACATGATCTCGAGCTGTTTGCCGACCGCAATAGCGATCGACTGGACGAGTGCAAAGACCAGCGAGACCACCTCGGTGAGGAGCAGCAACGTAAACGGGAACAAAATCGCCACGAAATGGTTGGTTGGGATCTGGTCCTCGAAGGCCGCGGGAAGCCATCCTTGGCGCCGAAATTCCACGAGTGCCAGTCCCAAAACGAAAACCGTCACCAGGGCCGTCGCGACATTTTTTTGGGTGGAAAGTCGTTCCCACCGATCTTCGAGTATGTCGAAAATCCGGTTTGTGCGGATCAGCAACCGTCCCGGCATCAAACCACCTCCTGGTTTTCGACCAATGAGAGGTAGAGCCCCGCATAGCGCCGTTCGACCGAAAAACCCATCTGGTAGAAGAACTGCGGGCGAAAGAACCCGGTCGTCAGCGACTGATATCCTGCGGTTCGCAGCCGGTTCTTCAGTTGCCCGATCAGAGCGCCGGCAATCCTCGTCGCCGAAAACCGTCGGCGACGACGATCCTGTCCAGGTGCGCGGTCTGGGCTTCGGCATGCTCCTCGTAGAAGATCCCGCCAATCAGGTTACCGCGGTCGTTGATGGCAACCAGAAATCGGTGTTCCGGGCGGAACTGGACTTGGAGCTTCGCGCCCATGAAAAGGCGGTGGAGCCTGCCCACCTCTTTGGCGCTCAACGCGTGACGGATTTGAAACGGATTGCCATCCGAGTCTTCAAGGGTGACGACCATCTCGCTCTGATGGGTGCCGCCTGCGGCCGCCGCGACATATACGACGTCGTCTTCAGGTCGAAGATAGGGGTATGAGAGCCGGACGAGGAAATAGTCTTCGTCGGTCTCGAGCGATAGGTGGGCCCGCAGATCAGCGACTGCGGCGCTGAGTTCTTCCTGCATGAGTTCTCCGCTCCGGAGCCGCGCAATCAATTCGTCCAGGCCTTCTGCGAGGACCTGGGACGCGTTGCGGAATACGGTTTCACGAAAGAACCGCGCGCGAGCTTCCGGGTAGGATGTCTGCAATTCACCCAGATTATAGGTTGAGTAGATCTGCTGCAGAGTGTGCGCTCGTGCGCTCTGGGTCGCGTCGGAGTTCAACCGCTCCCACCGGCGATAACGCTTCGCAGCAAAGAACAGGCGCCGCGGCAGGAATCCGCGGCGGCGGACCGCTTCGAGAAATTTTCCAAGTGCCGGTGCCATCGGCTGATCCTTGCCGGTGGCGGTTTCAAAGACCGCGCGCAACTGCGCGGCACCTTCCTTCTCGCCGACGATCTCGAGCACGGCGGAGAAGAGCGTGTCCCACCCGACCAGCCCGGCGAGTTCGGGGTGCTCCTTTTCGACTGGTTCGACGAAGAACTGCTGGAAACTCCGGAGCATTGTCGGGACCGAATCGAAAGGGGCCCGTGACGAGATGGACACCAACCGGGCGCCGGTGTGGTAATCGTGCAGTGGAACAATGACGTTTGCCGGAGAAGGATCGGCAACCACCAGTCTCCCCCCCGTTCTGTTCCAGAAATCCACGTACGCGGAGAGGGCAGCCCACGCGGCAAAGGGCCACCAGACGGCGATGCGTTGCGGGTCCTCCTTGCGCTTGGCGAGCCTTCGCAACGCGTGATCGAGGGTTTCTCCGGGGATGAACTCCTCGGTCCAGAGATCGTGCTCAGGCCACGATCCGCCAAAAATCTCGACCAGAGGACCAGGCCCCTGCGCTTCGCTGCAGACGATGAGCCAGTTGATTTCCTCCTGCGCCCGTTCGTCCGGCAGGTCTCGATTGAGATTCAGCGCGAGATCGAGTTGTTCTCGATTCCTGGTTCTGATGGCGACCCGAAATACCGACTTCCCGTGTGAACTTCCGAGAAGCCGAATCCACACGCCACCAGGTAGGATGTCATCGAGTTGGACGACGGTCGGTGAGCTCGCGAAGAGAAATGAGGCCTCCCGAATAATCGGTGCCGTGCGCAGCGCTTCGAGGAGATGCTCCCTGGTCTCAACGTCGATTTCGTCGGAGAATTCGACGACATCTTCCCAGCGGTACTCGATACCGGTTTCAGGATCGACCGCAACTCTCGACGGAGACCCGAGCCACGCCCGAAAGCCCTGAGCGAGACGCCGCTTCCCGTCGGCGGCGAGAGCCCGGGCTTGCTGGCTGTGGGCGATCATGACCGCGCGGGTGAAGAACCCCCGCAGCCTCCGGTACTGGCTCGGGTGCGTTGTCCCATAGGTCGAGAGAAACTCGCACATCGATTGGATCACGGGGTCGAGGCGGTCGGTGGACTGCGAGCACCGCCCCTCCGCCTCCACGATGAAGGCATCGATTTGATCCGCTGTGAGGTCGCGGTCCGCCAGGACCAAAATGGTCTCGGTGTCGAGCAGATCCTCGCCGCGGTCAAGAAATCGCGCCAGCGTCCCGCGGTAGAGGGAGGGCACCTCGGCCGTGGCAAGGACCTGGAAGGCCCGTCTCCGAACCCTGATCGACCGCGCATCGACAGCGCGGCGGAGGATGCGAAGGGCCTGGTCGGTCAACCCGGCGTCGTCGAGGTGGAGAATATGTTCCAGGACCTTGATGGCGGCCACCGCGTCGGCATCGTCCTCGGCGGTAATCATGAGCGCGGTGAGGTGGAGATCGAGGAGGCCTGCCTCCTGGCGGCGTAGCAAGCCGGCGAGATTGTCGCGCTCGGCTGCTGTGACTGGATGAGGCCCGGTTCGCCGGAGCCACCGTGCCGAGAGGCCTCGACCGCGGCGACGGTCTCGTTGCGCCGCCTCGAGCGGGGCGAAGTTCACCAGTTCGCCGTTGCCCAACCACAGCCGCGGTGTTGCCAGGAGGTGGCCGAGATCGACGGCGCGGCGCGTGGGCTGATACAGCGCCTCGCCGATCCGGACAGCCTCGTCGCCCTCGCGGCAGATCGTGAGCGAGGTGTCGTGCGAGCCGAGATCGAGACGATCGTCCCGCACGCGTAGATCCTGAGCTGTGATTCCGAGGGTCTGGAATATCCAGTTCGGCACCACGATGTCGGCACCGCCTACGGTGAGGGTTCGGCGTCGATAAAGTAAGCTGATCTGCTCCGCGAACGATCGTTCGATCACCTTTCGCCGGTAGGTGCCTTTGGCGGTGAGCTCGCCGCGATCTGCTTCGAAATCGCGGTCGATGATGGCGAAATCGATGATCCGTTCATAGGGCGCCAGAAACGAGTTGGCGCTCACCACGAGCGATCTGAAGTGTGTCTTGACCTCTTCCGGGGACAACGATGCCAGATCGAGATCCTCGAAATCTGGATTCGGGTAAATGAGAGCGGTGTTGTACGGGCGGTGGTCTCCGACCAGGAATATCCGGCCGACGGAGTCGAAGTCGCGGAAGAGATTCTCGACCTTCTGTGGCGCGATTGTTTCGCCGTGGATGTTCTTGTAGATCTCCTTCTTCCGGTCGACGATCTGGAGGAAACCGTCGTCTCCCATCTCCATGAGATCACCGGTATGGAACCAGCCCTGGTCGTCAAACGATTCGACACCCTCGGGAGGGTCGAGGTAGCCCTGCATCACGTAAGGCCCGCGGACGATCAGTTCTCCATCATCTGCCAGTGCGAGCGCGATACCCGGCAGTGCCGGACCGAGTGACTCCTCCTTATACCGTCCCGGCGGAGTCATGGTGATGCCGCCGGTGGCCTCGGTCATTCCGAAGCCGCTCATCAACTCGATGCCGTTGCGTTGGAAAAAACGGAATATCTCCGGGTCGAGGTAGCCGGCGGCCGACAGACCCCACCGCAAACCCGGCCCCGTCTGACCTCGAACGCCCTTTCGGATGTCGGCATCGTCGGCCGAGATCACATCAACCGTCTGTCGAATCAGCTCGTAGAGTTGCATCCATTTCATCGGGACGCTGATGAGGACCGTCGCTTCGATTTCACGCATCTGGCGGGCAAGCGATTCGATGCTCGGGTCCCGGGCGAAGCAGTAGGTCGCGCCCCAGAAGACGCACCCCGTGAGTTCGAGGAAACGACCGAAGGTGTGGAAGAGGGGGAGATAACAGAGGAAGCGGTCGTCCTCACCGATCTCCGGCAGCGCGAGTGCCCGCGCGAACCGTTTGAAGACGATGTTGCGCTGGGTGAAGCAGATCCCCTTGGGAGTGCCGGTCGTCCCCGAGGTGTACATCACCGTCGCGAGATCGTCGATCTTCTGGTCTGCACGGCGCTTCGCGAGTTCGTCCGGTGCGGTTTCCGATGAACGCGCGAGCAGGTGTTCGAAGTCCATCGCGTCGCGTATCGATCCGGAGGCAGTGTTGAGTGTGATGATGGGGCCGAGGTCGCCGAGTTGATCGCGGACATTTCGGACCTTCTTCATTTGTTCGCTGCCGGAGACGAACAGGGGGCCGACCTTCGCGTGATCGAGGATGTACGCGACGTCGGTTTCGGTGGCCGTGGCCGGAACCATGACGTTGACGATTCCGGCGCTCAGGCAGGCCAGATCGACCAGGGCCATCTCGAGGCTGTTGCGAGACAGAATGGCCACCGTTCGTTCGGGGGAATCGGCAGTGAGGGCGAGAAGGCCGCGTGCAATGAGATCGACTCTCCCCGCGACCTGCCGCCAGCTGACGGTGCGGCTCGAATCTCCGGAAGGAACGCGGAAAAGGGGGCGCTCGCCATAGCCGCGAGCCCGCTGGAGAAAGAGGTGGCCGAAGGTGAAATGCGAAGCCTCGACGAGGACGAGAATTCGATCGGCCCAATCGTCGGTAGCGTCTTCTGCGGCAATTCGGCACAGCACAACACTGCGCCGCAACACGTCCAGGAGTTGCCACGCCGTTTCGCGCGAGTGCCGGCTTTCGCCGTTCTCGCGCAGTCGATCGGTGCAGCGCTCGGAAAGCACTTCGAGCGCAGTGAGCGGGAGGTATTCGAGGAGTGGATCGCCCGCGCGGCGGTCGGCGAGCACGTCAATCGCTCCGGCGTCGCGGGATCCATCTTCGGCGGGATCTTCGATGACCCTCGAGATGATGTCCGCGAGCAGCTTCGCCGCCTCAGGGGGAGAGACCTCCAACAGGTCGTCAAAGGTCTTGGGGTCGAATGGCCGGTTTTCCGCTTCCATGGAACGCGATCATACAAGACCGGAAGAATCAGGTCACAGCAGCAGGATTTCCGCAGATCCTAGCGGACCAGCAGTTCAGCGATCCAGCCGTCCCGGTAGTCGATCACTCTCCACCGCAGATCGTTGTACGAGAACTCGTCACCGATGCGGGGTTCCTCGGCGACATACAGCATGAGCGCGTCCGATGTCGCGTCCTCCCAATCGGCGCGGACGATGTGGCGCGATGGGTGAGGTTGTATCGCTGGTTCAACCGAAGAGGCGCGAGACGCGCCACCATCATTTTCACTCTGATCGAGCGTAATTCGGGAAGACATGCTTCAAGTGTATAGAAAATCGGATGACCTGTCGCATGAAAAGAGCCGGAAATTCGGACTCGACGCGCTGAAGCCTCAAGAAATCGCCCGGGCCGATGGACCGGCCCGGGCGTGTGTTCAATGACCGAATATCAGTGTGCAGCCGGAACCGGTGCGAGATAGGTCTCGAGGAATTCGAGGATCGCGTTGTAGCCGGCGATGGTGTTGGCATTCTTCGTGAAGCCGTGCCCCTCGTCGTCGAAGACCACGTACTCGACGATGCCGCCGTTGGCTTCGATCGCCGCCACCATGTCGTCGCTCTCGGGTTGAATGACCCGGGGGTCGTTCGCACCCTGCAGGATGATCAGCGGCTTCGTGATCTTGTCACCGTGGAAGACCGGCGACGTGGCATAGAGAAACTCCTCGTCGACCTCCGGATCACCGATCTCTTCGTAAAGGGCCTGGCGGAAGCTCTCCCAGTAGGGAGGAATGCTGTTGAGCGTGCGGATCCAGTTCGAGACGCCGAAAATGTCGACGCCGACGGCGAACTCTTCGGGTTCGAAGGCGAGCGCTGCAAGCACCATATAACCGCCGTAGGAGCCGCCCATGATGCCAATGCGATCGGGATCCACCCAGTCGAGGGTCTTGAGGTACTCTTTGGCGTCAACGCAGTCCCACAAGGGTTCGCGGCCGTGCTTCCGGTCATCGGCAGCGTAGAAGGTCTTGCCATAGCCCGAGGACCCGCGGTTGTTGACCGCAAAGAGCGCATAGCCGTGATTCAGCAGGAACTGCCGCGAGGCGCGATACCCGGGGCGGCTCTGACCGCCGGGCCCGCCGTGAATGGAGAGCAGGACAGGCACCTTGTTGTCAGCACTGGCGCCGATCGGTTTGTAGAGCGGGCCCGGGATGGTGAGACCGTCTCGAGCGGTAAACCGCGCCACCTCGCTCGCAACCAGATCCTCCGGGTTGATTTCGGGGTTGAGGGTATCGGTGAGTTGCTCGAGCTCGCCCGACTCGAGATTGAAGAGGAAGAGGTTTCCCGGCATCGTATCGCTCGAGAGGGTGAACTTCATCAAGCGTTCCGAATTTGAAAACGCGACTCCCGTCACGGTGCCGTCAGGGAGATTCGGGATCTCCAGCTCTTCGCCCGTCGACTGGTTGGTGATTCGGATTTTGGTGTAGCCGTCTTCATTCGTGCCGATGACGCGATAGGTGCCGAGGCGGCTGAAATAGGCGTAGGAGACGTCCCAGTCAGTGGCAAAAACATCCTGGTGAGACCCGTCCGCGAAGCTGTAACTCTTGAGCGATGCGAACTCTCCATCGACGTTCGTGGTGTAGAAAAGCGTGGTGCTGTCGACGCTCACGTCTTCAGCTGAGAAGTTGGCCTGACCCTCGTGTTCGGAAATGAGGAGTGGTTCAGTCTTATTCACGAGGTCGAGCACGAAGAGATCCGAGTCATTGGTGGTGTTGGTCTTACCCACGACCAGCCATCGACCGTCGGGTGTGAAGACCTGGGGATCGAGTCCGCTTTCGTTGAGATAGATCATTCTCTTTTCGAGGGTCGCCACATCCCACTCGTAAAGGTCCATGAAACGCGGATCGCGGCCGTTGTTGACCGTATAGAAACTGGTCAGGTCGTTGCTGAATCCTGCCCAGCTTTCTTTGGTATTTTCGCCCTCGGTGAGATCCCGAACCGTTCCGTCGAGTTCGCGAAGGAACAGGTGGTTGTTCTCGTCGCCTTCGTTGTCGCGCGTGAACAGTATTCTCCCGTCGTCGGGCGTGTAGGCGACCGCGATGGTCGTGTCCTCTCCTTCGGTCACGGCCGTGCGTTCCCCGGTCGCGAGGTCGAGTTCGTAGACGTTATAGATGCCGGTCTCGTTGCTCGAAACCAGGAGCTTTGTTTCGTCGGGGTTGAACGAGTTGCCACCGATGCTGGTGGTCTTCATGAACTGGTCCATGGTGTAGGTTTGCGAAGGGGCCGTGCGCACGACTTCTGTGTCGGTCACTGGGGCCGCGCATCCGATTGCCAGGAAAAGTGTCATGACTGCGACGTTCTTCAGGATCTTGTTCATTGGATTGCCCTCCCGGTGCATTTGGGCCGGGCGCCTCTGGGCGCACGCCGCTCGGAAAGATATCACGATCCGAGAGGATTGTTTTGAAGATCCGAAGTGCATCGAGTCTTTCGAGCGGCTACAATGCAGCCCGCTGCGACTGCGGAATGAGGTGTAGGATGATTGAAACCAAAGATCTGGAAATCTGGGCCGGATATCTTCTCGACCATTCGCTCGGCGGCATCACCACCGATGACCGCGTGATGATCAAGGGCGAGCGCGGTTTGCTGGCCGCTGATGGAGTGCTCGAGCGCAGGGTCATCGAAGTCGGGGCCATGCCCGACGTGTACCTGGTGCCTCCGAACAACGATCGCGGCAGGGTGTGGTCGGCCGCCATGGGCCGGCGGGTTCGGAGGAACAGCTCAAGGCGCGTTCCCGAGTGGCACCGGGCCCGCTACGAAACCATGACCAAGTACGTCGAGGTGCTCGGCGCCGAGGATCCCGAGCAGTTCATGGGGCTGGAGGCGGAGCAGTCTCAAGCCCTGGCCGCTGCGGACCGTCCGTATCCGACATGCAGCTCTGGCAAGCCCTGGGTCATCACGCTGTTCCCGACCGAGGCATCCGCCGAACTCGAGGGCATGGACTTCGACGACTACCGGGATTTCATCGTCGGGCGCTTCGACCACCGATCCGAGCCCGCTGCTCGAGGCGGAGAAGAAGCTGGCGCCGTTGTTCGACGAGGGCATCAGCGATCCGGATCGTCACCGAGCATCCCAACGACAATCGGGAGCTCGCGCTCGAGCTCGACATCTCGCACGGCGCGGGCAGTGATGTCGTACGGGCTGAGGAACTTCCCTGACGGCGAGATCTTCACCTGCCCGGATGCCAATTCTGCTCAGGGCGAGATCTTCGTCGACCTGCCGGTCAACTACGGCGGCAACGACATCGGCGGGATCTATCTCCGTTTCGACGACGGCCGCATCGTCGAGTACTCGGCCGAGACCGGCCAGAAGCACCTGGCGGCCATCATCGAAACCGATGATGGATCACACCGCCTCGGCGAGGTGGCCCTGGGATGAACCCTGGCCTCGACCGGGTGCTCAAACATCCGCTCTTCGTGGAGAAGGTCGGCGGCACGCTGCACATCGCCATCGGCGCGAGCTACGAGCACTGCTACGTCGAAGATCCGGCGTCCGTGACGGAATGCAGGGCGATTGATGATCTCGACAAGAAAGGCATCCTCAACAGATCGGCACAGCACGTGGACATCGTCACCGATTTCCGTCCCGGTGGCTGCGGGCGGTCGGTCCAGATCGACGAGACTCAACTGGCGCCGCGAGAACGGGTGTGGGAGGTAGCATCGGATGAGCTGGAGGAGCGAGAAGACAACTGCCGGCATCAGCTGCGAAGGAGCATCACGCCACGCCGCAGATCTTCGACGAGCTGAGCCAGGGAGTGCTCGGTCAGAACACGGCTCTCCGGTTCGTCTCGGTGGCGGTCTACAAACACACTACCGGCAAGGTGCCCGGAAACATCCTCCTGATCGGAAACTCCGGTACCGGCAAGACCACGATCATGAACAACATCCAGCGGCTGTATCACGAGGTACCCGAGTACGAGCCGTTTCGGGCGATGACGATCATCAATGCCAACCTGCTGGTCGACGCCGAGCGCATGGAGTTCCAAGCCGAGCGGCTGTTCGCCGCGGTGGAGCAGCGGGCACGGGCCCTGGTCGGGCGAGAAACCCACCCCGAGGAGCTCAAGAGAGCGATGGAACGGGCGACCATCTGCATCGACGAAATCGACAAGATGTCGTCCATCGTCGCCGGCAAACCCAACGCCATCGGCGTCGTCCTGCAACAGGGTCTGCTCACCCTGATGGAAGGAGAGCTGGTCGCCCACAATACCCACGCCATGGGTCGACGGCGAAGAGAAGGCCGTGACGCTCGACATCGATACCCGTCACATGATGTTCATCTGCGGTGGCGCGTTCGAGACCCTCTACGACCAGGTCTACTTCCGCGTCGTCAGCCCGTCGAGCGGGGAGAAGCTGAAATCCGAGGCCATCCAGACCGCAGACGGTCAGATGCGGATCGAAACCCGTTTCGCGCTCGCCGACTTCCTCAAACCCGAGGACCTGTTCGAGTACGGAATGGTGCCTCAGTTCATGGCTCGCTTCGACAACATCGTCCTGCTGCGCGACCTCGACGTGACGGTGCTCAAGGAGATCCTCCTCATAGTCGCTCGATTCTCCCTTTCAGCGCTCGAAGAAGTATCTTCGAGGTCCTGAATATCGACCTCGAGATCGAAGACCTCGCAGCGCCTTGATCGCCGAGATGGCCGAAAAGAACATCCGCACAGGCGCCCGCGCCCTGCGCACGATCTTCGGCAAGATCATCAACCCTCTCGAGTACGACCCATGGCAGCACGATGATCTCGAGGAGAAGCCCGACGGCGGCCATCGGCTGGTCGTGACCCAGGACATGGCGAAAAGAGCGATCACGGTGAACGGCGGATAGCCTGCGGATTCGGTGATCATCGCACCGGGCCGAGTTCAACAATCTTTCTAGAGAAATAGACCGCGTCTCATTTGTGTTAGAATCCCCACAACCGATCGTTGGGGGAAACATGGCAATCGAAGTCGGGATGCGTTTGGGTCCGTACGAGATCGAAGAAGCGATAGGCGCCGGCGGTATGGGCGAGGTTTACCGGGCCCGCGACACCCGCCTCGAGCGCTCGGTGGCGATCAAGGTGTTGCCTGCCCACTTGGCGGAGAGCCCCGAACTCCGGCAGCGTCTCGAACGCGAGGCCAAAGCGGTTTCCAGTTTGTCGCACCCGAATATTTGCCCCTTGTATGACATCGGACACGAAGACGGCGTGGACTACCTCGTCATGGAGTTCATCGATGGCGAGACCCTCGCTGACCGGTTGAGCAAAGGTCCGTTGCCCCTCGAAGAAGCTTTGAAAATCGGTGTCCAGATTGCGGATGCTCTCGAGAAGGCACATCGGCAGGGCATCGTTCATCGCGACCTGAAACCGGGCAATATCATGCTGACTTCTTCGGGCTCGAAGCTCCTGGATTTCGGACTTGCCAAATCCGAAAGCACAGGTGGGGGAGATGACGACCTCACGCGCACTCCGACGGTGAGCCAGCCGTTGACGGCCGCCGGCACGGTGCTCGGCACCTACCAATACATGGCCCCCGAACAACTCGAGGGGAAGGATGTGGACGCGCGGACGGACATCTTTGCTCTCGGAGCCGTGCTGTACGAAATGGCCTCCGGACAACGCGCTTTCCAGGCGGCAACCCAGGCGAGCCTTATCGGCGCCATCATGCACGAAACGCCGTCCCCGGTGGCGTCGATCCAACCGATGACCCCACCGGCCTTTGACAGGGTTGTTCAGACCTGCCTCGCCAAAGATCCCGAGGAGCGCTGGCAGACTGCGCACGACGTGAAATTGCAGCTCGAGTGGATCGCCGAAGGCGGTTCGGTCGTGGGACTTCCCGCACCTGTGGCGGCGCGCCGCAAATCGCGGGAAAAACTCGCATGGGTGGCTGCTGTCGCAGCGGCCGCGGCCGCTTCCCTTTTCGCGGTCGGCTATTTCCTGCGTACTCCGGAAGCACCGCGCCAGGTTCGTTTCCAGATTGCTCCTCCGCAGCAACTCTCGCAGATCGGTTCGCCGCGATTGTCGCCTGACGGACTCCACCTGGCATTCCATGGAATTGATGCAGCGGGGACCTCCCAGATCTGGATTCGGGACCTGGACAGCCTCGAGGCGCGACCGATCGCCGGGACCGAGGACGCAGGGACCGGGCTGGAGAACGAATCTCGTCCGATCTGGTCCCCGGACAGCCGCCACATCGCATTTTTTGTCGGCAACAAGTTGAAGAAAGTCCCGGTGGCGGGAGGTCCTGCGCAGACCATCTGTGAGTCACCGGGCGCCGACGGGAGTTGGAGCAGCACCGGAGAGATCGTCTTCGACGGTGCGGACAACGATCCGTTGCGCCGGGTTTCCGCCTCGGGCGGGATCGTCAAAATCGAGGTAGCTCTTGGTGAAGGCATCACTTCCGTTGGTTGGCCTGAGTTTCTGCCCAACGGCCGGCAGTTCATTTATCTTTCGGAGGACTCGGAAGGTGTGGCCACCGTCAAGCTCCACACCCTCGACGACGGAGACGATATTGATTTGACGGTTGCGGATTCGCGAGTCCAATACGCTGATCCCGGGTTCCTGTTGTATGTCCTCGACGATATGCTCGTGGCCCATCCCTTCGATGCCGGGAAAGGGGAACTCACCGGCGAGCCGATGCCCCTGGCCGACAACATCGGCTCGACCGCTGTCGGGCTTGCGGACTTTTCGGCGTCGGCGGACGGCACATTGGCCTTTCGAGGTGGGGAATCGGGTGGACGTCTGATGCAGTGGATGGATCGAGAAGGAAGGACAATGGGCGAGCTCGCCGATGTGAACGAGTTCCGCACCTTCCGGATTTCTCCGGATGGGAAGCGCGTGGCAACCCAGATTTTCGACCCGGATGCCGGGCAAAGCGATATTTGGGTCCACGATCTCGACCGCGGAGTGGCCTCACGGTTCACATTTGACTCGGGCGCGGACTACGGCCCGATATGGACTGCGGACGGCGAAAGTGTCGTGTACACCGCTCGACCAGACGAGAGCTATCACTTGACGCTCAAAGACGCGTCGGGCGCCGGTTCGCCGCAGACGATTCTGAAATCAGAACGAAATGTTTTTGCGGGTGATATCACGAGGGACGGCAGATACCTCGCGTACATGGAGAACGGCGGCGAGACGAATTGGGATGTCTGGGCGATGCCGCTCGACGCTTCGGGCGAGGCTTTTCCTTTGCTGCAGTCCGAGTTCCTCGAAGTCCGCCCCAGCTTCTCTCCGGACGGACAGTGGTTCGCCTACGAATCCAACGAGTCGGGCCGATCAGAAATCTACGTGCGCCGATTCCCCGGCCCCAGCGGGCAATGGCAGGTCTCGACCGACGGCGGCACCGAGCCGAACTGGGGCGCCAACGGTACGGAGATCTATTATTTGGATTCAGGAGGGAACCTGGTATCGGTTCCGGTCGAGACCGGAGCGACGCTGACGGCGGGCCTCCCGGAGCAGCTGTTCAGCCCGCCGTTGTTCCCGACGATTCAACGCGAGCGGTACGTTGTGTCGAGAGATGGCAAGCGGTTCCTGGTCCTGTCGACCCCATCCGGGGAGGCGGTGCGGCCGACAACAGTGGTCCTCAATTGGCATGCCGGGTTGCAGCCCTGACTCGGCTGGATGAACCTGGTAGGCCGACACAATCAATTTGACTGCTCCGGTGACGGATAGCACTTCTTTCTCAAAGGTGACTCCGATACACTTGATTGGTGACGCCACAGTGCTGCCTTCGGCTTGACCTCGATATCAACGAGGCCTTGGGACGCAGATTGCACCCTGACGCGATGATCGTTCAGGAAGACCGCAACCTGGTCATGGCCGGTGCAGGGATTATCGATCTCGATCGGAACGACGATCTCGATGCCGCATACCTGGCGATAGCCGAACATCGGCCACTTCCCCTCGGAAGATATCTCCTGCTCCGCGGTCGAGGCGATGATCCCTTCTGGAAATACCAGGCCGTCGTCCACGATCTCGAATCCCTTCCGACCTGCCGCGCCGGAAACGTGCGCCGGAGCCTGACCTCGATTCTCAAAGACGGCAGTAAACGGGGTTTGACATCGTTGACGGTTGAGCCGCTTGGGGTGTTCAGAGAACGCGGCCTGACCACCAATGAGATGGTGGACGCCTTCGAGGCGGCCGTGCTCGAGGTCAGCGTTGAACTCACCAAACCGATGCGGATCACTCTCCTCCTTGAAGATATGAATGAACTGGAAGAGGTGTCACACCTCCTCCGTTCGCACCTCTTGCGGAAGGCAAGCCGTAGCTTCCGAACCGTGGACGATGAAGCCGCGCTGGTGGAGGTTCGACAGCGGGGATTCAGGCTCCACTGCCGATTCGTACCGGGCTCGCTTTCCGGTTACGCCGTCTCCCGCGTCGAAAAAACGCACTGAGACGATCAACGTAGAACGTTCATCGTAGTACGGTGGTATTCTTCCGTTGCTGGAGGAGGTGGGCGTTCGCTGGGGCGAGAGCCTCAGAGGAAGGTCCGGACTCCACGACAGGTGGCATGCCGGGTAACACCCGGCCGTGGCGACGCGAGGGAAAGTGCCGCAGAGAGTAGACCGCCTTCGAGCCGGTCGGAGGTAAGGGTGAAAGGGTGCGGTAAGAGCGCACCGCCTCTCCGGAGACGGAGAGGGCACGGTAAACCCCATGCGGAGCAAGGCCGAATAGGGGGACCGAGGGTTTCCTGTCCCCGTATCCGCTTCGGCGGAGAGGTCCTCGGGTAGGCTGCTCGAGCCGTGCGGTAACGGACGGCCCAGATGAATGAACGCCGCCCCTCGGGGCACAGAATCCGGCCTACAGCCTCCTCCAGCTTTTCGTCTCTTCCGGTTCGGCGCGAACCCGAAGAGACGAAAAGCTGCGGAAGAAAGTGATCTGGATAACGTCGCATCGATCGACCCAGCACGGGACGGGCGTATTCCGATGTAAGGTTAGGATCGTGAGCAGCAATTGGATTCCCCTCCAGCCCGGAGAGCCGATCGGTCTGGTGGCCCTCTCTGGACCAGTGGATGAGGCGCGACTGAAAGAAGGGATGGCCGTTCTCCGTGGTTGGGGACACCCTCTCGTCGAGGCGTCAAATCTTCGCCGCCGGGAGTCGTACCTCGCGGGATCTGATGACGAGAGGCTGTCCGGCGTCGACGAGGTACTCAACGGTGGTGCACGTTGGATCATGGCTGCTCGCGGTGGCTATGGAGCATCTCGCATCATGCCGTCGATGCCGTGGCGCCGGCTCACCGAAGAAAAGGTCTGTTTCATCGGCTTCTCCGATCTCACGGGGATCCTCAACCCCCTGGCGGTTCGGGGCGGCGCGGTTCAGATTCACGGACCGATGGTCGCAGCGGGCCTTCCGAGGTCGCCATAACGAGAGCCGGCTTCTGTCCGTAATGCGGGGTGAGCTGGCCGGCGATGTTCTCTTCCGGTTTCCCGAGCGATCGATCGTGCGGCACGGGCGGGTCTCCGGTCGTGCTCTGGGCGGGAACCTCAGTCTTCTGACATCCCTGATCGGTACTCCCTGGGAACCGGATTTCGACGACAGCGTGCTCTTTCTCGAGGAGGTGGGTGAGCCTGTCTACCGTCTCGATCGCATGTTGACCCACCTCGGGGCCTCTGGTAGATTGCGGAACGTGAAAGCATTGATTGGCGGGAGCTTGCGAGGTTGTCGTCCGGCTGCGGATCGTTCGGAGTTGTGGCGCCGGCTGCTCCTCGAGGTGGCACCCGACAAGGCTCCGGTGGTGGTCGGCCTCCCGTTCGGCCACGGGGCCGCGAACCTCGCTTTCCCGATCGGTGCGACGGTCGTTCTCGACACGCGCGCGCAGCGGTTGACGTGGAGTTAAGATGGCGAAATTCAAAGTCACATCGAGCGAAGCCACCCATGACTCGCTGGAACCGATGCGCACTCAATTTCCCAAGGGCAGCGTGATCTTCGCCGAAGGTGATCTGGGCCTCGCCATGTATGTGATCGAGACCGGCGAGGTGGAGATCCGCAAGCATCTCGGGGGCGAGGAACGGGTGCTCGCGACCCTGAGCAAGGGCGACTTCTTCGGCGAGATGTGCATGCTGGAGGAGGATACCCCCCGCTCTGCGACCGCCTATGCCGTCAATGACGTCACGGCCGTGATGATCGACCAGAGCGCATTCACCTTCATACTGAAACACAACCCGGAAATCGCCATCCGAATGATGCGAAAGCTGGCGATCCGGCTCCAGCAGACGACCGACCTTCTCGAAGAGGCGGTCGGGCACAAGGTGGACATCGAGGAGTCTGGTGTCAATAAAGAGCGGGTGTCGGTCCCCGATCCGAGCGCCCGTCTGGTCGAGATCACGACCGGCATCACCTTTCCGCTTTCGGAGGGAAAGGAAACAACGGTGGGCAGAATCGACCCGGTGACCGGAATCCACCCGGACGTGGACCTGACGCCGGTAGATGGCAAGCGGTCGATTTCTCGGCGGCACGCGCGGCTCCGCCGGGAAGAAGGTGACACATTCAGCGTCATCGAGGACGTGGGGACGATGAACGGCACCTTCGTCAACGGCGTCCGGCTCGTGGCGGGCCGTGCGGCTCCGGTGGAGGCTGGAGACACCGTTGTCTTCGGTACGATTCAGTGCCGTTTCGAAATCAACGGCGATTGAGCGCCGACGAAGCGTCCCTGCGCCCCGACGACCCCCTGACCCGACTCAAAGGAATCGGACCCCGGACGGCTGAGGCCTTCGCGGCTGAAGGTGTACGCAGAGTCGGCGATCTCCTGCTCCACCTCCCTCGTCGCTATGAGGATCGTACGCGGATGACGCCGCTCGATGCTTCTATCGCACCGGGGGACTAGGTCCTCGTTCGCGGACGTGTTACCTCGGTTCGTATACGGAGGATTCCGCGGCGAAGGCTTCACATCGTGGATGGTCTCATCGATGATGCATGCGGACAGCTGAAGGTGGTGTGGTTCAATCAGCGATGGCTTGGAAAGCGGCTCGAAGGCGAACCCGAGTTCTACTTCTACGGGCAGGTTCGCGCAGCACGTGGCGGCGCCCTCGAACTGGTGAATCCCGAAATCGAAAAGGTGGAGAGTGATGCAGAACGGATTGTCCCTGTTTATCCGCACATCGGAAAGTGGGGCGGACGGCGACTTCGAGGACTGATCGAACAATGCCGGCCGGTGGCCGATCTGTGGTCGGATCCGCTGCCAGGGAATCTTCGAACCCGGTACGAACTGCCGGATTACGTCAATGTGATCCGTGAGCTCCATCGGCCGAGCCTACCGGAGGCCGCCGCCGAGAGGGAAGTCCTTCTTGGCGAGCTCAATGATCACCGGTCGGTTTTTCACCGTCGTCTGGTCTTCGACGAGTTGCTGTCATTTGCCTGCCTGATGGAATCCCGGCGACGTGAACGTTCGGTGCTCAAAGCTCCCAGGATTCGAGTTCGCGATACCGACATTGACTCAGGAATCTCACTGCTTCCCTTCAGTCTCACGCACGCTCAAAGCCGGGTTGTGCGCGAGATCGCCGCTGACCTCGTGCGCGGCAATCCCATGGCTCGCCTGGTCCAGGGCGACGTGGGTTCGGGAAAGACCGCGGTGGCATTGATGGCCATGCTGATGGTTCTCGAGAGCGGCTATCAGGTTGCCTTCATGGCGCCGACCGAGCTGCTCGCGGAACAGCACTTCCGGACACTCGAGGCGCTTCTCGGTCCGGCGGGGTACCTGCCACAGCTTCTCACGAGTTCACGGCCCGCCGGCGAACGACGCGCCATCCGAAGTGATTTGAAGCAGGGAATATCGCGCCTCGTGGTAGGCACCCACGCGTTGTTCCAGGAGTCTTCACGCTATCGAAACCTGGGGCTCGTCGTCATCGACGAGCAACACCGTTTCGGGGTCGCTCAGCGGAAGGCGCTCGCGGAAAAGGGAATCTCACCGCACGTGCTGGTCATGACCGCAACACCAATTCCGAGATCTCTCGCGCTGACGGTCTACGGCGACCTCGATCTTTCACTGATCGACGAACTCCCACCCGGGCGGAAACCGGTTCGTACACATTTGAGAACCGACGAAGCTCGCGCGAAAGTGTTTGAGTTTCTTCGGTCCGAAATAGCGCAGGGCGGGCGGGTTTTCATCGTCTACCCGTTGATCGATGCCAGCGATGAGATAACGGCTGCCGCATTGACTGAACATGAGCAGGAGGTCCGTGATCTCCTCCCAGGTGTCGACATCGGCGTCGTGCACGGACGTCTCAGCGGAGAACAGCGCGAGGCGGAAACTCAGAGATTCCGGGATGGTTCGGTCCAGGTCCTCCTTGCGACGACCGTCATCGAGGTCGGGGTTGACGTTCCGGAGGCCACGGTCATGGTGATCGAGTCGGCGCAGCGATTCGGATTGTCCCAGCTCCACCAGCTTCGGGGAAGAGTGGGGCGGAGCGGACGTCCCGCGTGGTGCGTTCTCCTCGCTGATGAGCAACTCGGAGAGGAAGCCGAGAGGCGCTTGAAGGTCATGTGCCGGACAAACGACGGGTTCGAAATTGCCGAGGCTGACCTCGAACATCGTGGGCCGGGAGAGCTCATCGGAACCCGGCAATGGGGCCCGGCCGGCTTTCGATTTGCCAATCTTGTGCGTGATCGGATATTGATCGAAAAGGTCAAGACCGTCGCTTCGCACCTCAAGGATGCGGGACTTCTGGAGGAGGTCTTGGCCGGATTGGCGCGGTACGTTCCTGAGGACGCCAACGTGGGCCCCGCCTGATTTAAAAAGAGAGGATGCGCAACTTCGGGCAAGCTGTGGCAGAATTCAGCGTGCGTTCGACGGCGGATAACGTATTCAATATTCTCCCGACGGGACAACTGAAGTCGAAGTTGGCTCATGCGGCGAGGTCGAGGCGTGTGGACCCGATCCGAGCCGCCCACGGCGAACTCTACCGTTCCGAGAGAGATGACGAATCAAGAAAGACCGGGCTCGCTGAGCGACCTGGTTACAGACGTCCTTTGAAGGGAACAATGATGGCTCAGAACTCGATCAATACGGACAACAACCAACCGAAACTCGTGGTGGCCGAAAGAGAATTGACCGGGATCGATACCAGCCCGGAGACCATGCTTTCCATACCCGGAAGCAGAATGTTTGAAATCAACGAAGCGCTCAAAATCTATCTTGATCGCGAGCCGAACGGCACTGTTTTCGACGCCAGCCAGGGCGACGGCGGGGCGAGCTTGCCGGGGGTGTCGCGGGAATTGCTGGAAGAAGCGCATCGCCTCCAATTGGAGCACGGTACCGGCTACGACAAGCCTTTCGGAACTCCGGCGTTTCGCCGAGCTGTTGTGGAGGACTACTGGGGTTTGGACAGCAGCACAGGCTGGGGCCCGACCAACGTGATTGCTTGCCAGGGCGGGCGTGACGCTCTGGTCAAGGCGTATGACGCCGTTCAATTCCTGGGGCACCAGCGCCGGGGAGATTTCGTCCTGGTCTCGCGTGTGCCGTGGATTTCATACAACTGGGGACCGTACGCCATGGGAGCGAACGTCATGCTCGCTCCGGGCAGTGAGGACGAGGCCTGGGCTCTGACACCCGAGGCGATCCGGAAGAGCTCTGATGAGGCCGCCTCGTTCGACGGCCGCCGTCTCGCGCTCCTGGTCATCACCAGCCCCGACAACCCCACTGGCCGCAGCATGAGCGCCGAGAACCAGATCGCCCTCGCCCGTTCAGCGTTCGCGGCCGGCGTGCCGTTCGTGCTTTTTGACTGGATCTACCATCGGGTGACCGATGGCGAGCCGATGAATCTGAATGCATTTCTTGGCGCCCTGGAGCCTGAGGAGAGGGAGCGCTGCATCTTTCTTGACGGCATCACCAAGTCTCTGGGGGCGAGCAACGTCCGCAACGCGCACCTGGTAGCGCCAGAGCGAGTCGTGAAGTTCATTCAGAGCCGGGCCTCTCATGCCGTGATTCCCTCCTTCCACAGCCAGGCCGTGGCTATGGCGGCATATCGCATGGGTTTCGAACGCGCGGCTGCGCCCATCGTCGGACCCACAAACGCCAGCCGAAGGGTAGTTGAGGAGTTTTTGGAGGGGCACGAGATCCGTCACATTCTTGGCAAGGGCTATTACGCTTTCTTCGATCTCAGCCCGTGGCTCGAGCGCGCCGGCATGACCGACACCGCGGAGTTCGGGGCCGTCCTGGCCCAACAGTACGGCCTCGCGGTCGTCCCGGGCTCGTACTTCTCGGAGTTCGGCAAACGCTGGATTCGTTTTTCCTACGCGACGCCGCCCGATGTAACGGCGGGCGCCCTCGCCCGGATGTGGGAAGCGTTGTCCGCCCAGTGAGAACACCGAAGTCGAGGGAGCGATCGTGAAACCGGCCGAGTGGCGCCGTTTTGCCGAAAAGGTCCGGTTGGCGGTGGAGAACTCCCGCGAGGCGGACCCGAAGAGCGGAACTTCCGGCCTCGAAATCGAGTTCAACATTCTCGACACCGATCTCCAACCTGTCGAGCGGGTGGGCTACGGGCCTGAAGGCCGGTCTTTCGCCGACTTCCTCCACGAAGAGAGATTGCCGGAGTGGGCGCGTGAATATTTCCAGTTAGAAGTGTTCAACTGGATGACCGAGCTGACCACCCAGCCGTCATTCGATGCGCGAGTGACGGCTGCGCAGGCTCGTTTGTTGGAAGGTGTTTTGCTGGATACTCTGGCAGAGATCGGGGAAAGCTACGCGACCTCGTTTCTTGCGGTTCACGGGAACATTCCCAAGCCTTTCGATGTCACGGCCGAGAGTATTCCGTCAGGTTGGAACCTGGCTCGACAGCGATATCT
Organism: Candidatus Sulfomarinibacteraceae bacterium; assembly: GCA_963769215.1. GTDB lineage: Bacteria > Acidobacteriota > Thermoanaerobaculia > Thermoanaerobaculales > Sulfomarinibacteraceae > Sulfomarinibacter. The sequence goes on along the minus strand of CAVYKX010000028.1, from coordinate 92,803 downwards.
CCGACGGTGCGTCGAACTTTTTGGCGCGCGTCTTGCGACCGCAGGTATCCACACCAATCACAGCTTCCCCGAAAGCCTCCTGTCGTGGGATTTCATCCATCTACCTCTTGGCGATCGCAAGGGATTGACCCTCGAAGACTACCGCAACCACCAGTTGATTCGGGCAACAAGGCTGCTTCGTCCGATGTGTCCGGTGTTTATCGCCGTAAGCGCTGCGTCTCCGTTCGCGTGCGAGGTTGTCGGAGGACGGAGCGAGTTGGTTCTCACCGATACAGATTCGAAACGACTGCTGGCCTTCCCGAACCCGGCGGATCTGGATGTCCCGGGCCTGTACAGAAGCCACCGCCACTATCTCGATATCTCGTACGGACTGGTCCGGTCGGGGATACGTTTTGGCGCCAACAACTGGACGCCGGTGCGCGCACGGTCCGACGTCGATCCTGTCCGGCGGAATATCATGGCCACCAGCGAGCAGCTGCGGGAGCTCTACCAGCAGGGGATCTTCTCCGTCGGCACCCATGGGAGTCTCGAAGAAGCAGAGCGCGCGGTGATCATGGAAAACCTCTGCGCCCGAGTCGATCTCCCGATGAATCGTGTCGAAGTCCGCACAGATGAGGGTGGTGACACCCTCGAGCTGTCGACTGCCAAAATCCTGTTCAAAGAACTTTTGATGCTGCGAATCTACGGCGATTCCGAGTATGGCCTGGACTACGGCTACGTGGATGCCGACCTCGAGCGAACGCGACGCAACGAGGAAGTTGCTGCGGTCAACGGACTGGAAGCCGAGCTCGAGCACCCGTACACCGGGGCGGCCGTGACCGCAAGAAAGTACCTTCGCGAGTTGCTCGCGGACGTGGAGCCTCTTGCCGAAGGGCTGGGTGTGGCAGAAGACCTGGAGCCCCTGCGGGAGATGGCCGGGGGCGGGCCGAACCCGGCGGCCCAGGTGAGGCGTTGGATTCAGAAAGAGGCACAGGGTTCGCTGAAGACCTCCGCGTCGGGTGCGCTGGTGGTGCCGGCTGAACTTCTGGTTGAATGGATCGATGCTCGCCGCTCACGGGTGGCGGAAGAAGTGGGGTCGATCGCCGATTCGTCGATGGACCTTGCGGCTGAGTGGCCAAAGCTCGCACCCCTGGTGAGCGGGTTGCGGAAGATGACAGCCGCGCGTTCGGACCTGCCCGTGAGTCTCGCCGAATCGAAGGCAAAGCTGGAGCTGAGCCACTTCGGCGAGCGAACGGCGAATGTGCTTCGTCTTGCGATCGACCTGATACGCATCCCATCGGTAACCAACTGTCCTGACGAACGTCTGGATGACGTGTTCTCGTGCGCCGGCTTCGTCTCCAGCTATCTCATGCGGGCCGGTCTCGACGTCAGATTGTACGACCAGGGCCGCTATCCGGCTGTATTGGCGAGTTTCGCAAACAGCGGCCCCGCTACGGTGACACTCTGCGGCCACTTTGACGTGGTTCGGCCCGAACCTGACGACAGTCAGTTCGAAGTGAGGATCGACGGAGATTATCTGTGGGGCCGCGGGGCAGCCGATATGAAGACGGTGGTCGCCAGCTACATGGTGTGGATGGCGGAGCAGGCTGCAATCGGTCCACCGTATCCGCCGATAAACCTCCTGTTGGTCGGCAACGAGGAAAACGGTGAAGGGGATCCGTTCGGAACTCCCCACGTGCTTGCCGATCTCGAGAAGAGGGAGGGTTGGGTCCCGGAATTGATGGTTGTCGGAGAACGCACCGGTGAGGGCGGCGATGAGTTGTTTGGCGAGGTGTGCACCGAAAGCAGGGGAGTTCTCAGGATTCGGATCACCGCCCGCGGCGAAACCGGGCATACCGGAGTCGGCGGGAGCCCCGGAGATCTGCTGGACACGCTGGTCGAGGTCCGCGGCGTGCTGGACTCGGTCTTCAAACGGCATCTGACCCTCTCGAGCCTTGACGGTTGGGAGACCTCGGCCCGGTTCCCATTCCTGACCGTCGGCGAACCCGGGGTCTACAACATTGCCGCGGGCGAAGGTGTGCTCGGAGTCGAGATTCGACCGATTCCAGGCGACGATATCGCGGGTCTCAGAGATGAAGTCGTGGGTCTGTGCAAGGAACTCGGTCTCGAACTGGTGATGGAGGTGAACGAACCAGGAGTGGCCTGTCCCGGCGGAAACCCACACCTCGGTTTGCTGCTGGAATCGGTCGAGGAAGTTTCCGGGGGAAAAGCGATCGTGGGAAAGAAAAAACCCGGCTCATCGGCCCGCTTCGCGCCCGGCGGGCACCAGGTGGTGTGGGGTCAAACCGGGATCGGTCCGCACTCGCGGGAGGAGCGGCATTTCATCCCCTCAATTGAACCGTATATGAAGGTTTTAGACGCGTTTGCGAGACGGCTGGTCGGAGAATATGATCGGAGTCCGCGCTCGCGGTCGAAAGAAGTCTCACCACAAAGGCACCAAGATCACCAAGAAACATGAGGCATTTCTTCCAGGTGGCTCCTCGCTCATCGCGATCTGATGTCTTGACACCACAGAAGACCTTTGACCTCAGCCGCAGCCAATCTCGAACGCACAGGAATTCGTTGGTGTCCTTGGTGTCTCGGTGGCGAAACCCCAGTCTTCTCGTCAGGGCAGGGGAGAAAATCAATCCCCGTCGAAGAAACCTCCGATGCCGCCCATCTTGCCGAGAATCGAACCCTCGCCTTTGCTCTGGCCGCCTGTCTGAGGCGCGGCCTGCCAGATGCGCCCCGCAAGGCGCGAGAAGGGCAGCGACTGCAACCACACTTTGCCCGGGCCCCGGAGACGGGCAAAGAAGAAGCCTTCACCTCCGAATATTGCGGACTTGACCCCGCCGACAAACTCGATGTCGTAGTTGACCGAGGTCTCCAATGCCACGAGGCAACCAGTATCGACCCGTAGTCCTTCGCCGGGACCGAGTTGCCGTTCGATGATGGTCCCGCCGGCATGAATGAAGGCAAGGCCGTCGCCCTCGAGCTTCTGCATGATGAAGCCCTCTCCGCCAAAGAGAGCTGTACCGACTTTCTTCTGGAACGCAATGCTGATCGAGACCCCCTTGGCGGCGCACAGAAAGGCGTCCTTCTGGCAGACCAGCTGACCGCCGTGCAATCCGAGGTCGACCGGGATGATCTTGCCGGGATAGGGCGATGCGAAGGCCGCGCGGCTCTTACCGCTGCCCTGGTGGGTGAATATCGTCATGAAGAGGCTCTCGCCGGTGAGAAGCCGTTTTCCCGCACCCACCAGCTTGTCCATCATGGTCGACTGCTGGGCGGAGCCGTCGCCGAAGATCGTCTGCATCTCGATGCCCTCGCCCATGTACATCATGGCGCCGGCCTCGGCGACCACGCTCTCACCCGGGTCGAGCTCGACTTCAACAAACTGCATCTCCTCGCCGTGGACCTCGAAGTCGACGTCGTCAGCAATGCCGCCGCTGCGCCGGGTGGGCGGCGGCGGTGGCGGAGCGTGGTCCTTGAGTTGAGCCACGGTGTGCGCCGGAGCCCACTCGGTGACCCCCTCGCAGTAGACTTGGGTGTCGGGTGAGTAGGTGTTCCCTTGCAGCGCATCGACCAATTCCGCTTCACTCATCGGGCCGATCGTCTGACCATCAACAGCGACGTACCACATTTTTTCGCTCATCGTTCCTCCGGTATTTTCGGGTCGTCAAAGTATACGCGCTGTGACGATATCTGTTCCAATCCGTCAATTGATAACGCCAGGACGTTTTGGGTTCGGCTCATCTGGAGGGGGCTGGCGTCGTACACCTATTCGAAAAGAGGCTTCACGTACCTCGCCTCGACCTACGCCACCAAGGACCCGATTGAGACCGAAAGACCACAGAGGCACAGAGTTCACAGAGAGCATCACAGAGGTCCTTTTTCCCGGAGCATGGGAAACAAGGTCGATTCGCTGGAACTCGAAGCGTGCCTTTACCTGGCGCCGGAGTTTGAGATTCCTCCGTGTCCTTCTCTGTGCGCTCTGTGACTCTGTGTTGGTTCTGGCCTTGATTCTCGGCAGCGTTCAACCGATTTATCACATGCCATTCCGGATGAACCTGACGGTCGAAGGCTCAACGTTGTCAATCAGCTTGCACGAGGCATTCCGGTCCATCGTTCCCGGGCTTGTTGACGTACCTACTGACCGGATACGCCTGCATTGCCTCGGCGGAGTGCGGAACGAGTATTTCGTCCAGCCGGTCGGTCGCCAGCGGCCTCGGTTCGAGCCACTCGTCGAAGATGTCCGGGGGGAGGATGACCGGCATTCGGTGGTGGAGTTTTTCCATCAACGCATTCGGAGTCGTGGTGATGATGGTGCAGGTATCGACCGGGCCGCCGTCCCCTTTCGACCATCGCTCCCAGAGACCTGCGAAGGCAAAGGGCAGGCCGTCTTCAAATCGTATGAAGTGGGGCTGTTTGCCGGCATCGGTCGTAATCCATTCGTAGAATCCCGAGGCTGGGATGAGACAGCGGCGGCTCTTGACCGCTGATCGAAACGATGGTTTCTCGGCCACCGTCTCCGCCCGGGCATTGATCATCCGCGCGCCCATTTTGGCGTCTTTGGCCCACGAGGGGATGAGGCCCCAACGGGTCGACGCGAACTCTCGCCGTGACGTCTCTCTCTCGCGGACGACCACTACAGTCTGGGTGGGCGCGATGTTGTACCGGGGTTTGAGATCGAGCGGAGCCTCGACCTCGAAGACGTCGGCCAACACCGACGCGTCGACGATGAGAGCGAATCGACCGCACATGTACGCATCCTAGACTATCCGTTTGTCGTTGATACGTCGCGTGGGGTGTTCATTCAGCGAAAGTCCGTGGGTGAGGGAAGAATGTCTACAGAACACTGTTACTGGGAGGGCGGAGGAAGTGGTAGCCTTCATGACGCGCAACGCGCCTCAAATCAGAACAGGGAGCTGCCATGGCGGGAATCTTCAAGGCCTATGACATCCGGGGGACCTACCCCGACCAACTGGACGAAACGACGGCGTTCCGGGTGGGGTATCACTTCCGTGACCTCCTCGACGAAGAGGATCTGGCGCGCGGACCCGTGGTTGTGGTGTCCCGCGACATGCGATCGCACTCGACCCCGATGGCGCGAGCGCTCAAGGATGGTCTCCGGGCCAGCGGTATCGCGGTGATTGACATCGGCGTCGCCGACACGCCGCAGAACTACTTCGGAATTGGGTTCCTCGGTGCATCGGGCGGGATTCAGGTGACCGCAAGCCACAACCCGGCGGTCTACAACGGCTTCAAAATGTCACGCCGGGACGCCATCCCCGTGTCGTATGAGACCGGGATCGACAGGCTCGAGAAGCTGGTCGAAGCGTCGGACGCGGCCACCGATCTGCCGCCGCAGGCGGACGAGGAAGAACGATCGGTGTTCGACGAATACACAGAGCACGTTCTGGCCGAAGTAACCGTCCTGGAGCCTCGCCTCAAGCTCGCCGCAGATGCCGCCAATGGAATGGCGACCATCTATCTTCCGATTCTCGAACGGCTCAATGTCGACCTGGTGCCGCTCTATTTCGAACTCGACGGCAACTTCCCGAACCACGAGGCCAACCCCCTGAAGGCTGAGAATCTGGTCGACGTGGAGAAGGCGGTAGCCGAACACGGCTGCGACCTCGGGGTTGCCTTCGACGGCGATGCCGACCGCGCCATTCTGGTCGACGAGCAGGGCGCAGCCATTTCGGCCGACAAGATCACCGGCCTCCTGGCGCCTCGGTTCCTGCGAAATGAGCCGGGCGCCTCGATCGTCTACGATCTGCGATCGTCCTGGTCAACCAAGGAGGCGATCGAAGAGGCCGGGTGGCGTTCCGATCCGCGAGAGGGTGGGGCATTCGTTCATGAAGGCCACCATGCGGGAGCATGATTCGCCCTTCGGCGGAGAGCTCGCGGGCCACTTTTATTATCGCCGCAACTTCACCGCAGATTCGTCGATCTTGACGGTCATCGAAGGCCTCAACCACATCCGGGAAGAAGGACGCCCCCTGTCGGAACTGGTGGCGCCGCTCAACCGCTATTTCGCGACCGGCGAAGTCAATTTTCATGTCGACGACAAGGACGGTATGATCCGCCGTTTGGCCGAGGATTTCGCCGATGGCGAGATCGACTATCTCGACGGGATCACGGCTCAGTTCGAGGACTGGTGGTTCAACGTTCGCCCGTCGAATACGGAGCCCCTGTTGCGGCTGGTTCTCGAGGCCAGGACCCGTCAACTGATGGAAGAGAAGAAAGCGGTGTTGCTGGGATATCTGGGAACTCCGGAGTAAGTTCACTACAATAGCCTGATGACGGCAATTCTCGGGATATCGGCCTATTACCACGATTCGGCTGCGGTCCTGGTGGTCGACGGTGAAATCGTCGCCGCGGCCCAGGAAGAACGTTTCACACGGATCAAGCACGATTTCGCGTTCCCGGCCAACGCCATCGCCTACTGCCTGGAGGAGGCGGGTCTGGAACCGAAAGACCTGGATTACGTCGGCTTCTACGACAAGCCCTTCCTCAAGTTCGAGCGCATTCTCGAGACCTACCTCGCGTTTGCCCCCGTAGGATTCAGGTCGTTTTTGAAGGCGATGCCGTTGTGGCTCCGCCAGAAACTCCATTTGCCGCGAGAGATCCGCCGCGAGCTCGGCGGCGAATACCGGCGCGGGGTGGTGTTCACCGAGCACCACGAGTCCCATGCCGCCTCGGCGTTCTTCCCGTCCCCGTTCGACAATGCGGCGATCCTCACCCTTGACGGGGTGGGGGAGTGGGCCACTGCCAGCATGGGTGTCGGCACCGGAAACACGATTCAACTGACCCACGAACTCCAGTTTCCACACTCGCTCGGACTGCTGTATTCGGCATTCACCTACTTCTGTGGTTTCAAGGTCAACTCCGGCGAGTACAAGTTGATGGGTCTGGCGCCCTATGGGACGCCTCGATTCGTGGACGAGATTTTCGACAATCTCCTCGACCTCAAGGAGGACGGCTCGTTCCGCCTCGACCTCAGCTACTTCAACTATTGCCAGGGTCTGACAATGACCTCGAGGAAGCTCGATCACCTGTTCGGCGGGCCTCCGAGAGCCCCGGAATCACCCCTCACGCAACGGGAGATGGACCTCGCCGCATCAATCCAGAAAGTCACGGAAGAGATCGTGATGCGAATCGTGCGCCATCTCCACTCAGAGACCGGGATGAAGAACCTCTGTCTGGCGGGTGGAGTCGCGCTCAATTGCGTGAGCAACGGCCGGCTCCTGAGAGAAGGGCCTTTCGAGAACATCTGGATCCAGCCGGCGGCCGGTGATGCCGGCGGCGCGTTGGGAATCGCTCTCTTCATCTGGCACCAGCTCTTGGGAAATGAGCGGGTCGCGCAGAACCCAGATGGGCAGAGCGCCTCCCTACTCGGTCCGCAGTTCAGCGATACGTGGATCCAGGAGTATCTCGATCGCACGGGATCGGTCTACCACCACATCCCGGATGGGACGGATCTCGACAAACGGATCGTCGACCTCATCGAGGCCGAAAAGGTCGTCGGTCTGTTCCAGGGCAGGATGGAGTTCGGTCCGCGTGCACTCGGCTGCCGCAGCATCATCGGCGACGCCCGCAGCAGGAAAATGCAATCGGTGATGAACCTGAAGATCAAGTTCAGAGAGTCCTTCCGACCGTTCGCGCCGATCGTGATGCGGGAACGGGTGAGCGAGTATTTCGAGATGGAGGATGAGGCGGACAGCCCGTACATGCTGCTGGTCGCCGACGTTGCCGAGGGGAAACGACTGCCGGTCGACGGCGAAGATGCCGAGGGCCTCGACAAGCTCAAGGTGCTGCGATCCGAAGTGCCTGCAATCACGCACGTCGACAACTCGGCCCGGGTGCAGACGGTGGACCCGGTTCGCCACGTGCGCCTCCACCGGCTGATGAGCGAGTTCGAGGGGCGAACCGGATGCCCGGTGATGATCAACACCTCGTTCAATGTTCGGGGCGAGCCCATCGTATGTTCTCCCGAGCACGCCTATCACTGTTTCATGGGCACCGACATGGATGTCCTGGTCCTGGAGAACTACCTCCTGCTCAAAGACGAGCAACCGGAGACCGCTGTGCCGGATCGCGACGGTTACCTCGCACAGTTTGAACTGGATTAGGTAGAGTCATGAGCATGATTCAGATCAACCGCAATCCAACCCTTCGCGAGCTTCGGCAGTTCGGTTTCATCTGGATGGGTTTTGTAGCATTCTTTGGCGCCGTTGCCTGGTTCAAGTTTGGGAATCCATCTCTGGCCAGGGGCTTGTGGATCGCATCGATAGCGGTGCCGCTCCTGGGCTGGGCGATGCCGAGTTTCATGCGGCTCGTCTTCGTGGGCATGTCGTACCTCGCCTGGCCAATCGGTTTCGTCGTCTCTCATGTCGTGCTGGCTCTGGTCTATTACCTGGTGCTGACACCGATCGGCCTGCTGATGCGGCTTTTCGGATATGATTCCATGGGGAGAGAATTCGATCCGGAGGCGAGACCTATTGGGTGAAGCGCCCGTCGCGAGGTCGACGCGAAAAGCTACTTCCGTCAGTTTTGAGGAGTGGGAATGAGCGACGAGAACGGACACCGAATTCGAACGCGAGGCCAAGAGTCACAGCAGGGTATCGTCCGCGAGTTCCTCCACTTCCTGATACCAACAAGAAGTGGTGGCTGACACCGATCATGATGGTTTGCTGTTGGTGGCGGTGCTGATCGTGCTCTCGGGATCCGCCGCGGCGCCCTTCATCTACACATTGTTCTGAGCGGTGCGGTCAATGTGGCCCAGCAGGTTGGCGAGCGAAAACTCGCTATGCCAGCAACGTGCGCGAAGCCGATCACGCCGGCGACGTTCGGGCCCATGGCCGCCATCAGCGGGTTGACCTTGCCGTCGGTTTCCTTGCAGACGAAATCCTGCACCACCCGCGCCGCCATCGGCACCGCCGACACGCCGGCCGCGCCGATGCACGGGTTGATCTTTCGTTGGCCGGCAGGAACAGATTGAGGATCTTGGCGAAGACGACCCCGCCGAAGGTGGTGAAGCGAAAAGGCGACGGCGCCGAGCACCAGGATGAAGATCGTCTGCGGGCCGAGGAACGTGGTGCCCTCCATGGTCGCGCCGACGGCGATGCCCGAGAAAGATCGTGACGATGTTGATCAGCGCGCCGCCGGCGGTCTTGAACAGACGATCGGTGACCGCCGACTCGCGCAGCAGGTTGCCGAACATCAGCATGCCGATCAGCGGCGCGCAGGCGGGAATGGCGAGGGACGCGAGCACCGCGGTGACGATCGGGAACAGGATCACCGCGGTCTTCGACACCGGCTTGGCCTGCGGCATGTCGATGGCCCGCTCGCGTCTTCGGTGGTCAGCATCCGCATGATCGGCGGCTGGATGACCGGCACCAGCGACATGTAGCTGTAGGCCGCGACGGCGATCGCGCCGAGCAGGTGCGGGCGCCAGGATCGCGGCGAGAAAGATCGAGGTCGGGCCGTCGGCGCCGCCGATGATGCCGATGGCCGCCGCCTCCTTCAGGCTGAAGCCGAAGAGGTAGAAGGCGCCGAGGGCGGCGACGAAGATGCCGAACTGGGCCGCCGCGCCGAGCAGGAAGGTGATCGGGCGGCCGAGCAGCGGCCGGAAATCGGTCAGCGCGCCGACGCCGAGGAAGATCACCGGCGGCAGGAACTCGGTCCGGATGCCCGCGTCGTAGACCAGCTGCAGCAGCGGGTGGATGCCGTCTCGCGGCCGCGATGCCGCGTCGGCTGAGGCGCTCATCATCGCATGCGGCAGGTTGGCCAGGATGGCGCCGAAGCCGATCGGGATCAGCAGCAGCGGCTCGTAGCCCTTGCGGATCGCGAGGTAGATGAGCACGCCGCCGACGGCGAACATCACCAGGTTCTGCCAGGTCGAGTCCGGCAAAGCCCGACTCGCTGCGAGCAGGGTGGTGAAGGCATCCATGCTCAGCCTCCGATGGTCATGATCGGCTGGCCGGCCTCGATGTCGGCGCCGATGCTCGGCGTCGATGCTCACGACCTTGCCGGCGCACGGCGCCTTGACGTCGTGCTTGGCCTTCATGGCCTCGACCGCGGCCACGACCTGGCCCTCGGTGACCGTGTCGCCGACCTTGACGTTGATCTCGACCAGCTCGGTCTTGCCCTGGAAGGGCGAGTAGACCGGCGTGCCGGCCGGCGGGCAGCCGACTCGGCGCAGGGCCGGCGGGGCCGACGGCGACCGCGTCCGGCAGGCGGCTCGATCGTGATGCGTGAAGTGGCGCGTGCTGCCGTCCTCGACCACGGTGCAGGTCGTGGTCACCGGGCCGGTCGAGACGCGGACCGCCGGTCGGGCTGCAGGCGGCCGCTGCGGGCGCCGGCGGCGCGGCTCTCCTTCTTCTTCAGCGGCAGCACGATCTTGGCCTTGCCGGTGAGCAGGCGGATGCCCTCGTTGAGCTCCATGTTCTTGCCCGGCACGATCGCCGCGGCGACCAGGAAGATGTTCTCGTCGGTGACCGCGAGGCCGCGCTCCTCGAGCGCCTTCTCGCCGGCGCGAGGCTGTCGGGCGCCGCCTCGAGGGGATCGCCGTCGAAGGGCTGCTTTTCGAGCTGCTCGGCGGCGATCTTGACGACCTCGGGATCCGGCGGCAGCGGCGGCCGGCCGAAGTAGCCGAGCACCGACTTGCCGTAGCCGTCGTCCATCTTCTTCCAGCGGCCGAGCAGGACGTTGTTGAAGGCCTGCAGCCAGTACTGCTGGCTGCCCGGGGTCACGCTGGTCCAGGCGCCGCCGGCCTTGACGACCACCGGGAACTCGGCCAGCACGTCGGAGTACCGGTCGAGGATGCCGGCCTCCTTCATCATGTGCACGTTGGGACCGATGGCGCCGCCCGGCATCGGGAAGCCGACCACGCGCGCGTCGGCGGTGGTCGTGACGGGGTTGAAGTCGTACTCCGCCATGCCCTCGTTGAGCATGTTCTCGATCTCGTCCATCTTGGTGTGGTCGATGTCGAGCGAGTAGCCGGTGCCCTTGAGCGCGTGCCACATCGAGCGCACGTCGGGCTGCACGGTGCCGGAGGCCATCGGCCGGACCGAGAGGTCGATGCCGTCGACGCCGCCCTCGATGCCGGCCATGTAGCAGGAGACCGCCATCGACGCGGTGTCGTGGGTGTGCTGCCACAGGATGACCTCGGGCGGCAGGATCTTCTTGAGGCCCTTGGCGGTCTCGTAGCAGGTCTTGGGATCGGTGGTGCCGGAGGCGTCCTTCATGCACACCGAGTCGATGTGCACGCCGCTGTCGAGCAGCTGCTTGATGATGTCGATGTAGAACTCGGCGGTGTGGACCGTGTCGTCCTTGAACGGCAGGCCCATCAGCGCCACGCAGACCTGGTGGTGCATGCCGGCGTCGACGATCGGCTTGCCGGTCTTGACCAGGTTGTCGACGTCGTTCATGAAGTCGAAGTTGCGGTCCCAGGTGGTGCCGTGCTTGCGCCATCAGCTTGGCCTGCAGGTCGAGGGCCTCGAGGCGCTGGGTGGTCAGCGTGACGCCGGAGACCGAGCGGGTGAGGATCTGCAGGTCGACGTCCGGGCCCACGGCCTTGCGCATCTTGTCCATGCACTCGAAGGGATCTTCGCCGACGTAGAAGTACGGCGCCTGGTAGCGGGCGCCGCCGCCGAACTCGAAGTGGCGGATGCCGGCCTCCTTGGCGGCGAACTCCATGGCCGGCAGGATGTCCTGCGAGGCGGACCTTGCCGCCGAACGAGCTCTGCAGCCCGTCGCGGAACGGCGTGAACATCACCCGGATCTTCTTCGGCTTCTCGGTGAAGATCATGACTCCTCCTCGATTCGGGTCACCCGGGCGCCCCGGTAGACGGACGCGACGGCGGTTGAGATGGCGGCGATGAGAGCTGGGTCTGTCTTTGTTCGGCGACTGGAAACAGTCTCGTAATGAGGCCGCATGATCGCCGCCAGGAAAGCGAGCAGGCATGAAGACCGAAACCAGTGCGATGAGACAGGCTGAGACAAGACTCGTCACTTCCAAACCGAGACTCCTTGTTCAACTGCAGTGGAAAGAGCAATCTGAAGACGATGACGCATAGGGTATCGAGGGCACCTCCGCGTACCTGGGATTAGGATACGCTGATTTTTTTCCCTCGTCCAGTGGAAATTGTGAATTTCTTCACGCCCCGGACACAGAATCATCTCCACAGGTCATTCACGAGGTCTGCATGAGCTATCCTGGTGGCATGACAGAGGAGAAAACGACTCGAATCGGCGCCCGGTCACTCATCCTCGCAGCGGCAGACGATTGTCGTGATCGCGGGCCTCAAGGCCGCGCAGTCCCTGATCATCCCATTCCTCCTGGCGCTTTTCCTCGCCATCATCTGTACCCCGGCGATCACCTGGATGACTCGCCCCGGCGCGTCCCATCCGCGGTCGCGGTGCTGATCATCGTCATCGCCCTGCTGGCCGCCGTTTTCGGCCTTCGGCGCGATTATGGGTGGTTCGGTCGACAACTTCGCAGCCTTCGCCACCAAGTACCAGGGCAAATTCGACGGTCTGCTGCAGTCTGTTTACCGAGTGGGCCGTCGCCCACGACATCGACCCCGAGTCGCTCGACATGCTGCAGGTGTTGCAGCCGGGGAAGGCTCATGAACCTCCTCGGCGGGGTGCTCAAAAACCTCGCCGCCGTTCTCTCCAATTTCTTCCTGATCCTCCTGACGATGATTTTCATGCTGCTGGAGGCGGCGAGTCTGCCCACGAAGATCAGAGCGGCGGTCGGAGAACGCGGGCGGTTCGACATCGATAACCTCACTCATATCGTGTCGCAGGTGCAACGTTATCTCGGGATCAAGACCGTCGACCAGCCTGATTACGGGCGTCCTCGTCGGAGTGTGGACGGCGGCGATCGGACTCGAGTTTGCGGTCGTGTGGGGGCTCCTGGCATTTCTGCTCAACTACATTCCCAGCATCGGCTCGATCGTCGCCGCGTTTCCAGCGGTCCTGCTGGGTCTCGTGCAAGGAGGCATCGGTTACGCTTTGCTGGTGGCCGTTGGCTACGTTGTGGTGAATGTCTCCATCGGGAACTTCGCAGAGCCATATCTGATGGGACGGACGCTCGGCATGTCCACTCTGGTCGTTTTCCTCTCCCTCGTGTTCTGGGGCTGGATCTGGGGGAGTATCGGCATGCTGCTCTCCGTGCCACTGACCATGATCATCAAGATTCTACTGGACAACACGGATGACCTGAAGTGGGTCTCGGTGATGCTCGACAGTCGAAGAGGCGCCGAAAAGCGGCTCGAGGCCACAGCCGAAAAACGCTGAAACGATTGGACCCAGATCGTTGCGGCGCACCGGTATGATCGAAATCAAATTCGATTTTCGGACATCGTGAATGCCTACCCCGTGAAGAGTACGGGCTAGATTTGACAAGGCCCCTACAATAGATTCTGGCTTGGGGGGCCTTCTCATGAAAATTTTCCACATTGTCATCACGATACTCACCGCTCTGATCATGGTTCCGGCGATCTGCGCCGAAGAAATATCGGCACCGGAAAGCGTGTTCGGGTTCGTACCCGGAAGTGACCGCCAGCTGATCGACTACGGTGAGTTGGTCGACTACATGAAGAAGCTCGCGGAGTCTTCGCCGCGAATCGAGATGCGGGAGGTTGGAGCGTCGCCCCTCGGCAGGCCGATGTTTGTGGCGTTTATCTCCTCGCCGGAGAATATTGCTCGCCTCGATGATCTGCACGAGATCAACCGGCGTCTGGCGCTCGATCCCGAAATCCCTGATGAAGAACGGGCAGAACTCATCGATCAGGGCAGGGTTTTCGTCATGGAAACCCTGTCCATGCACTCCGGAGAAGTTGGGCCGAGCCAGTCGCTGCCCGTGTTCGCCCATCGCATGGCGACTACCGAAGACCCGGAGGTCCTCTCCCATCTCAGCGATGTCGTCCAGATGATGGTGCTCTGCCACAACCCGGACGGCATGGATCTGGTGGTAGAACACTACAGAAAGTATGTCGGCACCAAGTACGAGGGATCATCGCTGCCGCAGGTCTACCACAAGTACGTGGGACACGATAACAATCGCGATTTCGTTGCGCTCACGCAAGAGGACACACGGGTCATTTCGCGCCTTTACAGCACCGAGTGGTTCCCGCAGGTGCTGGTCGAGAAACACCAGATGGGATCCACCGGCCCCCGCTACTATGTACCGCCAAACCACGATCCCATCGCGCAGAATATCGACGAGGGTCTGTGGAACTGGTCCGCGATCTTCGGAGCCAATCTGCAACGCGATATGACGGCCGACGGGCTCCAGGGCATCGCCAGCCATTGGCTTTTCGACGACTACTGGCCGGGCTCGACCGAGACATCACATTGGAAGAACGTCATCAGCTTTTTGACCGAAGCTGCGAGCTGCAAAACGGCGACACCGATATTCGTTGAACCGACCGAGTTGCGGGTGCGCGGTAAGGGGCTCTCGGAATACAAGAAAGGCGTGAATCTGCCGGATCCCTGGCCGGGTGGTACCTGGAGCCTCGGTGACATCGTCGACTTCGAGCTTTCCTCGATGGATTCGATTCTGGGAACGGCCGCCCGGCACCGTCGGGAGATTCTGCGCTTCCGGAACGACCTCTGCCGAAAAGAGGTGGAGAAGGGGAGGACCGAGGCGCCGTACTATTTCGTTTTCCCGAAGGATCAGCGAGACGACGGTGAGTTGGTGGCCTTGGTGCAGCTTCTGCAACGTCACGGCATCGAAGTACAGCGACTGAGCGAGAATGCGGTTGTTGGCGATCACCATTTTCGGGCGGGAGACTTCGTCGTTCCGCTGGCCCAGCCCTACCGCGCTTTCGTCAAGGAAATGATCGAGGCACAGGAGTACCCAGAGCGCCACTACACACCCGACGGAGAGTTGATCCGCCCCTACGACATCACGAGCTGGTCGTTGCCGCTGCACATGGGTGTACGAGCGGTTCAGGTCGACTCCCGTTCGACATCGATGGAGGGGTTGTTCGAGCCGGTAGGCGAGAGCGCGTTTGACTTTGAATTAACCCTGCCGGACGACCTGACGGCCCTCGTCTACCCGGCGACCGACAACCAGAGTTACCGAACGGCTTTTGCGGCCCTGCGAGACGGGTTGTCCGTCTCCCGCATCGAAAAACCGGTCACGAGAGCTGACGGCTCCGCGATCCCGGCGGGCTCGTTCGCCATCTGGGCCGCGGGGGCTTCGGCCGACCAGCTCGAGAAAATCGTGGATGCCGCTTCGATACCGCCGATCGTGATCGCGGGTGAGGAGCCGGAGGAGCTGCCTCGGCTTCGCCTGCCGAAGGTCGGTTTGGTGGAAACATATTTCCACGACATGGACGCCGGTTGGACCCGGTACCTCTTCGATACCTACGGCATTCCCTTCACAGTGCTTCATCCGGAGGATTTCGAAGACGCGGAGCTGATCCGCGATTTCGACGTGATCGTCTTTCCGAGCGCGAGCAAGGACGTTCTCACGAAGGGCAAGTACAAACGCGGTGACCGCTACGTCGTCAACGATTATCCGCCCGAGTTCCGCCAGCCGATCTCCAAAAAAGGCCTCGGCAAGCTGACCGCGTTCATTGAGGGCGGCGGCACGGTGGTTTCCTGGGGAGGATCGACGGCCCTGTTCACGGAAGGCCTCGCTCCCGCCGAAGAGAAAGAAGGAGAATCAACCGAGATTCCTGTTCGAGACGTGACCGAGGATCTCCAGGCCAAGGGCGTCTTCGTCCCGGGTGCGTTCATAGCGCTCGACTTCCTGCCCGATCATCCTTTGACCTGGGGGATGCCGAAGGAGGGAGGCGCGTTTTCCCGCGGGAATCCGATATTCGCCACGTCGGTCCCGAGGCTCGACACGGATCGAAGGGTGATCGCCATCTATCCCGAACGAGACCTTCTCCTCAGCGGCTATCTCGAGGGGGAGAAAGCCCTCCAGAACAACCCGGCGATGGTGTGGGTCCGTGCCGGGCAGGGGCAGTTGGTGCTGTTCGGCTTCCAACCGCAGTTCCGCGGGTCGACCCCGGCCACGTTCAAGCTCGTATTCAACGCCTTGCTGCTGCCGCCGGTTCAGTAACGGTTGAGACGATAAGGTAAATCCTCGTCGTGTCGAACGACCTCTTTCCGCCCGAGGGGCGGTCTGCGCTTCGTTCAAGTGCCGCCAGGGCGGTCTTGACATTGGATGACCCGCCGGCTATTCACTCTGTTGAACTACCCGGATGTAACCACGCCGTCGCTGATCCTGCCCGCTGCGTCAGACCGCCGCCACAGTTTGCTGGTTCCTGTCGCTGTCACTGATCGCCGTCGATGAAACCGATATTCGGGAACGGGGTCGGGATCGGGATCGGATCCTGCAACCTCACGCTTTGCCGGATGAACCGAACGTTCAAACGTCTGAACGTTCTAACGTCGTTTTCGACGGTATCCGCAGGCACACGAAAAAACCCACCAGAGCGATGGTGCCGGCGAGGATGAAGACCCACCGGAATCCGTAGGCCTCCCAGATGTAGCCCGACAAAATCGGCAGCGTCATCGCAACCGCGTGATCGATCGTGATGCCCATCGAGATGGTGGGGGTGATATCCGACGGGTCCTCGGCGATTTTTTTGAGGTAGGTCGTGCGGGCAACCCGCAGTGCAAACAAAACCATGTCGAAAATGTATGCGGCATAGAGGGCGTACAGGACCCACGAACCTTGGAGGACGTCACCCGCAAATGCGTAGGTGAGGCAGATCCCGAGCAGAAGCAACTCGTCGACCGCGAGAACGGTCCGTTCCCCGAGCCAATCGACAACCTCACCGAGAAGGGGGCGGAGGACGACGCCGAGGGTTGCTGCGGTGAAGTAAAGCAAGGCAATCGTGCTCACCGAGACTCCGTGGATCTCGACCAGGACCCACGCTCCGAAGGCGAGGAAGATCTGCTTGCGGATCCCGAAGAGCGCCGAGATCGCGTAGAAGAGGTGATACCGCTTCTTCAATACGATTCTTCGAGAGGGAGTGTCGCCTTTGCCGGTTTTGAGGCCGGCGTACATCACGCCGGCCATCAGGGCAGAGGCGGCGGCGATGGCGTAGAAGATCTCGAAGCGGTCGCCCAGGAATCGCGCGAGAACGAAAATGCACCCGACCCCGACGATTGTGCCGAGGTTTCTGGCACCGCCGAACTGCCCGAGCCGCCGGCCTTCTTTGCCACCGTCCGCGAGCTTGAGGCCGATCGGCCCTTCGACCGCAAAAATGATGTGGTCACCGAGCGACCAGATGACAATGAAGATGACCAGTGCCGCGTGGGTCGGGGCCAGAAAGCCCAGCCCGACGGCGCCGACAGCCGTCAGCAGCATGGCCGCCGCGGCCATTTGGGTCTCGCGGAACACGGTCAACATTCCGCCGGCGACGAATAAGATGAGAAATCCGGGCAGCTCCCTCGGGAGTTCCAGCCACCCTCGCGCTTCGGCACTGAGATTGTGGACCTCAGCCAGATAGTTGTTGAGTGTCGCGACGAATATGCCGGAGGCCGCGCCGAAAAACAGAGTCGCTATCAGAGCGCGTTTCAATTCGGTTCTTTGGGAGACCATCTTCCTCCTGCCAGCGGCGGCGTCGGGCATTGTACGCGTATACTCCGCGGTGTCGAGACGGAGGTTTTGGAATATGCGTCGTACGATCGTCCTGGTGGTATTGGTCGTGGTGTCTCTGTGCGCGAGCGGACCGGTTCGGGGAGAGGAAGATCCGCTACCAGAGACTCCTATCACTCAGTGGCTCGTGATGGGCCCCGTGTCCCACCCGCTGCCCGCCCTGGCCGAAGAGGAGCTGGAAGAATCTCTGAAACAGGTTCTCGATGCCCGGGCCACAGCCGAAAGGTATCGCCTCCCCGAGAGCGGCCAGCCGTTCAATTGGTTCGGGACGTCGCTCAGTTGGCGCCCGGCAGAGGTCGGTGCCGACGGTGTGGTTGCGCTGGGTCTCCCAGAGGGCCACAGCGAGGAGGCGGCACTCGTAGCCTGGCTCGCGACCTCGCTCGCCACCGATCGATTTATCGAGGTTCAGCTCGAGATAGGAACAGAGCACCTCGCAAAGGTCCTGTTGGACGGCGCTGAAGTCGAGAATGAGAAGCTCTCCGAACTGGCGCTCGAACCCGGCAACCACCTTCTGGAAATCAAAACGGTCTTCGATCCGGATGTGGCTGAGCCGTGGAGTGTAGGCCCGTTGCTGGTCGGCGAGTCCGCGTCCGCCATCGACATCTCTGTCGAGCCGGATCGTCGTCTCGGGATACTCGATGTCCTCGATGCGACCACGGTCACCGATTTCAAGGTGTCCCCATCCGGCGACCGGGTCATTTTGTCGTTTTCTCGTGTCCGACCGGGCACCGACGACCGGGACGGCTGGGTCGAGCTCCGCAGAACGGGCGACGGCGCCCTTCTCCGGACATGGCGAGGCTCGCCGTCGATGCAGCAGATTCAATGGATTCCTTCCGGCCGGGGCATCAGCTATGTCACGGTGGACCCCGATTCCGAGGCATCCACCCTGTGGATGGCTGACCTCGAATCGGGAACGACCACCCCGCTCCTCGAGAAGGAGACCGAGTTTGGCGGCTATCAGTGGTCGCCAACGGGCGCCACGATTGTCTACTGGACGACAGAAGAGGCGGAGGAGAACGAAGACGGGATCAAGCGGTTGCGAGGCCTTCTCGACCGCATGGCCGGCCACCGCGACCTCAGCTCCCTCTTTGTGGTGAGTGTGCCTGGCGGCGCGGTGCGCAGGTTGACCGCCGGGAAGACCAGCGCGAGCGCCGGCGCATTTTCGCCCGACGGCGCCCGTCTCCTCGTGACCCGGGAAATCGAAGATCTGAGCCACCGGCCGTATACGAGAACCGAGGTGTGGGAAATCGACCTGGAGGGCGGGGGAGAAACCAAGCTTCGCGATGGCCGGTGGATCTCGCAGTTGGAGTATTCGCCTGACGGCAGCAAGATTCTGGTCCTCGGCGGCGCCAGCGAGTTTGGCGACGCCGGCGTCGCAGATGGAGTCGATCCTCCGTTGAACGATTTCGACGGCCAGTTGTTCATCTGGGATCCGAACACCGGTGCGGTCGACCCGGTCACCAGAGATTTCCACCCGGCGGTGGCCAGCGCGAGGTGGAGCCGGCATGACGGCGCGATCTACCTGCTTGCTGCGGATGGGGAAGAGAGGGCCATCTACCGATACCACCCGGCCGACCGGGTCTTCAGAAGGCTCCCGACCGGTATCGAAAGCGTGAATTCGTTTGAGTTGGCAGAAGTAGGATCGGCCCTGGTGGCTTCAGGGACATCCGTGTGGCAACCGCAGCAAGTCGTGGTGTTTGATGACCCGGACGCCGAACCGAGGCTCCTCGCGGAACCCGCCAAAGAAAGGTTCGAGACCGTCCTGCGTGGTGAGGTGAAGGCGTGGAACCACGTCGCATCGGACGGTCGTACGATTTACGGCCGCTTCTACCTGCCGGTCGGATTCGAGCCCGGGGAAACCTATCCTGCGATCGTCAACTATTACGGCGGGACGTCTCCGATGGACCGAAGCTTCGGCGGGCGCTACCCGGCGGAATGGTGGGCCAGCAATGGGTATGTGGTGTACGTCTTGACGCCGACCGGGGCCTACGGTTGGGGTCTGAAGGACTCGACCGTCCATGTCAATGACTGGGGCGCCGTCACCAGCCGCCAGATCATCGAGGCGACCGAAGCGTTTCTCGAAGCCCATCCATTCGTGGATCCGAAACGCGTGGGCTGTATCGGGGCGTCCTACGGCGGATTCATGACGATGGCCCTGGTGACGAAGACGGATCTTTTTGCTGCAGCTGTCGCCCATGCCGGAATCTCAGCCCTTTCGTCCTACTGGGGTGAGGGGTATTGGGGATACAGCTACGGCGCGGTGGCGAACGCCGACAGTTTCCCGTGGAATCGGCACGACATATTTGTCGAGCGCAGCCCTCTCTTCAATGCCGACAAGGTCAGCACGCCCGTGCTCCTGACCCACGGCGACGAGGACCCCAACGTGCCGCCGGGCGAAAGCGACCAGTTCTATGCCGCTTTGAAACTTCGGGGAGTCCCGGCGGAGTACCTGAGAGTTGCCGGCGTCGGACACCTTGTCATGGAACACGACAAACGCGCCCTGTGGTCGAGAAGCATCGTCGCCTGGTTCGATCGCTGGCTGAAGGGCCAGCCGGAGTGGTGGGAAGCCCTCTATCCGGTGTGGTGAATATCACAGCTGAAACAATTCGAGCGGAAGATGCGTTTGTACTAATGATCCCTGCGGAGGTACTCTCATTCGGATGTTCCAGAAAATCGTAGCTTTGTGTTTGTTTGCTCTGGCGGTTGGAGCGGTCGTCGCACAGGAGGAAGAGAAGCGTGGGCAACCGCAAATTCTCTTTGTCGCAAAGGACGAACAGGGCACCGTCTGGGCCAACGTCGGTCTCACTCTGCAAAAGACCGACGAGCCCTACGTGCCTATGGTGGTTGGGGTCCAGAACAATATGAAGAAAAACGTCACCCTGACCCGGGAAAAATTCTGGCTGACCGATCTCGACGGCATCGTGTATCAAATGCCGTCGATCAAGGAATGGCGCAAGAACTACGGCCGGATCACCATGGACCGGAGGATGGTCTCGACCGGGGGCATCCCGTGGGAGGTCTGGCAACGGAGCCGGCGCTACTCCCCGACAAACTTCTTTCCCGACATGAGGGCTCAGCGGGGGAATACTGTCATCGACACCGTCAGTCTTCGCAAAGGCTACGGCATGGTGGACCTTTTCTATTTTGACCGCCCCCGAAATCAGTTCTACGAAAAGCCCTTCTTTCTCACCGTTCATCCAAAGGGCTGGGAAGAACCGATTCGAATGCGCCTCCAGCTCAACTGAGCGTCAGCCCGATCTTCCTCGCGCGGCACTTTCTGAGCGACCACTCCAACTCCAGCAGACGGCAGCGAGGGGAACCGTGTCCAGCTTTGGCGAACAGCTGGTAGATGGTCGGTTTCAGTTCTTGTAACCCACTTTCACAAGCTGTAAGATGCGGTCGCACGGAGCGCATATACGCGCGGATCGACGGGGCGGATTTCGCGTTCGGAGACCAATCATCGAACCCAACCCGGTCCGCCGTCAGCCAACGAACTGTGAGAATTGGAGGTCAGATGGCTAAACTGGAAGCCTTCAGGGCGTGGCGGCCCCGACCGGATGTCTGCGATCGCGTCGCCAGTCCACCTTACGACGTTCTTTCGAGCGCTGAGGCGAGGGAGATGGCGGCCGAGAACCCGCTGTCATTCTTGCACGTGGTCAAACCCGAAATCGATCTCAGCCCGGGCACCGACGTCTACGCCCCCGAAGTTTACGAGACCGGAGCAGCCAACCTGAGGCGGTTGATCGACGAAGGTGTGCTGATTCGTGAGGCGAAACCGGCGCTCTACCTGTACCGCCAGCGGATGGGCAGTCACATCCAAACCGGAATCGTGGCTGGAGCGAGCGTTGACGAGTATGAGGCCGATCTGATCAAGAAGCACGAGCATACGCGACCGGTCAAGGAAGATGACCGCACTCGTCATATCGACGCCCTCAACGCCAACACCGGGCCGGTCTTCCTGACGTACAAGGCTCGACCCGCGATTGACCAATTGGTGGCGCGGCTCACCGCCGCCGATCCGACCTATGATTTCGTGGCGCCGGACGGCATCCAGCACGTGCTGTGGGTGGTGGACGATCCTACTGATCGCGAGTCGTTGTCGGCGGAGTTTGCCAAGGTGCCGGAGTTGTACGTAGCAGATGGTCACCACAGGTCCGCCGCAGGGACCCGTATTCGCTCGCAGCGGCGTGATGCGAATCCGGCGCACGCCGGAGACGAACCCTACAACTATTTTCTGTCGGTGGTCTTTCCCGACAATCAGATGAAGATCCTCGACTACAACAGGGTGGTGAAGGATCTGAACAGTCTCGACAGCGACGAGTTCCTCGCGAAGGTCCAATCGAAGTTCACTGTTGAGGCGGTCGAAGACGGCCGACCCCGAGAACGCACGCACTTCGGGATGTATCTGGAGGGCCAGTGGTGGCGGTTGCGGGCCCGGGAGGGGAGCTTTCCGACAGACGACCCCGTCAACAGCCTCGACGTGGCGATCCTGCAGAACAATCTGCTCGCGCCGGTGCTCGGCATAGGGGACCCGAGATCCGACGAACGAGTTGATTTCGTCGGCGGGATACGAGGCCTGCAGGAACTCGAGCAGCGGGTGAAGTCGGGCGAGTGGGCAGTGGCTTTCGCCCTGTATCCGACATCCATCGACCAGCTGTTTTCGGTTGCAGATGCCGGTCTCGTGATGCCGCCAAAGTCAACCTGGTTCGAGCCGAAGCTCCGCTCCGGCCTGATCGTACGGCCACTTGGGGAATGATGAAGGTCTGGAGGCGAAGATGAAGATCCTCATTTCCGACGCATTCGACCCTTCACTGCCCGCCAAGCTCGAAGTCTTCGGAGAAGTGACCCAGGACAAGGAAGAGCTGCCCGACGTTGATGTGGTTCTGGTGAGGTCCAAAACGAAGTGCCGGCGCGAATACATCGATCGAGCCAGGAAGCTCCGTCTGATTATTCGTGGCGGTGTCGGCCTCGATAACATCGACGTGGAATACGCGAGATCGAAGGGAATTCAGGTTTTCAACACTGCCGAAGCGTCGGCGGTGGCGGTAGCGGAGCTCGCCTTCGCACTCATGATCTCCGTTCCGACACGAATGGTGGAAGGACACATCGGAATGACCCGGCGCGAGTGGCTGAAAAAACAGCTCAAGCGCACCGAACTGATGGGCAAGACGCTGGGCCTGATCGGCGCCGGAAATATCGGTACCGAACTGGCTCGACGGGCGATCGCTTTCGGTATGGGCGTCATTGCCTATGACCCGTTGCTCAAGAGCCACGAATGTGTCGACCTCGTCAGCCTCGAAGATCTTTTTGCGCAATCCGATTACATCTCGATCCACGTTCCTCTCACCGACACCACCGATGGAATGATCGATTCCTCCACCATCGCTCAAATGAAGGACGGAGTCGTCATCATCAATACCGCGCGCGGCAAATGCGTGGTCGAAGCCGATATGGTGGAAGCCCTGAAATCGGGGAAGGTGCGATCCTACGCGACTGATGTGTGGTACTCGGATCCACCCGATCCCGCGTGCCCGTTGTACGATGCGCCCAACGCGATCATGACACCTCATCTCGGTGCATCGAGTCGCGAGAACATGTTGCGAATCGGGGATGTGGTCGTCAGAATCCTCGAAGATTTCGACCAACAAACTGCATAGGAGGGTACGATGAGCCGAACCTGGAATTTCTACGCGGGCCCTGCAACTCTTCCGCCACCGGCGCTCGAGCGCGCGAAGGCCGAAATTCCCGATTGGGAAGGAACCGGGATGTCGGTGATGGAAACTTCGCACCGATCGCCCGAGTACGACGCCGTCCATCGCGGAGCCATGGATCTCATGAGTGAGCTCCTCGGGCTCGACGACGACCATCAGGTGCTCTTCCTGCAGGGTGGAGCGTCGACTCAGTTCGCGATGCTGCCGATGAACTTCATTCCAACAGGAGGGTCTGCGGACTATGTCGACACCGGGACCTGGTCCACCAAAGCCCTCAAGGAAGCCAACATCATTGCCCGAGGGCGGGTTGCGGCGTCGAGCGAAGGCGACGGTTTCACGCGCATACCGACCCAGGACGAATACGATCTCGACCCACAGGCCGCCTATGTCCACATCACGTCGAACAACACCATCAAAGGTACCCAGTTCCGCACCTTTCCCGATACCGGATCGGTGCCGTTGGTTGCTGACATGTCGTCGGACATCCTCTGGCGTCCCATTGACGCCAACCGTTTCAGTCTCATCTATGCCGGGGCGCAGAAGAACATCGGACCTTCGGGTGTCACCATTGTCATCCTCAAGAAATCGTGGCTCGAACGAGCCAACGAAAATCTCCCGTCGATGTTGTCCTACTCGACGTTTTCCGCCAAGGACTCGCTCTACAACACGCCACCCACGTTTGCGATCTACATGGTACGGAACGTCCTGGAGTGGGTGAGAGACCAGGGAGGCTTGGCTGCCGTCGAGAAAACCAACCGCGCCAAGGGGGATAGGTTGTATGGGGTCATGTCGGCCTATCCGGACTTCTACCGGTGCCCGGTCGCCGAGGACAGCCGCTCGTATATGAACGTCGTCTTCCGCCTCCCGACCGAGGAACTCGAAGCCACCTTCGTTGCCGAGGCCAAGGCGGCAGGAATGGTCGGGCTCAAAGGACACCGATCGGTGGGTGGGTGCCGGGCTTCCATCTACAACGCGATGCCGCTCGAGGGCGTTGAGTATCTGGCGGCCTTTATGGAGGCATTCGCTCAGAAGAACGGATGAAGATGTCAGAACGTTGAACGTTGCATCCCGCAAGAGTGCAAACGCGCGCTTGCGCTACCATGAAGCCGTGAGGAGACTGATCATCGCCGACTCGCATGTCGGCCAGGGGAAGAACGATGTCCGCGCCATGTGCGCTGAGCTCGAGCTGGCGGCGGCGAATGGCGTCGGCGAGGTGATCTTTCTCGGCGACGCATTCCAGTACCTCATCGGCATGTCGAAATTCTGGACCAGCGGGCTCCGGGAGGTCTTGACCACTTGGCGGAACATCCGACAGGCGGGCGTACGCCTCGTCGTGGTTGAGGGGAACCGCGATTTCTTCCTCGACGAGCCCGATCTCGCCGATGAAATCGATTGGAGTGGCCGTATCTACGAATTCTCGACGGGCGGCACCCACTACCGTCTCGATCACGGCGATCTGATCAATCCTCGCGATTTTCAGTATCGCTTCTGGTCACGGATTTCCAAGTCGACCGTGGCGCGGATCTGGGCGCGGCTGCTGCCGAAAGTCGTGGCCGTCGCGATTGTCCGCCGCATGGAAGCCCATCTGGCCAAGACCAACAGGAAGTTCCGATATACCAAGCCGACCAAGGATCTCGAGCGAGCGGCAGAGAAGGCCTGGTCGGAGGGTATAGACGTTTTGTTCTGGGGCCACTTTCACACCCACTGGGTATGCCGGGACGGCGAACGATCCGCCCAGATCATCCCGGCGTGGCTCGAAACCCGGTGTGGTGTGATGGTCGAAGCCGATGGCGCCTGGAGGTGGATCAACTCGTCATTGGAACCGTGCAGACCGCCCGGTGTGGAAGCGTAATGGAATCATCGACCCCGCAAACGCAGTTCATTCGCCCGCTAACCCTCCTCGGACCGCACCATGACCTTTGCGGATCGGTTGACCTTCCACCGTCAAAAAGCCTGACGAATCGCGCGCTCATTGCGGCGGCGGCGGCGGATGGAGGGATTGTGTCGGGTCCGCTCGACTGCGGCGACACACGCGTTCTGGCTCGAGCACTCGAAACCGCCGGCTGGCCGGTGATCTGGGAGGCGAATCTCGAGATCGGCCGGCGAGTCATCCCGGATGGTCGTGTGCAGATCGATATCGGAGAATCTGGAACCGGAGCCCGCCTCATTCTCGGACTTCTGGCCGCGAGCCCGGGGCGCAGCGTGGTCGACGGCAGTCCGCGTCTGCGCGAACGTCCAATGGGTCCGTTGATCGATGCTCTCAGATCGCTGGGCGCCCGTGTCGACGCCACCGGAGGCCACCTTCCGGTCACGGTCGACGGAGTGGATCTCGAAGGTGGACGAGTGGCGATCCGTCCAGAGGTGTCGTCGCAGTTCGTCTCCTCGCTCTTGCTCGCCGGACCGCTCATGCGCCGGGACCTGATCCTCGCTGTGGATGGACCGATTCCTTCGGCTCCCTATCTCGACCTCACGGAGGATGTCATGCGGCACTTCGGTGCCGTCGTGGAAGTGAGCGAAGACCGTCGCGACTGGCGGGTGAAGGCGTCCCCACTCGAGTTCACCTCGTATGTGGTCGAGTCGGATTGGTCCGCCGCTGCATTCGTGTTTGCGGCTGTCGGGGTGGCGGGAGGCACTGTCGAGATCAACCGGTTGGACCTGGCAAGCCGCCAGGGTGATCGAGCTGTTGCGGATATCCTCGCGCGGGGAGGTCTCGAAATCTCCTCGGTCGGCGACGTCCTCCGACTCACCGGGCCCGTGCATGCGCCATTCGAAGCCAATCTCGAAGACACACCGGATTTGTTCCCCGCACTGTCGGTTGTGGCCGCGGCCGCTCCCGCCGGGTCCCATCTGAGCGGCCTCGATCATCTCAAGCACAAGGAGAGCGATCGCTTGGCGACGATGGTCGATAATCTCCGGCGCCTCGGCGCCGAAATCACCGTGGACCGATCCGGTTTCACAGTCGACCGGTCTCTTCCCGTCGGCTCGACCAACCGGCCCCAAGTCACTTCCGCCAACGATCACCGAATCGCCATGGCCATGGCGGTCGCGGCCCTGTTTGTGGGAGAGATTCAGCTGGATGACGCCGACTGCGTCGACAAGTCGTTCCCGGGATTCTGGAACATGTGGGAGGCCCTTCTCACAGGAGAAGAGCGGCTCGAGTCGTGAGGCTTCCGGCGCCCTCCGCGATGCTCATCGAACATCCCGCGGTGCCGGTGCCGAAGATCATGGGAGCGGTTGTTGAGAGTCAGGCGGTAGGTCCGAGGATCGAACCAGAATCGTTGTCTCATCGCGACCGTTGTCGCGTCGCGCTGCAACTCACCGCTGCAGCCTCACTGCTCGCCGAATTTGACCTCTGGCCCGGGCGCAGGGCGGTTCGCGACGCGGTGATTGTGCGGACGCAGAAAGGGCTGCGGGCGTCTCTTGCGAGATTCCCGGTGCCCTTGTCGGAGGTCTATACCCGCCTCGGGGGTGGCGAAGGCGCAGCCGAAACGACCCGCCTCGCGATGCTGAAGGCGATTTCTGAGACCGTAGCTTTGCCGCTGGAAAACATTGACGCGGATAAGGGCGAACCGGGCTTCTTTCTCGAGGGCGCGATCGCCCGGCAGCTCCGCGAGTTGCCGCGCCCGCTCGACCTTCAGACTGCTCGAGCACTGTGGGCTCTGCGGTGGGACGTTCTTCCGCCCCCTGACACCGGAGTTGCCAGCTATTGGCAGGTCCCATTTCCAGATCTCGCTCGGAGGCTCGCGGCGGCTCTGTGGGCTTCGATCCGCCACAGGAATGGCGAGGCGTGGTTGTGGCCGGCAGGGGAGGAAGAGACCGGCACGGCGCCGGTTCCGGCGCTCGGCGGCAGCGGCGTACTGATCGTTTCGGGGTCCATCGGGAATGACGAGTTGGCGGCAGTCTCACGTTGGACCGGACGGGAAGGGTGCAGCGCTGTTGTCATCGGCACCTACCCACCCGGCTGGAGTCCACCACCGCCGCCCGGTTTCGACATTGAGCGGATTCAGCAGCATCTTGCTGTTGCAGGCCTTCCCTTGGAGGATGCCCGTCAGGTGGTCGAGGCGCGCCGTGGACGTTTCGATCCGCTGGATCCCAATGACCGAACGACTCTCTGTGAGGCGGCGCGAACGGTCTTTGCTCCCGGGACCGCGCGCCGTCGAGACATGCCGGCTCGACGTTCCGGGGATCTCGCCCATTGGCTCAGCCTGGCCAATGATGGACTCCCTCCCGGCTTCGTCGAGCTTCAGTCCGGGCTCGCCCCGGAGGAAATCGAGCTCCAACGGAGGAACCTCGGAGTGGTCGTCCATGACGGCCGGTGGCGGCTGTCACAGCCCGTTCTCCTCGAAAGGGATCCACTTCACCTGCACGTCGCAGCCCTTTACGAGACCAGCGATCCCCGCCACCTGATCCATCGCACTCTCGGAGACGGCGACACGACGGAGCTCGCGAAGTGGGCCCGGCACAAACTCGACCATCTCGACGGGAATCCGGTCCGAGAGCTCTTGTCAGATGTGGCGCCGGCGGTACTCGGACACGACCTCCAGGCACTTCTTACCGAGGCGTGCCTGTCCGTCCTCGATCTGTCGGGAGCGAGAGCGGCGATGAACGGGCTTCCAGCTGCCGGACGAGAGGTTTTTTCGCGCTGGTTGGAGGCGCTGGACCAACCGCCGGGAACGAGAAGGCGGCTGCCCGAAGGAAAGCCCGTAGAGATCTATCCGCGCGCAGCGGCAGAGGCATCTCTTTTGATGTTACGGGTGTACCGGAGACGTTCTGATGCTGCAGGAGATGCGGCCAGATCGCTTGTGGACGCCGCGATCGAAGATCTTCCTCCACTGTTGAAGAGCCGCTTCGAAATCGATATCGCATGGACGGAGGAACCGGAAAAGCTCGAGGACGCGAAATGGCGCCGAAACGTCAACCTGGGCCATCCGGTTCTGAGGGCATTGATCGCTCACCGGCGGGCGCTCTATCTCGCGGATACAGCGAGGACCCGGTGTGCTCGGCGACTGCTCGACCGGCTCGCAGCTTTCCAAGGCGAGCCCGGCATTCTCGGGATGATCGAATTGGATCGCGGGTATGTCGCTCTGGCCGAGGGAAGGAGTCGGGAAGCCGATACCTTGCAGTTGCGCGCATTTCGCCTGCTGCAGGCCGCAGGCTTTCGCAACCGGACCCGACACGTGTTGTTCAACCTCGCGGTTTCCGATATCGATCAACTCCGGCTCGATCGTGCCGAAAAGCGGTTGAAGACGCTCGAGGATGCAGACCCGAGTGACCTGTTCGTGCACGGAGAGCGCGCTCGCCTCGAGCTCGCCAAAGGCGAGATCGATGATTTCCGGGCGAGGGTCGAGGCGTTCAGGGGGCAGGTCCGCGAGGACGATCCTCGTTTTCTCGAGGGCCTGGCCCTTCTGAACGGAGTCGTGCAGCTCATGGACGGGCATACGGAGGAGGCCGAAAATCTCTTGAGGCGTGCCGGACAGGAAGGCGAGGCCTGGACGACCCTCGCTCAAGCCGTTGCTGGCAACCCGATCGTCCCCGGAGAATCCGATGCGTGGGGCGTGGGGCAAGCGGCCGAGATCGTCGCTCAGATCCGGTCGAGTGAGCCGCGGCCGCCGCCCGGACATCCGGGAGAGACAACCGGCGCTGCCGCTATCGCCATCGCCGAGTGTTTCGCCGGGCTGCGGCTGAATCTCGACGAGGCGGCCAGGACCGCGGCAGCACGCACGCTGCGAGAGCGCGGACTGACCGGGTGGGCGGAACGGTTGATCCAAGGTCGGCGAAACGCAGACGGTTTTGTTGAGGCTCTGGAGAGAATCGTCTGCCATGGCGGTCCTGATGGGCTGGACCCTTCGACGGCGAACAGCCTCGTCGAGGGGCTCGGCCTGGGAGGCCTCGAGGTTCGCGATTCGGCCGATAATCGGCTGCTGTGGAGAGCTGGGAACGGGGCTCGCGGCACCGAAGTCCGCTATGGCCGACTCTCCGTTGCACCACTTGGAGGAGAGGTCCCAGAAGGCCCATCCTGGCGGTTGTTGCTGGGGATACTCGATGTCTTTCGTCCTTCAGAACCGCCGGATCTGGATCCGTCCATCGGCGAAAGCGGTTTTTTCGGACGGTCGGAGGCGGCGCAGCAGGTGCGGAAAGAGATCGAAAACCTGGGTCCGACCCATTTGCCGATCCTCGTACACGGCGAAACCGGGGTCGGAAAGGAAGTCGTCGCCCGTGCTCTCCATCGCGCGTCCGGGCGGGGCGGCGCCTTTGTTCCGGTCAATGTTGCCGCCATTCCTGCCGGTCTGTTGGAGGCGGAGCTCTTCGGCTCCGTCAGGGGCGCCTACACTGGAGCAGATCGGGCGCGTCAGGGCCTCGCGGTTTCAGCGGACCGGGGGACGTTGTTTCTCGATGAAGTCGGAGACCTCGACCCGCCGCTGCAGGTCAAGCTGCTTCGATTTCTGGAGAACCAGGAGGTTCGCGCGGTTGGTTCGAACCATCCGAGAACCGTCGATGTCCGAATTGTCTCCGCGACGCACCATGATCTCGGGCGCCGCGTTCGTGAGGGCGGGTTTCGCCAGGATCTCTATTATCGAATCGCCGCACCACCGATCTTCATCCCTCCGCTGCGTGACCGCCGGGAGGATATTCACATTCTCGCCGAGCTCTTCGAGCGCGAGGCTCTGAATCGCCACGGAATCGAATCGAGCCCGTGGAGCCCCGATGCGGAAGCGGTCCTTCTGCAGCACGAATGGCCTGGAAACGTCCGCGAGCTTCGTCAGACCGTCGAGGTCGCCCTCGTGCGAGCCTCCGGTGGTGTCGTCAAGCCGGAGCACCTTCCGATCGCCCTCCGGGAAAAGGAAATTACGGGAACCTGGGAGCAGGCTCAGCGAGATTTTCGCCGTCGTTTTCTCCGTTCCGCGCTCAAACGAAATCACGGCAACCGGAGCGCCACCGCCCGCGAGCTCGGGATCTCGCGCCAGGCATTGCTCTACCACCTGCGAAATCTCGGACTTCAGACGGACAGCAGGCGCTAGGCGGCGCCGAAGACGAGCGGCTTTCCCAGCGGAGCTGAAGGCATCCCGGGGCGCCCCTCAAACTGCGATATATGCGCCGGCTGCACGCGTGACGTAGATTTTGCTGGCAAAAAAGGTGCGGACCGTGAGGTCCGCATGAGGAAGGAGGAGGTATGATGTCGTGTACCAGGTCGTTGTGCGCCCGGCTGCAAAAATGTTTTGCAAAGGACGTGCCAGATTCCTGACGATCGGATTTTTCCGGTGCAAAACGGTTTGTCAGATCTCAAGAAACACCTTCGAACGCTCCGGGAAACCGGGGAGCCCGAGGTCCATGAGCGTGTTGATTTACGAGCATGGACAGCTCTGGGCGTCGGCGGTTCAGCAGACCTGCTGATCCGATGTCGCAGTGCTGACGGGCTTCAGCGGGCCCTGGACCTGCTCGCGACACATGGGTTGAGATGGCTCGTCCTGGGTTCAGGGAGCAGGCTTATTCCGCCGGATCGGGGTCTTCGCTTACCCCTGCTCAATCTCAGCGGCAATCTCGGTCTCTGGGATCTTGACATGGACGGTACGGTGGCCGGGGGTGGTGCCAACCTGGCACAGGTGTGTCGTGCTGCGGCACGAACCGGTCTCCATGGCGCCGGATCCCTGACAACCTCGATGAACTCGGTCGGGGGGGCTGTACACGCAGCTGCTCATGACAAGTCGGCGATCGGGGCTGCGCTTGATTGGGTCGATCTCGCCCGCCCGGGCGGGGCGGCGGAGCGCATTCATATGGGCTCGGACAGCGGCGCGGTTCACAATCTGAGGTCGATTCTGGAGCGGCGCGTCGTGCTCCGCGCGCGGATTCGGCTATCCGGCGAGGCGTTGAAAAAGGGGAGCGACGCATCGGCGACGCGGCGGGTCCCAGTCATCCAGCGACAACCGCGATCGACCTACCCCTTCTTCGCCCACTCGGACGGGTCGGACGCCGGGGACATCCTGATGGAAACCGGTTGTCTCGGGATGACTGCGGGCGGGGTGAGGGTTTCCAGGCGGTATCCCAATCGGTTGTTTGCATCGAGGGGTTCACGCACGTCGGATGTCGCTCGTTTGTGCCGCGACGTCAGGGCTCGCGTCAAGGAACGGGGGGGGATCACCCTCGAACCAGCCCTGTTTTTTGTCGACGAGCACGGGAGATTCATCGATCCATGAACCGAGGACGCGCTCGATTCGCGGTTGCGCTGTCGTCCCTGGCGCTCGGGATTCTGATCTTCGACGCCTTTGGCTCGTTGCAGTGGAAATCGATAGCCGACTCGCTCGCTCTCGACGCCGAAGGCGGAGCACAGCGGCTTGCCGCGAGTTCGTTCGTAGCCCTCCCACCGGTTGTGGAGCGGTCGCGGAGAATGGCGCCGCGCGATCTGGCGATGGCATCCCGCGAAACAGTGATCGAGGGGCTCTCCCGAGTCGGCATCCTGCAATCGAGGTGGCTGCCCGCCAACGCAATCGGTTTCACGAATCTCGCTCGTGCGGCGCTGCTCAGCGACGAGACGGAACGAGCCATCCGGATCATTCAGGATGCGGTGGCGCGTGATCCGACCTCTCCTTAT
Source organism: Candidatus Sulfomarinibacteraceae bacterium (assembly GCA_963769215.1). Lineage (GTDB taxonomy): Bacteria > Acidobacteriota > Thermoanaerobaculia > Thermoanaerobaculales > Sulfomarinibacteraceae > Sulfomarinibacter. Next base: position 60,888 of record CAVYKX010000028.1, on the reverse strand, counting down.
TTGCACAGGGTCAAGGCCCTGGTGTCTCTGTACATCGGAGATCTCGACTCGGCCCTCGCGGATCTCTCGATTGCCGAGGCGCTGGCGCCGGGAATGCGGAGTCCTGCCGTGGAACTCGCGCCGGAGAACGAGCGTTTTGTCCGGCTCGAGGGTCTCCGTTTGCGCCGCGATTTCTATCCCAGGAAGGCAACCGATACGGCTCTCGCTCTGGCTCGTGAAATCCGGCGAGACGGCGACCGTGAGGCGGCGCTGGCCGAGCTTGCCGAATTCGAGGGCCACCCGTCGGTCGAAATCGAACTCGCGATCTGGGAGATCGAGGAAGGGGCATATTCCAGCGCGCTGGAACGGCTGGAACTGATCACCCAGAAGCGGGCCTATCCGAGTCGAGTCCGTGCCCGCGCCTGGACGACCGTGGCGGTGGCCCGCGATTTCCAAGGAGATCGGGAGGGCGCCCTCGAGGCGGCCAACACCTCGCTGCGGCTCGATCCGAGCTCGACCGGCCCATATATCACCCTTGCGGGTCTGGCTCAGCGCCGGGGCGATTACGAAGCCGCTCTTGGACACCTGCGACGGGCGTGGGGAATGAGCCCCTCCGATTTCAACCTCCTCGTCCGCATCGCTGGAGTCGCGGAACGCGCCGGAAAACCGGGTGATGCCCTGCTCGCACTCGGGCGCGCTGTGGAGATCAATCCGGGGGCGCCGGATCTCTGGGCGCGCCTGGTCGCTCTGCAGATCCGATCGGGTCGACTGAGCGAGGCGGCGATCACCCTGTCGCGGGCCCTCGACAAATTCCCTACGGAACCCGGGCTGCTGAGGCTGGCTGAGCAATTGCGGCGCGACGTCGGCGTTCGCTGAACGGCCGCGACTCACCCGTCATCGCCGTCGCCGTCATCGAATCGGGCGGGCTTGGCGCCGGCCGCCCACTCCATCTGACGGCACATTCCGCGAAGAATCTTCACCTCGTTGCTGGTGATGCCGGCCCGCCCGAAGAGCCTTCGCATTTTTCGCAGAATCCGTTGCGGGCTCGTGGGATCGAGAAACCCGATTGTCAACAGGCTGCACCGCAGGTGCGACATGAGGCCTTCGATCTCGTCCTGTGCCGCGGGTTCCAGGGTCGCGGGCATATCCGTTGTGGCGCCCATCGAAATTGTCGCTACCACCACCGCGATCGCCTGCGCCAGATTGAGAACCGGGTAGTCGGGTATCGTGGGCACTCGAATCACGAGATCGCATCGATCGAGATCTTCGCGGCCGAGACCGGATGTCTCGTTTCCGAAGACAAGAGCGACACCGTCCAGTCCGCGTTCGACCAGCATCGGAGCAGCCTGGCGGGGATCAACAACCGGGAGATTCTGGCGCCCTCTTCCTGAAGCCGAGGCCGCCAGCGTGTGATAGTCCGCCGCAGCTTCGGTGAACGAATCCCATTCGCGGCACTCCACGCGACGTTCTGCCCCACACGCCCAATTCAGCACTTCCGGGTCTCCGGGACGAACAGAAGACCGCACCAGTTCAAGCCGCCCGATTCCGAAATTTGCCGCCACACGCATGGCTGCGCCCAGATTTCCTGCGTGGGCGGGTTTGACGAGAATCAAGGCTGCCGCATTCATCGCGGCATATAATAGTCGAAAGAGCGAACAGGGGTTCCCATGATCATCCCGATCGGTCACGAACACACGACAGTGCGACGGCTGCCGTGGGTGACCTTCGTCCTCATGGGCCTGTGCCTGGTCATCTTCCTGCTGACGTATTCAAGCGACCGCAGAATTCAGCTGGAGGGCTACGAGGGTCTCGACAAAGCCTTCGACTATTTCCTCGAGCATCCATACCTCGAACTGCCGCCACGATTCGAACAGATGCTGATTTTGCAGTTTGGAGAAGAGGAAACAAAGACTCAGATCAATCTGATTCGGGATATGGGTGGCGAGCCTCCCACCAGTGATCGTACCTTGCAGGCGGAACAGGAGAATCTGAACGAACTGGTGGATGGGGCCTTCGGCGCCATGGCCGAATCGCCGATTCGTAAATGGGGGCTGGTAGCGGCGGATTTCCACTTTCCGACGGTCATCACCTACCAGTTCCTGCACGGCGGTTGGATGCACCTGCTCGGCAATCTTTTTCTTCTGTTCCTCGCCGGACCCTTCATCGAGGATGTCTGGGGTCGGCCTCTCTTCGCTTCCTTTTACCTCGCAGCCGGGGCATTTGCCGGTCTGATGTTCATGCTCCGGTACCCGGAATTGGACGGGCCATTGATCGGGGCATCTGGTTCGATTGCCGGGGTGATGGGTGCGTTCCTGATCCGCTACTGGAACACGAAAATCAAATTCTTCTATTGGATTTCTCTGATATTCACCGGGACCTTCACCGCACCGGCGTGGCTGATGCTTCCCCTGTGGTTTTTCAAAGAGCTGGCCTTTGCGAGCCTCGCTGATTATGTCGCTCCGGACAGCGGCGGAGGAAATGTGGCGTTCTGGGCCCACGTGTGGGGTTTCGCCTTCGGAGTCGCGGTGGCCTATCTCATCGCCCGGATGAAGGTGGAAGAGAAGTACATCCACTCCAACATCGAATCGAAAATCACGGTCATCGACAATACCGCCGTCGAGAGTGCCCTGGCGTTGGCGGATCGAGGGGACACCGCCGGCGCGGTCTCGGCGCTCGGTGAAGAACTGAAGGCGCATCCGGAGAATGTCGATGCCGCCATCGCAACGTGGAATCTCGGTGTCAGAACCGGCACTCTCGCAGCGGCGGTCCCGCACATGATGCGCGCGATTCGGAATGCGCTGCGTCGCGGTGACGAAGAGTTCATCATGAACCACTGGGAAGACCTCCTGCATTCACGAGAAGAGCTCGATGTGGGGCCAGTGGTAGGGATTCGCCTTGCCGAGATTCTCGCCGACCGGCGGCAAGATGAATCGGCGTCAGACACCCTGGCCTTGGCTCGCCGTTCATTGGATTCCTCAGCGCCGGCGGCACTCCTGTTGAGGATCGCGCGTCTCGGTGTCAGGCTTCAGGTCCCGGATGTCGACTCGATGATCGACGTTGCCATATCCCATCCTGAAACTCCGCCCGAGGCGCGAGCAGAGCTTGAATCGGCGCGTCCAGATCCTGAAGGAACGAGCGCTGCAACCGAAGGCGACGAGGGGTTCCCTGAGACCGGCGGTAACGACGAGGTCGATGCGGAGATCAACGTCGTAACCCATACCATCCAGACGATGTTCGGAATTCCCCGAAAGCTGGAAGGGGAGAGCATTCAGCTCGAGGTCAACGGCGAGCTCCGAAAGCTCGCCCTCAACACGATTCAGGCTGTAACGGCGGTGGGAATCGTCCGCGCCGGGCAGAAACCGGTCGTTCTCGTAGACCTGCTTCTGGACTCCCCGTGGGACAACCGCAAGAATCTCAGGGCAGTTCGGCTCATGAGCAACTCGTTCGACCCGCGCCCGCTCGTGGGGGTCGAAGACCCTCTGCCGGCATTCCAGAAATTTCTGGTGCACGTCCTCGACGTCTCGGAGGCGGTGCCCCTTCCGGATCCCGATTCCGCACGAGGGCAGCCGTTTCGCTCGTTTCCCTCGATCAAGGCCTACGAACAGGATGTTCTCAACGCTGAAGGATAGATCGCTATTCGGCGGGTTCGCATTCTCCGAATACTTCCGCTGAAAACACCGAGATGACGGTACCGGTGCGCTTCCAGCTTCCGGCCGGGAGGCCGGCTTTGCGACAGGTGTGGTCGAGGAACTCGTCGCGGCTCCAGCCATACTCCGTCGCCACCTGCGGCAGCAGCAGGCCGCGCGATGCCCCATGTTCGACCAGAATCCCATCTCTGCCGACCCGAACGTCTTCGGGCAGTGCTCTGCGCAACGGGGTGAGAGCCGAAATCTCGATGTGAATCGTGTCGAGTTCCTTGAATTCCAGCGGAGGGAAGCGCGGATCCCTGAATCCTGCAGCAATGGCATTTTCCTGAACGGCCTGCCACAGCGGCATCACTCCGACCACGTGGCCAATGCAGCCGCGCAGACTCCCATCCACCTTGAGCGTCACAAAAGCCCCTCGCGCTTCGAGGAGGGGTCCTTCCCAGGGTTGAGGGTGGGGGAGGGGCCGGTCCACCAACCGGGCTTCGATCGTTGTTCTCGCCAGATCGAGGAGGAAACTACGCTCCTCGTCATCCAGCGATTGCGGAATCTCGGGGCTCGTCATCGTATCCAGAATGCTATCGTGCAGAGGTGATTGTCAAACTTCCGTACGGAGCGGACAACGTAGCCCTCGACCTGCGAGGTCTGCGCGTGCGGCCACTCGCTCCTTCGGCCGCGTCGAACTGTCCCGATGCCGGCGACATTGTCGGCACCGCCCTCGATGAGCCATTGGATGGTCAGACCATCACCGAAAAGGCGCGCCGAGCCGGCACAGCGACGGTGATTGTCCCGGACGCCACGCGCAAGGCCGGGTTGCCGCAGATATTGCCCGGCATTCTCGGCCGCCTGAGGCGTGGCGGTCTCGGCGATCATTCGATGACCGTCCTCGTGGCCAACGGCACTCATCCCCCGGTTGGAGCAGAACGGTTGGCCGGGGTGATCGGTTCAATTCCAGCCGGAGTGACGGTGATCGAACACGACAGCCGCGACCGGGAACATCTGGTTGAGATCGGCGAACTCCGTCCTGGGCTGCCACTCCGATTGCATCGCGCCGCGGTGGAAACGGATCTCCTGATCACTGTCGGCACAGTTCGCCATCACTACTTTGCCGGGTTCGGCGGTGGACCCAAAATGGTCTTCCCCGGGGTCGCGGGATATGAGGAGATCCAGGCGAACCATGCACTCGTCCTTGCAACGGAGAATGGGCAATGGCGACGAGATCCGCGGTGCGAACCCGGCGTTCTCGACCGGAATCCGATTGCCGAAGAAATCGCGCGCGCTGCCGACATGCTCCAACCTGACTGTGCGATTTGTCTGGTTCCAGGTCGTACGAGCGGCGTGGCGTGGGCCGTCTCGGGGACGTGGCGAAGCGCATTCGCCGCCGCCGTCGAGCAGGTCAGGTCGTGGTTCGAAGCCGATGTAGACCGCCCTTTCAAGCTGATGGTGGCGTGTGGGGCAGGAGCGCCCTCCGACTCGACCCTGATTCAAGCGCACAAATCGCTCGACGCAGCGTGCAGATTTCTGGAGCCGGGCGGAGAAATCCTTTACATCGCGTCACTCGAAAACGGTCTCGGATCTCCAGAGATGACGCCATTTGTCGAGGATCCGCGGCCGGAGCGAATTCTCGAGCGGCTTTCGAAGAGCTGGATCCAGTATGGGCACACGACGCTTCGGCTGGTGGAGAAGACCTCCCGGTTCCGGATCCGGCTCTTTTCCACGATGGAACCCGAGTCGGCTCGAAGCCTGGGCTTCGAGCCGGTGGATGACCCGGAACGGACGCTCGATCGTTGGCGCGAGAAATTTCCGGGAACCACCGTCGGTGTCATGGCGGAAGCGGCGGTTTTCCCACGCTCATGACGTCTCCTTGACCTCGATCAAGGAATAATTCTCCAACGACTGCGATATTCAATGCATCGGCCAGGCTGGGCCGGAGGAGGAAGAATGGCACAAGCTCCGGGAAAGAACGTCGACGACCTCGCTACCGACCGGGTGAGCGTCCTCAAAGAACTGGTGAGCGTGGCCGAGGGCGCGATCGTCAGCAGAGTGCTGGCGCGATCGAGCGGCGGCAACGTGACGCTTTTTGCGTTCGACGGCGGACAGGGTCTCTCGGAACACACTGCGCCATTTGATGCTCTAGTTCAGGTCGTGAGCGGCAGACTGGACCTCGCAATTGGCGAGTCGAAACACAGCCTCGGAACCGGCGAAATCATTCGCATGCCCGCCGGTATTCCCCATTCGCTCCACGCGCCGGAGCCGGCCCGAATGCTGCTCACCATGCTGCGCGACCAGATATCGGAGGAATGAAGAATGCCTATTCGGGAAGTCATTGAGATCGACGAATCTCTGTGCGACGGCTGCGGCGACTGCGTTCCGGCGTGCGCCGAGGGCGCCATCGCGATCGTTGACGGCAAGGCGAAGCTGGTGAGCGACGTCTATTGCGACGGGCTCGGCGCCTGTCTCGGTCATTGCCCGACAGGGGCCCTCAAGGTCATTGAGCGTGAAGCCGACGCCTTCAACGAATCCGCCGTGGAGGAGCACCTTTCCAGCCAGAGAAGGCCTCAAGGGGTCGTCCCGCCCCGGCCGGGTCTCGGCGTCATCGGGCAGCCGCCCACCAGCGGCGGAGGCTGTCCGGGTTCACGGCCTCAAATGGTGGAACCGGCTTCTCCTGTTCCCACCACCGGGTTCGGATCCGGGTCTCAACTCCGCCACTGGCCCGTTCAGCTTCATCTGGTCCCTCCAACTGCCCCGTTTTTCGAGGGCGCTGACGTTCTGCTCGCCGCCGACTGTGTGGCCTTTGCGGTGGGAGATTTCCATCAGCGGTTTTTGAACGGCCATTCGCTCGCAATTGCATGCCCGAAGCTCGACACCAACCAAGAGATATATCTCGACAAGATCGAATCGATGATCGATGACGCCGGCATCCGCAGCCTCAAAGTGATGGTCATGGAGGTGCCCTGCTGCGGCGGACTGGTCAGGCTTGTCGAGGAGGCGGCCCGGCGTGCGCGCGGCAGCGTGCCCATTCAATGCCTGGTGGTCAGCACCCAGGGCACGGTTCTCGGTGAGTACAGCATCGCCAGTTGACGTACAATCGAATCGTGCGGCGCGAACCGGAAGCTCGGAATTGTGCCGGCGAAGCCGCTCGAGGAGGCCTGTATGAAGGTACGTGTTGGTGCCATCGTTGCCGCAACCACTCTGGTTGCCGCAGCGGTGTTGGTGCCGGAGGCGCTTGCCGCTGATGAAAAGAAAGCCTCGTTGTGGGTCGAGAACACGCACCTGAATATGGGGCGTGTGGTTGCAGGTTCAACCGCCTCGGCAACTTTTGTTTTCCACAACGACGGTGATGCCGACGTCCACATCGTTCGCGCCACCCCCACTTGAGGCTGCACAGTGGCCGAGTTCGACTCGGTCATCCCGGCAGGTGGGTCGGGAAAGCTGGTCGCGAAGATTACGACTTCGATGTCGCATGACGGCAAGCTTTCGAAGTCGGTCAGTGTGGCAACAGACGCCGAGGATGCTCGCGGTATTTACCTGCGGTTTACGATTGACGTGCACTCGCCGATCACCGCGAAACCGCGTTTCGGCGTCGTGGTCAACGGGGTGGAAGGCGAACCGGCGAGCGGTCGGGTGCTCTTGCACCGGGTGGACGGGGCCGAACTCGAGATCGAGGATCTCGAAACCTCGAACACTTCTCTCGCGGTGCTCGCCGAGCCGGTCATGGAGAGGAAGAAGGAAGACGATGTCACTGCCGAGCCGGGCGATGTCTGGATCGAGGTCGCCACGGATCAGAAGATGGCCGCGACCCGCGAGCGCGGAACGATCACATTGGAAACCAACGATCCTATGGCGCCCCAGCTCGTCATCCCGTACTCGCTTCGAATCCTCCCGGTCATTCAAGCCCAACCGGAGGTCGTGAGATTGTGGCCGTCAGCGGCAAAGTCTTCCCAGGGGCGCACAGGGCAGATTTCGATGCAGAGAAATCGGGAGGGGGAATTCGCCATCACCTCGGTCGAGGTTTCCAACCCGACAGTTTTTTCAGCAAAAGCAGTTTCTACCGACGCCGCGGCGAAACAGGTTGTAAGCATCTCACTGGCCGACGATCTGACGCGCGAAAAGATGGAGGGCAGCATCCACGGGTGGATCAAAATCGGTACGGACGACCCCGAACGACGTTCGATCGAAATCCCGGTCATCGTGGCGCCGACCCGAAAACTCTCGAGACAACCCCCGAAGACCCGTTCTGCTGTAGGCCAGGACACCGCTTCTGAGAATGCCACTCCCTGACCTACGGCGGGAAATCTAGCTGCGTCCCTGAGGCGCCGAAGTGATGAACTGCCAGATGGCTTCGCCCTCAACGGGGCGTTGAGTTGAAGCTTCGATGGCATGCCGGTGAGTCGACAGCAGTTCGCCGAGGCGTCGGCCCGATGCGGCCTCTTCAATCGCAGGGTACGACGAACAGTCCCCTCGACTGAGGAAGGCCTGCCACAAAGCCTCGCGGTAGGCGGGCCGGTCGATTCTCAGATTCGGAACGCCGGCGATCTGGGTTTCGACGATCGCCAACCTCCGTCGCGCCTCACGTCGCGAGAGCATCGCTTCGCGTGCGTAGGGTGTGTACGGTTTGGGCACCAACACGTTGAATCCTGCATGCAGGGTGCCCATTTTTCCGCGCTTCCGCCCGTACGCCAGCATCACTTCGCGGGTCTCTTTCAATAATTCTCCGATGCCGATGAGATCCGCGTCGCTTTCGCCGGGGAGACCGATGATGAAGTACATCTTGAGGTCGGGGATACCGCAGCGCTGAGAGCATCTGACCGCTTCGAGAATCGAGGCGTTGGTGATCGGTTTGTTGAGCCTGCGCCGGAGATCGTCGGTGCCGGTTTCCGGGGCGAGCGTCACCGACCGGGCACCCGACAGGGCCAGAGGGCTGAGAATTTCCTCCCGCATCGCGGGGATCCTCAAGGAAGAAAGAGCCACGTTGACGTTCATTTGCAGGCACGTTTCGAGGATTCTGGCGAGTTCGGGGTGGTCACCCACGGCGGTTGCGACGAAGCCGATACGATTCGTCACGCCGCGAAATCGTTCGACTCGATCGAGGATGGCCTCCGTCGGATAACAGCGAAGCTTCCCGTAGTTGTAGCTCACCCAGCAGTAGCGGCATTTTTCCGGGCAGCCACGAGACATCTCAACCAGACCGCGGCCGCTGTACTCCGTATGCGGTGTGACGATGTGTGACGCCGGGACCATTCCGGCGTCCGCCATGTGAACGTCGCGTTTCTCGATCCGCCGCCTCTTGCCGACAGGCTTGCCGTCCCCGTCCAGATGGTGAGCCGGAACGAAGTAGCCGTCAGTCTCGGCCAGGACCTCGAGCAGTTCGTCGCCGATCTCGCATCTCGCGCACTCGCGCGATGAGGGAAGGCCACAAGAGCTCAGCTGATCCGAGGACAAAAACATCGATCGCAGGAGCGAGGGGAAGCGGGTTGATCGACGCGACAGCGCCACCCATCACAAGCAGTGGGTGTCGGTGATCTCGTTCTTCGCGGCGACGGGGAATTCCGCTGCATCGAGTGTCGCGATCAGATTGACGGCGTCGAGTTCGAATGAGCAGCTCCACGCGAGAACATCGAAGTTCCCCAGAGAGCTCGCAGTCTCGAGGGTCGTTCCAGTGGCTGGAGATCCCGAGAAGAACCTTTCAACGCCGACGTCATCGCAGCTCGCGGCGAGCTCGACGACCCATTGGAAGGCGAGCGAGGACATCCCCACGTGATAGGTGTTCGGATAGCCGACAGCAAGCCGCAGCTTCCCCGTCGAGACCACCTCGAGGATGTTCCTTTCGTCGCCGAGCAATCGATTGTCGATCGTGTTTCATCGCCCACGAGCATACGGCACCCTGTACTATGTCGATCTCAGAGAGAAGGGGAGGGGATGAAATCCCGTGGCCCAACTCGAAACCAGGCACTTCGGAGCAGAAAATCATCATCGCGATCGACGGTCCGGCCGGTGCTGGAAAGTCGACCGTCGCCGCACGGCTTGCTGACCGTCTCGGTCTGCCGTATCTCGATACCGGTGCGATGTATCGGGCGGTCGCCTTGATCGCCCTCAGGGACGGTTTGACGCCCGACCTCGACGACCAGGGTGCGCTGAGGGTTGCGGAGCTGATGGCCGGCAGCTCGATCGATTTCTCGGCCGACCGCGGTGGAACGAAGATCCTCGTGGACGGTGAAGACGTCAGCACCGAAATCCGCAGCCCCGAGTGTTCGATGATGGCGTCTGCGGTGTCGGCTCTGGCGGCTGTGCGAAACGCCCTCGTGCCGCTGCAGCGCAAGCTCGGTATGGAGCACGGTGGTGTGATGGAGGGTCGCGACATCGGCACGGTGGTGTTTCCCGATGCCGACCTCAAGATCTTTCTCACGGCGAGCACCGAGGAACGGGCCAGACGCCGTTATCAGGATCTCGTGGGGCGGGATCCGAAACCAGTCTTGAAGAAGTTCAGAACGACCAGAACCGACGCGATCGGCAGGACACGTCGCGCGCCGAATCACCTCTCCAGGTCGCGCGCGGATCGGTCGTTGTCGACACCACCGGAATGACCCTCGAAGAGGTGGTGGATCGATTGTTCGAAGACGTCGCTGGTCTTTTGACCACGGTGCTTGACAGCCCAGAGTAGAACACCGTAAGGTCATCAAATTACGGAGGCTAGGTTCACATTTGGGTGTATCTAGCGAGGAGGAACAGTCTTGAACATGGACCCGGATACGAATGGCGAACATGGATCAAAACGAGGGGATGAATGAGCTCTCCATGGAACAACTCATGGAGACCTCTCTGCAGTCCCTGAAGGAAGGCGAGGTCGTTCACGGCACCGTCGTCGCAGTCGACTAGCGACGAAGTCATGGTGGACATCGGCTTCAAATGCGAAGGCACTGTGCCGGTCGCCGAATTTACCGATCCCGAAACTCGGAGAAGTGCAGGTCAAGGTCAACGACGAGGTCGAAGTCTTCGTCGAACGCCTTGATGAGATGGAAGGGCGCGTTCGGCTGTCGCGCGACCGCGCCGCCAAGCTCAAAACCTGGCGGTCGATCGAAGAGGCCTATCAAATCGGGAGAGCCGGTGCAGCGGGAAGGTCCTCGAACGGGTCAAGGGAGGGCTGTCCGTTGACATCGGCGTCCGCGCTTCCTTCCCGGGTCGCTCGTCGATCTGCTGCCCGAACCGGCGGCTCGAAGACTACCTCGAGCAGGAGATCGAAGCCAAGATCATCTCTTTTGATCGCCGCCGGTCCAACGTCGTGCTGTCTCGCAAGGCGATCCTCGAAGAAGAGCAGGGCAAGGTCAAAGACGACACCATGGCCGGCCTCGAAGAGGGCAAGCTGGTCAACGGGTCCGTCAAGAACATCACCGACTACGGTGTCTTCGTCGATCTCGGCGGTCTCGACGGGCTGCTGCACATCACGGACATTTCGTGGGGCCGGGTCGGCCACCCCAGCGAGTACTTCAAGGTCGGAGACGAGGTCGACGTCGTCGTCCTTCGCTTCGACCGCGAGAAGGAGCGGGTCTCGCTCGGCTACAAGCAGCGTTTCGAAGATCCGTGGATCCTGGTTCCCGAGAAGTACCCGGTCGGCAAGCGAGTCGAGGGGCAAGGTCGTCAGCATCGTCGACTACGGCGCCTTCGTGGCCCTCGAAGAGGGTGTTGAAGGTCTCATCCACGTCAGCGAGATGTCGTGGACGAAGAAGGTCAAGAACCCGCGGTCGATCCTCGAAATCGGCCAGGAAGTCGAGGTCGTCGTTTCCGAGGTCGACACCGAGAAACGCCGTCTGTCGCTGTCCCTCCGGGCAACCGAGCCCAACCCCTGGGAACAGGTCGCCGAAACCTACCAGCGTCGGGAGCACCATCAAAGGTGTGGTTCGGAACCTGACGGATTTCGGTGCTTTTGTGGAAATCGTGCCGGGCGTTGACGGTCTGGTGCACATCTCCGATATGTCGTGGACGAGGCGCATCAACCATCCGTCTGAGGTCGTGCAGAAGGGTCGACGAGGTCGAGGCCGTCATCACCTCCATCGATTCGTATAACCAGCGGATCTCCCTTCGATGAAAGAGCTGCTTCCGAACGAGTGGGAAGAGTACGCCAACACCCATGGCGTCGGTGATGTTTCAACCGGTACCGTCACCAATGTCACGGACTTCGGCGTCTTCGTCGAGCTGGCCCCGGGGGTCGAGGGCCTCTGCCACATCTCCGAGATCGATCGCGACGAAGGGCTTTCTCTCGCCGAGACGTTCGAGGCGGACCAGACGGTTCGTTGCCGGATCCTCCGGATCGACTGGAATGAGAGCCGGATCGGGCTGTCGATGCATGCGATCGAGCAGGACGGTGCAGCCGAGGAAGCGGCGACTGCCGAGGCTGAGGGTGGCGGTGGCGCCGAAACCGCAATGGCCGCCGCACTTCGCGCGGGCGGTCTGGTCGAGGATTCCGAAGAGGAAGCAACCTGAGGCGGCCGCGGATGTCGAGGACGACGTGGCGGAAGCCTCGGCGAGCCCTGACGCTGACGATCCCGCCGAGATAGTTGAAGAGGCCGAGGCCCCGAGGCGGACACGGCGGGTGACGAAGAGCCTCCACCGATCTGAAGAGGCGGCCGACGTGGAAATCGAAGCGGCAGCCGACGAAGGAACAGATGAAGAAGAAGCTGCCCGAGCAGAGGCCGAAGCAGTTGCTGACGACACCGCTACGTAGACGAAGCTGCATCGGCCGGTGTCCGGAGGATAGCGTCCCCGGCTGACGACGAGCTGAGACTGCGGCGAGCGAAGAGGATGCGGTCGAAGCGGAACCAGCCGAAGAGGCGATCAAGGACAGAGGCGCCTGAGAACGAAGAGGAGACCAAGGGGACGGATTGAGGGCGGTACCGGACGGGCTGCAGATGAGCAAGGAGCACCCTAGATGACGATGACAAAGGCGGATCTGGTTGAAACAGTGGCCGATGCAGCAGACGTGCCTCGCAAGCAGGCGGATGAGGTCGTGCAGGTGATCCTCGAGAGTATCATCACTGCACTGCGCCGCGATGAAAAGGTCGAGTTGCGAGGATTCGGGTCCTTTCGGATCCGCCAGCGCGGCGAAAGAACCGGTCGCAACCCGAAGACGGGTGAGCAGGTCCACGTGCCGCCGAAAAAGATTCCATACTTCAAACCCGGAAAGCACCTCAGAGAGGAGCTGCTGCAGCAGTGAGCCGCGTTGGTGGAAATCTCTTTGCCCCGTGGCGGCTCGAGTATGTTTCGACATCAGACAATCGCGACAAGAGCGAGTGTATCTTTTGCCGGGCCTACTCATCCCCGGACGACCGCGCAACGCTGACCCTGCGGCGTGACAGGGCGTCCTTCGCTCTCCTCAACTTGTATCCGTACACCACGGCGCATGCGATGGTGGCTCCGGCGACACATTGCAGTAGCATCGCGGATGTTGACGTCCGACTCTCACCGAAATGATGGGGACTGTCAAAGATCTGATGGCGGCGATGAAAAAACTCTATCGACCGCACGGCTTCAACGTGGCTTCAACGTCGGAGGGCCGCGGGTGCGGGAATCGAAGAGCACCTCCATCTCCACGTCGTGCCGCGCTGGCATGCCGACAACAATTTCATGGACCGTTCTCGGTGCCACGCGGGTGGTGCCGGAGGATCTCGGACGCACCTTCGACGAAGATCGCGCGAAGCCCTGGAATCCGTTTGTGGAGGTCGACGACTGATGGGAGAGACGCCGCGCAAAAAGAAGACGGTCGAGAAGCGGCGTCGCCGAAAAAGGCTCCGTTCGGATTGCTCGCCGGCGCATGGTTCGTACCCGGCCTGGGGCACTGGCTTCTCGGCCGAAAGAAGAGGGCGATCGTATTCGCCGTCGTCATCACCTGCTCCTTCATCACCGGTGTGCTGATCGACGGCGAACTGGGGACACCGAAGCCGCAGAATCCTTTTTCCTGGCTCGCCGCCTTCGCGTGTCTCGGGAACGGGATTCTCTATCTCGGAAGAATGCTGTGGTTGAATGGTTTCGCAGACCTTCTGGGCGGCATCCCCTTCGGCCTCCAGGGAGGCGGAAACCCGATCGGCGGCCGGATTTGCGTACGGCAACACGTTTCTTTACACCGCCGGTCTGATGAACCTCCTGACGGTGCTCGATGTCTCGGACATCGCTCGCGGAGAGAAGGAGTGACATGGACCACCTGATCCTCCTTTTCTGGCACGCGTTGCTGGTTTCCGTTTTCTTCGCATTTCTGTGGCGTACGAACGGCGCCGGCCGGCGGGGGCTCTTTCTCAAGACCTTTCTCATCATGGTCGTTGGGGGCACTCTTCTCGGATGGCTGATGTATCCCTTCCCTTGAGCGACACGTCCGCTTCCCGTGATCCCATGATCCTGGTGGTGGCCGGCGAGGTCTCCGGCGATATCCACGCGGGCAATATGTTGGGGGAGCTCGCTACCATTCGACCGGGTATCCGGGCGTTTGGAGTGGGGGGGGAGCGGCTGCGTTCGGCGGGTCTCGAGATGATCGCCACGACGGACGAATTGGCGCATATGGGCCTGATCGAGGTTCTCCGCGAACTTCCGAAAATTCGCCGGATTTTGAATCGTCTGGTCGAAAGACGGCTCGGCGCCGTCCCGACCTCGCGGTCCTTGTCGACTCACCGGACTTCAACCTTCGTCTTGCATCCCGCATCCGAGCGCTCGGAATTCCGGTTGTGCTCTACGTGTCTCCTCAGCTGTGGGCGTGGCGTCGGGGCCGCGTTCGGACCGTACGGCGTCTCGCGCGTGAGGTGCTGTGCATCCTTCCATTCGAAGTTCCGTTTTATGAGTCCTATGCCGTGCGCTCGCGGTACGTTGGACACCCCCTTGTCGACGAAATGGCTCGGGTGAACCTGCTGGAGCTTGATGTGCTTCGGACCGAGAGATGCATCGGTCTCATGCCCGGTTCTCGCGGTATGGAAGTTCGGCAGCTGTTGCCCGTAATGGTGCGGGCTCTGCGGCAGATGCCGGAAAACCAGGTGCGTGAGGCGGTGCTGGTTGAAGCCCCCGGGATGAAAGATTCAATCAGCGAAGTGCTCGAGAATTTTGGCTCTGATCCGCGACTTCGCCGGATCCGCGGAGAGGAACGTCGGACTGCACTGGCCGGTTGCACCCTTGCGTGGACGGCGTCGGGAACGGCGACCCTGGAGTGCGCGCTCCTCGGAGTCCCGATGGTTGTGGGCTATCGTCTTCAGCCGCTCACATACGCGATTGCAAAACTCCTGGTGCGGGTGCCGAATGTCGCACTGGTCAACTTGATCGCGGGCGAGACTCTGGTGCCGGAGCTGCTCCAGAAGGCATGGAACCCGGATCGTCTTGCTGCCGTGACCTCGGAGCTATTGAGCGGTGGCGCGGAGTCGCAGCGAGTGGGTTTGGCCGAAGTCCGGAAACGTCTCGGCGGTCCCGGGGCATCGCGCCGCGCGGCCGAAGCAGTTGCTCGAATACCTGGGCTCCGCGTGCAGCAATGGAAATCCGGGTTAAAATCCCTCGCCTGGAGGTCCGATGCCATCTGCCCGATCCAAGAAAGACGCCAACGAGCCGGGGGTACCTCTGCGCGTCGGGATGATCAGCCTCGGGTGCGCCAAAAACCTGGTCGACGGCGAAACGATGCTTGGACACCTGCAACGCAGTGGAGTCGAGGTGACGGCGGACGCGACTGCAGCTGACGTGGTGCTCGTCAATACCTGTGGCTTCATCACCGACGCAAAGCGCGAGTCGATCGACTCGATTCTCGAAGTGGTTCAGGCGAAGGAACAGGGTGAAGTGCGGCGCTTGGTCGTGACAGGTTGCATGGCCCAGGCATATGCCGAAGAACTTCGCCGGGAGATTCCGGAGATCGATGCCTTTGTGGGACTCGACGAACTCGAGCGTATCGGCGAGGCGGTGCGCGGAGAAATGGCAGCGCATATTCCGGACGAACGGGGCGCTCTCAGGTCTACGATCACCAGAACCCACGTGTGCTCTCGACTGGCGGTTACGGCTATCTGAAGGTCGCGGAAGGCTGCAATAATCCGTGCGCCTTCTGTCATATCCCGGCGATGCGGGGGAGCTTCCGTTCTCGTCCGATTGACGACCTCGTCGCGGAGGCGCGGTCGCTTGAAGATCGAGGCGTCGAGGAACTGGTTTTGATTGCGCAGGACACGACGCGTTACGGAGAGGACCTCGACCTCCGCTACGGCCTGCGAAGCCTGGTCGAGGCGCTTTTATCCGAACCGGCATCCCGTGGATCCGGTTCCTCTACGCCTACCCGGCAACGCTCGATCACGGGCTCTTCGATCTCATGGCCGCCGAGAGCAGGTTTCTCCCGTATCTCGACATTCCTCTGCAGCACGCGAGCCGGAGCGTGCTCAAGGCCATGAAGCGGGTGGCTCAACAAGCTCCTATCTTCAGATGATCGAAAAGGCGCGGGCGACGGTCCCGGACCTCGTGCTTCGCACCACCTTCATTGTCGGCTTTCCGGAGGAGGGAGAAGCGGAGTTCGGCGAGTTGATGGATTTCATCGAGCAGGTGGAGTTCGATCACCTCGGCGTTTTCACCTATTCGTGGCAGGAGGAGAACCCGGGGGCCGCCCTTGGCGATCCGGTCCCCGAGGAGGAGAAGGTGGCTCGCCGAGACGCCGTACCCGAGATGCAGCAGGGTATCGCGCTGGCGAAGAACACCGCATTGGTGGGAAAACGACTCCCGGCAATCGTCTCGGGGCCATCTGGCGGAAATGGATCTCCTCCTGGAGGGGAGGCTGCAGCGTCAGGCGCCTGAATCGACGGCCGACTTTTGATCAACGACGATCGGCTGCGGCCGGTCGCTGGTGGAAGTGGAGGTCACGGAAGCCCACCCTTACGACGTGGTTGGGCGATCGTGCAGGTTGTGCGGGAAGGACGAGCAACGGTTCCGTTCCTTCCGGTGGTCGGTTGAGGCGGACAGTGGAGGTTCTCAGAGATCCGCTCGGAAATGATGACCCTCCCCGGGGCGCGGTGATCAGCATCGGGAACTTCGATGGTGCCATATTGGTCATCAGGCGGTCGTTGACGCACGTCGTGGAACGTGCGGCCGCGCACGATGCCCCGGCGCTGGCCATGACCTTCGACCCTCATCCGATCAACTGCTGCGACCGAGTGATGCCCCGCGTTTGTTGACAACGCTGGAGCAGCGCCTCGGCCTGATTGCGAAGAACCGGAATCGAGTCCTGTCTGGTGCTGCCTGTTTACCCATCGGCTGGCGCGAATGAGTGCGAGAGTTTTGTTCGGGATGTTCTGGTCGAACGATTCAGAGTCCAGGAGGTTTACATCGGCGCGAACTTCAGATTCGGGGCCGATCGCAGCGGCGACGTCCGGACTCTCAAGGAAATGGGCGAAGAACTTGGATTTCTCGCAGCCTTGGCGCCGATCGTCGAGCACGCGGGTGGTGTGGTCTCTTCCACCAGGTGCGGGAGACCGTCGACAGGGGAGATGTCGAGGAGGCATCCGGCCTTCTCGGAAGAGCATTGTTCATCGAGGGCAGCGTTCTCGAAGGAAAGCGGCTCGGGAGAACGTTCGGTTTTCCGACTCTCAACATCGAAATGGAAAACGAGCTCGTCCCGCGCCACGGCGTCTACGTGACAGCAGTCCACATCCCGTCTTTCGACCGGACCTTTCCTGCCGTTACGAACATCGGCGTTCGCCCAACCGTCTACCAGAACTCGATGACAACCGTGGAGAGCCACCTCCTCGACTTCACCGCCGACGTGTACCGCGAGCGAGTGCGGTTGTTTTTTCTAGAAAGACTCCGGGAAGAGCGGACCTTCGAATCAACGATGCAGTTGATGACCCAGATTCGCGCCGACGTCGAGGAGGCCAGAGCTTTTTTTGCGGCCAGACCCGTCGATTCACTCCCGCTGGTTTTTTCGTGAGCCTTGCCACCGTCCTCGTGCTGCTCGCCGCATTGGCGGTCTCTTCCTCGCTGCTTGTCCTGGTCGTATTCGCAGTGTGGTGGATCGATCGCTTTGACCGGGAACCGATTCACCTCGTCGCGCTGGTCTTCCTGTGGGGAGCTTCGGTTGCTCCGGCAGCTTCAGTCATGTCACTTGCAGCGCTTGAAAACGCGCTTCGTTGGGATCCCACATCCTCAGGACCGGGCGGGCTCGCAGCCGTTTCTCTGGCCGGTCCATTCGCGGAGGAACTGTTCAAAGCGATCGGCGTTCTGTTGGTTGTCTTTCTTACCAGCAAGTTCGACAACCCTACCGACGGGTTGGTTTACGGTACTGCCGTCGGACTCGGTTTCGCTGTTTCCGAAAACGTCGTCTATGGCATCGGGACCGGAGTGGCTGTGGACACCGTGCCAATGGTCCTTCTCACCGTGGTCGGGCGGACATTGTTGTCGGCCGGCATTCACGCGGTTTGCAGCGCGGTATTCGGAGGGTTTCTGGGATGTGCAATCCTCAGCCGCAGGAAACTGGTCCGGTTTGGGTCGGTCGCATTTGGCTTCGCGACAGCCGTCGCGATTCACGGCCTTTGGAATTTCACACTCACGGTGGTCGGACCGTTCTGCAGCGGACGGCTCACCACGTTCCTGGTTGATCGCGTTGCCCGCTTTGTATCTGCTGTACGGCGCCACCCTGGCTGCCTTTCTTCTCTGGGAACACCACATCCTGAAGACCCAACTCGCCGAAGAGGTGAGCTTGCAGCTGGCGCCGGAGTGGGTGCTCGACATCATTCCGTATTACCGCAGGCGGGTCCGAAGTGGCTGGTGGCCGTCACGAAACGAACGAACCGTTCTCTCCCGACTGTTGACGCGGATTGCATTCAGAAAACACGCCGTCCGACACCTCCCGCCCGACGAAGCCGCAATCGCATCTCTCGAGGTCGTTCAGTTGCGTCAGAGGCTGCGCATGATCCTCGCACCAGGTCCCGAGGACACGGAATGATCCTCACGGCCGTTTTCCCTTCTTGACGTTCCACCCCTGTTGATCTGGTCGCGGCTCGTCCGCGATCCCATGTCAAATATTTGTCGAAACACCGTCCAATTGGCGGGGGGCTCTGAGCCACGTGTAGGATGGATTCATGAGCCCCGGGATCTCTGAATTGGACTCGAAGGGCCTGATGGAGTTGGTCCAGAAGAGGGAACTCGACGAACTCGAGGTCCTGCAGGTACTCAGGTCGCCATACTGCACTGCTCAGATCGCAGAAGTCATCGCAGGCGATCGCAAGGCTCTGGACGGGCACGCCGTTCGCGAGCGGCTCGCCGGCTTTCCAGGTTTCAACTTCAATCGAGCCTTGAACTTTCTCGGCACCCTTCCCTGGACATCTCTGGTCTCCATATCTCAGGCTCCGAGGACCCCGCCGGTTGTCAAACGGCATGCAGAGCGAAAGCTCCTGACCCAGATTTCATCGATGTCCCTTGGAGAGAAAATCGCGCTCGCGAGAAGAGCCCACCGGACCCTCTTTCGGCCGCTCATCGGATTCGGCGACGGACAGGTTCTTTCCGCTCTCCTCAACAACCCTCGGCTCGTCGAAAACGATATCCTCGTGATTCTCAATACAGTCGAACCGCCGCGCGAGTTCTTATCGGAACTGGCGCGACACCATCGGTGGGGCCAGTATCTTCGGATCCGTCGTGCGCTGGTTGAGTGCCCGCACACGCCGCTTCCACTTGCTCTCAGCGTGCTGGTGCAGCTGCCCGACATCGAGCTTCGTCGCGCAACCGCTCGTCGCGATTTACCGGATGAGGTTCGATCGGCAGCCGAATCTCTGCTCGAAAGGGAAGCGCGCGGCCGGCGAAGAGTGATAGAATCCAGCTGTGATGACGGCAATGGAGGGGCCACCCAACCACCCGAAGACATTCGGTGAAGAGTTGCAGCGCCTGCGCGAAAGTGCCGGCTTGTCGCTGGAGGACATCGCCAAGGAAACGAAGATTTCCCGGCAGATCCTCAGCTGCCTCGAGACCGGGGATTTTCGGTTCTTGCCGCAGAAGGTGTTCAGCCGCAATTTCGTCAACCAATATGCGATCGTCGTCGGAGCGGACCCACACCGGGTCTGTGAGGCATTCGAAGCGGCTTGGGACCGTTTCCTGCTCGCCTCGGGGGCGCATCCGAGATTGCGGATTGAGGAAGCACCGTTTATCCGGAGTTTTCGCTGGCGTTTCTGGATCCCGGTGTTCATTACCGCTGGGATTCTCGTCATCGCGGCGGTGGTCATTCTGCGGAGCTCCTCGACCACGAAATCTCGGCTCGGTGGCCGAACCCCAACCGTCGCCCACGGTGAGCTCCCCGGCGATTTCGGTCCAGCAGAATCCAGTTGTGGGTCCAACGCCTTCACTGAGCCCGGTCATCAGCCCGGTATCCCCGCAGGAAGCGACCGAACTGACTATCATTGTTCGGGTGCGCCCCGGTCGCGAGTGCTGGATTCACTATCGTGACGGCAACGGTCTCGCCGGCGGAAAACTCCTCGCCGGAGGGTCTGAAGAGCGTGTTGTGCTGACTGGTCCTGTCAAGCTGACGGTGGGCGACGCGGCTGCGGTCGTTCTCGAGGTCGGAGGCGAGATCTACGAAGATCTCGGGCGGCCGGGGCAGGTCGTGCACACCGAAGTCAGCAGCACTGGCTTGACCGTGCTCGGATCCGTGGCGCGCGATGAGTAAAGACGGGATACAACCGGCGCCGATCTGATCGCAGGCATCATCGAAGGAAAAGTCCCGCGACAGGTTCGCCTCTTCGCTGCCCAGGGCCTCCTCCCGGTCTCTCGCGAGGATCTTCTGTGCATGCAGACGATCCTGTCGGCCGACCCGGACGAAGTACTGGCGCTGACCGCTCCGAATCCCTCCGAAGCGAAGACGAACAGACGATCCTCGGATGGCTCCGCGATGCGCCGCCCGAGCCTTTGGTATTGGATCTCCTGATTCGTGTGCGGCGACGGAGAAGAGACCTGGGCTGCAGTTGCCGCACATGCGAACACGCCGGACGAGACCTTGCGGGTGCTGGCCCGGAACGGCACCCCTCTGATTCAGGACATCATCATCACCAACCAGGTTCGCCTCTTCGGTTGCCTCGAAATTCTCGACGACCTGCGAGAGAATCCGCAGGCAACTCCCGTGATTCGGAGGCGAGTGCGGGAGTTTGAAGAGGAGTTCATCGAAAAGGCGATTGCCGAAGAAGCCGCCCTGGCAACAGCCGGTCCCAGCGTGGAGGAAGCTCTCGGTGCGCTTCGAGCCATCGGAGCCCATATTCCGAAAGAGGACACGATGCCGTATCCCGAAACGATGGATCCGGCACTCGTGGAGGCGGTCAAAAAATCGAGCCAGAGCACCCACGCCCGCCTGTTGAAAATGACGGTCTACGACCGCATCATCACGGCGCTCAGGGGATCTCGTGAAGAGCGGATGATCCTCGTCAACAGTAGAAACCGGCTGATTCAGCGGTCGGTGCTGGCCTGTCCCAAGCTCACGGATTCGGAAATCGAGCAGTACGCCTCCTCGCGGAGCGTCGCAGAAGAGGTCATCAAGCAGATCGCATCCACCAGAAAGTGGTTGCGCCATTATCCTGTGATCATCGCGTTGGCGTTGAATCCAAAGACACCGGTCTACACCGCGAAAAGCATCATTCCGCGCCTCAATCACCGAGACAAGGTCCGCGTCTCGCGCGATCGAAATATCAGTCCGGTCACCCGACAAATCGCGCAGAAGGCGACCAGCACGCGGCGGTAGCCGTGTTCGGTGGCTGAATTCTGGCGGCCATCGACTTCATTGCGTGGGTGTCATGAACGTGTTAATTTTAGCTGCGGTTATGGAGTAATCGGTAATGCGGCACAAAGTCACGCTGTACGACACTTTGGGTGTCGAAAGGGACGCCACGGATCAGCAGATCCGGGATGCGTTTCGCAAACTCGCGCTCAAGCATCATCCCGACAGGTATTCGGGCGGCGAGCGCGTTGAAGCGGAGGCGAGATTCCAGGTCATCACGGAGGCCTTCAACGTGCTCAGCCATCCGGACAGCCGGAACAAATACGACGAGGAGATCTCCGCAGGCACAGAGTCGAAGGGAATGGACCCGAAGGAGATCGCGCGCCGGCTTGCTGCCAAGGGCACGCAGTGTTTCCGGGACGGCAATATTTCCGAAGCCCTGGAGCACCTCAAACTGGCCATTGACCATGATGACGAGTGCGCCCGTGCCCACTACTTCTACGGCATGACGGTTGGTCGAATCCCGAGAAAACGCAAGGACGCATTGCGCCACCTTGAGAGGGCATCGTCGCTCGAGCCGAATAACGCAACCATGAGGGCGGAAGCCGCAGCAATGGCTTTGGCGGCAGGCATGCATGCGAGGGCTTCGCGGCTCGCCGAAGAGGCATCGAAACTCGATCCAACCAACGAACGAGCTGCGGAAGTCCTGATCCAGGTTCAAACGAATTCCAGTGAGAAATCCGAAGGACTGCTGGGCCGCCTCCGGCGCCGGAGTTGAAACCCGTGAGTGGGAACCAACACGGCACGTATGAACTCGAGGCGTGGGGCCAAACCGACGTCGGGATGAAACGAAAGCTCAACGAAGACGTGTTCGCTCTCGATCCGAATGCCGGGGTCTATCTCGTCGCTGACGGCATGGGTGGACACGCCGCAGGCGAAGTGGCCTCCCGGCTGGCGACCGAGGAGATCATTCGCAGGTACCGGGAAGGACCCGCGGACCCGGACAAGACCTGGCCGGAACACTGGCACCCGGGGCGGAGCGCCACGGCAAACCAGATGGTGGACTCGATCGTTTCCGGCCATCACGAGGTCACGACAGCCATGACCAAGGACGTCGATCTCAAAGGTATGGGCACCACCGTGGTGGTGGCCGTCCATGCCCGTCGAGACGACAAACTCGTGATCTGCCATGTTGGCGACAGCCGCGCCTACCGGCTCCGTAACGGTTCGATCTCGGTGCTCACCAACGACCACTCATGGGTCCACGAGCAGGTGACAGCCGGTTTCCTCACCGAAGAGGCAGCCAGGACCCACCCGCTCAAGAATGTGGTCACTCAGGCGCTTGGTGGAAACAGCGAACCGAAGGTTGATGTCCTCGAAACTGAAATCGCCGACGGGGACTTGTATCTGCTCTGCTCGGACGGGTTGAACTCCATGCTCACCGATGCTGAGATAGGTGGAATTCTCGCCGTCGGCGGGTCCCTCGAGGAAACCTGCAACAACCTGATTTCAGCCGCCAACCAGCGCGGTGGCTCCGACAACATCAGCGTCGTGCTGCTTCGAGCGCGAACCGCCCAATCCACCGCAACGGTTTGATTTCGATCGATTTCCCCGGATTCATCGCGAACTAAGTAATATTCTCGGAGATACCGTCGACACCGAAGTTCTTTCCGGACACGTGATTCGAGTAGCTGCATCAGACCCATCCGTCTTTGTCGAAGCGGTTCGCCTCGTCAAAAATAGTTGGTTCCCGTCGGATTGACGGAATTCGGAGCACGGAGTTCCTATTTTCTATAGTGGAGAGTTGATGAATGCATTGAAACTCGAAAAGTCTCCGAGCTTCGAGGGGATCCCAGGACAGCTCCTGTTGGTGATACTGGATGGCGTCGGACTGTACCGCGGACGGGCTGACGGATACGACGGAAACGCCTATGACCGTGCATCCACTCCCAATCTCGACAGATTGGTTCACGATGCGCCGGTCTTCCTCGAACTCAAGGCGCATGGAACCGCAGTTGGTTTGCCGAGCGACGGGGACATGGGGAACTCGGAGGTGGGTCACAACGCGATCGGTGCCGGCCGGATATTTGATCAGGGTGCAAAGCTCGTCAACCGGGCAATCGTGGACGGGAGTCTCTTCGAAGGAGATGCCTGGAAACAGCTGACCGCCCGGGTGAAGGCGAAGAACTCGGCCTTTCACCTCATTGGCCTGCTCTCGGATGGCAACGTCCACAGCCATATCGATCAACTCGAAGCCCTGATTCGAAGGCTCGTGGCTGACGGGGTCATGACCATCCGGGTCCACCCCCTTGCAGATGGCCGGGACGTGGATCCCACGTCCTTTGACCGTTACCTGGTTCAACTCGAGGGATTCCTGGCCGAGGCGAGGAAGGCCGGAGTCGATGCCGCAATAGCCTCTGGTGGTGGAAGAATGAAGATCACCATGGATCGCTACAACGCGAGCTGGGGGATGGTTCGTTGTGGTTGGTGGACCCACGTCCACGGAGATGGTCGACGATTTGCCAGCGCCTCCGATGCCGTATCGAAGTTCCGTGAAGAGAACCCGGGGATCATCGATCAGGATCTCCCTCCATTTGTCGTCGCAGGGGAAGATGGCGAAGCAGTGGGGCGGATCCGGGACGGTGACTCTGTGGTCTTTTTCAATTTCCGGGGTGACCGTTCGATCGAAATTTCCCGTGCCTTCACCGAGGACGATTTCGAGGAGTTCGACCGCGGACCCGTTCCGGAGGTGCTCTATGCGGGGATGATGGAGTACGACGGAGACCTCGCAATCCCGCCGTTGTACCTGGTCAGCCCGCCCGCCATCTCGCGCACTCTCTCCGAATACCTCGTGAATAGCGGCATCCGCCAATTCGCCGTCGCTGAAACCCAGAAATTCGGGCACGTCACGTACTTCTGGAATGGCAACAACTCCGAGCCCTTCGACGCAAGGCTCGAGACCTGGTCGGAGATTCCCTCCGACGACGTCCCTTTCGACCAGGCTCCCGAAATGAAGGCCTACGAGGTGTGCAACGAGGTCGTCACAACCCTGGAGGAGAATGCATACCGTTTTGTTCGCGTCAATTTCGCAAATGGCGATATGGTCGGCCACACCGGTTCTCTTCCTGCAGCAATTCGAGCTATGGAAGTCGTTGACGAGTGCGTCGGAAAGCTCGATGAGGCCGTTCAGCGGGTCGGGGCGACCATGATGATCACGGCCGACCACGGCAACCTCGATATGATGTGGCAGATCGATCGGACGACAGGGCGGCCCAAGCTCGACGACAACGGAAAGCCCGTCGTGAAGACGAGCCACACTCTGTCGCCGGTGCCGTGGTTGCTGGTCGGTCGAGATGCGGAACTCTTTGAAGCGAACGAAGAGGTGGAAGAGGCCGGTCTCGGAAACATTGCCTCCACGATCATGCTCCTGCTGGGTTTCGAAGCGCCGCCGGATTATCTGCCACCTCTGATTCGACCGAAACGATCGAGCTGATGGCAGCTCTTTCATATTCGAGGCGAGTCACTTTTTTGACTCATTTCGCGGCCCTCTGCTAGAGTCCTCCCATGGCGACTCCAACCCCTCCGTTTCTCGAGCCGATCGAGGAGATCCGTTTGCGTGTCAGCGAACTCGAATCCGCCGGAACCTCCGGTTCGGGTACTGAGCAGGACCTCGAAGCGGCGCGGCAGGAACTCGACGCCACCACCTCGAGGATTTTCGCCTCCCTGACGCCCTGGCAACAATGCCAACTCGCCCGGCACCCGGATCGGCCGCACTCGATGGCCTATTTCCACAGCATATTCACCGATTTTACCGAGCTCCATGGCGATCGCGGATTTGCCGACGATCCGGCGATTGTCGCCGGTCTCGCGCGGTTTGACGATGAGCCGGTGGTCGTGGTGGGGCATCAGAAAGGGCGGGACACCGCCGAAAAGCTGCGGCGGAACTTCGGGATGCCTCGGCCGGAGGGATATCGCAAAGCGATTCGGGTGATGCAAACCGGCGCGCGATTCCGACGGCCCATCATCACCTTCATCGACACGCCGGGCGCGTATCCGGGTATCGACGCCGAGCAACGTGGGCAGGCCGAAGCAATCGCCAACAATCTCATAGAGATGGCGGGATTTCCTGTCCCGATCATCGTCATCGTGACCGGCGAAGGAGGGTCCGGAGGTGCTCTCGCTCTCGGAATCGGCGATCGAGTTCTCATGCTCGAACACGCGATCTATTCGGTCATTTCTCCGGAGGGCTGCGCCGCCATCTTGTGGAAAGATCAGGCGCGTGCTGAAGACGCCGCCCAAGCACTGCGAATCACGGCAAAAGACCTGAAGAAATTCGGTATCATCGATGAGATTCTCCCCGAACCGCCTGGCGGCGCCCACGTTGACGCCGGAGCCATGGCGGAAACCATCGCTGCTGCAATCAGGCGCAATCCTGAAACCCCTCCGGAAACTCAAACCGGAGGCTCTGGTCACCCGTCGATTCAAGAAGTTCCGGGCAATGGGCATCTTCACCGATCGATAAACCGGATCCAAATGAAGCTCGGCGATCCGAACGCTTGCAGTCACGACAGACGACCCTGGAGCCCGTTCAAACGGGTGCTTCAAGAACCCTCTGGTTGAGGTCACGGTCATGAGCACCACCTCCAGAACCTGGGTTCGGCGGACGACAACAGTCTCCATCGCAGTGCTTCTGATGGTGATGGGCGTCCTGATCGCCCAACGATTCCGAAAGCTCCAGACCCCGGTCCCGGAAGTGGACGCCCAGGATGTCGTGAGCGGCGGCGGGGACCGCGCAGTGGGCATTTACACGGGATTCGAATTTGTCGAGCGGGTCGCCGGAAACCTGATTTTCGAGCTCATGTCAAAAAGAACCCTCGGCCTCTCCTCGGGATGGCATGAGATTGAGGGCGTTCGCCTGCAGTTTTACAGCGAAGGGGAGAAGGGGCCGACGCTGACTTGCGACGGAGCAAGTTTCAATATTCAGACGCGCGACGCGCGACTCCAGGGTGGGGTCAGGATTGAAATGCCGAACGGGGCCGTGTTGACCACCGACGCGGGCAACTTCGAGGCCAGCTCACGCCAAGTCACAATCAATTCAGACGTGTATTTTGTCTCGGGCGGGACCTTCGGGCGTTCGCGGAACGCGGTCTATGATCTCGCGGCCGACGAGGTCATCTTGAGTGGGGAGTGCTTCTCAGCGCAGAAGATGGGACGACACTGTCGGCGCCTGAAGCCGTATACCAGCGCTCGCACAACAAAATTCTGTTCCGCCAGGGCGGCACCGTCGGGCTTGGGGAATCGAGTATCGAGGCGCCCCGGATAACCGTCGAAATGGCGGAGAACGACGGACCGCCGCACCGTATCCTGCTTTCCGGCGGAGTTGTCGCCCACGGAGAAGGGCTCGAAGCGGGTGGAAGCGTCGACGCGTGGATGGAGCGTGCCGTCGCCGAACGCGATGGAACCGGCAACTGGCAGGTCGATGCGATGACCACCGGCCCCTGGATCACGGTGCGCTTTACCGGCGGTGAAGGCTATTTCGAACGAACCCTCAAGACGTGGCTTCTTCGCGCGGTGATCGGCGATGAGGGGGTTCTCAACATCCGCGCAGAGCGCGGCGTATGCATCCACGAGATCCCCACTGAGGGCCCACCGAGATGGGGTGAGGCCATGTCCGCCCGCGTGTGGTTCGCCGATGGACGGGCGACAGACGTGGAACTGCTGCAAGACGTCGTCTTGAGCGGCGGTGAAATCATCGGCCGGTGCCACCGCGCACGGATGTCGCCGCAAGCCGGTTTGATCATGCTCCACGGAGATCCCACCGGACCGGAGCGCGTGCTGCTTTCCTCTGACCGAGGAAGCGTGAATTGCGACCAGGCACAGCTCTTCAACACCGAGGGCCGAGCGGAAGCCCGCGGGAATGTGCAGGGCCTGATCGACAGCGTGTCGCTGATGGGTGGAGGTCAATCCGGCGAATCGGAGCCCGCACATTTCGCCGCGGAAAGCCTCGATGTGACCGATGGCGGTGCGGAATACCATCTCCGCGAGAACACCAGGTTGTGGCAGGGGAAGAGGCTCGTGCTTGCCGACGACGTCGTCTATCGGCACGACACGGCCACGGTGCGGGCAGCGGGCCATGTTCGCACCAGCATGCCGGCTTCTGAGGTGGGTTCCGACGGGAGTTCCTCTGAAGACGTCGTGGTCGACGCAAGATCACTCGATTACGATCAGGATGCCGGCACGGCGATCTATCGGGGAAATGTCCGCTACAGCGATCCCCAGCACACGCTTGCCGCAGCCGAGCTGAGCATTTTCTTCAACGAGGCAAAACAAGGTCACCGCTGTGGAAGCGACGGGTTCGGTCGAATTGACGGAAATCGAGAGCGGTCGTCGCATGACCGGGCAACGTGCACGGCGCGAGGTCGATACCGAGTCGGTGGTGATTACAGGATCTCCGGTGCGCCTCTCCGATCCGACCGGAAACGTGGTCTCGGGGTCCTCGTTGACCTGGGATCAGGCCAATGGTACTGTCTCGGTCACCGGAGATACAGAGACCATTTACTACCCGGAGGAGAACCCTGAGCCCGAAAGCGCTCGATCTCGTGGCAGAGGGTCTCCGCAAGGCCTACCGAGGCAGGTGGGTCGTCGACGGTATCACCCTGAACATCTCGCCCGGTGAAATTGTCGGCCTGCTGGGACCCAACGGCGCCGGGAAAACGACGACTTTCTACATGATGGTCGGACTGGTCCAACCGAACGAGGGCAATGTCGTCCTCGGCGATCGGGAAATCACGTCCGGCCGATGTACCGCCGGGCCCGGATGGGCATCGCCTATCTCGCACAGGAGCCGAGCTCCTTCAGGCACCTCTCGGTTGAGGACAATATCTGGCTCATTCTCGAAGCTCTCGGCGTCGAGCACGCAGTCGCTCACCGGTCGCATCGACTCACTTGCTGAAAGACTTCGGTTTGTCAGATCTGCAGACCCAGCGGGCCGAGACCTTGTCCGGAGGAGAACGCAGGCGTCTGGAGATCGCGCGCGCCCTCGCCACCGAACCGACCTTCATTCTCCTTGACGAACCTTTCGCGGGCATCGACCCGCTGGCGGTGCTCGATCTTCAACGCATCATCCGGCGGCTTAAGTCTCTGGGAATAGGTGTTTTAATCACGGATCATAATGTTCGTGAAACATTGAAGATCACCGACCGCGCCTATATAATCAAAGACGGCAAGATTTTTGCTACGGGAAACCCCGTTGATCTCTCGGAAAACCGCGATGTCCGTCGAATTTATCTCGGAGAGGACTTCCGGCTCTGAGCTTCACGAGCTTGCCGTGGAGCCGATACCAGAAATAACGAATGTACGCCGAGGACAGGTCCGAACTGAGCAATGGCACTGGAACAAAAACTCCGATTGAAGCTGGCACAGCGACTGGTGATGACACCTTCGCTGCAGCAGGCCATCAAGCTCTTCAGCTCTCGCGTCTCGAGCTCGAAGAAACTCTGGCTCAGGAGATCCTCGAAAATCCGATCCTCGATGTGGAGGAACCGGCAGGAACGAGGTCAAACTCAGGAAATGACGGAACCAGACGCGCCGAGCGACATCGACGCAACGAAGCCGCGGCAGCCGATGATTGCGGCGGCGACTCCGTGACCGAGGAGACCCGCTGCCATCCGAAGAAGAAGCCTACGACGACATCGATGTCGAGGCTTTCTTTGCCGACTATCTCGGCGACGGACGCTTCGAAGGCCCTTCGATGGCAGCCCCGTCCCGGACCAGCGATGTCACGCTCGAGAACATGCGTCATCGGCGGCGCCGGCCTCTATGACCATCTCTTGTGGCAGCTCCACATGCTCGACTGTCCACCTGAGACTCTCTCGAGGTCTGCGATTTCATTATCGGCAACCTCGACGAGGATGGCTTCCTTCGGGCGACGCGCCGAGGAGATCATCGATGGGACGGGCTGCGACGAGCAGGGTGTCGAGCTGCCCTGACGATCGTGCGCGTCGTTCGATCCGCCGGGCATCGCTGCGCACGATCTGCAGGAGTGTCTTGCTGACTCAGGTCGAATATCTGATTGCTCAGGTGGATCCGAGAACGGCGAGGCGAGTCCTGCTTCGCCAGGCCCGCTCGGTGATCTCGCGATCATTGGGACGACATGCTCCATCAGCGATGGGAGCCGCTCGCGACAGCACTTGGCTGCGAGATGGCGCGAGGTCAAGCCGATCCTCGACGTCATCCAGGGGCTCGAGCCCAAACCGGGCACGGATGTACCGACAAGAGCGACAATCAGTACATCGAGCCCGACGTGTACGTCCGAAAGGTCGACGGCGAGTACGTGCATCACGCTCAACGATGACGGTCTGCCGACGACTGCAGGATCAACTCCCGATACCAGCGCATGCTCGAGGGCAAAGAGCTCGACTCTCAGGCGACCGAGTACCTGCGCGACAAGATGCGGTCACGCGATGTGGCTCATGAAGAGCATCGATCAGCGGCAGCGAACGATCTACAAGGTGGCGCGGAGTATTGTCAGCTTTCAGAAGGACTTCCTCGACAACGGCATCGAGCACCTGAGGCCGATGGTTCTCCGCCAGGTGGCCGAGGATATCGGCATGCACGAGTCCACGATTTCCCGAGTTGTGAGCAACAAGTACATGTATACCCCTCGCGGGCTGTTCCCGATGAATATTTTCTTCCACTCGGGAGTCGATTCAGCGCGGGGCGAAAACGTCTCCTCGTTGGTGGTCAAGGAACGCATTCGAAGGTGGTGGAGGCCGAGGACCCGGAACGGCCTCTGTCCGATTCGAAAATCATGCGGATGCTGCAGAAGGAAGGGAATACGGCTTGGCCCGGCGAACCGTTGCCAAGTACCGCGAGGAGATGATGATTCCATCATCCGACAAACGGAAAAAAATGTTTTAGGGAGGAGTACACGATGAAAATTGAATACATCGCCCGAAAAGTGACCCTCACTGACCAGACCCGGCAGCTCGCCGAGAAGAAGCTCGCGAAGATCGACGAAGTACTTCAACGACATTCTCGACGTGCGGCGTCGAGGTCGAGCCAGGAACGACACCTCACGTGGCCGACATTTCGGTCAAGGGCAAGGATTTCGACGTCAAGGCGACGGCCCAGAACAAGGATGCTGACGTTCGGCCATTCAAGACGCTGTCGACAAGCTGGAGATCCAGGCGCGCCGGGCCAAGACACGGCTCAAGGACCACAAGCAACGGGCGGGCTCCGAGGCCAAGACGAGCAGGGACTGGACGGTCGATGTGCTCGAGCATGAGTCCGTCGCCGCGGGCGAACCGCGAATCGTCGAGACGCAGCAGCATACCCATCAAACCGATGTCGATCGAGGAAGCGGCGATGCAGCTCGATGATTCCAGCAGACGATTTCCTTGTGTTTCGGACTTGCCAAGTCGACAAAGTCAATGTGCTGTACCGTCGTGACGATGAGAATCTGGGATTGATCACCCCAGAACTCTGATGAAAATCCACAAGCTCGATCAACCGCGACAACGTCTTCCTCGATCTCGAGGCGGTGACGTGAAGACCGCGCTGAAGGCGGTCGCCCAGCCCTTCGCTCGACGCTCTCGGTCTCGATCCCGAAAGAGGTCGCGATTCTCTTCTCGAACGGGAGAGCCTGGGTTCCACTTCGGTCGGCGACGGTTTCGCCATCCCTCACTGCAAGATTCAGGGACTCAGACAGATCGAGATCGCGCTCGCGCGTTTTCAAGCAGGGCAGTCGCCTTTCGGTGACACTCACCGGAGACCGGTGTCGCTTCCTCTTCGTCGTGCTCTCTCCGCCGGATCAACCGGCCGCCCACCTGCAGGTGCTGTCCCAGATCGCGCGGGTGCTCAAGACGCAAAGATCTCGGGACGAGTTGTTGACGCTGCTGCCGATGCCGACGCGTGTCACAGCCGAATCAGCGAGGTTGCGGAGGCGGAAGGCCTGTGACGCAGCTCCGCCGATCTCCGTGACGGTCAGCCTGTTCGACGAACGCCGCTCTGGCTCATCTCGACTTCGAGGTTGTCGCGGGTCCGAGGCTGGACTGGAAGGCGGAGCATCACCAATCCGCGGATCCAGAAGCCGGGTCTCGCGCTGGCAGGGTACCTGCCCGTATGTCAAGGCCGGTCGTCTCCAGATCCTGGGTGAATCCGAGTACGACTACCTCGCAACTCTCCTGCCGACGAAGCGGAGCGATCGGCTGATTCGGCTGGTTGAGCCCCGACGTGCCTTGCGTTGTCTCGACGCAAGGGCAAGCGCCCACCCGACCGAGTTCTTCAGCGCGGCTGAGAAGCTGCGGGGTTCCGTCTGCATCGTGACCGCAGCACAGACCTCGAAGGTCGATCGAAGCGATCTCCGGCTTTCCTCGAAGATGACCTCGCGCCGCGGATCCAGCTCCATGGCGTGCTCGATCGACGTCTTTTCTCTCGGAACACTGATCGTCGGCGATCCAGGAATCGGCAAGAGTGAGTGTGCTTTGGAGCTCGTCTATCGCGGCCATCGGCTGGTCGCCGACGATATCGTCGTGATCCGCCGCACCCACCACCACGGCCTTCGCAGGCAGCCCTCACGAGCTGCTGGAGAACTACCTCGAGCTTCGCGGTGTCGGGATCATCGACGTGCGAAAACACTTCGGAATGACCGCGACTTCGACCGGTCGGTGGCCGTCTCTCTTGGTGATCCAATTGACCAAGCTGACCGAAGGCTCGAGAAATGGAGCAGAAGTGGCGCGAACAGATGATGGAGCGGCCCAGCGCCTGGACGTCGACCCAGAACATTCTCGGAATCGAAGTTCCCAAGTACACGATGGTGGTGGCGCCCGGGCCGCGATCTTGCGATCATGGTCGAGACCGCAGTCCGCAAGTGCCTGCTCGCGCAGCGGGGCATCGAGGATGAACGCGGATTTCTCGAGAGCATCAATCTGATGGCCCAGGAGGGCAGCGCGAGGATGACAGGAGATTGATGCCAGTACCTTCGCGGTCCGTTTGTGATCACCGGGTCTCTCGGGCGCGGGCAAGACGGTGCTCAGCCGGAGTCTCGAGGACGTCGGCTATCTCTGCGTCGACAACATTCCGCTCGAGCTTCGTGCCGGATCTTTTCGCACGGACCAAGGCGAGAATTGAACCGGCTGGTGGTGGTTCTCGACGTCCGAGCCCGACGATATGGTGCAGCTTTTTCCGGAGTTCTTTCGGAACCTCAAGGGCATGTCACCGGTACTTCGGCTGATCTTCGTGGAAGCCTCGCCTGAGATTCTTCTCCGCACGTTTCTCGGTTGCACGAAGGCCCCACCCGCTGCGGGATCTGCAGCTCTGGAAGAGCGATCGCCGAGGAGAGATCGTCGACTCTAGCCGGATGTCCGCGATCTCGCGGATCTCATTTTCGACACGACGAACCTCTCTCCCCACGATCTCAGGCGGCAGGTCGCTCGCGCTTGGCGGATCGAAGGGACCGATCAGCCGCCACTGACGATCGAGGTCCAGAGTTTTTCGTATCTTCAGGGTGTGCCGCGCCACAGCCAGCCTGGTCTTCGATGTGCGGTTCCTGCCCAATCCATTCTTCGACGAATCGCTGCGGTCTCTTTCGGGCGAAGACCTCCGTGGTCGACAGTGGCTCGGCAGATTTCGAGGAGGTCGAAGAGGCGGTCGGGACGGTTTCTGGACCTGATATCGTACCTGCTGCCACGGTATGCCGCGGAGCTCAAAACCCATCTTGCTATCGCGTTGGGTTGCACCGGCGGACGACATCGCTCAGTATATGTAGCGGAGCGGGTGGCGAAGGCGCTGATCGAAGAAGGCCACGATGTTGTCGTTCACCACCGTGACAAGGAGCGTTGGAGGTACTCATGATCCCAGTCCTCGTTCTCACCCACGGAGATCTTGCCTCAGAGTTGCTGCATGCGGCCCGGACCATCGATCCGAGTCTGACAGACCAGACTTCGGCGATGTCGCTACCGTGGGATGTCGATTCGGACGAAGCATCGCAGTCTCTCAAGAAACAGCTCCGAGAACTTGATCAGGGTGAAGGCACCTCTGATCTTGACCGATATGTTCGGCGGCACCGCTACAAACCTCGCCCTCCCGTTTCTCGATCCCGACAAGTCGAGGTTGTCACCGGAGTCAATCTGCCGATGTTGGTCAAACTCGGGTCGATGTCAGGGCATTCTCTGACGCTAAGGAGCTTGCTGAACGGCTTGACCGTTGCGGGCCAGAAGAGCATTCGCGTAGCGAGCGAGTTTCTGCACGCCAAAGCCTCCCACTGAGGCCAACCCAAAGCTGCGGATACAATAGAGAGGCTGATCATCTTCGATCACCAACCCCTGGCGGGTTTCAGCCTTCGAAAACGAGGAGTGAGCTTGATGACTCAGGAGCAGGTCATGATCACGAACAAGCTCGGGCTTCACGCCCGAGCCGCAGCCAAGCTTGTTCACACCGCCAACGAGTTCGAGGCGGAAATTTTCATCGGTACGGAACATGAGGAGGTCAATGCCAAGTCGATTCTCGGCATTCTCACCCTTGCGGCCGCCAAGGGAACACCGCTGAACGTTCGCGCTGAGGGAATAGATGAACACGCTGCGGTGAAGGCCATCGTCGATCTCTTCGGGGACAAATTCGGAGAGGGGGAATGAGCCACGAGCTGAGTGGACTGGGGGTCAGCCCCGGAATCGCCATCGGCGAACCGGTGGTGCATGAATCACGTCCAATCGCCACTCTTCGGATCACCATACCTGCCTATGAGGTCGAGGCCGAGGTCGAGAGATTTCGGGCCGCCGTTGCCGCGACTGTGAAACATATTCAGGAAAACCGCGCGCGCCGCGCAACAGATGGGGGAGGAGTACGCGGCGATCTTCGAAGCGCATCAGCTCATCGCGTCCGATCCGTCCTTCGTCAATCCGGTGGAGAAGATCATCCGGGAAGACGCAGTCAATGCGGGCTGGGCGGTCGATCAGGTGCTTGGACAGCTCGTCTCTCGTTTCGAGGCACTGCCCGACGAATACCTCGCCGATCGCAAGCTCGACGTCCTGGATGTCGCGACCCAGATTCTGCACGCCCTTCACGGCATCGATCTCGGTCAGCTCGAAAACCTCGACCGCCCGGTGATACTGGTGGCCGACGATCTGCCCCCGTCGACGGCCGTCCAGCTTCCGCTGGACAAGATGCTCGGTTTTGCCCTTGAAATGGGCGGTCCCACGTCGCACACAACGATTATCGCCAGGTCGCTGGGAATTCCGGTCATCGTCGGGTGCCCGCGGATCGTGCGAACAGGCGAAGCGTTCGCGCCGTCTGGCGCTGGACGCGTTCGAGGGGAAAATCGTCTTTGACCCCAACCCCGCCGAACTGAGTGAGTATGAGTCCCGGCAGAGGGAGTACCAGGAACAGCAGGCCACGTTGCTCCAGATGCGGGTGATGCCGACAGTAACCCGCGATGGCCGCGAAATCGAGCTGCTCGCCAACATCGACCTCCCCGCCGAGGTCGAGCATGCGCTGCAGTGGAACGTCGCCGGTGTCGGCCTCTACCGCTCCGAGTTTCTCTACATGACGATGAGCCCCGCATTGCCATCCGAGGAACGACATCTCGAAGTCTATCGCGAGATGGTATCGGAGATGGACCCCGCCCCGGTCACCATTCGAACCTTCGATCTCGGGGGCAAGAAGCTCGCTCGCGAGATTATCGGCGGTTCCGAGGCCAATCCTGTGCTGGGGCTGCGGGGAATTCGACTGTGTTTTTCTCAGCCCGAGTTTTTTCGCACGCAACTTCGGGCGCTGCTCCGGGTCGCGGGGGAATTCGACCACGGCCGGGTGCGCATCATGTTTCCGTTGATCAGCGGAATCGAAGAGTTTCGGATCGCCAGACTGTCTGGTGCGCGAAATCACGGAGAACCTCAAATCGGAAGGCCATGTCACGCACGAGGATGTGCCTCTCGGCGCAATGGTCGAGGTGCCGTCGGCGGCGATCATGGCCGAGGAGCTTGCACGCGAGGTGGATTTCATTTCGATCGGCACCAATGATCTGATCCAATACTCGCTGGCTGTCGATCGCTCGAACGACCTGGTGGCACACCTGTACCGGCCGACAAACCCGGCTGTGCTCCGGCTGATCAGCAACGTTATTTCAGCCGGCAAGACGGCGGGCATCGCGGTATCGATGTGCGGAGAGATGGCCGCAGATCCCCTCATGGTTCCCGTCCTTGTCGGCCTGGGGCTCGAAAAATTCAGCATGAACCCGCAGGCCGTGCCGGTGGTTCGCTCTCTGATCCGCCAACTTTCGTACCGCGAGGCAGCCCAGATCGCCCGCCAGGCGTCAAAGATGGTCACGGCGCGGGATGTCGAGGAATATCTCCTGGAACGGCTTGCCTTTTTGCTGGCAAAGACCAAGATTAATGTATAGAGGGGTTTATGGCGACAACATCAGCCCGTTTCGTGGACAAACCCTGGGGGCGAGAAGAGATCTTCGCCGAGACCGACCACTATGTTGGCAAGATCCTCTTCATCCGCAAGGGTGAAGCTCTCAGCCTGCAGTACCACGAAGTCAAAGAGGAAACTCTTCGCGTGTTGGACGGAGAACTCGAGTTGGTCTCGGGGCCTGATGCGCACAATCTGGAGACCGACCGCCTCGGACCGGGGACGGTTTTTCATATTGCGCCGGGAACGCTCCATCGGATGGTGGCCGCCAGCGATTGCCGTCTCCTCGAGGTGTCGACAAATCATCTCGACGACGTTGTGCGTCTCGAAGACAGATATGGGCGTGAAGGGACGAGTGCACCGTGACACGACCGCTCCGATATCCGTATCATTGGGTAGAGGGAGAATTGTGATGAATTCGAGAATCCTCGTTGTTGCCCGCAGCACCGTTCTGGCGGCCGCCGCGCTCTTGGTGGCTTCGGCTGTGGGCGGTGAGGAAAAACCCACTCCGACGCCGACTCCTCGACCCGCCGGTGGCACATCCCTGAGCGATGTCGCAAAAGGCAAAGAACTCAAGGGCACCGAAGACGGCAAGGCGATCGTCATTACCAATGAGACAATCTCTGAAAACTCCGGGAAGGGAAACCTGACAACGGCCGGCGGGACCACCGGAACGAAATCCGGGCGGGAGCCGGTCCGTGGTGTCATGACCAAGGACGGGCGCGAGGTCAAGGTTGTCGACGCTTCTGATCCGGCACTTAAGGACGAAGAGCGTCGACAATATTGGCGAGGCAAGTACGAACAGGAACTCAACCGAATCGATGCACTTCGCCGCCTCCTCGACAACCTCGATTCCGAGATTCCGGGTTTGTGGCAGGATTTCTACTCCCGGGATGATCCGGCGTATCGAGATGGTGTCATCAAACCCAGGCTCGACGCCGCTCTCAAAAAGCGAGAGGAGATCGAGGGACAGCTCAGTGAGGCCGAACCGAAGCTCGACAAAATCAAGGAAGATGCGAGGAAGGATGGGGGAGAGCCGGGCTGGTTCCGCGGTTTGGCGCCACCGACTCCGCCAGGCCCCACTCCAACGCCGAACATCGTCATCGACTCGACTGAGTAGTAACCGCCTGAGAACATACCCACATCGCCCGAGATCGATCCAAGCGCTTGCCGGCACAGGCCGGGCAGGGTATGATCTCAGCCGGAAAAGATACTGCGAATGAGATCCTTTTTCATTGAAACGTGGGGCTGCCAGATGAATCAGCACGATAGCGAGCTGATCGAGGGGCAGCTGCGTGAACACGGGATGATCAGCGCCGAGACGGCCGATAAATCCGACCTCGTCATTCTCAACACCTGCTCCGTCCGCGAGCGACCGATGCTCAAAATCGTCAGCCGAATCGGCGCCCTCGAAAAACTCACCGATCCGCCAATTATCGGAGTCTGCGGATGCGTCGCTCAGCAGGAGGGATCCTCGCTGCTCAAGAGATCTCCACGGGTCGGATTCGTCCTCGGGCCTGGTCAAATAGGAAGAGTTCGGGAGGCGGTCACTGCGGTTCGGGAAGGCGATCGCCCTGTTCTGACCGATTTCGACGCCGATCGGGAGTTCAACTTCAGCACGATCTTCCGCAAGAGCGAAACTCGGGGGATGGTGACGGTCGTTGAGGGCTGTAACGAATTCTGCACCTTCTGCATCGTCCCGTACACCCGGGGACGGGAGGCCAGCCGCAGCCTCGAAGATGTCGTGGCCGAGGTGCGTTTTCTCGCCCAGAGCGGCCTCAAAGAGGTGGAGCTTCTCGGGCAGACGATCAACGCCTACAATTGCCCCCAAAGCGGCGCTGGCTTTGCAGATTTGCTGGAGACGGTGTCCGCCGTGCACGGCCTCCAACGGGTGCGGTTCATCACCTCTCATCCCCGACATTTTGACGATCGACTGATCGAGGTCATCGCGTCCAACCCGACGGTTTCCCGCTATCTCCACCTGCCGTTCCAGGCTGGCTCAGACAGCATTCTCAAGAGAATGCATCGCCGATACACTCGAGACGACTTCCTGCACCTTGTGGAAAAGCTACGCACAGCCGTCCCGGATATCAACCTGTCCACCGATGTGATCGTCGGATTCCCCGGAGAATCGGAGGACGACTTTCAACAGACCCTGGATCTCCTCGAACGCGTTCGGTTTGGACAGGTCTTTGCCTTCGCCTTTTCTCCGCGGCCCGGGACACCAGCCGCCAGATATGTGGGCATGGTCGATGAAGAAACCAAGAAGACGAGGTTGCATCGACTCTTCGAGATCACCGACCGAATCTCTTCCGAACTCAACCAGGATCTGGTGGGCGCCACCGTGCCAGTCCTGATCGACGGCGACAGCCGCCGCGATCCGCAGCATTGGCAGGGTAGGGGAGACGACAATCGAGTGGTCAATTTCCCAAAGACGGGCCGTGAGGCTGTCGGCGACATCGTTGAAGTTCGAATCGAGCGGAGTGGAGCCCATTCTCTCTTCGGTCAAGCCTTGGCCGGCGACGCTCGGCTGCCCGTTCTCTCGGACGTGGGTTGACCGCACCGATACATGGAAGCTTGACATCCTTCGCGAGTACCGACACATTGGATTCATGAACGAAATCGGAGATCCATCCGCCGCCGTTAAAATGCGTGTACGGGGTCTTGTGATCGATCCGACCTCGAATAGCCCGGTTGTGATCCTCGAAAATGCAGAGGGCGACGCGTTCCTGCCAATCTGGATCGGTGTCTGCGAGGCGAATTCGATCGCAATGAAGCTCGAAGACGTCGAGACTCCCCGTCCAATGACCCACGACCTCGTTCGAAACCTGGTTGAGACGGCAGGCTGTCGGATCGAGCATATCTTCATCCACTCGCTCGACGACAGCGTTTTTATCGCGTCGATCCAGCTTCGAGATGCGCAGGCTGCCACCCATCAAGTCGATGCGCGTCCGTCAGATGCCATAGCGCTTGCCCTGCGGGCGGAGGTGGACGTTCTGGTGGATCCTTCCGTCCTGGAACGCGCCGTCATGAGTGAAGCATCAACGGAAGACACCCTTCGAGCCATCCTCGAGAGAATGCGGCCGGAGGATATGGGCGAGTATGAAATGTGAGCCAGAGCACCGGGATCACCCGCCACACCTCCCTTTCGTTGACACCTGCTTCGGCGCCACCCTATAGTGACAGCGGTCCTCCCTCGTGGCACTGCGGCACCAACTCGGAGAATTCATGATCATCGCCATCACCAACCAGAAGGGCGGCGTCGGGAAAACAACCACCGCCATCAACCTCGCCGCCGGGCTCGCCCAGAAGGGGCTCCAGACCCTTCTCATTGACCTCGATCCCCAGGCGAATTCCACTATGTCCAACGTCGATCTCGAGGATCTCAATGGGCACATGTACGACGTCCTTCGCGGCGCCGTGTCCATGGACGAAATCCTCACGCCTGGAGCTCATGAAAATCTGTGGATCGCTCCATCTCGCATCGCGATGGCAAAACTCGAGGTGCAGATGGTTGGCGAGTTGGATGCGCCCTACCGGTTGAAGGACAAGATCGAGACCCTGAGCCGGGATTTCGAGGCGATCATCATCGACACACCACCAACCCTCGGTCTTCTGACCCTGAATGCGCTGGTGGCCGCAAGCCATGTTTTGATTCCGATCCAGGCTTCCTATTTTGCGCTCGAAGGAACCGACGACCTCCTCGAGACCATCGACAAAATCAAAGCGCGGCCAAATACCGAGCTGCGCATGCTCGGCGTCCTCATCACCATGTTCGATCGTCGAACCATTCTTGCTCGTCAGGTTCGCGAAGAAATCCAGAATGTATTCGGTGACCACGTCTTCGACACGTTCATCACCAAGTCGGTTCGCCTCGAGGAATCGCCCGCGCACCGATCGAGCATCTTCGATCATGCTCCGTCCTCGAGCGGCGCCTACGAATACTATCGACTTTCAGAGGAGGTCCTTCAGCGTGTCGGGTCCGAATAATCCCAAGGCCGGCCTTCCCGCCAACCGCCGTATGCGCCACGACCGTCACTTTGTTGACGAACTCGCCCAACGAATGGGGGAGGGGATCGGTCGAATGGTCCGAATCACCGCTATCACGAGTAATCAGGATCAGCCCAGATCCTCGCTTGGCGCACTGGAAGACCTTCAATCCTCGATAGATAAGCACGGCGTCCTCGAACCACTCCTTGTCCGGCGTCTCGATGACGGCCGCTACGAGCTGGTTTCCGGAGAACGTCGTTTTCACGCCGCGATGGCGGTCGGATTGACCGAGGTACCGTGTATCGAGCTCGACGTCAGCGATCAACTCGCGCTTGAGATCGCCCTCATCGAAAACCTTCAAAGGAAAGATCTTACAGCCTTTGAGGAGGCCGATGGGTACCGAACCCTGATCGAAAAGTACGACTACACTCACGAAGAGGTCGGCCAGGCGGTAGGTCGCTCACGGGTCACCGTCACTGAGAGTTTGCGGCTGCTTGCGATTCCCGAAGCCATCCGCAATCTATGTCGGCATGCCGACATCACCGCCAAAGGCGTCCTTCTCGAAATTGCTCGAGCACCCGACGAAGATTCGATGGAACGTCTCGTGCGAGAAATTGTTGAGGACCAACTCGACCGTTCCGAACTTCGCCGGCGCCGTGCTGAACTTGGAGAGGATGATTCCGGTGAGACTCCCGGGACCCGCCGTGGCGGTCAACCCAGAAAACCATTTCTGGTCCGGTTTCGAAATCCCGAGCGCAGTTACTCCGTTTCGTTGTCGTTTCGCACGGAGAGCCAGCCCGAACCGAAACAGGTTCTCGAGGCACTGCGCGAGATCGTGCGGGAACTCGAATCGGAGTTGAACGGCCAGGGGAGCGATCAGCCCGATTCCTGACCCAGTGGAAAGAGAAAACCAACCGAAAGGCTCTATTCTCGGTGTTTTTCAATATTAGGTTTACATAATATATGTTATCGGACATTGCGTATCACGCATAAATCTGTGGAAAACCCCTCCTCTGCGGAAAAGCTGCGGATTTCTGATCAACCAGCGTCCGGTCGCGCGCCGTGCCTCGTTTCATTTCTTGGCCGGCTGCAAATTTCCGCGACTCACCGTCTCCGACGATGTAGAATTCCAGGGATGGATTTTCGCGGAACCACTCGGTCAGGCAGCGCTCCATGAAGATGTTCGGAGTCATTGACCGGCTCGTTATCCGAGAGGTCATCCCGCCGACTATTCTCGGTTTTGTGACCTATACGTTCATGGTGATCATGAGGGGCCTGTTCAATCTGATCGAGCAGATTCTGGTTCGTGGAGTCGCGATCGAGGATGCCGGGCGGGTGCTGCTGATCACACTCCCCCACATCGTGGTCCTCACAATTCCGATGAGCTTCCTTTTTGGCGTACTGCTCGCGGTCGGCCGCATGAACATGGACAGCGAATTGGTCGCTCTCCAGGCCGGCGGGATTTCGATCAGAAGACTTCTTCGACCGCTGATTGTCATGGGTGTCTTGTTGACCACGCTCAATGGCTACCTCTACCTGGTCGTGATTCCGGGCTCGAGCCGGGATCTTCGGGAGCTCAAGGTCAAGCTCTTCGCCGAGGCCAGGAACCTTGGGAGAATCGAGCCTCGGGTCTTCCACGAAGAGCTCCCGAACGTGCTGCTCTATCTTCGCGATTCTGATCCGGAGACCGGCGAGTGGAAGGATGTGCTCTTTTTCGATAGCAGTAACCCGGGTGAAGAACGATTGACCCTGGCGCGCCGGGGACAGATGGTGAACGCGGGTTCAGCCAGCGGTGTGGACACGAAAGCCACCTCTGCCGAGATGCCCGACGTCGAACAGTGGCTTCGCCTCGAGGACGTTGTGACGCACCAGTTCTCCCGGAATGACCCCGAGACCTATCGGATCAACCGTACGCGTTCACAGCTCTTTCGCCCGGCCGTCCGCACCGGAACCAAGGTGCGCTACCGGTTAGGGAATAAGTGAACGGGACACCGGCGAACTGATCAACTATCTCCGTGGCGGTATTTTGTCCACGCCGGAAGATGCCCAGATCCCTGCGGATGAGAAGGATGAAGAACTTTCGCGGCGACATGCTGCGATCGAACTCAATAAACGCGTCGCGATTCCGTTCGCCTGTCTGGTATTTGCGATTCTCGCGCTCCCGCTCGGTGTGGGGTCGCGATCCGGAGGCCGTGGACGGGGTTTCGTCGTATCCGTTGGCGTTGTACTCGCCTACTACCTTGTGAACAACCAGGGCGAAATGTTGGCTATGGAAGGCAGGGTCCCGCCGTGGCTCGGGATTTGGCTGCCAAATATCGTCTTGACGGTCACTGCGCTCGTGATGCTCGGGAGAATGGGCCGCTGGCTCGGCGAGCGCGAAGGGCGAGATGGTCTGCTCACCCGCGCGGTCAAAGCTGTCAGGGAAGGTTGGAATAGCTGGCATCTTCGCGGGAAGAGCGGCAGAGTTGAAGATCCGTTGACCGGCAGCATACCGATTCACATCCATAGAAGGC
This sequence comes from Candidatus Sulfomarinibacteraceae bacterium, assembly GCA_963769215.1. GTDB lineage: Bacteria > Acidobacteriota > Thermoanaerobaculia > Thermoanaerobaculales > Sulfomarinibacteraceae > Sulfomarinibacter. The sequence continues at coordinate 18,679 of CAVYKX010000028.1, read as the reverse complement.
GCTATGCAACGCGTTTCCCCGCTCTTTTTGATCGGTATCTCACGCGGAGGTTATTGCCGCCGATTCTGCTGGTTGTCGTCAGCACGGCTCTCCTCTACGTGGTTGCGGATTTGAGCAGCAATGTCGAAGACATGGCGAAGAACAACATCTCGGCGAAAGTCATCCTCGCCTACTACGCCAACCTTGTCCCGCAGGTATTTCTTGACGTCACACCATTTGCTTTGATGATTGCGGTGTTGATCGTCCTGACGATTCTCGAGCGACAGCAGGAACTCACCGCTCTCAAAGCGGCCGGGATTTCGCTCTATCGATTGACCGTTCCGATTCTACTGGTCGCCGCCGTTGCAGCCAGCGGTCTTTGGGTTCTCGGTGAAATGGTCGTTCCGAACGCCAACCGCGAGGCGCAACGCCTTTTGGATCAGATCAAGGGTCGTGAAACGACCCGCAGCTACCGGGCCAGCGACCGCCAGTGGTTGCTCTCCCGGGACGGCGAGACTCTCTACAACTTCCTTCGGTATGACGAGTCTTCAAAGACCCTGATCCGATTCACGCTGTTCCGAATTGACGAGAATATGAACCTGAACTTCCATCTTTTTACACGCAGAGTGACCTATATGGATGGCGCCTGGATCGCGGATTCCGGGTGGTTTCGCCAGATCTTCCCCGACGGCGCCGATGAATACAAGAAGATCACCGGACCGATGATGTTGGAAATCCCGGAGGGTCCGACCTATTTCGGGCAAGAGTATCGGCGACCATCTGAAATGTCGGTTCGCGAGCTGCGTGGATATATTGACGAACTCCTCGCTTCCGGCTACCGCCCGAGCGGATTGATCGTTCGATGGCACCAGAAGTTCGCCTATCCCCTTTCGGCCTTTGTGATGGTATTGTTGGCCCTCCCCTTCGGTCTCAGCCGCGGCGGGCGCCGGGTCAGCACGATGCAGGGCGTGGCCGTCGCCCTCGGGCTCGGAATCGTCTATTTCATCCTCGTCGCACTTTTCGGAAAGCTCGGCGAGGTCGAGATCCTGCCACCGATGATCGGCGCCTGGGCGCCGGTTGCCCTGGCATTCCTCTTTGCCATCAACCGCCTGACGACCATTCGTACCTGACACGCTTCTGTCAGATGTCGGCATGCCGACATCTCCCCGCGATTCAAGAGCGGCGCGATCTTCGACTGACCAGAATTGAGTGAATCAGAGCGATTGTGAAGCAAGTGCGTGGAATCGGCGACGCAATGGATGGAGGTCCACCTGCCGCTGACTCGGGTGGTTTCGATTGCTCAGCAGCACGAAAACACCGCTCTGGGTAGGATCCGCCCAGACCGAGACACCAGTGAATCCGGTGTGACCGAAGGCGCGCTCGGACAGCGCCGGCCCGGCGGAACAACCGGGCGATGCGGCGAGTTGCCAGCCAAAACCCCGCGCCTGCTGGAGACCCGGTGTGTGGCACGACGTCGCGTCATTGGCCTCATTTGGAGCCAGGATGGTCCCACCGGGAGTGAGAAACTCCCGGGTAACTCTGAAGACGCCTCTCGCAGTCCCGAAGAGACCGGCGTTGCCGGAGATACCGCCGAGGAATCGCGCGTTGCCGTCGTCTGGGAGTCCAAGGCCGGTTGCCGGTATCCAGGCGGGATCGAGGCCGATGTCGCAAACAGCCTCCAGTTCAACTCGCGGTTCCGCAGCTCCGCCCGAAAGAGGATGGACCGACGGGTCTGGACGAAATCCGAGTTCGCCGAGCAGATTCATCGGCGCAAGCACGAGCTCCGAGAACAATGCATCGAGCTTCTGGCCTGACACTCGCGACAGCATCAAGCCGAGCGTTACGTATCCGATGCACGAATACACCACCTTGGTTCCCGGTGCGTACTCGAGCCCGATCTCTCCCAGACGTTGAGGAACGTCCCGCGTCCGGCCTTCGGCCAGGCAATACAGCGGAAGCCACGCTGGAAGACCAGAGGTATGGGTCAGAAGCTGCGAGACGGTGACATCCGCAATCGGGGTGCCGTGAGTTTCGCGCAGAACCTCACCGACTGACGTTTCCGGCGTCAGCTCACCGCTGCGGAAAGCAAGGATCGAAAGAACACCTGTCGCCAGCGGTTTGGTGAGCGACGCAAGATCGAACCATGTGTCTTCCGTCACCGCCATCGCAGGCGCGACGGCTGCATGGCCCAGGGCCTCGGTAGTGCTCGGATCGCCTCTCCCCCATTTCGCTACGATTCCCGGCGCAAACCCGCACCGCAAAGCGCTCTCGAGGAAAGGTCGATGCTGACTCACGTCTCATCCGGGCCGGAGGCTACCGGGATCGGCTGGTGTTTGTCATTGACATGAACATAGGTGATCTCCGCCTCGGTGACGTGAACCTCATCCTCTCGATTCAAACGCCTTGCAGCGATTACGGTTACTCGGACGGTGATCGATGTGCGACCGATCTTCACCAGGGATGTGTAGAACGAAACGAGGTCCCCTACACACACCGGCTCGTGGAATATCACCTCGTTCATGGCCACGGTCACCACGCGACGAGCGCCGTGGCATTGAGCCTCCTCTGCCCCTGCCTGATCCATATAGGAAAGGATGACCCCTCCGAAAATCGTACCCGCGGGGTTGGTGTCTCGCGGCATCATCAGAACCCGGGTCTTGGGTTGCAATCGGCTATCCTGCATCGGCTCTCCCCCACTCGATCTTCGGTGGGAGTATATCGTTGTAAGGAATTTCGCAACTGAAAATCTATGAAAAATCTATATAAGTCGTTTATTTTCATATACTTAGCATAGTTTTCGATAGATTCTCGAGAACCGTGGCATCCATCACATGCGCGACCGTTTGACGCCCTGAAGATCACTCGGCCGGACTCGACTCGTCTTTCACCAACTCTTCGGGATCTGGGAGATCCTCGGCCCTCTCGAGACCGAAGTGCACCAGGAATTCGCGGGTGGTTCGATAGAGGAACGGCTTTCCAACGACCTTTTTCCGTCCGGACATTCGCAAGAGCTTTCGTTCGAGGAGCGTGCGGACGACGCTTGAAGAGTTCGCGCCGCGGAGAAAGTTGATCTCCGGAAGCGTCACAGGTTGGCGGTGGGCGACGATCGCGAGAACTTCAAGCGCGGCCTGGGAGAGACGCTGCCGGGCGGCGATTCCGTGGAACGTCCTGAGGTAGGGATCGAGAGCGGGGGGCGTCACAGCACCTCCAGCCATCGGCCACCTTTTCCAACCGAAGTCCGCTGTCCGGGCGATCCCACGACGACGAGATCCTGGCGATCACCTCGGCAATCGCCTCGATCCCAACACTCTTGTCGTCCACAGCCTCGGCCAGTGTGGCTTCGGGTACGGGTCCGCTGGCGGTCAAGAGAACCGCTTCAACAATCGCCGTAAGTGTATGACTATCCAACGTTTTCACCTCTGTGGAGGAGTTCCTGCGGTCCCAACTCGCGGTCCCCCGGCCGCAGATATATCTCGGCAAAGGGCAAGCGCTGTTCTGCGAAAACACCCCTCAAACGCACCAGTTCAAGAGTCGCGACCACAACCGTCACAACTTCCTCGGGGTCGGAACGAGAATTCAAATGACGCAACAGAGGCACCATGCCGTCGGAAACAACCCTTTTGTAGATGTCGGTCATCTTGTCTTCGACCCTGTATCGCAGAGGGAGCACCTCGAGAGGTGGCGGATGCGAGGCCGCGAATCGCTGCATCACGTCGAGATAGGTCTGTGCGAGCAGCCGAAGGTCGACATCTTCCCAATCGAGCTCGGTCTCGGTCGGAACCTCGAGCCTGCTCGCAACCTCCGCCGGCCACACGCAACGCCTCACGATGTCCGTATCGTGGAGGATAGCGGCCAGTTCTTTGACTCGACGGTAGGCCAACAGGCGTTCGACAAGTTCTTCCCGTGGATCATCCTCGCCACTCGCGGCCTGCGGAAGGAGCATTTTCGATTTCAGTTGCAGCAGCCACGAAGCCATCCACAAAAATTCGCCCGCAATATCCAGGTCGAGTTCCTGCATGTGGCGAATATGTTCGTTGAATTGGTCGCAGATGCTGAAAATCGGGATGTCGTAGATCGACACCTCGTTCTTCCGAATCAGATGCAGCAACAGATCCAGAGGCCCACTGAACACAGTCAGTTCAACCGGTGGGCCAAGGTGTTCTTCGGCAATAATCGTCATCGCCGGGGAGTATACAGGTACCGCCGGTAGAGCTCTCGAAGACCGGGTTTTCGGGCGGTGGTACACTCTCGCCGCGCCCGGAGGAAGGGGAAGTGGTTTTGGAGCAATGGGACGGCCAAATGGACCTGTTCGACGCGAACCCGAAAAGGGAGGTCCCGCCTGATCAGAAGGTCGTGGTTTTCGACCTCGAGACCCAGCGATCGTTCGCCGAAGTCGGTGGGCGCAGCCAGTTCGACCGGCTCGGCGTCTCGGTCGGAGTGGCCTATCGTTACGACCGCGACGAGTATCTCGTCGTTACCGAGGACAGGGTCCAGGAGCTCGTGGATCTTCTGTGTGATGCGGACCTGGTTGTCGGTTACAACATCCGGGGCTTCGATTATGAAGTCCTGCGGGCGTACACCCAAGAAGACCTCCAGCGCCTCCCGACCTTCGACATCATGTTTGACCTCGAAGAACGGCTTGGATTCCGGCCGAAGCTCGAAAGTGTCGCATCAGCCACGCTCGGTGGCGGGAAAAGCGCGGACGGCATGCAAGCTTTGGAATGGTGGCGGCTGGGAGAAATCGACAAGATCATCGAGTATTGCCAGGAGGACGTCCGGGTCACTCGAGATCTCTATGATTTCGGGAAACGGAATCGGTGGGTCCAGGTATCGCGGTTCAGCGGCAAACCGCGAAGGGTCGAAGTCGACTGGTGAGGCTCCGGCAGGACCTGTCGAGTCGACGGGTCAATCAAGTGCTTCTTCACCCAACTCTCGACACAGCTTCTTCATTTCTGTGAGAGGCGGCAGCCCGATCCGCTCCAATACTGCGGAAACCTCCCGGCTGATCTGCTGGAGAGACGTGAGGGCGGATCGAAACTCCTTGCGCGCCCTGCGATCGCGGCCGAGGCGGTGGAGGGACGACGCGAGGAGGAACCGCAAAACGCCGATCTCCGGTGCGAGGTAGAGAGCCGCTCGGTACGCGAGTGCCGCATTCTCGAGGTCTCCCGCCCGTTCATGCGCCACCCCTTCGATCGCGTGAACAACCGGCCTCTCCGGGAAGTCCCGTTTGAGGTCCCTGATTGTCTGGTGTGCCTCGGCGTACCTCTCTTCCTGCAACTCGGAGATCGCGACTTCCAGTCGTACGGCAAATACCGGCGTTACGCCGCCGTCCTCCAGGACGCGCCGTGGAGCAATCGACTCGAGGGCCGAGACGGTCTTTCGATCGTCTTCAATCGTTTCCGCCACTGATTCGAGTTTCGCAGCCTGCTTTCGGCGATAACAGAATGAACCCCCCAGATCCTGCGCCGTCAGGTCGGAGTCGATATGGATCAGCGATTCGCTGGGACCCAGGAATACATACCCGCCGGCGGCAAGCGCGAGACTGACCGAGTCGACAACCGTCTTCTGCACTTCGGGCCTGAAGTAGATCAAGACGTTTCTCATGAACACGATATCGAAGGGACCGGCATCGATGACGGCCGCACTGTCGACGAGATTGAGCCGCCGAAATTCGATCTTTTCGAGCAGCCGTCGGTCGAGGCGGAAAAGGTCTCCCATGGGTCTGAAGTGGGCCGCCAGCATTTCGGCAGGAACCCTCGACATCGCGCGCCTCCCGAAGTGACCCAGACGGGCATCGGCCAGGGCCTCATCATCGACATCGGTGGCCAGGATCGTCCAACCCGAATCGGCAACGATCTTGCTCTCGGCCAGAACCACCGCCAAGGTTGCGGCCTCTTCACCGCGCGCACATCCGGCACACCAGACCCGCAGGCACCGGTCGCGCCGGCCGGCAACCATCTCGGGTAGAACCACATTCAGCAGGCCTTCGAATTGTGCATGCCCCCGAAACAGATACGACTCTTTGACGGTGATTTCGCTCAGAAGACGACGCCACTCATCCGATTTGGGATCCCTGCGGAGAAGTTCCATGTACTGGCGAATGTCTGAAATCCGTTTGAGCGCCGCAACCCGGCTCGCGGCGAAGGATTCCAGCGCACGGTAGTCTCTTTCCCGGAGGACAAAGCCGCTCGACACTTCGATGAGTCGTGCCAGCTCGCCGAGCTGTTTTCGATCAATCATGGCCCTGCCGAGCCGCCCGGGCCAGGAGCCGGCCGATCTGCGGAGGTGCAAGGGCCAGCGCGGCGCCGCGGCGCTCGATCGCAGCTTTCGGCATGCCGAATACGGCACTCGACGCCTCGTCCTGGGCAATTGTCAGCACATTCGCCTCGCGAAGCTCGGCCATCCCCTCGGCGCCGTCGTCTCCCATTCCCGAAAGCAAAACCGCCGCAACATCTCCCGGCTCGTGAGCGAGCAGGCTGCGAAAGAGGATGTCGACCGAGGGGCGGTGTCCATTGACCGGATCGCTGTGATGGTCCAGCCTGAGCGTGCCGTCGCGATCGAGCGTCAGATGGTTGGCGGGAGGCGCCACCCTCATCATTCCCGGTTCCAGCCGCTCTCCATTCCGAGCGACCTTGACGTCGATACCGAGTTCGGTTGCCAACCACTCTGAAAAATTCGATTCGAAACCCTCCGCGATGTGTTGGACCACAATGACCCCGACGGACAACTCCGGAGTCATCGACTGCAGTAAATCTAAAACCGCAGCCGGACCTCCAGTTGATGCGCCGACCGCCACATAGCGCAACCCGCGCCCTGATGTCGGTGTATCGTCAGGCTCGATTTGGCTCGGGACGTGTTTCACCGCCCGCCTCCGATTCGCCGCACCAGGGTCACGAGAGCGCGCGCATCGAGTCCCTGTTTGGTGAGATAGGAATCCGCCCCGGACTCGAGGCCGGCAAGGCGATCAGCAGGACGATCGAGGGTAGAGACGACGATGATCGGCAGATCCGAATAGCGAGGATCCTCCCTCAGCATTCTGGTCAGCGCGAGGCCGTCCATCCCGGGCATTTCGATGTCGGTCACCAGACAGTCGAATTCGCTGCTTTCCAGGGTCAGGATCGCGTCGTCGGCGGACCCGACCCCGACTACGCTGAAGCCCGCATCCTCCAACAGGCGGCGCACCATCTCCCGGGTGACGCCAGAGTCGTCGACAAGAAGAACTTGGACGGGTCGAGCCGCTTGACGGTGCCGCGAAACGGTATCGCGCCGCGACAGATCGAAGTCCCCGAGCTGGGTTGGAGAAAGAACCGGGACCGGGCGGCCGGACGCCAGCAGCGTGATGCCCTCGACAGCGTCAAGTGCTCCGGCCGCCTTGGGCACCGGGCGAATCATGACTTCCTCCTCCCCGAGAACACCATCCGCGACCACCCCGACTACCACGCCACCGACGACCATTTCAACGAGAACCCCAGTTTCCTCCGGTGATTCCCCGAGGAGGTCCGCGAGAATGCAGGCGGGAACGACCTGACCACCGGCCTCGACGACACGCCGCCCGTCCGCATCGGCAATCGTTTCAGAGCCCACCTTCCGGTAGGCCCGCGCAGCAGCCGATGGAATCGCGATGTGGTGGCGACCGACGCGAAGAACCAGGACTTTCTGCCCACGTCTTGCAACCGGAACTTCGACCGTTACCGTGGTCCCCTCGCCATCCACCGACTCCAACCAAACGTCACCACCCACCGAGCGTACCGTTGTTGCAACGGCGTCCAACCCGATACCTCGACCAGAAACCTCGGTCTTCGCCTCTCGGGTTGTAAACCCGGACCGAAACAGAAACTGCAGGATCTTCGGCCGCTCGTGCGCCGCCGCATCGTCGTGCGCCATGAGACCTCGATCGACGGCGGTTTCAACGACCGAAGAGATATCGATTCCCTGCCCGTCGTCGACAACCCGGATTCGAACCCTGTCGCCGCCGGTCGACGCCTCCAGGCGCACGGACCCGACCCTGTTTTTGCCTGCCGCCTCTCGTTCGGCCGGAGATTCGATTCCGTGATCCACGGCGTTGCGGACCAGGTGCAGGAAGGCTTCTTGAAGAGCGTCGACGATCCGCCGATCCAGGTGAACATCCCCCGCGACCACCTTCACCTGGATCGTCTTCCCGAGCGACTCCGCGAGTTCGCGGGCGTGGCGCGCGAGGATTTTCAGAAAGGGCCGCAGAGGCTGGACCTGAAGAGCCAGCAGAGCATCCAGGTGACGATCGGTGAGGCGGCGAAGTGTCCGCTGCCCGTTTTCCAGCTCCATCCCCACCTGCCGAAGGGATGTGGCGAGCGTCGCCAACACCTGTTTCGGAGATCGCTCGCCCACGCCTCTCTCGGCGAGAGCAGCGAGCCTGAAAATGCGATCGGCAAGTCCCTCCGCGCCCAGAGCCACAACTCGGAGCCTCGCACCGTGATCTGCGAGCCTGTCGATCACACTTTCCGCAACCCTCATCTTCTCCTGTTTCGCTGGAGCGGGCCGCGCCGCCACCAGTTGTTGGTTCTCTTGTGGACTCGCGCCCGTTTCCTCAGGCGACGCGAAAGCGTCGAAAGCCTCCCGGAGTTCCCCCAGAACCACCTCGAACTCCACGCGGGCTGCATCATCCTCCTGGTCGAGGACATCTTCCGCGCGGTGGCAGAGCTCGGCCAACTCCGTCAAACCCATCATCCGGGTCGCACCTTTGAGCGCGTGAAGCTCGCGGCGAATACCGACCGGAGACTGAGGATCGTTTTCTGTGAACCAGGGGTCGTTCTGGATACGCTCCAGCCGCGATGACGCCTCCTCGATAAAGAGGCTCAGCAGTTCCCCGTCTTCGATACTCACCCTAGATCTTCGTCCAACTCGAGAGGTTGACATCCACCCCGAGAGTACCGACCATCTGCTGATCATCGTCGAAAACAGCGACCGCAACGGTGAAACACGGATCTCCTGTCAGCAGTGATTCATAAATCGGCGTCACAACTGACCGCTGGTCGCGGGACACCGCCTGAAACCAGGGCCGGTCGGCATAGGATTGCCCGACCGCGGCGCTCCCGGGTTTTTCTCGATCACCGACTGCATCGTGACTGACGACATAGGAAATCATCGATCCCGAGAGATCCACCAAATACGCCAACTCGAGGGACGGAGCTTCATCGATGAGTTCTTCCAGAAGTCCCTCCACAGCCTCGAGATTTCCCGCGTAATCCCGAAGGCGATCCGTCCACAGCGCCAGCACGTGCTTCCAGGAGTGCGAGGACTCGATCCGGAAGCTCTGCGTGAGAAGTTGGATCGACAGCGCGAGTTGGTTGAGCCGCTCAGAGGCTCTGGTGTACTCCGAGAGCCCTTCCGCGATGCGGTTCACGACCTCACTCACCTCGCGCAACGTCAAGGCCACCTGATCGGAAGCTGCACGCTGTTCTTCGGTGGCGAGCGAGATTTCGCGGGCCGCCTGAGCGGTATCCGACAAGGCTCTTCGGAGCTGCGATATTGCCTCTTGAGACGCGCGGCTCTGGTCGAGGACCTGGTGCGCCGCCTTCGTCCCCTCTTCAGTGGCCACGACGACTCCACGAATCGAACCCGAGAACTCGTCAAGGTGGGACCGAACGGAATCCACCGACTCCCGCGAGCGTTCGGCGAGACGCCGGACCTCTTCCGCAACCACTGAAAAGCGCTCGCCGTGCACGCCTGCTGCCGAAGCCTCGATGGCGGCATTGAGCGCCAAGATGTGCGTTTCCTGGGAGATCTCGGTGATCAGGTCGAGTATTCGGTAGATTTCGCGCGACCTGGAGCCCAGAACATCTGCTCTGCCGGCAATCGCCTCCATGTGCTGCCGAACGGCTTCTACTCCCGCCACCGCGGACTCGACCGAGAGCGCTCCCACATTCCCGGCCTCTTCGGACTTTTTCGCGAGCTCCGCCTGGTTGGATGCGCTGACCGCAATCTGGCCGGCCGTTCGCGCCAGTTCTTCGGTGGTGGCCGTCAGTTCAACCACCGCAGCCGCCTGCTGGCTCGAGGCGGACGCCACTTCGGCCGAGGTTTGCTGCACTGAGCCGGATGCCATCGCCACGTCCACCGATGACGACTGGATTTGCTGAATCAGCGCGGCAATTGCCCGCGATGCCGCCCCCAGAGCTTTTCGAATATCGTCCGGCAGCAAGCTCGCCGGTTCGCGAACCGCCACGAGGTCGCCATGCCGCAGCTCCTCGAGCGCCCTGTCGATGGCGCTGCACTGAATGTCATAGCGTGTTTCCATTTCCCGCAGGTCTTTCGCCGTGCGACGGGCGGGAAGATGAACCATCACAACATACGCTCCGATCGCCAGGAGGCCGAGAACCAGAAACGCCCGGACGAACCACTGCTCCCGACCATCGTCCGCGGTCGCCTCCAAAAATCCGCCAGCGGCCAGAACAACTCCAACCAGGAGGGCGGGACCAAGCCAGTCCAGCAAGCCTGCCGAATCACGATTCTCAGCCATGAGGCGCCTCCGTACCTATCAGTTCGTGATCGAAGAGAACCGAGGTATCAAGGACTGAAACCGGTTCCCCGCCGAGAGTAGTAATTGTGGCCTCGACCGTACTACCAGGGCTGGTGGTCCCTGCAGGGTCCGCGATCAAGGCCACTCGAAGAGCCTCGTCCACAGCGACACCGATCACCGTGCGCCTGCCCCGAGAACCGCGGCCGAGAATCACCGTTGCGCCGTGATGACTTCGCGGCTCTTCACCGGTGAGCAGCGTGTGGAGATCGAGAACCGCCAGCGGCTCTCCGCCGAACTGCGAGAAACCGACGAAGTAAGGCTGCTCCCCGGGAAAAGGATGGTACGGCAGATTCCGTACAACCCGTCGGACCGCAGACGCCGGGATTGCGCAGCACGAGCCTCCAGCTCGCACCAGGAGGTAGCGACATTCGTCCGCTACGGGCCAGGTTTCCCTATCCATTCCGATCAGGATAGCACCGAGAACAGCGCACCCCGTTCAGGGGCCAATCAATTGTCTTCGATCGATGGAAATATCCGGACCTCGATAGAAATCACTCTCGAGAATTCGGCGCACTCGACGCCACGCCGGTTTCATCGATTTGAGACCAGTCCAGCTCCGAGCCTCTCATGCTGTGAGGAATCAGAAAGACTCCCATCATCACGATCCAGCCGACAACGACCACCAACCGGGTCGACAACCCCCGCAGGGCGACGATCGCGGCTGGAAGCCACGCGAGGAACGCGATCAAGGTCTTGTTATCGGTGAGATCGTGTCCGAAGGGCCAGCCGGTCCAATAGGCTCCAAAGGCGGCTTTCTGCACCATTGGACCGAGCATCAGTCCACCAACGATCAGCAACGCCATCGCAACGAGGATGAGACCGCGGCCGCGTGGCGCGCCCGGTCGCAGCACCTCGAGCAGCGCGCGTGTCGATACCAGCATGCTGAGGAACATCGCGAAAATGTGAGGAACCAGGATTCCTGCAGGGACGCTCGCCCGAAATCTCGCGACAACGGTTTCGTCAACCGGAATTACAGTTCCCGCCGAAGAGTCGTCAAAGACGATTCGGTACTCCACCTTTCCGGCCGCCGGCTGATTCGGGATCTGCGCTTCGAATTCGCCTTCAGCGTTGAGACTCATGGCGAGTTCTGAATAGTCCTCGTTGGTCGGAAACCGTCGCCATTCCAGGGTCGCTCGGGGAGCGGAATCCGGAGCGGGAACGGTCACGCGGATCGTCTCCCGGCCATTATTCGATCGCGGCAGCCGGTACCGAATTTCCTGGCTACCCTGCACAACCACCGCACCACGCTTCGGATAGCTGGGGCCGGTTGAACGCTGGAACAGCGCAAGCAGCACAGTGACCAGAAATGCGACTATCCACAAACCGATCGAGATCGATCGCCGTTTTTTTGGTTGCTCACTCACGCCGTTGTCCACCCTTCCAATCAGAAACCAACCGTCAGTATCCAGCAATCAGTGATCAGTCGAGGAAACCTCATTGCCGATGACTGGGTACTGACTACTCAACACTGTTGACCTTCCACTATTCCCACTCGATGGTCCCGGGGGGCTTTGACGTCACGTCGTACACGACACGATTGATCCCGGCAACTTCGTTCACCACCCGTCGAGCGATCCGATCGAGAACTTCCGGACTGAATCGATACCAGTCGGCGGTCATGAAATCGGTTGTCGTCACCGCCCTCAGAGCCAGAACATTCTCATAGGTCCGAGAGTCACCCATGACACCGACACTTCGAACCGGTAACAGCACGCAGAGGGCCTGGGAGATCGCGTCGTAAATCCCTGCCGAACGAATCTCCTCGATCACAATGGCATCAGCGTGCTGCAGCGTGGCGACCTTTTCGCGATCGACCGCCCCGAGAATTCTCACGGCAAGGCCGGGTCCAGGAAACGGGTGTCTCCAGACGAAATCGTGCGGGAGCCCGAGCTCTTCCCCCACTCTCCGCACCTCGTCCTTGAAGAGATCGCGGAGCGGTTCCACGAGGTCGAGACCGAGCCGATCGGGAAGCCCGCCCACATTGTGGTGGGTCTTGATCACCGCTGCGGTCCCGCGCACGCCCGACGACTCGATCACATCCGGGTAGAGCGTTCCCTGGGCGAGAAATCCGGCGTCCGGAAAACGGGCTGCCTCGGATTCGAAAACCGCAACGAACTCTCTGCCGATGATCTTTCGCTTCTCTTCGGGATCGTCGACTCCGTCCAGGGCCGTGAAAAAGCGATCCGAGGCATCGACCCGGTCAAGCTCGAGCCCGAACTCGGCGAAGCGCTTCGCAACCGTGTCGCCTTCGTCCTTGCGGAGAAGACCGGTGTCCACAAAAATCGGTACGAGGCGGTCTCCGATGGCTTCCCGCAAGAGCATGGCGGTGACCGACGAGTCGACACCGCCGGAGACACCGCAAATCACTCTTCCTCGCGAAAGTGTGGCCTTCAATTCGGCAACCAATTCGTGCCGTATCGCGGCTGGATTCCAGTCACGCCGCGCACCGGAAAGGTCGATGAAATGCTCGAGCATCCTGGTGCCGTGAGGTGTGTGGCGCACCTCCGGGTGAAATTGGAGCCCCACAAAGCGGCGCGCAGGATCGAAGATGGCGGCGGCCTCTGTCGTCGGCGTCCGAGCCAGCACTTCGAATCCGTCCGGAACCCTCTCCACGAGATCGCCATGGCTCATCCACACCGGCTGTTGCCCCGGCGTCTCTGCAAACACCGGTTCTTCCCTAAGAACTGTCAGCTCGGCGAGGCCGTACTCCCGATGTTTCGATGACCTGACCTCACCTCCGAGGTCGCGTGCCATCAAATGCAGTCCGTAACAGATGCCCAACACCGGAACACCGAGTTCGAAGACCTCGGGCGATACCTGCAACGCCCCTTCTTCGAAGACGCTTGCCGGTCCACCTGACAGGACGATCGCGATCGGGGCAGCTTCACGGATCTCGCCTTGACCAAGGTCCCCGCGCTCGACGACCGTCTTCACGCCCAGCTCCCGGAAACGTCGCGCGATCAGTTGGGTGTACTGGGACCCGAAATCGAGGATGAGGATGACTTCATGCTGCATCTGCTCTCCACTGCGGTCGACGACCGCTTCGTTATCAGGCGTGGAGAATAGCAGAGGACCGGCTTCGGTACTTCCGGTTCACGGTAACAGGACCATCATTACCTTTTGGGGCAGGTAGAAAAGATGGAGATTCGAAATCAGTGGTCAACGTAGCCGCGGGGCGCACGGACATCGACACCGGGCGCCTCCACCCGCACTCTGACCCCGTGCCAATCGCCGTCATCGCGCTGATTGTCCGGGTAATAGCCGAGCACGTATTGATCGCGGAGCTCTTCCAGGATGCGGATGAAGACCGGCCCGATTTCGTCCGGTGAAGCAACCGGGAGAATGCGTCCGCCGCTGTGGTTCACGATCCTGATCAAAGAATCCCGCTGTTCGCTGTATTGCTCCGAGTTCTTCCACGCGGAGCTCAAGTTCACCTTGTCCTCCGGATTCGGGCCGCTGTGATCACGCGCGAATCGAATCCAGTAGATCAGAGCGTTGCTCCTGCGCGCCATCTCGAAGACGCGATCGGTGGTCAGCACGCTGTGGGTATCCACTCCATCTGACAGCAGGATCAGGACCCGCCTCCCCTGCCGTTGTTGCAGGAGTTTGAGCGCAACGAAGAGATGGTCGTCGAGGGCCGTGCCGCCGCGCGCTTCGGTCCCGCTGAGACCGGCTGTCAGGACGGCCTTCACGTCCGTAATCGGAGTGCTGCTGAGAAGTTGGTCGGAGAAGACCATGACCTGGGCCTGATCGTCGGCTCGCATGCCGTGAATGAATGAAGCCGCGCCGGCGATTGCCGAATCCATTTTTTGTCCGTACATCGATGCGCTGGCGTCAATCAGCAGGACCGCCGTGAACGGAATATCACCGCGGGCAAAGGTGACCAGATCCTGGGGATCGCCGTCATCAGTGACGCTGAAGACCTCGCGTCCCAGGTCGAGAACCGTTTTGTCCTCTCGGCTGATTGAGACGTAGAGCTGCTGCAACTCGACCTCGAAGTCCCGGGCAATAGAAATTGGTTTGGTGCTCACCGCATGGGTCGCTTCATTCCCCTCGACGTCTCTGGCGATGACTGAAAATTCGTGGGCGGCGTTCCTTTCTCCGAGATCAACGTGGAGCACAAACGGTTCCATGGTCAGGGTGCCGATGGCCCGGCCGTCGAGATGAAATTCGACTTCCTCGATATCTGCCCGCGATACCACCTCGACCCGGACGTCCACTTCCCCCAACAGGAGGTCGCCGTCCCTGGGCTCGACAATCGTGACCCAGATGTCCTGTGCGGGGGCCGGAGCGGCCAGGAACACCAGAACCACAAGGACGAAAGTCGACGTCGATGTCAGGGCCCTCAATTTTCACCCCCACCGCCGTTGAGGGCCGATCTGAGGGCTGGCAGCGCTTCAGCGCTGCGCGCGGCGAGAGCGCCCAGCGATGCGCCGAACCCGAGCGAGGGCCATTCCGCGTAACGCGCTCGCGGCGACACTCCGCGGCTGGCGGGTGGCAGATTCGACGCGGCTTCGATCGCCTCGTCGTGCCGGTTCGATTGTTCGAGGATACCCGCGAGCAGGATCCACAAACGTTGGTCGTCCGACATACTGATCGAGCGCGGCGCGAACCGTCTGTTCCGCCTCGTCCGTTTCCCCGGTGTCGACGAGGAAACGCACCAGTTCTTGCGCGGCGATGGTCTGGACCCAGGGCACAACCCCTTCATCGAGCAGGCTCGTCAATATCTCGATCCCCTCTTCGTTATCGCCGATTCGAATGAGGTTCACGGCGAGGCGCAGTCGACCCTCGTCGTCGCCGGGATGAGCCTGGACGAGGCGGCGATAGGTCATCGCCGCATCAAAATACTCGCCGTTTTGTTCGTTGCTGAAGCCGAGCGAGAGCAGCGCCGCCCGGTAGTCGGGGTTGAGGCGAACCGTCCGTTCGAGGAGTTCATGCGCTCCAGACGAAGCGCCCGTCTGGGCGAGATCCGCCGCCATGTTGACCATCAGACTCTCCGAAAACCCATTTTCAGGTTCGAGCCGAGCCAATTGTTCCGCAAACGTGATCGCCATCCTCCTCGAGTGGGCGGCGAGTTCCCCTTCGTGTCGCGCGGCATAGCCTCGATAAAGTTCCCGGTGCAGAAAGGCCATCGGTATCAGACACTCGGGATTGATCCGGGCCAAGGTTTTTGACTCCGCATACTCCGCCTCACCGAGGACTTTGCCGGCGTTCATACCGGAGCCGGCGAATGCGCTGCGCTCGAGATCAGCCACCGCCCTGCGAGCACCCACCGAATCCCCTCCTCCGAGGAGAACCAGCGCCTGGCGATACAGATCCCGGGCCTGGCCTTTCTTGATCTTCGCCCTGCTCGAACCCTCCGTCTCGACCGCAGGATCAACGGCGGGGGCGGGCATGCGGCTCGCACCCGTCCACACTGGTGGATCATCCTCGCGTACCACGACAACCGGCAGCGCACGTCTCACGACAGTCTCAGTCTGGTCATTCGACACTGTCACAACGAGGGTGTAGTTGCCTGGCGGGACGTCCACCGGCGAAAAAGACGCTCGGCAATAGCTGAACTCTCCAACCGAAGAGCCATCAATTTCGACCACCGGCTCAGACACAGTGCGACCCAATCCGTTGACGATGCGGACACCAACCCGCTATCGTTTCCCCATCCTCCACCACCGAGCCAGATGACACCTCCGCGATCTTCGACCAGAGTCGGTCTCGCCGCCGGCAGCGGGATCAACCGTTCCCCGGGATCGATCTCCAGATCTTCGCCCGCCTGCCTCACGATCAGCCAATCCGCACTTCGGTCGGGAAGCAGTGGCGGAAGAAGCAGCGTGGTAGCATCCGCAGCGGCGGGAACGGTCAACAGACCCCAGGACATGAAGAAATTGTCGTTTGCCTGATTGCGGACCATCACTCTCAGGGCGTATTCGCCCGGGAGCAACTCGAAGTGGCCGATAAATTTCAGTCCCGTTGCCGCAATTTGTTGGCCAACTGCGGCTGGATCGAGGACCACGCCCTGGGCGATGTGATCGACGATTCTGCCGCTGCCATCGACGACATACGCGTAGAAGCCGATGGTGATCGCGCGCCCGGAATCACCCGAAAGGAGCCTGTCACCCTCGACCTCGATCACAAACGGCAGGTCGACTCGACCATTTTCACGACGCTCTTCGAGCGACCAGATCAGCGCGCCCTCGACATCGCCGCCGGCTTGACCGGACAGCAGCAGCGCCCCGGTGCGAGCTTCCACCGCGCCGATTTCTACTGCTGTGATTGCGTCCGGCGAAGGCGAAAACTCCTCCGCGGGCGCGGCCTCTTGGGAGGCACCAAATGAAGTCTGACCTCCAATTGCCAACACGAAAGCCAGCACCCGGCCGACACGGCCGAAGGTCTTGACACCAATCACTGCCGTTCCGATTTCCTTTCGCTTTCCGCGTCTTCCACAAAAAGCTCGATCGCCGTCACCGCTTCCGTTCGAGCAATATCATCCCGGACACCCACCGCAATCCGCTGCCTTCCCGGGCGCATGGCCAGGCGAAGGGTGAAACCGGCCCTCTTGATTCAAAGCCGAAGCGAGCTCGGCATTTGGAACCGGAACCGGATACTCGCGCATCTGCGGCGGCGAAAGGTCGGCCTCGATCGTCTTTGACAGTCAACAAAATCGAAATCTGACCTCGGTGTTCATCCTCCGAGGGAATCAAGACCAGCTCACCAATGGGGACCGTGATGATGACCGGTACGAGGACCGTGCCGTCATCGCGCGGCACGAACGCACCGTTTGTCGCCACCGTTATTCCGAGTGGATTGTCGTCAAAACCGTGCACCGCTGCCGCCAATGTCCGATCGAGAATCCCATCCGACAGCGGCACATCCATGTACCCTTCGCGATGCCGAATACCGACCCCATCCATTTCTTTGAGCTTCACTTCGAGGCGGTGGTACTTCCGTCTCCCAGGTGCGAGGTTCGAATGGCTAGCGAGTAGGAGCTGCCCAGTTCCACCGAGACTTCGTCGAGCTGCGCGCGCGAGCGAGGGCGAATTCACCAGAGGCCTCCCACCAGTCGAACCCGCGACATAGGCCATCATGACCTCTTCGCTCAATTCCTGATCGATTGCGAGCCCCTGTTCGTCGAGCGATCGCCGTTCCGCCGACGAGCGCGCGCAAGGCCCGATCCCATCGAAGAGAGCGTGTAGAAGCTGACCCGGTGACCGTTTGCGAAGCGCGTCAAGGTCGTTGAATTCACTGGTGAGGTCGTTCCGATACGATTGGAGAACCGCCCGCCTGGCCTCGAACTCGAATGCCGGAATGTCCCCGAAGGCCTCCGCCCAGGCCCATGTACAACATCTGACCAGGTCGCGGTTCGACGCCGTCTGTCACCAACAGGACGGCTTTTCGTCCATTGAGTCCCGACAGCGAGCGAATCAACTGCTTCTGATCTTCGATACTGTTTCGAACCTGTTGAACCGTCCGGTCAGAAATAGGAATCGATATCCTCATCGATGCACGCCGCCCGACGCCTCCAAATATCGGGAGCTCTTCGCGCATCCCTGACTCACGCACCGGCCCTGGCAGTTGCGGTGTCCATTTCGTGCAGAATCCTGCCTTCGTCGAGTCGACGTGAAAGCGACGCCGAGTCCTTGATCCTCTCGAGTGCGCTGATCACCTCCTCGGTCTCTTCGCTGAACGACTGCTCCACGTGCATTCCGCCGTCATACCGGACGAGCATCACCTTCAGGTTTTTCGGAAGGTCTTTTCCTAGGAAATCACTCAGGTATCGACGGCCGCCTGTCGGCGTCCCCGGCTGAGATTGGTGTCATTGAAGAGGATCACCAGGTAGGTGTCCTGCTCCGGGCCTTGTTCGATAGTCCCTCTCGCCAACCGCCTTGCCGGCGTCTTCGTTGTCCACCGCCTCACAACTCCGGGGGCGGCGAAAAAGTGAGAAATCTCAACCGGCCGGCCGTCCTCGTAAGACCTCGAAATCTTCCCTCGAAGTCCCGGCACAGGGCGACCGTCCCTGTCATCACATAGACCTCGACGCTACCAGCGGAACATCCACCGGGGCGAAAAACTCGCCAGCGGATTCTCGGTTTCCTGGGCCACTGCACCATTGCAACGCCAAACGCGGCGATGACAGCAGCAACGAGACATAAC
>CAVYKX010000027.1:0-100483 GCA_963769215.1 Candidatus Sulfomarinibacteraceae bacterium | reverse complement strand
GTAGAACGAAGCCCCACCGAGCAACAGGGCGGAGCGGATCCTCTGCTCCACCCGGTCGGAGACGGCTTTTCTCTCGACCTGCAATCGGTAGAGCTCTTCCTGCGTTCGGCGCTGGACGGCGCGGTTGCTGCCGCCGGCATACAGCTGGAGCGCTCCGAACAGGCCTATCGACCAATCGGTATCGTCGACCCGAGGGAACTCGATCGGGAGCGGGATCTCGATCTCGTCGCTGCCGGCCCCGCGGCGGGAGAGGTAGCGGCGGATCTCGGCATTGAGGAAGAAATCGGGGATGTAGAGTTGCCGGCGGGCGGCGGAGGCGGCCCGCTGTGCGGCTGCGATCGCCGCATCGATCGCCTCGAGCTCGACCGAGTTCTTCAGCCCGAGCTCGACCATGAACTCGATGAAGATCTCGTACCCCCGCGGGCTGTAAATATAGCGCCAGGTTCTGAGGTCTCCCGAAATGAAGATCGGGCTCAGATGATCCACATTCTCCGGCACGAACTTCGTCGTCTGCGCGCGGTTGAGGACCCGGTTGAGGTTGACCTTGGCAACGTTGAGGCGTTCCCTGCTCACAACTGTCGCCTGCTCCGATGTCGCGATCGCGCTCTGCCAGCGGTAGACCTCCGAGATCCCGGCGGTGCCGATTCGCTGCCGTATCTGGGCCAGCTCCAAGTTGCGCCGCGAAACTCGGAGATTCTCCTTCTGAATCTCGTACAGACCCTGCGCCCTGAGCACGATCAAGAAGGCTGTCGCCGCCTCCTGAACAACGTCGAGACGGAGAATTTCTCGTTGGACCTCGAGGTTTTTCTGCAGGCTTTTCTGGATCGAGATGTTGGCAAATGCCGCCTCGGAGTAGATGATCTGATCGAGGCCGAGCGACGCTGCGAAGCTCTTCTCCGATTGCGAGCCGAAGGACGCTGCGGCGCGATCCTCGTCGATTTGGATGCCCCTCGCGGACGCCAGCACCTGCGGTCGGACGCGGCCCTTGGCCTCCTCGACTACCTGCAGCCCGGCTGCAACCTGCCGGTCGAAGGCGACAAGATCGAGATTGGCTCTCTCGGCGATCTGGACCGCATCGGTGAGAAGCATGACCTCGACGCCTTGGGTCTCTTCTTCATACAGGAGATCGGCGCCCGACATCGCCAGCCAGGATGGGAACACACCAACTGACCGCGCGGTCCGCATGTTGATCACGAGCCGCGGGTTCTCGGCGAAGCTGACCGGGATGTCACCGGCGTTTTCGCCGAGCAGTATCCTCTGGACATTGAGCGCCACCCGTCGCGCGAGTCGGGGCCAGAAATTCCGGGTGCGCAGGCCGGCGAGCAACCCGCGCTCGACCTCGAGCACGCCGAACATCGAGAAGCTCGGCAGACCCCGCGCCTTCAAATCCTCGGCGAGCTCCTCGATGTCGTCTCCATCGAACCGCATCAACGGCAGGACATACA
Source organism: Candidatus Sulfomarinibacteraceae bacterium (assembly GCA_963769215.1). Taxonomy (GTDB): domain Bacteria; phylum Acidobacteriota; class Thermoanaerobaculia; order Thermoanaerobaculales; family Sulfomarinibacteraceae; genus Sulfomarinibacter. Next base: position 99,038 of record CAVYKX010000027.1, on the reverse strand, counting down.
CCGCCTCGGCCTCTTCTGGGATGGCGGCGACGGTCTCGGCAGGTGTCGCCCGCGCCGTCACCAGAATCGCCTCGACATCGAGTTCAGCGAGTGGGGCCAACGCGGTACCGGGCAGTGCCGGCATCGCTTCAGCCAGCGCCGGTTGGATGATGACTGCCAGCTTGGAGAACGGGTGGATCTCGAGGAAGGTCTGAATGTCGCGGTTGGTCGGCGCGAGGATGTTGGCGTAGGTGAAATTGAAGACCCCCGACCCGCCGCTCGCGGGATCGAACGGAAAGCTCTGAACCTGGGCGTCGATCGCGAGCGGGGTGATCACCGGTTTCGGAAACACCGCCCGGTTTGCCGCGACATCGGCGGCAATCGCTCCCACGGCGAGGACCAGGTCCACGTCGTCGTCGGCGAGCAGCTGGCCCATGCCGATTTCGACCCCGGCCCTGGTCCAATCGGCAATGATCGTTTTTTCCGCCGGCAGACTCAGGTCGTACTCGGTTCTCGTCAGCACGTCGATCTCGGTCTTCAGGAGATCGAGAAGGGTCATGGTGCGTTCAGACTCGCCATCGATGAGAACGCCGATGGTGACGACCTGAAGCTCCTTGGCTGGAGCAGGTGAAGGAGACAGCATGAGGGCCGCGGTCAGACATGCGATCAGCACGTACGAATGGACTGAAAACCGTCGGGTCATCCTCTGCCTCCGGTGATTGACAGGGACTGTAGCACGTCCCAAGGGCTCTCAAGCGATGGACGAGAACTCGAAGATCAGCGGGATTCCGCCCCCGAAGGAACCTCGAATCGATCGAGAAAGTCGAGGAGCAGGCGATTGAATTCTCCCGGCTCTTCCATGGTCACCATGTGCGCGACATCCGGAACGATCACCAGCTCGGCATTGGGGTTGGCGGCGATCAGCAGGTCGGCGATCTCGTGAATTCCGGGCATGTCGAGCTCTCCGACAACCACCAGCATCGGCAGATCGAGCTCGGCGAGACGATCGATCGCCGGCGGCTGGATCGAACGGCCCTCCATGACGGACTCGACGGTGTTTCGCGCCATTGCGCGAACCCGCTCGCGCACCTCCGGGTCGACTCTGTCCGGCGAACGGTGGGGTCCGTCGGTCCACTCGCGTTGAAACGCCTCGACCACGGCGTCGAAATCTCCTGATTTCCACGCCGCAATCATCGCTCTTCTTCGTTCTCCAGGTGAAAATCGGAGACGAATCGATAGCCGCCCAGACCCGAAGAAACCGCCACGACCCCCTGGACACGAGTCCGGTTCCTCGAGCGCCATGTCGATCGCGACGCGACCACCCATCGACAGGCCGACGAGCACGGCTCGCTCGATCCGAGATGGTCCATGAGTCACGAAGATCCATGTGTCCCAGTAGGCCTCGGGAGGCAAGGCCGACCGACCGTGGGCGCTCGAGTCGTAACGAACCACACGGTGACTCTGCGAGAGCAACGCGAACTGTTCATCCCACATCGTGTTGTCGAGCATGCCCGCCGTGGATCAGAACCACCGTCGGCTCGCCGGTTCCCGCCACCTCGTAGTAGAGCCTGCTGTCACCGAACTCGGCAAAGCCGGATTCGACCGGTGGCGAAAGGTACACCGCACACCGCAGATCGCGACCACCAGCAACAGAACTCCAGGCACGACACATGCATGAAACCCCCCAAGGACGAGGATACGCCACCCACGGAGACGTTTTAACGTTTTGAATGTTTGAGTTGATTCCTACCCATCACGCCCCAGAGGAAGACGCAGAACGTACCCAGGCGTTCGAACGGACGAGGTTTCAACTCTCAAAATTCCCCCCCGCCCTCCCGGAACCACCAAGACACCAAGGACACAAAGATGACACAAAGGGTTTTCTTGGTGAATCCTTCATGTCTTCGTGCCTTCGTGTTTGCGACCCGGGTGTGTGACCTCAAGCCCTCTCGCTGCACTGAATGGACAAGGCCTGTCCCGCCATGCCTTCCTGATTTGGGTAGTGGCGGGGCCTGCCCCGCCTTGCCTCATGATGGTGGTACTATGAGATCCCGTTCACGCCTGAAAGGCGTTCACAATGAAACGGAGACGTTATCCGACTGCGGTACTTCGACTACCGTCAGACCGCGGTCTATTTCGTCACCATATGCACGCATCGTCGACAATCCACGCTCGGATCAATTCAAGGCGGAGCCATGAAACTCTCGAGCCTCGGGCATCTCGCGGCTTCACTCTGGAATGATCCCTGAACACGCCCCAAACGCCAGCCTCGATCTGTTCGTGGTCATGCCGAATCACGTCCACGGATTGTTGTGTCTCGAAAGCACCCGGGCTTGCCTCAGAATCGAGGAGGAGCCCCGGCGAGCTTCGTCGAGGTTCCCTCGGGTCGGTGGTCGGCGGATTCAAGGCGTCGGTCACCCGAATCGGTCGAGACCATGGAGTGGGTGGCGGGAACGCGGTTTGGCACGCGGATTCTGGGAACACATCGTGCGCGGTCCGAAGGCCCTGGAGCGTATTCGACGCTACATCGCCGAAGACCCGTCGCGGTGGTACTGCGATTCGGAAAATCGAGATCGACGCGACACCGACCCGTTTGACCTCTGGATCGTCAATCAATGAACATGGGAGCCACAGGTGGCTCCCCTACAACAGGTTTCTCAGGTCTGTCCCATTGCAGGTAATGGCGGGGTCTGCCCCGCCTTGTCGTGTCAATTGATCGAAGGCGGCACGGGTGCCGCCACTACACCCAATAGGCATCCCCTTGTAGTGGCGGGGTATGCCCCGCCTTTAACCCGCGAATTTTGCAAGAGGCTCACGTGTAACGTTCCAACGATTCACCGACGATCACGACATGGCCGAAAAAAGCGCCGGGGCGAACCCCGGCGCTTGATCGATAGACTGTGTTTTCTATCCGAAGTGAATCGCGTAGAGGATCGGCGCGATGATCATCGCGACGACCGAGATGAGCTTGATCAGGATGTTGAGCGACGGACCCGAGGTGTCCTTGAAGGGATCGCCGACGGTGTCGCCGGTGACGGTCGCCTTGTGCATCTCGTCGAAGTCGTCACCCCACTTGGCGTGGCCTTCGTCCTTGACCTGCTTCTTGGAGTTGTCCCACGCGCCACCGGCGTTGGCCTGGAAGATCGCCAGGCAGACACCGGAGATGGTCACGCCGATGAGCAGACCGCCGAGCATGTCGACCGAGTAGAGGCCGACCAGCACCGGGACGATCACCGCCATCAGGCCGGGGGCGATCATCTTCCTGATCGCGGCGGCGGTGGAGATCTCCACGCACTGGGTGTACTCGGCCTTGCCGTCGGCAGCGGCGATGATCGCCGCTTCTTCGGCGTTGGGCTCGCGCTCTTCCGACTCGGCCCTCTGCGCGGCCTCGAGGGCCGGACGCAGCTCGGGAATGTCGCGGAACTGGCGGCGGACCTCCTGGATCATGTCCTGGGCCGCCTTGCCGACCGCGACCATGGCCATGGCCGAGAAGCGGAAGGGCAGCATGCAGCCGATCAGAAGGCCGACGAGAACGAAGGGATTGGCAGCGTCGATGTTGACCTCGCCCTGCATCTTGGTCAGGAAGGCGGCGGTCAGTGCAAGCGCCGTGAGGGCCGCCGAACCGATCGCAAAGCCCTTGCCGATGGCGGCGGTGGTGTTGCCGACCGCATCGAGCTTGTCGGTGCGGGCGCGGATGTCGCGACCGAGCTGCGCCATCTCGGCGATGCCGCCGGCGTTGTCGGCGACCGGGCCGTAGGCGTCGGTGGCAAGCTGGATGGCGGTGGTCGACAGCATGCCGAGCGCCGCCAGGGCGATGCCGTAGAGGCCGGCAGAGCTGTAAGCGACGAGGATGGCCGCGCCGATCACCAGCACCGGGAAGGTGGTGGAGTTCATGCCCACCGCGATGCCCTGGATGATCGTCGTCGCGGCCCCGGTCTTCGAGGCTTCGATGATGCTCTCAACCGGCTTTTTCTCGGTAGCCGTGTAGAACTCGGTGAACAGGCCGACCGCGATACCGGCCGCGAGACCGGCGATCACCGCGATCGAGAGCCCCACCCAGGTGTAGGTTGCGGGCTCGCCGGTGATGATGTCGTTGACGGTCACGCCGCCCGCCGGCATCAGCCACTTGATGGCGAAGAGGGTGCCGACGACCATCAGCGCGCCGGCGCCAAAGGTGCCCATGTTGAGACCGGTCTGCGGGTTGCCGCCTTCTTTGGTCCGGACGAAGAAGAAGCCGATGATCGAGGCGACGATGCCGACGACGGCGATCGACAGCGGCAGATAGACGCCGTTCATGCCGCTTCCGGCCTGCGCGGCCTCGAGGCCCGCAAACCAGGCCGCACCGAGGATCATCGAGGAGATGATCGCGCCGATGTAGGACTCGAAGAGGTCGGCGCCCATGCCGGCCACGTCGCCGACGTTGTCGCCCACGTTGTCGGCGATGGTTGCCGGGTTCAGCGGGTGATCCTCCGGGATGCCCGCTTCGACTTTGCCGACGAGGTCGGCGCCGACGTCAGCGGCCTTGGTGTAGATGCCGCCGCCGACGCGAGCGAAGAGCGCGATCGAGGAGGCGCCGAGCGAGAAGCCGGACAGGATGTTGAGGACCAGCATCATCGCAGCCGGTCTCGGTCAGGGCCTGCGGATACATCTTGGTGTAGAGCGAAGAACAGCCCACCGAAACCGGTCAGAGCCAGACCGACCACCGACAGCCCCATCACCGAACCGCCCTTGAAGGCGACCTGGAGGGCTTCGTTGAGACCCTTGCGTGCGGCCGACGCGGTGCGGATGTTGGCCTGGGTCGCGGTCTTCATTCCGAAGTAACCGGCCAGACCCGAACAAATCGCACCGAGAACGAACGACAGCGCGATCAGGCCGTTGGTGTTCTGTTCCGCGCCCACCATGGAGTTCGTGACGCCGAGGAGGATGGCTACCGCGACCACGAAGATCGCCAGCACCCTGTACTCGGCCGACAGGAAGGCCATCGCGCCGTCGGCAATCCACTTGCCGATCGTCTGCATCCGTTCATTGCCCGGATCCTGTTTCTTGACCCACGCCGCTCTCATGTAGGCGTAGACCAGGGCGACAATCGCCACCGCCGGTGTCAGATAAATGAAATGTACAGGTTCCACGTCCTCCTCCTTCTTTTTCGAATGATCAGACCATCGAGATTCTCGTGATAAATCCTTGATTTCAGGACGCTATCGCAAGAACGAACCTCCCCCACAATCGAACGCGGTTATCATACACAATTTCGACCGTTTGTGAAATATGGCTCAAGCAATTCGCAGGGATTTCTCCAAACGATCCTGATGCTTGAAAACACTCTGTTTAGGCTGCAGGCCACGGCGGATTCGCCAGCGAGAGAAATCCCTGCGAATTGCCGAAAACGAAAGACGAAAAAACGTCCTCTGTATCAAAAAGGAATTGATTCTCAAATGCTCTATGGATTGTGCGGGAATTGGCCGAAAAAAGCTACTGACGGCCGTTTCAGCCCTATTCGTATCGGAGGGCGTCGATGGGAGCCAACCGTGAAGCTCGGATCGCAGGCCACATACCGAAGACGAGGCCCACGACCGAGCAGAATATGACACCGCGGACGGCCCACTCCATCGGCACGTGGACGTACATTCGGTCACCATCGCGGTGATGTTGCCGAGGCCGAATCCCACCAGAACGCCGATGACACCACCGATATTGCACAAGACGATGGCCTCCATCAGGAACTGCAGGAGGATGGCGGATCGTTTGGCGCCGAGAGCCTTTCGGATACCGATTTCCTTGGTCCGCTCGGTGACCGAAACCAGCATGATATTCATGATGCCGATCCCGGCGACGATCAGCGCAACGATTCCGAGCACGAATGCCGTCGTTTTCAGGCCCGCTGTCGCCTGGTTGAAAGCGCGAATTTCGGAGTCGGTCGTGAAATAGAAGAAGTTGTCCCGGTCGCGCGGGCTCACGCCGCGTTCGGCCCGGAGCACCATGCGGGTCTCGTCGATGGCATCCTGCAGCTCGACATCTTGTTTCGAACGGACGGTGATGTAGACCGAACGCTGCATGCCCGGCTCGTCGCGAGAACCGTAGATCTTCATCCATGTCGAGATCGGTATCAAAACGTATTGGTCGAATCGCCCGCCCATCGCGGTCTGCCGCTCGGCAAATACCCCCTGAACCCTGAACTTGAAGCCATCAACCTTGATCGTCTTCCCGATGGGATCGATGAAGGGGAACAACTCCTGCGCGATCCCGAAACCGATGACCGCCACATTTCGCCCCAACACCACATCCTCTTCAGAGATGTTGCGCCCGAGTTCCACATAGTGGGTGTTGTTCTCGGGATACTCCGGCGTCCCACCGCACACCATGTTGTTGGGCTCGGTGGAGCTGTCCCTGTAACTGACCCGCGTTTGGTAGTGCCACAACTCAGCGCCGACGAGATCCACCGACCTCACACGCTCGCGAACTGCGTAGACGTGATCCATCGTCAACGGCGGCCAACGAGCGATCTCGCGAAAGTTGAGGTCGCGATTATTGTTGAAATTGCCGCGCGGGAATTTCTGGACCTGAAACGTGCGGTTGGAGAGGACGCTGAGTTCAGCTTCCATGGTGTACTGCACCACGGAAACACCGGTCATCACCGAGATGATGGCCGCAACACCCGCGATGATACCGATCAGGGTGAGAATCGACCGGAGCTTGTGGGCTCCGATCGCAGCCACCGCCATCTTGAAGCTCTCGGTCCAGGTCATTACGAAGTCCGATCCCGTTCCCTATCCCGAACTCGGCGCGACACCGTTTACCGTTCGGAACGTGAATCGGGATCGGGATTGGTCGGGTCTATTCATACCTCAACGCTTCAATAGGCGCCAGCTTCGAGGCCCGGATCGCAGGCCACATACCGAAGACCAATCCAACGACCGAGCAGAAAATGACACCGCGAACAGCCCACTCCACAGGCACGTGCACCGCGAACCCGGTGAAGAAGCTCACGATATTGCCGAGTCCAAAACCTATGAGAACGCCGATCACGCCACCGATGTTGCACAGAACGATTGCCTCCATGAGGAACTGGAGGAGGATGGCCGGACGCTTTGCACCCAGCGCCTTGCGGATACCGATCTCGCGGGTACGCTCGGTGACCGACACAAGCATGATGTTCATGATCCCGATGCCGGCAACCACGAGGGCCACGATCCCGAGCACGAAGGCCGTGGTTTTGAGCCCTGCGGTCGCGTCGTTGAATGCACGAATCTGCGAGTCGGAGGTGAACCAGTGGAACGTGTCGTCATCGCGCGGACTCAGCCCCCGGGCGGCGCGCAACACCGACCGTGACTCTTCCAGTGCCTCTTCCAGCGGATATCCGGCTTTCGCCCGCACGGTAATGAAGATGGACCGTGGCTGGCCGCCCTCGTCGCGCGACCCGTAGAGCTCGGTCCATGCCGTAATCGGCATCAAGACATAACTGTCGAACTGGCCGCCGGTGGCCGAAGTCTTCTCTGCAAACACGCCTTGGACAACGAACTTGTGACCGTCCACCTTGACGGTCTTGCCGATCGGGTCGATGAACGGGAATATCTCCTGGGCGATTCCGTGGCCGAGCACAACGACCCGACGGCCGACCTCGACATCCTCTTCGGTCAAATTTCGACCGAGCTCCACGTAATGGGTGTTGTTCTCCGGGTACTCGGGCGTGCCACCGCACACCATGAGGCGCGGTTCGGTCGCGCTGTCGCGGTAGCTGACGCGGGTGTTGTAGTGCCACAGTTCGGCACCCACGAGATCCACCGACTCCACTCGTTCGCGCAACGCGTACACATGTTGCATCGTCAGAGGGGGCCATCTCTGGATTTCGCGGAAGTTCACGTTCCGGTTGTTGTTGAATCCGCCCATGGGGAACTTCATGATCTGGAAGGTCCTGTTTGACAAGACGCTGAGCTCTTCTTCCATCTGGCTCTGAATGACGGAAACGCCGGTCATCACCGAAATGATCGCGGCAACTCCCGCGACAATGCCAACCAGAGTCAGGATCGACCGGAGTTTGTGCGCTCCGATCGCCGCGACCGCCATTTTGAATGATTCAGTCCAGGTCATGCTTTCTCCCGCGCCCGAGCCCGTGCCCGAGCCCGTGCCCGACATCCCTTTCGGATGCGGTCATGGTCGCGGACCCGGGTCGAACTGCTACTCATAATGCAACGCATCGATCGGGTTCAGCCGTGAAGCCCGCCAGGCGGGAATGAAACCCGAGATAACACCCACGGCAATCGAAACACCAAGAGCGATGAGCACGATCGGCATCGAGACGCTCGCCGGCAGAACCAGCTTGTTGATGGCCGCCGCGACGCCGAACGACAACGCGACACCGATGGCACCACCCACAAGACAGATCGCCGACGACTCGAGCAGAAATTGCAGCAGGATCGCCCGCCGCTTGGCCCCGATGGCCTTGCGGATCCCGATCTCACGGGTCCGTTCGGTGACCGAGACGAACATGATGTTCATGACCCCGACCCCGCCCACGAACAACGAGATCCCGGTCACCGCCATGCCGATCATCAGCACGACCCCCATCACGTTGTTGAACGCGTCCAGGAGCGAGTCCATCTTGTTGATGGCGAAGTTGTCCTCTTCGTTGGGTTTGAGCTTGCGGATCTTGCGCATCTCTCCAACGACTTCGTACTCGAAGTCCTCAACGCCCGTGCCCGAGGGAGATTTTACGGCGAGGTCGAAGCTCCGATTGCGACCGCCGAATTCCCTGACGAACACCGTCACCGGGATAAAGATCTGGCTGTCAAAATCCGGACCGCCGAAGAAACCGGCGCTCCCCTGCTTTTCCATAACGCCGATGACCCGAAAATCCGCGCGACCGACCTTCATCTTCTTGTTGATCGGATCAACATCACCAAAAAGTTGTTCGCGCATCGTGGTGCCGATGACACACACATGGCGTTTGAACTGCACGTCGTGAGCATTCAAGAACCTACCGAGCTCCGGCACCGCGCTCGACACCATCATGTGTTTTTCGGTGGTCCCGATAACGGTTGCATTCTCGATGACCTCCGAAAGGTATTTCACGGGCCTCCTCGTGTCGTCGGTCGGATTCACGATCGTCCCGGGCCCGAGCTGACGGGCCAGCTTTTCGCTGTCCTTGAGTTGGAGATTCGGCCGATTTCGGAATTGAAAGAACCGGCCCTGGAAGATCCACGGCATCCGCGATACATAGAGCACGTCCGTCCCGAGAACCGACACGCTCTCCTTGAAGTTGTTGGCGAGACCGTTGGCCGCGGTCATGGTGGTCACCACCGCGACGATTCCAATAATGATGCCGAGGGTCGTCAGGACGCCACGGGCCTTGTTGGCGCGCAACGCCGCCATCGCGATCCGCATCGCTTCCGCGGTCGAATGCAGCCTGCTCATGCGGCTTCAGAGTGGGCGGTATCGCTCTCGATCAGCCCGTCGCGCAGCCGAATCTCCCGCAGGGCGTGGCTGGCGACGTCGTCTTCGTGTGTCACCAGGAGGATGGTGTTGCCGTCGGCGTGCAACGCATCGAAAACCTGCATGATTTCTGCGCCCGTTTTCGAGTCCAGGTTCCCGGTGGGCTCGTCGGCGAGGAGGATGGTCGGGCGGTTGACCAGGGCTCGAGCAATCGCCACTCTCTGGCGCTGACCTCCCGAAAGTTCGTTGGGCTTGTGGTCCATGCGGTCCGCCAGCCCGACGCGCTCGATCGCCTCTTCGGCCAGCTTGCGACGCTTGGCGGGTCGAATTCCCGCATAGATGAGCGGCAACTCCACGTTGTGAAAAACGTCTGATCGCGGCAGCAGATTGAAGGTCTGAAAAACAAACCCGATCTTCTCGTTGCGAATTTCCGCCAGTTGATCTTCGCCCAACGTGCCCACATCGGAGCCGTCGAGGGTGTAGGTCCCGGTTGTGGGCACGTCGAGACAACCGATGATGTTCATGAGCGTCGATTTCCCGGAACCCGAAGGACCCATGATGGCCACGTATTCGTTCTGGGCAATTGCGAACGACACGCCTCGAAGGGCGCGGACCGCCACCGAGTTCATGTCGTAGACCTTCTCCACGGAACGGAGATCGAGCGTCATGGCATCAACCCTCTTGCCCGCCGCCACCCACCTCGACCACGAGATTGTCTTTGAGGTCGCGGCTGATGGCGCGGTAGTTGCCGATCACCACCTGGTCCTCGTCCCCGAGGCCATCGGCGATTTCGATGTGGGTTTCACTCTGGATCCCGGTCTTCACCTGGCGTGCTTGAGCCCGGCCGTCAACCACGATCCAGACGATCTCGACAAATCCTTCTGAATCCGGGGTGAAGCGAGCCTCGTCGCCCTCCCCGGCGCCTTCCGCACCGATTTGATCGAGGGTTCGCACGGCCACGCTTTGGATCGGCACGCTCAGGCAGTCATCACAGACCTTGGTGACGATCTCCGCGGACGCCGTCATTCCGGGTCGAAGTTCCTCAACGGGGTCAATCACCGCGACCTTGACCTCGAACTCGGTTTTTTCGTCGGTCGTGCCGGCACCCGAAGATTTGGCGCTGTTGGCGATCTCGGTGACCCGGCCCTTGAGTTTGACATTGGGCAGGGCGTCGACCTCGATCTCGGCCTCGTCGCCGATCGACACCGACACGATGTCGTTCTCATCGATATCCACCAGCGCTTCCATGCCCTCGAGGTTCGAAATCTCCAGGATCACATCTTCCTGGAACTGGGAGCCGAGAGCGATCTCACCGATCTCCTTGTTGAGCTTGCTGACCGTGCCCGACATCGGCGCATAGATGGTGGTCTTCGCGAGATCGTCGCGAGTCTGCCGAAGCGCGGCTTTCGCCTGTTCTCCCTGATCGAGAACGGATTGATACCGCGCTTTTTCCACCTCCGCGGCGGCATACACGGTATCGAGCACCGATTGCGATTCGAGATTGCGATCGAAGAGCTCCTTGGTCCGCACATAGTCCTTTTCCGCCTTGATCATGTTCTCGCGTGCGAGATTGGCGTTGGCCTGTGCGGCCGAGAGGTTGGCCTCGGCGCTCTCGACTGACGCGAGATACCGTTCGCGATCGAGCTCAACCAGCAGGGTGCCCTGCTCGATCCACTCGCCCTCTTCGACCTCGAGACGCGTAATCTTGGCGCTGACATCGGCCGAAATATTGACCTGGATCATCGGTTGAATCTTGCCGGTTGCGGTCACGGTTTGAACGACCTGACGCCGGCCCGCCTGTTCGATTTCGACCGCAATGCCCTCGGTACCCCGGCTGCGCGACGCCAAGGTTATGCCGGCGATCACGATCACGGCGAGAATCGGCAGACCAATCAACAGCATCTTTTTCATTTCGTTCACCCCACGTCGTTGGATTTGGTTCGTTTTTTCACCAGGATCTTCGTCCCATGTAATCATTACGGAGCAAACGCGCAAGGGTTGCGTCTGCGCACCCTCACCGGAGGATCTCGGCAATGCCGAAACCCTCCGGTGAGAAATTTTGAGTTCTCAGTTTTGAATTTTGAATTCCCACCCGCCCCCCCTTTTTGGCCTGTAATCCCGGGTGGGTGGGTGGAATTGAGAATTAAGAATTGAGAATTGAGAATTCAGGCTTGGAGCTTCTCCAGGCGCTCCCGCACCTTTTCCGCATGTCCCTTGGCGCCGACCCGCTTCCACCGGTGGGCGATCTTGCCTTCGGGGTCGATGATCACCGTCGATCGAATGACGCCGACCGTGATCTTGCCGTACATGTTCTTCTCGCCCCATGCGCCGTAGATCTCCATGACCCGATGATCCGGATCGCTCAGCAGGCGAATCTTCAAATCGTACTTGGCAACGAACTTCCGGTGTTCCTCGGGAGAATCGGGGCTGCAGCCGAGCACGACCGCGTTCATGTCGGTGAAACCCTCGACGCCTTCCGTGAACTCACACGCCTCGGTGGTGCAGCCAGGAGTGTCGTCCTTCGGATAGAAATAGAGAACGACCCACGATCCCACGAAATCACCGAGCTTCGTGGCGGTTTCGTCCTGATCGACAAGGGTGAACGCAGGTGCCTTGCTGCCAACTTCGATCGTTGTTCTGCTCATACAGCCTCCAGAATTTGGTTAGAATGGCCTTCGCGCCCTTCAGGGCGGAAAACCAAGGAGACAGATCATGCATTTCCATGTTGCGAGTGGTCGGACCCTGGTGCTTGCTCTTCTTGCACTCTCGGTGGTCGGAATTTCAGGCGACGCTCTCGCCGAAGAAAAGCCCGTTCAGTCTGAGAACCCCGCCCTGCTCGACGCCGGTCTCGCCAACGAAAAGGCCCCGGACACCTACAAGGTCAAAATGAGCACAACTGCGGGTGATTTCATGATCGAGGTCCACCGCGACTGGGCGCCCCGCGGCGCCGACCGGTTCTTCAACCTCGTCAAGATCGGCTATTACAACGACACCGCCTTCTATCGCGTCCTCAAAGGGTTCATGGCCCAGGTCGGAATGAACGGCGACCCCGCCGTCAACGAGGTGTGGATGAACGCGCAGATCCGCGACGATCTCGTGAAGCAGTCAAATACCAAAGGCATGGTCACCTTCGCCATGAGCGGCAAACCCCACAGCCGGACCTCACAGATCTTCATCAACTACGGCGACAACTCCTATCTCGATGACATGGGCTTCGCCCCGTTCGGAGAGGTGGTCGAGGGCTTCGAAAATGTCGAGGCTCTGTACAGCGAGTATGGCGAAGGCGCGCCGAGAGGGAAGGGACCGAACCAGAGTCGACTTTTTCGCGGCGGCAACGACTATCTCAAGGGCGAGTTCCCAGAGCTGGACTACATCGTCACAGCGACGATTGTTGAATGAATCCGATGCTGGATTCAACAACCCGTTCGCGGAGAAACCGCAGATCACGCAGATAAACGCAGATTCTCGAACCAGGCTCGTGTACAGCAGTAGCCGTTGGCAACAGCTCATCTTTTTGAGCGCCATTGAAAACGCAAAGACGCCAAGCCCGCCCACCCTTCCACCCCGCAAAGACGAAGCAACGAAATCTTGAGAATGTCCTTGGCGCTCTTCTTCGCGCTCTTCGCGTCTTGGCGGTGTCAATGCCGATGAATCGAGTTTTTCTCTCAACCTTGGTTGGTTGTTCTCTACGGCTCTTCAACGATCTGCGTTGATCTGCGTGATCTGCGGTTTGAGATGGTGGGTGGACAGGTGGGTTATCGGGCGTAGAGTCGGAGACGCGCACGGGTTGGTCACTGTATAGTCGTCCGAGACAGGAACCATGGCGGCTGACAAAAACGACAACCAGGGCAAATCGGTGATCGGGGCGGAGCGTGTTCTGCGCCTGGCGGCGGAGCGAGGTCATATCTCCGAGGATCAGGCCGAGTCCACCCTCGCCGAAGTGCGCGAACGCCTGCTGTCGGCCGGCCTCTACGATCGCGACGAATCCGTGATCGAGGTCGTGATTCCCGACCATCTGCTCGAGGACGACACCCTCGCCCAACTGGCTCGTGAGCTCGGTCTCGATGACGAGGATTGGCTGCCGTCAAACAACCGCATTCAGGACATCGGCGACCCACCGACAGACCCGACGATCGATCCCTTCGACGTGTTTCCCGTCAAGAACTGGGATCGATACGAGTTCATCGACTTCATCGGCCGTGGAGGCATGGGAGATGTCTTCAAAGCCAGGGATCCCCGCCTCGGCCGTCACGTGGCCCTCAAGTTTCTGCGCAGGGACGACCCGGATCAGCTCAAGCGGTTTGTCCGTGAAGCCCAGGTCCAGGCCAAGGTCGAGCACGAAAACCTCTGTCCCGTATACGACGTTGGTGAAGTCGAGGGACACTCCTACATCGCCATGCAGTACATCGCCGGCGGATCGATCAAGGAAATCGCCGACCTCCTCACAACCAGCGAGAAGGCGTCGATCATGGTCGACGTGGCGGACGCCCTGCATGCGGCCCACCAGGCAGGGCTCATCCACCGGGACATCAAACCCGCCAATATCCTGGTCGAACGCAACTCCGACGGCAGCTGGCACCCCTACGTGGTCGACTTCGGGATCGCCCGCGAGGTCGACACGCCCCACGATCTCACCGTCTCCGGGATGGTTCTTGGAACCCCGGCCTTCTGCTCGCCCGAACAGGTCCGTGGAGAAAGCTCCAAGCTGGACCGGCGCACCGACGTTTATGGAATCGGGGCCACCCTCTACTGGTTTCTCACGGGTCAATCGCCGTATGCCGGAGGCTACCCGGAGGTCATCACCGGAGTTACAGAACGAGAACCGGTGCCGCCGCACCGCATCGATCGCACGATCCCGGTCGATCTCGAAACCATCGTCCTCAAGTGCCTCGAAAAGGACCAGGATCGCCGCTACCCTACGGCCCGCGCCACCTCAGAAGATCTTCGGAGATTCATCGCCGGGGAACCGATCGAGGCGCGGCGCGCCGGCGTCCTCTACAAACTCGGCAAGAAGATCCGAAAACACCCCGGTATCTTCACCGCCACGGTAGTCGCCGTGCTGGCCTTCACCGCCCTTGGCGTGCTCAGCCTTCGTACGAATCTGAGAACCAGACGCCAGGCTGCCATCGCCCAGCAGCTGACCGAACAGGCCAAAGAGATCGAGTCGCTTGCCAGGGTTTCCGCGATGCTGCCGCTCCACGACCGCACCCCCGAACGCGAGGCCATCTTGCAGCGGATGAGCGACATCGAAGTCGAGATGGAGCGCCTCGGTGACATCAGCGACGGCCCCGGACACTACGCTCTCGGCCGCGGCTTTCTGACGCTTCAGGACGAAGAGAGCGCCCGCCACCACCTCGAGTCGGCGATCGACGAAGGCTACTCGGGGCCTGGAGTCTCCTACGCACTCGGCATCGTTCTCGGCCGGATTTACCAACGGGAGTTGGATCTCGCACGGAGGATCAACAACGAGGAACTTCGATCGGCCCGGATTCGAGAAATCGAGGCTGAACTCCGAGACCCCGCTCTCGAACATCTGCAGTCGGGGAAGAGATCGTCAGTCGAGGCCCCGGGCTACGCCGAAGCACTGATCGCATTCTACGGGGGTGATCTCGAAGGTGCACTGGAGGCAACGCGCAGCGCCTTCAGTTCGGAAGAATGGCTTTATGAGGCAAAGAGGCTCGAAGGGGACATTCTATTGGAGATGGGCGCCGCTATGAGGATGCGCAGCGACAGCGATGGCGCATCGCGGGCGCTCGAGGAAGCCGGTCGCGCCTACGCGGTCGCTCTGAATATTGCGCGATCCGACCCCAGCACCTACGAAGGCGAATGCGGACGATGGACCCAGATCATGGAGATCCGAAGCCGTCGCGGCGCTTCAGTCCTGGAGGCTTTCGATGCGGCCGCCACAGCCTGCGGCCAATCGCTCACGATCGATCCTGAGCGCTTCGCGATTCACGAGCGCCTCTCCTATCTCTACTGGCGGTGGGCCGACCTCGTCAACGATCGGGGCGGAGATCCAGAGGTATTTCTCGCTCAGTCGATCGCCGCAGCCGACACGGCGATCGCGCTCGAACCGGAGAGCTCCGCAGCGCATTTCACCCGCGGTGGAGCACTGACCGTTTCGGCCCTCGACGAACTCTCCAGTGGGGGCGACCCACGGTCGACCCTCGAGGAAGCGATCGCGAGCTTTGAAAACGCCATTGCCATCGACCCGGGAGCGGTGCTGGCGCACGACGACCTCGGGTACGCGTGGGAACGTCTGGCGATGTACGAGATGGGCATCGGGCTCGATCCCCGGCCGTCGCTCGACCGCGCCGTCCGAGCGTTCAGAAGGGCCATCGAGCTCAATTCCGACTATGCCAACGCCTACAACAACTCGGGCATCGCTCTGTGGCGGCGAGCCGTCTACGAAATGCGTACCGGTTCGGACCCGCGCACGACGCTCGTCGAGGCCTTCAGCTCGTATGACGCGGCAATCGACCGGAATCCCAACTACGCATACGCCCACGCAAACCGCGGTCTCGCGGGCCGCACGCTGGCGATGCTTGACCTGCGGCAGAGAAACGACCCGACATCAACCCTCGACCGCGCACGGTCTGATCTCCAACGCGCGCTCTCCCTGAATCCGCAGATCTTCTGGGCCTACCCGGAGCTCTCCGCGATCGAGATCCTGGCCGCACGTTGGGCGATGGAAAATGAAACATCGCCCCAGAGCCACTTTGCCGCCGCAGAGTCCGCCGTCGAGAGGGCTCTCGCGGCCAATCCACAAAACTCCGTCGCCTACCAGAATGCCGCCGAAATTCATCGCTGGCGAGCCGAGTGGCGACGGCAGCACGGCCAATCCATCCAGGCCGACCTGAGGACGGGGCAGCAGCTCGTCGAACAGGCCCTGGCCAAGAACCCCGGCTCCGCCAACGCCATGGTCACCCAGGCCGCACTCAAAGCCATTCAAGCCGAAACCGAAACTGACCCGCAGGTTCGTCGAGCCCTCGCGGCCGAGGCCTCGGTCAGCCTGGACCGAGCCCTCGAGGCCAACCAACTCCTCGAACTCGAGACGGCCGACCTTCGCAATCGAATAATATCCCTCAACTGAGAGAGGAGAGTTCCATGAAGCGAACACTGATAGTGTGTGTGATTCTGCTGGCCACGGTGTCGTTTGCCGACGCCAAGATGAAAGCCCAGGTGGGCTACGACAAGAACACGGATTTCGGATCCATCAAGACGTTTGCCTACTTCGAAACCCTCGAAACATCGGTGGCGGACACCGCACCACCGGTGCACGAGATGATCAAGATCATGATCATCAACCGGCTCAAAAAGAGCGGTCTCAGGGAAGTTTCGGAAAACCCCGACGTCTACGTCACCTACCACACCGACGAACAACAGGCCATGGGTGTGAACGTCACGATGTACCAGTACCACTACAGCGCCGGCTGGTGGTGGAGCCCGCTCTGGGGCAGCGGCATCGATGTCAGCAGCTATAGCCAGGGTACCCTCGTGATTGACATCTGGAGACCCGACACCGAAGAGCTGATCTGGCGCGGTGCGGTGGTTGGAGTCATCCCTGACAACCCGAGTCCACAAAAGGCACAGGACACAATCGAAAAAGCGCTCAACAAGATCGGCAAAGAGTGGCAGAAGCAGGTCAAGAAGGCGCGCTGAAGAGCGCTCATCGAAGCGAAAGATCCGCTGTATCGCTCGAGCGAACGAAGCTTGGAGGCTTGAGATAATCCAAGGCTATACTTGATGTATGGCGCTTTTTTCGTCCAACCTCCAGGACTGTCTCGGCAAGCTGGCCCGCAACGAGTACGAGTCGGACGAAGAGCGTGATGCGCTCCTCCAAACCGTGTTCGAAGCCCAAACCCTGAAACCCCGGGAGGTCGTGTGGATGGCGTACCGGGCGGAACGACCGTTGCGGGACGCCTCGGTTCGCGTACTCAGAAGACTTCGCACGCTGGCCACCGTCAACCAGTTCGTGGTCGAGACCAAGGGCAAGACCGAATCCGCTCTTCGCGCGGCTTCGGAAATCCTCTTCGGGCTGAGAATTCAAGGCATCAACGAACACCTGCTCTCACTCCTCGACGCTGAAGATGGGGCCGTTCGAGAGGCAACGCGACTCCTCATCTTCGGGGCGCCCGAATCACCGGCGCTGGCCGCTCTTTTGTGGAGCGTTGTCGATTCCACCCGCACCGTCGATCGTCACATGTTTCTGGAACGTCTCGCATCGATCGAACTCGTTCCCGACGATCTCCCCCGGTGGGACAAGCTCGCCGGCGACAAGGACCCGAAAATCCGGGCTGCCGCACTCAAGGTTCTTGCGGATAATTTTGCTGCACAAGCGGTCGACCAAATCGTCGCCAATCTCGCTCGCGTCGACTACGCGACGCAACAGCACCTCGTGGCGGCCCTGACCAGGGTCGCGCACAGCATCGGGCCGGACTTCGTCGACAAATTGCTTCCGCTGATGGCCTCGGGCGAAGCCAGCAACCGATCGGCGGTCCTCAAGATTCTGCTCGGCATGGAGGATCGCCACGACCTGATCAAGCGGTACCTGAAGTATTCGAAATCCCTGGCCGGATGGGCCCGCGATCGGGCTCTCGATTCCATGAAGGAGTTCGGCAACGACCTCATCGAGCCGACAATCGAGCTCCTGTCGGATCCCGACGAGGAAGTCCGCGCCCTGGCGCTCGTGGTCGCGGGTTCTTTTGACGATCCGCGGATCATTCCCGCAACGGTCGGGCCTGCTCAAGGATCCTGACTGGTGGCTGCGGGTCACCGCAGCCGACACCCTGGGCCGATTCGGCGAACGCCAATGCAGTTGACGCACTGATCGAAACCCTCGGCGATCCGGAGGCTCGATGGGCGGCGGTCGAGGCCCTCGGTCGAATCGGCGATATCCGCTCGCTTCCGGCCCTGGCCAAGCTCTTTGCAGACCCCGCTCCGGAGATCCGCATCGAGGTTCTGCTCGCCCTGCGCAACTTCACGCACCCGAAGATCATCGAGGCGCTGCAGAAGGTCGCCGCAACCGATCCAGACCGCATCGTTCGCGGGCGCGCTCTGGAGATCGCGGAGGAGGTCGCAAAGCGGGACAACACCGGTTGTCGACAACGCCGACGAGCTTCGGGCCAGAGCGCTGAAGGTCGAAGCGGGAGAGAATGAACCCAGGCTGCATCGACTATCTCGTTGATACGAGAAACCGCCAGGCTTCCGATTTCCACCTTGCGGTGGCAGGCCACCTGTCGTACGCGATCGCCGGAGATCTCGTGGTCGGCGACGGAGAACCGTTCACCGCAGCGGCAACCGAGAGGATGATCCGGGAAATTCTGACCGAAGAGCAGTGGGAAACCCTCGAGAAGGATCAACAGATCGACCTCTGCTACTACATACCGAAAGCCGGCGATACCGCACCAACGTGTTTCTCGACCACCGCGGTTTCAACGGTGTTTTCCGCGTCATTCCCGAACAACCACCGACGATCCACGACATCGGGCTGCCCGGCCATCTCGAAGAAATCGCGGCCCACCACCAGGGTCTGGTGCTGGTGTGCGGACCGTCGGGCTGTGGCAAGACCACGACCCTGGCGGCCCTGGTCAACCTCTTCAACGAGACCCGTCAGGCCCACGTCATCACCCTCGAGGAACCGGTCGAGTTCGTCCACCCGTTCAAGAACTGCCTGGTCAACCAGCGCGAGGTCGGCACCGACACCCAATCCTATGCCCGGGCGCTCCGCGGTGCGCTGAGCGAGGATCCCGACGTCATCGTCATCGGCGATCTCCGCGACAACGAAGCCATGGCGCTCGCTCTCACCGCGGCCGAAACCGGGCATATCGTTCTCGGCACCCTGAGCTCGACGACCGCGCCGAAGGCGGTCGACCGGGTGATCACGAGCTTTCCCGCACGGCGAGCAACCGCAGATTCGCACGGCTTTGGCCGAATCGCTGAAGTTCGTCGTCGCCCAGCGCCTCCTGCCGGTCGAGGGACACGAGATCAGGTGGCGATCTTCGAAGTGCTCAAGGGCACCATGTCGGTCACCAACCTCATCCGCGACGAAAAGACCTATCAGCTGCAATCGGCCATGCAGCTGGGCAGACTGCTCGGGATGCAGACCTTCGACGACGCCCTGCGAGAACTCGTCCGTGCAAAGAAGATCTCCGGTGAGAGTGCTTACCTGCACGCATCCAATCGGGAAGATTTCGAGGCCCTGGTTTCGGACGACTTCCTGGAATCGAGGACCTGAACCCATGCCGGAACTGCATCGGATCGACCGTTTTTTGAAGCTCATGAACGATCGAGGAGCCTCAGATCTCCACTTCAGCGTCGGTCGGCCGCCGATGCTGCGGGTCTCCGGATCGATGGAACAGATCCGTTATCGAACAATCAAGGACACCGACCTCGCCGACCTGCTCAAACCAATCACTCCCGCCAAACGCTGGCAGGAGTTCACAGACACCGGAGACACGGATTTTTCCTACGAGGTCGCGGAAGTGGGCCGATTCCGGGTCAACCTCTTCCATCAACAGCGTGGTGCCGGGGCCGTCTTTCGCATCATCCCCACGAAGATCATGACCATCGAGCAGCTCGGGCTCCCGCCGCAGCTCCAGAAACTGGCTGACACCAGGAGCGGCATGGTCATCGTCACCGGACCGACGGGCTCCGGCAAGTCGACCACGCTGGCGGCGATCATCGACCTCATCAACTCAACCAGGAACTACCACATCGTCACCATCGAAGACCCCATCGAGTTCGTCCACGAGAACAAGAGCTGCCTCCTCCACCAGCGCGAGATCGGAACCCATGCTCCCGGTTTTGCCGAAGCCCTGCGGGCCGCCGGACGGGAAGATCCTGATGTAGTGCTCGTCGGGGAGCTGCGCGATCTCGAAACCATCTCGATGGCCCTTTCTGCGGCCGAGAGAGGGACCATCGTCTTTGCCACCCTCCACACCAACAACGCCATCAAGACGGTGGACCGGATCATTTCGGTATTTCCGGCCGGCGAGCAGGAGGGAGCGCGCAACGTCCTCGCTGAAAGCCTGCGGGCTGTCGTGGCGCAGCAGCTTCTTCCACGAGAAGGCGGCGGCAGGGTTGCGGCCGTTGAGATCGTGTTTGCGACGCCCGCCATATCCAACCTCATCCGGCGCGGAAAAATCTCTCAGATCACCTCGATTATCCAGGGCGGCACCAAGCTGGGAATGATCGACATGGATACGGCCATTCGGGCGCTGTTACGAGGAGGGTCTGATATCGGCCCGCTCGGCCTATGACAAAGCGATCGACAAGGAACTCTTCAAGGACCTGGGCGACGAGGTCACCCTGACGGTCGACTGATCACATCGGAGACAAAGGTCCTCAGAGCCTCGAAATAGGCGTCGCCGCCGACGAGCCATGTTTCGTTGTGTCCCGCGCCGAGAACCTCGTAGAATATTTTTGGTTCGGACGCAGCCGCAAAGAGCTTGGTCCCGAGTTCGAACGGCACGACTTCGTCGGATTTCGAGTGAACGAAGAGCTTGGGACACGAGACCCCGCCGATCTTGGCCAGCGAGTTCATCTGCGTTCGGATCAGAAACTTCGGCACGAAGGGGTAGTGCCGTCCCGCCATTTCCGGTATCGAAGTGAAGCTCGACTCGACTATGAGGCCAGCCGCATCCACATCCATCTCGCAAGATCGACGGCTACCGCGCCCCCCAGTGATTTCCCGAAAACCACGATCCGATCCGGCCCGACACCCCGCTCCGCAGTGAGGAAATTCCAGGCCGCGCGTGCATCCAGGAAGAGGCCGTCTTCGCTGGGCCTGCCCTCGCTGCGCCCGTAGCCCCGATATCCGACGATGAACACCTGGGCATCCAACCGCTTCGAGAGCTCGAGGACAAGATCGGCCCGATCGCTGAGGTTTCCGGCGTTGCCGTGGAAGAACAGGATCACCGGGTCCTTTTCGCCGACCGACGAGCGCCGGCACCACCAACCATGGAGGCGCGTGCCGTCCTCGGCGGTGAAGAAGCAATCCTCGATCACACAACCCGATCCGGATGCGACCGCCTCCGCGTTCCAAAATCCGATCGGATACCGCGTCGGAAAGAAAATCAGTGAGCGTTCAAACAGTGCCATCAGGAGGATGATCATAACGAAGAGTGCGACCAACAACACAAGATGTTTCACGATGTCCTCGAGGATAGCGTGTCCATCTCGTTAATACGTCGAACGTTAAAAATCCCGATGGGATGGTCTTGAGGTTGGAAATTTCGGATTTCGGATTTCGGATTTCGGATTTTCCGCCCACCCACCCCTATTTGCCCACAGATCACGCAGATTGACGCAGATATTCGGACCCATCCTTCGTCTGCAACAGTGAGTATTCGCTTCCCCTCTCACGTTTTCTGCTATGAAATCGCCAAGCGTACTTTCAAAACATCTCTGCGTCTTTGGGTTTTCAGTGGCGCTCAACTAGTTGACCCGCCACCAGAATTCCGGTTGTTCAAGAATCGAGCCCGAGAATCTGCGTCAATCTGCGTGATCTGCGGGCAGACCTCGACGGGTGGGCGGATCTGGTATCTGAAATCTGGCATCCGGCATCTGGAATCCGGGCGGGCGGGCGGATTGGCGGGGCTAGCAGGACTCGAACCTGCGACCTCCGGATTAGGAATCCGCTGCTCTATCCACCTGAGCCATAGCCCCGCTCGGGTCCTTGATGCTAAGCGTCAACGCATCGTGTGTCAATCGGCGCGGATCACGACGTGCCCGATATGCTTCGGCCACGGTCAAATCGTTTGAACGTTGCACGTTCCACCCACCCTCCCCCACTCGGTATTCGACGTGGAACGTTTGGTTCATCCGGAATTCGATGAGGTAGCCGCAACGGCGACAGAATCATAGCCGGGCGTGAGCCCCAGGGTCCCGGGACCAACCGATTCTGGCATGCCCCTGAAGGGGGCGACCGAATCTTCGGTTGAGGTGATGGCGACGCATCTGTCGAGGGTTCGCGGCTCCATAAGAAAAGGAGGCACCGAATTCCTGGGGCTTCCCTCGACCCGGCCGATCTGTCGCCCCTTCGGGGCTCGACAGGAAATCATAGGCGCCACCTCGCCTCACGAAATCCCGGAAGAGCCGAAGGTAGTATTGTTTCAACGTTTCAACGGGGTACGGCAGGTCCGTCCACCCAGATCGTTCCGGGCAGCCCGAGGACGCGCGTTAGCGCATCGCTGATCGACATTCGGATCCACAGCGGCACACCGAGATTCGACGGCCGCATCGGCCAGCCGCGCTCGCGAGCAAGCCGGCCGGGGCTGCCCGGACGCAGGCTTCTGGCGGCCCAGCCTGGAATTCGAAGGGCCGCGAGCTTCCCCTTGCTCCCTCGACATCATTGACGGTGAGCACCTCTTGCAATCCGATCGATGCGCCGGTACCGCGCCCCCCCAACAGGCACCGGGAGCTCCTCCGACCCGGACCGGCACGCGCACCCACGAATCCATCTGCTGGTAATCGAGCTCGGGTTCTCACCGTGACGACCACCGGCCCACCTGGTCGGCCGCTGGGCAGCTCGTGCACGGGTTCGAGGTGGGGCTCATCGGCATCGATTGCCGCCGGGATCCCCGCGACGAGGCACCGGTAGACGGCTTCGAGCCCACCCCTTTCGCCCGGTTCGGCAGCCAGAGACGCCACTGAGAGGGCTGGGCGCCCCACGAGGAGGTCCGAAACGAGAGCGCTCCACGCTTCGTCGATCTCGGCTGAGGTCTCGACCGGCGCCACCAGGGCGGGCCACGGCAGGATCGCGGCAGGCGCTTCGAGGGCGGACGCCAACCCGGCCAACAGATCGACCAGGACGCGGTCGCCCAGCTGCACCCGCCAGAACCCGAGCTCGGACACGGTCACCACCTGAATCGGGGTGCCGGGCTCCAGCAGCTCGACCACCACAGGATCGAAATCTCGGACCGGGCGGGGCATGGAGCCGGCCGCTTCGAACGCATCCAACGCGCCGAGGTAGGCCGGCGGCATCCACATCGCGCCGCCTATACCGAGTTTCTGGGCCGCCACAAGGCTCTCTTCTGTCGCAGCCGCAACGACTGCACCCGCTCGCTCGACAGCCGGGCGCTCCGCCGCCATGGCGACCCACCGCGCGGAACCATCGTCGACCGCAACCCAGGTCGGTTCCGGGGCGCCACCGGCAAGGGCTCCGGCGATGACACTCTCCAATCCACCACGAATCCCGTCAGACGGCGACGGCATCAGGCGAACCACGGTCACTGTCCGTCCCGACGGATCTCGAACCCTTCCGCTGCGCTCTGATTCGGAAGCCTCCGAAACCTCAACCGCCTCGACCTTCGACCATTTCGGTCCCCGGCGGAGAACCTCCTCAACCCGGGCGTGCCGATCGGCAGGGGCCCCGATCACGGCTTCAACCCTGCCGTCACTGAGATTGCGAACCCATCCATCGACACCCAGCGCTTCAGCTTCCCGCAAGACGAAATAGCGAAAGCCCACACCCTGAACGCGCCCGGAGATGAGGTAGCGTCTGATAACCATCAATCAACAACCCGCGTCGATTCTCCAGGCGCTCCCGAGAAATACCGGTGCTGCCAGAGGTCCCCGTCACTCCATTCGGGAACGGGATCGGGATCGGGATTGGATTTCATGTCACTCCATCCAACCCCTGTCGCCGACTTCGGCCTTTCAAGCCTCGGGAGCATCCTGGGCTTCCCGATGGGCGTGTTTCCCATATTTGTGAATCAACCAGAATCCGCCAACCAACAGCACGACGAAGCCTATCGAAACCCAGTTGAACCATTTGAAGAGGAAGTCGCGAATCGATTCGCCATAGAAATAAAGGAGCACTCCCTCGGCCATGAATCGCAGGCTGCGGGACACCATCGAGGCGAGTACGAATATCTTGAAGTTGATCTTGAAAGCGCCGCCGGCGATGGTGAAGACCTTGTACGGAATCGGCGTAAGACCGGCAATGCCCGTGGCCCAGGCGTTGTATTTGTCGTACAGCCGCTCGACGGCGTGGATCTTGTGTTCCTTGAAGAACTTGTAGAGCAGCGGCCGGCCGCCGTAGAGGCCGATTCCGTAGCCGAGCATACCGCCGAGAATACTGCCTACGGAACAGATGAACCCATACCAGATCGCGCTTTCAGGCGACGCCACACCGAGGGTGACGAGCAGGACATCCGGTGGAATCGGGAAGAACGAGCTCTCCGCGAACGCCAGCAGAAAGAGCCACAGCCCCGGATAGGGCAGCATCGCAAGTGAGTCGATCCAGGCGAAGAGCTTCTCTTTCAATCCGTTTCCCCCTTCCAACCGTGCCGCCCGATGAGCGGCACGAAGCAGGCTCCCTTGAGCTCCTTCGTGAAGCTCCGATCGCCTCTTCGCTGCACGATCTTGAGCACCTGGCTTTCGCGAGGACCGACGGGAACCACCAGACGGCCGCCATCGGCCAGTTGTTCCACGAGCGGCGCCGGAACTTCGGGAGCTCCGGCGGTCACCAGAATCGCGTCAAAGGGCGCCTGGGCTCTCCAACCCAGCGTCCCATCCATGACCTTGACACTGACATTCTCCAGACCCATTTGATCCATGACGCTCTTCGCCTGCCGTGCCAGCGAGCTCACCCGCTCGACGGTAAATACGAACCGCGCCAACCCCGACAGCACAGCAGCCTGATAACCCGAGCCCGTTCCGATTTCGAGCACGCGGTCCATCGGGTCGATCTTTGCGGCTTGGGTCATCAGAGCGACGATCCGCGGTTGGGAGATCGTCTGACCTTCGCCGATATGAATCGACACATCGTCGTCATAAGCCTGGTGGCGGAACGCCTCCGGAACGAAATAGTGCCGCGGAACCTGGGCCATCATCTCGAGGACGCGTGGATCCTCGATCCCTCCGCGGCGGAGGGACTCGACCATCTGCGCTCTGCGGTATGCATACGCATCTGCGGCGACCACGCTCAATCCCCCGTCTCGGCAACCGAATCGAGCCACGGCAGGCTGCGCTCCTGAAACTTCTGAAGAGTCCGCCGGTCGGTCATGTCGAGGTGGAGCGGAGTCACCGAGACATAGCCCGAACCGACCTCGTTGAAATCGGTATCGGGAATCGGCTCCCACACTGGCTGCCCACCGCCGATCCAGAAGATCTTGCGACCTCGGGGATCTCGTTCTTCGACAACACCTTCGGTGTAGCGGCGGACTCCAAGCCGGGTCAGGCGAACTCCGAGCGGAGATCCGACCGGGACGTTGACGTTCAGCAGGGTCTCCCGCGGCAGGCCTGTGTCGAGAATCCACTCGGCCAGCTCGCACGCGAATCGAGCCGCCACGTGGTAGCTCATCCCCTCCCCTACCCCGAGCGAGATCGCCATCGCCGGCACCCCGAGGATGACACCTTCGAAGGCAGCCGACACTGTTCCCGAGTAATGCACGTCCGCGCCCATATTGAACCCGAAGTTGATGCCCGAAACCACGAGATCGGGTGCGGCGCCACCCATCAGATTCGAGACGGCGAGCGCGACACAATCGGTGGGCGTGCCGTCCACCGCCACCCGCCGTTCGCCGAGATCTTTGATCCGCAGCGGCCGGTCCAGAGTCAGTGCGTGAGACACCGCAGACTGCTCGCTGTCGGGCGCCACAATCCAAATCTCACCGAGGCCATCCAGGGCATCGGCGAGCACCTGGATACCTTCTGAACTGAAACCGTCGTCGTTGGTCACGAGGATGCGGGGTTTCGCCATGCGCAGGATTCTATCGAACCCCGACCATTCGGCAGATGCGGAATTCGGATTTCGATGTTGGATTTTGGATGTTGGATGGATTCCGATCCCGACCCGACATCCTTGGCCACATTTGCACTAATCTGTGGCTTCAAACGTTGCTTTGGGAACGGGAAAGGGAACGGGATCGGGACGGAGCAGGAGGTCGAGCAGGCCGTTTGAAGCGAATAGCCGATTGTGCGACAATTCACATCCGCTGGAGGCGCAGCAGGATGTGCCTCGCGAACAGTCATTTCACCCTGGGAAGGGAGCACGGATGAACAGAGAGATTCTGCTAGGTGACGAGGCCATCGGTCTCGGTGCGATTCACGCCGGGTTGAGCGGTGTCTACGGCTACCCCGGAACGCCGTCGACCGAGATCTTCGAGTTTATCGAGCGCCGCACGAAGAAGGCCGGCGACGTCCACGCCTTCTGGTCCACCAACGAAAAGGTCGCCTACGAAGAAGCGCTTGGAATGAGCTGGGCCGGCAAGAGGGCTCTCGTTTGCATGAAGCACGTCGGTCTCAATGTGGCCGCGGACGCCTTCATGAACTCGGCCGTCACCGGCACCAACGGGGGCCTCGTTCTCGCAGTAGCCGATGACCCCGGGATGCACTCGAGCCAGAACGAGCAGGACAGCCGCTATTTCGCTCAGTTCGCCCTCATCCCGTGCCTCGAGCCCCGCAACCAGCAGGAAGGTTACGACATGATGTTCGAGGCATTCGAGATGTCTGAAAAGCTCTCGCTGCCGGTCATGGTTCGACTCATCACCCGCATTGCCCACAGCCGAGCCGGCGTTGCCACTCGCGACGCGCTTCCCCAGAATCCGCTGGAGCCCTCGAAGGAATCCAAGAAGTGGACCCTCCTGCCATCCCACGCGAGGGTTCAGTACAAGCACCTCACAGAAAAACAGCCCGAGCTCCTGCGGCAGGCCGAGGACAGCCCTCACAACGAGCTCGTTCTCGCCGGATCCAAAGGAGTCATCGTCTGCGGACTTGCCGACAACTACCTTCGCGAAAACCTCGAACCCGACCACGGGCTCTCGATTCTGAGCATTCGCCAATACCCCCTGCCCTCGGGCAAGGTCCGGGAGCTGGTGGACCACGTCGACGAGCTCCTGGTGCTCGAAGACGGCTACCCGCTGGTCGAGAACATGGTGCGCGGACTGTTCGGCCTCGCAAACGTCAAGGTCACGGGCCGCATGACCGGCGAAATCCCCCGCACCGGCGAGCTCAACCCCGACATCGTGCGCGAGGCCCTCGGGATGCCGGCGCTGGCAACCGCTCACGAACCGGAGACGGACATCGCCAACCGTCCACCCGCTCTCTGCAAGGGTTGCCCGCACACCGACTCCTTCATCGCGCTCAACGAAGCCCTGAGCCAATTCGAGGATCCGCAGGTCTTTTCGGACATCGGCTGCTACACCCTGGCCGCCCTCCCGCCGCTCGAAGCTGTCCACAGCTGCGTCGCGATGGGAGCGTCGATCGGCATGGCAGCCGGAGCGGCACACGCCGGGTACTCCCCCGCAGTTGCCGCGATCGGCGACAGCACCTTCTCGCACGGCGGTATCACCCCGCTGCTGTCGGCCGTGCAACAAAACGTCAACCTCAACGTCCTGGTGGTCGACAACAGCACGGTCGGAATGACCGGAACTCAGAGGTCGATGTCGACAGGAGCAACCCTCGACCAGATCATTCTCGGTACGGGAATCTCCGAGGACCACTTCAGAATCATCGAACCGACGCCGCGCAATCACGCGCAGAACGTCGAGGTCATGCGCGAGGAGCTCGCCTTTGAAGGCCCGAGTGTGATCGTCGCCCGTCGCGCCTGTATCGAAGCTCTCAAGAGCAGAAAAAACTGAGGACGGAGGGACGATGGAAAAGAACATCATCCTCGCCGGAGTCGGTGGCCAGGGCATCCTGTCCATTGCATTCGTGATCGATAACGCCGCCCTCGACGCGGGCTTTCAGTTCAAGCAAGCCGAAGTCCACGGCATGGCCCAGCGCGGAGGCGCGGTGCAGTCGAACCTCCGCTACGGAGATTCGGATATCTATTCCGACATCATCCCGACCGGCAAGGCCGACATGGTGCTCTCGGTCGAGCCCCTCGAAGTCATGCGTTACCGCCACTATCTCCGGCCGGGAGGCTGGGTGGTGACCAGCACAACACCCTATGTCAACATCCCGGACTACCCGGAGACGGAGTCGCTGCTCGCCGATCTCGCGGAGCTCGACAACATCGTGATGGTCGACACCGCCCATTTCGCCCGGGCCGCCGGCAATCTCCGCGCCCAGAACATGGTCGCCGTCGGCGCCTCTTCTCCGCTGCTCGACTTCAAAGAGGATCGGCTGCTTGCGTTCGTCGAAGTGCTCTTTGCCCGCAAGGGCGAAAAAATCGTCGCCGTCAACCAGCGCGCCTTCCGCTATGGGCGCGCCGCCGGTCTCTTCTTTCGCGGTCTCGTGGATGCGGGGATGCCGCGGCTGGCCGCCCTCAGCCTCATCGGGAAGATCGACCCGGAGACGATCGACGAGGCGCAAGCCGGATCCTGGGCAGCAGCAATTGCCGACGACAAGGCCAAGCTGGAAGCAGTGCTGGCCGAAGACGAAGCGGTGGCCTGCGACCAAGCCGCCGCATTCGCGTGAGGGGGATTTGATGCCCATCGATACCAACAGGATCCAGGAGATACTCACAGCGGCCCATTCAGAGGGACGAACGAGCCTCTTTGAGCACGAGTGCTACGACATTCAAGAGGCCATCGGCGCCGAGGCCGCTCCCGCCAGCCGTTTGATTCCGATCGGGCAACGCCCGACCGCGGCCGACCTCGACCACCTGAGCGGTGACAAGGTCGTACTCAAGGTGGTGTCCCCAGATATCACCCACAAGACCGATGCCAAGGGTGTTCGCATCGTCGCCCGGGAGCAGGGCGCGGTCGAGGCCGCTTTTGACCTGATGATGCGGGAAGTCCCCGAGACCTACGCGGCCTTCCTCGAGGATCACGAGGGCGAGATCCCATCCACCCTCGCCGGCCGCCGCGGCCACAGTCTCGAGCAGCATCTATCGGACCGCATCGTAGGCATCCTTCTGTGCTCCTTCATGCCGCCGGACTCGCAGGGCTTCGCCACCGAGCTCTTCGTCGGCATCCGCCACACCGATGAGTTCGGGCCGATCATCTCCGCCGGACTCGGCGGCGTCGAGATGGAGTTGCTCGCCAGCCAGACCAGGAAAGGCGCAGCAGTCGCCATCGCACCCACCGGAACTGTCGACGGCGAGCAGTTCTTCGAACTTTTTCGCGGCACCCTGAGTTATGACCGCCTGTCGGGCGCCATGCGCGGCTCGCGGCGGCTGCTCGACGACGCAATCCTCGTCGAGTGCTTCCAGGCCTTCATCGACCTCGCCAACCATTTCTCGGCAATGAACCCCGATGCCACCTTCCACCTCGAGGAGGTGGAGGTCAACCCCTATTCGGCCTCCGGCAGCCGGATGGCGCCTCTCGACGGTGTGTGCAGGTTTCGACCTGCTGATCAACGCCACGAGTCCCGGTCGTTCGACAAGATCGGCAGCCTGCTCAGACCACAGTCGGCGGCGATCATCGGTGTCTCTGAAAGCAGCCGGAACATGGGCCGGATCATCCTCGACAATATCCTCGCCGCGGGTTTCGATCGCGACCAGGTCACTCTCGTTCACCCGACCGCGAACGAAATCGATGGCGTACCGTGTGTAGCACGGGTCGCCGACTTGCCCACCAAAGTCGACCTCTTCGTCGTGGCGGTCGGTGCTGCCCAGGTTGCCGGCGTCATCAACGATCTCATCGAACACGACCGGGCCAACGCCGTGATCCTCATCCCCGGCGGCATCGGTGAAAAAGAGGGCAGCCAGGACCTCGAGGCAGTTCTCAGGGACCGCATCCGCGAGGCTCATCGCGCTGATGGCGGCGGGCCGCTTTTCCTCGGCGGGAACTCACTCGGCGTCATCTCTCACCCGGGGCACTACGACACCATGTTCATCCCCGGCTCCAAGCTGCCCAAGTCGCGAGGAGCGCACGCCCGCAAGCTCTGCTTCATCTCCCAATCCGGCGCCTTTATCATCTCCACCCTCAGCCGCATGCCGTGGCTCGACCCCGCCTACGCCCTCTCCATCGGCAACCAGATCGATCTGACCGCGGGCGACCTCCTTTCCTTCATCAAGGATGACCCCGAAATCGAGGTTGTCGCCGTTTATATGGAGGGCTTCCAGTCCTGGGACGGTTACGCATTTGCCGCAGCGGTCAAAGAAACCGTCGCCCTCGGAAAAGACGTGGTCTTCTACAAGGCCGGTCGCACTTCGGAGGGCCGTTCGGCAACCGCCGGTCACACCGCTTCGGTGGCCGGCGATTACGCTGTCTGCGAAAACGCGATCGCTCAGGCCGGCGCCTTCGTTGCCGCCGACTTCGAGGAGTTTTCCGATTTCCTTCGGGTGACGATGCCCCTGTGCGGTAAGAAACCGTCGGGCAACCGGCTGGCGGCGGTCTCCAACGCTGGATACGAATCGGTCGGCATGGCGGATTCGATTCGCTCGAACGGCGCGGAGCTGGTTCTGCCGACCTTCGAGCCGCGCACCGAGGAGGCCCTCGCGAAGATCCTCTCGGACAACCACCTCGACGGCCTGGTTGACGTCAAGAACCCCTTCGACGTCACCCCCATGGCCGGCGACACAGCCTTCGCAGACATGATCGTCGAGGTCCTCGGAGACGACGGGATCGACGCGGCTGTGATCGGAATTGTCCCGCTCACCCCGGCCCTGCAGACCCTGGCTCCTGGAGAAGGCCACCGCGAATCGATCCACGATCCAGGTTCCATCGCCCAGCTCCTGCCGAAGGTCGCTGCCACCAGCGAAAAACCGGTGGCAGCGGTTGTCGACTCCGGCATTCTTTTCGACCCGCTGGTCGAGGCCCTCAGAGCGGGTGGCTTACCGGTCTTTCGGTCAGCAGACAGGGCTGTCAAGGCGCTCTGTAAATGGGTCGATGTGAAGAGCAGATCATGAAATCACTCACAAAAAAGCTGGTCCTCAACATCACCGAGCGCATGGAGTTCGTGAACATCACGCGCGACGTCGAGGAGGCGGTGCGCGAGTCGTGTGTGCGCGAGGGGCTGTGCCTGGTCAACGCCATGCACATCACCGCCTCGGTCTTCATCAACGATGATGAGCCCGGCCTCCACCGCGACTACGAACGCTGGCTTGAAGAGCTCGCACCCTTCGATGCTTCACCCGAACGCTACCACCACAACCGCACTGGCGAAGACAACGCCGATGCCCACCACAAACGGCAGATCATGGGTCGCGAGGTGGTGGTTGCGGTCACCGACGGCCGGCTCGATTTCGGACCCTGGGAACAGATTTTCTATGGCGAGTTCGATGGCCGACGGCAGAAGAGGGTGATGATCAAGATCATCGGCGAATGAACGAGAAATTTCGGATTTCGGATTTCGGATTTCGGATTTTTCCCCCACCCACCCGAAACGACTCGATTATGGGGGGAGGGAATTCCGAATTCCGACTTCACGATTCCGAATTCGGCTCCTGCCGTCTGCCCTTGTCTCTGAAGACACCATAGACGCCGCCGACGATGAGCACCATCCCGACGATGGTGTAGGCAGTTATCGGTTCCGAGAGAATCACCCATCCGAGGAGTACCGCGATCACCGGGTTGACGTACGCGTAGGTCATCACGACAGACGTCGGCAACACCCTGATCGCGTGAACAAAACAGGTATAGGCAAGAAGAGACCCGAAGACGACCAGGTAGACCCACGCCCCCCACGCCTCCGGCGTCGGTCGCGGAGCGGGCTCCGAGGTCAGCAGCGCGATGACGGCAAAACCTACGCCCCCGACAAGATGCTGCCAACCCGAAATCACAATCGGATCAAAATCCACCGATCGGCGATTGACGACGATCGACCCGAACCCCCAGCTGACGGC
This sequence comes from Candidatus Sulfomarinibacteraceae bacterium, assembly GCA_963769215.1. Classification (GTDB taxonomy): domain Bacteria; phylum Acidobacteriota; class Thermoanaerobaculia; order Thermoanaerobaculales; family Sulfomarinibacteraceae; genus Sulfomarinibacter. The sequence goes on along the minus strand of CAVYKX010000027.1, from coordinate 66,949 downwards.
GGCGAACACGACGGCGATCACCCCCAGGAGATCCGATCGCACGCCGTCTTCCAACATCGGGTAGGTGAGAACCACCAGGCCGCCGAAGCCAACGACGAGCGATGCGGACAAAAGGAGAGAGGGCCGTCTGCGATCGACCACACTCTCGATCAGCGCCACCCAAATCGGCATCGTGCCGACGATCAACGCGGCCAATCCAGAGTCGATTCGCTGTTCGGCCCAGTTGACGGCGCCGTTGCCACCGACCCACAGCAGGAGACCGGTCGCTGCCAGGATTCCGAACTCCACACGAGTCGGTCTGAGGCGAACGCCTCGAAGCGCATTGAACCCGAAGAGCACCAGGGCAGCTGCGAGCACCCTGGTAGCGCCCAGCCAGAATGGGCCCCAGCCGGCACCCTCTCGAACCGCAACCCGGATTGCGAGATAGGTACTGCCCCACACGATGTAGGTTACGAAGAGACTGAGCAGCCCGGCCAGCGGGAGACGGTGTTCGGCGCGCGTCACGGCAGACACCATACGCGATCGAGCAAGAAAAAGGTGAATTCGGGCGCCGGAGGGCCATCAACTCGTCGATCTCAGCTCGAATCCGGCCTCCCCGGGAACCCGATCGCCGTCACCATTTTCCCGGGAAGATCTTCTCGTACAGATCGCGAGCCAGATCCGGATCGAGTTCCTTGAGCGCCACATACTGTGCGATGGCGCCATCCTGATCGTCATCTTGGAGCCTCGCAACGCCAAGTGCGTAGCGGGTCCGAGCATTTTCAGGATCGATCTCGACCGCTTTCTCGAGTGGGTTCGTAGCTGCGTCGTAACGTCCCAGGTGGTACAGCGCCACACCGAGGCAGAGCAGCGCTTCGAGATCCTCCGGGGCCTGGGCCACGGCGCGAACGCACGCGTTGGCTGCATCCTGGTGACGCTCGAGACGCTCGTAGGTTTTTCCGAGTTCCACCATCGCCCGCGTCAGCTCAGGATTTCTTACAACTGCGTTCGCGAACAACGATGCGGCGTCCGCCAGCCTCCCTTGATCCTTGGCGACGAGTCCGAGCGAATACAGGAGCTCGGCATTCTCCGGTTTGATCTCGAGGGCGCTCTCGTAGTGCTCCTGTGCTACGTCCAATCTCGCGAGAGCCGCGGCTGAGGATCCCATGCCAACATGGGCCTGGAAACGGAGTTCCCTGGTGTTCGCGAACTCGAGCGCCTGGCTGAAATGGTCGAACGCAAGCTCGTAATTTCCCTCGGTCATCGCCGAATACGCGATCTTCAGTTGGTCAAGTGACGGTGAGGCACCTCTCTGTTGGGGCGCGAGTGATGGTTCCTGGGCCGTCACCACTGCCGCAGCCAGCAACCACACCGCCGGAAGCATCCCGTAGATCCGACGAGCACTCCTCCGTATCATCCAAGCACCTCCACGATGCGCGGCTCCGATCGGCGAAGCCTCTCTATCATTCTAGCGGGCGATCAGGCTGCAACCTGGAGTGCCTCGATCAAATCTTCGCGCCGATCGCCGAGAAGGCGTCCTGCGGGGCGCAGCAAGGCCCTATAAATAAACGCCTCCAGCACGACGAGAACTGCCAAAAACAGCGGTTGCAGCCAGGCGAACCCCAGCAATGCTGGAATCGCCACCAGTCCACCAATCAGTACCGCGTTCGCCAACAGCACGCCAAAGGAAACCAGAATAGCGGTCTGTGACGGCGAGTTCGTGATCTTCGCACTGTCCCGAGGCACCGGCATCGCGACCGAAATGAAGTTGCCGATCATCGTCGGCGTCACGAGCGCAGCGACGAAGGCGAATCCCCCGCTGACGAGAGCTGGCAGCGCCGGGAACCCGACAATCACAACGAAGCACAGCACGCACTCGACACCAAGAGCCGACGTGTAAATCCAGACCCCGAGGTTCTTGCCGAAGAGAACCCGCTCGGCTGCTACCGGGCTCAGGAAGTACGAGCGCGCACCGGAGCCGTCCCAGGCAAAAGTGTTGTAAACGAAGTTGTTGGCAAACGCGGTGGCGTAGACGAGACAACCCACAAAGACCAGGGTCGCCGGATCTATACCCAATACCGGTCGCGTCAGGTCACGCGCAAAAACCAGCCCCACCACCACCACAAAGATGGGCATGACAACGATGTTGAATTTCCCCACCGTGCTCCGGAGGAGGTAATTCAGTTCCTTCGCGGCGATGCCTCGCACCTCGACCGGAACCCACGTAAACCATTCGAGATCCAGGACCTTTTCGGCCGTGGTCTCGCTGAGCCCAGAAGACGACGCATTGCGGGCCTTGATGGGAACATCACCGTCGAGTAGGGACCGGCTGACAATCCTGGAGCCCATTGCCACCCCGGCCACGGTCCACACTCCCAGCCACATAATGGCAGCGAAGAGATCAGGCCACCCGGTTTCCGTTCCCGCCATGAGTCCGGCCGCCGCGATTGAAGGAGGAAAGAGCGAGGCCGCGCCAACGATCACCGATACCATCGGTGCGGAAGGCCCCTTGTAATGCAAATGCTCCGACCCGTTGTCCTCAGTTTGGAAAACTGCCGGGAGAAAAGAGACCGAAACCAACACCACGAGACCGACGAGCGCGGCCAACTCGCGGGTCCTTCGTCGCCGCAACACCCGCTGAACGAACAACAATCCGGTGTGACACCACACCACCTGGCAGACGACAAACACCGCGACTATCGCGAGCCACGGCACCGCGGGCACATCCCCGAAAAAGATAACGGTTGCGGATACGGCAAGAATGATCGGGTACCAGAAGAAGTGCACCCCGATCACAAACGAAGCGGCGAGGGATATTCGGTAGAGGTTCCAGCGGCTGAAAGGAAAAACCGCCAGGCGGCCCAGAGGAACGGACGGTTGTCCGACACCCAATATCGTGGGTACGACCACCGCAATGAGACCGAGGACCCACATCACGACATTGAGCCCTACCCGCCTCGCCTCCGCGTCGCCGTCTGACAGAGCCAGGTGAGCGACGGCAGAGAGGCCTACCGCGACCCCAACCGAAAACGCGCCACCGAGCATCACGATGATGACGGCCACTGCCGTGTCCGCCGCCTTCGCCTGCGAGCGCATCCCGTTCCACCACAACCGGAATCTCAACCACACCAGGGCCAGGAGGCGGTCCACGCCGCTAGTCCAACCACGACAGACGATGGGCCTCGCTTCGCTCGCCACCGACTGCAGAAAAGAAGAGGTCTTCGAGCGTCGCCGCCCCGGCACCATCACGCAGTCGATCGAGCGAATCGTTCGCCACCAAACGTCCTTGGTGGATGATCGCCACATGGGTGCAGAGCTTCTCGACGATTTCGAGGATGTGTGAGGTCAGGAAGATGGTGACACCGTGATCCACGAGCTGGTTGAGGACCGAGCGGACCAGCTGCGACGACACGGCGTCGATGCCTTCAAAGGGCTCGTCAAGAAAGAGCACCCGCGGTTCGTGGATGATGGCCGCGCACATGGACAGTTTCTTTCGCATCCCGTGGCTGTAGTCGATGATCAGCTTCCCGGAATCGTCCAGAAGATCCATCAGCTGCAGCAGCTCCTCGGAACGGGAGTCGATCACCTGTCGCGGCATCGCGTACATCCGTCCGATGAATCGCAGGTACTCAGGGCCCGTGAGTCGTTCGAAAAGAGCCGACTCTTCGGGAACAACGCCGATCGTGCGTTTCGCCGCCACCGCATCCGAGACAACGTCGTGCCCGAGGATCCTGGCGGTGCCTCCGCTCGGACCGAGGAGGCCGGTGAGCATTCTGATCGTGGTCGATTTACCGGCTCCGTTGGGGCCCAGAAAACCGAAAAAGGTCCCCTGCTCGACCACCAGATCCAGATCCTCGACCGCAACCACTTCGCCGAACGTCCTCCTGAGGCGCACCGTCTCAACCGCCTTCGTCATCATTCCCCTCTCGTCGCCGCCCAACCATTCTCGCGCATTCCAGATTTTTTTGCCGATGATCCGGGCTCGCTGATTGTGTCCCTCTCAATATGCTCTTCTCTTCTGCAACCGTTGGCACCTCATTTTCGTATGTGCCATCGAAGGTACGAGGGAGTTCATAGCTGCCTCGATCTCTGACCAAAGCACCACGGAGGAAAATTCCATGAACATCTGCAGGTCTTTTCGCAGTGAGTTCCGCTGCGTCTGTTTGTTGGCGGCGATTGTGTTCATGATCGGCTTCCCGGCAAATTCAAGATCTCAGGAGTCGCCCCACGTTATCGTCATCGGCGAGGTGCAGGGCGCCTCGAACACCGTCACGAGCCTTCTCCAGCACCTTCAGTTGATCGACGACGGCGCACACTGGTCCGGGGGCGACACTGTCCTTGTCCAGACCGGTGATTTCATGGATAAGGGTGAGAATGTGCGACAGGTACTCGACCTCTTCATGAGGCTGCAAAAAGAAGCGGCTGCAGCAGGCGGCAGGGTCGTGGTTTTAATGGGCAACCACGAAATACTCAACATTCTCGGCGAACTCCGCGATGTCAATTACATGACCTATCAGACATTTGCCGGGCAAGGTTCTGAACAACGTCAAGCCGAGTATTACGAGCAATATGTGGCTTGGCGGGCAGAACGCGCCAAGGCGAATTCGACCACGTTCACGGTTGACGAGAACTTCAAGACTGAATGGCTCGCGGCGCACCCGGCGGGATGGGTGGAATATATGGAATCCATGCGGCCGGACGGTGTGTACGGCAAGTGGCTGCGCACCCTGCCGGTGGCCGTAATCATCGATGACGTGCTCTATGTTCACGCCGGAATCAGCCCCGAAATGAATGGAATTACGGTCGAGCAGATGAATCAACAGGCCGCTGAAGAAATCGCGACGTTTGATGCGGGTCGTGAGTTGATGGTCGCAGAGGGTCTCGCCCTCCCCCTGTCGACCGCCAGAGAAATGGTGGCGGTGGTCGACGAGGAAATCGACTTCATCAACGCCATCCCCGAACGCAAGCGAACACGCCGCAACATAAGGGTCGACACCGGACTGAAGGTTCAGCACCTCGGCAGATGGGGATCATGGTCGGTGCTCGCCGAGGATGGACCGCTGTGGTTTTGCGGACCGGCAAAGTGGAACGAAGAAGAGCATCGCCAGGAGATGGCTGAGATCCTCGACGATCTCGGAGTCGAACGCCTGGTTTCCGGCCAGTCCGACGGTCTGGAGCATGTGATTCGAACGCGATTCGACGACCGCGTGATACTGACTTCAGTCGACATGTCCGATGATCAATGGGCCGGTGGCGGCAAGCCCGCCGCCCTCGACATTCAAGGCGGAGGTTTTTCGGTGGTAACCCTTCAGGGCCGGGAGGCGCTGATCAACGAGTAATCGTCATCTCAGCTGCGCGGCGTTGGGTCCGGTTGAGCTCGTGCAGCCTGCAGACACCAGGACAAAAACAGCGAGGGCCCAACAGGCCCTCGCGATATCGTTGCTGCGCTTCCGGGTTTTCGCCGCGATCATTCGTCGCCGTTCATGTACTGTTCGAAATCCTTCAGTTTGTCTAATTTCGACAGCGCCTTGCCGAGGACCACCGGGTCGATATCACCGACGATATTGACGAGCACCACCTCTTCCTCACCGTCATTCACCAGGACGGTGAGTCCGACGATGCGGCCGTCACCCTCGCGGGCATAGAGATAGACCTGCTCTTCGTCTTCCAGGACCCTGAGAATCCTGTACCAGCCGGCGCTCTCCATCTTCGCGATCGCGTCCCCGAAGCTGAAAGCTATCGCAGATTGATCGACTCGCTGGGGTGATCCGACCTGGACCCGGACTCTCTCGAGGCCCGATACCAGGGCCGCAAGATCGGCGTCGTTCTCGTTATCTTGGATGGCAGCCGCGGCCACCTGAAGCATCGCTCCCTGGAGGTCGACGTCCACCTCGAGGTCATCCTGGGCAAGAATGCCCATCTCCTCGATCGGATAGTAACCCGGGTGATTCACCCCTGCCTGCGCAAAAGCGGTCCCACCGGCCACGAGCACCCCCACAACGAGCAACACGACGATCCTCTTCATAACGAACTCCCTTCACTGTGTTCTTGCGGCAGCCCGTCTGGTTTGGGCTCGTTCGACCCCGGTCTGCCGGTCCAATTCATTGACCGTGAAATCCTGCGCACTGTCATCGCGACCGGCTCACCCTCGATCACCCGCTCTCGAATCTCAGATTGGGCCCTTCGAGAAACGCCACCCACATACGCCAGTGCGAGCTTGGTTTCGGCTGTAGCACGCGCCACCTCCGTCTCGGTGTAACCCGCATCGGTAGGCGCCCGCCATGGTTGAATCACCAGTACCGCCACAATTGCCGCGACCGCGACTGCCGCCGGAACCGGACGAAGAACCAGCAAACCAAGGACTCGTCGAAATCTCGACGGGAGGGTCGGTTCGGTTGCTTGCGCGATGTCGTTCAAAAGCCGTTCGGGAAGTTCGTAGTTGGGCATCGCCCGCAGCTCGGCGCGGATCTCGTCGGCCAACCGCATTTCAGCATTGCAGCTGGAACAGGAGTCAACGTGAGCCTGTACCGAGGCTGCCCGGCCCGCCTCCAACTCACCGTCAACCCACGGTTCGATCAATTCAAGAACCTGGACACACGGCAACCTGTCAGCATGCTGCGACATGGTCGTGCACCTCCCCGAGTTCTTCCCGCATTCTGCGCCGTCCCCGATGCAGGTTGACGCGGACGTTGTTCAGCGGCATCTCGAGCACATCGCTGATCTCTTGATACGACAGCCCTTGAATTTCCCGCAGAATCACGACACTCCGATGGGGTTCAGACAGTTTCTCGAGGGCTCGACGAATATTCTCGCCAAGCCGCGAGGCGCTGAGCAGCCGCTCGGGTCCCGGCGACGTTTCCCGGAGATGCTCGACGCCGTTTGGGTCAGAATCGCAGAGCACCGCGCCATCCCTTTTCCGCTTCCGAATCAGGTCAATGCAGGCATTTCGAGTGACTTGAAGAAGCCACGCGCCGATCCGCTCTGGAGCCACCTTGTGCCCCCCTCGCCACAACCGGATCAGCACTTCCTGGGTCACGTCTTCCGCCTCCTGATGATCACCGAGGAGATAGACCGAGAGCGTGAACACCCTCCGTCCGTGCGTCGCCACGGCTGCATCAAAATCAACTCGCCTCATCCGCATACGTAGACGTAATCCCGTATCGGAAAGTTACACCGGAAACCCCCGAATGCGCGAAACCGACGAGCGAAGATTCCGTATCAACTCATTGGAATCCGAATGGTCACGTCCGTCATCACTGCCCAATCTCGATTCCAGACCCTATTCGGACCGCATCGAGAGGAGAAGAGCGTGCCCCGATCATATCCTTCGAGGTTGTTCGTTCTCGGTCTCACATTGCTCGCAGCGGCATCCTGCGGAGGAGATTCCACCCAACCGCAAGAGCTGCCCAAAGTCCCGATCACCACCACCTCAAACGAAGCCTTGAGGTCGTACATCGAGGGGCGCAGTCTGTACGAGAACGTCCGGTTGACCGAGGCCAACCTCCATTTCCAGGCCGCGGTCGAAGCCGATCCGAGCTTCGCAACAGGCTGGCTGATGGTTGCCGCCACGTCGGCGACGGCACCGGATTTCTTTGCCGCGCTGCGGACTGCAATCGCCGAGATCGACGGCGTCAGCGAGGGCGAGAGGCTGCGGATTGAAGCATTCCAGGCGAACGTCAACGGCGAAACCGATGTTGAACGGACGAGCCTCGAGGCGCTGGTCGCCGCGTATCCCGGCGACGAGCGGGCTCTGAGCGATCTCGGAATCTTCCTTGCCCGCCAACAGGAATATCGGCCCGCGATTGACGCATATCAAGCAGCCATCGCGATCAACCCGAATTTTCCCCCGCCGTACAATCAACTCGGGTATGCGCTCCGCACGGTAGGCGACTTCGAAGGAGCCGAAAAGGCATTCCTCCGCTATGCTGAGCTCGTCCCCGACCAACCGAACCCATATGATTCGTATGGCGAGCTCCTGATGAAGATCGGGCGCTTCGACGAGTCCATCGCCGCCTACGAAAAGGCGCTCACGATCGATCCGGAATTTGTGGCCTCGTATGTCGGTATCGGCAACAACTTGATCTTCATGGGACGTGCCGACGAAGCGCGAACGAACTTCTCCCGGCTGGGACAAGTCGCGCGAACTCCCGGTGAGCGCCGCCTAGCGTGCACCTGGGCGGCGGCCTCATACCTCCACGAAAACAACTTCGACGCCGCCATTGCAGAGGTTCAACGGCGGTACGAAATCGCGGCCGAAACCGACGATCTCTTCGCCATGTCCGCCGACCAGAACATGATGGGAGACATCCTCCTCGCTGGCGGGCGCGCCGACCAGGCGATCGAGAGGTACCAGAAGTCGATCGATCTCATGAAAGGCTCCGACGCCACCGACGACATCAAGCAGGCGATTGCGCGGAACGCCGCATTCGATTTCGCTCGGGCCGCGCTCGCCAAGGCCCAACTCGTAACGGCGACCAAACTGGCCGAGTCCTACCGGGAGGCCGTGGCCGAGTTCGAGATCCGAGGCGAAGTACAGCAATCTCACGAACTCACTGGCATGCTGGCCATTGCGCGCGGTGATTTTGAAACAGCTCTCTGGGAGCTGGCGCACGCCAACCAGGAAAACCCCCGCGTCATGCTGCTGACGGGGAGGGCATTCGAACTCGCCGGAGACAAAGAAGCCGCGCGACAAGCGACCGCTCAGGTGGTGGATTTCAACGAGATCAACATCAACCTCGCCTATGTCAGAAACTCCGCGATCGAGTTCATCGAAAACCTCTGACCGACACCTTCTGCGCTACTATTGAATGGGTGGTGTCGACCGCAAAACACCACCCGTGAGATTCACCCGCGCGCGGTCCCGGGCGCAGCACATCTTGAACCCGGTGTGTTGCGTGTGTCCTGCAGTCTGAGTCGGTAAGGAACCACGATTGGAACCGAAGAGAGAACTCCGTTGATCATGGATATCGGCAACGCGGGTTACGACGAGGAGCGGGTGCTCCTGAAGCGTTACCTGTCGGATGAGATCGCTCCCATGATTTTTGCCAACAATGCCTCGGAGATCTTCGAGGTACCGCCCGAGGTTGTTGCCGTCGAGATTCAGTCATGGATCGGGGACCAGATACGCGGCTCCAGCAATATGACGGTTGGCGACCTGCTCCACCACGCCGCGTCGAAGATCCACCAGCTGGGCGTGCTCGAGCTCATCCCACGCGATGAGGTCAGGGAGCACCTGGACGAGCTTCGTCCCCAGCTTCTCGAACTCTGCCCGCCCGATCAACGTGATCTCCTCGAGCAGAGCTTCAGACACCTCGAGAAAAGCACCGCCATCAGTGTGTCGAAATCAGAGATTCTCCACAAGCAGGGAGCCGGCGTTGCCGGAGGCCACCCGGGAGGGCCCGGTGGCGCGGCAGGTGTTCCGGGAGCCCCCGGGACGGTGTCTGCGGCTGCAGCAGCCGCAGAATCCGTGGCCCTTCACCGCCTCAATCTCCTCCTGGACCGGCTGCCGCAGGCAGGCAGCCTCGGAACCGCCCCCGGAAGTGCCGGAAACGAGGTTCTCGCCCACGTCGTCGAAGACGTCGCCTCCAGGGCGGGCAGCGCGAAGGAGCTCGAAACGCAGCTCGGATTCCTCAAAAACCTCGGGGTCGAAAACCTGGGTCCGGATATCATCCGCACCCTGAGCAAAAGCCTGCCGGACTGGGCGCCGCCTTCGCATGAGCAGGCGCCCGGAACGGAGTCGCCGGCGAGCGCGGCACGCGCGATGCGCAAAGTGGTGAAGCTCTCGAAAGACCGGAATCACCTGACGCTGCGCTTCAAAGAGCTTGTTGGTGTAGCCATCGACGAGTTCAACCAGGGCTCCCTCGGCCGTGCGGTGACGATGCTCGATCTCGCAGAACGCATGATGGACCGCCAGGAGGTCGACGCGTCAATCTCCGGTCCCGTCATCGAGGAGAGCTACCCGAACCTCGATCAGTCCCAGCTCGACGGCCTCGCCGAGGACCCGGACAAAAGACTGCTCCTGCACCGTCTGATGCAGTTCTTTCCGATGCTCAGGGTCAAGGGGTTGCTCGAATCGCTCAAAGTCGAGCAGAACCGCGAACGAAGACTCACCATCCTCAAGCTCCTGCGGGCGCACGGGGACGACGCGCGCGCGGAAGCGGTCAACATGCTCGGCGAATCGATCGACAGCAGCGACCACCAGCCCTGGTACGTGGTTCGAAACCTGGTCTACCTGATGAAATCGATACCGCGAACGAATGACGAAGACGTCGACCACGAGATCGACCTTCTGATTCACACCTCGGATCTCCGTAACTCCATGCAGGTCGCTCCGTGAAAGTCTGGCGGCTCTTGTTGCGCTCGACAGCCCGCGCGCCTACGCGACGCTCGATGCCCGAATCAGTGAGCTCGAGGATGTCCTCATGGGAGAGTCGACGGTCCGGCTCGATCACAAGGAAGTCCGCTGGCTGCTTGGGAATCTGATCAAACAACTCTCGCAGAGCACCGCCACAGGAGCCCGCTCGTGTGTCATATCGCATGGGCTCAAGGGACACCCAGAACTCGGGGACACCTACGCGCGGCTCGCAGGATTGGGCACCCAGGATCTGTCGAGTTCACCTGCACAACTCGGCCGGATTCTCGATGCACTCAGGAAGGAACTGCCGCGCCGGTTCCTCGGGGTCTCAGTCAAAAACGAACGCAGATCCCAGATGCTCGAACACTTGATCAGGGCGATATCCGGGACAGAGTCTCCGGAGGTGCAAAAGCTTCTCCGCGATATCGGTAAGAAATACTCGGAACAGACGTTCGGCAGGGTTGCCGAGGAGGCTCTCTCGAGGATGGGTGGGCAGGCCGCCAAGAAGAAAAGAGCCGAGAAGTCGGCAACGCTGACGGGCGACCTGGCACTTTTCGGAATTCCCAACCTCCTGCAGAACCTCGCGGACACGGGAGTCACCGGCACGCTCAGAATCATCAACGCGGACGGCGGAGAGGTGGCCACACTCGAGCTTGCATCGGGCAATCTGACCGCCGCAAAGGCCGGCGCTCTCACCGACGAGGTTGCTGTCTACCAGCTCCTCGAACGGCCGGTGGAGGGCAGCTTCGAGTTCGAAAATGCGCAGAACACCGGGGACTCCCAACCGAACTCCCAGAACTCCCGCTCCGTCATGTCACTTCTCATGGAAGGGATGCGCCGCTACGACGAGTTCAACCGCGCATTGGCGCTTGTCCCGGACGACGCCCGGTTCAAAGCGGTCAAGAAACCCACGGACGTCAAAGAGGATCCCGATCCAAAGCTCGCCAAGGCGACGTGGGAAAAGGCCTCCCGAGGGGTGCCACCGTCCGAGCTCGAACCTGAACTGGCAGTCGACTCGTATCGAGTGCGCAGGCTCTACGAGCACTGGGTCACCGAGGGATCTCTGGCTCCTATGGACGCCGAAGGCTGACGCACGGTCGTTTCAACGTTCGAACGTTCAACGTTTGAACGTTCCACCCCTCCACCCCCGCCTGATACTCAACGATCAACGGTTCCAACGTCCTAACGTTCTAACGATGAATATGTGGCCGTCTACTCCTACTTGTCGTTGCCGCCGCCGGGCCCGCCAAACTCGTACTTGATGAACTTGGTGTAGCCGGGATCGGTCTCGTCGGTGGCGATGACCGGTGGCCCCTCGTCCGTGACGTAGACGTATTTGCCGAGATGCTTGTGATTGTGCTGGCACAAGATGACATACTTGATGTCGATCTTGTCCTTTTTTGAATTGCCCGGATTTTCTTCGTCGACCCCGTCGAGGTCGTTGCCGTGCCCCTTGTTCGGGTCCCCATCCACCAGATAATAGTAGGGACCGCGTTTCTTCCCGTCGGGCCAGCACTGGTTCCAGAATGTCTCACCATCCGGCATGTTCTTGCCGCCGTCGCTGACGGTCTCGACCGCAGCCTGAAGCGCCCGGAGCTCGACCATGCACCGTGCGAGGCGGGCCTTTTCGATGAATTCGAGAACACTGTTGTACGTGACTGCAGAAAGTAAGCCGAGAATGAACACCACCGCCAGCAGTTCGGCCATGGTGAACCCAGCGCTGCCACGAAGAGATCTCACCGACACTCGTGATTATTGGCAGTAATACATTTTTCGACTCATGAAGACGATAAAGCACCAAAACCTGTTCTGCAATCGTACAAAGTGACTAATTATCTCGCTTTTTCGGATGGTTTTGCGGAGACCCCGTCTCCATCTCTGTGCCCGAACCTTTCCCGTGCCCGAACTGCAGCGACGGCCATCAGAAACAGCGTATGCGGCCAGCTACCAGCAGCAGTCAGGACCAGCGTTGCCGATCGAATCGATCGAGTTGTGCGGCCGAGACGGTCGCACAACAATGTACGGCAGTTCAACATTGCGGTGCGGGCGCTCAGGACCTCAATGCTCCGCGGGTTCAGGAAAACGGGACAGCGGGCGGAAATCCGAAATCCGAAATCCAAAATCCGAAATGGGCGGGCGGGCGGACCTACGGCGTCACCACCATCAGCATCTTGTCCGGCACCAGGTATTTCTCCACGACCGCCTGGACTTCCTCCGGAGTCACAGCTGCATAGACCTCTTCATTCACGGCCAACGGTGAGCCCGGGCCCTCGAAGAGGGCGCGGCCCACGCGATAGGCGCGCGAGGCGGCCGACAAGCCACGCAGCATGCGTGTACGGCGGGCACGTGCTCTGAGGCGTGTCACGTCGTCCGGCGACAACGGGGCGGCAGTCAACTCCGCCACCAGTTCATCGATCAGCGCTCCCACACGGTCGGAGTTTTCGGGTCGGGTTCCCACCGACGCCGAGAGTATCCACATTCCACCGGGCACGTATCGAACCCCGGCGCCCAACCGATAGGCCAGGCCCTCGCGCTCGCGGATCACCGCTGTCATGCGATCCGACAGCGCATCCATGGCCACCAGCAACGGCGCCCGGTCCTCCGGTGCGACCTCGGCAATCCGCCCCCACAACACCGTGACCTGGGGAGCCTCACCAATCACCACCTCCGGCAGTTCGGAGGTCGGCTGCATCGGGGGATACGGCCCCCGGCTCGGCGCCGATTCCGGCCCGCCGCCAAAATAGTCTTTGACGCGCTCGAGAGTCGCTTCAGCCGCCAGAGGAGATGCCACTGTTACGACCAATCGATCCGGCGCGAAATATCCGTGTGGCCACGTCCCCCACCAGTCCCGAACCATTTCCTGAGTTGTATCCGGCGCTGTGTCCGGCCCCGAAACCGGTTGTGCCAAGGGGTGTTCATCGCCGAGCAGCGCGCCCAGAAAGAGCTGCCTCGCCTTTTCCGGCCCACGATTGTCGGCCTTTCGCTCCGCCTGGTGACCGGCGGCTGCCGACCTCCAGCCGTCGTCGTCCCACGCCGGCACCCGAATCATTTCGGCGAGCATTGCAAGGGCGGTATCCAGACTCGCGGCCGGTCCTTCGATTCGCACGTACGAGAAATCCGGCACGTGGTACCGGTTGTCAAACGGAATCGCCGGCGAGTCGGCGACCTTGACCTCGAAGCCCGCGCGCTCCATCCGCGCAGCAAGATCACGGCTGCCGCCGAGAATCGTGCCGCCAGAGAGCAGCCGGTGGGTGAGATCCGCAATACCCGGTTGGCCGGGAGCTTCGCGTGCGGTTCGGTCGGCCACCAGGAGATGAACGCCGAAGACATCACTGCCCTCTTCGGGCAGAATTCCAACCACGGTGCCGTTGCTGAGAACGGCCACCGAACTGTCGAGAGGACCGGGTTCGAGCACCGCTGTCTGTTCGCCGGCCTCAGGAGCCACCTCCGCCGGCAGGGACGCGCGCGCTTCAGGACCACCTTCTCCCAGCCACCCGGCACGGGTTCTCCGTTTCAGTTCGCCCAGAAATGCCTTGGCCGTCTGTCGAACCTGTTCCGGCGGAATAGTGGACGGAGCCACCGCCTCGCCCAAATCACCGCGGCCCGATGCCAGGGCCTCGCCGTAGAAAACGGCGGCGTAGTGCAGCCGTTGGTCGTTGAGCGCCCGCTCCCCCATCCATGCGCGCTGAAGAGCCGCGGTTGTGGCATCGCCCGGCCCATCAGCAGCGTCAGCGAGCGCTCCAAGCAGGCGGGCCAGCAGGTCCTCTGGATCGACCCCGACGTTGGCCTCGACTCGAATTTCCAGGAGATCCCGAGGTACGCGCGGCTGGCGAATCACATTCACACTCTGCGCCATCCCGGGCACCAGTACCGAAACCAGGGGTCCTGCCGGATCCGACAGCCAACGAGCGAGCAATTCTAAAGGCGTGCCCGATTCCGCCAACGCGTCTGGTGCAGCAATCACCACGGCAAGGGTGCCGCCTGCAGGGGCTTCCTTTTTGGCCGCCATCCCGTGGCCCATTCCCATGCCCATCGAAGGCATTCCGCCGGCAGCAGCCGGAGCTTTCGGGGCAGCAGCGGAGCCCCATTCACCCCAGCCGGCCCAGTTCAGGGAATCCTCGCGCCCGGGCGCGGCTGGACCCGCAGGAAGAACGGAGAATGGCGCCAGGACCTCGGCGAGACCCTCCACCGGCAAATCGCCGGTGATCAGAATGCGAAATCCCGAAGGTGGATAATGGGCCTTCCAGAACCGCGTCACTTCTTCCCTGGTTGTTGCGGTCACCGATTCGATCGACCCGCCAACAGGATGCTCCAACGGCGTGCCACTCCACAACACCGAGCGCAGAGCCTCTTCCTTCAATCCGTTAGGGGATGCGTGATCCTTGGCCAATTCCTCGAGGATGACCTTTTTTTCCTTCTCGTAGACGGCCTCTCCGATCGAAGACCGGGTGAGCATGCCCACCATGAGTTCGGCGGCAGCCACCGCGTCGTCGCGCGGAACGAGGGCGAAATAGACCGTTGTTTGTTCGCGGGTAAATGCGTTCATATACGCCGAAAGTGTCTCGAATGCCTCCGTGACGCCTCGTTCATCGAGGGCATCGAAACCGTCAAAAAGAAGGTGCTCGAGATAATGGGAAAGCCCGCCCATACCTACCGGCTCGTCCTGCGAACCAGCCGGCACGGCCACCGTCACCAGGACTGTTCCCGAACCCGGACGCGGCCACAGCAGTGCCGTCGCACCGGAGGGCAGGGTGCGTTCGACAGGGCCCGCCGCCGGAGAATCGGCGGCGGTGGCGGAAGACGCAGTGAGGAGCGCTCCCAGGCACGAGATGACGATCACACACAACAACGCGACAGGCAGAATTTTCTTCAACATGCCGGGGATTGTAACCCGACCCGCCCACCCATCCGACCAGATCCAAGATCCAAGATGCAAGATCCAAGATGCAAGATGCAGGATGCAAGATGCAGGATCGGTCCACGGGAGCAAGAGTAGAAGAGGCAAGGAGCAGGGGAGAACGTGATAATGATGACAGTTCCCTGTTGCCCTCTTCGGAGTCCACTCGCCGACTTTCTTGATTCTTGCATCTTGCATCTTGGATCTTGAACCTGGTCGGGCGGGCGGGTGGCAATTCCTAATTCCGAATTCCGAATTCCGAATTCGTCGATGGTAGGATCTTCCGCCATGGCTGAAATCACCGACCTCTCCCTGCCCCTGCGAGTGTTCCTGAAAACCTACCGGTGGCGAACGATCGACCCGGTACCGGCTGCGCCCCTGGCGAAGCCACTCTCCGAGTGCCGGACCGCGCTGGTGTCGTCGGCCGGATTCGTGGTTCCCGGCGATACGCCGTTCAGCGAGTCGGTACGCGGAGGCGACTACAGCTTTCGGACCATTCCTGCAGACGCCGACGTCCAGTCACTCGAGGAGCACCACCGTTCCGACAGTTTCTCTCACGCCGGTGTCGAAGCTGACCGCAATTTGGGTCTTCCTCTCGACCGGCTCCATCAGATGGCGTCGGATGGAGATATCGGCGAAGTGGCGCCCCGCCACATCTCCCTCATGGGATCAATCACCGCACCGGGCCGGCTTGTCAAACGAACCCTGCCCGACGTCGCCGATATCATGATAGAAGACCGGGTGGACATCGCCCTGATGGTCCCGGTGTGACCGGTGTGCATGCAGACCGTCGGTCTTGCACAGCAGATCATCGAAGAACGCGGCATCCCGACGGCCTCGATCACCATGCTCGAAGGCATCACGCGAAAGATCCGTCCGCCGAGAGCTCTCTCCGTCCCCTATCCATTGGGTTTCCCTCTCGGTGAGGCCAACAACGCGGAACTTCAAATCGACATACTTCGACAGTTGTTGACACTCCTGAAGCGAAAAGACGTGCCAGTGCTGGAAAAACTCGCTCCTTTTCAAAACCGTCGGAAACGTTTCAACGTTTGAACGTTTTCACGTTCAACGTTCTGTTACCATCGGCGGGTGACCGAGGCCAAAGCGACTCCTCGCCTACATGAAGCCCTATCTCGTGCAGATGATCGCAGCATCGATCATGTTGGCGGTAGCGGGCGCCATGATGTCGCTGGTCGTCGCAACCCTCAAACCTCTCGTGAACCAGGTGCTGTTGGTCAATGCCCCCGCTGTCACAGAGCCCGCGCCCGAGGAGAAGTCCGATGAGTTCCTGGATCGCATCCTCGACAGCCTCCCGGTCGAGAAGGTCAACGAGTGGCTCCAGCGCGATCCGATGGCCAAGGTTCCGGTCCTGCTGGTGCTCGTCTTTCTCATCCGCGGGATACTGCTCTATTTCGGGGACTATATAACCCGCAAAGCGGGTTCCGCAGTCATCCGAGATCTCCGAGCCGACCTCCAGACCTCGCTGATCCACCAGGCGCCGAGCTTCTACCGCCGCCACCAGACCGGCGAGGTTCTATCGCGCCTCCTCAACGACGTCCACCTCATCAAGCTCCTGTCGACGCGCCTGCTCTCAGACTTCGTGCGAGTCGGTGCCATGGGCCCGGCCATGCTGGTCCTCGTCCTCATCTACGACTGGCGTATGACCCTCTTTGCCCTGACTGTCCTGCCAGTCATGGGATACCCGGTCGTGCGGCTCGGAAAACGCCTCAGGAAGGCGGCCACCCGTTCTCAGGAGCAGACGGCAGCGGCGGCCAACCAGCTCAAAGAGTCGGTTTCCGGAACCAAGATCATCCAGGCCTTCTCGATGGAGGAGATCTCCATCGCTCGCTTCCGCCAGACCCTCGCCGGACTCTTCAACGTCGATCTGCAGGCAAGCAGGGCGGCTGCCGCCTCCGGACCCATCGTCGAATTGGTCGGAGCGATGGCCGGTGGAGTTCTTTTCTACGTCGCCGGCCGGGGCATCGCGTCGGGAACCATCGATCCGGGCAATTTCGTGGTCGTCCTCGGAGGCCTCGCGTTTCTCTTCATGTCCGCCCGCCGCTTGAACCACATCAACGTCGAGGCTCAACAGGCCCTTTCCGCGGCCGCCAGGGTCTTTACCATGATGGATTGGCCGCGCGAAGTCACCCAACGGCCCGGGGCAAAACAGCTCGACGCCGCCCCCCGGGAAATCCGGTTCGACAACGTCGTCTACTCGTACCCAGACAGCGATGAACCCGCCCTCAAGGGCATTCAACTCACGCTTCGACGAGGCGAAATGGTGGCGCTTGTCGGCCCGTCAGGCGGCGGCAAGACCACCCTCGCCAACCTCATGCTGCGTTTTGCCGATCCCACCGAAGGGCGGGTCGCGATGGACGGCCACGATCTGCGCGAGCTGACACTGGAGTCGGTCCGCGGCAACATCGGCCTCGTCACCCAGGAGACGATCCTCTTCGACGACTCGGTGAGCTGCAATATTGCGGCGGGACGAATCGACGCCCCTTTCGAACAGGTACGCGCCGCCGCCGTTGCGGCGCAGGCCGACGACTTCGTTTCGGCCCTTCCCGACGGCTATCAAACACCTCTCGGAGAGGACGGCGCCCGCCTCTCGATGGGCCAGCGGCAGCGGCTCACCATCGCGCGAGCTTTTTACAAGGATCCACCGTTCCTGGTCCTCGACGAGGCAACATCAGCACTCGACGCCGAGTCGGAGGACAAGGTGCAGCAGGCCATGAAGGTTCTGTTGGAGGGTCGAGGTAGTCTCGTGATCGCCCACCGGCTCGCCACGATCCGGGAGGCGGATCGAATCGTGGTGCTTGAAAAGGGACGTATTGTCGAAGAGGGCGACCACCAGATCACTTCTCGCACTCAGACGGCGTCTACGCCCGCCTCCATGAGCTCCAGTTCCGGGAGTGACTGTCAGCGAATCCAGGCGCTTCTCTGTTGATTGCGCTCTTCTGCGAACGTTGTACCGCGTGGTTGCCACCCTTAACAATGATCGGACCGATTGATGATCTGTTTTCATCGTATAGGCCCCGACATTGTTAAAAGTGGCACGCCCGATCGAAGCGCCGTTCTGACCGGCGGTAGATCTGGGTCTATCGGCGTGATCTGCGTCTCTCCTTGGGGGGTGGGTGGGCGTCAAATACCCCCGGCAAAGCCGTTTTTCCCGCTGAACGATCACCATTCGTGTCACATTCGCTCGGGATGACTGTCAATTCAGTTTCTGTTTTGGAATCCCGGCACGGGCAGGGGCACGGGCAGGTATTCCCGAAATGTCGTCCTTGGGCGACCGCCTCACGTAATTCCAGACGAGCACAACGTTCAACGTTCAACCGTTCAGGGCGCGCCACAGCAGGTAGGCGGTGATGCCCAGGAGCCCGATCACCATCCAGTACTCCCGGTTGCGCTTCATGCGCTCCACCGACCACTGGGCGGGGGTGAAATCCTTGTACGGAGAGAATGTTGGAAACAGGGCCGGCACAGCCTCGAAGTATCGGTCGTAGGCTTCGCCGTGTTCCTCGCGAAGGCGGGCCGGCTCCACCCGCTCCTTGCGCCGCATGTATACGCCCAAAAACCAGCCCCAGCCCAGGACGAGACCGATCAGACTGAAGTAGTTGGGCAGGTTGACCATGATGATCACCCCGGTGAGGATGAGGAATCGACCGAGATAGAGGGGATTTCGCGTGTAGCGATAGGGCCCGGCGGTCATCAACTCCTTGGTCTTGAGCAACAGACCCGACGACCAGAACCGGACGGTCTCTCCAAGGGCGACAAAAACGAAACCGATGGCAACGCTGAGCACAGACGGCCGCGCGTAGTAGATCAGCAGCAACACGACCGCAAACAGCGCCGTCAGGCGCAGCACACCGAGGAATCTGTTGTACTGACGTTCACTCATGAATCTCTCCCCTTCGGAATCCGAACGCAGGATACAGGTTCGCGCGCGTGTTGGGTATCGTCAGCCCCTGGTCTTGCCGCGGAGAGCATCCCACCGGGATTTCACCCACCGCCCCCTCTGGTGCCACGATGCGGCGCCGGAACTCACGTCGAACGCCGCGGCTTCGGGATCGCCGCCCGTGAATCGGGCTCGCATTCGCGCCACGCTGACGAGATCCGATTCGCAAAGACGCTCGAAGACGCGGCGTCTGAAAAAACCCGGACGAGGTCCGAGGACCCAAGCGGTCGCGAGATCGATGAGATAGGTTTGTCCATCTTCGGCCAATAGGACATCGCGGTGGTGGAGATCGGAGAGCGCCACCCCACGGTCGTGGAGTTCCACGAGTTGGGACGCGACTCGGTCGAAGACCTCGGAAGCCAGCTTCTCCCCTGCCCTCGAACTCAGCGGTTCGGCGTCCACCCACTCGGTGGCCAGAGCGAACGGCTCGATTCGTCCGTGAAATGCCGGCAACCCCGTCGCCCCGGCTGCCGCCACATACGCCGCCGTCTCGCGAGCGATCATCCACCGGCCGAAGGTGTTGCGGACGAGGGCACCTCGGGGACCGTAGGTCTTGACCGCCACCTTGAGTCCGTCGAGTTCATAGAAGAAGACATCGGCCTTGGAGAGATTCCGGCCCACGATATGCCGCACCGGTTCGGTTCCGGCAATGTGGGACTGGTCGAACACTCCGACTCCTTCAGCTTGTGAAATAATGTCGTCCACGGTGAGATATTAGACCATGCCCCCGCCGACCGCTTCCACTCATCCACTCCCTTCGAGATCCGAGCTCGATGCCGCGGAGAAGAAGTACCTCGCCCACGGTGCGCCCTACAAGGCCGACGTCACAGTGGTCGATGTGGGCGACGGCCCGATGGTGGTCAAGGATTTCGCACCCCGAGCGTGGTGGCGCCGGGTCATCGGCCGGCTCGAGGTCAACCGCGAATGCCGGGCATACGCCTATCTGGGGCCCCTCCCTTTCTTTCCGGAGTTTTTCGGCTGCATCGATCGCGACGCCCTGGCGGTAGAGCAGATCGAAGGAGTGGCCCTCGCCCGCTCACCCGACCGCGCCGCCAAACGCGACGACTACCTCGCCCAGATCCGCACGGCCCTCGATCGTCTGGCCGAGGCGGGTTTTCTCCACCTCGACGCACGCAACAACAAGAACCTCCTGCTCACACCCGACGGCCGCGTGGTCTTCATCGACCTCGCCGGCTCCTACTGGGTGCGCCCGGCGGTTTCGGCTACCGCCTGCTCCGCCCCGTGATCGATCTCTACTACGAGGCCAATGTCATCAAATGGGAGACGATCCTCTCGCCCGGCGGGACCCGCGGGCGGGTCGAAAAAAGCCGCCGCGATACCTTCACGGGCTCTACGATCTCCGAAAGGCGTGGAAACGACTTGAAGGCGCAACGTTCAAACGTTTGACGTTCAACGTTAGACCTTGGCATTTCGAGAATCAAGGAATCCCCTGTCGCCTCGACAAAAGCCTCGACCGTCGCAGAATGGCAGGTGAAGAAGATCACCTGGCGCTTCCGTGCGAAGTCGGCGATGACCTCGATGGCGGCCTGTCGGCGGGTGTCGTCGAAGTTGACCAGGACGTCATCCATGATGACCGGCAGGGCCGGGTGGGCGTCGGCAAGGTTTTCGACATAGCTCAGGCGGAGGGCGAGGAAGAGCTGTTCCGCCGTCGCTCGAGAGAGTATCTCGGGCTCCTTGCCGGTGCCGCTGCCGTCGCTGACGATCGGGTTCGAAACGGCCGATCGGCGTGGAAAGACGGGTGTAGCGTCCCTCGGTGAGCGCAGCGAATATCTGTTGCGCCTTCTGGATCACCGCGGGCTGTTTCTCGGCCTCGTACGAGGCGAGGGATTGGTCGAGGAGACGAGCGGCCACCGCGAGGACGGCGTACTCCTCAACAGTCTCGGAGATCCTCTCCTCGAGACCGGTCTCGGCCAAACGCAAGCGTGCGGATTCGCTCTCCTCAGCCCCTCGCTGCAGCCGGCCGTCGAGGGTGCCGCGGGCCTCGAGCAGTTCGCCCCGCTCCGCCTCGATCTCGCCCGAGTGGCGGCGGGCGACCGCCACGGCGGCTTCGAGATCGGCCAGCGAACCGCCATCGCCGATGCCGGCACGGTCGAGGACCGACGCGAGGGAGTCACGGGCCGCCTGCGCCGCTTTTTCGGCGGCTTCCGCCCGCTCGCTCGCATTTTCTTCAGCGGTCCGCAGGGCGCGCCTGTTGTCTTCGAGACGGCGGGCCGCACCGAGGCGCGCCAGAATCGTGCGCACGGAGTGTTCGATGGCCTCGTAGGCATCGATACCTTCGGCCGTGTCCGATTCGGCCCCAATCTTGCGGGCAGCATCGATGAATTGCCGGCAGGTGGCATGACGCCGGTCAATCTGGGCCTCGAGTTCCTGACGCCCCTCCAAACGGGTGCGGAGATCGCGCAGCACTCTCATGACGCGGCGGACGCTCTCCGGCTGGCCCGACTGTGTCTGAAGGCCGTGGTTCTCCAGCCAGGTCAGCCACTGGGCCCACTCAAGGTCGTACTCCTCAGCGGCAGATTGCTCGGCCGCCCTCTGAGCAGCCGCTTTGCGCCCGAGATTTCGCTCGGTTGCCCACAACTGTCTCGCCCCTTCGAACCGGCTGCGCATTTCCACCAGCCGCGCTGCGGATGGAGTTCCTTTGACATCCAAAACAGCCGACAAGGAGGAAATCTCCGCCGGAGTCTTGCGACCCTGCAACCAGTGCCCCACGAACAGGGCGAGTGCCAGGATGGCCGGAAGAGCGGCGGCCCAGATCAGGAAACGGTCTTCCAGCGCGAGTCCCGCGATGACCATGACGGTCGCGATGGCCGCTCCTGCCACAGCCGGAAGCAACAACGGGCTGCCCGACGGTGCATCGGTCCCGATGGTCAGCAGCCGGTCGATCGCTTCCATCTTGACCCCAATAGTGTCCGCCATGGCTTCGTCGCTTCCGAGCCCGAGATCCTGTGACCTCGCCACCGCAGCGGCACGCGCCTCCTGGTGCTCGTTTGCTGCGTCCCTGGCACGCCCCACGCTCGCGTCGCGTTCGTGGCGTTTCTTGTGGATGCGCTCCTCCGCCTCGGCGAGGTGATTCTCGAGTTCGAGATCGAAGTGCACATCCGACGCCTCGTCGAGCGAGAAGTCCTCTCCCATGTCGGCCGCCCGCCGTTTGAGGTCCCTTTGCAGCTCGTGCAGACGCTCGGTGTCACGCCGCAGCTGTTCGACCTCGGACCGGAAGAGCTCGAATCTGGTGCCCAGCCGCTCAATGGCGTCGGCGTTGACCAGAAGGTCCTCATCCACGTCGAGAAGGGCCGACTCACGGCCCGCTTGTTCGGCCTCGAGGCGCTTCTCGGAAGCCTCTTCTTCGCGTTCGCGGGTCTTTTCCTCGAATTTCCGCCCCTCTTCGAGCAGCGCGGCCAGGCGTTCTTCCTCGACCCGGGCGGAGCGCAGGGTTTCTTCAATCGCCTCGATCTCTCCGGCCACCTCGTCGCGACGCGAACGGTCCGAGCGATAGCGCTCCGCAACCTCGTTGACCGCTCGACGTGCCTCGCGGGCTTTCCGCAGGTCCTTCGCCAGACCATGCAACGCCTTTGTCCGTGCTCGCGGCGCCCACAGTGCCTCGGCCTCCTGGCGAAGCCCCTCGACAACGTCGTGCGGATTGACCTTCAACCCCGTCGTGGTCGCATACAGCCGCGACTGGATGTCCGCAAGCGAATCCCTGTCACTGAGCTCCTCGAGAGAAAAGCCGAAAACCGTTCGGTAGACGCCGCTGCCGACGCCGGTGGTGATGGTCTCGAGCGTGCCGCTTCCCACCTCTTTGCCGGCTGGCGAAGACGCGGTGACCTCGCCGCCGTGGACTCCCTCGGTGCGCTCGAAGATCACATCGCCGTCGTCAGTCGAAAACACCAGACGGCCGACACGGTGATCGCCCGACGGCGGCAGGTAGAGCCGCTCGGCGCCCTTGCGACGCGGGAAGCCGTAGAGGACGTGCCGGATGAGTGAGGTGAAGGTGCTCTTGCCGGCCTCGTTGGACCCGTGGCAGAGGTTGAGGCCCGGTTCCAGGTCGCCGAGAACGGCGTCGACCATGCCTCCGTATCGAACGGCCTCGAGCCGCTTGAGGAACATCTCAGACGTCCTCGGAAAGGCGATCGACGCAGAGATCGCAGGCCCGCTCGATGATGTGCTGTGGAGACAGACCGATGTCGCGCGTTCCAGGGAGCTGGCCGAGAAGCGGAGCCAGGATCTCTTCCATCATCTCGTTCGCACCGGCCTCATCTTCCTGCCATTCTGCTGCCAATCGAACGAGATCTCCGCGGAGTCCTTCCTCGCCGGCCACCGCCTCGAGATCGATGGTGGGACGGGTCCGGTCGCGAAGGCGGTCGATCCAGATCCAGGGTTCGATCCCGAGCTGTTCTTCACGCAGATCAGTCGCAAGGTCGGAAAGCACTCCCGGCCGACCCAGGTCCGAGTGGAGCGGCGACCTCCCGGTGAGCTCCAGACGCAACACCAGGGAACAACCTCCGGAATCTTCCCGAGCGGCATCACAGGTAACACTCACTGCCGATCTCAGACCATCGAGATCCTCGAGGCCGGTGGCTTCGATCTCGACACTCTTCCAGCGGATGGATGCTGTTTCGACAAACTCCTCGCGCGCTCCGTCGCCGTCGAGATCGACCACATAGCACCCTCGGGGTCCCTGCTCGGTCGGATTCAGACCCTGGGTTGAACCCGAGTACACCGCAACCGGGTTGTCCGAAATCCTGCCCGGCACGTGGATGTGTCCGAGTGCCCAGTAATCCATACCGGCCGCCCGCAGATCTTCAACCGAGCACGGCGCGTAGTTATCCCACGCGGAGAGTTGACCCACATTGGTGTGCAGCACGGCCACGGCGAGCGGGTCGTCCCGGTGCCTTTGAAAGTCCCGCGCGAGATTCTCGGTCACCTGCCTGGAAGGAAAACTGCGCCCATAGACCGCGCATACCACTTCGCCGTCGCGCATGAATTGCCTGCGTTCGACCTCGCCGGCCGAGAAGACCACGACCGTGTCCGGTAATTCCAAACCCGCAGACCATCCGTCCGCCGGATCGTGGTTGCCCTGAACGACAAAGGCGGCGATGCCCTTTTCCGCCAGCCTCCGCATCGCTCGCTGGAAAGCCAGCTCGCCGCGCAGACTCCGGTCGGCGCTGTTGAAAAGATCACCGGCGATGACCAGGAAATCCACCTCGCGTTCGATGCACAAGGCGACCACGCGGTCGAGTGCTTCGATCGTGGAGCGGGAAAACGCCCCCGCCACGGTGTCGTCGGTCGCGTCAACCCCGCCGAACGAGGCGTCGAGGTGCAGGTCCGATGCGTGAACGAAGCGGACCTTCTGCATGCCGCTACAACCCGAGGTACAGGATCGAAAGGCCCGCCGCGGCGATCACGCACCCGGCAAAGACGTGCGACCACCGCTCGAGCGGTCCGAGCTTGACCAGCTTCAGTCCTTCATAACCCGCCATCACGGCACCAATCATCGACAGCAGCGTAGCGATTCCGAACACGACTGCCGTCAGCGCGGCCACATCCCACCGTCCCTGACTCGCGGGCATTGCGAAAAGAGGTATCAACGGCTCACAGGGTCCAAGGACAAAAATGATGAACAGCGCCCAAAAGGTCGTGTTCGCTCCGACCTTTTCGTGATCGTGGCCGTGCGGGTGCAAACCATGCCTGTGGATGTGGACATCGTCGCCGTGGACGTGGGCCTCGATGCCCTTCCGCTTGCGCAGTGCGTGGCGGAGGCCCCACAGGGCGTACGCCGCGCCAAAGGCCACCAGGGCCCAGGCCGCGAGAGGCCCGCGCCCGTTTCCGCAGACTCCACCTGGGCGATGGCAAGCCCGAAGGCGATTCCGAGCCCGCCCAGCGCGACGGATGAGGCAATGTGTCCTACGCCACAGGCGGCGGTCACGACAACGGTCCGCAGCCGCGACCAGCCTCGCGCCTTGGCCAGCATGATGAACGGCAAATAGTGGTCCGGACCCAGCAACGTGTGGACGATTCCCACACCGAAGGCGGCCACCAACAAACTCAACGACATTCCGGAGTCACCCATCAACAAATCCTCGGTAAATCAAGTCCGGACAGGAGATCGAGCGGCCGCTCGCCACCGACCCGGGTATTCATGACCACAGGCGGAGTGCCCGCCTCGAGCTCCCTCATTGAACCGATAATCGCTGCGCCCTCACCCCTCGGGTGTGCACGCATCACATCCAACAATTGCTGCGCGTGCTCGCCGGCTACCCATACCAGCATGCGCCCCTCGCACGCCAGCGCCAATGGATCGAGACCGAGCAGATCACACACGCCGGCGACCTCGCGCCGCACCGGCAGCTGGTCTTCTGCAAGAACGACCCGCGCCCCGCTTCGATCCGAGACCTCGTGGCACACGGTGACCACACCGCCCCGGGTCGGGTCGTGCATGGCCCGAACGGCCGCGCCACTTTCGAGCACAGCCTCCGCGAGATCCGCGAGCGGTGCGCAATCCGACCGCAGACCCGGCGCTTCGAGGCCGTGGCGGTGCGCGAGGATCGTCGCTCCGTGGTCGCCGATGGGCCCGGACACGAGGATCGCGTCGCCGGCCTCGATCTTTGTATCGCCGAGATCACGGCCCGGCGGCACCACTCCGAAACCCGCCGTCACGGCGTAGAGGCCATCCCCTTTGCCGCGCGGCACAACCTTGGTGTCGCCGGCCACAACGGCGACCCCGGCTTCTTCAGCCGCACGCGCCGCGCCCTTCACACAGGTTTCCAGGAGCTCGCCGTCAGCACCCTCTTCGAGGATCAACGCCCACGTGAGCCATAACGGGCGAGCGCCTGACATCGCCACATCGTTGACCGTACCGCAGATGCTGAGGCACCCGAGATCTCCACCGGCGAACACCGGTGGATCAACGACAAATGCGTCGGTCGTGATGGCGGGGCGCCCCGGCGGCATCTCGGGCAGCACGGCCGCATCGGTGAGCGTCTCGAGGTGCGGATTGCGGAATGCGGGAACGAAAAGCTCTTCCACCAACTGGCGGGTCAAACGGCCCCCTCCGCCGTGGGCCAGCAAAACCTTCTTCAGAGTCTTCATCGCCGCCCCCCGGCCGACCACCGTTCGTGCCGGTACCACGCTGCACATGTTCCTTCAGAGGACACCATGCAAGCTCCGATGGGAGTGTCCGGATCGCAACCCGAGTCGAAGAGGGGGCATTCCATCGGGTCGATGATGCCGCGCAAAACGTCTCCGCACCGGCAACCCACCGGTTCGTTGGGTTCCGGCAACACGACCTCGATCAACGACGCGTCCCGATGAGCCCACTCCTTCCTCAGCGCGAGCCCAGAGCCCGGCACAACTCCGAAGCCGCGCCAGTTTTCATCCGACGGCTCAAAGAATCGATCCACGGTTTCCCGGGCGTGCACATTGCCCTCCCCCGTCACCACCCGGCCGTAGACATTGCCGATTCCAGGACGCCCCTCGGCGGCCTGACGCACCAGCGCGAGCACCCCCTGGACGACGTCGGTGGGCATGAAGCCCGCCACGACACCTGAAACATCGTAGTCATCGGTCAGGAACTCGAAGAGCTTCCAGCCGGTGATCACCGACACGTGGCCCGGCAGCAGGAAGCCGTCAACATCCAGCTCGGGATCGTCCACCAGGACCCGCATCACCTGGGGCATCGTCTTGTTGCCGGGAAGCAGGAGGAAGTTCGGCACCGAGTCGGCTTCGGCTTCCGCCAGCGCACCGGCAATGGTCGGCACCGTGGTTTCGAACCCGACGGCGAGGAATATGACCCGCTCGTCGGGATTGCTCCGCGCGCGATCGAGCGCATCACGGGGTGAGTACACCACCTCGACCCTCGCGCCGTCAGCCCGAGCCTGTTCGAGGCTGACGGTGCTGGACGGTACCCGCATCAGGTCGCCGAAGGTACAGACCACCGTACCGGGGAGGCTCGCCAGCGCGAGCGCGCGGTCGAGGTAATCCACCGGCGTCACGCAGACCGGGCACCCGGGCCCGGAGATCAGCCGGACGTTCGGCGGCATCATGCGCCGCAGACCTGCCCCAGCGACGCTGTGGGTGTGGGTCCCGCAGACCTCCATCAACGTCACCCGCCGGTCGAGCTTCGAGGCTTCTGTTGTGAGCTCGGCCAACAGCCCGGCCATTGCGCCCGGGTCCGAATAAAGTCTGCGGCTCACAGATCCACCATCGAGTCGGCGTACTCCCGCAGCAGCTCGAGAGACTTTTCAGCTTCTTCTTCATCGACCTGGCTGATGGCGTACCCGGCGTGCACCAGCACGAAATCGCCCTTCTCGGCCTCGGGCACGAATATCAGCGAAACCTGTCGCTGCACTCCATCGACCTCGGCCACGCCGCCGAGCTCGTCGCGTTCAACCAACTTCATGGGTATGGCGAGGCACATTCGATTCCCTCCACTCGGTTCAACGGCACCCACCGTGCGAGTACCGGTTTTGTCGCCTGTATATCCTACAAGGTCCAGGCCCTGAAGTCGTCCGAACATCCCGTGCCCGATGGGTGGGTGCCGCTAACAAAGATCGGCGCCCCTTC
Organism: Candidatus Sulfomarinibacteraceae bacterium; assembly: GCA_963769215.1. Classification (GTDB taxonomy): domain Bacteria; phylum Acidobacteriota; class Thermoanaerobaculia; order Thermoanaerobaculales; family Sulfomarinibacteraceae; genus Sulfomarinibacter. The sequence continues at coordinate 39,181 of CAVYKX010000027.1, read as the reverse complement.
TTTCGATGCGCTGTTCTCCCGAACAATATTTGAAGTGGCACGTCCGATCAACGCGCTGTTCTGCAGATGCGCTTCCCGCAAAGGAGCCACCTTTAGCATTGACCGACCAAAGCTCAGGCTTAATGGCCCGGCAAGCCCCGGACAATGCAAAAGATGGCACCTCCGCCGAGGGCGCCCTTCTGCAGGCTATTCCATCTGGGTCAATCTGGGTTATCTGTGGACATACCGGGCGGGTGGGCGGATCCAGCATCAAGAATCCAGCATCGAGAATCTGGGTGGGCGGGTGGGCGGGAATTCCGAATTTCGAATTTTCTAAATCTGTTTCGGTTTCACGCCTCGCACCTGCGAAACCGCGGCGACAACCGCCTGCCCATACGACAGTCCGCCGTCTCCCGGGGGCATGCGGCTCGGGAGTAGAACGTTGAAACCCAACGTTTCGAGTTGATCCGCGAGGCCCGAGCTCAGAAAGCGGTTGATCACACAACCCCCACCGATCGCGACATCGCCACGATCCGTGCCGGCCACCATCGAAGTCAGTGACGCCGCGAGGTGGCAGAAGCTGGCATGGAAACCCGCTGCGATCGTCGCCGGCGCTTCCCCCGCCGCTGCCCTCCGCGCCACTTCGGTCAACAGCCTGGCGGACGGCAACACCGGCAGCGGGCCGCCTGTGTCGATCGATATTTCCGGCCACGCGGTGACCGATCCCCACTCGGGAGCAGCCAATGCTTCGAGTCGTGCCGCGGCCTCGCCTTCCCACCGGTTCTCGATCCCAACACCGAGCAAGGCGCCCGCGGCTTCAAATACCCTGCCCGCCCCACTGGCCATCGGCCAGCTTGAATCGCCGGCGAGCTTTGTTACGGCCTGCAGCCGTTCTCTCGACCATGGCCGCGAGTGGGGTCGATTCGATCAGATTCCCGGCGCCGCCCTGGACGAGGGCGGCAACCGCCACCCGCCACGGCTCACGGACCGCAGATTCCCCACCGATCAACGGCAAGGCCTGCAGGTGGCCGAGCCGGCGCCAGCTCAGGTCCCCACCGAGTTCGATCCACTCGCCACCCCAGGCGGTCCCGTCCGGCCCCCACCCGGTTCCGTCGAGGGCGATCCCGTACGCACGGCCATCGGGATCGGGCCACCGATCGTGCTCGCCGAGCACCGCGGCCGTGTGGGCCAGGTGATGTTGAACCGGCAGTACCGTGACACCGTGACGTAGGCAAGCTCGTCGGCCAACCAGGAGCTCGGATAATCGGGGTGCGCGTCGGCGGCGATCAAGGCCGGCTCGAGCTGGAGGAAATCGAGCAACCCTTCGATGACCTCTCCCAAGAACTCGCGCGCGGAGGCGGAATCGAGGTCGCCGACATGCTGGGACGGAAAGGCCTGATCGTTTTGAGTCACGCAGGCCGTCACCTGAAGGTGGCCGCCACACGCGACGATGACCTTGTCCGCCTTGACAGGGAGGGCCAGCGGCTCCGGCACCCACCCGCGCGCGCGCCGCACGATCATCGGTCCACGCGGCGCGGTCCGCACGACAGAGTCATCGATCCGGCGGACGATGTCCCGGTCATGGAGGAGAAAACAATCGGCGATGTCCTTGAGGCCTGCAACCGCCTCTCTATTGGATCTGCACAAGGGTTCTTCGGACAGGTTTCCGGAGGTCATGACGAGTGGTGGCATCGACGTCTCTCTGAGAAGCTCCACGTGGAGCGGCGTCGTCGGCAGCATGACGCCGAGATCGCCGAGCCCGGGCGCCACCTCGGCAGCGATCGCCGATTGGCCTCGACGCGGAGCGAGAATTATCGGTGCCCTCGGCGACAGCAGAATTTCCTCCGCCTCGCGATCCAGTTGGACCGTTCTGCGAGCTGCCTCGAGATCTCGGACCATCACCGCGAAGGGCTTGCCGAACCTCCTTTTACGGCGACGCAACCGGTTTACCGCCTTCGATGAATCGGCGCGGCAGGCCAACTGGAATCCGCCAAGCCCTTTGACGGCGACGATCCTCCCGGCGAGTAACTCCTGGCGGGCTGTCGCAATCGGATCGTCCGCAGATGCCACCTCGGAACCTTCACCATCGGCCAGCCATAACCGAGGCCCGCACGCCGGGCAGGCGACCGGTTCGGCATGGAAACGCCGGTCCAAGGGGTCTTCATACTCACGTTGACAGTCGTCGCAGAAAGGGAAGCACGCCATCGAGGTGCGTTCCCGATCGTAGGGCAGCTGGCGAACCAACGAGAACCTGGGGCCGCAGTTGGTGCAGGTGGTAAACGGATAATGGAAACGCCGATCCTCCGGCATCTCCATTTCCCGCCGGCAATCGGCACAGAGCACCGCGTCCGGCGGCACCAGCGCCCCCTCACGCCGGCCGAGGGTCGATGTCCGCACCTCGAACCCGATTTCCCCTTCCACGTCGCGGTCCTCGCGCTCGACCTCGTCGAGCCTGGCCAGCGGCGGAAGCTCTGTGGGGAGATCGTCAACGAATCCTTCGACCACCTCCGCCGGCCCTTCGATTTCCAAAGTCGCACCCTGGGGATCGTTGATCACCCATCCTGCGAGCCCGCGTGCGGTCGCGATGCGGTGGATGGCGGGCCGAAAGCCCACCCCCTGAACCGTACCCCGGCACCGAAGCTGCAACCGGATCTTCGGGTCGGGACTCACCCCTGCTGTCGCCGTTTCGCCGTCAGACGCTGGCGAAGAAGATCGAGCCATTGTTCAACCCCGTCTCCCTTGAGCGACGACGTGACGACGATCGAGCCCTGCGGATTCAGGCTGACAATCTGCTCCTTCACCGACTCGAGTTTGAAGGGCACATACGGCAGGAGATCGGACTTGGTGATCACCGCCACCTCGGCGCGGGCGAATATCGCCGGGTACTTGACCGGTTTGTCGTCTCCTTCGGCAACCGAGAGCAGGACGACTTTGAAGTCCTCTCCGAGGTCGTAGGTGGTGGGGCAGATCAGATTGCCCACATTCTCGATGAACAGGATATCCACCTCCGGCAACCCGCCTTCTGCGAGACCGGTCTCCACCTGCCGCGCATCGAGGTGGCAACCGCCTCCGGTCAGGATCTGATGGGCCGGAACTCCGAGCGCTCGAATGCGATCCGCATCGTTCTCGGTGGCCACATCGCCCTCGAGAACAGCGCAGGTCAACTCACCCTTCAACGACCGCACGGTGGCTTCGAGCAGGGTCGTCTTGCCCGACCCCGGAGACGAAATCAGATTGACCACCAATGTCCCCGAGGTTGCGAACCGGGATCGCAACTCGGCCGCATGCTCTTCGTTTGCGGCGAGCGCACGCCGTTTGACCGTCACCACTTGTTTCATCCTGGAATCACCTCACTCAGTGTCGGAATTCTCATCCGCCTCGAAGGTCAGATCGAGTACGTCGAGTTCGCTGCCGCCTGAAACTTTCAACGGCAGGCCACAGTCAGGGCAGATACGCATCCAGCTCCCCTCGACGCGATCCTTGTTTTCTTCGCAAGAGCTGCAGTACTGAATCGCTGGGCGCCATTCGACAACCAGCTCGGCACCGGCATCGGGCCCTTCAATGACCACCGCTTCCCACGCGTATGTCAGGAGGTCGGGCTCCACCGCCGACAGCTCTCCAACTGCGATCCGAGCCGATTGCAGGCGACCCCCGCCGTTCGCCTCGATGGTCTCGCGGCAGGTCTTGTAGATCTCGAGAGCAATTCCCATTTCGTGCACCGAGACAGTATAGCCGCCCACCCAACGAACCGAGTTTCGAGTTTTAAGTTTTAAGTTTTGAGTTCTGGCTCATCCGGAATTCGATGAGGTGAGCCGCAAAGCGGCGACAAAATCTTAGCCTGGGGCGTGAGCCCCAGGGTCCTGGGATCAGCCATTCTCGCAAGCCCCTGAAGGGGGCGACAGAATCATTCGGTTGAGGTGGATTGTGACGCATCTGTCGCCGCTTCGCGGCTTCATAAGAAGAGAGTTACCGAATTCCTGGGGCTTGCGCCCCAGGCTATTTATCTATCGCCCCTTCGGGGCTTGCCGCCGTCGCCATTGGACCTCACGAAATTCCGGATGAGCCCAACTCTTGCACTCCCCCAACCGCCAGTTGGGTCTGGATTTGGTTCGCGAAAACTCAAAATTCAAAATTCAAAATTCAAAACTCCGATTTCGGGACCCGCAGGGCTCGAAATCGGTATTGTGTACAATGCCCGCTGCTTATGGAACTACCTCGTCTCATCATCACCGGGGCTTCCGGCTTTATCGGCCGCCACCTCCTCGAGTACTTCAAGGACGAATTCAATATTGTCGGTCTGGCACGGCGGTCACAGCTCCACTGCGGCGCGCCAATCCACAACAACATCACCTGGTACCAGGTCGACATCGGCGACCGCGAATCACTCGCCTCCGCCTTCCAATACATCCGGGAATCGGGCGGGGCCGACTACGTGATCCACCTCGCAGCGCACTACGACTTCACGGGAGACGACAATCCCGAGTACTGGCGTACCAATGTCGAGGGCATGCGGAACGTTCTCGAGGAGTGCCGCAACCTCGATCTGAAGCGGCTTGTTTTTTCCTCGTCGGTGGCTGCATGCGCCTTTCCGGATCACGGAGACTTCCTCACCGAGAAAAACCCGCCGGACGGCGACCACATCTACGCCGTCACCAAACGGATCGGCGAGGAAATGTTGGCGGAGTACGACGAACATTCCGTCCTGCATCATTCGGCTCGCAGCACTCTTTTCCGATTGGTGCGAGTACGCGCCGCTCTATATCTTCCTCGAAACGTGGTTGTCGGCGGCCTGGAACAAGACCGTGATCGGCGGGCGCGGCACGACGGCGATCCCCTATATGCACGTCCGTGAGATGGGCCCGTTCATGAGGCGGTTGCTCAAACTGCAGCGAGGACTTGAATCAGCGGGAGGTGCTGATCGCCAGTCCCAGCGACACGCTCTCCCACCTCGAGCTCTTCCAATCGCCAATATCGACCATTTCGGTCAGCGGAGGCGGCCGATTTTCGTGCCGAAATTCCTTGCGAGAATCGGCGTCTGGGGCCGCGACCTCATGGGACGGCTGCTCGGCAATCGCCCGTTCGAACGCCCGTGGATGATCAACTACCTCGACACCGATCTCGCGGTTGATGCGCAGCCACACCTACGAGACGATGGATTGGCACCCGCGAAAGAGGCTTCTGCTGCAACGGCGCATGCCCTTCATGGTCGAATACCGGAAAACGACCCCAACGAGTGGCACCGCCTGAACCGCGCGGCCATGAAAGAAGTCCACCTTCGGGCCAACCTCCGTATCAACCGCCTGCTGGAAAAGTACCTCGACGACATCTGCTCCGTCCTTTCTCGACCAGCTCCTGTCACCGGGATCGCAATCGCGCTTTCCTTCGTATCAGAGCGTGCCCGCGATGTGCTCGAGTGGCGATTCATGATTCTGCTTCGCCACCTTCAGAATTCGATCCGCACCCGCGACCGGGGCCTGTTCATGACTTATTGCCAGGACCTCGCCGAAAAGCGCCTGATGCAGGGTTTCGGGGTGCGCGAGTTGGTCGGAGCTCTGCTGACCATCAACGCGATCTGCGTCGACACTCTGCGTGCTGACCCCGAAGCAGAGGATCTCTCGAGGGCGATCCACGACTACCTGTCGATGACCATCCAGTTCGGGTGTGACCAGATCCTCGAGATCTACGAGGAAGTCGGTGGCGAGGAATTCGAAGACGACTTCTGATTCCGAATTTCGGATTTCGGAAATTTCCACCCACCCACACGCCAGGATCAACCACAGATACACAGACTAGCCCCTGTTGCCCCCGTCGTAAATACGAAGACACGAAGACACCAAGAACTTACAAGTCGCAGCGCTTTCACGGCGTAGCTGCTCGACAGCGAAGCCGGACCCACCGACGCCAAATGAGTCGCACAGAGGTACCCAGATTACCCAGATGGGCGTCTGGTAGCGCGGCGAGGTCACCGGCCGTCTCGACGGTCCCGGGACCGCTGGACGAGCATCGACGCGAACGCCAGCGCTCGTGTCGGTGGACTTTCCCCCGGCCGACGCACCCCCGGTGCGTCGGTCCCGCCTCAGCCGTGCCTGTTCGAACGCAAAATTCTGATCAACGTGAAAGACGAGGCCTGCGCTCTCCGAGAGCGCAGGTCGCTGGGTGCGGACTGCTGTGCCGAACGCCGGCGTTCGGAACAGCGGTTCGGGCCAGCGAGACTCGACCGCCGTGGCCGGTCGAGTCCTCACCGGAGGTTCGAGCTTCCTCGGTCTCTCCGCGTCTCTGCGTCTCTGCGTTTTCTCTCTGTGGTGCATCTCTGTGTCTCTGTGCCTCTGTGGTTCTTCGGCTGCGCTGCGATGGATCTGCGTCATCTGCGTGATCTGCGGACCCTCCGTCCGTCCTCGATCAACTCCGGTTCACTGCGCGATGCACGAGGTAGGCGGTCAGGGCCATCGCGCCGTCGGCGAAACCCGAGAACCACACAGACCACGGCGTTTCGGCAAGCAACGACCCTCCGACCAGGAAAACGAAGGCTGTCGTCTTGGCGATCAGCAGCAGGTCGATCGAGCCCGACCTCCGGTACTCAGCGACGTAGCCCGCCGCCAGCACGAAGTGGAAGGCGCCAGCCTGCCAGATGAAAAAGACGGATCCGCCCCCGCCCACCCGGCAAATTTTACCGCCCACTCGGCGAAGAACATCAGCATCACACCGACGATGAAGCTGTGGAGCACGATCAGAAAGATCAGAATTTTTTCATCGTCACCGTAATGCGCATTCTTACTCCCACCAGATATCGAGTTCTGCCGCCGGATCCCGCGGGGTCGGGGCCATCCCCAGACGTTCCAGTTCGCCGGTCACCGCATCCAACACCGCCGGCACGGACTCCATCAATGCCGGGGTGAGGCTGGTGCCCTGGCCAGTACTTTCGGGGATAACGCCCACGAAGAGAATCTCGTCAGGACTGCGAATCCGAAAACTCGGTGGCCATCAACGCCTCGCGAAGCCCGGGCTCGTGCGGGCTCATGCGGGAAGGCGGCGGTTTGGAGACGATCTCCTCGATCCCGCAAAAACCGCAGCGTTCCCGGGGTGTTGTCTCCCCGCACCGTATCGATGACGATCACCATCCGTGCGTCGGCCAGGTAGGGCGTGAGGTCGATCCCCGGCGTGCCCGAGATCGACGACTTCGACGCCGTCCGCGAATTCGTACCGGCTTTCGAGGACCTTGATGACGTACGGTCCGAGGCCGTCGTCGGTGCACAACACGTTGCCGACCCGAGAATGCGGATGGGTTTGGATTCAGTCATCGAACGATGATGCCAGAGCGGAGCACCGTTGGATAGTGTACGATCAACCTATTCCGGATGCAGATGCAGGATGCAGGATGCATGGATGCATGCAGGATGTGATCGGATGCAGGATCAGCGAAATCGTAAATTCCTCCCACGACCAGCCGCATGCGTTTAATCCGAATCCGGGACCGGCGTGGGACCGAATCCTGTGACCTGAATCCTGTGACCTGAAATCCAGAATCAAAAAAGGGCCGGGGACTCGCGTCCCGGCCCGAAGATGAAAATATCCGCCCTCAGAGAACTCTGACCTTCGACACTTCCTTCCCATCCGGGTCGTGGGTGTGGATCGCGCACGCCAGGCACGGATCGAAGGAGTGGATCGTGCGCAAGACCTCGAGCGGACGTTCCGGATCGGCGATCGGGTTGCCGACCAGAGAGGCCTCGTAGGGCCCCATCTGGTCCGCTCCGTCGCGCGGTCCGGCGTTCCAGGTCGAGGGAACGACGCACTGGTAGTTCTTGATCTTGCCGTCCTCGATGACGCACCAGTGCGACAGGGTGCCGCGCGGCGCCTCGTGGAAGCCGAAGCCCTGGATCTCGCCCCTCGGGAACTCGAACGGCGTGAAGATCTCGGTGTCGCCGGATGCGATATTGCCGACCAGCGCCTCCCACTGGCTCAGGCGAGGTGGGCGATCACCCGCGCACGAATGGCCCGCGCGGCGTGCCGACCGAGGGTCGAGTGCAGAACCGCCGGCGTCAGCTTGGCTCCGGCCACGCTGCCCGCCAACTCGCAGGAACTCGGTGGCGAACTTGGTGGTCAGTTCGTCGCCGGCAGCGAGCGCGCCGAGCACCTGCGCCAACGGACCCACCTGCATGGGCTTGCCTTCGAAGCGCGGCGCTTTGACCCAGGAATACCGGCCGTCGTAGTCGAACTCGGAGTAGGCCGGGACGGTGTCCTCTTCCCACGGGTGCTTCTCCCAGTCGCCGTCGTACCACGAGTGGGCGATTGCACTCGGCGACGTTGTCGCGGAAATAGCGCGTCGTTGAAGAGGTGATGGGTCGGTAGCTGCCGAGGTCGGCGTCCATGATGACGCCGCCCGGCATGGCGAACTGGGTGCCCGCCGTGTCGAGCGGCAGTATCGGGCACCGACAGGTAGTTGGTCACGCCGGCGCCGTAGCCGAGCCACGGGGCGTACATCGCGCCGATGGCGCGCGACGTCGGCGAAGTAGACCTGATCGACGAATGTCTTGACCTCTTCGAGGTAGTTCTTGATCTGGTAGAGCTTTGCCATGTTGAGGGTCGCCTCGTTGTCGAGGTTGATGGCGTTGGCCACGCCGCCGACGGCGAGGTTCTGGATGTTCGGTGTCTTGGAGCCGAGCAGGGTCACGACCTTGTTGGCCGTCTTCTGGGCCTCGAGAGCCTGCAGGTAGTGCGACACCGCCAGCAGATTCACATCCGGCGGCAGATCCATCGCCGGGTGGCCCCAGTAGCCGTTGGTGAAGATGCCGAGCTGGCCCTTCGAGACGAAGTCGCCGAGCTTCTCCTTGACCGCGGTGAGGTCCTTGACGCCGTTACCGGGCCACGGCGAAAGCGATTCGGCGAGCTTGGCGGTGTCGTCCTCGGGTTGCCCTTGAGGGCCGACACGACGTCCACCCAATCGAGAGCCGACAGGTGGTAGAAGTGGACGATGTGGTCGTGCAGCGCATGCGCCGAGATCAGGATGTTGCGGATCAGCTGCGCGTTGAGCGGCGGGTTGATCTGCAGCGCGTTCTCCACTGCACGCACCGATGCGATGGCGTGGACGGTTGTGCACACGCCGCAGATGCGCTGCGTGAAGACCCACGCGTCTCGCGGGTCGCGACCTTCGAGAATCTTCTCGATACCGCGCCACATCTGCCCGGAGGACCAGGAGTTCTGGACCTTTCCCCGGTCGACCTCGACGTCGATGCGCAGATGACCCTCGATGCGAGTGATCGGATCAACAGTGATCGTTCTGGCCATCAGGCCCCCCTTTCTAATGAGCCGTCCCGGCGGCGCGGGTGCCGCTCAGGATCGGGTACCGTTTGACGATGAAGATGTAGAGGAAGATCTCGAAGGCGATCGACGCCGAGCGTGATCAGCAATTCGAGGGTCGTTGGGAAGTACGACCAGTTCTCTCCCGGATTGTATGCGACGATATAGGTATCGAACCGATACAGCGCGCCGGCGAGCATGATCAGCATCGACGCCTTGAAGATAGTGGCGAATTTCGCGCGGTCCTTGGCCCGCATCAGCATCACCATCGGCACGGCAAAGAGAGCGATCTCGATCCAGAACATGACGCTCAGCATGCCCGAGTTGAACATGAGCACGGTCTTGCCGCTGATGAAAATATCCGCAAAGCGCAGGACGAAGGTAGAGACCCAGGACCAAGACCATCGCGCCCGAAAGCGAGATCAGCATGCTGTCCTCGCGCTCGCGATTGAAGGCCCTGCTCGATACCGCCGACTCCCACACCACGACCGCGTAGCCCATGCCGACACAGGAGATGAGATAGAGCAGCGGGATCCAAGGCGTGTTCCACAGGCCGTGGAGTTTCCAGCCGCCGAGCAACATCAAAACTCCCAGCGAAGACTGGTGCATCGTCGGCAGCAGCACGCCAAGCGCGATGATCCAGATCAGAGCCTTGTCGTAGAACTTGAGGCCGACCTCAGCGAATTTGACCAGGGCCGAGCTCTTCGAGGTCGCCTTCCACTTCTCGAGGAAGGCGGGACCGAGTTCGATCCACAGGACACCCACATAGGCCATGACGCACAGCGCCACTTCGAGCAGCGCCGAGTTCCAGTTGTAGCTCGCCCATGTCCGGAAAGCCACCGAGCGGGATGCGCCAGATGCCCCACCAGCGGCCGACGTCGATGATGATCGCCAGCGCCGCCATCGAGTAGCCGAGGGCCCTGGTCAGCAGGGCGGGTCGTACCAGGGGGTGGTACTTGCCCTTGTTGAAGATGTACGCGAGGATCGCGATGGCGTATCCACCGCAGGCGAGAGCCGTTCCGGTGACCACGTCGAAGGCAATCCAGATGCCCCAGGGGTAGCCGTCCGTGAGACCCGACACGGTCCCGATTCCGGTCGCGAAGCGATAGATCAGAATCAGCACCCAGAGCCCGAGGAACATCACCAGGAATTTGGTGAAACGGTTGAAGATGATGGGGCCGCCGACGGGTTCAGCGTGATGCTCACTCATCGGAGCCCTCCTTCTTCGCCGCCCGGCGATTGCGCCACAACACGGCACCGAGGATGCCGTAGAGGGCCACCGGGGCGATGAACCCTCTGTAGATCGCCGTGCTGGATCGCACGAGATTGGACACCGACACCCTCGTCGCCGAGTTCCGGAAGCCCGAGCTTCTCGAAGTCCACGCCGGCCAGGTACAGCACCTGGGTGCCGCCGCCTTCGGTGTCGCCGAAGATCTGCGGGTCGCCAGCCGGGTAGTAGCGCTCGGGGCGATCGGCGATGCGTTGTCTGGCGTCCGCCAGCAGCTCCTCGTACGTTCCGAAGATCACGGCTTCCTTCGGGCACGCCTGGCAGCAGCCCGGCTCCTCGCCGCGAGCCAGCATGTGGTTGCAGAGCTCGCACTTGACGATCTCTGGAACCGCGGTGTCCCACTGGAACTTCGGAATGTTGTAGGGGCACGCCACCTGACAGTAGCGGCAACCGATGCAACGATCTATGTCCCAGGTGACGATACCGAACTCGCGCTTTTTGAACGCGCCGATCATGCACGCGTTGACGCAGCCGGGATCGATGCAGTGCATGCACTGCTGCTTCATGTACGACTTTTCGCCGTCGCCTTCGTACAGCTTGATGATGTTTTTGGTCGAGCCGTCGAGATCCTTGGGCGGATCATAGAGATTGCCCGGCAGATTGTTGGCTGTCTTGCACGCGGTCACGCATGCCTGGCAGCCGATGCAGCGGGTGGCGTCGTAGAGCATCCCGACCGCATCCGCCGGTGCGACTGGTCTGGCTCGAAGCTTCGACCGCTGTCGCGGTCGAGACTGCGACGCCGGCACCTGCCGCGGCGGCTCCTTTCAGCAGAGTTCGTCGGTCCATGGTCATGACGACTCCTCCTCGCTCCCCCCTTCCGCCGATTTTCTTCGAGGCCATAAGCCCCGCACCGACGACCGCGCCGCCGACGAGGCCGGCGACACCCGCGGCAGCGGCGGACGGACTGGTCCGATGATCAGGGAAGATCGGCGGCACAGCGTTTTCGGGCAAAGCTGCTTCCTGATGCATCGGTTTGTGGAACGCGACACCCTGCTCGGTGCATCCGAAGCAAGGGTGGCCGATACCGATCGGCCACGCATCCGGCATTTCGCCAAAGGACATCGTCGAGCAGTTGGCGTGAGTCTCCGGGCCCTTGCAGCCGAGTGCAAAGAGGCAGTAACCCAGATTGTGGCCCTCGTCGCCGTACTGACGAGCGAAGCGGCCGGCGTCGAAGTGAGCACGGCGCGGGCAGTGCTCGTGGATAGTGCGGCCGTATGCGAAGAGTGGCCGGCCCTTGTCGTCGAGCGCCGGCAGCGAGCCGAGGGCAACGAACTGGAGCACCGTGCCGAGGAAGTTGTAGGGGTTCGCCGGGCAACCGGGGATGGTCACAACGGTGGTTCCCTCGAGAATCTGCGGCGCGCCGACCGCATCGGTCGGGTTGGGATCGGCCGACGGGATCCCGCCCCATGAGGCGCAGGAGCCGATGGCGACAACCGCCGCCGCCTTCGAGGCGACATCCTCGAGAATGTCGATCGCGGTTCGACCGCCGATCTGGCAGTAGATTCCGCCTTCGGCTCTCGGGATCGCACCTTCGACCACGCAGACGTATTTGCCCGCGTTCGCCTCCATTGCCTGATGCAGGGCTTCTTCAATCTGATAGCCCGCCGCGGCAAAGAGCGTCTCGTGGTAGTCCAGCGAGACAAGGTCGAGGATCAACTCCGCGATCCCGGGATGCGAGGTGCGGAGTAACGACTCCGTGCACCCGGTGCACTCCTGGAAGTGGAGCCAGATCACCGATGGTTTAAGACCTGCCTCGGCAGCCTCCGCCCATTTGACTCCCACACTGGCGGGGAGCCCGACTGCGGCGGCAGCCATCATGCAAGCCTTGACGAAGTCCCTTCGGTCCGTTCCCTCTTCGTGAGGGGAACCGATGGGCGCACCTAACCTGTCATCCCTCCGACCCATCATGGCCTCCTTTGAATTAACGCCATTAGACTAATAAAAACTACCCAGCTTTTGACCGACCAACACTACGAGCACCAATTCCGGATTGTCAACAAGGTCCTTCGAATTTCTCTCCGTTCTCAAGTTCTCCACATTTTGTGAATGCGAATCAGTTGCACGATTTTTCTCCAGAGACGTGAAATTCGAAGCGTCCAGGATGGCTCCAATTGTCCGGATTCGGCAGATCTTTTGCCTGATTGACTGGAATATGCGTGGAGCTATTTGCATCCAACACAAAATCACATGCGCTGATCACACCAGATCGTCCGCCAATCCCACCGCCCACAGGCTGCAACGCTCTGCAATCGACGCCACGTCGTCGAGATTGAGTTGCTGAATGTTTTTTCTCGGAAAGGAATGAAAAGGCTGTCGATTTTGGTTGCTGCGTCTCGGACCCGGACATTGCAACATCCCGCAAAGGTCCCATTTCAGGTCGACGGTGAGTGCGCCGATCGTGAGATCGGAAGGCGATCGAAAGCGGTTGGCCGTATAATCACCGCCGGAGGAGCAAAAATGAGATATCTGATTGTGATGATTCTCGCGCTGACCATGACCTTGTTCGGGTGCGGCGCGACCACCGACAACGAGACCGAAACAGCAGCCGCTGAAGGTGTCATGCCGGATGACGACGTCCACCGCGAGGCAGCCGGGATGCCGGAAGACGACGCACATGCATCAGCCATGGGTGGAATGGGTATGGGAGGCGGCCTCAACACGGACATCAACGTCGACGCAGCGATCTTGGACGCATGGTCCGGCATCAGCGTGCGGGTTGTCGACGTCGAAACCGGTGATGAGTCGAGCTTCGAAATCAGCCTCGGCGATTCGCTGACATTGGGAGACAGCGGTCTGACCCTGACTGTAAAAGCATTCGTCCCCGACTTCGTCATGGATGAGTCCGGAATTACGAGCCGGTCGGCAGAGACCCACAACCCTGCGGCACGAGTCGTCATCGCAGAAGAGGGAACCACCGACTACGAAGGCTGGCTCTTTGCCAAGATGCCGGAGATCCATCCCTTCCCGCACCAGCGATACTCCGTGCTGCTGATTGAGGGGATCCCGGCGGAGTAGAACGCAAGCGGGTCAAGAGTCAAGGGTTAAGAGTTAAGCCCACCCTCCCCCGCCTTGACTCTTCACTTTTTACTCTTAACCAACTGCCAAATCAGTCCCAGTAGCGGATACGCGCTTGCATTCAAAACAACTTATGCAAGTTCGCGATAAACGTCCCCTTGCGGACACGCTTCCAGAATCGTTTCGTGGAGGCGAGGCCAGGCAAGGTCGGAAACTTGCGGAGGCCCCGGCCGTAGAGCAACGGCAACGCCGCTCCAAGGAACGACGCGAAATCTCGATCATAAGGGTAGTACCAGGGCATGGCCTCGTCGGTGCCCGGGTCGCGTATGACGTATTTGACGTTGACCAATTCGTGAATGCCGAACTCGCCATGCGCGCGACCGATGCCGCTTTCGCGGACGCCGCCCCAGGTACCGGTTGCTTCGACAAACGCCACCGCGTGGTCGTTGATCGTCACCACTCCCGCCTCGAGCTCACGCTGCAGCCGCGCCGCAGTGGCCTTTGACCGCGTCCAGCCGGACGCTGTCAGACCGAACTGCGATCGGTTGGCCCGGCGGACGGCCTCGTCGATGGAGTCTACTGGGACCACCGGAAGAACCGGACCGAAGGTCTCTTCACGCATGACCTCCATGTCGTCGTTGACATCGACCAGGACAGTCGGCGGGTAGAAGAAACCCGGACCTTCCGGTCGTTCGCCACCCGTCAATGCCCGGGCACCAGCGGCCTTGGCCTCCTCCACCTGGCGAGCGACGATGTCGCACTGGCCCTTGGTGGTGAGAGGGCCAAGGTCGGTATCGGGAGCGGATGGATCCCCGACCTTGAGTTCGTTGGTCAATTCAACAATCCGGTGGAGCAGCTGATCGTGGATCGGCTTCTCGACATAAAGGCGTTCGATCGAGGCGCAGGTCTGGCCGCTGTTGACAAATGCGCCCCAGACGACGCCGCGAGCGGTCCGTTCGAGATGGGCGTCGGCAGCCACGACGGCCGCGTCCTTGCCCCCGAGCTCGAGCTGCGCCGGCACCAGACGCTCGGCGCAACGCCTGGCGACGTGGCGGCCGATATCGACGGAGCCCGTGAACAGGACCTTGACCACGTCCGGGTGATCGAGCAACGCATCGGTGGCCGAGCCCGGCAGGGCGACAGTGTTGATCACCCCCGGAGGGAAACCCGCCCGGCGAGCCATATCGCCAAGCATCAAACCTGTGAGCATCGTCGCCGATGCAGGTTTGAAGACGACCGTATTGCCGGCCCCAACCGCAGGAGCGATCTCGGCCATCGGGATCCCGACTGGATAATTCCACGGAGTGATCACCGCCATGACACCGAGCGGATCGAAACGGTAGCCCGCCTTCCAGTGAGCGAACAGCAACTGGAACGGTTTTTCCGGTTTGAAGGCGAGCAGCTTCGAGAGCTTCTTCGAATAGAAGGCGAGCGATTCAAGGCCCGGGAAGACGTCAACCAATTTGGCTTCGGTGATCGGTTTGCCTCCCTCGGCGGAGACCAGCCGCGCGAGTTCTTCGCTCTCCTCGAGCATGATGTCGCGCCAGCGCCCGATAATCCTCTGGCGCTCCGCCACCGGGGTGGCAGCCCACGCCGGGAATGCCTCCTTCGCCGCACGAACCGCATCGACCGCCCCCTCGCCGTCGAGGGCGGAAATCGAGGCGATCTCTTCCTCGGTTGCCGGGTTGTAACTTGTGATGGAGCGCGGACCGTCGACGTCCACGTTGCGAACGATCGAGCTGGTTTGAAGGTTCATGCTGGGATTGTAGCCCAGCCCACGCGCCCACCCCTGTTCTAGAGATTCCGATGTCAGAAATTGGATTGGCGCACGCAGTCACCCACGATACTCTGCAAACACGAAGGCACTAGACACATAGAAATCGCGAAGCCATCCGCCCGTAACACATGATCGGACCTGTTGCGAGTTGATTTCGATGTCGAGATGTCGGATGTTGGATGGCGGCAAATCAGTGCGTCCCTGCGCCACCGACGTCAAGGCGGGACATGGGCGATCCAGTATCGAATATCAAATATCTAGTTCACGAGATCGGCACCGACGCCGATGAAAACGAACGGGTCGTTGGAGCGAGCCTTTTCGATCGCCGCCTCCATATCTCGCCTGCCGAGATCGATGGTCCGGCTGATCCGCGACCACTCCATGGTCCACCGTCCGGCCGGGAGAGTCTCACTTGGGGTCACCACGATCAGGCGTTCTTTCCGCCGGTGACGCTTCAACTCCTTTTCGAGCTCCGCCAAGCCATTGGGCGAGCAGGCGGCGATCCAGATTTCGTCAAAGCGGTCTTCCGGAATCACCGACAACGGCACCCGGTGAACCAGACCACCATCGAGATAACGGTCACCCTCGATCTGGACGGCCTGGCGAAATCCGTTGATGAACGGAACGAACGCCGTGGCTCGAAGCATGAGTCCGAACGCCTCTTCGTCCGCTGCGTCGCGATTTCTGAGCAGAGCCGGTTCGAGCTTTGGTAGCGGCAGCCCAGGGCCGATCACCCGCGCCGCCGCCACGACCACCTCGGCTTCAGCCGTCCTTGCGGCGCGCACATCCATGGTTTGCAGCGTGATTTCCCGGATCAACTGATCCACAGTCCGCAGCCGGCCGAACGACAGCCATGGGTGCGGAGCAACCCGCCACGGATCGGCCTGACGCCACGAGTCGATCAACGCCTCCGGGTCGCCGGCCGCAAACCACGCCGCGGCGATGCCTCCAGCCGATACCCCGGCCATCAACTCGAAATCGATGCCGGCCTGTTGCAGACGGACCCAGGAACCCCGCGTAATATGCGCCCCGGTTGGCGCCGGACGCCATGAGGAGGGCCCGTTTCACGAAGGCTCGGTCCGGTACACGTGCCCCGCGGACGCCTGGGCGCCCGCCATCAAGATCATCTCGCGGACATTCGCGTTCTTCGGCCGGGTCGCGCAGAAGAGAACCGATTCCGCCACGTCGGCGGGCGTCAATGGATCGAGACCTTTGTAGACGCCGTCAGCACGCTCACCATCGCCGTGGAACCGGACCACCGAGAATTCGGTTTCCACCAACCCCGGGTCGACCGACGAGACCCGAACGCCGGTGCCGAGGGTGTCGATGCTCAGCCCACGGTTGAGGGCCGTGACCGCGTGTTTGGATGCACAGTAGACATTGCCCCCGGGATAGACCTCGTGTCCGGCGATCGAACCGATGTTGATGACGTGCCCGTTTCGCCGAGCCACCATCCCCGGCAGGATCGCGCGAGTCACATACAAAAGCCCCTTGACGTTGGTATCGATCATCTCTTCCCAGTCGGAGATCTTGCCTTCGTGAAGCGGTTCCAGACCGCGCGAGAGACCCGCGTTGTTGACCAGGATGTCAATGTCGCGCCAACGCTCCGGCAGCCCTCCGGCCCACGCTTCGACGGCCTCTCGGTCGCGCACGTCGAGAGCTTCGGTCAGAACCTCCGTCCCGTGCTTCTCATTCAACGATCCGGCAAGTTCGTCGAGCCGGTCCTTGCGGCGCGCCGCCAGGAGCAACCGACAGCCTTCGGCGGCGAAGGCCTCCGCACACGCACGCCCGATCCCACTCGAAGCACCGGTCACCAGCACACACCTGTTCGTCAGATCCAGGCTCATCCCAGCCCCTCCCGCATTCACGATCCAGGGCGCCATTCTACTGGGTCCCCTTCAGCCGGCGAGATTTCGGATTCGCCGAGATTTCCGACTTCGTGTTCCGACCGGTGCCAAGCGGTGTTTGCCGAACTCAGAAGAAGAGGTGAAAAGGAGAGCGAGGGGACATTGGAGACGCTCGGACACTCCTCTTCTCCTGCTGTCCCCTGTTCTCGGCTTTTACAGGCAGTTGGGTGGGCAGGCGGGGCAAAAAACCACCCCGGAGTGATCCGGGGTGGTCGATTCTCGAATCGGGCTGTATCGGCGGTCAGTCCTCGGTATCTTCCTTCTCGATGACCTTGACCCTGACGACCTTCTTCATGGGCTCGTCAACCTTCTCCATCACACAGCTGGTTACCGGATCGATGTAGCTGTCGAGGAGCGCCTCTTCTTTTTTGACGGTCAGCGTGGACCCGGTTTTTTCACACCGGTATTGGACAAAATCTTCGCCGATGAAGTGGTGGCCCCTCTTGACGATGACCGGGTGGGCACCGTGTCCGTGGATCTCCATGAAGTCTTCGCCAAACTTCTCTTCGAGCAGCTCGATGTCGATATCTTCGAGGTCGATGCCCTCGACGTCGATCTCGCCGTCGACGCCTTTCATGATGTAGACGTCGTGCTCTTCTCCATCACCGCAATCGCCCTTCTTGATGATCTTGACGTGATGGGCGCCGTGCTCGTCCTCGTCACCGGCGGTGACCCACACCATGTCTTCGTCTCCGCCGGCGAAGTGATGGACCTTGCCCATCACGTGCCCGTCGTGCACCAGCGCCAGCTGATCGTCGACCCGTTTGACGGTGACCGGGTGACCATTCACATCGAAGATCCGCTCTTCACCATCAGCGAGATCGTCGAGAGAAATCACTTCGGTGACGCCGTTGACGTCGACAGTGATTTCCTGACCACCCTCGTTGCGCACCTCGATCTTCATCTTGGTCTCTTCGGCCAGCACCCACACCGCACCGACCAGCAGCACCAGCGCCGCGGCTACCAGGTATCGTGTCCAGGAATCTCGATTCATTGATCTTCCTCCGTTGTGTTTTTGGCCGGACTGGAGGTCGCGGCCTCGGTTATTTGTTTCGCAATTGTCGTGCCAGGCGATCTGCCGGGAAATCGGGTCGTCCTCTCCCCGGATGCGGAGATCACCTCCCCATATCGGGAGATTCTCCGGTATCGCCCGAGTCCGCGTCGGCCATCCCGTATTTTTCGAGCCGGTACAGCAGCGCCTTGTACCCCAGCCCCAGCAACCGCGCCGCCGCCGCCCGGTTTCCCTGAGTGCGCTCCAGAGCCTGCCGCAGGAGGCCGGACTCGACCCGCTCCCACGACACGCCTTCCGGCGGGAGTTGGAACGGACACTCGTGACTCCCCTCGGTTCGACGGATCTCCGCTGGCAGATCCTCGATGCTCATCCGGCCCTCCTCCGAAAGCAGAACCAGCCGTTCCACCGCGTTGGCGAGCTCCCGCACATTTCCGGGCCATCCGTACTCCATCAAGGGCCGCAGAATGGCGGGCGGGAGCGAAGCCACCTCGATGCCGTGGCGCGCCGACGCATTGTCGAGAAAGCTGGCGGCGAGCAGGGGGACATCTTCGATGCGGTCTCGAAGAGGTGGCAGCTCGATGGGCACGACGTTGAGCCGGTAGTACAGATCCTCCCGAAACCCGCCCTCTCCCACCAACGCCGGCAAATCGCGGTTGCTGGCGGCAATCACCCGCACATCGCATTCAACCTCGCCCGTACCGCCGACCCGCGTAAAACGGCGTTCCTGCAGGACCCGAAGAAGGGTCGCCTGGAGCGGCAGGGGCATCGATGCGATCTCATCGAGAAATAGAGTCCCTCCATCGGCCTCTTCGAATCGCCCCAAACGGCGCCGATGTGCGCCGGTGAAGGAGCCCTTTTCGTGACCGAAGAGCTCGCTTTCGATCAGGGTGTCGGGAATCGCAGCGCAGTTGACCGCCACGAACGGTTGCTCAGCCCTGCGGCTCGATCGATGCAGCGTCTGGGCGACCAGCTCTTTGCCGGTCCCGGATTCGCCGAAGACCAATACGGTGGCGTCGGTCGCACCAACCTTTTCGATCGTTCGATAGAGGCGCCGCATTGCCTCTGACCCACCGATCAGTTCTCCAAAGTGATCGCCCTCCCGCAGCACTTCGCGCAGCTGCCGGTTCTCACGTTCCAGCCGCCGGGTGCGCAGGACACGCCGCACTGCCAGCAGCAAGGCTTCCCGTTCGAACGGCTTGCCCAGATAGTCGTCGGCGCCGCGGCGGATCGCATCGACCGCATGGGCGATGGAACCGTAGGCGGTCATGACAATGAATGCGCACCCGAGCGCACGATCGCGGATCTCGTCGAGGAATTCCCCGCCGTCGCGCCCGGGCATCCGCCAGTCGCAGAGGATGAGATCCGGGACCTCGTCCTCGACCGCCGACAGCGCATCGTCGACCGTGCCCGCGGCGCGGACGGAAAAACCATCACGGCTGAGAATCTCGGCAATCAGTCGCCGTTGCGGCTCTTCGTCTTCCACCAGCAGGACCGAGGCGTGCTCACTCGGCGTCACGGTCTTTGTCTCCATCTCCGGGGGCCGTCAGTGGCAAGCGCACAACGGCCACCGTGCCTCCCTCTTCGCCGTCACTGATCTCGATCTCGCCGCCGTGCATCCCGACTACGAGTTGGCGGGCCAGGAAGAGTCCCATCCC
The DNA here is from genome assembly GCA_963769215.1 of Candidatus Sulfomarinibacteraceae bacterium. Lineage (GTDB taxonomy): Bacteria > Acidobacteriota > Thermoanaerobaculia > Thermoanaerobaculales > Sulfomarinibacteraceae > Sulfomarinibacter. The sequence goes on along the minus strand of CAVYKX010000027.1, from coordinate 19,254 downwards.
GGATCCCCCAACCTTGGTGGTCACATGGGGCGCGAACAAACGCTCTCTCACCTCTTCCGGAAGACCCGGCCCGCGATCGACCACGCTCACCATTGCGTGCTCGTCGATCGAGGTCATCCGGACCGTGACGTGTTCTCCGGGCGGCGACACCTCGGTCGCATTCTCGACCAGATTGGCCAGAGCGGCGCGCACCGCTCCCGGCACCACTCCCACCCGCAGCTCTGCCCCGTCTTCCTCGACCCGCACATCCGCGCCCTGCTGCACCGATTCGAGGACCACGCCCTTGACAATCTCGCCGAGGTCGACCTCCTCGGGCTCGACCGACTCTCCAGCGCCAAGCGCGAGGAACGAGCGCAGCCATCTGTCGATGCGACGAATCTGAGCCCTCGAGGTGACCACCAGATCCTGTCGCTCCTCCTGTCCACTTGCCAACTCCTCGACCGCCAACCCGAGCGTATGCAACGGATTGCGGAGGGTGTGGGCGAGCCCTCGCGAAAGGTCTCCGAGCTGTGCCAGGTGCTCTCGCTGCTGCCAGAGATCTCGTTCGGCCTCCAACTCCGCCAGACGATCCGACATGCGGTTGAATGCCCGCTGCAGATCTCCCACCTCGCCGGTCGCCGAAATCGGCACCTGCACTCCGAGATCACCGCGCCCGAGAGCCTCGGCGCCTTGCGAAAGATCTCGCAGGGGACTGGTCAACCGTCTCGACAGGATTGCGGAAGCGAAGAGGCCCGCCAGCAGCAGCACTCCTCCGACGGCGGCGCCCTCACGCATGGTGCTACGAACCCTCTTGACGGTGGGCGAAACCGGGATCTTGATGCGGTGGAGGTTGTTGCTCATCTTCACTCACCACGAGGTACCGGTCGTGCCGCTCCTCACCGTCCTCCACAGTCACCGCCAGCTGCCTTCGGGTCTTCACCGGGATGCCGTCGATTGCTCGCACCCGACGGACTTCGTTGTCCTCTTCGCCGCAGCTCCGATCTTCGGCCGTCTGCGGCAACTTCCGTCGGCTCATCATCCCCTTCGATGATCCATTCGAACTTCTCCTCGACGATCTCCGGGCCTCCCGGCTCGATCTTGCGACGAACGACCTTGCTCGTCGTGGGCTCGATGATTTCTTCGTCCGGAGAGCCCGGGATGGCCACTATGTTGACCCGGGCCTCTGCTTCCTCGCCGAGTGTCCCCGTCGTTTCTCGTCATTCAATCCGACGTGACCGGCTTCCACCCGACGACGGCATCCGTCGATCGTCATGTTTGACGACACTCACCGAAAATCGCCATCTCGGCCGTCAGAACACCCTTTCCAACGGAGGTGGCGACGTGGCTGAGTTCGTCTTCGATCGCCTGCAGTTGCCGGGAATAAAGCCACCACTGCAGGCCCATCAGAGCCAGGACCAGCGCCGCCGTCCCGAGAAAGAGCCGAGTTTGAATCCGCATCGAAATCTCCTCAATGGAGTATACGCACCACCGAGGGCGCATCCGGAAGGAAATAAAGCAAAGCTCGTGCCACCCGAGGGCCAATTTTGAAGTGGAGAGTATCCGCCCACCCACCCAGAAGAAGACCGCAGATCACGCAGGATGACCGCAGATGAATATTGAACTCTGACCCGACGATCGGAGACAAGTCGCGTTGATCTGCGGATCTTGATGATCTGAGTACGGGTGAAGGTTGCAGGTCCCCGTCTGCCCCTCGGCCAGCTCAGCCTATCTCCCGCTGCTGACTCTCATTCAGGCAATGGCACCGGCACGGAAACGAAGACGGTCACGCCCTCGGCTCAGTCCTGCCTCGTTGCGATCATCCGCGAGTGATCTCCCACCGGCCCATGAACTCGACCCAATTGAGGGGCGAACCGCCGTTCCAGCTTTCGACGAAGATCGGGCTTCCGAGGCTTGCGCAGGTCAGCGGTAGCTCTCCCCTTTGGGGACGGCGGTGGGTGGACCCGTTGGCGCGGCGCGCTCGTGTTCTTCGAAAATACTTCATCACTCTCCATCGGACGGCGGCGATCTCTCCGGGTTGACCTGAAAACCGCTGGTTCATACCTCGAACCGTTGCCCGGTATACGGAACCCAGGATTGACGCGTCGTCTCTAGAATGCACAACAGACATACGAACTGTAGATTCCCACGGTGTTACACTGTCTAAAATGACCAGGGTCACCAAGCTCCCCGGAAACCCCATCGACTTCGGAACCGGAAACGGTCCTCGAAAATGAACGATTCCGAAGGCATACCCGCCCGGCACGGGCCCAGGGTCTGGGCGATCGGTGGCGGGAAGGGCGGTGTCGGGAAGTCAGTCATTTCCGCCAATCTGGCCGCGAGCCTCGCCCGCACGGGCAAACGGGTCGCGCTGGTGGACGCAGATCTCGGCGGCGCCAACCTCCACACCCTGCTCGGTATGCCGAACCCCAAAATCAACCTCAAGGACTTCATGTCGAAGAAGGTGAACGACCTCTCGGACGTCATGGTCCCGACCACCATCGACAACCTGTGGCTGGTCAGTGGGGCGCAGGCCCTGGTTGAAGCCGCCAACCTGAACTACGGCCAGAAGGGCAAACTTCTCCGCCATATCAACGCCATCGAGGCCGACCATGTCGTTCTCGATCTCGGCGCCGGGAGCGCGTTCAACGTGCTCGATTTCTTCCTGGTCGCCCGCAAAGGCGTCCTCGTGGTCGTACCCGAACCCACCTCAGTGGAAAACGCCTACCATTTCCTCAAGGCCGCTTTCTTTCGCAAGCTCAAGCGCGCACAACCTCGCACCCAGGTGCGGGCGGCGATTGCAGAGGTGATGCAAGGAAGCTCACGCGATCTCGTGCGAACTCCGAGGGATCTCATCTCACGGGTGTGGTCGGTAGATCCAGAGGTCGGCGCCGCACTCGTGGCCGAAGCAAGTTCGTTCAGGCCCGCCTTGATCGTCAACCGAACCCAGCACCCGAGCCACGAGGCCCTCGGCGAAGACATGGTGACTGCCTGTCGCGACTACTTCGGCGTTCGTCTCCAGTATCTCGGCGCCCTCCCGAACGACCAACTCGTCGTGAGATCGGTCATGGAGCAGCGCCCGGCCACCGAGTTCCACACGAAGATCCCCTTTATCGCTGCTCTCGACGGCGCGATCGAGAAGCTCACCTACGCGCGCCGGAGGACCGCATGACCATCCGTCCCGAGGATTGGGAGACGCTTGGCGTCGAGCCGGATGCTGATATCTCTCAAGTGCGGCGCGCCTACCAGCGCCGGAAAACGCTTTACGAAAGTGACACCCTGGCGACCTACAACCTGCTCAACGACGACGAGAGAGCGAGCATCCTCGAACGAATCGACGCGGCCTACCAGAGGATCGTCGGCGAAGAACCGATCGTCCCATCCGTCGCGAAGCCTGCGGACCCACCAGACCGCGAGCCCGAGGTCCCGCCGGGGCCCGCTCCTGATCCGGTTGACGAACCCGGAGCACATCTGCGCCACCACCGGCTGAGCCGCGGTGTGACGCTGCACCAGGTGTCGGCGACCACGAAGATCGGCGTCCCGATCCTCGAAATGATCGAGCGTGAGGATTTCGAATCGCTGCCCGCCGTCGCCTTCGTCCGCGGTCATGTGCACCAGTTCGCCCGCGAACTCGAAATTCCGGACTCTTACGAGTTCACGAAGCTCTACGTCGCGAAGATGGGCGCCGCGGAGGACGACAACGTTTGAATTCGGATTCGGAATTGGAACGTTCGGACGTTCCACCCACCCACCCGATGACGCCGGCAGAACAGGCGCTGGCCGGAGCGTGCCAGTTTTCGCATTGTCCGAGCCATCAATCCGAAAAGGGTGCGTCGGTTGGGTCGGTCAATGCGAAGGCTGGCAACTCTCGGGAAGCGCACCCGCAGAAGAGCGCTGTCAAGAGAAGCGCTACGCGACCACCGATGATTCCGCGTCAATTGGCACTCAACGTTCCATCGGGAACGGAGACGGAGCGAGCACGGGCACGAGAATCCGGCGCCTTCGGCTACGCCGTGACAGAAGGGCGCCCCGAAGGGCGCCCTCTGCGAATTGATAACGCTTACTCTTTGATGCCTGCGGCTTCTTCGAGCATGGCGGTCGTCAGCGATTTCGGGCGCTCGATGGGGTAACCCAGCGCGCGATCCCAGGTGATGTTGGTCAGCACGCCCAGCGCGCGGCCGATGCCGAAGAGAACGGTGTAGAAGTCCCAGTCGGTGAGGCCGTAGTACCACTGGATGACGCCGGACTGCGCGTCGACGTTGGGCCAGGGGTTCTTGGCCTTGCCCTGCTCCTCGAGCACGCCCGGGGCGACCTTGTAGATCATGCTGATGAGCTTGAAGAGCGGGTAGTCCGGAAGGTGCTTGAGGCAGAACTCGCGCTGCGACTCGTAGCGCGGGTCGGTCTTGCGGAGCACCGCGTGGCCGTAGCCCGGGATGACCTGACCGCTGTTGAGGGTGTCCCACAGGGCTTTCTTGACGAGCTCTTCGGTCGGCTCGGCGCCGCCCAGGCTTTCCTGGAACTTCATGGTCCAGCTCAGGACCTCCTGGTTGGCGAGGCCGTGCAGCGGACCCGCGAGACCATTGATGCCGGCTGACAGCGAGTAGTAGGCATCCGAAAGGGCCGACGCCACGAGGTGGGTCGTGTGGGCCGAGACGTTGCCGGATTCGTGATCGGAGTGGAGGATGAAGTACATCCGCGCCACGTCATCGTACGGGCTGTCGATGCCCATCTGGTGCGCGAAGTTGCCGCCCATGTCGAGGTTCGGATCCTCGGCGATCTGGTCGTCGTCCTTGTACTTCAGGCGATAGATGAATGCCGCAAGCACCGGGAGCTTGGCCATCAGGTTGCAGGAATCCTCGAACATCGGATCCCAGTAGTCCATCTTCGACATGCCCTCGTTGTACTTCTTGACGAAGATCGACTCGCGCTGCATGGCGAGGATACCGGCCGAGTACATGGTCATCGGGTGGGTGTCACGCGGCATCGCGCGCAGCACGTCCTTGACGTAGTCCGGCAGCTGGCGACGGGTCTTGAAGTCCGCAACCACCGCTTCCGCCTGCTCGGCGGTGGGGATTTCGCTGGTCATCAGATAGTAGAAGAAGCCTTCGACGCTCGGGTACTCCTGACCCGCAACCGCAGGCAGTGCCTCAAAGGTCTCGGGGATCGTGCGTCCGCGGAAGCGGATTCCCTCGAAGGGGTCGAGGTAGGAGACGTCAGTGACCAGGCAGCGGACGCCGCGCGCGCCACCGATGGCCTGCGCAATCGTCACATCGCTGATCTTGGTGTCGCCGTACTCTTTGAGCAGGCGGACCGTCCGGGGACGGTGCTCTTCGATCTTCTTGTAAAGGGTTTCTTTTAACGTCGACATCGTGGCCTCCCGTTTTGTTTCTGCCGGCTGGGAGACCACCTCGGGTGGCGATCTCTCGGCCCGGTCATTGTTGGTCCTTCTCAACAAACAACGAAACCCCGGAGGGGTCTCCTGCGTCGAAGAGTATAGAGCTTGTGAATAAAAGTGACAAGCTATTTCTCGCTTGCGCAGTCGCTAAATTCATGGACCCCGGCAATTGCATTGAATGAGCATTCATTCGGCCGCCGGCAAGACCACGTCATTTCAAGAGGATCACGGCAGAAACCCACGTATTCTGACCCCACTTCGAGGCCTCCAAAAAACCTGGGAAGATCCGCTACAATGATCGAGGTTCGACAGCTGACAGCGAGAATTATCGAGTAGGCGCGTTTCACGAGCGGCATCATCTCTTGGGATGCGACGAAATCGAGACTGGGTCTTCGGAGGGTCGAGAGCCGTGGCGCAGAGGTGGCAGCTGAAATGGAACTCGCCGAGGAGCGGTCCTCCGCTCCACGTGGGTCCCGGAGACCACGTCCTCGGCTCGTCCGCCGACGCCGATCTCAGGGTGGTCGATCCAACGGTGTCCCGCCGCCACGCCCGTCTCAGTTGTGACGATCAGGGCATCACCATCGAAGACCTCGGATCGACCAACGGATCGGCCGTAAACGGTGAGAAACTGGATGGACCCACCCTGGTCACGGCGGCCGGCCAGCTCAAGATCGGTGCGGTGGTCTTCGATCTCGAGCCGCTCCAACCTGCGAACCGGCCCGCCGTCTCTCCCGCCGACGAGATCAGTTCGGGTGCGTCCATGCTGCTTGGCCCGGCGACGGTCGGCTTCCTCCGCGACGCCGGAGAAGAGGTCGCATTTCGTGAGGGGGAGGTGGTCATCCGCCGAGGAGACCACCAGGACTTTTTCTACGTCGTGATCAGCGGCGAGGTCGAGCTTCTGCTGACCGAGGGCGAGACCCGCAAGCGACCGCTTGCCCGGCTCGGCGAGGGCGGCATCTTCGGGGCCGAGTCGGTCCTCGGCAAGGAGGGCGCCGCGATCGACGCGATCGCGGCGACCGATGTGCGGCTTTTGCGATATCCCGCGTCTGCCCTACCGTCGGCGCTCCAGGAGTCGGCCTCCCTCCGCCGCAAGATGCTCGGCGGCATCGCCCGCAACCTCCATAAGACAACGTCGGATGCCCTCGATCTGCTGCGCGGCGCCGAGGTCATCGCACGCCTGGTCCAGGGAGACAACGATCCCGATGCCCTGATCGCCGTGTCGCCGCGGATGAAGTCCGTCCAGAAGAAGATCGGGGCGCTCTCCGAAGTCCGGAACCCGGTCCTGATTCTCGGCGAGGACGGCACCGGAAAGACTCAGGTGGCGCGCCTGATTCACGATGCTTCCGAACGCTCTTCCGGACCGCTGATCGCCGTCAACTGCCGCGATCTGACACCCGGGCACGCGGCCGAGCTGATCCTCGGCGAAGATCTCGGTGGACGGCTGCCGACGGGTGGTCACGCGAGCGGCGGCATCCATCTCGCGCACGACGGAACCCTGGTTCTACGCGGAGCCGACGTCCTCGAACCGGCTGTGCAGAAGATGATTGCCGCCCACATCCGTGCCGAAAAAAGTCGTAAGCGGAACTCCTACCCCGACACCCGAATCATCCTGACCGCGCGGGCGGCGTCCAAGAAGGACGTTCTGGGCGGCGTGGTTCCCGAACTCGAGGAGTGCTTCGACGAGATCATCGAGATCCCGCCCCTCGCCAAAAGGCCGAAAGATATTCTGCCGCTGGCGAAGGAGTTCTTGAGCCGGCAGGGACCTGATGCTCCGGTCATCACCGAAGGCGCCCGCCACGCCCTGCTGTCGCTGCGCTACCAGCGCCGCAACGTGGCCGAGCTGCGCGAGGTCCTCGAGCTCGCGGTGAGGATTGCCGACGGGCCCGAGATCCGCGCCGAACATATCTTCGGCGGCGTCGGTGAGGACGCCGCACCGCCCGGGATGGATATCAGCTCCTCGTCACTGATCCAGGGGCTGATCCGAAAACCCGTTCTCCCGGTGCTCCGATGGGCCACCCTCGGCGGTTTCGCCGCCGTCATCGCCCTCTGTTTGGCCGCCGCAACGAGCGCCTCCGGGCGAATCGCCAACACCGCTATCTGGTCGGCGTGGGAGCCCGCGGTCTTCTGCCTCTTCCTGATCATTGGACCCGTCTGGTGCACGATCTGCCCGCTCTCCACCGCGGCACGCTTCTCGAAACGCCTGGGGGCCTCGGACCGTCCGCCGCCGGCGTGGTTGATGCGGCACGGCCCGTGGCTGGCGATAGTCGGCTTCGCCCTCATCATCTGGGTCGAGCGGGTTTTCAACTCGGCCGAGAATCCCGTCGCCTCGGGCATCCTCCTGTTGTCGCTCGTCGCGGCGGCGGTCACCGGGGCGCTGCTCTTCCGGCGCGAGGTCTGGTGCCGCCACCTTTGTCCCCTGGGTAGGCTCGCCACCACCCTCGCACCGGCCTCGCCGCTCCAGGTCACCGCCAAACAGCAGGTCTGCGCCTCGACCTGCACCACCCACTCCTGCTACAAGGGAACCCCCGACATTCCCGGCTGCACCGTCTTTCACCACCCCCTGGAAGGCCGTCAGGCCTACCGGTGCAAGCTCTGTCTCGACTGCCTCCAGTCCTGCCCGCACCACTCCGCGCAGCTCCAGATCCGGGCGCCGCTGATCGGCGTCTGGCGTCTCGATGCCAGCGCCACCGATGTCGCGATGTTTGCGTCCGCCATCACGCTGCTCGCGCTCGCACTGGTGGCCTCGAGGACATTCGAGGTCCTCAGCCAACCGATCCACTTCACCATTCTCTGCATCCTCGCCCTCGCCACCGGCATCGCCATCCACCACACCGTCATGGCCGTCGCCCGCACCGACCGCCGAATCGAGCAGATGATCCGCCTTGCCGTGGCCCTGATGATCCTCGGCTGGAGCGCCCTCATGGTCAGCCAGCTGGCCAACATCGTCGTCCTCAACGAGGCGCGGATCGTGCTCGACCCGCCGCAGTGGCTGCCCGCCTGGGTGCCGTCGGATCTCAGCCTACTGCTGGTCCTCCAGATCGGCATCGTCGTCATATCGCCTTCGGTTTCGCGATCGTCGCGCTCAACCAGATCCGGTTCAACAAGACCACCGTGTGGACCGCGCTCGGCCGGCGACTCACCCCGCTCCTCTTTGTGGGCTACGCCGCCGCGGTGATCGCTCTGCTGCATCGATCTGAGACTTTCGTCACGTCGGACTATTCTCGAACGGTGACACGCACACACCCCACGCGCTGACCAAAATCTGACCAGAATTCGCTTGCTAATTCAGCTTTCGGAACTCGTATTCTTATGTATCGAAAACGAGATTCAGACTCAACCGCGATTCGAACTGCATGCGGAGGCACTATGAAACGACGCATTCTCGGAGCGCACTCGTCCTTGTACTGATCACGGCATCGGCCACTCCGGTGACGGCTCAACAGGCCAACCAGAACATCAACGTCCTGCCGGTCATCACTCAACAGGACGAGTTCGACGACGAGTGGTTCAAGCTCGGCGACGGGTTCCTGCAGCGCCAGGTCGAACCGACCATCGCGGTCTCGACCCGCAACCCGGACCACCTGCTCGCGTTCTTCAACGACTACCGCGCGGTCGACATCCCGGACGACGAGGGTCTCGGTGAGCAGGCAGCAGACGATGGCCCTCGCGCTCACCACCTACGACCTGATGATGGCCGGCCTCCTGCCGGTGCCCGCACTGCCGGTCGTCCAGCCCGCCGCCGATGGCGGCCGCCGAAGCCTGGGTCGGCGGCAGCCGCTCCTACGACGGCGGCCTCACGTGGAGCGGGTTCTTCATGCCCGGCGCACCCTTCGACCTCTCCCCCGCCTCGACCGCCTCGCCGGTCTTCGGGCTCGAAGCGGCCACCGACCCGGTAGCGGTGGCCGGGCCCGTGCGGCTACGTCTACGTCGTCTTCATGGGCTTCACCCGCGGCGACCAGAGCAAGATGGTTGTGGCCCGCTACCAGGACCTCAACAACCAGGAAGGCGGCGACACCTGGGAGTACCAGGGCACAACCGTGCTCGAGGTCGGCAACAACGCCACCAACGGCTACTTCCTCGACAAGCCCAACATCAATCTCGACATCTGGCGCGGCCCCGGCGCCGCCGACCAGTGCTCCCACCGCGTCTACGTCGAGCTACAGCACGTTCAACGGCAACGACAAGAACGGCAACTTCCAGAGCAAGATCAACTTTGCCAAGTCCGAAGATCTCGGCCAGACCTGGGACCTGACGAAGATCCAGCAGCCCTACAACCAGAACCAGGGCTCTGCCATCGCGGTCGATCCGCGCCCGGGAACTCCGAAGACAACCGGCGGCGGCACCGTCTACCTGGTGTGGCGCCATTTCTTCGACCCCGACACGATCCTGATGGCCAAGACCCTGGACTACGGGAAGAAGTGGAGCAAACCTGAGGAGCTCATCGGTTCACGTCCCGATGTCGCCCTTCGACCAGCCGACCATCTCGACCGCGTCTCTCGAACCCGGACGTTCTCAGCTTCCGCTCCAACGGATTTCCGACCGCGGCGGTGACCGGAGACGGCACGGTCTTCGTGGCGTGGCAGGAACGCGTCGACATCACACCGTCCAGCCCCGACTTCGGACGCCCGTCATTTGACGAGATCACCGACTCGCCGCGCATCGTGATGGTGCGCTCGACCGACGGAGGCGAGACGTGGACCGACACCGACGGAAACACGGGGACCCGGAGCGCGGTCGACTTCGGCGACCGTGACGCGGACCCCGGCACCCAGCCTCCGCCCGGTTTCGGCGCACTCCCGGACGATCGCCCCTCCGGGCCGCAGGTCATGCCGTGGCTCAGCTTCGGCGGCGATCGGCTGGCGCTCGTCTACTACGAATCCCGCGGATCTGCTCGGGGGCGGCGATATCGGCATCCAGGACCAGGACATCAGCTCCAGCACCGGCTTCATCAGCGGGATCGACCGCGTCGTCGACTTCCGCTCGGCGCTGCTCGACCCATCGACCGGCCAGCTCCTGGGCACGACCCAGGTCTCCCGCTACCCGATCGGCGCCTCCGCGGATCTCAGCGACGGCGAGCAGGTCGCCGACATCGCGCCGGTCGACCCGTATCTGTGTTCGCCGGACTTCGGGATTTCGATGACGGTCCGCCCGCCGTGCAACCGGCAGCTCAACTTCATGAACAAGCCCCAGTCGGGCTCCGGTGGTTCGCCCTTCATGGGCGACTACACGGGCGCGACGCCCTCGGTCCAGTTCGTCTGGGACGAGGTCGAGATGGAGTGGCGCTGGGCGACGGAGGCCGCTGACGTCCCGAACCGGGCGTTCCACGCGATCTTCGCCGACAACCGCCACCTGATTCCGCCGACCTACCCCTCGACGTCCGAGGAGTGGGAGCGCTACCAGTTCTACGGACCGCCCGAGATCGGCGGCGCCTGCGTCAACCCGGGCTCGCGCAACACCGATGTGCTGACCGCTCGGATCGATGCCGAGCTGATCGTGTCGGCGCCCACCACCTACAAGCAGCTCAACGCGCGCCGCGGCTTCCCGATCCGGGTCCAGAACGGCACCGGCGATGACCGTTTCTACCGCCTCACCATCACCCAGGGCGCGGCCGACGCCTCCTTCAGCGCCGATCCGACACCGACCTCGACACCGGCGACGTCCAGGTCTATCCCTACTCCAGCGTGTCGCAGGTGGTCTATGTCGAGGCCGGCGGCCTCGGACCGATCCGGGTCGACGTGGTCGAGATCGACGGCATCGACGGTCTCTCCCAACGGCGGCCAGACCGGATCCCTGGTCTTCAACCCCGACCCGAACAACCCCTCGGTCGAGGGGCTCGGCCTGCTCGAGACCCAGAATCCGTTCGTTCGCAACCCGTTCGTCCGAAATCCGTTCGTCCGCAACCCCTTCGTGCGGAACGAGGGCGCCAGCAACCTCTCGGTCAGCAACCCCTTCGTGCAGAATCCGTTCGTGCACAACCCGTTCGTCCGCAACACCGCGCTCGACGACGACCCGAACACCAACATCTACGACGTCGTCGACACCACGTGGGAGGTGGGCGCCGACATCGGCACCAACACGTCCTCGAGCTACATCCCGATCATCAACATCGACAACGCCGAGCAGTTCGTCGGCAACTACGCCTTCCAGCTGATCGTCTACAAAACGTCGACCTTCGCCGGCTACGACGACAGCGTGCGAGGCCTACAATATCTCGCAGGACCAGATCCTCTCGAACGTTGTCCAGGACCCCAACGACCCCGAAAACCCGTTCGTGCGCAACCCCTTCGTGCTCAACCCGTTCGTCCGCAACGAGAGCCCGGAGAACCCGTTCGTGCGAAACCCGTTCGTGCTGAACCCGTTCGTCCAGAACGCCACCTTCACCATGGCCCCATCCGACTCCCCGTGCGAAGCGAAGCGACCGCGAGCGCTCTGGTGGTCGCCGACGACGGCACCCTGCGCGCTCCGATCGAGCCCGAGACCATCAAGATGACCCTGCGCGCCTTCCGGTTGAAGCCGCTTGTGCTCGGAGCTGCCCGAGGGATCGACCGCCGAGTGCGTGGACCTGGTCTACGACCCGAATGCCGACGCGCCGAGCGCCGCCGTCGGTTCGATGCCGTGCGTGATGGAGCAGCTGACCTCTGATCTCCTGCCGGACGACGAGGCCCGCGCAGCTGCTGCCTCGGAGTGCTTCAAGTTCTTCGCGCCGGACCTGATCCCGATCGGCGTCGACGCCTCGCCGATCATCGTGGATGCCGGTGGATCCGTGACCTTCCCGGAGGGAGGCTGGACGCTTCGCAACCAGGGAACAGCCGATGCCACGGCCGAGAACCGGCCGCTCCGCCACGGCTTCTATCTGTCGGCCGACAACTTGGTCGACTTCAACGACGATGGCGACCCGATCAACGGCGACATTCTTCTCCACACCGAGAGCTCCGGCGGTCCCGGGACAACCATCCCCAGCAACACAGACGTCACGCCCGCGTTCGGCGCGTCGACGTTCGTCATTCCTGAAACGGTGGCCGAGGGCAGCTACAACCTGATCCTCTACGTCGACGACCTCGAGGAGGTCTCGGAGCTCGACGAGGTCAACAACAAGGTCCTTGTCCGGGTGCCGATCACGATCGAGGCGCCCAACGCAGCCGCCGACCGTCGCCGATCGAGAGCTTCTCCGTCACCGAGGACACCGCCTTCAGCGGCTTCCTCTCGGCGAATGACGCGGACGGCGACGGCCTCACCTACTCGATCGTCACCCAGCCGACGAACGGTTCCGTCGCTCTCGATGACGCGGACACCGGGGCATTCACCTACACCCCGAACCCCGGCTTCAACGGTACCGACAGCTTCACCTTCCAGGTCAACGACGGCGAGGCCGACTCCGGCACCGCCACCGCGACTCTCGACGTGAGCTCGGTCAACGACGCGCCGTCCTTCACCGCAGGCGCCGACCAGACCGTGCTCGAGGACGCCGGGGCGCAGAGCGTCGCGTGGGCCTCCGACATCGATGACGGCGATGACGGCACCCAGACCCTCACATTCGCCGTGACCAACGACAACAACGCACTGTTTGCAGCGCAACCGGCGATCGCAGCCGACGGCACATTGAGCTACACACCGGCGGACGACGCCAACGGCAACGCCATCGTGACGGTGACCCTGTCCGACGACGGCGGGTGCGACGGTGCCGGACACCTCTGCCGCGAGCCAGTTCACGATCACCGTCACACCGGTCAACGACGCTCCGAGCTTCACGGCGGGCGGAAACCAGACCGTCGACGAGGACGCCGGGGCCCAGACTGTCGCCTGGGCCACTGCGATCTCCGCCGGGCCCGCCGACGAGGCCGGCCAGGTCCTGACCTTCAACGTGTCGAGCAGCGACACCACGCTCTTCGCCGCGCAGCCTGCAATCGATGGCGCAGGCGTGCTCACCTACACCCCAGCCGCCGACAAGAACGGCACCGCCACCATCTCGGTCTCGCTCTCCGACAACGGCGGCACCGCCGATGGCGGCGTCGACACCTCGGCGGCCAGACCTTCGACATCACGATCACGGGTGTCAACGACCCGCCGGTGGTCCAACCTGTCCAGCTCACAGATCAACGAGGACGGCTCGGCGACCGGCACGCTGAGTGTGACCGACGCCGACGGCGACACCGAGTTCACCTACAGCGTCAGCTCGCCGCCGAGTGACGGCACCGCCGCGTTCTCGGACACGACATCCGGCTTCTTCACCTACACCCCGAACGCCGACTTCAACGGCGGCGACCAGTTCACGGTCACCGTCACCGATCTCAGCGGCGGCGGCGGCAGCGCCACCGTGACCATCACGATCACGGCGCAGAACGACACGCCGGTCGCCGCACCGCTTTCCGCGACCACTCCCGAGGACACGCCCATTGTCACCACTCTCACGGCCATTGACGTGGACGGCGACGCCCTCACCTACTCCGTGGTGACGGTCCAGCCAAGGGCACGCTGTCCGGGACCGCCCCCAACCTGACCTACACACCGAATGCCGACTTCGTCGGCACCGACAGCTTCACCTTCACGGCGAGCGACGGTGAACTGACCTCCGACCCGGCGGCATTCACGATTACGGTCACGGCCGTCCCGGATCCGCCGGTCGCGGTCCCCGATTCGCTGACTGTCGACCAGAACAGCGGAGCCAACCCGATCAACGTCGATCGCCAATGACTTCGATGTCGACGGAGACCCGGTCAGTCTGGCCTCGGTCGGTGCGGCATCGCACGGCATCGTGGCGATCAACGGCGCCGGTCTGGTGACCTACACGCCGGAAGTCAACTACGTCGGCGCCGACAGCTTCGAGTACGTCATCAACGATGGCACCGGGCTCTCGGCCACCGGCATGGTCTCGGTGACGGTCGTCGATCCCGTACCCGACTGGGGCTTCGTCGGACTGCTGACCCCGTGGCGGACCAACTACAAGGTCAACGCCGGCTCGGCCATCCCACTCAAGTGGTACTACACCGCCTCGCCCGGCAGCAACCAGAAGATCGACAGCTCCGACGCCCTCCCGGTGATCCGCATCAAGGGCCCGTTCGTCTGCAACCAGGGCGAAACCGCGAACACCGTCGAGGTCGTCAATGACCCGGGCTCGAGTGACCTTCGCTACAGCGGCGACGAGTGGCAGTTCAACTGGGACACCGAGGGGCTGCCCATCGGCTGCTACAACATCCGAATCACCAGCGAGGCGACGAGCCAGATCGACGGACCGTTCAGGATCCAGCTCAAATAACCCTCGTTTTCGAAGGGAATTTTCGATTGGCGCCGCACACGCGGCGCCTTTTTTTGGTGCAATCTCTCGTCGATCGGCGACCGCACCATCCGTAAATTCGACATCATCAGTGCACAATCGCACCGTTTGAGGCCTTTTCTCCACTGAAATCAGCCGCAGCTATTGTCCCAAAAATATCAGAATTACCTCTTGAAATTCGTTCTCAGAAATGACAATTATATTGCGAAAAATGTCCGCGTGATGTACATTCTCTCCCCAGTACCGTGAAGAAACAAACTAGCTATCCGACCTTGAGAGACACGGAGGCATCATGAAGAGAACGACTCTCTGTCTTATCGTTTGCACCCTCGCCCTCGCCGGCACGGCGTACGCCCAGCAGGCGGGCGAGAACATCAACGTCCTTCCGGTCGTTCCTCAGAACGTGACCGACTGGGAGATCAAGGGCGACGGCTACCTGCAGCGCCAGGTCGAGCCGACCATCGCAGCCTCCACGCTCAATCCGGATCACCTGCTCGCCTTCTTCAACGACTATCGGGCAGTCGACATCGACGACGACACCTACGTCGGCGAAGAACAGTTCCAGGTGGCGTCGCTGGCCATCAACGCCGCAGAGTTCATGCTGGCCGGGATCATCCCGAGGCTCGGAATTCCCGTCATCGAACCGCCACCGGTCGCTGCGGCCGAAGCCTGGGTCGGCATGAGCCGGTCCTACGACGGCGGGCTCACCTGGGCGGGTGGGTTTCTGCCCGGCGCAGATTTCGACACCTCGACCGCATCGCTGGCCTCTCCGGTGTGGGGCCTCGAGGCCGCGACCGACCCGGTGCTCGCGCCGGCCCCGTGCGGCTACTTCTACCTCGTCTTCGTGGCCTTCACCCGCGGCGGCGAGAGCAAGCTCGCGGTCGCCCGCTACCAGGACCTCAACAACGACGAGGGCGGCGACACCATCGAGTATCTGGGCACGACTGTGATCGAGACCGGCAACAACGCCGACAACGGCCACTTCCTCGACAAACCGGACATCGAGGTCGACGTGTGGCGCGGCGACGGCGGGCCGAGCGCAGTGCGGCCACCGTGTCTACGTCAGCTACAGCACCTTCGTCGGCCTCGACAAGTACGGGAAGTTCCAGAGCAAGGTCAACTTCGCCAAGTCGGAGGACTTCGGCCTGACCTACTCGATCGAAAAGATCAACAAGACGTGGAACCAGAACCAGGGCTCGACGATCGCAATCGACCCCGGTGTCGGAGCTCCGGGCAAAGACGGCGGCCCCGGCACAATCTACGTCGCGTGGCGGCACTTCTTCGATCCAGACGCCATCATCATCAGGAAGTCGGTCGATTACGGCGTCAGCTGGGCCAACCCGGTGGTGGTCAGCAACCCGCCGATGGTACCGTTCGACCAGCCAACGATATCGACCGAGGTATCGTCACCGACGAATCCCGATCTCCTCAGCTTCCGGTCCAACGGCTTCCCAACAGCCACGGTGGCGACAGTAAATGACCAAAGCAGGGTGTTCGTGGCGTGGCAGGAGAGGACCGAGACCGAACGGTTCGCCACGAATCGTGCTGTCTCGATCCGACAATGACGGCAAAAACTGGACCCCTCGCCAAGTCGTTGACAACGATCCCAATCGATAAGCCCTACAACGCCGGCGTCGGCGGCATATGGCAATTCGACTGGCCGTGGACCGCAGGTGATGCCCAAGCTCAGCTTCGGCGGAGGCCGCCTGATGCTCGCCTACTACGAGTCACGTGGTCTGATTAGCGCATGTCGATCCGGATGACCGGTCGATCAGACAAGACGTTGTAAATGGGACCTGACTGGCCCGTCGCCCGGTTACATCACCGGCTACGACCGGGTTGTCGACTTCCGTGCAGCCTCGCTGAACCCGGCGATGGAACACTCTTGCAGAATTCGACCTCGTCGATCCAGGTCTCGCGCTACCCGATCAGCGCCACCGCGGACCTCTCCGACGGCCAACAGCTCGAAGACGTGGTGCACGCGGCGCCGTGCGACCCCAATCTTCCCCTCGGGCCGACCAACCCGCCGTGCGCGCGCCAGGTCAACCGGGTCAATGCACCGACCTCTGCGTCCGGTACATCGCCGTTCATTGGCGACTACCCGGACCTCGTACCGATGCTGCAGTTCGTCCCCGACGGCGCCGGCGGCTGGAAATGGGCGACGAGCTCCCGGCGACGTGCCGTCGCGCGGCTTCCACGCCATCTTCACCGACAACCGCAATATCATCCCGCCGCACAGCCCGCCCAGGCGCTATGAGATGGGATCGCTACTCCGTCTACGCACCGCCAGGCACGGGGGGCGATCCGTGCACCAACGCTGGGTCACGCAACTCAAACGTCTACACCTCCCGCGTCGACGCGGACCTCGTGATCAGCACCCCGACAACCTACCAAACAGCTCGATGTCGACGCAGCGCAGCTTCCCGTTCTCGGTCCGCAACCGAACCGATGTCCCGCGGTTCTACCGCTTCGAGATCGACCGGGCCAACACCGGCGAAGCATCGTTCTCGCTCACCGACGCATCGACATTGATTGCGGCGAGGTGAAGATCTTCGCCTACTCCGGCGTTTCGCAAGTCGTGTACGTCGAGGATGATGCCACGGGCCCGATCAAGGTCCATGTGACCGAGATCGACGGTTTCGCACCACCAGGGGAATGCGCCGAGTACTTTCTGAACATCACCGAAGATGGACAGACGGGCACCGTCACATTCAGCCTGGATGGCTACGTGAACAACATCCCGTCCCGCAGCCGGACGTCCAAGATCCGTTCGTCCAGAATCCCTTCGTCCAGAACCCCTTCGTCCGGAATTACGGCGCCGAGAACCCGTTCGTGCAAAACAGCGGCTATACCAACTACTCGGTCAGCAACCCCTTCGTTCGCAACCCCTTCGTTCGCAACACCGCGCTGGGCGACGACTATGAGGTCCATGGTGTCGTCGACACGACCTGGGAGGTGACGCCCGACAATGCCTTCAATCCCGACGTAACCAACACCGCGTCGAGCTACGTGCCGATCATCAACATCGACAACGCCGACAAGTACAAGGGCAATTATGCCTTCCAGCTCCTCGTGCACACCACGTCGTACTCCACGGGGTACCGGCAGGCCGAAGACGAGCTCGGCAACAAGCTCTTCGACGAGAACGGCCAGCCGATCTGCGAGGCCTACAACATCCCGCACGAGCAGATCCTCTCCAACGTGGTGCAGGATCCGGACGCCGAGAACCCGTTTGTCCGCAACCCGTTCGTGCTCAATCCCTTTGTCCGGAACTCCGCAGAGAACCCGTTCGTCCAGAACCCGTTCGTGCAAAACCCGTTCGTCCAGAACTCGGCCTTTGCGATGGCGCCGCCCGAGGGACCGACGGAAACGGAACCAGCAGCTTCACCAAGGTCGCCTCATACCCCGACGGCACGACCAAAGCGAACCGAGCGCCGAACTCGGTCAAGCTCACCCTGCGCGCATTCCAGCTCAAGCCGTTCTGTGATCCGTGACAACGAGCCGCCGATCGCCACAGATTGCATCGATCAAGGGTGTGGACCTCATTTACGACCCGAAGACCGACCTGCCGAGCGCAGCGGTCGGCTCGTGGCCGTGCATCATGAGGGAGTCCCCCGAGGGCGACCCCGAAGCGGCCGGGTGCTTCAACGCTGCCGCAGCGGACCTGGTTCCGATGCAGGACGACGAGGATCACCCACCTGAATCCCCCGACCCTCGACACCTCGTCGCGTGGAGCCTTCCCGGCCGGCACCGAGATCACTTTCCCGCTCGGGGACTGGGACGGCACCTGGGTGCTCAAGAACCAGGCGGACCACCCCGACGCCTACGCGGCCGCCGAGAACGGCGACCTCACGCAGGGTTACTACCTGTGCCCCAAGGACTATATCGACAACTATCCTGAATACCTGCCTCTTGACGTGTCCGATTGCACCGAACCGCTGTACCAGGACCCGGCGACCGACGACAACACGATGGATCCCGACGAGGCGATCGGCATCACCCGCTCCGACACTCGAGATCCCGATCGACACCCCGGAGGGCCTCTACTATCTGACGGTCTACGTGGACGACCAGATCGAGATCTCCGAGCTCAACGACGTCAACAACACCGCGTACTTCCTCATCGAGGTCCTGCCGGCCCAGATCTGGGACTTCATCGGACCGATGGAGCCGTGGTACGAGGCTTATCCGGTCTCGGCGGGCAGCACGATCCCGATCAAGTGGTACTACGAGGAGGACGGCGTCAAGGTCTACAGCTACTCTCCCGACCTCAAAATCCGAGTTAAAGGACCGTTCGAGTGTGACGGCGACGAGACCGGCGCGGTCGAGAGGGTCGAGGATGCCGGGTCGAGCGACCTCCGATACAAGAAAGGCAATTGGCAGTTCAACTGGGACACCGTCGGCCTCAGTGACGGCTGCTATAACATGCGCATTTACCAACCGATCACCGGCCAGATCGACGGACCATTCGGGTTCGTGCTTCATTAACCTGCACCCTAAGAAAAAACCAGGCGCCGCACTCGCGGCGCCTTTTTTTTGTCTCACAATTTCAAAGGTGGGCTGAAGCCAACCGTACATGCCCGGGCAATGGAAGGTGGTGAGGTTGGGTAGG
>CAVYKX010000026.1:0-90189 GCA_963769215.1 Candidatus Sulfomarinibacteraceae bacterium | reverse complement strand
TGGAAGTGGTGTTCTACGATTTGAAGCCGGCTACGATGATCATGGTCGTGTAGATGAAGTTGCGTTTCCGGAAATCAACATTTGGGAGCTCGCCTGGAAACCGAAGGAGGTAGCAGCTCCCACTGAAACGGTTGGGGTGACAGCACCCTGGGGCCAGGTTCCGAATACTCTCTCGATAAGTTCGGAAGAGCGGCATCGGTTTCGGCGCTTGGCGTCCCGACTCTTGGCCCAGGTTCATCCAAACCGGGACCGGACGCAGAAGGCATTCCGAAGAGGGATCTCAAGACGTCATTCGAGTATTTCGACCGATCGAAGGATGGGCCCTGGAAGGATGGGCGTTTGGATGTGTTTCCCATCCAGACGAAGCTACAGAACCTCACTCTATCGGGATGTCGGAGATCGCCTGGCAGGCGCGACACTATTGAGTATCGAGCAACATCAAGGCATCGCCCGAGACGGTTTTCAAATCAATGGCCACATCTACGATTCGGTACAGACGGAGTTCTTCTACGACGCCGAGCATGGAGGGGTGGACAACCTCCCGGGTGCGGTGAGTGATGGTCTCGGTAGACTGCAGAGGTTTGCCATTCCTGAAGGTGTGGACGTCACAAACCCGATTCCTGAGCCAAAGACCTATGGATTCGAGGCCGATGGTGTTGTGGGAACGATGCAGCCGACAACACATGGACGAACATCGCACATAAAAGACGGGTTTGGAACATTTTCGACCGGGGGCGAGAAAGCGAAGAACGGCACCGACGTCAACATCTTCACCAGGATGACCTACGGTGACAAACCGGCGACTGCGCCTCAAGAAGCCGGCTATTTGACCGAGGTTTCCACGGGCGAGGGGGGCGATCAGCGAGCAGTGAAGCTGACTCCCGATGAGGCGGGCCGTGTCGAGGAGCGAGCTACGATTTACGGGACCGCCAGCAAGACTACGTACGATGAGTGGGACAGAGTGATCCGGTCTGTTACCGGTATCGGCGGTGGGGTGTTTGCCGACGTCAGCGCAACGACGGAATTGGCATACGACGAGCGAGGTCGACTGATTCATCAACGGCAGAAGCAGCATGGTCTCGCCAGCGGGGGAGGTTGGGCGGAGACGGATATCACATACAACGAGCGAGACCAGGTCCTCACCGTAAAGGAAAATGGACTTGCTTCTGAAGTACGAGGTGGTGCGTTGACCGAGGGCACAACGATCAACACCTACCTCAACAGCGGCCTCCTCGACACCGTCAAGAGCCCCGGCGGCGTCACCGTCAAATACGAATACGGGGCCGGACGCGTTTCGTCTGTATCGAGAGTCGGTGTCGAAGGCACCCGACATGTGGCGTACGACGCAATGGGCCGGGTCGTGTTCACGAGTGATGGAGATGAGGGTGTGGCGCGGGCGCTATGACGCCTGGGTCGCTTGTATGAAGAAGAACTCCCAACCGGGACGGTCATTCGGCGATCGTTCGATCGGGCCGGAGGGGGGTGCGGGAGCAGATTCTTTGGCCTGAATCGGGAGATCCGCCCGAGCACACGGCCCTCTCGACAACAGATTATGATGTCAACAGTTTCGGTGAGGTCGCGAAGGTCACTGAGCACCTCGGCGAGGAACTCAGGGTCACAGAACAAGAATTCGATCACAGTGGCAGGCCAACCATTACGAAGCGTGGCTCTGAGCAACAGGGATACCGTGCGGAGCTTGAGATTGAGTCCCTCACGATCAGAGCGGACGGGTGTACGGAGATCGGACGCTGTCGGGAACTCGATCACATATGTGTACAAGGGTTCAGCGCCCTGGGCCAACCAAATCGTTTCCCAGGAGATGGCGCCTGATGGCGCGTCGCCACCTCCAGTTCTGACAACAAAACTGGAACTCGATGCCCTCGGTAGAGTTCTCGTCGCGGAACAACTCGGGGCGGAACGCTGGTCAATCGCTCTTTTGACGAGAGCGGAAACCTCCTGACCTCGTATTTCGGCGGCCAGTACCAGGACTTGACGAAATACACATATGACAGCAGAGGATCGGTGCTGACCGCAGAACGGCCGGCGATCGGGGCGCTACAGCAGTTTGCGTACGATCTTGATGGGCGGATTCGAGAATCGGCCGTGCTCAGGCAGTCCGGCACGTTTGAATCAACGGCTTATGGCTACGACGATGCCGGGAGGCTCACCTCCTTGAATCGGCCGGGCGCCGCGGGAGAAATCTACACCTACAACTCGGACGACACGGTCGATCTGTGGACGACTCGGCAGACGAACTCCACCGGTGTTCAGCTCAACCTGAGACATAGGTATGACGCAGCCAACCGGTTTTTGCCGATAGATATCGGCAACCGCAGCTCTTTCCAAGGCGAGGGGTTGCCCGACGGTCTGGAGTCCTTGGACTTTGGGGACCTATATTCCTGGGATAGGCTGTCGAGACCGAAGCAGATCGCGAAACGAATCGGGGAGAACGATGACAACATAGATCTGTTGTCCAGGGTGACCTACGCCTACGGAGAGGCTGATCCAAGGGCCCTCCCCGAAGAGGAAATTGTCGGTGCGTGGAGAGATCTGTGGACAGACGTTCCAGAAGTCCACAGGGCGTACGATCTCTTCGACAACGCTCAACTCATGCAGCCCCCGCCGGCGGCTGGTCTTTTGGCTATTACATCGGTGTTTGACGATCTCGACCGGCCTGAACACGTGAGTTCTGCCTTTGGCCATTCGACGTCAGGTACGACTGGGGTGGCCAGGGGCGGTTCTATGGATCCAGGGTTGGGGGATTCCTGCCGGCGGATCATCGGTTTGAGTTTCAGCAAACGGGTCCGCGCCTTTCGGGTCTTGACGTGACGATTGGAGGCATTGGACCTACGAGCTTTGGTTACCAGTGGGATGGAGCAAGTGGATCGAAGACTCAAAGGACGGTCGGTCAATCGAGTGCAGGGGTGCAGATCTTTGACGGAATGTCCTGGGGATGGACACCCGATTCGGCGCAGCGGTTGTTCGCCGCAGAAGCGGGAGTGGGATCGACCAGTTCCGATTTTGAAAGCAGACCTATTGCGAGTTGGACTCACGGTTATGGCCGAGCGGATGAATTGACCTCGATGGTCGTGTCGAACTCAGGGATCACCCAGTTCGATCCATCCGGAGTCGAAGGTCGAGTGGCGTGGCGAGAAGAGGCCGGGGAATCTCGGGAAGACTTCGGCTATGACTCCATGGGTCGGCGTACTCGCGACAGCCAGTTCGCATATACATGGGACTGGCGAGGGCGCCTGAGAAGGGTTGATGTCCTGGAAGGAGTGCCGGGCCAAGTTGGAAATACCATCGAGTACGAGTACGACGCTTCGGGGCGCATGGTTACAAGAAAGGTATCCGACTCCGATCCAGAAGATGGGGAAGATGAGAACCCGGCGTTTGTTTCAAAGCGGTTGTACTTGTGGGATGGTGCCGGGCTAGCGGCAGAGATTGGCCTCAACGAGGGCGGCGAACCGATCTGGCGGAAACAGTTCGTGCCGGGCCCATCGGGATTCGACGACTCGCCCCAGGTCTATATTGAGACCGGACTCCAGGCGCCTGAGCAGGAGGCTACAGAGACGGCCTTGTTCTCGTTCATTCGGGACGAAATGGGTACGGTCATCGGTCTGGTTGAAGATCGCGAGCTTGAGCCTGGCGACGCGATGCCATTACTCGGCAGGTATTTCTATACCCCGTACGGCGAAGTCTTTCTCGAAAGTGGACCCAAGCTGGTGAGCGTCGATTTCAGCCTCGAAGCGACCACGGTGGATGAGATCGGCCAGACTCTGGACGATCCGCTGACCGCACTTCCGGGAAGCCTGCTTCTTCGAACGACCATGGCACTTGATTACGCAACCCTTGAGGGTGGCGTCATTCTGAAACGACGGGTTGAAACAGAACCTGGAGAATTCTCGTGGGTGGAAATTGGCGCGGGCGAGTATGTGATCGGCCGCGACGAGGATGACCCAACCTGGTCCTTGATCATGCCTTTGACAGGTTGGGAGGCTGGAGATCAGTACAGCGTAACGGTGCTTGGGAGTGTGAAGGACGAGCTGGGACGGAAGATCCAGCTCCCAGATGCTGAGGCGTTGGCTTACGTTCACACCTTCAACATTCCAGATCCGATTGCCGAACCACCAGAAATTCCGGCGGGCTTCCCACGGCAATTCCCAATTGAATTTGACACGGTTGCGGCAGCTGGAGAGACCTTCGATCAGAAATACCCCGGCGGCCAGAACCACCTCTTCCAGGGCCTGTGGACTGACCCGATCACCGGCATGTCCTACGCCCGAAACCGCTGGTACGACGCCCGCAATGCCAGGTGGTTGAGCGAGGACAGCCTCGGCGCCATCGATAGTCCGAATCTGTATGCGTTTGTGGGGTGGGGGCCTCAGAGCCTCACTGATCCACTGGGGACGATCGGCGACAGCCCGGCCTATGACAGGTTCTTGGCCACGAAGGATATGAGCAGGGAAGACCGAAAGGCCTTCAATCAAGGCTACGACCAAGGTATGGCGATGGGTGCCAAGGCAGTTGCCGGTGTTGCTGCGGTTGGGGCCTCCATCGCCTATGCACCAATCGGGATCGTGGTTGGCGCCTATTACCTGCAGGACGCCGTGGCGGTGGCACCGAAGAATCCGTGGCTCGCGGAAAGAGCGTCGGTTTCGGTATGGCGTACGGCGCCCTCGAGCCGGCCGTCGGCGGATACGAGGCTTTCCGCGGGGAGACGATCTTTGGAGATCAGCTGACGACTGGTGAGCGGTGGGTGAGGGGTGGGCAGGCGGTAGTTAGTGGTGTTTCGACGGTGTTAGGGGTGAGGGGGGTGGTGAGATCGAGGGGTGCGCTGAGTAGGCTAAGGATTGGCTTCGTCGCGGAGGCGAATCGAACGCCAATTAATCCCGCTACGGTGCAATTTCGTCATCATCTGAAGAGCAACAGGACAACCGACATCTCAGCTCTCAGGGCAGAGATACGCGCGCACGTTGACGCGTGGAATTCGATAATCGAACGCGGTGGCATTGTTGGGCTCAAAAGAATACTAGGTCTTTTGAGCTTCACCGAAACGTAATCCTTAGGGCCGGGCGGAAATATACGCGGTCATTGGGGTCTGCTGGAAGAGGTCGGGTATGGCCTCACTACCCGGATATGTCTGGAGGAGGCTTTCCGAAGTCGAGTGTGGATATCATGAATCCGGCAGACGCTCGTCTAAACTCAATAATCGGTGGGCAGATGAACCGTATCCGACGTCAAATTCTCAAAATGCCGGATGACGTCGATTACCTTGAATTCGAATTGAAGATAATTGAGTAGGGTTGGAATAAGTAAATGTGGACACTTTCGGAATTGATCGAGCGATTTACGGCAGCATCCGACCAGATATGGATTGTCCGGGACATCGAAGATATCCGGGATCCGGTAGTCGACGAATTTTATTCGCATCTTCTGGAAGCCGAAGTATCGGCCGACGTCAAAGTGGAGATCCTTAGATCTGCGGAGGTACGGTCTTGTTCTCCGGAAAAGAAACACTCTTTGGCCCGAGCTATAATTGGTCTGCTCGCATCTTCTGACGACGAAATACTCCAACAGCATAGCGCCACCGCTCTCAGGAACTTCTGGGAATCTCCAGGTGTTCTGGAGGCGCTCTTTAGGGCTGCAAATGATCCCCAATTTGACCTCGATGCCAGATACAATGCGTTGGATTCTCTGGTAGCACACATTGACACGCCGTCCTATGGGAAAGCCGTGTGGTTGCTTCGAGAATTGGACGACGAGATTGGCGAGGAGCGCACGAGACCAATTCTCTTAAATAGGTACCTCTATAAGGAGTCAAGCAGAAAATCGTCGTCGTCGAGGCTGTGCATAGAGGCTGTGCATAGGTACCACACTTCGCATTAACGCTTCACGGGTATCTCCCTTGGTAAGGTGAGGGTATAATTAAGCCATAAATACCGCAGGGGGTACCGAATGAACCAGGAAGATCTGTGGCGTTCGTTTCCGACGACGGCGACCGAATTCGAGGCGATGTTTCCAGACGAGGAGGCGTGTAGACGCTACCTCGTTGAGGTCAGGTGGGATGGCCAGCCCCGATGCGGGAAGTGTGACCACGACCGGGTCTGGGAACTCACGAACGGCCGGTTCGAGTGCCGACAATGCGGTCACCAAACCAGCGTCACCGCAGGAACGGTTCTGCACAAGACACGGAAGCCCCTCCGAATGTGGTTTCGCGCCATCTGGGAGATGAGCGTTCGCAAGAACGGCATCAGTGCAAAGGAACTTCAGAGAATCCTCGGGTTTGGGTCGTACGAGACCGCGTGGACATGGATGCACAGCTTCGGAGATGCACCCGACGTGAGGGTCGAGACCGGTTGGACGATGACGTCCAAGTCGATGAAACATATGTGGGTAGCCGCTGCCGAACCCACGGGCGGGGCACGAGCAAAGCCCTGATCCTCATCGCTGCAAACGCGGAGGACGAACGCGACTGGAGCACGGCGCCAGCCTCAAGGAGACTGACATGGCGGGGTTCTTTCGCCGCAACATCGCGCCGTCTGCGACCGTCACCACCGATAGCCTCCAGAGCTACTCTCATAGGGCCGTCGCGCCTCGCAATCACCACCGAGTCAACCTCAAACAGCTAGATGTCAAGATCGAGGATCCGCTCCATCAGTGCCACCGAATAGGTACCACACTTCGCATTAACGCTTTGTTGAGAGAAGCTGTCGGGCAGCGGCGGTTACCTCGTTGTCGAGATGGTTGATGCGATCGAGGAATTTCGGGTCTTCCTTTTCCCTCCGAATTCCACAGTTGAGCCAGCGTGTCAGTGACCCTGGGTTCTTGTGAAGGACTGTCGCGAGGTCGCTCGAGCGGAGGGCGAATCGAGTCACTGCGAGAGACGTGAGTTCAATCCGGCCCTCGGTTAGGTCGGCAGTTCGTAGTGGGGAGGCGAGATCAGCGATGGAGTGACCGCTGGCCTTCTCGAAAAGCAAAACGAAGTCGTCGACCGCAATTCTCGGTCGGCCATTCTCGAATGGTTTACCGTCGAAAGTCTCCGCCTCGGGTTGACCGTCCGGTTCAACGATCTCATTGATGTCTCGTGCCTTCTTCCACCACGGCAGTTCTCCCAAACCCTGTGCGAACCACTTCGCTTCGGCGACCGTCCGAACCCATGCCAAGTACCGTTCTCGGGCATCTGCCGCGATACCGTCGTCAAATCCTGAAAGAACGGAAGGTACATCGATCAAACGACTTGGGCGCTGGCCGATGATTTCCCGATGACCGCTGTTTGGATAGTCGGCAGGATCTTCGACGATGGCCGCAGCAACGGGATTCAGGTGGACGTACGAGACGACCTGACGGAAGTAATCCTGCGAGTCGATGTGGCGCGCCCGATAGCGGCTTTGCCAAATAGAATAGGTACCACACTTCGCATTAACGCTTTGTTGAGAGAAGCTAATCGGTGCCAGGCTTTAGGAACTTAGGAAGTTGTGATAGCTTTCCTGAAACGGGAAGCAGGGATGGTTCGGAGAGCGAGAGTCGAGATCGAAGGCGGGTTGTACCACGTGTACAACCGCGTGGCGAGTGGTGGGAAACAATAGGTACCACACTTCGCATTAACGCTTTGTTGAGAGAAACTGTCGGGCAGCGGCGATTACCTCGTTGTCGAGATGGTTGATGCGATCGACGGAATTTCGGATCTTCCTTTTCCCTGCCGGATTCCACAGTTGAGCCAGCGGGTCAGCGATGCTTGGTGCTTGTGGAGGACTGCCGCGAGGTCGCTCGAGCGGAGGGCGAATCGAGTCACTGCGAGAGCCGTTAGTTCAATCCGGCCCTCGGTTAGGTCGGCAAGTCCGTAGGGGGAGGCGAGATCAGCGATCGGAATGACCGCTGGCCTTTTCGAAAAACACAGCGAAGTCGTCCACGGCGATTCTCGGTCGGTCATTCTGGAATGTTTCACCGTCGAAAGTCTCCGCCTCGGGTTGACCCTCCGGTTCAACGATCTCATTGATGTCTCGTGCGCTTCTTCCACCACGGCAGTTCTCTCAAACCCTGTGCGAACCACTTCGCTTCGGCGACCGTCCGAACCCATGCCAGGTACCGTTCTCGGGCATCTGCTGCGATACCGTCGTCAAATCCTGAAAGAACGGAAGGTATATCGATCAAACGACTTGGGCGCTGGCCGATGATTTCCCGATGACCGCTGTTTGGATAGTCGGCAGGATCGTCGACGATGGCCGCAGCAACGGGATTCAGGTGGACGTACGAGACGACCTGACGGAAGTAATCCTGCGAGTCGATGTGGCGCGCCCGGTAGCGGCTTTGCCAGAGCCTCCCGAGGTATCTCTGCCGGCGATTGAACTCCCGGGCGACATTGCTCTGGAGTCGCTGCATGGTTCGCCACAACGGAACAGAACGCGTCTTGACGACCAGATGGTAGTGATTTGCCATCAGGCACCAGGCGAGCACGCTCCAGCCGTGGAGGTCGCCAACACGGCGAACAACATCCACGAATGCCTCGGCTTCGAACGGGTCGTCAAAAACGAACTCGCCGCGCGCAACGCGGCAATACACGTGATAGGTCGCATCGGAAGAAAGAGGCGGGGTTTTCGTGGCATGGGATATCTCCCATGCGCGGACGGGACCCCAGATTCTACTGATTCGCCCGCTCAATGCAACAAAGCGTTAATGCGAAGTGTGGTACCTATTCGAGGTTTTCGTGGCATGGGATATCTCCCATGCGCGGACGGTACCCCACGATTCTACTGATCCGCCCGCTCAATGCAACAAAGCGTTAATGCGAAGTGTGGTACCTATTGGTACCTATTTTGAGAAGTTCGTGCGCGACTTCGTGGCGGCCTGGGACAAGGTCATGAATCTCGATCGTTTCGATCTCGACTGATCGCAGCAGATTATGCACTCATGGGCCCCGGCGGAGTTCCGCCGGGGCCCTGCTTGACCTTTGATCGTCGCTTACGTGACGATTTCGAGGAACCTCTTGAGAAGACACGACGCCTCGGGGCTCTCCTCGAATCGCTCGAGTGAGGCCTCCTTCTCCTCGTCGCTCATGTGCAAAGCGTATCCGTCCAGGTAGTGGCGATAGCGGTCGGCGTTGGTCACCCGGTTGAGCTCAGGGTGGAACTGGGTGGCCCAGATCGGCTTGCCTGGGATCCGAAGCGCCTGATAAGGACTGGCCTCGCTGGTCGCGAGATTCGGCACGCCTTCGGGGTGGCGCACCGCGCGGTCCTTGCGGCCCAGCTGAGCGTTGAAACACCTGGGCAGTCCGCCAAAAAGTTCGTCCGCGCGACCGTCATCCGTGAGGAGGAGGAGGTAGGTGCCGACCTCGGTGTTGTCGGGATCGAAGACGATATCGCCACCGAGAGCCGCCACCAGGCACTGGTAGCCGAAGCATGAACCGAATGTCGGGTGGCCGACCGCGATCACTTCGTGGATGAGGTCGAAGAGGGCTCCGAATTTCGGGAGGTTGCCCTTCGAGACATAGTAGTCTCCCGCACCGCCGATCATCAGGACGTCGTGCGACCGGACACGGGCCAGGGTCGGCGGACCGGCGCTCACGTCGTGCACCACCAAGCTGTCCGCTGCCAACCCGGTCTGTTCGGCGAAGCAGCGATGCTCGTGGGGAGCCATCGGATCGTCGGCGTCGCGCGCCTGCAGCAGGAGGATTCGGGGTTTCAGTTCTGGCTCGGTGATGACGCTGAAATTAACCTGAAATCCGCTTCAGTGTCGGCTATCAGGTTTTTCGTCGTTCCGGATAACCATCTTCCGTTCGAGATTGGTCAGATCAGAAGGCCGCGCATGATCGGAGTCTGCGGCCTCGGTGAGACCGATCACGAATGCCCCTGCAAGCGTGGCCGCGGTCACCAGGAGGCCTACGGCGAAGATCGCGATGTCAATGATGTTCACGGCGTGGTCCCCGGTCGGCCCGCGAAGAGCAGCGAGCCGAACGAGAGAATCGAGGGCACCCAGAGACCGACAAACAGGCCCTCCTGGCGGAGGCCCGCGAACCAGAGGGAGACCGAGAGCAGGAAGGAGACGCCGGCGGCGCCCAGAATCAGACCCTTTCCGAGGATGGGATTTTTGACCATGACATCACTCCATTTCTACGGAGCGCCGCTCCGTCTGCCGAATGCCGGACTGCTCCCCCCGGCGAGGCCGGTTCAACCTGTCTGCTGGCAGTCGACGATGTATTCAGAAGGGCAAACACGTTCCGGGGTCGAGAAGATTCCTGAATCACCCTCAGACACGGTTCTGGGCGTTGCAATCGCGCCCGTGAAGACCACGCGCATCACGCGATTGGAATAGGTACCACACTTCGCATTAACGCTTTGTTGTAGAGAGCTGTCGGGCATTGCGGCGGTTACCTCGTTGTCGAGTTGGTTGATTCGATCGCGGAATTCGGGATCCTCCTTTTCCCTCCGATGGAGCCCTTTGTTCAGCCAGCGGGTCAGTGAAGATGGGTGTTTTTTGAAGGACGGTCGGCGAGGTCGCTTGAGCGGAGGGCGAAACGCGTGACAGCGAGGAGCGTGAGTTCGATTCGGCCCTCGGTCAGAGTGGCAATTCGTAATGGGGAGGAGAGGTCGGCGATCGAGTGACCGGTAGATTCTTCGAAGAGTTCAGCGAAGTCTCCAACAGAAACTGTGGGGCGGTCATCGTCGAGTGATTGACCATCGAACGCAGTTGCCTCGGGATGGTCTTCGGGTTCCACGATCTCATTGATGTCGCGTGCGTTCTTCCACCATGGCAGCTGCCTCAAGCCTTGCGCGAACCACTTTGCTTCGGCGACGGCGCGCACCCAATCGAGATAGGCGTCGCGGGCGCCCGATGAGATACCGTCGTCAAAACCGAAAGAACGGACGGAATGTCGATCAAGCGGGGTGGACACTGACCTATGATTTCGCGATGTCCGCTGTTCGAGATATTCAGCCGGGTCGTCAACGATAGCCTGCAGCCACAGGGTTCAGGTGGACGTAAGAAACGACCTGCCGGAAGTAGTTCTGTGAGTCAATGATGCGTGCCCGGTATCGGCTCTGCCAGAGCCTCCCCAGATATCTCCTTCTCCGGTTGAACTCCCGTGCGACATTGCTTTGGAGCCGCTGCATGGTTCGCCACAAAGGAAACGGCCCGGTCTTGACGACCAGGTGATAGTGGTTGCCCATCAGACACCAGGCGAACACCCTCCAGTGGTGGATGCCGCCAATTCGTTGGACGGCTCCCACGAACTCCTCGGCCTCGCTCGGGTCGTCGAAAACGAATTCGCCTCGTGCGACGCGGCAATACACGTGATAGATCGCTCCTGGGACGAATAGGCGGGGTTTTCGCGGCATGGGATGCCTCCCATGCGCGGACGGGACCCTTCGATTCTACTCAACCACCCGCTCGATGCAACAAAGCGTTAATGCAAAGTGTGGCACCTATTTTGAAGAAATTTGGATTTGCAGCTTGGTTTGGACACTCATTGTGCGGCGTGGCACCCCTCAGGGAATGCGATGTGGTTTATCAAACTGAATCTGCTCGGCAGGTTGAATTGCCTGATTCGAACTTTCGTCGGGTTCCCAAAAATGGTGTTGTTGTTGAACCGTACGGTGGGGGCGGATGGTACTTTCTCTTTGCGTCAGATTCTGATCGATCGGGTCAGGTTGCTCTGTTCGCGCACGACGCTCTTGGGCACGAAGTTGAGTCTTGGGAGTCGTTTGAAGAATTCGTCAGGTTCAAACTATTAGTATCGCGGTAGTAAATTCTGGTACCACAAATGGATTGGCATTTGATCGCTGCCTGTTCATTCGGTACCACCCTAAGGAGCGACGTTCCTCATCGCATCATTGTTGATGTCTAATATTGCGACGCGTCGCTCGGATTCGTATTTGGTACGACGTTTCGAATTAGTTGAATTTTTAGAGATCGCGTATCGGTGCCAGGCTTTAGGAACTTAGGAAGTTGATGATAGCTTTCCTGAAACGCGGAAGCATGGATGGTTCGGAAAGCGAGAGTCGAGATCGAAGGGCGATTTGTACCACGTGTACAACCGGGTGGCGAGTGGTGAGCCGGTCTTTTCAGATCCTAATGAAGCAGTTGAATTCATCGAGATAATCCGAGAGACAAGAAAGCGTGACGGCTGGACTGTGCTCGCGTGGTGCGTGATGTCGAATCACTTCCATTTGGTGATTCGTACAGGGACCATTCCGCTTTGGACGAGGGATGCACCGGGATTCAGAATCTGTTCAGCCGGCGATTCAATCGGCGGTTCGGGCGGACAGGCAGCCTGTGGCAAAGTCGCTACAAGGCAAAATACGTTGAAGATGCAGATTATCTCGGGCGCCTGGTTTTGTACGTCCATTTGAACCCGCTGCACGCGGGCGTGACAAATGATCTCGGCGACTACCCGTTCGCCGGACACCGGGAAGTCAAAAGGAAGTCCAATCAGTCCTTGGTAGATATCGACGAAATGTTGCTGTGTTTTGGCAGCCTGCGAAAAGAGGCTCGGCGCGCTTATCTCGCTGCGATTCGAAATGCGGGATCAACAGACGATGAAACGAGTCGCTTGTCCTGGCACCCGTTTACTTCGTCGCAAGACGAATCCCTCGAAGTCAAAGAGACAGGGCCAACGATCGACTTCCTGGGGAGGAGCACAGATCTTGAGAGGCCCTCTTTACAGCCTGGTGTTTTCGTCGAATTGGTGTGCGAAGCGCTCGATGTGGAGATGATGCATGTCTGCTCGAGACGTCGAGACCGTCCAACTGCAACAGTGAGAAGGCTCATCGCCGCTCTGGGAGTTGAACGATGGAGGCAGAATCGGACTGCGTTAGCGAGAGTGCTGCAGAAAAACCCGGATGTCGTGAGCTGGTGGGCTGGGGAGGAAGCTCAACGGAGAATCGATGATCCGCAGTTTGCTGCTGAATTGGACCGTGTGGACAAGGACGTTGCACGGAAGGCAGCGGAATTGACTCGAGCTGAGCGGATGGGAGCAACTTCCTAAGTTCCTAAAGCCTGGCACCGATAATAGTGCGTCTGGACGCACAGTAATCGGGAAGACGCCTATCCAACCAACGTAGAAACCGACGGCAGCGATCGCGATGCTCCTGCGAACACTAAGAACGCGGCGCATCAAGAGCCACATCACGAGCAATGACGCGACATGAAATGTCGTCGAGAACATACGCCCCATTCTCGTTATGGATTCGGCCCGATCATCTGTGATACCCGCCAGAAGACATCCGCCTTGGATTATGTAGTACTGGAGGGGGGAGTACTGCTCAACAAAGAAGGGCGGGGCGGTTGGATCAGTGTAGATTTGTCCGGTTTTGAGCAGGCGTTGCATGCTCACGACAATATTGCACTCGACGCCTCGAATCTCGGTGGGGTTGGCCACAAGAATTGCCGCGGCACACAGCGCAACGACGCATCCCGATATCGCACAGGCAAGCACAATGATCGGAAGCACATCGAACTGACCCGACCGGGTCAGCCTGGCCGTCCATGAGATTCCCATTGAGTACTACCAATCGCGGTGAACGCCGAGGTGAAGGTACTGACGGAGTATACGAGGCTGCTGCGACAGGTGTCAACCAGCATTTCAGCCCGGTCGCACAGTCTCATCTTTCACCCCCACCCACCCCGCGAAGTCCATCCAGCGCCAGAAGCAGTCGATGCGAGTGAACCCGGCCTGCTGCATCAGTTCCTCGTTCCATCGGGCGGTCAAGGGCACCCTCACGCCCTCGAGGGATAGGCGCTTGCGGTCGATCTCCTCCCGGGTGTACCCGTTGCACCGCTTCATCGCGAGTAGATGTCCACCATGCGGCCGTCGAGTTCGGCCATCGCCCCGAGGATCTTCTCGACGAGGATCAGCACGCCGCCGGGAGCGGTGTGCCGGGCGATGTCCACCACGACGCGCTGTCGATGCTGACAATAGCTACCACCCTTCGCATTAACGCTTTGTTGAGAGAATCTGTCGGGCGGCGGCTGTTATCTGCATATCGAGATGGTTGATGCGATCGAGAAATTCGGATCTTCCTTTTCCCTCAAGGAACCAGATTGAGCCAGCGGGTCAGCGATGCCGGGTGTTTGTGAAGGAGCGTAGCGAGGTCGCTCGAGCGGAGGGCGAATCGGTAACCCCTGCCGAATCCGCAAAACCACCCAATTTGACGAGAAAAACCGCTCGTTTGAGGCATTGCCTGAGATACTTTGTGACCCTAACGTAGTAAATGAGGGCGCTTCCAAGAGGTGAGAGGAGCTATCCGTTCACCATGAAGGCTGTTTTCTCCAATCTGACGTCGGGCCGTCCCAATAGAAGGCACGGAGACGTAATGGCACGCCCGGCGCCGCTCCTCTCCTGCAGGTCGCGTCAGCTCCACGGTCTCCGGTCGCGAGCGCGGGCCATACACGGGTTCGGGCGGATCGCGGTTGTTCTGGCGATCGTGGGTGCGGTGACGGGTGGCTTCTTTGGTGGCTTTGCATTTGCCCATGGGCCTATGGCAGAAGGTACCCTTGAAAACCTCTTCATAGCAGATGTGAGTAAGACAGAGCCAGCGGCGTCAGACCCGTCGCGTCCCGCAGTCGCACTTCTGTCAAACGATTTCCCTCTGCACTTCATCGAAAACGCTGGCCAGATCGATGAGAGGGTCGCGTACTACGTGCACGGCCGGACAACCTCGATCTACTTCACTAACGAGGGATTGACATACAGCTTGCGGGATCCTCTGGCAACGTCCCCGGGTGGCTGGGTGATGAAACAGGATTTTGTCGGAGCGGAGGCCGTCGCACCGGGAGCCGAGGACCCGACCCCGGCCACGATCAGCTATTTCAAAGGGAACAGGGCAGAGTGGAAGGCCGGAATAAAGACGTACACCAACATCTCCTACAGAGATCTTTGGCCCGGGATCGATCTGGAGTATTCCGGCAAGGTCCATACACTCAAGCACAGCTTCTTGGTGAGACCTGGTGCAGACCCGTCGCGGATTCGGATTCGAATCCGAGGCGCCACCATGGCCGAAATCAAGAACGACGGGTCTTTGGAGATCGACACGCCGTCCGGAAGCATCGTGGACGCGGCCCCGTACGTGTACCAGCTGATCGACGGTTTGGAGGTGGAGGTTCCCGCCGCCTACGATCTGGACGTTGATCCGGAGACGGGCTACACAGAGTACGGCTTCACGATCGCGAATTTTGATCCCACCCTACCGCTCGTCGTCGATCCGGCAACTCTCGTCTATTGCGGGTATATCGGCGGATCAGAATCCGACAGCGCCTACGCGATCGACATAGACAGTTCGGGAAGTGCTTATGTTACTGGCATGACACTCTCAGACCAGACGACATTCCCGGTAAACACCGGCCCGGATTTGACCTACAACGGAGGCAACGACGTTTTTGTCGCAAAAATCGCATCCGATGGCAGTGGGCTGGTGTGGGCCGGGTTCATCGGCGGCGATGGATTTGAACTGCCCTGGGGCATCGCGGTGGATTCGGCGGGCAGCGCTTACGTTACTGGCTATACCGAATCGGATCAAACGACATTTCCGATCACCGTCGGACCGCGATTTTGGCGGTGTCGACGATGCGTTTGTCGCAAAGGTGTCACCCGACGGACAGTCGCTCGAATATTGCCGATACATCGGAGGCGCCCAGTCGGATCGGGGATACGCAATAGCTGTCGACGGCTCCGGATATGCATACCTCACCGGTTGGACCAATTCGCCCGAGTCATCATTCCCGGTCACGGCAGGAAGCTACAGGACGACCTATGTTGGATTGACGGATGCCTTCGTGGCCAAGGTCGATACCGACGGAGATCCCCTGATCTTCTGTACATATCTCGGCAGCGATAGGTATGACGTAGGATGGGGCATCGCGGTGAATTCCTCCGGGCAAGCGTTCATTGCTGGAATTACACTTTCCAACACTTTCCTGACCGAGAAGTTCCCGGTCACGTCCGGCAGTTTCGGTGAGACTCACTGTGGTGCGGAAGAGGGATTTGTAACCAAACTGGCTGCTGATGGGGCCTCTCTGGTATACAGCGGCCTCCTCTGCGGCTCGGGGGTCGATCGTGCCTACGGCATCGCGCTCGACGATTCGGGCGCTGCTTATGTTGGCGGGGAAACCGATTCGACCGAGTCGTCCTCGGTTCCCTTTCCTCTGGTCGTGGGACCTGACGACGAGCACGCCGGTCCCCCCGGAAAGCCCGACGGTTTTGTTGCCAAAGTGGCGCCCGACGGAGGCTCCCTCGTCTACTCGGGTTTCATTGGCGGGGCAGGTTTGTGGGCCGAAGCGGTCTTGGGGATCGGTTTGGATGATGATGGCAACGCCTATGTCAGTGGTCCAACCTGGTCCGACGAATCCACCTTTCCGGTTCTCGAAGGTCCGGATTCGACCTACAGCGGCAACCAGGATGCGTTTGTTGCGAGGGTGAGGGCTGACGGAAGGGCCTTTGACTACGCTGGGTATATCGGCGGAACTGAAGCGGATCACTCCAGAGGCGTCGCCGTTGATGCCAACGGCAATGCATATGTCGTGGGGTACACAGGGTCGACGCCGCAGGATGGTTTTCCGGTTCTGGGCGGCCCGGAGACGACCCACGATGGTCCATATGAGACCACCGGATACGATGTGTTTGTCGCCAAGGTCACCTTCTGCGGCCATTCGACCAATCTCACTGGGGGGATCTGGAGCGATGATCTCTCTGCCCTGTGATCCAGGATCGAGCAACTCGGTGGCCGACCTCTTCGGGGATGACAATCTCGGGACCTACGGCGTCGACTGGGCCGTCTTGGAACGCGATGAGAGCACTGACTCATACAACGAGTTGCTGGAAACCGATACTCTTGAACAGGGTGCCGGATACTGGATCGAAACGCTTGTAGGCGACCGCCTTCTTGATTCAGCCGGAGGTCATACGGACACCTCCGAGGACTTCGACGTCAATCTGGTCGCAAGTTCGACGCCCGGCCGGTGGAACTTGGTTGGCCACCCATTTCCGTCCTCGGTGAACTGGGCCGATGTCAAGGTGAAGGACGGAGGGGGCAACGTTTACGCCATGTCGCAGGCCCAGGCCGGAACTCTGATTAATGGCCGATATATGTACAAATACAACGGATCGGCCTTCCAGACCTATCATCCGGGTATCGGAACGCCCACGCTTGACCTCTTCGACGGCTTCCTGGTTCGGGTCATCGACAACGCGGCCACGCTTCAGATTCCAGCGACCGCAGCCGCGGAGAGCCAGTACACCAAGACCGCGCCCGACGGATGGTGGGTTCGGATGGTGGTCGCATCTGGCGCGCTCGAGGACCCCGAAAATTACCTCGGCCGCATATCGGGGGCCTCGGACGGGCAGGACGAGTACGATCTCCCAGAATTGCAGCCCTTTGCTTCGCCGTTTCTCACCGTGGTATTCCCCAACGCCGAATGGAGCGGCGATGGGTGGTCCTACACAGCAGACATCCGCCAGAGCCGCCTTGCGGCTGGTGGTGTGTGGGGCTTCGAGGTTCGGTCTGACGCTGCTCGCGAGATCACTCTGAATTGGGCTGCGGCCGGCGTGGATGCAGAGATTCTCGAACGGTCGATTCTGATTGACGTTGAAAGCGGCGACCAGATCGTGCCGGTCGCTGGAGGTTCTCACACTACATTGATGGTAGCCCCAACCCATCGTTTTTCATGGCGGGTCAACTCGCTGCCGCTTGTGGATGCGGGTCCGGACCGTTTTGTCGGCACCGGGCTTCCCGTTGACCTCAGCGCTGCTTTTAGCGATGAGGACGAGGGGGATGTCCACAGCGCCACGATCGACTGGGGCGATGGAGAGGTCGATGGAGGCACCATCGAGACTGGCGCGGTCACCGGGAGTCACACCTATAACGAGGCTGGAAGTTTCGTGGTGGAGGTGTGCGTTGAGGATGACTTTGGCGGACGCGGCTGTGATCAGCTGACAACCTACGTCGCAACCGTTGTCTTCGCCGACGATTTCGAATTGGGCAACACAACGAGGTGGTCGAGAACCCATCCGTGAACCTTGACCGACCGGTACCGCGGATCACAATGTGACATTTTCGGGGGCGTGGTTGACGGACGCTTCTTCCGCGGGAGCTATCAAACTCCTTCAATAACCCGGTGCGAGTGTTGTGTCGCCATGTCAGAGATCTGGACCATGGCTCATACGGTCGCCATTGATTCGCAAAACAGCTGTGGGCCTGGCACCGATGGCTGGCGCGGAATGCTTCGACGACCTACATTTTTTACATCATGAGGAGCAACAGTCGAAGTGAGAGGCCCGGTGATTGTTCGTTCCACCTTGGCGAGTGGCAAGTCGAGCCGTCGCTCAACCTGGTCACCAGGGACGGTCGGAGCACCCGGATCGAGAAGCGGGTGATGGACGTGCTGGTTTGCCTGGCCAGGCAGCCCGGCGAACTGGTGACGCGGCGGCGATTTGATCGGCATCGGCCGCGTGACCGAGAACATCGTAATTTTCGACTCCCCCGACGGTCGCTCGACCGAACCCGAGTTCGATGCGTGAAGGCCACTGCGGAGAGGTGCGTGCCACTATTTCCGAGCTTCATCGATTCTTGACAGTGTCCAGATTTGGACTTATTCTATCGCCATGACCGAGGACTTCACAGACGTTCTCCGCCAACACGGCGTCCAGATCACGGCCCAGCGCCTGGCCGTTCTGGCGGCGGTTTCGCGTCGACCGCACGGCACGGCGGACGACATTACCAAGGCCGTGCGGGCCGAGATCGGCGTCGTCTCCCGCCAGGCGGTGTACGACGCCCTCGGTGTCCTGGCCGACACGGGTCTCATCCGGCGAATCCAGCCCGCCGGTTCGCCGGCGCGCTATGAGGACCGGGCCGGAGACAACCATCATCACCTGATCTGCCGCCTCTGCGGACGGACGGTCGACGTCGACTGCGCGGTCGGCGCCGCGCCGTGCCTGACCCCCGCCGACGACTCGGGCTACGAGATCGATGAGGCCGAGGTGATCTACTGGGGCCGGTGCCCCGAGTGCAGCGAGTGACCGAGATCACTCGCCGAACAAGATCAGACCGAGAAGACCACAAGGAAGAAACGCAATAGGCTGACCGAAGCAGAACAGCAAGTGCCCGGTCACGGGCGGACACGGGAAGAGGCCGATGACCAACCGCGATTGGTGGCCGGACCAGCTCAACCTGGCGGTCCTCCACCAGAACCCGCCCGCGGGCGATCCGATGGGCGAGGACTTCGACTACGCCGAGGCGTTCAAGACTCTCGATCTGGAGGCCGTGAAGAAGGACCTCTACGCGCTGATGACCGACTCTCAGCCGTGGTGGCCCGCGGACTACGGTCACTACGGGGGACTGTTCATCCGCATGGCGTGGCACAGCGCCGGCACCTACCGGATCCAGGATGGCCGCGGGGGCGCTACCTCCGGCACCCAGCGCTTCGCGCCGCTCAACAGCTGGCCCGATAACGCCAATCTCGACAAGGCCCGGCGCCTGCTGTGGCCGATCAAGCAGAAGTACGGCAAGAAGATCTCCTGGGCCGACCTGATGATCCTCGCCGGCAACTGCGCCCTGGAGTCGATGGGCTTCAAGACCTTCGGCTTCGCCGGCGGGCGCGAGGACATCTGGGAGCCGGAGCAGGACATCGACTGGGGGACCGAGACCGAGTGGCTCGGAGATAAACGCTACAGCGGCGACCGGGTGCTCGAGAACCCCTACGGCGCGGTGCAGATGGGCCTCATCTACGTCAACCCGGAAGGGCCCAACGCCGAGCCGGACCCGGTCAAACTCAGGTCGGGACATCCGCGAGACCTTCGCGCGCATGGCCATGAACGACGAGGAGACCGTCGCACTGACCGCCGGCGGCCACACCTTCGGGAAGTGCCACGGGGCGGCTCCCGACGGAAAGTACCTGGATCGCGAGCCCGAGGGCGCACCCATCGAGGATCAGGGTTTCGGCTGGAAGAACAGCTTCGGAACCGGCATGGGGGATGACGCGATCACGAGCGGCTTCGAGGGCGCGTGGACGCCGGATCCGACGACGTGGGACATGGGCTACTTCGACGTGCTCTTCGGCTACGAGTGGGAGTGCGTGAAGGGCCCCGGCGGCCACTGGCAGTGGCACGCGAAGGACGTGGACGAGAAGGACATGGTGCCGGGCGCGCACGACCCGTCGAAGAAATATCGGCCCATGATGACGACCGCCGACATGGCGATGCGGATGGACCCGAAGTACCGGAAGATATCGCGGCGCTTCCACAAGAACCCCAAAGAGTTCGCGGATGCCTTCGCCCGTGCGTGGTACAAGCTGACCCACCGCGACATGGGGCCGATCTCGCGCTACCTCGGACCCGAGGTCCCGAGAAAGGAGCTGATCTGGCAGGATCCCGTCCCGAAGGTCAATCACAAGCTGATCGCCAAAAAGGATATTGCCGCCCTCAAGAAGCAGATTCTCGAGTCGGGGCTGTCCGTGTCCGATCTCGTTTTCACCGCCTGGGCCGCGGCCTCGAGCTTTCGCAACTCCGACAAGCGCGGCGGCGCCAACGGTGCTCGCATCCGCCTCGCCCCTCAGAAGGACTGGAAGGTGAACGAGCCGGCCAGGGTGGCGAGGGTGCTCAGGGGTCTCGACAGGATCCGGCGGGGCTTCAACAAGGAGCAGTCGGGCGGGAAGAAGGTGTCGCTCGCCGACCTGATCGTCCTCGGCGGATGCGCGGCCGTCGAGAAGGCTGCGAAGGACGCCGGCGTCAAGGTCGAGGTTCCCTTCGCCTCCGGCCGCACCGACGCGTCGCAGAAGCAGACCGACGCTGCCTCATTCGCCCCGCTCGAGCTCAAGGCGGACGGCTTCCGCAACTACCTCGCCAAGGGCTTCAGCCGTCCCGCGGAGCACCTGCTGGTGGATCGGGCACAGTTGCTGGCGCTGACTGCTCCGGAGATGACGGTGCTTGTCGGCGGTCTTCGCGTCCTCGGCGCCAACCACGGTGGGTCCAGGTACGGTGTCTTCACCGACCGCCCCGGGACCCTGTCGAACGACTTCTTCGTCAACCTGCTCGACATGGGAACTGGTTGGACAGAGGGCAGAACCAAGGGCGTGTATGAGGGTCGCGACCGCGCCAGCGGCAAGCGGAGGTGGACCGGTACCCGCGTCGATCTGGTCTTCGGCTCCAACTCCCAGCTGCGCGCCCTCGCCGAGGTCTACGCCTGCGACGACTCCTGCGAAAAGTTCGTGTACGACTTCGTGGCGGCCTGGGACAAGGTCATGAACCTCGATCGTTTCGATCGCGACTGATCGCCACAGATCCCGAACTCACAGGCCCCGGCGGAGTTCCGCCGGGGCCTGTTTTTTCAAGTGCACGCCGATGAACCCAGCTTCACCTCATGCGGCCAGCGCGGCGTCCGACCGGGCACTCGAATGGTCGTGGTTTCTTGCCTGGCGGCACCCACGAGGTAGCTCCGGATGGTAGGTAAGGTAAGATCTCGCCAACATGTAGAATAGACATGTTAAATTAATATATATGCCCATATGGGCAAATGTCGTTGGGGGTGAGGTTTCATGACAGTGGTGCTTCCGAATCAGATGCTTACGGGCATTCCAGGGATCGACGACCAGCACCGTGCCCTGATCCGTTGGGCGCGAACGGTGAACTCGATCGGAACGGGCGGCGCGAACCGTCGCGCGGTGATACGTGCGACGCAGTTTCTGATTGCCTATGCCCGGTATCACTTCGATTCGGAGGAGTACGCCATGGTCGCGTCCGGCTACGACGGGCTAACGCAGCACCGGAGGGAGCACGCCATGATGCGGAGGCAGCTTTCGGTGCTGAGCAAGTCCATCAACGCGAACGGCAAGGACGTCGCCACAACCGTGAAGCCGCTTCAGAATCTCATCCAGGGTTGGATCCAGAATCACATCAGCGGCAGCGATATGGCATTCGCGAGCCACTGCGAGCAGGAGCCCGAGACCCGTTTCATGCAGTTGCCGTCGCCTCGAGAACTGCGAGACTCAGGGTTCAAGGTGTCCGATATCGAGCAGGTCGAGGCCGTCCACAATGCCGGCGAGATCACCACCGGAGAACTGAAAGCGCGGCTGATCATTCGGGACTGAATCGGATGGGTGCATACCGTCAGTTGAATCGCAGAACCATCCAATTTGACGAGAAAAACCGTCCGTTTGGGGCATTGCTGCGCGTGGATTCCGGGACTACCGTATTGAATGAGGGCGTTTCCATTCGGTGAGAGGAGCCATCCGTTCACCATGAAGGCAGTTTCGCGAATCCTGAGGTCGGAGCCGGCCGATGGTGACAGAGATGTGCCGTCTTTTCGGAATTCCAACGTCCAAATGCTCGTATTCAAGACACAACAGGCGAAATAGGGGGTGACCTGATGAGAAAAGTGACTGTCGTGATGATGTGTGTTGTGGCAATTCTCTGGGTGACTGTGGAGAGCCCGAGCGCAGAAGTGAACGTTCCGGTCACGGAGGGTACCGGTGGAAATCTGAAGGTCACCGAGGTCTACGTCAACTTCGGCCCGCCCGATACGCTCACGATCGTGGGCCGCAACTTCGATCGCGGCCGCGGCGACATCGTGGTCGCGCTTGGCGAGTTTGGTCGCCTGAAGGTCGTCAGCGTTGACACGACGGTGATTCCTCAAGAGATCGTGGTCGAGTGTCCCCTGTGGGATGTCAACAGTCCGCACGATTCCGAGGTGAACCCACCGTTTTGTTCGGAAGGCAGTTACCGCCTCACGGTCACGAAGAGCCGCGCGACGTGGGTGAGGTCCGTCTTCAATCTGACGATCACTCCGCCTGGTTCCGAAGGAACGGAAGGCCCTGAAGGCCCGATGGGACCGCCGGGACCCGAAGGGCCTCCAGGAGAACAGGGGCTTCCTGGCCCCGCGGGACCTGATGGTCCGCAGGGACAGCAGGGTCCCCAGGGTCTTCAAGGCCCGCCCGGGCTTCAAGGGGAGCAAGGGCCGCCTGGTACTGCCGGCTTCGATTTCAAATACGTGACCAAGGAATTCGGCAGGGTTGTCCAAGTGAACGACACGATGTTCGTCACCGTCACGTGTCCTGATGGAATGGAGGCAATCTCCGGGGGATTCGTCCTGTGGCCGAAAACCACACTTCCTCAATACGAGGGCTACGACAAGTTCCTGCTCAAGGTCAACCAGCGATTGGGCGTGGATTCGTGGCAGTTCGCCTGGGGCAACACGGACAGCGTGGGTCACGAATTCAAGGGCTATGCCCGGGCCGGGTGCGCCACCGTCGCGGAGTGAATCTCAGAACTCTCGAGTTCACCGTTCATCGTGCAATCCGGGGCCGATCGACCACACCGTCGATTGGCCCCTGCTGCATATCATCCGTGCTTCGGGGAACTCCGCGCGCACCAGCGCTGCATCCGCGTGGGGGCCGCGGCTCAGCATTCTGATGTCAGGGCCTCTCAGGAACGGGTCGTTCTGGATCAGGTCCTCGATGTAGTAGCCGTCGTCCAGGTTCAGGAATGTCACGCGCCGTCCTTCGGCCTCGCAATGAGGCATCAGCGCCAGGTGCGAGGAAACCAGTCCTTCGATCTCCGAGAACCGGACCGCTGTTCCGATCACCAGGCTCAAGGCCGCTGCCAGACCTACGACTCTCGTCCACCGGGCGCGGTCGATGGTCCTGGAGGTGAGAAACCCTGCGGCCAGGAGTGGGAGGGCGATCCAGGCTGCGTGGAAGAACCGGA
This sequence comes from Candidatus Sulfomarinibacteraceae bacterium, assembly GCA_963769215.1. Classification (GTDB taxonomy): domain Bacteria; phylum Acidobacteriota; class Thermoanaerobaculia; order Thermoanaerobaculales; family Sulfomarinibacteraceae; genus Sulfomarinibacter. The sequence continues at coordinate 66,503 of CAVYKX010000026.1, read as the reverse complement.
ACCCCCACCCGTGGCCCTGGGTGTAGGGCACGAAAAAGAATCCGACCAGGACACACCCGGCCGACCAGGCGAGAGCGCGGAGAGCCGGCTGCCGGCGGTATGCGCCGACTCCGAGAATGGCGAGGATGGGCAGGCCCGGAACGGCCCAGGAGAAGACCTTCAGGATACCCATCAGCCTTGCGTAGACGAGCTTCGCGAACGGGAGGGTGATCTTGCTGCCGCCAAGCTCGAGGCCGCGGCGGACCAGAGATTCCACCGGCCCGGACGAGCCTGCCGCCATCGCCGGGTCGGCAACGGCCATGCGAACGAACAGCCACCCCACGCCGAGAATCAGGCACAGCGGAAGATACCCGGCGCAGAGAATCGCGAGGTTGCGGAGACCTCCCCTTCGGGCGGACACGTAGACAAACCACGGCACCGAAAAGAGCATGTGCGGCACCGGGTGCTGGATCGTCAGTGCGAGGGAACCGACGACACCGGCCAAGAAGAGGCGTTTCTGAGTGATCTCGAGCAATAGCGCCACGTACAGCAGGTTGAAGAAGAGATGGGCGTTCATCGTGTAGTAGGTGATGGCGTTGGCGGTGAACGCCGGCGAGGCGGCCGCCAAGAGCATCGCCCAACCTGGTGCGGCGGGATCGTCGAAGAGCTTCCGCGCTACCGATCGAACCAAGAGCAACGACGCACCGGCGAGCAGCGGGTTGAGGAGCCAGGGCACGCCGAGCAGCGAAAAAGGGGCGAGGAGCAGGGCGAACGTGGGCCAGTAAGCCTGGACGATCCTGCCGCTCTCCGGTGAAACGATGAAGAACTCCCCCTGCCAGAATGATGGCACCAGGTGTGGCAGGAGGGAGGGGGGTAGCTGGCCGTGGAGCTTGCCTGCGGCAAATACTTGGGACTGGAAGACCACCGAGTACTCGTCCATCGTCAGCGGGTGGGCGTGGTGGACGAAGAGCGAAGCCAGGGCCAGGACCGCGACCATGATAGACGTGAAGACCAGGGGGCGGTCCGCGATCGCTTTGATGCGTCTTTCTATGGAATCCTGATCGACGCGTCTCGCCAAGACCCACGCCGCGCTGACAATGACGATTGCCAGGACTGACCCGCTGAGCTCCTGCTTCGCGAACAGGTAGTAAAAGGCCGGTGGGAAGGAAGCGGTGTCGCCAAAACGCTGTCCGATCCAGAGGGCGCATACCAGAGTGATAGCGCTGATAACCAGTGTTGGTGCGACATACGCGGGCAGCACGCCAATGCCGTGGCCTCCGCGATCAACGCTCTGGGGCGAGTCTCCCGACACTGCTCCTACCTCGTCATCTGCGCGAGATCATTTCACCGGGGCTGCCCCGTGGGAGCCGGGCTCGAAGCGAGTGCCGATGATGACCGCGGGGTTGCCCTCACAGATCGAGCCGGGAGGAATCGGCTCTCTCACGACGGAACCCGCCCTGATGACTGAGCATTCGCCGACATCGTCCATGACGATGCTGCCCGCGTCGATCCAGGTGTCCGACCCGATCCGGATCTTCTTGATCTGGCCGCCCTGCTGCGAGATCGGGATGTCCGTTCGATCGTAGGCGTGTTTGCGCGTGCCGCAGATCAACCGGCAGCCGTCTCCGATCATCACGTGATCGCCAAACTCGCAGTGCTGGATTGTGGCGCCGATTCCGAACGTCACGTTCGAGCCGATGGCGATGTCGCGTTGATAGAAGACCGTGCCGAAGTCGATGATCACGTTGTCACCGCATTTCGGGAGTGCGAAGCGATAGAAGGCGTATCGGATGACGAAACCGAAGATCGACGGAATCAGGCTGAGGAACTCGGAGCAGGCCTTGAAGATGACATTCGACATCCTTGATGCCAGAATGAGCGGGCTGAGCAACACCACGCTGATCCAGGTCGCTGCAGTCCAGACGACATTGAACAGAACTCCCCGGTTTGCCTGGTAGAAGTCGACGTCGACATATTTGCCGGTCTGTGGAGCTTCACCGTACTTCATTCAACCTCGCCTCGTCGCGCTGTCCTCCGATGTCTCTTCCAATACGAAGTTTACACTGCGGCGGCGTTTACTCCGCCGTGACCACCGGCAGCCTGATCTGCGACGGGTACTTCGTCTGATGCCACACGGTGTTGTTCGCGACGACGCCCTCGGTCTCGTCGTAGTTGTTGCCGCCGGTGTTGAGGTTGCGGGTGAAGCGCGGGAAGTTGCTGCTCGATACCTCGATCCGGATGCGGTGGCCCTTGTCGAAGTAGTTGCTGGTCGACATCGGGCTGATGGCGAGCTCGTAGACCTCTCCGTCGCTCCATGAACACCTGTTTGTCGTATCCCTCGCGATAGCGGGCGCGGTGGATGGTCTCGTCGAGGTTGTAGGCCCGACCGTCCGGGTAGACGTCGATCAGCTTGACGGTGAAATCGGTGTCCTTGGCGTCCGAGGAGACGTAGAGCGTGACCTCGATCGATGCCGCTGACCTCGACGCCTTCCTCGAGCGGCTCGGTCGTGTAGACCAGGATGTCGTGGCGAGCCTCCATGCGCCGCTGGTCGATACGATCCCGCCGAGACGGCGTTCCCCGATGCAGCAGACGTTGCCGCCGTAGGACGGCACCGGGTTGAACGGGTCGTAGGTGAAGCTGTCGGCTCCCTTTTCGAGGTCGGCGCGGCGGGGATCAGAACGGCCGTCGCCGAAGAGGCTGTTGGCGCCGCCGCGCTGTCGAGGTAGTAGGTCACCATCTCGGCGCCTTCGGGCGGCCAGGTGGGCGACGACTGCCACTCGTTCTTGCCCATCATGTAGTACTGCACCTTGGGCGTGTTCTCGAGGACCCCGTTGTTCTCACCCTTGAGCCAGTAGTCGAACCAGCCGTAGATCGGGCCGTCGTAGTCGAAACGGGCGTCGCCCATGTTGCGCTCGCCGACGATCGTGTCCTCGGTCGACCGACGGAAGCCGCAGTGGGCGACCGGCGCGATCACCGCGAACTGGTTGTCCGCGACCTCGGGATCCTCGGCGTTCTCCCGCACGTGGTTGAACAGCGCCAGGTTGGGGCCGATCGAGATGTCGTACCACGACATCAACCACAAGCTGGGGACTCCGAAGGGCTCGTTGTCGTGATAGAGGCCGCCCTTGTACCAGGCGGGATCGTTGGGAGTCCGCTGGATCATGCGGCCGCCGGTCGGACCGCGCCGGTCGGCAGATGCCCTCGGGCCCGTCAACGCTGCGCATCAGATCTTCGACCGGCAGATGCCAGAATGCCTCTGCCCAGTCGACCTCCGGCATCTCGGGCGCGAGATCGAAGTACTTTGAAAGGCGCACGATGTCCTCCTGCGACATGTCCTCGGAGAACGTCGGACGCTGGGTGTTCTGGACTCCGTAGAGCCAGGAGAAGAAGAGCATCTGGTCGGCGCCGCCGCGGTACCAGTTGCCCTGCTCGTAGAACCCGCCGACCCGGCCGATGCCGGCTCCGAAGCCATGCGGCACCATGGCCGCGTGGGCAGGGTGGTCGAGGGCCGCCAGCCCCATCTGCCACTCGGCGGATGACGAGCACCCGATGGTGCCGACCTTGCCGTTGGACCACGCTGGTGGGCGATCCACGTCAGGGCGTCGTAGCCGTCGGTTCTCGGGGTGCCGAGGATGTCCCATTCGCCCTCGGAGAAATACCTCCCGCGCTCGTTCTGGACGATGTAAGCGTAGCCATGCTCGACAGCCTTGATGGCGGCTTTGGCGTTCCGGGTTCGCGGTTCGCCGTCTCGGTAGGTATTGAAGTTGTAGGGTGTCCGGACGAAGATCGTTGGAACCTGTCCTTCGGCGTCCTTCGGCCGATAGATGTCGGTGGCGAGTCGGATGCCGTCCCGCATCGGCACCATGATCTTCTGCTCGACGATGGCGATCGCTTCGAGCTTTTCCAGTACATCTCCGTCGTCCTGCGCGAAGAGCGGGCTGGTGAGTGTCAGCGTCGTGACGCACAGGAAAACAAAGCTCAAGATCGACTTTTTCATGTGGTGGTTCCCCCAAAAGAAAGAGATAATTAAATCGCGCCCCCGAAAACCATACACCCTCTGAACCCAGCGGCCAATCTCCGGAATGGAGATCTCGGATACTGACCCGAAAAGGAAACTCCTCCCAATGCGCGACGTAGATCTGAGAGAAGTTAAGACAGTGAGGGAGAATCATGAAACAGCGCATGATAATCGGGGTTGTGATGGTGGCGGTCGCTCTGAGTTCGGGGTGCAAATGCGAGACGCAGCCAGAGGCTGCCCTCGACGAGGAGTCCCCAGAGTTGGTTGGTCCGTATCTCGGACAGGAGCCGCCCGGCCTCGAGCCAGCGCTCTTCGCACCGGGCCTTGTTTCAACCGGCGCGCAGGAGCTGAGTCTCTGCACCTCACCCGAGGCTGATGAGATCTATTACTTCGTCACCGGGGCGGCCTTCAATCCACGGATCATCATGGAGACTCGTCTCGAAGCCTCGGGCTGGACGACGCCCCGTGAGGTCTCGTTCTTCTCCAAGGACCGGAGCGACAGCTACCCGTTTGTTGCGCCAGACGGGCAGAGCATCTACTTCTGTTCGAACCGGACGGGCGCTGACGGAGAGCCGTCCGGGCACCACCCCGTGATCTGGGTTGCGGACCGGGTGGGGGAGGGCTGGGGCGAACCCCGAAAGCTCAAATTCGGCGACGAGGACTCAGCGCTCGGGACCTACCCTTCGGTGGCTGCCAACGGCAACCTCTACTTCAACGGAGGGTCAGATGCCGGCGGCTCCGACATCTTCGTCTCGCGGTTCGACGGAGAACACTACGGCGAGCCCGAAAATCTCGGCGAATCGGTCAACAGCGAGGCAGGCGACTTCCACCCGTACATCGCACCGGACGAGAGCTATATCCTCTTCGATTCGCAGCGAGAGGAAGGCGGACGGGGCAGCAACGACCTCTATTTCAGTCTCCGCAACGATGACGGGACTTGGGGCGAGGCGCAAAACCTCGGGGATGACGTGAACACCGAGTTCGGCGACATGCGGCCGTTTGTCACCGCCGACGGTCTCTACCTCTTCTTTGCGAGTTCGCGACCGATTGCGAGAGAATTTCCCGATACGCCCCTCGACTTCGATGAGGCTGGGAATCTCGTCAACGGACCGGGCAATCGGTTGCAGGACATCTACTGGGTGAGTGCCGAGGTGTTGGACGCCTTCCTGAAGTAACCCGCTGGGTGAAGGTTTAACGTCAATACGTCAGGTTCATCCGGGAGACATGAGGTGAGGACGGAGCCTGGGATTTTCTGTCATCCCGAGTGAGGCCGTCCCTTGTCACGGCGAAGCTCCGAGCGAAGACGGGGACGGCCGAGTCGAGGGATCCCCCGAAACAGGAGATAGGCTGCGATGCCTACACTCTCCTATAGGAGGGGGTCCCTCGACTACGGCGTCCTCACGGCACAGCCGTTCGGTCACCTCCGCTCGGGAAGACAGTCATTCATTTCGCTCGTTAGAGCAAAGGGGTATCGAACCGCCGTATTCGAATGGCTCCTGAGTCGCACTTGACAATCCGCCTTCCATGTTTCATCTTATATAGAAGCTCGATATATCAAGGGTCAATATATCGAGACTCGAGAAAGGGATATGGGGCACGTCACATGACACATTTCGAGCTCGAAACGCAAAACCTGGCCCGGGCCAGCCACGAGGCGATGATCCTGGCGATCCTCGCCGACGGTCCGCGCCACGGCTACCAGCTTGCCCTCGAGATCGAGGAGAGAAGCGGGGGCACGTTCCGGTTCAACCACGGAACGCTGTACCCGATCCTGCACAAGCTCGAAGCCAGTGGCTATATCGAAGGATCCTGGGCCGAACCGTCCGGAAAACGAAAACGCCGTCAGTACGAAATGACGGCTGCCGGTAAGGAGCGGCTCGGCCAGTTGCAGGATGCGTGGACGGCGTACGTCGAATCACTTTTCAATGTCATTGCGGGGGGGTCGTCATGAGTCGGTTCAATGTTTTTCTACACCGCACTGGTGAGCGCTTGGCACTGCCCAAGGCAACCCGGAGCCTGATCCTGGTCGAGATCGCTGCGGATCTCGAAGATCTCTTCAACCACTACGTCGAGCAGGGCTTGAGCGAAGAGGAAGCTGTGGCGAAGGCGGAGGAGAAGGTCGACATGTCCGACGAGGCCCTCACCGAGTTGGTGCGGATCCACTCTGATGCCCGGGGTTGGACCGATCGTATCGTCGCGGCGGGCGCAGCCGTTCTGGGAGCGGATTGCGATGGCGTTGATCGTTCTCTTCTTCATTGTCTCCTCCACCCTCGACCACGGCGTGCGTCCTCTGGCGCATTTGAGCGGGTTCATCTGGCCGATTCTCGGGATTGTTCTCGCCCTGATAGCGTTCTTTGTCGTTCAAATGACCCGGCTCTCAGACCACCCGAATCCCCGCAGGTTGCGGGACGGCCTGGCCACGCCACTCTTTCTCGGTGCGGCGAGCGTGGTGGTGGGTCTTGCCGGTACCGGAATCGAGCTTTACAGGACACTGATGCGGATGGCGGCCGACCCCGAACATGCCGGTCCTCTCTTCGCTCGGGCGGCTCTCGGAAGCACAGCGACCTTGGCGATTGCTTTGTTGGCCGCGCTGGGCGCGGGAGTGGTCTGGTTTGTCCTTGCCGGACGGGTCGCAAAGCTCGAAGACGATGTCGCGCGGACCTTCATGGAGGTGAGGTGATGTTTCTCAATACGGTTCTCCACGTCTTCTTGCAGGGCGGCATTCTGATGTTTCCCCTGTTGTTAATTGTCCTTGTTGTTTTCGGGATCGTTATTCGCACAATGTGGCATCTGTTTGTTCGCGGCGGTAGCGATTCCGCGGCGATTCAGAACTGTCTCGACGGTCTGCTTTTCTGGGGTGGATTTGCAGTCATCACCGGCGTAATCGGTTCGGCGGTTGGCTACCACAAGGCGATGACAGTCCTTGCCGCCAGGGGCCTGGTGAACCCTCGCGCTCTGTGGATCGGCACCGCGGAGGGCATGGTTTCATCGATTGCGGGACTCTTGGTGCTCGCGGCTGCTGGGGCTTGTTGGTACGTTTTGCGTTCGCTGTACCTGAGGAACCGGTACGGAGCTCTTTAACCGAGTCGCTCGAATGCGAATCGGAACCCGAGGAAGGCCGCTCCGCCGGCGCACAGGAGTCCGGTGGCGAAGCAGGCGAGTACGATCCGCGAGGAACGCCAGAGAGATTCATCGTCTGCTTCGAGTTGCAGCCTTCGACCACGTCTGACGACGACCAGGATGCAGAAGAGATTGATGGCGACCGCGGCAGCTCCGAATCCGAGTTTGACGTAATGGAGTGGGGTCAGCGGATCGGTCAGAAACAGCAGGGTGACACCGGTCGCGACGACCGCCAGAACCAACGGCAGCTCGACCAGTAGGTCGATCCAGTAGTGGAAGCGGATGGCGGCGGTGTGGAGGTCCTTCTGCCGGAAGGGGGCGACCTCGACCACCGCCTCGGTGGCGACCACGCCTCCCCAGAGGGAAAGCACCATCAGGTGAAGCATGGCCACGAGATTCAGCGCGTTACCGTCCATCGTCGGCAACCTCCGTTGATCGGGATGAGCCATCATACCGCCGGTCTCGGAAAACCACAGAGTGCACAGAGAAGCTTTACAGCGAGCCGGACCCACCCACCCGATTTGCCCGCAGATCACGCAGATCACGCAGATACATCCCACCCGCCCACGTCGCAACCACCAAGACACCAAGACACGAAGGCCGCCCACCCACCCAATTTTGAACCGCAAAGAACGCAAAGCCCGCCCATCCAGCCGCCCCGCAAAGACGCAATGAAGTGGTCGCTGAGTTGGAGCGTGGTAACCAAGACCGTCCGGCAGAACGGCAGGCGATCATGGATCGCATGCCGCCGGCAAGTAGCGTTCGATCCGGATCAAGCATCCGTCCCGAACGGTCTTCTCGCCGGACGTGCCAGAGGCACGTCGGTTCTGCCTCGCATTCTGCTGATTATGATGGACATCTGCGTGATCTGCGGGCAATTTGGTGGGCGGGTGGCTTTGCGTCTTTGCGCCTTCGCGACTTTGCGTTGGCGGGTGGGCTTTGTGATTTCTTCTGTGCCCTCTGTGTCTTCGTGGTTTCTGGCGCGGGTGGGCGGAAATCCGAAATCGGAAATCGGAAAGGCGTGCGCCTCTGTGCCTCTGTGGTTTTCCGAATGGCTCGGATGCTACTCGACCAGGCCACCGACCCGCAATTCGAGGGCGGCGTCGGTGACGGCGCCGATCTTGGCGGCGAACGAGGATTTCTTTTCGATGTCTTCGTCCGAGATGAGATGGACATCGAGAAGGTCCCGGTTGGCGTAGCCGGTGCGCAGATAGTTGATCTCACCGAGGCACAGGCTCCAAGCCTCGAGCCAGCATTTCAGATCGTTCCGCTGCTGATCGCTGCCCCGAAAATGGATCAGAAGATCGATGTCGCTCGAAGGTCCGGCGCTCGCGTTTTTGGTGCTGCCGATGATGTACATGGCGGCGACACCGAAGCGCTCCGGGATCCGTCTCGGCGGCGATCTTCTCCGCCATCTGCATCCGCCACCGCCAGTAGACCTCGGGATGCCTCAAAGCTTGGCCGGTGCGCGGTGCGGGAGTCGTTCCGGTATGTTCGGTTGCCTCGGCGAGGATCCCGACGGCTTCGTCGAGCTCCGAGTTCATCAACACCCGCAGCACGCGGCCGCCGGTGGAGCCCGGGAGATCGATCACCCGCAACGTATCGGCGAGATGTTCGTAGTCCGGGAGCATGGCGGTCAGCAGATTGGGCGCCCCGTGGATGAGGCCGAGGTTGAGAAAACTGCCGTTGTCGGGGTAGAGGGGCAGATACCTGATCTCCGACTCCACGAGATCTTGGAAGAAGTGGGTTCCGAAGCTGAGGTCGGGCAGGTAGTCTCCGGTCTGGCGGGCGATTTCGACCAGCATGGCGGTGTTGTTGATTTCGGAGTAGGTGACGCTGACCCCGAGCTTGATGTCGCCTCTGCTGCCCCAGCGACCCGGTCCCATGAGAATGAACTGGCGTTTGGGCAGGAGCTTGTTGAGCCGGCCCACCGCCTCTCCCACGGCGAGAAGATCACCGCGTTCCCGGAGTCCGGCGTAACTCTCGGGATCGACGTAGACGACGTGCGTGATATCCGGAACGTGTCCGTTGGAGACATAGCGATGGGCGGAGAACAACAAGGAGTCTTCGGGTGTGTCCTTGGGTATGGGCGCTGGTGCGTCATCGGCGGCGAAGCTTTGTGGACGGCATTGGAGAAGGTAGAAGTCTTTCCCGTCGTGCGCGAACTCGATGTCCACGGGCGTTTCGAGGGCTTCCTCGAGGATCTTCAGGATGTTGCCGACGTGTTGGACAAACGGCGTCGAGCTGATGAGTCCGCCAAGGTCGGCGACGAGTTCGTCCTTCTCGGGGTCGATCAGAAGTGGCGTCGGCTTGCGGAGCACGTCGTCCTTGAGCACCGAGAAGACAAGGTCGAACGCGGGATACTTGGCGCCGTATTCGCGCAGGAGCTCTTCGATATCGTGGGTTTCGAAGGCGCTGGTCTCGAGATTGATCAGGTCGACAGACCGCGGCGAATACCGGATGACCTCGTCGATGGTGGTGTTCACTCGGAGGCCTGGCTGGCCCGGGACCGCCAGGATCGGGTAGTCGTCTCCGACCCGGTCGACGGCCCGGGTGCCCAGCCCAGGCACGAGTCGGATGAGACCGTCAGTGCGTTTGATCCGCGGAGACCAGCGAAACTCGTTGTTGGAGAACGCCACGCCCGCAACCGCGGGAAGGAAGTAGCGGCCGAGCTTCGTGCCGACCACCTCCTGGATAAGGATCGCCATCTCCTCGTGAAAGTCGAGCAGGCCGCGCTCCCGCCGGTAGGCGATGGGATCTGGTCCGAAGACGGAGGCGTAGACCTCGGTTATGGCGTCGAGGATCGCGCTCATGCGCTCGTGCTTGGTGCCTTGATTGGCGAGGAACAAGCTGCGGTACTTCCCCGAGAATGCCGAGCCCATGCGGTCCTCGAGGAGGCTGGAAGACCGGACGATCAACGGCGCATCGCCGACTTCGTCGAGAATCATCGACACGCCCTTGACGATCTCTTGCGGAAAACGCGAGTTCTTGAAGAGCTGGACGATGTTGGGGAACTCCTGCCGGACCTGGGAGATCTCCCGGTACTTCTGTTGCATGACCTCGTCGAGGTCGTTGTACTCGATGAAGTTCATCTGGCCCTCGGACGCCACGTACCAGCTTCGCGGCACCTTGACCTCGCCGATGGGCCTCTCGGACTGTCCCTCGCGGCGGAGAATGGCCTGGGCGAGGAACAGGCCTGCGCTCTTACCCCCGAGCTTGCCGTGGCTGGCATCCGATTGGATGACCCGGTCGATGAGGTCGATGAAGTCCTCGGGTTGAATGTACTCCTTGGCGACCGAGATGAAATCGAGCTGGTCGGTGAGAAAGCGCCGGATCAGGCCGACGTGGATGCTGTCGAGGGTCGCCTGCGAGAGTTCGGCCCCGTCGGCGAGGAGGTGGTGAAACCGGCGCAGCGAAGTTGACACCTCCGAGAGGGTCGAGCGCGGGTTGTTGAGGACGGCTGGAAAAAAGCTCGCTTTGTCCTCCATGACCCAGTCCCGGGTCAGGGAGATGACGGCGTCGGACCCGAGAAAAGTCCGAGCGATCTCGAACGGCTTGCCGGAGAGGAGTATTTCCTCGTTGACCGAGCGCGGCCTGGCCGGGTAGTTCGAATCGTGGCGTCCATTTTCTTCCGGCGAGCCGTATATCTCCTGGAGAAGCTCCTGTCCGCCCTCGATACCGGCCCAGCACAGGTGGTTGACCATCTTGCGCGCGATTCGCAGGTAGAGCTCGCGGTCGGAGCGCCGCAGGAGCTCGATGGGTGCACGCCAGCGGTCTCCCTTCTCGGCCTCAAGCTCGCGGCTGGCGATTTCCCACTTCTGCCGGGTCTCGTACATGCGGTGGAAGAGGATGCTGTGGCCGAGACGCTCCGCGATCGTATTGATCAGCCGCTCCTCCTCCTTGAGGAAGGGACCGATGTCCTCCTTGGGGCGCTCCGCGGTGTACCAGACGCTGAGCGTTCCCACTACTTCGTTCTGGACTACGATGTCGCTCGAGAGCACCCACGGGGTCGGGCGGAAATCCTGGTTGGTGAAAACCTCGTTCCCGATCTCGATCATGGCGCGGCAGATGTCCGGGTACTGCCAGCCGGGAGGAATCACCTCGACGACTCGTTCGAATGCCTGCTCCAGCGGAAAATCGAGTCGCGCCAGAATCTGCTCGACCTCGTAGAGGCAGTTGAGCTCCTTGGCGCGTTCCTGGAGGGACACGAGCAGATCTTCGACGGGGCGGTTCTCGTGGTCAGTCATCGTGGGTGACAACTCCTCGGCCGGTGCCTCCGTCCACGCTCACGACGACCGGTTTGGCAAGCCGCACGTGGGTGATTCTCTCGGTTGATCGGACGACTGGTTGGCGTCGCAACCACTCCCAATCGATCGTGAACGGACCGTGGTGCTCGACCGACAGGTAGAGAACGTGGAAGCTGAGCAAATTGTGAAAGAAGTGCGAACCCTGGCTGAGGTCGGGCTGGACGTCGGGGAGAGTGGCCTCGACGATCGCTCTCGCACCGCTGATCTGCCCCCACGCCACCGGCACTCCGAGCGGCGGGTCGGAAGTGCCCCAGCGCCCGAAACCGATGAGCAGGTACTGGCGCCCTTCTGCGACGAGATGGTGATTTATGCCCTCGAGGTCCTTGGCCATGAGCGGAGTGGCCGATGGGTCGAAGGCGTCCGGCTCGACAAAGACGATGTCGGTGAGGTCGTCGCGGCGGCCGTTGCCGAGAGCGTTGTCCGATGCGAGCAACACGTTGTCCGCGAAAAGAGCCTCTTCGGGCACGTCGACCCTTTCTCCCTGCGACCATCATGGGGCGCACCTGGAGAAAGCCGAACCGCGCCGGCAGCGCGTCAGTCCGGTGGAGGTTGATGGCGAACTCGATCTCGACCGGTGTCCCGAGGGCCTCTTCGGAGAGGTCGAGAAGCCTCCTGATGAGGTCGTTGAACGGCATCAATCGAGAACCCAGGAGCGGGGCGAAGTTGAGGGCGCGGGGGCCGCGCGCAGCGAGGCCAGGGTTGAGGCGGTCGGAGCCTGGGTCGTATGTCGACACGAGATAGCGAAGCGCGCCGTCGGATTCGGCTTCCGCGAGGCCCCGGTGAACGAGGTGCTCGGTCTCCTTGATCGGATCGTAGGGCGGGGGATCGCCCATGTGGACAGCCCAGAAGTCTGTCTGTGTGTTCTTGAGGAGTTCGCCGAGATTGTTGAAGGGTGGCGGCGCCTTCGGGAAGGCGGGTGAGTAGGACCAGCAGAGTCCGCCGTCGACGACGGTCTTCCCGAGACCGAGGGCCAGCGTGACAACGCCATCTTCCGCTCGGGCGTGACCGGTGGGGTAGTAATTGTGTGTCCGCCCGACCCCGGATACACAGGGGTAGAAACGGTCGCCGGCGCGCTGGCCCACCACCTCCTGGATGATGACCGCCATTTTCTCTTCGCCGAGGGCTTGCCCGACGGAAGCAAGGTAGGCCTTGGACTCGGCAAAAAATGTTGTTGCGTAAACGAATTTGATCGCCTCGTCGAGCCGGGTAAAGCGGGCGTCCTCGGAAAATTCGTTGTTCGGGATCATCTTGGTGCCGTAGACACCGGCGAAAGGATGGTCGAGGGCGTCTTCGAGAAGGCTTGAAGAGCGAACCGCGAGCGGTGTGTGGACACAAGAGATCAGCGCCCGGAGGTCGCCAACAAACTCGGCGGGCAGCGCGGCTTGCTGGAATGCGTGCGCTATGCGGTCGTCGGGGAGGTCCGAGTGGGCAACTTCTTCGAGCTTGTTGCGCGCCATGAAGCGTTCGAAAACTTCGGTGGTCAGGATCGTCGCAGTCGGGACATGCACGTCGACGTAGGGGCAGTCTTCGGGATCGAAACGTGACAGGATCTCGTCGCGGATTTGCACCAGGCCGGCGGCCTTCCCACCGAGCGCCCCGTCACCGATCCGGGTCAGCGAATGCTCTCCCTCCAGAAACTCTCGATCGAAGCGGGGAAGGGAGACGACTTCCGATCATATCCTTTTCCGCGCATTCTGAATTTTGAGTTCTGAATTCTTGATTCCCGCAGCCTCGACCGATTCTCTGGGTGTGTGGGAAATTCCGAATTCCGAATTCCGAATTCCGAATTTCCATCTCGCATGGTGGGTGGGTGCGCGGCATTCCTAATTCCTAATTCCTAATTCCTCATTCATCAGAGCCATCCACGCTCCCGGCACTGGTTGGCGACCCGGTCAATCCCAATGACGAGCGCCGCGTCCCGCATGGAAAGATTCTTGCTCTTCGCGAGGTCGGAGATCGCGATAAAGGCTGAGGTGAGAACGCGGTCGATCTTGGAGAGAACTTCAGACAAAGGCCAGTAATAGTTCATGTTGCTTTGCACCTGTTCGAAGTAGGAGCAGGTGACACCGCCGGCGTTTGCCAGGAGATCGGGGAGGATGTATATCCCGCGGTCAATCAGAGCGGTCTCCGCATCGGGCACGGTAGGCCCGTTGGCGCCCTCTGCGAGGATTTTCACCTGATCCGAAATCGAACCGACATTCTCAGGCGTGATCTGATCCTCGAGCGCGGCGGGAATCAGGATCTGCACGTCCTGGGCAAGCCACGCTCCGCCGTCGAGGATCTCGAATCCAAGATCCCGGCGCCTTGTGCGGTTCGATGTTGCCGAGACGATCGGTCGCCTTGCGAAGCTCTTCGAGATCGATGCCGTCTGCCTTTCGATAGCTGACGGGCGTTCCGCCTGATGCGTCCCAGCTCGAGACGCAGGTCACAGTGCCGCCGATCTGAGTGTAGAGCTCGATTGCGTGTTGGGCTACGTTGCCGAAGCCCTGGACACTGGCGGTGGTGGCTGATGGATCAAGGCCGAGCTCCTTGAGGGTCTCGCGAAGGCAGTAGACGAGGCCGTAGCCGGCCGCCTCGAGGCGTCCGAGTGAACCCCCTGCCCCGAGGGTCTTGCCGGTGATAGCGCCGGGATAGCGGCCCCCCCTCAGCGCTTCGTACTCGTCGAGCATCCACGTCATGTGCTGCCCCGACGTCATCATGTCCGGGGCCGGCACGTCTCGACGCGGCCCGATGGTCCGCGCGACTCTCCGAATCCAGCCGCGGCAGATGCGCTCGATCTCCGAGGTGCTGAGGCGGTGCGGATCACACACAACGCCACCCATGCTGCCTCCGAGGGGGATATCGATCACGGCGGCCTTCCAGGTGATCCACATAGCCAGGGCGCGGACTGTATCGATGGTCTCCTGCGGGTGGAAACGGACCCCTCCCCACGACGGTCCGCGTGCGTCGTTGTGCTGGACGCGGTAGCCGTGAAAGACCTCGACCGAACCGTCGTCAAGCCGCACCGGCAACGTGAGCCGATGCTCGTGCATTGGCGTGCGCAAGAGGTCGCGCGTGGGCCGGTCGAGCCCCATGAGATCGGCGAGGCGGTCGAATTGCCCCTGCGCAGCTGAAAACGGATTAAAGGAGGGGATGTCATTCATTCTCGGTGCCTCCTGGTTACGATGATCGCACAACACCAGGCTTAATTCTCAATTCTGAATTCTCGATTCTCAATTCCCGGCCGCCCTCTTAGTCAATCTGTTGGGTGGGTGCGTGGGAATTCAAAATTGAGAATTGAGAACTCAAAATTCAAAAAAGGCGGCCCCGAGGGGCCGCCGAATCGTAGCGTTTGAAGGGTCGCTGTTCTAAACGAGGCCCTGATCGATCATCGCGTCGGCGACTTTGATGAAGCCCGCGATGTTCGCACCAACCACGTAGTTGCCGGGCTGGTCGTACTCGGCAGCGGTGGTTACGCACGCCTCGTGGATGCGGCTCATGATGTCACGCAACCGGTTGTCGACCTCTTCGCGGGTCCACGAAAGCCGCGGCTGTTCTGCGACATTTCGAGACCGGAGGTCGCGACACCGCCGGCGTTGGCGGCTTTGCCGGGACCGTAGAGGATCTTCTTCTCCACGAAGAGCTCGACAGCTTCCGGAGTCGAAGGCATATTCGCGCCTTCGGAGACCACGAAGCAGCCGTTCTCGAGAAGGGTCTTGGCGTCGTTCGCGTCGAGCTCGTTTTGGGTTGCACACGGAAGGGCGGCATCGCACTTGACGTTCCACACGCCGGTGCCCTCCTGGTAGGTGATGCCGGGGAACTTGTCGGCGAGTTCGCGGATGCGACCACGGCGGACATTCTTGAGGTCCATGAGTTCGTTCAGCATGTCCTCGTTGAGACCTTCGTCGATGACCACGAAGCCGGACGAGTCAGACAGGGTCACGACCTTGGCGCCGAGTTCGAGACATTTTTCGGCAGCGTATTGGGCGACGTTTCCGGAGCCCGACACCGTTACCCGTTTGCCCTCGAAACTGTCGTCGCGTGTGCTCAGCATGTCCTGAGCAAAATAGACACATCCGTAGCCGGTGGCTTCGGGCCGGATCAGGCTACCGCCCCAGTTGAGGCCCTTGCCCGTGAGCACGCCTTCGAAAATGTTCTTGACGCGTTTGTACTGTCCGAACATGAAACCGATCTCGCGGCCGCCAACGCCGATGTCACCGGCGGGCACGTCGGTGTCGGCACCGATGTGGCGACACAACTCGGTCATGAAGCTCTGGCAGAAACGCATCACCTCGTTGTCGGACTTGCCCTTCGGGTCGAAGTCCGAGCCGCCCTTGCCGCCGCCCATGGGGAGAGTGGTCAGCGAGTTTTTGAAAACCTGCTCGAAGCCGAGGAACTTGAGGATGCCGAGATTGACGGTGGAGTGGAAGCGGAGACCGCCCTTGTAGGGGCCGATTGCGGAGTTGAATTCGACGCGGAAGCCGCGGTTGACCTGAACTTCGCCGCGATCGTCCATCCACGGAACCCTGAACATGATGACTCTCTCGGGCTCCACGATCCGTTCGAGAACCCGGTGATCGAGGTATTTTGTGTGGCGCTCGAGCACCGGCACCAGCGATTCGACGACCTCTTCGACCGCCTGATGGAACTCCGATTCGCCGGGGTTCTTGGCGACGACTCCCCGCATGAACTGCTCAGCAAAAAGCTTCTCCACTGGACGCATGGGTCCTACCTCCTGGGTCTTGAGATTTCGACGGCTGCTCGTTGGCCGGGAGCAGCTTCGCAGGTGAGGATACTCGACACACATTCAGTGTCAAGCCTCTTGTTCGTGTATTCACAATGAGTTATGGGGCAGGGTGACCGTCGACACGGAGATTGCCCGTTCTGCATCGATCAGGAGTCGAGAATGACCCCGCGGCTCGTTGATCCGTCGACCAGGACCTGGGCCGGCTCGCTGAGGCGAACGTGGCGGATCATGCCGTCGAGCGCTTCGCTTATCGACTCCTGGCAGTCGAGCCACTCCCAGTTGATGTTGCCGTTTGCCTGCTGAGCGTGCACCGCGAAAAACGCGACGCCGTAACAGGTGAGATTGTGAAAGAAGTGCGAGCCGAGCGATGGTTCGACCTGAAGATCGGCGAAATCGGTTTCGACCAGAGCTCGCACCGATGAGATCTGCGACCAGCTGACCGGGATACCGAGCCACGGGTCCCGCGATCCCCAGCGGCCGGGTCCGATGAGGATCGAATGGCGGCCCTCCTTCCGAAGCCGGCGGTTGATCTGTTCGATCGAGGCCGCGGCATCGACCGTCAGCGCCCGGTCCATCCGCCGTGGATTGACCAAAATCAGGTCGGAAATGGTCTCGCGTCTGCCGTGGCCGAGGGCCACTTCCGAGCGTACGACAGCGCGCGCCTGCATGGCTTCGTCGAGTTCGACTTCGACATCCATCTGCTCGAAGACCATGGGCCGCAACTGCAGCACGTTGAATGTTTGCCGCTGGCCGAGGCGCGGATCGATATCGGCCGCGAACTCCATCTCTGCGGGACTGGCGAGGCCCTCTTGGCAGGTGTCGAGGAGTTTGGTGAGGATCTCGGGAAGCGGAATGATTCGCCCGCGAAGGAGAAAGTCAAAGGAGATGAGCGGCGCACCTCCGGCCTGAAGTCCCGACACAATGCGGTCGTTCGCGCGGTCGTATGTCGACGCGATGTGGGTGGCCGCGCCTTCCCTGACGGCTTCGGTGACGTCTTCGTGAACGAGGTTGGCATCGGTTTGAACGCCGGGAATCACGTCATCGCGTGAAAGATCGAGCGAGTAAAACCGACGCTGGGCATTGCGCAGAATGTCCTTGACCGCGGAGAACTGCGGCAAGGTCTGGGGATATCTCGGGCAGAACCGCAGGGCTTCGAAACCTTCGACCACCGACTTGCCCAGGCCCAGGGCGACCTGGGCGACGCCGTCCTCCGGCCGCATGTCGCCAAAGGGGTAGAAGTTGTACGACGCTGCGGTTCCCGAGAATGTCGGGTAGAAACGGTCGCCCCGCCGGCTGCCGACCAGGCGCTGCACGAGAACCGCCATCAGCTCCTCTTCGGTTCGGTACGGCGTGGTTTCGAGATAGTCGCGTGCGATTTGGAAGTATGTCGAGGCGTAGACCACCTTGATGGCTTCGAGGAGCTGTGCCAGTCGCACGTCGAGGGACGGGTGATTGTTCGGCAGCATGATGGTGGCGTAAACACCCGCGAATGGCTGATACACCGAGTCCTCGAGAATGCTCGATGAACGGATCGCGATGGGGTCGCACACGCGCTCGAGAAACTCGCCGAGATCGGAGCGCAGGGGTGGCCGAATCGCGCACGCCGGAAGTAGTCGAGGATCTGTTGGTCGCGCATCTCGCCGGAGCGGCTGATAAAACCGCGGAGCTTGTTGTCCTCGATGAACTCCTCGAAGATGTCCGAGGCCAAGACCACGGTCTGCGGTATGGAGATCTCGACCTGTTCGGTGTCGAGAACGTCTCGGGCGAGGATCTTGTGCATGAAGGCGAGACCGCGCCCCTTGCCGCCGAGAGAACCCGAGCCGATCTTCGAAAAGGCCGTGAATTCGTTGAAACGCTGCCCGTTGAAGTCGGTGATGACGTGCTGCTGAATCTCTCTCAGATATCCGGTGATGGTGGCAATCAGGTAGCTCCTGAGGTCGGATGGTGAAGCGAATTCAGTGACTTTGCGCGGCCGCAGCATGGAGGCGAGCTCGAACTCGGTGCGGGCCTTGAGCCAGGCCGAAAAGTGGTTTCTGCTGGCGTGGAAAACCACCGAATCATCCGGAACCTCACCGAGCAACTGCAAAAACGAACGCATGCCGGAGGCGCGGGAAATCGGCGTGCCGTCGGGGTGTTTGAAGATGAAGTCGCCGAATCCGAAGTGATCGAGGATGTACCTTCAGTTCCTCGAGCAGATTCGGCGATTTTTTGCTCATGAACTCCGCGCCGACCTTTATTGCATCTTCCCGGTGGTCGTCCTCCATCGACTGCACCAGGATCGGCAGATCCTCATCGTGCTTTCGGACGTTCGTGGCGAGGGAAATCCCGGCTGCGGATCGAGCGCTCCATCGCGGGGAAAACTGACGTCGGTGATGATGCCGAGGACGTGGCCGGCGTATCGTTCGTAGAGTTCCCAGGCTTCCTCGTAGGTCTGCGCCAAGAGGATTTTGGGCCGGGCTCGAATCCGCAACAACCGGTGCGAGAGGTTGACCCCCTCCGACATCAGGCGCCCGGTTTGGCTGGTGATTTCGGTGTAGAAGTGGGGGAGGTAGACGGAGTAGAACCGGACCTCATCCTCCACCAGGATGATCGCTTGTACGCCCCCCTTGAGAATGTCGTGCTCCGCGTTTCGGCGGTCCTCGACCTGTTTGATCATTGCCAACAACGCCTGGACGTTTCCCTGCCACAGGAAGGTCCAGTCGAGCTCCCCACTCGCCCGGAGGTCCTCGAGCCACGGAAGCTCCCACGCATGGGCGGCGATCAGGCCGACCGCCAGCGTGGGGTGGTTTTCCTTGATCAGGTGGACGAGTCTTGCCGATCTCCATGTCCGGCATCCGCGGGGTTGTGATCACCATGTCGAAGTCGCGCTCCTCGAGGAGGCTTGAGT
The DNA here is from genome assembly GCA_963769215.1 of Candidatus Sulfomarinibacteraceae bacterium. Lineage (GTDB taxonomy): Bacteria > Acidobacteriota > Thermoanaerobaculia > Thermoanaerobaculales > Sulfomarinibacteraceae > Sulfomarinibacter. The sequence continues at coordinate 47,465 of CAVYKX010000026.1, read as the reverse complement.
GCCTCCGTCGCCGGGCTGCGCGGGTGAAACGAGGAGCGAATCGCAGGTTGAGGTCGAGGTTGCGGTACTCCTCGATGACCAACTCGGTCAGCTGGCCGTCTTCCTCGAGGATGAAGGCATCGTAATGAGAGGCGACGAGGAGGATCTCGATGATGCGGTACTTCATCAACGACGAGAACTCCTCGGTGTGCATGCCGTAGCGGCTTCTCAGTTCGATTGAATCTTTGCCCATTTCTTCGCCCAGCACCAAGTTAGCAGAGAATTGTTCAAGGGTCCGAAGGTTCGGCTCATCCGGAATTTCGTGGGGTATCGCCCAGGAACCACTCGAATACGGCGGTTCCATACGCCTTTGGCATTCCAAACGAGCGAAACTGAAATGACTGTCATCCCGAGCGGAGGTGACCGAACGGCTGTGCCGTGAGGACGCCGTAGTCGAGGGATCCCCTCCTATAGGAGAGTGCAGGTATCGCTGCATGTCTCCTGATTCGGGGGATCCCTCGACTCGGCCGTCGGACGGCCTCGCTCGGGATGACAGGAAATCTTAGGCTCCGTCCTCACACCACCGAATTCCGGATGAGCCTAACCTTCTAACCTGAAACCCTAGAACACCCACGACAGCTTGGTGAAGAGTGTGTGGCCCGATCGGAGACCTCCCCGATCTCGGAGGTGCCGCGCTGGTAGGCCACCTGGAGCGAACCGAATGGCGGGATGAATCGCCACACCCACACCGCCTGAATGTTGAGCTTGTCGGTTGCCGAGTTCGTCTGGACGAAGAGCTTGATGAAGAGGTCCGGGTTGAAGTTGTAGACACCGTCGAGGACGTGGATCCAGGTAGTTTCGTTCTCCGGGTCAGGGTCGAGTTCGAGGCGCGTCAGGGAGTATCCGAGACGGAGACGGTCGCCGAAGGCCCATTCGGCCTCAACCTCGTAGAGCCTGAGGTCACTGTCGTAGTTCACGCCCGTGCCCGCGGATACGGCGATGGAGCGGCCGTCGCGCGAGTCCCAGCCCACTTCGAATTGCGTCAGGTCGTTGCGGTACTCCTTCTCGAAGACCTGGAATTCCTCGATATAGTCGACTTCCGCCACAAAGCCGTTTCGAAAGGTGAACTTGACTTCGGAGTCCAGCTCCCAGCTTCGGAGCACGTCTTCCTGGCTGTCGTATCGGTTGTAGTTGACGCTGGCCCGAATTCTTTCGACGGCCCCTTTCTCAATCCAAAAGCTGTGGGCGAAATTGGTGTCGAATTCTTTCCGGTCGTCATCCCGCAGGAAGCCGACTGCATTGAAGTCATCGAGGATGTTCTCGTCGAGATTGGTGTAGCGAACGTGAAAGTGGGTGGTCGCACTGTCGAAGGCGGGTCGGATGAACCAGGCCAGACCGCCGTCTGCGGTCGGCCCGTAGACTGAAAGGAACTGGGCAGTCAGCCCGAGCTTTTCGGTGAAGAAGACGGTGGTGTCGAGACCCGCAGAGCCCTGATTCTCTCCGTCAAGACGGCGGTTTGCGGCGAGCAGGCCGACGGTGGATCCGCCGGGGAGACTGTGCTGCAAACGCGCGATTCCGTAGTCGGCGCGGGCTGAAGCTCCCGTGTCGTCGAGGAACACATCCGCGGAGGTGGCGATGGCGGAGAAGTTGGTCTTGCCGACCGTGCCGATGGCTTTACCGCCCCACGGGATGTCACCGATGCGCCGGCTGTAAAACTGTTGGATGCGTTGGCTGTACATCTCGTTGCCCTCGAGAAAAAATGGACGTTTTTCGGGGATGTAGAGCTCGAAACGGGTGAGATTGATTTCTTCGACGTCCGCCTCGATGAGGGCGAAATCGGGGTTGACGGTGAGGTCCGCGGAAAGCGAACTCGAGGGCCGCCACCGAAAGTCTCCACCGACCTCGAAGTCAGAATTGCCGTCCTCGTCGACCACAGCGAGACCATAGGGAATCGCCATCCACGTCTTCTGCGGGCGGACCGTGAGGTCGAGGCCGTCCAGAGTTCCAAAGCTGGAGACCCTCCATTCCGATTCGGTGGCACCCGCCCAGAGGGCTTTTTCGAGGCGCCTCGGCACCGAGCGCATCAAGGTGAGACCCCAGGTCTGGCCGGAGCCCTTGCGGAATCTGAGGATCTCGAAAGGTATCTCGAACTCAATCGTCCAGCGATCGTCGTGCCTCGAGGCAGCGCAGTTCCAGGCGGCGTCCCAGAGTTCGTCCACCGTGCGGCCGTTGTTGGCGATGCTGGCGTCCCATTGGGTGGCCAACACATTCGCGCCGAATGCATGGGCGGTGCGCTGGTCGTGGAAGGTGTCGACCATCACCGTGATGGAATCGTCATTGTGGGTGAGGTGTCCATCTCGTTTGGTCACTGCGGCGGAGAGGCGGTCGATCTCCGGGTCGTAGGCGTCGACGGCCACGTACAGCGCTGAACCCGTCTGCGCGATACGAAACACCGTGCGAAATGGCGATGGCTCACCGAACTCGGGTTCGATCTGGGTGAAATACTCGTCGAGAACGGCGACACCTGCCCACTCGGCCTCATCGATTACGCCGTCGATCACGGGCGGTTGTTCGAGGTGCGTTATGGCGACAGAGGGACGATCGTCGGCATGGACGAATGACCATGCTGCCATCGCTGCAACAAATGGCAGCACAATGAGACGCCCTCGTTCCACGACATCCATCATCGAGGACAGGGAGCGCGTCTGTCAAATCTATCAATCAGGAATGAGGAATGCAGCACACCCACCCGCCCAGATGAGAGATGCCGGATACCGGATACCAGATCCGCCCAGGTGGCACGCGAGACGCGTGTACCACAAGAGGACGCAATTCTGGTGCGGCCGCCTCGGCCGCACGACGTCGAGCCCGCACGTCCTCTGCGTCCATCTGCGTTATCTGCGGTTTCTCCTGGTTGGGTGGGTGGAAATCCGAAATCCGCAATACGAAATAAAACCCCCCGGCCAATTGACCGGGGGGCTGGGCGGGAAATTCAAAATCTAAAATCAAAAATCCAAAATTCCTCAGTCCTTCCACTCCGTCACGAATACATTCGTCTCTCCGGGCTTTCGAGTTGTTCCGGTTGGAGCAGAAGACGAAGGTCTTGCCGTCGGGGGACCACATGGGGAAGCCGTCGAAGCCTTCGGTGAACGTGATGCGCTCCATGTTCTCGCCGGAGAGGTCCACCATCCAGAGGTCGAACTCGCGGCCCGATGGGTCGCCGAAGTTGGAGGAGAAGATGATCTTCTCGCCCGACGGGTGGAAGAACGGCGCGAAGGCCGCGACGCCGAGGTCGGTGATCTGCTGCTTGTTGGAGCCGTCGGTGTTCATGACCCAGATCTCGAGCTTCGAGGGCCGGATCATCCCTTCGGCGAGGAGGGCCTGGTAGTCGGCGATCTCCTGGGGTCGGTGGGGTGGCGGGTGCGGTAGACGATCTTCGAACCGTCGGGGGAGAAGAACGGACCGCCGTCGTAGCCGATACCGTCGGTCAGGCGGGTCACGTTCGATCCGTCGATGTTCATCGCGTAGATGTCGAGGTCGCCGTCGCGCATCGAGGTGAAGACGATCCGGTCGCCGGTGGGTGAAACGGTCGCCTCGGCGTCGTAGCCCGGCGTGTCGGTGAGCTGCTCGACACCGGTGCCGTCGGCAGTGGCGCGGAAGATGTCGTAGCCGGGATCGATCGGCCACACGTAGCCGCGGCTCATGTCGGGCGGCGGCGGGCAATCGGGGCTGGCGAGATGGGTCGAGGCGTAGACGATCCAATGGTCGCCGGGCAGGAAGTAGGCGCAGGTCGTGCGCCCGGTGCCGGTCGAAGCGAGCTTCGTGGTCTCCGCCGTCTCGATATCCATGGTGAAGATCTGGTCGCAGTCGTAGGGCGGACGTGGTGGACTGGAAGATCAGCTGGTCGCCGGCAGAAGGAGAAGTAGGCCTCGGCGTTCTCGCCGCCGTCGGTGAGCATGCGGAGCTCGCCGAAATGGCGTTCGTCGGGTGACGGCTCGACGATTCGCGGGATGTCGGCAGACGCGGTCGCCGCAGGTTCGGATGGCACGGATTCCGGGGACTCGGCGGGTTGCTGAGCGCACCCGACGAGGAGCAGTGGAATTGCGATGAGAGTGCACGATGTTTTCGAGATTCAGCTTCATTTTCCCTCCAGATCGCGGGATGGTCTCACGAGATCTGCGCAAATGACAAATCCATGACAATAACGTCGCCGTTTCACGTGTCGGATGCGCCAATGCCAACGTGAACTTCTGCACATTCGACATCGGGAAAGAATCTGCAGCGACGGTTCAGAAGTCGGACAGGTTCCACCCGCCCCTACCGCTTGCAGGAATCGAGTACGGGACTCACAAACCCTTCTCTGCTCAGAGTGCGGATCGTCTGTTCTCCCAGCGCCGTAGGTGAGGGGTTTATCCCCTCCATTTTCGGTGTCTTGTTTGGCGCAGCGATCATCGGCTTTCACTGTGAATGCTTATCTCGCAATTCCGGATGAACCAACGTTTCGTGTGATGTCACCCCTCAAGCGCCAACAGCAACGGCTGTTCCAGCGAGCTCCTTTGAGCCGCGCGAAGAAATCGCGCTGCGTCGGCGCCGTCGACCAGACGGTGGTCGTAGGACAGGGACAGCGGGAGCATGAGTCGAGGGCGGAAGGAGCCTTCGTGCCACTGGGGCTCGATGCGTGCCGCGCGAGACGCCGAGGATTGCGACCTCCGGCCAGTTGACGATGGGTGAGAACCCGGTGCCGCCGATTCCTCCAAGGTTGGAGATCGAAAAGGTGCCGCCTTGCATCTCGTCGGGTTTGAGCTTCTTGTTTCGAGCTCTGCCGGCGAGGTCGTCGAAGGTGACGCCAAGCTCCGTCAAGTTCATGCGGTCCGCGTCGCGAATTACCGGTACCAACAAGCCGCGCTCGGTGTCCACGGCAACGCCGATATTGATCGACTCGCGATAGACGATCTCGTGGTTGACCATATCCACTGCGGCATTGAGCGTCGGATGCTGTTTGAGGGCTGCCGCCACGATCTTGACCAGGATGGCCGTCATGGTGAGCTTGCCGCCGGCCTTCTCGACGCGTTCTTTCGTAGGCCTTGCGGAACTTCTCGATATCGGTGATGTCGGCGCATCTCGTGGTTCGTGACCTGGGGTGCGGTGAGCCATGCGCGGGTCAGATTCTCGGCCGTGAGCTCGCGGACCTTGGACATGGGCTCGCGGCGAACGGGTCCGAATCGTGACGAGGTCGGGGAGTTCGGCGGAAATCACCGCCCCCGACGCCGGCGCCGATTCGCGAGAGGAGTCGGTTGGCGTGGGCTTTGACGTCGTCGATCGAGATCCGTCCACCGGCACCGCGACCCTGGACTGCGGAGATGTCGACGCCGACTTCGCGTGCGAAGCGGCGAACGGTCGGGGCGGCGGGGACGGCTGTCCGATTCGGTCGCGCGGCGTCGTCCGGAGTGGAGGAATTCGGAATTTTCGGCCGGTTCGTCGCCTCCGCCGGTTCGCTCATCCGTTCCGGCTCTCTCCTTTTCTCCTTCATCCTCTTCGCTCTCCTCGTTTCCTCGGGCACCGGCTCGGGCTCGGGCTCGGGCATCCGAAGCGCTGTTCAGCGTCGCTCTCGGCACTCGGCGGCTCCAGGGTCACGATCGGGGCCTTTTCACCGAGGACGTCGCCCTCCTTGACGTGGAGTTCGGTGATCGTGCCGGCGGCGGTGGACGGCACCTCGACCGAGGCCTTTTCGGTCTCGACCTCGATCAGACTCTGGTTCTCCTCGATCTCGTCTCCGACGGAGACGAGCACCGCGACGACATCCACGCTGTCGACCCCTTCTCCAAGCTCCGGCAGGTTGATCGTGATTGCCATCTCGACCTCCTCAGACCGTCACCGGGTTCGGGGCTTCAGGTCGATGCCGAACTCGGCGATGGCGTCCGGCCACGATTTCGCGGTCGATGCGCCCTTCGCCGGCGAGGGCGCTCCGAGCGTTGCCACGACGATGTGCTCGGCGTCCACCTCGAAGAAGCGGCGCAGGGCGGCACGGCTCTCGGAACGCCCGAACCCGTCGGTGCCGAGGGCGACCGGTTGTTGCGGGAACCACTTGCCGATGGAGTGGGGGAGTGCCTTGACGTAGTCGGTCGCCATGACGTAGACGCCGTCGGTGCCATTCGAGGCACTGCCGGACCCAAGGAATTCTGTGCTCCTCGTCCCGATGGAGCCGGTTGAATCGGTCACAGTCGGTGCCGTCCATGTAGAGTTCCTTGTAGCTCGTGATGCTCCACACGTCGGCGGCCACGTTGTAATTCTCGCCGAGGATTTCCTGGGCGCGGAGGGCCTCGTTGAGGATCGCGCCGCGAGCCGAAGAGGTGGGCGCGGAGCTCCGCACTTTCGCTTCCCGAAGGGCGGAATCGGTACATGCCGCGGAGGATACCCTCCTCGGAGCCTTCGGGCTGCGCGGGCATGGCGTAGGGCTCGTTCTCGACGGTGAGGTAGTAGAAAACGTCCTCCTGCTCGACGTACATTCGGCGGATGCCGTCCTTGATGATGGCGGCGAGCTCGAAGGCGAAGGCCGGGTCGTAGGCCTTGAGGTTGGGCACCGGATAGGCGAGCAGGTGGGAGTTCCCGTCCTGGTGCTGCAGACCTTCGCCGTTCAGAGTGGTGCGCCCGGCGGTGCCGCCGATCATGAAACCGCGGCTGCGCATGTCGCCTGCCGCCCACACGAGGTCGCCGATGCGCTGCATCCCGAACATCGAGTAATAGACGAAGAAGGGGATCGTGTTGATGCCGTGGGTGGCGTGCGCGCAGCCGGCGGCGATGAACGAACTCATCGAGCCCGCCTCGGTGATGCCTTCCTCGAGCAGCTGGCCGTCCTTGGCCTCGTGGTAGTACATCAGAGTGTTGGCATCGACCGGTTCGTAGAGCTGGCCGGTGTGCGAGTAGATTCCGATCTGCCGGAACAGCGATTCCATCCCGAAGGTGCGCGCCTCGTCCGGAATGATGGGCACGACAAGCTTGCCGAGCTGTTTGTCCTTCAGGAGCTTGGTGAGCACTGCGCACGAAGGCCATGGTGGTCGAGATATCGCGCCCGTCCGAGCCGCCGGCGAACTCCTCGAAGAGCGAGTCGGGGGGCATGTTGAGCGGTTCGCAGCGCACGCCGCGGGTGGGCACCGGCCCGCCCAGCTCTGCGCGGTGTTCCTGGAGATAGATCAGCTCCGGGCTGTCCTCGGGCGGCCGGTAGAAGGTCGCCGCCTGGGCCTCCTCGTCCGACAGCGGGATGCCGAACCGGGTTCGGAACTCGAGCAGCTCCTCCTGCTCGAGCTTCTTTTGCTGGTGGGTGACGTTGCGTCCCTCGCCCGACTCACCGAGGCCGTAGCCCTTGATGGTACGGGCCAGGATCACCGTCGGTTGACCCTTGTGCTCGACGGCCGCCTTGTACGCCGCATAGACCTTTCCGGGGTCGTGGCCGCCGAGGCGCAGCCGCCGCAGCTGTTCATCCGACATGTTGGCGACCATCGCCTTGAGCTCGGGGTACTTGCCGAAGAAGTGCTCGCGGACGTAGGCGCCGTCCGAGGTCGAGTACTTCTGGCTCTCGCCGTCGACCACCTCGCCCATGCGCCGCACCAGGAGGCCGTCCTGTGTCCTTGGCGAGAAGCGGATCCCAGTCCTCGCCCCAGATGACCTTGATCACGTTCCACCCGGCGCCGCGGAAGTGGCCTTCGAGCTCCTGGATGATCTTGCCGTTGCCGCGCACCGGCCCGTCGAGCCGCTGCAGGTTGCAGTTGACGACGAAGATGAGGTTGTCGAGCTTTCTCGCGGCCGGCCAGCGAGATCGCGCCGAGGGCCTCGGGCTCGTCGGTCTCGCCGTCGCCGAGGAAGGCCCAGACCTTGTGGTCGGACTTGGGGTGCAGACCGCGGTCCTCGAGGTAGTGGTTGAAGCGCGCCTGGTAGATGGCCATGATCGGGCCGAGACCCATCGACACCGTCGGGAACTCCCAGAAATCCGGCATCAACCACGGGTGGGGGTAGGACGACAGGCCGCCGCCGGGCCGTCGCGCAGTTCGCGGCGGAAATTGAAGAGCTGTCCTCGCTGCAGCCGGCCCTCGAGATATGCCCGCGCGTAGATGCCGGGCGAGGCGTGGCCCTGGAAATAGATCTGGTCGCCGTCGTAGTGTTCGCCCTTGCCGTGGAAGAAATGGTTGAACGCGACCTCGTACAGGGTCGCGGCCGAGGCGTAGGTCGAGATGTGCCCGCCGATGCCGTCCTCCTCGTGGTTGGCGCGCACGACCATGGCCATGGCGTTCCAGCGGACGAGGCTCTTGATCCGCCGTTCGATCTCGCGGCTGCCCGGGATAGGGAGGCTGTTCGGATACCGGAATGGTGTTGATGTGGGGTGTCGTGGCCTCGAAGGGAATCCCGACCCCGGCCTTGTGAGCGTGGATCTGCAAGGTCCTCGAGCAGCCGGGTACCCTGTCGGGCCCGCCGTGCTCGATCACCCAATCGAGCGACTCGAGCCACTCCCTGGTCTCGATTGCCTCCGTTGTTCCGAGCCTTCTCGTCGTTCTGCTTGTTGTCACTCATGTTTAACCTCGTTATTCAGCGGGTTGAGGCGGCCCCGGTCGGCCCCTCCGTAGGGTAACAATCAAAACAGTGACTGTGTTTCAATTTCGAGAGATTCTAGCAATAAACCGGACGGGAGACGGCTTCAGTTCGCGACGTTCGGCTGCGCCGCTTCGGGTTCCGGGGCGAAACCCTGCATCCGGTCGGAGAGGATCTTGGCGATATGGTTGGGCTGTTCGGCGGTGCGTTCGAGCAGGCTTTCGGCGACCTCCTTCGGCAGGGGAGGCGCGATGAAGTAGCCCTGGACCATATCGACGTCCTGTTCGATCAGAGCTTCGAATTGGGAGCGTGTCTGAACACCTTCGGCGACCGTGTCCTTGCCGAGGTTCTTGGCCAGAGTGATGATCGTTCGCACGATCTCCGAACTCTCCTCGTCCTCGAGCATGCGCGAGACGAACGAGTAGTCGATTTTCAGGGTGTCGATTTCGAATCGGCGCAGGTATGCGAGCGACGAGTAGCCGGTGCCGAAGTCGTCGATGCTGATGGCGATCTTCAGTTTCCTGAGCTGCTCGAGGACTGCCTGCGCGTACTGAGCGTTCTCCATGAGGACGCTTTCGGTGACCTCGAGCTTGAGGCTTTCGCCGTAGAGACCGCTGTTGCGAAGGATGAGGTCGACACCGGCGACCACGTCGGGCCGCATGAGCTGGGTCGTCGAAAGATTGACGGACATGGTCGCGCGCTGGTGAGATCGGATATTTCTGATGCCAGACCCGCAACTGCTTGCACGCTTCCTCGGCAACCCAGCGATCGAGCTGGATGATGGCGCCCATCTCTTCGGCAACCGATGATGAACTCACCTGGGAGCAGCAGGCCTCGCTCGGGTGCTGCCAGCGCACCAGCGCCTCGAAACCCGCGATATGGCCGTCGTCGATGGCGACGATCGGTTGATAGAAGACCCGGAATTCGTTGCGGGCAAGCGCGCGCCGAAGGTCGTTTTCGAGGCGGAGCGTCGCGACGACCTTGCGGTGCATTGCGTCGTCGAAGACTGCGAAGCTGTTGCGGCCCATCGATTTGGCCCGGTACATGGCGGTGTCGGAATCGCGCAGGAGATCTTCGGGGCGCTCGTACTCCGCGTTCCACAGCGCAATGCCGATGCTGATCGTGGCGAAGACCTCGGTCCCGCCGAGATCGAAGGGAACCCGGAACTCTTCCTGGATGCGCTCGGCGGCCACCGTAGCGCCTCGGATGTCCTTGATGTCTTCGACCAGGATCACGAATTCGTCGCCCCCGAACCGCGCCACCGTATCTCCAGGGCGGCAGGCGGCTTCGACCCGTTTGGCGATCGACCGTAGAAGTTGATCGCCCATGAGATGCCCGAGGCTGTCATTGACGTTTTTGAAGCGGTCGAGGTCGAAGAATAGGACCGCAAAGCTCTGTTCGGCATCGCGTTCGGCTCGCGCAAATGCGTGCCGCAGGCGATCCATCAGCACCGCCCGGTTGGGGAGACGGGTCAGGGGGTCCTGGAGCCCGGAGGTGCGGGCCGCCTCGCGCGATTCGTCTTCTTCATCGACGTCAGTTTGTCGGCCCACCACTCTGGTTGCTTTGCCGTCGCCGTTCTTGACGACCTCTGCGCGAGTCAGCATCCAACGGTATCTGCCGCTCTTGGTCAACAGTCGGTAACGCTGTTCGATCACCGAGACCTCACCGGCGATTCCGGCGTCGATGATTGCGCGCAGACGGGTGAGGTCTTCGGGGTGAACGAGACCAAGCCATCCCTCGAGACTGTCTTCGACCTCTTCGGGTGCATAGCCGATCATCTCTTTCCAATGATCCGAAAAATGTACCCGTTCCGAAGAAAGGTCGAGATCCCAGACGCCGTCGCCAAGGCCGCCTGTCGCAATGAGGAATCGCTGATAGTCCTGTCGCACTCCCTCCTGGAGAGAGCGGATTTGATCGAGCTCCCGCATCCGAGACTCGATCAGGCTGAGACGGGTGGACAACCGATTTTGATCCAGGGGAAGGACGACAAAATCGTTGACTCCGAACTCGAGGATCGTGATCAGCGTATCGGGCTCGCCTTCGGGAACGATCGCGATGATGGCGCACACGTGAGAGTCAGAGCTCTTGCTGAAGTTGGTTGCGAGCTTGGCGGCGTTGGCTTGTCCGAGGCTCCAGTCGATGAAAACCAGATCCGGACCCCCGTGGCGAGCCGAAAATCGAGCCGCCCAGAAGTTCTTCTGGGTCTGGCAGTCGTAGCCCCGCTCGGCAAGAAGTTCAGAGAGGTCGGCCGCGATCTCGCTGTTACGGGTGCAGATCAGCGCCCGGAAGTTCCGGTGATCGGCCGGGACTTCGGCCGAAGGTGTCGGCTCGACAGGGTCGAGCCGTTTGAACAGTGAGCTCAACTTGAACGGCACCGGTGCCCCGCAATAAACCGGGTAGCAGCGTCTTGGCGCTTTTTCACCTTCCGGCAGCCCTCACAATCAATGCCCATCCAATAAATTTTACCATTGATGATTTTGAGAGGCCCGAGAGTCGAGTCCAGGTGGGCCGGAGAATCGTCTCTACCGCTATTGTCTGATCGAGTTTTCCAGCCGGCGGCGCAAGATTCGTGCATCGCGGAAATCGCCGGCCTCTCGAGTCGCGGCTTCGAGGGCATCGAGGGCCCGCTCGGGCTCGCCATCGGCGATGAACTGATCGACCAGCGCAAGTGACGTCCGATTTTCTTCGGCGAGCTGTTCTTCATATGCCTGCTTCTGGGCGTTCCGGGTCTCGACCATGAGGCGAAGGGTTCTTTCGTTGTGCGGGTCGATCGCAATCGCCTTCTCGAGGTCGGTGAGGACTTCCTCGTATGTGCGCTTTTTCTTCAGGGCCTGTTTGAGAAGTCTGTCGATCTCCAGCTGTTTCAGCTCGCGGCTGCGGGCTTCAATTTTTTCGGCGAGTTCGTCGAATTCGCCCGATGTTCCATAGAGGCGTATCGCAACTGCAAGCTCGCGTCGGGCTTCTTCAATCTCGCCCTTTTTGATCTGCACCTCGACGCTCTCTGTGACGTTGTCGATGGAGAGGCGGCGACGGAAAGCATCGATCCGACGGCGAACCTCTTCTTCGGTGTCAGCAATCTCGTCGGCAAGCTCCGGACACTCCTCAATTTCGGTTCGCGCCTCTTCGAGTGCCTGTTCTGCGCCGGAGTACTGGTCGCTGGCGGCGAGGTCGAGCGCGCTCTCGAGGGCCGAACGAACGCGGGCTATTCTCTCGTCACAAAGTTTTCTCTCATCCGCAACCCGCGAACGAAGGCGATCAGCCTCGTCGAAAACTCCGACTTCTTCGATAGTCGTGTCGATGAGATGAACGGCCGTTTCGAGCCTTCCCGCGAGGATGAGCCGGTCGATTTTGATCTCGGCCTCTTCGATGATCTCCTGTCGCCGCCGCGATTCTTCTTGGATCCTCAACCCCTCACGGGCGCCGGCGAGAAGGTCGGCGGTCTCTTGTTGGTCCGGAGCCATCTCCACGGCCTGTTCGAGGCTTGAGATTGCGGCTTCGAAGTCGCCCCCCTCCATGCTCTTTCGCGCGCCGCTCTGAAAGCTCCTCCACCTTTTCCAGGAGCAGTTCCCCCCGAAGGGTTTCGAGTTGGGTGGAGAGACCCGTGAAGACCTCTTCCTCGCCGTAGAGCTTGCGGGCGAGTGAGATCGCGCGTTCGGCCTGGTCGGCGTCGCGAGCGTTGAGGTGACCAGTGATGGCAGCCGCGGTTTCATCGATCTCCTGCGCTCGCCGGCGGGCTTCGTGCTGTGCCGCCTGGCCCTTCTCGGCCTCGGCAAGAAGTGGCAGCAGGTCACCGTCGCCGGGGGCGAGGGCCAGTCCTGCAATCAGAGAATCGACCGCGTCATCATACTTTTCGTCGGCCATCATCGCTTTGGCCGTCCCGACAATCGCGCGGACTTTTTCGAGTCGTTCGGCGACCGCCGATCTGGCGGTGTCGAGCCCGGCGCGGAGTTCGTCGAAGATCTCGGCGGCACCGTCGTGCGCGATGGCCTTTTCGATCTCGGATTCTGCCTGATCCAACAACTCCTCGTCGATGAGCCGCCGGATATTCGCTGCCGCGTCCTGTCGACGTTTCTGCAGTTTCAGATCGGCGGCTTCGGCTTTCTTCAGGAGTGCCTTTGCCTCGGCGTTGTCCGGATCGAGTTCGAGTACCGTCGCCAGCTGGAGACGGGCATCGTCGTAGTGTTTTCCCTCGACCAACTTGCCGGTGCCCTGAAGGAGCGCTCGAATCTGCGCCTGCAACGCGACATTCTTTTCGATATTTTTTCCGTCCGGTGTGCTGCCGGATTCGATCGTGCCCGATGTCTCGAGATCCGCATCCGGGTCCGATGCTTCTCCCGGGGGAGGCGTCGTCGAGAGGCCGAAGGATTCGTTGATCCGGCTTTGCGTGCTGCCGGGTTTGACGACGGGGATCTTCCGCGTCGTCAACGATGGGACGTCGAAAATCGTGGTCAACTCATCTTCGTCGACCGGGTGTTGCTTGCGAATTGGGTCGAGTGCGGCCCGGAGTGGTTTGGCCGCGTCGTAGCGGTCGGCAGGGTTCTTTTCGAGGGTTTTGAGGACAATCTTCCTGAGTTCTTCGGGGAGGGTGCCGTCCGGATCGGATTTTTCGAAATCTCGCGGCGGGTGCATGAGATGGCCGGAGATCAGGGAAGCCATGCTGCTGCCCCGAATCGGGTACATACCTGTGAGAAGCTCGTACAACACGACGCCGAAGGAGTACAGATCGCTCGCCGCCGTCACCTCGGTCCCCTCGTGCGTCTTGAAGTGCTCCGGCGATGAGTAGCGCACTTTGCCGAGGAATGTCCCCGCCGACGTCAGACTATCGCCGCCCTCGTGGACCTTGGCGATTCCGAGGTCAATGAGCTTGATCTGCAGGAGGCGGTCCTCGTCTCGGCACACCAGGAGATTGTCGGGGGAGACGTCCCGGTGGATGATGCGCCTTTTTATGGAGGTAGCCAAGAGCGTCGAGGCTCTGATCGGCGACTTCGAGTGCGAGACCGACCGAGGGCTTGCGCAGGATCTTCATCACGTCCTGGAGGTTGAGGCCATCGATGAACTCCATCACCAGATAGGCGTAGCCGTTGTCATCTATGGTGAAGTCGTAGATCTGGGCAAGATTCGGATGGTGGAGACGAATCGCAACCTTGGCCTCGCGAAGAAATCTGGCGCGCAGGACCTCGTCGTTGGCGAGGTGAGGTCGCATCACCTTGACGACGCGGATCTCGTCGAGTAGTCGGTGGCGCACCTTGTAGACGGAACCCATCCCGCCTTCACGGATTTTTTCGAGAATCTCGTACTTACCCTCGAGCCGCTCGAACGGTGTCGCCAACTTTTTCCCGCTCCTTGCGTAATGCCAGCGTATTGAACCCGGTCTTGGCTGTCAATTTCGGAAAGGTACACTCGTCAGGTGAGAGTTCGCCGAAAGCCCCTCGTGATCGTGTTCGCCACGCTGGCGGCGTTGGTCCTGTTGGTGATCGCCATCGTCCACGCTCCGGGTGTCCAATCCCGGGTGTGGAAGCGCGTGGCCCAAGCGATCGAGGAGAGCAGCGGCTGGAGCATTCAGACCAATGACATCACTTTCAGAGCCTTTCCGGCGCGATTTACTGCAGAGGGCGTGACGGTCTCAAACGGCGGCACGAGTGTCGCGACCCTCGACCGTGTCGAGGCGCGCTGGAAATGGCGTCATCTTCGGAGCGATCCGCGACGGGTCGAAATGATTGTCGTTGGCGGTCTCGAAGTCGATGTGGATGGACTGGCGTCGATTCAAGGGGATGCCGAGGCAAGTCCGTCTGATTTCGACGTCTGGCAGAGCATCGAAATCGGGGCCCTGGTGCTCGAAGGCGGCCGGGTTACAGGCTCCGCGATGGAAATCAACGGCGAGGTCGACGGTCTTTCCGCGACAGCTGAGATTGCCGCCGGCATCGCGACGGTTGCTGTCGATGCGCGGAAGTTGTTCATTCGCCGAGCAGGCAGGCTTCTCGAGTTCGGTCCGCTAATTTTGAGGGCGAATGCACATGTCGATGGCGTCGAGGTGGAAGAACTCACATTGGGAGGTGAGGACGCCAACCTCGAGGCGCGGGGGCACTATTCCTTCGGCGAGGGTGAGGGAGCGGCAGACCTCAATGCCGCGGCGGATCTCGCCACGACCGCCGAATGGTGGGATCCCAACCTCGTGACGGGCCTCGCTCCAGCGGGCCGGCTGGATCTGCGAGGGTCTGCCGCCATGACGGCGGAGGGTGGGCTCGAAATCGAGGTCGAGCATCGTGGCGGCCCGGTTCAGGTGGCTGGATACGAGTTCGAGACACTGTCGGCTGGCGTCCTCGGTGGGCAGCCGTGGATCGACGTCTCGGGCGACGCGTGGGGCAGCGCCAGAATCCGTTTGTTGGACGGGGGAGTGGCGTCGGTTTCAGCCGAGTTTCGATCCGCTCCCGTCGATCAGCTGCTGGTTTTCGCTGCGCCACAGATTGCGAGTTTCGTCAGTCCCCCGGCAACCCTCAGCGGAATTCTCGACGGTACGATCGCCTACCCGGTCACCGCCGAGACATTGGCGGGTCGTGCGGATCTCGAACTGAGCTGGCCTGATGGCCGTATCGCGATTCGGGGTGAGGGAGCTCGCGAAGCTTGGCGCGTTGAATCGATGGAGGCCGATGCCGCCGGGTTGACGGCGCGAGGCTCGGGGAAGCTGCAGATCGGTGGGCCATTCGAGGGAGATCTCGAAGTTCTGGCGGAAAATCCCCGGGAAGTGGTCGAGAATCTCCGCCACTGGCTTCCGTTACCCGAAGATCTGCAGATTGGCGGAGGACCGGTCGCGGCCACTGTCGCGGCTCGAGGAACCTCGAACGATCCGCAGTTCGTTTCGACCGTGAGGTGGTCCAGACCGGAGGTCATGGATCGACAGCTCAGAGGATTTGAGCTGGATCTCGAAGGGGATCTCGAAGAGGTGGAATGGGATCTCCTCATCGACGTTGTCGAGGGATCATCCGTCAGCGCCCGTGGCGTTGCCGACCCCGCGACACGAGAGATCCTCGGGGAATGGGAGGCTGAAGCTTTCGATCTTCCACAACTCGTGGCTGCAGTGATGCCGGGCGTGGTGTTGGATATCGCGGGCGAGATCAGAGGTGGCGGAGAAATCACCCTCTCACCGGAACACACCGTTGTCGACGGTTCGGTGGAGGCGGAGGATATCGCCTACGGCGAGTGGCTCGCCTCGTGGGTGTCCGTTCGTTTTGCGGCGACCCCTGACGCAGTCCGGGTGGAAGAAATCGTTCGTGGAGGCGCTGGAAGGCGTTTTCGAGGGCAAGGCCAGTGCCGCTCTTGTCGACGGTTTGGAAGAATTCCGATTCGAGGGAGAGCTGCGAGACCTCAATCTGGCTGCCTTGCCGATCGAGATTCCGGAGCCGGCACACGGTCTGGTGTCGGGAACTCTCTGCGTAGGCGGGAGCGTCGACCGGCCGGATGGGTCGCTCGAGTTGATATGGGAAGGGACCGGATCGTCTCCGGTCCTCGACATGCTGAGAGTTCACGCCGACCTGTCCGATGGCGTCTTGAGTGTGGCGACCGAAGATTCGAAGACGCTGGCGGGGACCACCGTTGTCGACGCTACAATTCCACTCGGCGATTTGCCACTGCCGGACTGGATGTGGCTGGGAGCACCGGGCGGGCCGGTGGTCGCGCACCTGAGATCCGATGGCTTCCGTTCCGGGCCCTTGACCGATGCTCTGGATATCCAGACGTATGGCGTCGAAATGGCCGCTGATCTGCAGGCGGATGTGACCTGGGATCCGATCGAGGCGGGTTTGCCTCACGCCGAAGTGGTGGCGCGCGAGCTGCGGTTCCATCTCCCGTCAGGTGACCTGGTCGCCGAGAGCCCTTTGATCGCCACGTATCACCAAGGACGTCTCGAGGTGGCTCCGGTGGTCGTGGTCGGACTCGACAGCCGGATCGAGGTGGAAGCCATCTTCGATCCTGCGACCGACGAGGTTGCCGGCCGTGTACGATCTCTGATTTCGCCGGAATTGGCGCGCCTGATGCCGATACCGCTCCGGGTCAGAGGCCCTCTGATGGTCTCGACCGATTTCCAGATTCCTGCTTCGACGGCAGCTTCGTTTGAAACGTGGCGAGCGGTTTTCGAAATCGACCACGGTGACGGGACGCTCGTCATGCGTGATCCACCGCTCGAGATCCGAGGCATGAGGGTTGCTGCCCGACTCCGGGACGGGCATCTCGACATCACCGACGGTGAGGCTGAGGTCAACCGGGGCACGGTGGTATTGGGAGGAGGGTGGAACCCCGAAAACGGGCAGGGGATCATCCTCGGTCTCGAAAACGTGACCTTGTATCTCGATGGCATCCTCACCAAATGGGATGGGCATCTTGCGATCGAACCCAGAGCCGGAGTCCTCGCTCATGTCGGTGGTGATTTGACTCTGACGGCCGGGCTGTGGGACGAGACGTTCAGTTTCGCGTCTGCGGTGCTTGGTGGAGGCGATCTTGGGCTGGCGGCCGATGACCCTCTTCACGACATATCGCTCGACATCAGCGTCCGTGGAAGGGCCGGTATCAGGGTCCACAACAATCTCGGACGATTCGATGCCTCGTGGGACACCCTTCGAATCGGCGGAACTGCAGCGGCGCCTCGCATCCGTGGTGAGGTCCGAATCGCCCCCGGTGGGGTCATCGCGCTCGGGGGGAGAGAGGTGGTCGTGCGTCGAGGTGGGCTCGAATTCACCGGCGATCCGGCAGTGGACCCGATCCTCGAGATCGTGCCCGAGTCGGACATGACGCTTCTCAGCAGCGATGAAGAGGGAAGTCTCGACTTCGATCCCACTTTGATGGCGACTCGCGGTTTGGCCCAGGGCCTCAGCAGCGCTCTCGGTTTTGAAAACGAAACCCTCCAGCCGGCCGAGATCGCCGGACAGACCGAACGAGACCCGAGCGTGAACTTCATGGTCGGGCAGCGCCTCAACCGCTATCTTGCGTTGTTTATCTCCGCGAATCTCACGGACGTTCGGGATCGGATGTCGATGCTCCAGGCGTGGAACTTCCGCGGTCTCAGGGGCCTGGTTCTTCAGATCTATCAGGAGACCCTGGACGACAACGCGGGAGGGACCATCATGCAGCGATTCAGCTGGGGTGCCACGACGCCGCAGCTGTCCCGGCCGGAGATCCATCGCCTTCGTCTCGAGGGCGACTGGCCGATGTCGAAGCGATTCCTTAAAAACGCAACGAGGCTGCGTCGCGGGCAACCCTTCGACCCGTTCCTGCTGTTTGTCGCGTCGGTGAGGATGGAGCGAGCGCTGGCCGAGAACGGCTACCAAAACTCCCGCGTAACGGCCTTTCAGGAGGGAGATGAACGGTCGCCGACGCTCGTGTTCTATTGCGAGCCGGGGGCCCCGCAGTTTGTTCAATTCCTGGGCGAACCGCCACCGCGCCCGATCCGTGCGGAGGTGACAGCAATGTATCGGCAGCCGCCTCTCGAGGCCTCATCGCTCGCAGAGATGGCCGCGCTCGTCAAACGGTATTTTGCGATGGACGGTTTCCCCGATGCAGAGGTTTCGATTGAGAGGTTGGGCGATCTGATTCTCGTGAACGCGGATCCGCGGGCGGGAAGTCACGTTGAACGGGCCTTTCTACGATGGATTGCCTGCCGACATTGTTTTCAAGCTCGGCCCGCAACTCGGATCGAACGCGGTTGTCGCCGCGGCATCGAGGCGACCCGATTGGGTGGCGCGATCACTCGAGCAGCGGTTGGCCAATCTCGGGTATCTCGATGCCCGGGTCGAAAGCGTCGATTTGACCCAACTGGACGACGCGACGGCTGAAGTTCGCATCACGGTCGAACCCGGTCCCCGTGAGACGATCGACGAGGTGGTGTTCGGAGGGGAAGACCCGTTGGGCCTTCTCACCGCTGAGGAGTTCCGCGTCCGAGCCGGACACCCGCTGGATCGTACTACCGTCGACTTGGCGGCCAGAGACGTCAGAGATGCCTATGTCGAGGCTGGATACCTGCATGCAAGTGCCCGAGGCGAGTACCAGCACACAGACGATGATCGGTGGATCGTGACGATCGAACTCGACCCGGGCAGGCAGCGAAGGCTGCGCGAGGTTCGGTACGGCGGCGTCAAACACACCAGCAAACGGATTCTCAACAAAGGTCTCGAGATACGGGAGGGTGAGGTCCTGACCGATGCCGCGGTCGATCTTTCAGCCTCTCAGATCGCCAATTTCTCCCCGGTGGAGCGCGTCGAGGTGCGGACTCAGGAGGTCGGGTCATCCGAGGTTGATGTCGAGTTGAATGTCTTCGAGAAGCCGAGGTGGATTGCTGAAGCGGGTGGCGGATGGAGCACCGAGAAGGGGTTTGCGGTGAACTTCGGCCTCCGCGACGAAAATCTACTCGGTCGCGGTATCGGACTCAACCTTCGCGGCGGTTGGGGATCGACGGAACGGAAGATATTTCTCATCGGCTCGTTGCCGCCGGTGCCTGGCGGCCGTGTCACGTTGATTTCGACCCTCGGCTACCTCGAGGGAGATGCGCCCGACGAACCCGACTTACTCGATCAGGAGGAGAAGCTCCTTTCCCTGGAGGCACAGTACAGGTTGACCAGTAGGATTCAGGTCGGTGTTTACTACCGTTTCACCGATACCCGGACATTCGAGAAGGATCCCGACCCGTTCTTTCCACTCGATGTGCAGGTCAGAATTGGAACGGTCGGCACCCGTGCAGTCATTGACAAGTTCGACAACCTCTTCGACCCGCGACAAGGCCACAGCTTGACCACGGACCTGGGCTGGAGCACCGAGGCGCTCGGCTCCGATCTGGACTATGTCAGTTGGCTCAGCGGATTCAGTCTGGCGCTGACCCCGTTCTCCGGCGCCACGTGGATGCAGACCGTTCGGGCCGGTGTTGCCGAACCGCTCAAGGGACAGAATCTCGTGCGCGACGCGCGGTATTTTGCCGGCGGCCAGAGCTCGATCCGGGGTTTCGACCTCAACAGTGTCGGGCCAACGACCTTCGGCTTCGAAGGGGATCTCGTTCCGGCGGGTGGGGGAGCCCTCTTCATCCTCAACGAAGAACTGAGAATCCCGATCCGGGGACCTCTCCGGGCCGCTGTCTTTGCCGATATCGGTCAGGTCTGGGAAAGCTGGAGGGAGGCCGAATTCGACCTCTCGATCGGCGTCGGCATCGGGGTGCGGTGGTCGACTCCGATCGGACCGCTGTGGGCCGACGTGGCGTGGCCGGTCACCAATATCGGGATCAGCTCGAAGAAGGCGAAGTTCTACCTCGGGATCGGACGGCCGTTCTAGCACGCCCAACCACCCGGATCTCAGATTCAAGATACCGGATGCCAGATCCACCCGCCCACCCAGGGTTTTTACCAGAAATTTCAAGGTCAGCGTGCCGCGATGGGACGTCGATCGACGTTTTTTCTATCTGCTATCTGCTATCCGGCATCCGGGATCTGGAATCTGACGTCAACTCGCCGACTTGAGGATTGTCTTCGCCTTGCCGGCTTCAGGGGCGTTGGGAGCGAGCTTCAGAAACTGATCGAGGTCGAGGAGCATGTTGTCCTTGCGACCCAGCTTGTCCCACGCCATGCGCGCGCCAGAAATACATGGGGGCGAACCGGGGCTCGACTGAGAGGCCGAGGTTGAAGGCCTCGAGCGCTTCCTTCCACTGCTCGGAGAACATGTGCGAGAGGCCGATCTGGTAGTTGACCATGGCAGGGTCGAAACCGCCGCGAACTGCGAGGCGGAGCGCGTCGCGGGCTGGGCCGAATTTCTTTGTCCGGACAAGGGCGGCACCGAGGTAGTACTGCGCCGTCGCATCGGTTGGATCCGTCGCGACGAGCTTCGCTGCCTGGTTCGCTGCAGCCTGCCACGCGCCGCTGGCCTCTTTGTTCTTTGACTGTTGATACAGGAGTTCCCCTTCATAGTACGACGCAACAGGATCCGTCTTATTGGACTGGGCAGTCTGGCTGAGACTCTTCAGGCCCTGTGTTGCGGTTGCCTTGTCCTTGGCACCACCCTCCTGGATTTCGAGTAAAGCCCACGCAGTCTTGAACTGGGGCGTCGACCCGTAGGCGGCCTTGTTTTTCTGGAGGGTCCTGCGCGCCGATTTGTTCTGCCATCCGGCCAGTTCGGCCAGTGCTTGGTCAATGGCGGCCTGCGACTCCGACGATGTCGGCGAGGCCTGAGCCACCGCGACCGGCGCCGCGAGGGAGAAGACTATCGCGAAGGAAATGAAGATCTTGAAAATTCGTGACACGCGGATCCTCCTTGATCTGAGCTGCGTAATTCAGCGCCGGAGC
Source organism: Candidatus Sulfomarinibacteraceae bacterium (assembly GCA_963769215.1). GTDB lineage: Bacteria > Acidobacteriota > Thermoanaerobaculia > Thermoanaerobaculales > Sulfomarinibacteraceae > Sulfomarinibacter. The sequence goes on along the minus strand of CAVYKX010000026.1, from coordinate 26,598 downwards.
GTGAGATTGTAAATCGATCGTGCCCCCAGGCCCGGCCCGTTGCCGTCGCCGTCCCTCTATTATCCCTCATCCCAGAACCGTTATTTCTTCGCGTATGCTGTGGCTGCTGAAAAGAGGGAGATTGCTCGACCGTATTCGTATCCGAACGATTCTGGTGCTCGCCTTGCCGATCATCGGAGGCATGGCGTCACAGAATGTTCTCAATCTGGTCGACACGGCCATGGTGGGGACCCTCGGTGCACCCGCGCTGGCTGCGGTCGGAATGGGGAGCTTCGCCAATTTCATGGCGATGGCATTCATCATGGGTCTCTCGGCTGGAGTCCAGGCGATCGCTTCGCGCCGGGTTGGCGAGGGGAGATGGAGCGAGGCCGCCAGCGGACTCAACGCGGGGCTGATGATCGCATTGGTGGTCGCCGTACCGTGGTCGTTGCTGCTCTTCGGCTTTGCGGATCGCCTCTTTCCGTTCCTTCTCGACGACCCCGAGGTTGTGGCCCTCGGCGTGCCCTATTTTCGTGCGCGTCTCGTGGGCATGACCGCTGTGGGGATGAACTTCGCGTTTCGAGGATTCTGGAACGGCATAGGGCAGTCTCGACGATACCTTCAGACCCTGGTGATCATGCACGTGTGCAACGTGTTCCTGAACTGGGTTCTGATATTCGGTCACTTTGGACTCCCGGCGATGGGGTCGACCGGCGCCGGGATCGGGACTGCGGTTTCCGGCTTCGTCGGAACACTGATCTACATCGTGCTCGCTCTTCGTCACGCGAGGGATACCGGGTTCCTTCGGCGTCTTGTCGACCGCCGAACCATCGCTTCGATGCTGCGGTTGTCGATCCCGGCTGGTTTGCAGAGTTTCTTCTTCGCCGCAGGGATGACCGCTTTCTTCTGGATCATCGGCAGAATTGGGACTCCGGAACTCGCTGCCTCGAACGTGCTCGTTCAACTCCTCCTGGTTGTGATCCTGCCCGGAGTTGGTTTCGGTCTCGCTGCCGCCTCGTTGGTGGGCCAGGCCCTGGGCCGCGGGGAACCCGACGATGCGGTGCAATGGGGATGGGATGTGAGCCGCCTTGCGATGGTGGTTGTCGGGGCGATCGCTTTGGTTGGCGTGGTCGCGCCGGACCTGATTCTCCGGGTCTTCCTGCACGACGAAGCGACCCTGGCCCTGGCCCGCTGGCCGCTGCGCATTCTCGGCCTGTCGATGTCTCTGGACACTCTTGGCGGTGTCTTGCTGAATGCCCTGGTGGGCGCCGGAGCGACTCGGCTCGTTATGTCGGTGACTGTCACTCTGCAATGGGGCCTGTTTATCCCGGCCGCCTACCTCATCGGACCGATTCTCGGCTACGGACTGACTGCGGTGTGGATTGCGCAGGTTGGATATCGAGGACTGCAGGCGGTCGTCTTCGCTTTCATCTGGCGGAGCCGCACGTGGATGAATATCGAGGTGTGACGAATAGGGCGAAATCTTGCCGCGTCCCGCCTTTTCTGCTTCGTTGGGCGGTGGTAACCTCTCGCCGCGCGAATGAAGATTTGTGCTGTTCGTACGTAGTTCCCATGAGCGGCATCTTGATGGAGAAGAGTCATGAATTTCAAAAACGTATCGGTGTTGAGCGTGGCCCACGTGGATGCTCCGCACCGAGTGAGTTCCGAAGAGATCGAAAGACAGCTGACCCCAACGATGGAGCGTCTCGGTATTCGTCCGAATCTGTTGCGCGAGCTTTCGGGTATCGAAGAACGACGGATGTGGGACCAGGGTGTGATGCCGAGCGCCGTGGCGGCCCAGGCCGGAGAGAAGGCCCTGGAGAAGGCCGGCATCGATCGTTCGAAAACTGGAATTCTGATCAATACGTCGGTCTGCCGTGATTACCTCGAGCCGTCGACCGCGTGCATCGTGCATTCGGAACTCGGCCTTCCCGAGACCTGCATGAACTTCGACCTCGGGAATGCCTGCCTGGGTTTTGTCAACGGCATGGACATGGTGGGCTCGATGATCGAGCGCGGTGAGATCGAATACGGAATCCTGGTCAACGGAGAAACCAGCCGGCAAATCATTGAGTCGACGGTCAAGCTCCTCCAAAGCGAAGATATCGACGAGGCGACATTCCGCGAGAACTTCGCGTCCCTGACGCTCGGATCCGGAGCGGCCGCTATGGTCCTCGGACGGACGGATCGGGACCCTGATGGACATCCGTTCATCGGCAGCGTCAATCTCGCCGCCACCCAGCACTGCCGTCTGTGCGCCGGCAATATCGACCACATGGTGACCAGGACCAAGGAACTCCTGATGGCCGGCATGGAGCTCGCGGTGCGGACCTGGGGCCGGGCGGCCGATGTCCTCGGATGGACGGTGGATGCGGTCGATCATTTTGTGATCCACCAGGTCAGCAAGGTCCATACCGAACAGTTTGCGGGTGTCCTCGGCATCGATCTCAAGAAGGTCTTCAGGCTCTACCCGAACTTCGGCAATATCGGGCCGGCCGGTGTTCCGATTGCGCTTTCCAAGCTCGAGGATACGGGGGTTCTGAAGCGAGGCGAGCGGGTGGCGATCCTCGGTATCGGCAGCGGCATCAACTGCACGATGGCCGAGCTCATCTGGTAGCGATTCGCTGGCGCGAATCGCTGAAGAACGTATGAAAAAGATACCTCGGCACCTCTATCCATTCGATCGACACTGGCTCGTTTTGGACGGGCTCCGATACCACTACCTCGATGAGGGCAGCGGGGAGCCGGTTGTGGCCGTGCACGGTAATCCCACCTGGTCGTTCTACTACCGCAACCTTGTCGCCGCGATTGCGCGATGACTATCGGGTCGTTGTACCCGATCACATGGGTTGCGGTTTCTCTGACAAGCCGGGCGACGACGAATACGAATACTCCCTCGAACAGCGGATTGCTGATTTCTCGACGCTGATGGACGATCTGGGCCTCCACGACATCAACCTCGTCGTGCACGACTGGGGCGGGATGATCGGGCTAGGTTGGGCGGTGCGGAACCCGGACAGAGTGAAACGGCTGGTGATCCTGAACACCGCGGCCTTCCACCTCCCGAAATCGAAACCCTTTCCATGGCAGTTGTGGATGGTTCGCGATACGCCGTTCGGATCACTGATGGTTCGGGGGCTCAACGCGTTCAGCCGAGGAGCTGCCCACGTGGCATGTACGCGGAAGAGACTCTCCAAAGAGATTCGCGACGCCTACTGCGCCCCCTACGACAGCTGGAATGACCGGATCGCGACCCTTCGGTTCGTGCAGGACATCCCACTGAAACCGGGCGAGCGCGGCTACGACCTCGTCTCCGACACAGCGGCCGGACTCGATGCGTTTGCGAACCTCCCGGTGTTGATCTGTTGGGGCGACAAGGATTTCGTCTTTGACCGGCACTTCCTCGAAGAATGGAAACGGGTGTATCCGCACGCCGAGGTCCACCAGTTTCCCGGACTGCGGCCACTACATCCTCGAGGACGCCTCCGAGGAGATCATCCCTCTCATCCGTGAATTTCTAGCTGTAAACTGATCGAGGTTCGTTGTTGAAGAACCAACAGAAGCACAGAGACACTAAGAGGGGGGTCACACGAGAATAGTCGACAGCTATCAAATACATGCTCGGCTTCTCGAAGCGCTTACGAGATATGCCTGCAGCACGAACTCCGAAGAGGCTTACACGAAGACAGGTCAATGTGACCGGGGGCTCTGAGAGACCGGCTCAATTATCTCGACAACCGGATTTCGACGTTCTGAACGTTAAGCGTTCTTCCGCGTGCGAGGCTCTTCGTGGATTCGCCGTGAATCTTCGTCACCGATTAAGGTTGTATCATGAGATGCACTTTAGGGCTCTGTGGCCTTGATGCCTTGGTGGGAGAAAAGGAATGACTGAGCGAAAGTAAATATCGCGGATTTCCTGCCGGAAATGGCTGCTCGGCAGCCGGATGCGCCGGCGATCGTGTGTCCGTGGGGCCGTCGTGGTGGGCAGCTGACGTATCGACAGCTCGACGACCGGACCAGCCACATCGCCCGTGGCCTCGATGGGATCGGCATCGGCCGAGGGGTACGAACGGTTCTGATGGTTCCGCCGGGGTTGGACCTCTTCGCCCTCGCCTTCGCGCTGTTCAAGGTCGGAGCGGTTCCAGTCCTGGTCGATCCAGGGATCGGCCTCAAACACCTCAAAGCGTGTCTCGGCAAGGCTGAGCCCGAGGCATTTGTCGGCGTCACCAAGGCGCACGCCGCTCGAGTGATCCTGGGATGGGCTCGACCGACGATACGCACCACCGTGACAGTTGGTCCCCGACTCTTCTGGGGTGGGGCAACGCTGGCGCGCGTCGAGGCCGCAGGATCGGCCGCTCCGGCGGCTTCGATCGCCGAGACGGCCGCGGACGAAGTGGCGGCAATCGTCTTCACCTCGGGCAGCACCGGGCCGCCGAAGGGTGTTGTGTACCGGCACGGAAACTTCAGCGCGCAGGTCGTTGCCATTCGCGACGCCTACGGTATCGAGCCGGGTGAGGTCAATCTGCCGACCTTTCCGCTCTTCGCGCTCTTCGATCCGGCCCTCGGGATGACCACGATCGTGCCGGAGATGGATCCAACGCGGCCGGCTCGAGTCGATCCCATGAAGATCATCGGACCGATCAAGGAATATGGGGTGACCACCATGTTCGGTTCACCCGCGCTTCTCAATACGGTTGGGCGTTTTGGAGCCGAGCACGGAGTTCAACTGCCGACGATTCGCCGTGTGATCTCGGCGGGCGCCCCGGTGCCGCCGCGGGTGATCGAGCGTTTTCAGGAGATGTTGAACGACGACGCTCAGATCCACACGCCCTACGGAGCCACCGAATCGCTGCCCGTGGCTACCACGTCGAGCCACGAGATTCTGTCGGACACACGGCACGGCACGGACCGGGGCGAGGGTACCTGTGTTGGGCATCCGGTGGATTCGATCGAGGCTGCGGTGATCCGAATCGATGACAACCCGATCTCGACTTGGAGTGACGACCTGAAGATCGCTGACGGTGAGGTGGGGGAGATCGTCGTCAAGGGCCCCCAGGTGACGCGAGAGTATTTCAACGCCCCGGAGCACACACAGCTGGGAAAAATCAAAGATGGCGGGGCGGTTCGCCATCGCATGGGCGACCTCGGATATTTCGACGACCGCGGTCGTCTCTGGTTTTGCGGCAGGAAGAGTCAGCGAGTCCGGTGCGCCGATGCGACTCACTACACGGTCCCGTGCGAGTCGGTCTTCAATACCCACCCGGAGGTGTACCGGACAGCACTTGTGGGGGTGGGCGAGCCCGGGGAACAGATTCCGGTTTTGTGCGTCGAACTCGAGCCAGGCGTCGGGAAGTCGGAGCAGGATCGAATTCGCCGCGAATTGCTGGAATTGGGGAACGGCTTCGATCATACGAAACCCGTTCGCACAGTGCTTTTCCACCCCGGGTTCCCCGTGGATATCCGGCACAACGTCAAGATCGGGCGTTCGGAGTTGGCTCGGTGGGCGACCCCGCGGATCGCTCGATGAGGGCGCTGGTAACCGGCGGTGGCGGTTTCCTCGGCGGCGCCATCGTGCGCCGCCTCTGCGAGAGAGGTTGGGATGTCCGCACCCTGCAGCGGAGCCGATACGAGGGGCTCCAGGCACTCGGAGTTGCACAGGTTACCGGCGATATCGCCGACGCGAAAATCGTCGACGAAGCGGTGTCGGAGCGCGACATTGTTTTTCACGTCGCTGCGCGGGTCGAAATGTGGGGACCCTATGAACCTTTTCATCGCACCAACGTGATCGGGACCGGCAATGTCCTCAATGCGATGCGGCAACACGGCGTGCCGAGATTGGTTTTCACCAGCTCTCCGAGCGTGGTCCACGGCCGTGAAGACACCCAAGGCGCCGACGAATCGCTTCCGTATCCCGAAGATTTCGAGGCTGCCTATCCCCAGACCAAGGCGATGGCCGAAATGGCGGTGCTGGCGGCCAACGACTCGGAACTGGCCACCGTCGCTTTGAGGCCGCACTTGATCTGGGGCCCGGGGGATACCAACCTCGTCCCGCAGCTTGTGGGCCGCGCCAGAGCGGGCCAGCTTCGGTTCGTCGGCGACGGCTCGAATCAGGTGGATACGGTCTACATCGACAATGCGGTCGATGCCCATCTCGCGGCCGCGGACCGGATTGCGCCGGACGCGGATTGCGCGGGGAAGGCCTATTTCATTACCAACGGCGAGCCGTGGCCTCTGAAAGACGTCGTCAATGGCATTATCCAAGCGGCCGGTCTCCCTCCTGAGGATCGGACGATTCCGCTCAATGTGGCGGTGTTGGCGGGCACGATCTTTGAAGCGGCCCACCGGATCTTTCCTTCGAAATCCGGGCCGCGCATGACTCCATTCATCGCCCGCAACCTCGCGACCTCGCACTGGTACGACATTTCAGCGGCGAGGAGGGATCTTGGATTCGAACCGAAGGTTTCGATAGGCTGAAGGCTTGCGCCGGCTTCAGGCCTGGTTTGAGGCGTCGGCAGCGGGTTGAAACAGCTGCATATTTGAGCGGATTTTCAGGCGACAATATCATTCCCACAACCCGGCCACAAAGTGGTATTCTTCTTCGGCGCGACTGACTCGTGCAAATTTTCACACGCCCGGAGCGCTGGCGCGACATCGCTCGACTCAGCGAGCCGGAAGCGGCAACAAGGAGGTCGGTGATGCTCAAGAAGATCGGACTCATTGGCGGTGGTTATATTGGTGGCGTTCTCACGCAGGAGATCGTCCAGCGGGGTCTCGCCCGCGAGGTCGGGCTCACCGACCCGGCGCCCTTCGTCAACCCTGACGATCCGCCGGAGCGGCAGGAAGTGACCAAGAAACAGTCGGTTTCCAGGGGCAAGTGCCTGGATATCGCGGAAGGCACGCCGACCATCCGGTCCGACGTGCGGTGCGTGGGCTCGAAGGACTACTCGGCTCTCCAGGGCGCCGAGCTGATCATCAACACGGCCGGTGTACCGCGCAAGGCGCGCCCCGACGGCACCTTCCCGACTCGCGAAGAGCTCCTGACCATCAACCTGAAGGTCACGAAGCAGGTCGCGCAGGGAATCAAGGACAACTGCCCGGACGCAATCATCATCTCGATCGCGAACCCGCTCGACGCGATCGTCTACACACTCGACAAGAACCTGGCGCCTCCCAAGAACAAACTCTTCGGGATGGCCGGCCAACTCGACTCGGGCCGCTACTGCTACTTCGTCGCCGAAGCGGCAAATGTGTCAGTCGAGAACGTCAATGCGATGGTGCTCGGCGGGCATGGCGACACCATGGTGCCGGTCCGTTCCTCCTGCCAGGTCGCGGGTATCCCCGTTACCAAGTTCGTGGATGAAGAAACACTGGCAGCTATCGAAGCGCGGACCCGCAAAGCGGGTGGCGAGGTCGTCGGTCTGCTCGGATTCGGTTCCGCCTTTGTGTCGCCCGCCTGGGCGGCGCTCGAAATGGCCGAAGCGATCATTTTCGACAAACGCAAGATCATCCCGGTCTGCGCCAAACTCGAAGGCGAGTATGGTGTCAACGGTCTCTTCGTCGGCGTGCCGGCAATCGTCGGCGCCAACGGCGTCGAAGAGGTGATCGAGATCGACCTCACCGACGACGAGAAGGCGGCCTTCGCCCACTCGGTCGAAGCGGTCAGCAAGACCTGCGGCGAAGTCGACGAGATGCTCGCGAATATCTAGCGGAGACTCAACACTCAGCGAAACGCCCCCGCACCGCGGGGGGCTTTTTTTTCTGCAAGGATTTGACACGGTCTAGAAATGCGCTCTTCTTTTTACGCTTCAGCACGTGGTTTGCCCCCTTGACGATCTTATGGACCTAATGCGCTCTCGACGGGAAGGCGTTGACCCCCGAAATGTCAAATTCGGCACGCCCGATCAACGTGCTCTTCTGCCGGCTAACCCGCGAGCCGTTCGATGCGGGAGGGAGGGCGGAAATCCAAAATCCAAAATCTAAAATCCAACATCAGGTCGGGTGGGTGGGCGGGAACGTTCTAACGTTCAACGTTCAAACGTTTTAACGTTGTGACGTCGGATGCGCTACAATTTCGCGAAACCGTTGGAGGCTTGATGTCGCAGTCGAAACGCAGGATCGCGATCAACACGGGCGGTGGTGATGCACCTGGTTTGAATGCCGTGATCCGGTCGATCGTGCTCTCGAGCCTCGGTCGCGGTTGGGAGGTGCTGGGAATCCGCAAGGGGTATGAGGGCCTCCTTGACACTTCGAAAATCATGCAACTCGACCGTGACTCGGTGCGCGGCATTACGCATCTCGGAGGCACGATTCTCGGGACGACAAACCGGAGCAACCCCTTCGAGTACCCGATCAAGCTTCCCGACAGCGAACCTCAATTGGTCGATCGATCGAGCGAGCTGGTCGAGAACTTCAATAGGCTCCAGATTGATGCGTTGATCGCCATCGGTGGTGATGGGTCGATGAGCATCGCCAACCGGTTGGCAAAGATGGGAATCCCCATCGTCGGCGTGCCGAAGACCATCGACAACGACCTCTCAGGCACCGTGGTCACTTTCGGCTTCGATACCGCAGTGACGGTCGCCACCGAGGCCATCGACCGCCTGCATTCGACCGCCGAGGCTCACGAGCGGGTCTTCGTGGTCGAGTTGATGGGACGATATGCAGGGTGGATCGCCCTCAATTCCGGAGTTTCGGCGACGGCGGATGTGGTCTTGATTCCTGAGATTCCCTTCGATATCTCTGCGGTGTGCGACAAGATCATGGATCGCGAGGCGCACGGCCGCAGGTTTTCGATTGTGGTCGTCGCCGAAGGAGCGCGGCCGATTGATGGGCAGATGGTGGCAACCGACCAGGGCGCGGGGCGAGAGGTTCGCCTCGGTGGCATCGGGCACCAGGTGGCGAACGAGGTCCAGGAAAGAACCGGCAAGGAGACTCGAACCGTAGTTCTCGGACACCTCCAGCGCGGCGGGAGCCCGACGACCTTCGACCGACTGCTGGCGTTGCGGTTCGGCGCGGCTGCCGTACGAACGGTTGCCAAAGAGACCTTTGGCGTCATGGTTGCCCTTGATCCGCCGAACGTCCTGACAGTGCCGCTCAAGGTTGCCACCGAGCGGATGAAGTGCGTCCCACTGGACAGCGATACGATTCTTACGGCGCGGGACCTGGGCATTTGCCTTGGGGATTCCGAGGGAGAAACCTAGAGGTTTTCAAAGACGATGATCGTTTCGGCCTGGCACGACGGACACGGCTCCTACGGATTGCGGATCCTGGAGGCGAACGTGAGCCTCTACTTCCGGCCGGAGTGGGAATCCGTCTCGGTCTATCTGCCGGATGCCGCCGAACCGGTTGTCATGCCGCTGACAGCCAGTTTTTGGGAAGGCTCTCCCGAGCTTCGTTCGCCGGGAATCAAGGCGTTCTTTGTTCGCAACGGGCTTATCCCCTGGGAAAAACAGCTTCCGCCGAACTTAGAGCTCGTGCCTCTTGGCGAAGGTGTGTTCAGGCTCGAGTGGATCGTCAAACCCCGCGGCCAGCCAACCTTGCCGCTGTCGTGACCGGCCACTCAGAGAGGGTTCGAATTAATCTCTCGTAAGGGGAACCGGGGAAACCGTGCGCGGATCGCCGCTGGCTCGATCGATGACTGAGGCGTAGAAGGCCAGTGGAGAGTTGGTTTCGACCCGGACCACGAAACTCTCGACTCCGCCGCAGGCGGCTCCGTCCTCTTTGACCGGAGCGAGACGCAACTGCTTCCAGCTGTGGTGGGGAACGGCGATCAGATGCGGCAGAAAGACCTGCTCGCCGTTGATGACCATCTCGCGTTCCGATCCCTTTGGCAGATCGATCAGTACCTCAACCCGGCCCGCTCCAGGATTGGCGAATCCGATGAAGGTGTCGAAGGCGGGCCCATCGCACGGATTGCGATGCCACATGAGGGAGGGCAGGAGGTGGGATCCGGCAGCCGGAAGATCCTCGATCGGGATCGCCTCGATGGCCTCGCCGTTGCCGGAAAGGACGGTGGAGACGTCGCTTTCGGCGTTGGCGGCGAAATGAACCAGGCGGCTGCTGATGTGAACCGGTCCGTCCGCCTTCAAGACCAGACCGCCGCGCGCGCTCTTGGCGCATCCGAGATCGGTTGCGAGACCGGAAGCGGTCCACACCGCGGCCGAGTGCGGCGGCACCACCCGGGTGGGCGGCATGAAGAGATCGCAGGGCGTTGGCTTGGCGATTTCACCAGGCAGGAATTGCGCGAGCTCGACCTGGACCGGTTGGTCGCTTGGGTTGGTGAGGTAGATCTCGGAGCTCCAAAGGTCGTCCGAGTGTCCTTCGAGGTTGTGAGCGAAGACCGGCAGCACGAGCTCGCCGGCCGAAATCGGTACGGCGGCAAGGAGCAGCAGCATGGCCGGCATGAATTGACGGTGGTTCATCGAGCGGGACCCTCCAGCACGGAATCTCTCCGTGACCTTCTATTGTATACGCTTGAGCGTCGAAGAACGTTTGGAGAGCCGGTGACAGTGCGGTTAAACTCGGCCGTCCGTATGATCTGGAGGAATTGATGTTTCTGCCTCATGGTGGCTATGCTCCGATGCCAACTCCCCTCAACGAACAGTTGTTATTTGATCCGGTCGCTCAGAAGGCCCACCTCAATTGGCTCGCAGACCAGGGACTCGACGGCGCGCTGATTCTCGGTACCAACGGCGAATTCCCTTCTCTTTCGTTGGAAGAACGATGCCAGGTGGCCGAGTCCGCCGCTGGTGCGGACTCCGGTCTGCAGTTGATGCTGGGCGTCGGGTCCTGCGCGTTGCCGGAAGTTCTCAGCCTTGTCGATCTGGGCGCCGAACTCGGATACCAATCGGTGCTCTGTCCGCCTCCGTTCTACTTTCGCTCGGCTCCGGTGGAGGGCGTCGCGGCCTTCTTCCAGGAGGTTCTCGATCGCTCGTCGTTGCCGGTGCTGCTCTACCACATTCCCCAGGTGACCGGTGTGCCGATCAGCGATGCACTCCTTGACCACCTCGGTGCGCACGAACGCCTCGCCGGCGTCAAGGACAGCTCAGGAGATCCGAGAGAAATGCGACGCCTGACCGGGAGATTCGCCGACGGCGCCTACCTCGTCGGGAATGACCGTTTTGTGAGTGACTGCGTGGCGGCGGGTGGCCGGGGGAGCATCACCGCCGCCGCCAGCGTAGCTCCGGCGCTCGTCGGAACGGTGCAACGGAAAGAGTTACCCCAACAGCATCTGACCGCTCTGCGGGCGCTGCTCGAGGACTACGGTCTCGGCCCATCCGTGAAGGCGATTCTCCGCCGCTCCGGACTCGGAGCATTCGCAACCCGGCCGCCCCTTATCGGGCTCGATGCTGATCGCGAACTGGCGCTGTGGAATGTCTATTGCGAGCTTGTCTCGGAGAAGCAGCGGCCCGCATCGATTCAACGTGGTCGATGAGACTCTGTGACCGTGCTCTTTTCCACGATCGAATGACCACAGAGGCACGGAGGTCACAGAGAAAAGCACAGAGAAAATCCGCAAGCCCCGAAGGGGCGACAGAATCTGTCGCCGCTCCGCGGCTTACTCGGTCGTGGTCAACACAATCTTGCCGAAGATTTTGCCGGTCGCGAGTAGCCTATGCGCCTCGGAGGCCTCGGCGAGAGGAAGCATTCGGTCGATGATGGGTCGGATCCGGCCTGACTCGAGGTCAGGACCAAAGCGTTCGACGAAGGCCTCGATGATCTGGCCTTTTTCTTCGGCGGGGCGGGCGCGCAGGGTCGAGCCCACGATCGCCAGCCTCTTGCGCATCACGCGTGCGAGATCGAGAGTGGCGTCTTTCCCTCCCTGCAAACCGATGACGACGAGCCGTCCTCCGAGGCTCAGTACTTCCAGGTGGCGTTCAAGGTAAGCCCCGCCGATGCAGTCCAGCACGACATCGACTCCGGTACCATTTGTCGACTCGAGAGAGCCCGACACAAAGTCTTCATCGTGGTAGTTGAACGCTGCGTCAGCGCCCAGTTCCCGGCAACGTTGACAGCGCTCGGCCGAGCCTGCAGTCACAAGGACTCTGGCGCCGGAGCCCTTGGCGAGCTGAATGGCTGCAGTGCCGACGCCACCGCTGCCTCCGTGGACCAGGGCCGTGCGGCCTTCCTCCAGGCCACCGATCAGGAATAGACCGAGAAACGCGGTGATGAAGACCTCGGGGACACCTGCCGCCTCCACATCGGTGAGGCGGGCCGGCGTGCGGATGACGCAGGCTTCGGGGACGACAACCTGCTCCGCATAACCGCCGCCAGTGAGCAGAGCCATGACCCGATCGCCGGGTTTGAATCTCGTGACCTCGGTGCCCAGCTCTTCGACAGTTCCCGAACACTCGAGGCCGAGGATTTCCGATGCACCGGGGGGAGGGGGATAGAGGCCCTTGCGCTGCAACAGGTCCGCCCGGTTGACGCCGGCCGCCGCCACCCGAATCCGCACCTCACCCTCACTCAGGGTGGGCGAAGGTACTTCGCCGAGGTAGAGAGAACCTCTCGTCACCCGTATTGTCGAACACGACCGCTTTCATTGATCGAATATACATCGTTGTAGGTCTGTTCTATCGGAGAGTCGTGAGGTCGAACAGATGATTCGAGCAAGCTCCGAAGGGGCGACAGAACTTAGCCTGGGGCGTGAGCCCCAGGAACCCGAAGACAAAAAGATATTCAAGCCGCGGAGCGGCGACAGATGCCATTCGTCGATGGCTGCGCCTTCCACCGCTGCCCACATCTGTCGCCCCTGCGGGGCTCGCGGCAAAAAGGGTTGCCGGTTTTCCTGGGCTCGCGCCCCAGGCTAAGCTCTTTCGCCGCTCCGCGGCTTGTGTTCGAGCGCCCCCGTGGAGAATTCGTAATGACCTTGTGGCTGCCGGACAAATACTGATTCCTCAGGAGGGAGGGTGGGCGGAATTTCCGAAATTCGAAATCCGAAATCCGAAATTTACGAATGAATCGCCCTCTTCTCCACCGCCATCGCAGCTTCCTTGACCGCTTCGGAGAGCGTCGGATGAGCGTGGCAGGTCCGTGCGAGGTCTTCGGCGCTGGCCGAGAACTCCATTGCAACCGCCGCCTCGGCGATCAGCTCGGAGACGCGCGGACCGACCATGTGGACACCGAGGACCTGGTCGGTCTCCTTATCCGCGAGGATCTTGACCATCCCGGTTTCCTGCCCCAGGCTCTTGGCTCGGCCGTTGGCGCGGAACTGGAACCGACCTGTGTTGAACTTGATGCCCGCGTCTTTGAGCTCGGCCTCGGTCTTGCCGACCATCGCCAGCTCGGGTTCGGTGTAGACAACATTCGGGATGACGTCGTAGTTGACGTGTCCGGGCATGCCGGCGAGCTGTTCGGCGAGAGCGATGCCCTCGTCCTCGGCCTTGTGGGCGAGCATCGGCCCGCGCACGAGATCACCGATAGCGTAGACACCTTCGATGCTGCTTTGAAAGTGATCGTTGACAATCACACGCCCAGCGTCATCGAGAGCGACCCCCGCGGCTTTCAAACCAGTACCGGTGGAGTTCGGTCTGCGGCCGACAGCGACCAGCACCTTGTCACAACTCATCTCTTCACTTTCGCCCTTGGAATTCTCGAGAGTGAGCTTGACGCTCTTCTTGAGGACGTTGCCCGCGGTGACCCTGGTCTCGAGGCGGAAATCCATGCCCTGATCGGCGAGCGCTCGTTGCAGGGCCTTCGCCATCGCCTTGTCGGCGAAAGGAGTAATCGTCGGCAGCATCTCGATGACCGTGACGTCCGCACCGAGTCGCCGCCACACGCTGCCCAGCTCGAGACCGACCGCTCCGGCTCCGATCACCACGAGCTTCTTTGGAACGGAACTGAAGTCGAGCGCTTCGGTGGATGAAACGACACGCTCGCCGTCGAAGGGGAGGAAGGGGAGTTCCACCGGTTCGGAGCCCATCGCCAGGCAGATCGACTTCGCCTCGACGGCGATCTCACCGTTGTCTCCGGCAACAGCCAGCCGGCCGGGTCCGGTGAGCGTGCCACGACCGGTGAGAACCGTGACCTTGTTCTTTTTCATCAGCATGGCGACGCCGTCGGTGAGATCCTTGACGATCCCGCCCTTGCGGGCGAGCATCGCCGGCGAGATCGAGCCCCACGTCGGACAGAACGATCCCGTGGTTGGCCGCGCTGTCGCTCGCCGCTTCGAAAAGCTCCGACGACTCCAGGAGTGCTTTGGAGGGGATGCAACCGATATTGAGACAGGTGCCGCCGAGGGTGTGCCGTTTCTCGACCAGCGCCGTCTTGAGACCGAGTTGTGCGGCGCGAATCGCGCACACGTAGCCGCCGGGTCCGGCGCCGATGATGACGAGATCGAAGGATTCCATGACTCAGATCTCCAGGAGCATGCGTTCGGGGTTTTCGACGCACTCGGCGATTCGCTTCAGGAAGGTGACCGCCTCGCGCCCATCGATAATGCGGTGATCATACGACATCGCCAGGTACATCATCGGCCGGATGACGACCTCGTCGTCGATCGCGACCGGCCTCTTTTGAATCGAGTGCATACCGAGGATGGCGCTGCCGGGAGGATTGAGAATCGGCGTCGACATCAGGGATCCAAAGACTCCGCCGTTGGAGATGGTGAAGACCGCACCGCTGAGATCCGAAAGCTCGAGCCGCCGCTCCTGCGCCCGGAGCGCGAGATCGGCGATGCTCGACTCGATCCCGGCCATCGAAAGGCGGTCCGCATTGCGGACGACCGGAACCACGAGCCCTTTTTCGGTGCTGACCGCAACGCCGATATCGAAATAGTGGTTGGTGACGATCTCGTCGCCGTCGATATAGGCATTCACGCCGGGGACCGTTTTGAGGGCGTCCACCGTGGCCTTGACGAAGAACGACATAAAACCGAGACCGACCTCGTGGCGCTGTTTGAAGTCCTCCTTGTAGTCCTTTCGCAGCTCCATCACCCGCGTCATGTCGACCTCGTTGAAGGTCGTGAGAATGGCGGAGGTCTGCTGAACCTCGACCAGCCTCTCAGCCAGACGCTGGCGGAGACGCGACATCGGCGCTCGGGTCTGGCGCTGGTCCGGGATCGCGACCGGCTGCGTGGCGGGGGCGGAGGATACGGCTTTCACCGGAGCAGCGGTCGCATGCTGTGGTTCCGGTTCCGTCTTCTCGGAGGGCACCGCCTCGATGTGGCGGATCACGTCTCCTTTGAGGATTCGTCCACCCTTCCCGGTGCCCTGGATGTCGGCGGGGTCGAGGCCGTGTTCCATGACCAGGCGCTGCACGGCTGGGGAGAGGCCCGAAACATCAACTTGCGGTGGTGCAGTCGCGGTCGGCCCCGGCACGGACGCGGCAGGGGCTGCGGCAGGCGTCTCAGCGGGCGCCGCAGCTGCCTCGGCTGGGGTTGCCTCTGCTGCGCTGGCATCGGTGTCGATGGTGGCCACCACCTGGCCGACCTCGACCGTTTCACCCTCCGCGACAAGGATTGCCAGCTTGCCGGCGTGCTCGGCATTGACGGTCATCGTGATCTTGTCGGTTTCGAGGACCAATAGGGGATCTTCGACCGCAACAACCGCGCCATTCGGTTGCGACCATTCGGCGAGGAATCCTTCGGTGATCGACTCGCCGACCTCTGGAATTTTGACTTCAACGGCCATTCTGACGTGCTCCTTGTTGTGACGTCGCGATTCAGTCGGACGGAATTTCGAGCGCTTTCGCGACCAGCTCGGCCTGCTGCTGTTTGTGAACGGAAGCCGATCCGGTCGCCGGGCTGGCGCTCGGCTCGCGCCCCACGTACGTGACGGGTTGATCCGGAAAGAGCTCCATCAGCCGCGGCATCATATAGGCCCAGCCGCCGCGGTTTTGGGTTTCCTCCTGCGCCCAGACGACATCTTCGATGCTGCCTCGGTAGGGCGCTACGATGCGTTCGCAACAGCGCGGTGTGGAATGGGTAGAACTGCTCAACCCGGACGATTGCCACGTCATCGATGCCCATCTCCTGTCGGGAGGCGATCAGATCGTAATAGACCTTTCCGGAACACAGGACGAGGCGCCGGGGATTCTCCGGCGCCAGCGGATCTTCGAGGAATTCCTGGAACCGGCCGGAGACGAGATCGGTGAGCGGCGAAACGGCCGCCTTGTGGCGCAGAAGACTTTTCGGCGCCATGATGATCAGCGGACGCCGGAAGTCGCGCTCGAGATCTGGCGCCGCAGGGCGTGGAAGTACTGCGCCGGAGTCGTCAGATTGCAGACCTGGATATTGTCCTCGGCGCACGCCGCGAGATAGCGTTCGAGATAGGCGTTGGAGTGCTCGGGCCCCTGGCCCTCGTAGCCGTGGGGCAGCAGCATGACCAGGCCACTGACGCGCTGCCATTTGTCAAAGGCTGCGGTGATGAACTGGTCGATGATGACCTGCGCGCCGTTGGCGAAATCACCGAACTGGGCCTCCCAGATGACCAGCATATTGGGTTCAACCAAGGAGTATCCGTAGTCGAAGCCCAGAACGGCCGCCTCTGACAGCATGCTGTTGTAGACACAGAACCGGCCTGATCCGGTTGGATATTGTTGAGTGGGATGTAGATTTCCTGAGTCTTGGTGTCGAACCAGCCGGCGTGCCGGTGGGAGAAGGTGCCGCGCATGCTGTCCTGACCGCTGAGCCGAACCGGCGTGCCCTCGATGAGCGAGGTCCCGATGGCCAGCAGCTCACCCAGCGCCCAGTCCACCTCACCGCTGTTTGCAACGGTTTCCAGCTGGGTGGGAAGCCGCCGGGCGACCTTGGGGTTGAGGTTGAAGCCTTCGGGGACGGTGGTCAACGCTCGGGCCACGGCGAGCAGTTCCTCGTGTGGCACCCCGGTTTCGGTGCAGTCGAAGCAGTGCGGGTGGTCAGTACTCGCTCCACAATCCATCGAACGCGTGGCGGTCGTCCGGCAGGTTCCGGCAGGTCTCCTTGACGCTCTGAAATGCCTCGAGGAGCCGGCCCTGGAGCGAGTTCGTGAGGCCGCTCGCTCTCCGTCGAGCGTGATGTCGTGACTCGCTTCGAGCTGCCCTTGATAGATGGCCCTGGTCGACGGCCGGTTCCGGATCTTCTGGTACATCAAGGGCTGCGTGAATGCCGGCTCGTCCCCTTCGTTGTGACCGTGCTTGCGGTAGCACACGATGTCGACGACCACGTCGCGGCCGAAATCCTGGCGGAAACGCAGCGCCAGGTCGATGACGTGGACGACCGCCTCCGGGTCGTCGCCGTTGACGTGGAAGATCGGCGCCTCGACCATCTTGGCGACGTCGGTGGGGTAGCGGGAGGACCGCGACTCGCCGGGCAGGGTGGTGAATCCGATCTGGTTGTTGACCACGATGTGAACCGTCCCGCCGGTCTCGTAGCCCTTGAGCTGCGACAGGTTGAGGGTCTCGGCAACAAGTCCCTGGCCGGCAAAGGCAGCGTCGCCGTGGATCAGCAGTGGCAGCACTTTCGTGCGTTTTTCGGTGTCGCCGTGACGCCGCTGCTTTGCTCGCGTTCGCCCCTCCACGACCGGGTCGACGGCTTCGAGGTGGCTCGGGTTGGCGGTGAGGCTGACGTGGACCGTGGCGCCGCTCGAGGTGACGTAGTCCGAGCTGAATCCACGGTGGTACTTGACGTCGCCGTCGCCGCCATAGCGGTCGGGCCGGATATTGTCCTCGAACTCGTGGAAGATCATCGAATACGGTTTTTGGAGGATGTTGGCAAGCACGTTGAGGCGGCCGCGGTGGGCCATGCCCATGACGACTTCCTCGCCTCCGGTCTCGGAGGCGGTTTCGACGAACTGGTGGAGTGCCGGAATCAGCGACTCGGCGCCCTCGAGTGAAAACCGCTTCTGCCCCTGGTAGCGGCCATGGGTGAAGCTCTCGAAGAGCTCAGCGTCGATGAGCTGTCCGAGGATCCGGTCTTTGGTCTCGCGGCTGATCTCCGGCCGATTGCGGATCGGTTCCATCTCCTGCTGCAGCCAACGCCGAATCGCCATGTCCTGGATGTGGATGTACTCGACGCCGATAGTCCGGCAGTAGGTGTCCTGCAACACCGATTGAATCTCGCGCAGGGTGAGCTGCTGCGGTCCACCGAGATGGCCGGAGTCAAAGATCTCGTCGAGGTGCTCGTCTCCGAGCCCATAGGTCTCGAGCTCGAGGAGAGGGTGGGTCGTTTCGTTTTGACCCAGCGGATCGAGCTCGGCGATCAAATGGCCGACATTCCGGTAGGCAAAGATCAGACTCGCCACTTTGGATTGGTCCGCGGCGCGCTCGCTGGCGACGGTTCCACTCGGGCGGTAGGCGAGATCGAATCCCGAGAAGAACAGACGCCACTCTTCGCTCAGGGACGACGGGTCCTGCTGCCACTGCCCGTAAAGCTCTTCCACATAGTCGGAGTTGGCGAGCAGCGCCAGGTTCTCCGGCGAAGAGCTCGGTGATGGGTCGGAGGCCATCTGCAATGCTCCCTGGCGCTCGAAATATTATGATCGCGGCGAGCGCCTTCCGCATATAACGTAGGAAAGGATTATGGCATTTCCTTCGAATCACCGGAAATATTGGTGTCCTTGAGGTCGGTTTCACGATCAGTGGCGAAATCGGCAGCCCGGGCGTGTCGATTTGCGACGGTGTATCCTGAAACGCGTAACAGGCATATGTCACCTGATAGATGATTTCCGAACTCAAATGCTCGTCGAATGGTATTCGAGCAACCAACAGGGAGCAATAATGAGCCACCGTTTCCGTATTCGAAGGGTTCTTTCCGGTGCCTTCCGCGTCGCCGTGACCGTTCTTCTGGTCACCTCTTTTGCGGAATTCGCTGCAGCGTTATCTCCGGACAACCAGGACAGGGATGGGGATAAGGGCATTGAGACCCCTGCAGGTGAAAACGAACGAACCGAAGCGATCAGGGTCGTGTACGACCCCGAAACCGGAGAAGTTGTTTCGGTGCCGGCTCGAGAACCTGGAATCCTGTCGGAAACGCTGGCCAGGGCGTTGACCCGGTCGGCCGAGGGCCTGCGGGTCTTCGAACTCGAAAACGGCGGCAAGGGCGTGCACCTGGGCGGCCGCTACCAGCACGCCTACATGGTTCGGATCGGGCCGGACGGATCGTTTGAAACCTTCTGTACCGAGCACTCGCACGGGGCCGAGGAGTTCCTCAAGAGCAGGTCGTCAGGGGTGACGCCCGAGCCCAGGAACAAGTAGGGGAGCGGCAATGCGAACGAAACTGCCCCCTGCGTTCTTGCTCTCACTGATCGTGATGATCGTTGCGGCCCTGCCTGCCGGAGGAGCCGAGGTCAATGGAACTCTCGTATCCGATCCGACCCGGCTTGCCGGAGCGGATGAGTTGGGTCGGGCCCTTCTCTACTCCCCGAACCCGGTGCAGCCGGGCTCCTCGATTTCCCATTTTGACCTCTCGGCGACACCGGATTTGCTGATGGAGCCAGTCGCGTCACCATCGGTGCCGCTCGGCGAGTTGGATTTGACCTTGCCGCATTTTCGTGACATCGGCTGGCCTGAGGGCACGTCCGTGATCACGCTCAGGATCGAAGACCCCGCCGGAGAGGGTTTCAACGACACGACTGAGATTTCCGCGGCCCCGGGCAACCCCGGTGGTACGACGCTCGGGGGCCAGCGCCTCGCCGCCATGGAGTGGGTTGCGGGCGTGTGGGCTGCTGTGCTCGGCAGCGAGGTCGAAATCAACATCGCGACCTCGTTCGACGATCTCGATTGCGGCCCTGAGCCTGAAGATGGAGCGGTCCTCGCCGCGGCTGGGGCGGATTTCCTGTTTCACGAATTCCCGAACCAGCCGATAGAGGATACCTGGTACCACGGTGCGCTGGCGGAAGCACTTGCGGGTGAGAACCTCAGCCACACGGTAGACGAGTTTCCGCCGAACACCGGCGACCTCACGGTGAGATTCAACCGCGGCATCGACGAAGGGTGCCTGGCTGAGGACTTCAGGTACTACTACGGGCTCGACGGCAACCCGCCCACCAACACGGTTCCCTTCGCCTCCGTAGCCCTCCATGAGATGGCCCACGGCCTGGGATTCGCGACCTTCATCGGCGATACCAGCGGGGCTCCTCCCTCGTTCCCCGGTGTCGCGCCGTTGCCGGACATTTATACGGTCTATACCTTCGACAAGGACCAGGGCCTCCACTGGTCGGAGATGAGCAACTCCCAACGCCGGACCTCGTCCGTCAATACCAACGGATTGGTGTGGGACGGCCCGCAAACGACCGCCGCGGCGCCGTCGTATCTCGACAACGCCCCGGTTCTCGCCATTCAATCGCCGAGCAGCCTCGACGGCAGCTACGACGTGCAACCGTCCGAGTTCGGGCCCCCGATCAACCTGACGGGCGTCAGCGGGGATCTGGCAATCGTTGATGACGGCTCGGCTGATCCAACGCTGGGCTGCAGTTCATTGATCAACGGTTCCGAAATCGCCGGCAAGATCGCGGTCGTCGACCGTGGCGAGTGTTTCTTCACCGAGAAGGTGAAGAACGCCCAGAATGTCGGCGCGGTAGCGGTCATCGTGGTCAACAACCAACCCACCGGCCTGCCCCCGATGGGGGGAGACGACGACGGCTCTTTCACCATTCCTTCGGCGGGAATCTCCCGGGCGGACGGCGAACTCATCAAACGCGTTTTGGAAGATCGCAGAAACATCACTCGCCGCTGGGGCACGCGACTGACATCTGGCGGCCCGATAGCCCCCTGAGATTTTTTCGCCGACCGGCGATCGTGCCGCGAATCGGGTTCGACGTTCCGATCTATGCTCCTGCCGGAGAGGGCGCTGCTGGTTGTTGGGCCGTGTCGGGGTCCCAGCCGCCGCCCAGGGCACGGTAGAGTCGCACCAGGTTTCCGATGACAAGGCCCTCGGCAACTGCCAGGTCATCCTCACGAACGAGGAGCGTGCGTTGGGTATCGAGCACGTTCTGAAAATCGGTGAGCCCGGCGGTGTACTGGGTCATCACGAGCTCGAGAGAACGCTGGGTAGCGTCCACCGCCTGCGACAAGCTTCCGCGCCGTGCGACCTCTTTCGCATAGGCGACCATTGCATTCTCGGATTCTTCGAGAGCGTTGAGGACGGTCTGCTCGTAACGGGCGAGGAGTTGGTTGGTGCGCGCCTCTTCAGCCCGGATCTGAGAACGAATCCGGCCGCCTGAAAAGATGTTCCAACGAATCGGCAAGCCGACGTCCCAGGTCACGCTGTCGCTCGAAGCGAGGTCACCAAGACCCAGCGCGTCCAGGCCCAAAAAGCCCGAGAGCGAGAATGTCGGATAAAGATCCGCTGTCGCAACTCCGATCTGAGCGGTCTGCGAGGCGAGCAACCTCTCGGCACGCCGGACGTCCGGACGCTGCCTCAATAATTCGGTTGGTAGGCCGACAACCACTACTTCGGGCTCCTCCAGTATTTCGACATCCTGGTCGAGCTCCGCATGCAGCGTGCCCGGGTGCTCGCCGAGCAGCACCGCAAGGCGGTTCAATCCCTCGTTGAGATCGCGTTCGATCACCGGAATCAGCGAGAAGGTATTGGCGAGGTTGCTCTCGGCCTGGGCCACGTCGAGCGCTGACACCAGGCCCGCGTCAAAGCGGTCCTTCGTCAGCTGCAGAGTGTTCTCTTGGGTCTCGACATTGGCGTGCGCGATCCGGAGGCGCTCCTGTGCCGTCCGGACGTTGACGTAGGCGAGGGCGGTTTCGGCGTAGAGCGACACCAGCACGTCGCGGTAGGCCTCCACAGACGCCTCCGTCGCGGCATCGGCAGCCTCGACCTGGCGGCGAATGCGACCGAAGACATCGAGCTCCCAGGACGCGCCGACACCGGTAGAGAAGGAATTCGCGGCCTCGAATCCGTCCTCGGGTGCAAAGTCGCCGAGGGCTCCGTTTTCACTCGGCAAGGAACGGTTTGCGTCGGCGCTGAAGCCCACCTGGGGTTTCCTGCCGGCGGCAGAAACGCCTCGGAGGGCGCGCGCCTCCTCGACCTTCCACAGCGCTTCACGCAGGGTCAGATTGCCGCCGGCCGAACGCAAAACCAAATCGTTGAGCAGCTCGTCGTCGAAGACGCGCCACCAGGTCTGAAGCGTGGCGTCGCCTTCTTCGAGACCTTCGACGGCGGCGGCGTGCCAGGCGTCGGGCGTTTGGGTTTCGGGTTGGACGTAGTCCGGGCCGACCGTGCACCCGCACGATACAAGTGCGAACACCGCGGTGCCAACTCGAGCAGTCGTGGATATTCCATCGACTCGCTCCTCAGCTCTCGGAGCCGGCTTTGGCAGGTACCGGTTCCGCGGGCGCCTTGCTGCCGCCCATCTTTTCGCTCAGACACTGCACCACGAAGTAGAGCCACGGAATGACGAATATTCCGAAGACCGTGGCGAATGCCATCCCGCCGAAGACCGCGGTGCCGAGAGCGACCCGGCTGGCAGCGCCGGCGCCGGAGGCAAACAAGCAGCGGCATGACACCGAGGATGAACGACAGCGCCGTCATCAAAATCGGCCGGAATCGCAGCCGCGCAGCCTCACGGGCGGCTTCAAACGGCGTCTTGCCGCTCTGCCGCAGCTGATTGGCGAACTCGATGATGAGGATCGCGTTCTTGGCCGACAAGCCCGATCAGCAGGACGAAGCCGATCTGCGTGTAGACATTGTTGTCGAGTCCGCGGACCAGGGTCAGAACCGAGGCGCCGAGGATCGCGATGGGCACCGAGAAGATGATGCCGAACGGCAGTGTCCAGCTCTCGTATTGGGCGGCCAGGAAGAGATAGACGAAGACGATGGCCAACGCGAAGATGAACCCCGCGGCGCCGCCGGCGGCGAGCTGCTGGTAGGTGACGCCGGTCCACTCGAAGCTCATCGAGGGCGGCATCGAGTTGCGGGCGATCTCCTCCATCGTCTGCGATCGACTGGCCGGAGCTGAAGCCAGCGGCAGCGTCACCGGTGATGGATGCCGAGGAGTAGAGGTTGTAGCGGGCCTGCACCGTCGGGCCGACCGTGTCCTGGACGTCGACCAGGGTCGCCAGCGGGACCATCCGGCCGGAGTTGGAGCGGACTTCCAGCCGCGTGATGTCGGCCCGTTCGATCCGGTAGGGCTCGTCGGCCTGGATCATCACCTTCCACACCCGGCCGAAGAGGTTGAAATCGTTGATGTAGGCCGAACCGAGGTTCGCCTGGAGCGTGTTGAAGATCACGCTCATGGGAACGTCGAGCCGCTTGGCTTTCTCGCGGTCCACCTCGAGGAAGAGCTGCGGCACGCCGGCGCGGAAGGTGGTGTTCATGCTCGTCAGCACCGGGTTCTGCCGGCCCTGCTCGACGAGGTCGTAGGCCACCTGCTGGAGCAGCTCGAGGCCCGAGCCGCCCACATCCTGGAGTTCCATCTGGAATCCACCGGTTGCGCCGAGGCCCTGAATCGGCGGCGGCCGGGTGGCAAAGACCATTGCTCCCTGGATTTGCGAGAAACGTCGGTTGAGAGCAGTCAACGATCGCCTGGATCTGGGTCTCGGGTGTCGAGCGCTCGTCCCAGTGATTGAGCACGACCCAGAACGCACCGGCATTGGGGGACACAACGCGTGTCGAGCAGCGAGTAACCACCGACCGCGATGACGCCGCGAATTCCCTCGGTCTCGTCGAGGATGGCCGAGATCTCGTCGATGACCTCCTCGGTGCGGCCGAGCGAGGTCGCGTCGGGCAGCTGCGCCGCAACCATGAAGTAGCCTTCGTCCTCGGAGGGCACGAAGCCTGTGGGCATGGCCGTCATGCCGAAATAGGTGGCCACCAGGAGACCGCCGACGATGACCGCCGTGAAGACCGAGCGTCTGAGCAGCATTTTGACGATCGAGCCATAACGTGTCGTGCCGGTGTCGAGGATCCGGTTGAAAAGCCCGAAGAATCCCTTCTTGCGTTCCACCGAGGGCCGCAGAAGCATGCCGCACAGCGCCGGGCTGAGGGTCAGTGCGTTGAGTGACGAGAAGAGGGTCGCGACGGAGATCGTGATAGCAAATGGCCTGTAGAGCCGGCCGGTGATGCCGGGCATGACGATGGTCGGCACGAAGACCGCCAGCAATACCAGGGTCGTGGCCACCACCGGGCCGGTGATCTCGACCATCGACTTGGCGGTGGCCGCCTTTGCATCGAGGCCTTCGGTGTCGATGATCCGCATAGTGTTTTCCACCACCACGATGGCGTCGTCCACCACGATGCCGATCACCAGAATCAGCCCGAACATCGTGAGCCCGTTGATCGACAAACCGAGGGCGAGCATCACCGCAAAGGTGCCGAGCAGCGACACCGGGATGGTGATGGCCGGCACCAGGGTGGTGCGGAAATCCTGCAGGAAGATGTAGACCGTGAAGACCACCAGCAGGATGGCGATGATGAGGGTCGTCACCACCTCCTTGAGCGACTGGAGGATGTACTCGGTGGTGTCGTAGAGGATGCGGGCCTCGAGACCCTCGGGGAAGTCCGCGCTGAGCCTGTCCATCTCGGCCTTGATGCCCTCCGCGATCTTGAGGGCGTTGGCGCCGGGCGCCGGGTAGACGGCCACGGCGATGGACGGCGCGCCGTCGAGCTTGGCGAACCACTTGTAGCTCTGGGCTCCGAGCTCGACCCGGGCCACGTCGCGGACCCGCACCAGCTGGCCCTGTTCGCCGCGTTTGACGATGATGTTTTCGAACTGCTCCACGGTCTCGAGCCGGCCGAGGGTGGTGATCGAGTACTCAAACGGCTGGTCCTTGCGGCGCCGGCTGGCCGCCGATCTGGCCGGCCGCAACCTGGATGTTCTGCTCGCGAAGGGCGTTGGTGAGATCCATGGTGGTCATGTCGCGGGCGCGCAGGCGATCGGGGTTGATCCAGATCCGCATCCCGAAGTCCTTGGCGCCCATGATTTCGACCTTGGAGACGCCGTTGACCCGGGCCAGAACGTCCTTGATGCGGGTGGTGGTGTAGTTGGAGATGTAGAGTTCGTCGAAGGTGCCGTCGGGCGACACCATGTTGATCATCAGGGTGATGTTGGTGGACTGCTTCTCCACCTTGACGCCCTGGCGTTTGACTTCCTCGGGCAGCACCGGCGTGGCCTCGTTGACCCGGTTCTGGACCAGCACCGTCGCCATGTCCACGTCGGTGCCGACTTCGAAGGTGACGGTGATGTTGCAGGAGCCGTCGGCGGCCGACTTCGAGGACATGTAGAGCATGTTCTCGACGCCGTTGATCTTCTCCTCCATTGGCGCGGTGACACTTTCCGCAACGACGCTGGCGCCGGCGCCCGGGTAGGAGGTCGACACCTGCACCGAGGGCGGGGTGATGTCGGGCATGCTCTCGATGGGCAGGAGCGGGATCGAGATGACCCCCACCAGCACGATGACGATCGCGATCACCGAGGCGAAGATCGGACGGTAGATGAAGAAGCGGCTAAACATGATCTACCGCCCGTCACGAGGGCTTCCGGCTTCTTCGGCGTCACCGGCATACCGGGTCGTGCCCGCTGCAGACCGACGGTGATGTAGCGCTCGCCGGGCTCGAGGCCCTCGAGCACGACCCGGGTCGTTGTCCTCCTGGAGCGGGCCGGGCTCGACGTATCGTCTCTCGACGATGTTGTCGTCGCCGACCACCATCACATAGCGGCCGCCGAGGTCTGTGCCGAGAGCGGTCTCCTCCACCAGCACCGCATTCTCGAGAAGCTCACCGGGCAGGCGGACGTGAACGAAGAATCCGGGAAAGACCTTGGCTTCGCTGTTGGGGAACACCGCCCGGAGCTGGATCGTACCGGTGGCCGGATCGACGGTATTGTCGACCGCGTCCACCTTGCCTTCGATCTCGAGGCCGGTCTCCTTGAGAACCAATGTTGCCGGTAGCTCTGCGTCGGTGCCCGGGTCCTTGTGACCGCCTCGCAGCTCGAGTATCTGCGCCATGAACCGCTCCGAGACCTCGAAGTAGGCAAAGATCGGATCGATGCGGCGAACCGTGGTGAGCAGGGTCGCCTCGCCGGCACCGACGAGATTGCCGAGATCGACGAGGTTTCGGCTGACCATACCGTCGATAGGCGACTCGATGGTGGTGTAGTCGAGCTGAATCTGGGCGTTGGTGAGCGCCGCCTGGCCTCGAGCATGGCCGCCGACGCCTGGTCGCGCTCGGCCCGGGCCCGGGTCACCTCCTGTTGGCTGACCGCGTTGGTCCTGACCGCCTGCTCGAGCCGCTCGAGGTCGGACTCGGCGCGGCGCAAACCCGCCTCTGCCGACTTGAGCCCGGCTTCGGCGCGGTCCCGTTGCGCCTGGTAGGGCCCAGGCTCGATGACGAAGAGCAGTTCGCCCTTGCGCACGAACGAGCTTGGTTCGAAGGCCATCTCTTCCAGATAGCCCTGCACCCGGGCGCGGATCTCCACCGATTCGCGGGCCTGGGTGGTGCCGACGAACTCGTGCACGATGGTGACGTCGCGCTGCGTCGGTGTCGACACTGTCACCTCCGGCGGCGGCGGCGCAGCCGTTTCCGGCGCGCCTCCGCATCCGAGCACTGGTCCAAGCCCTATGAGGGTCGCTGCAATCAAGAAGCCGTATCCACGAACGCACCGAGTGTTTTCACTTTTCATGGGTTTGCATTCTCCTCATAACCATCCGACTGAGTCAAGGTGGGAGGTTTGATCATTTCGAAACGTCCATTGTCGT
>CAVYKX010000025.1:0-64285 GCA_963769215.1 Candidatus Sulfomarinibacteraceae bacterium | reverse complement strand
ATCTCGGATCCTGAACCTCGAATTTTACCTCTTGGATCTTGCATCTGGTATCTTGGATCTCGCATCTCACATTCGATGCATGCGGCGGCGCACTCGGGAGATAGCGCCGGTAGAGTGGCCGAAGCATCCACCCGAATACGCTCCCCATGGGGCGGCCGGTCACCACCGAACCGAGCCGGAGCAATCCCTCTCCAACCAGGAAGAAATCGAGCACAACCAAGAACACCCCACCCGACCCCAGGTCATCACCGAGGTTCGTGACCCCACCCACGAGCTCGGCGCCGCACCCATCACTGTCAACCAGATCGCATTGATGCCCAGGTGAGCAGCCCACCGCTCTTGATCCGATCGAGGGCCAAGGCTGACTCCCGTTGTGACCAGGGTTGTTCGCACTATCGACGGTGGCGCCTCGATCGTGTGGGGCTCATGTTGTTCGTGCGCGACGACGGTTCGCGGAATCAGGAATTTCAATGGCATACCGAGCAGAGATCCCACGGGTTCGCCGTCGGAAAACACGAGAATGAGGCGAGCGATCCCGGAAACAAACAGAATGGGCCCAAGATAGGCCAGCCACTGCAACCACGCCGGCAGGATCACGGATCCACCGACGGTCATCGCCACGAGTTCGAGTAGAAAGACACCACCGAGTATCATTTCACCGAGAGCCGAAATTGTGGTTGCCCGTGAGGGTACGAATTCCCAGCTCTCCGCCCAGCGTTTTCTGGAGTGCTGCGGGCGCCAGACCGAGCACGGGCAGCAGCAACATCGTCCCGGCTCGAGTACGGCGTTCACGTTTCTCCAGAGCCGCACCTTCTGCGAGCCATGCGACCGATTCCCTATCGAGGGTGTGGACGGTCCTCATTGCCTTGGTTTGGTCCCACAACCGGAGGACCCATCGATCCCCGGCTCCCGCCGGTTCCCGCCCGATCACCTCGAACGACTGATCACTCCACAGTACGGCCGAACCCGGAGCCTGCCCCTCCGCCACCCTCCATTCGAGGGCGAGACGAGGGCTGACGACGATCACCTCTCCCCCGACCGACGGTGAGACATACACACCGTGACCAAGGTCTTCTCCCTGTCCTGCGCTCATGGCGCCATGGTATCAGCTGGAGACTGTCTGATTCATCGGGCGTCGAAACGCCATTTTTTCAATTCTCGGGTTGAAGGGCGCGGAGGAAACTCCGCGCCTCGGCGAAGTCAGAGCGCTCCGGATCAACTGGAAACGCGATCTCTCCTGTGGAGCTGATCTTGATCCCGGGCCACTGGTTGACAACCTCGCCAAGATTCGCAGGAATCGGCGAAGCCGGGTCCATTCGTATCCGCCATCTTCCGGCTCGCCGTGTGACCGATGAGACTCCAGCCCTCCGAGCCGCTATGCGAAGGCGCTGCGCTGCCGCCAGCGATTCGACCTGCGACGGCGCCGGACCATATCGGTCGGCCATTTCTTCGAGCAGATTCTCGAGTGCCTCGTCGTCGCCGCAGGCAGCCAGACGTTTGTAGAAGCTCAGATCTCAAGGCCGGTTCCGGCAAATAGCGCTCGGGCAATTGCAGATCCACTCCGAGGCGCAGTTCAACCTCTCGTTGCGATTCTGCCGGCCGCCCTTCCAGTTCAGCAACGGCTTCTTCGAGGAGTTGGCAGTAGGTTTCGAATCCTACGGCTTCGAGGAAACCGTGCTGTTCTGCTCCAAGGAGATTCCCGGCGCCCCGGATCTCGAGATCCCTGGCGGCAATCCGGAATCCGGCGCCGAGATTGCAGAACTCCTGGATCGCAGACAGCCGCGCGCGCGAGGTGGGTGACAGAGCCTTGCCCGGGGGGACCAGAAAGTAGGCAAATGCGAGGCGTTCCGATCGGCCGACCCGTCCACGCAGCTGGTAGAGCTGCGCGAGCCCGAAGCGATCCGCGCGGTTGACCAGCAACGTATTGGCGTTCGGAATGTCCAGCCCGTTTTCGATGATCGCGGTGGCCAGTAGCACGTCAGCCTCGCCATCGAGGAAGCTCCGCATGGCTTTCTCGAGGTGCCGCTCCGACATCTGGCCGTGGGCGACAACCACCGCGCGCCTCCGGCACCACCCGCCGCAGCCAGTCGGCAAAGGCGCCGATCGAACGGACCCGGTTGTGGACGAAAATACACCTGCCCTCCGCGCTCCATCTCATAGAGCACGGCCTCACGCACGATGTCCTCCGAAAACTCCAAGACATTGGTTTCCACCGCCTGCCGGTCACGGGGCGGCGTCTCGATGATCGAAACGTCGCGCAACCCGCTCAACGACATGTTCAGCGTTCTGGGAATCGGAGTCGCCGACATGGCGATCACATCGACCTCGGCGCGCAGCTTTTTGAGCTTCTCCTTCTGAGCCACGCCGAAACGCTGTTCTTCGTCGAGAACAACCAACCCGAGATCCCGAAACCGGATGTGTTCACCAAGCAGCCGGTGGGTACCCACAACGACGTCCACCCGCCCTTCGGCCAACCCCTCGACCACCTCTTTGGCTTCTGCCGGAGAAGAGAATCTGGAGAGCATCGCGGTCTCCACGGGGAAAGCCTGGAATCTCCTCCGAAAGGTCTCGAGATGCTGATCGACGAGAATCGTCGTCGGCGCCAGCACCGCGACCTGCTTGCCTTCGAGAACGGCCTTGAATGCGGCGCGAATCGCGACTTCGGTCTTGCCGTAACCGACGTCTCCGCACAACAGCCGATCCATCGGTCGTTCCGATTCCATGTCGTTCTTGATGTCGCTGACGGCGCGATCCTGATCAGGCGTGAGATCAAATTCGAAGGCTTCTTCGAACTCACGTTGCCACGGCGAATCCGGAGAGAAGCTGAAGCCCCGCGCCGCATGCCGCACCGCTGCGAGACGCAACAATCTCGGCAGCCATCTCGCGCACCGCCTTTTTGACCCGCGCCTTCCGCCGGCCCCAGGTCGACCCACCCAACCGGTCGAGCTTGGGACTGACCTCCGCCTCGCCCGAGGCGTACTTCTGAATGAGATCCGCCCGTTCCACGGGTACCAGGAGTGAATCCCCGCCACGGTAGGCAAGCGCGAGCATTTCGAGTTCCCGGCCCTCGACTGCCACCCGCCGAAAGCCGGTGAATCGGCCGATTCCATGGTCCATGTGCACCACGAGATCCCCCGGACGGAGATCACGAAGATCCGACGCAAAGGCTCCGGCGCTGGATCGGCTCCGGCGCGGTGCGGGCGCGGCTGTGAGGTTTCGACGCCCGTAGACAGCGAGCCCACCTTCCCACACGAACCCGTGCTGGGGACCACCCTCGACGATCGCCAGCTCTCCCGCAGACGGTGGAGCACCGACCGGCACCACCTCGCCTTCCCGAAGCAGGTGTTCAAAGCGACGGCCTTCGCCGGCGGAGGCCACTACCAGGACCTGCGCAAAGTCCTGCGCTCGGCGTGTCCGCAGCATCGGTACGAGATCGGGAAGACAACGGATGAAGTTCTCCGACGGATGGGTGATCAACCGCCTCCACTTCGTCGATCCGTCGACCAACTCCAGACGCTCCAGCCTGAGCGACGGTTGGTCGAGGAACGGCCGAAGATCATCCGGCGTTTTCAGCAGACGGTCCGGCGGTGGAAGATCCATCGCTCGTTGGGACAAGCTCTGCCACTCTCTGGCCTGCACCGTCCACCACCGCCCAAGCTCGCCCAGCACCTCATCGCGATCGCACACGATCACTTCTTCAGCCAACTCGATCCAACTCGCCGATCGCCCGCCGAGATGGAGCGCTCCCCACCACAGGCGTTTCTCCGCTCCCTCCATCACCTGTCCGGCGAGGGCCGGATACTCGCACTCGAGTAAAGAAGCCACTTCCAGAAGACGTTCCGGCTCTGCAGGAAACGGGTCGAGAGGCAGCACGTCGAAGGCCCCCATCTGATCGCCGCAACCCCGCTGGGACGAAGGATCGAAGGGACGGATGGCCTCGATGAGATCGTCATCCAACTGCACCCGGACGCCCGAATCACCACCCATATGAAGGTCGATCACCCAGCCGCGCATCGCGTAGTCGCCTGCCTCTTCGACGAGATCGACCCGGCGGTAACCCGCGGCGGTGAACCGCCGCGCCAGATCGAGCGGATCGATGCGCTCTCCGACTTCGAGATGACGCGCCGATCCGGCAATCTCCTCCGGCGTCGGGATCGGCGTGCCGAGAACCCGGGCCGGCGCGACCACAATGTCAACCCCTCCGCCCGCGATACGACGCAGAACACGCACCACTTGCAGCCGCGCCGCCAGCGGCGGCTCTGCGCCCAAATAGGGCCCTGCAAGCTCAGCCGGGGCGACCCCTACTCTGAGATCGGGCGCAAGAAGGCGCAATCCGGCTGCCAGATCCTCTGCGTCCGCCACGTGCGGAACCACCACCAACGCGAGCTTCCGCGGCCAGCCGCTCTCAGCGAGGGCCGCGAGCGCCAGGGAGCGCGCTCCAGGAGCCACGCCGCCAAGTGCGAGCCCCGGGGCCCCCTCTCTGAGCTCTGTCACCAGAGTGCTGAGGTCAGGGAGTGGGTAGTTCGTCATGTCCTCAGATCCCGTTTCCGATCCCGATCCCGAAGACCGGAAACGCAACCCGGGGAAGGGAGCGAAATCGGGGTCGGGATCGGAGCCGGCGAAATATTTCGCCGACGATCACACCATTTTCAGGAGGTGGCCCATTTTGAGCTTTTTGGTCTCGAGATAGGACCGACTGCTGTCGGTCGGGGGCACCTCCAGGGGCACCCGTTCGGCAATTTCCAGCCCGAAACCGCGAAGGGCGGTGAATTTCTTCGGATTGTTGGTCATCAACCGCAACCGCCGTGCCCCGAGATCGACGAGGATCTGGGCGCCGGTACCGTAATCGCGGGGATCCGCCTTGAAACCGAGATGGAGATTGGCCTCGACGGTGTCCTCGCCCTGGTCCTGCAACTCGTAGGCACGCAATTTGTTGATGAGGCCGATGCCCCGCCCCTCCTGTAAAAGATACAGCAGAATCCCATTGCCTTCCTGGGCAATGCGATGCATCGCCGCATCGAGTTGCGAGCCGCAGTCGCACCGACGGGAACCGAAGACGTCCCCCGTCAAACACTGCGAGTGAACGCGCACCAGCACCGGCTCCTCGGGGTTGATTTTGCCCATCACCAACGCCACGTGCTCTTCGCCCGTTACCTTATTGCGGTAGCCGCAGATGCGGAAGTTCCCGGCCTCCGTCGGCAGCTCGGGGCCGGCGACCCGTTCGACGAGATTCTCGGTCCGCATCCGATAAGCGATGAGATCGGCCACTGTGAGCACTCCGAAACCATGCTCCTTGGCGATCTCTTGAAGCCTCGGAAGACGGGCCATCTGTCCATCCTCGTCCATGACTTCGCACAGCACGCCGGCAGGGGTCAGCCCCGCCATCCGAGCGAGATCCACGGATGCCTCGGTGTGACCGGCGCGTTTCAGAACTCCACCTCGCCGGGCGCGCAGGGGAAACATGTGCCCCGGCCGAACAAAGTCGTCCGGACCCGGTATTGGGGTCGACCAGCGCCTTCACCGTGGCGGCACGGTCGTGCGCAGAAATACCGGTTGTCGTGCCCTCTCGCACCTCGACACTGACGGTGAACGCGGTGTCGTGAAATGAAGTGTTCTTCTGGACCATCGGCGGCAGGTCAAGCTCGTCACAGCGGCTCGGGGTCAGCGAGACGCAGATCAGGCCCCGTCCGTGGCGGGCCATGAAATTGACCGCCTCAGGGGTCACCTTGTCCGCCGCCATGATCAGATCGCCCTCGTTCTCGCGATCCTCGTCATCGACGACAATGATCTGCTCCCCGCGGCCGATGCGCTCGACCGCTTCTTCAACGGTCAGGAAACCGTTTTTTGCTCGGTCAGTCATAGAATCTCCGAATCTCGCCAATAAACGGCGAGGCCGCATGGTAACTTGATGTCACCCGGCCTGCAAGCGTTCTCCTTCTTCCCAAAGCCCTTAGCGTTGCCGCTACAACGTTTTAACGTTGAACGTTTCAACGTTGAATATTTCCCTCACAGCTCGTGGGCTCACCGCACGCACGATAAAGGTAGAATCCTGTTCTTGAATATGAAAGACGACGTGATCTACCTCGACTACAACGCCTCGACACCGTGTGATCCGCGGGTTGTGGAAGCGATGCTGCCGCATCTCACGGAGACCTACGCCAACCCGTCGAGCCGCAACCACCGTCCCGGCCGGGATGCCTTCAGGGCACTCGAGGATGCACGGGCGACGGTAGCTCGCCGGCTCGGCACCATATCTCCGACTGAAATCTATTTCACCTCGGGGGCGACAGAAGCAAACAACCTGGCACTCAGAGGGATCGCGCAGGCCCGGGCAGACCGCGGACGGCACATCGTCACCCAGGCAACCGAGCATCCGTCAGTTCTGGAACCCCTGCGGTCGCTGCAGCACGAAGGATGGGAACTGACCGAGATCGGTGTCGATGAACAAGGCCGCCTCCGCCTCGACGACCTTGCGGCGGCACTTCGGGAGGACACGGTCCTGGTCAGCTTGATGCACGCAAACAACGAAACCGGAACATTGCAGCCGATTCGCCAAGCCGCAGCTCTGGTCCACGAACGGGACGTTCTCATCCACTGCGACGCCGCCCAGAGTGTGGGTAAGGTGAAGGTTGACGTATCCGATCTCGATGTCGATCTGCTGACGCTCTCCGGTCACAAGCTCTACGCCCCGAATGGGATCGGCGCGCTGTACCTGCGCCGCACCAAACCGGCGCTCAAAGTCCGCCCGCTCTTTCTCGGCGGCGGCCACGAATCCGGTCTCCGCTCCGGCACCCCCAATCTCCCCGGTGCCGCAGGATTGGCCCGTGCCCTCGAGCTCGCGGTCGACGCCCTCGGGGTGGAGGGGCTTCGCACCGCGGACCTCCGCGATCGCCTTGAACAATCCGTGGTCGGAAACCTCGAGGGATGCACCGTCAACGGCGCAACCGATCATCGGCTGCCGGGCACGACGAATCTCTCTTTTGCCGGTATCGAAGGCAATGCCCTTCTTGCCTCATTACCGGATCTGGCTGTGAGCACCGGCTCCGCCTGCACTTCGAGCCATTCCGAAGCGTCGCCTGTGCTCCTCGCAATGGGAGTTGCGCCGGCCCTCGCCAGGGCATCGCTGCGTCTCAGCGTAGGCCGCTTTACCAACACCGAAGAGGTCGATCGTGCGGCCCGGCGCATCGTCGAAGAGGTTCAGCGCCTCAGATCTCTCGCGAGGCGCCGCTGAGCTTCGTCTTCAGATCACGAGTGATACAGCAACACACCGCCGAGGCCACCAGCGAACTCGGAGGCCGAAGCCGCCCAGGCCTCCAATATCGTATCGAGGGGCTTCTGCCCCTCGATCGACAGGCGCGCATCTTCGGAACCGGTCAACAGATCGATGGCTGGGACTTCACTCGACGAATTCGTAGGGTTCCGCCCGCCACTGGAGAATCCTCGGGATGGAGATCTCGGACAACATCAGAATATGGATGCCGACGCCAACGGCTCCAAGGCTAGGCGATCCGTGATGTGGAGCTCGATGCCGGAGCACACTTCACCGGCGTGTTTCCCGAACTCTGGACGGAATCGCGTCAATCGAAATGCAACCCCTGCAAGCTCCAACCGACGCAACTCGTTCGACCAGCCGCTCCGCCAGATCCACGGAGCGCCGACCAGATGGAAGGGCCGAGTGGTGCCGCGGCCTTCCGAAAGGGTTGTCGCCTCGATCAGACACAGGCCCGGGTACAGGGTCGCGGTTTCCAGGGCCGGCATGTTAGGGCTCGGCGGGACCCAGGGAAGACCTGTTGAGTCCCACCACATCTCCCGCTGCCAGCCGCGGCAGGGCACGACCGTCAATTCGAGATTCGAATATCGTTCGCGTTGCAGGAGAATCGCGATCTCGGCCAGGGTGATCCCGTGCCGCACCGGCACCGGGAGCTGTGAGACGAAGCTCTCGAAGCCCGGCTGAACAGGCCCGCCCTCTCGCAACACCCCGCCGATTGGATTGGGCCGATCGAGCATGACGACCTCGATGCCCGCGCGCTCGGCAGCGGCCATCGCCCAATCCATCGTCGCCGCGAAAGTGTAGTAGCGGGTCCCGATATCGGGGAGATCGATCACCAGGACCTCTACATCCGACAGATCCCCGGACCGCGGGGCGAGGGTGTCGGCATCGGCACCGTAGAACGAACGGACCTCCGCACCGGTCAAGAGATCCCGCTGGTCGCGGACCGCCTCCATATCCTGGGCCACTCCATCGAGCCCGTGTTCGGGTGCGAAAAGGCGAACCAACTCCCCCGCCTTGCCGGCGTGCAGTACTCCCCGGGCCGGATCGAGATCCGTCGTCACCGCCGCCTGATTGGCGAGCAGCGCCCACCGCCGGCCGCCTATGAGTTCGGGCGTCTCGACCAATACATCGAGTCCGGTTTGCACTCTTGACATGTCGGTATCGTAACCCGAACCCAAATTTGGATTTTGGATTTTAGATTTTAGATTTCCACTCACCCACCGATGAAGCCCAGGGCCACTTACCGACACGACGGCAGAAAAGCGCGTTGATCGGGCGTGCCATTCTTGACATTGTCGGGAGCTGCCGAGCCGAATCCGCTCCGGCGCATGGTCCGATCAATGTCAAGGGTGGCAAACCGCCGTCAGCCGCGATATGCAGCCCACGGTTCGCCTTCGGCCGAACCGATGGGATGCTCGCGGGTGACGGTGCTTCACGGCGGCCGATGGCCGCTAGTAACCACGCGGTATGGCGCATGCAGGAGAGCGCGATGAAATGCGGAGCTTCTCCCGAATGCTAGCGACTGCGATTCCAGGCACAGAGACGGAAACCGAAGCGGACTCGGGCACGGAGACGGAGATCCGTACGGGACGGGAATCTGAGATGTTTGGAAACTTTTTCGGTGTCTCCGGCATTACTACGTGTGGAAGCGGAGGACGAGCGATGAGAGTGATTCAAATGATCCGGCACGCCGTGCGTGTCACCACATGCTGACGTTGGCGGTCTTTGCCGCAACTCCGGCGCCCGCCGATGACGGCTCTGAGACGGCGTACGCCACCTTCGCCGGCGGCTGTTTCTGGTGCATCGAAGCCGATCTCGAAAAGGTCAATGGCGTGCTCACAGTGACATCGGGCTATACGGGAGGCGACCTGCCCAACCCGACCTATAAACAGGTCTCCGCCGGCGGTACCGGTCACACGGAAGCCGTGAGAGTTGTATTCGATCCTGAAGTCGTGACCTACGAAGAGTTGTTGGCAGTCTTCTGGGTCAACATCGATCCAACGGTGAATGATCGCCAGTTCTGCGACATCGGCAGCCAGTACCGAAGCGGGATCTTCTATCACGACGAAAAACAGCGCTCAGCCGCAGAAAGATCCCGGGCCGAGCTCAGTCAAACCAAAGATTTTCCCGAGCCGATCGTGACTGAAATCAGCGCCGCCACCGCCTTCTACCCGGCGGAGGCTTACCACCAGGATTATTACAAGAAGAACCCGATCCGCTATTCGTTCTATCGAAAGAGCTGCGGGCGCGACCAGCGCTTGCGCGAGCTCTGGGGAGGCAGAAGATGAATACTGTTCCGAAAACCATCACACACGCTTGTTTGGGCATAATGCTGCTCGGCACGGCGTGGCTGTCAAACGCACAGGAAAAACAGGCCGCAAATCCGGCCGCACGATATGAGGTTGAACAGATGAGTGACGAAGAACTCCGCAAACGCCTGACTCCTCTGCAATACAAAGTGACCCAGGAAGGCGACACCGAGCGCGCGTTCCAGAACGAGTACTGGGACAACCACCGGGACGGCATCTATGTCGACGTCGTGTCCGGGGAGCCGCTGTTTGCATCGATTCACAAATTCGAATCCGGCACCGGATGGCCGAGTTTTTACCGGCCGTTGGTGGAGGACAATATCGTCGAAAAACGAGACCGCAGCTGGTTCATGGTGAGGACCGAGGTCAAGTCGGCCGGCGCGGACTCACATCTCGGGCACGTCTTCGAAGACGGGCCAGCCCCGACCGGGCTCCGCTACCGCGTGAACTCGGCCGCGCTTCGCTTCGTGCCCGTGGAGGCTCTCGAGGACAGAAGGATTCGGGGAATTCCTGGCGCTGTTCGAAACAGAGAATCCTTGATGCCGCCAATCCCCGCCTCGGAAGTGTCACAATTCGGCGGTAGAGTCACACCATGGGGGTCACGGCATGACCGGGAAAAACCGCGACCGCAAACTGCAGGTCGCCTTGATATTCGGCGGTCGCTCGGGTGAGCACGACGTCAGCATCGTCTCGGCAAGATCGGTGGACCGGGCCCTGGACCGAGAGCGCTACGACGTCGTGCCGATGGCCATCGACCGCGGCGGTTTCTGGGCAGATCGCGACACCGCGCGCCACGTGCTCGCCGAGTCGGCTGATCGCACCGATGGAACAACAGCCTTCGAGGGTCGGTACCGTCTCGACGCGGCCCTCCTCGACCGCTCTCTCGACGTCGCCTTCCCTGTGTTGCACGGCCCCTTCGGCGAAGACGGCACGATCCAGGGGCTCTTCGAGATGCTCGACCTGCCCTTTGTTGGTTGTGACGCCGCCTCGTCGGCCGTGTGCATGGACAAGATCTTCTGCAAGCGCCTGATAGCCCACGCCGGTCTTCCGACTCCGCCGTGGCACGAGATCGACGACAATCGTGGACAGAGAAGAAGGATGAACCATCGATCGATGTCTCGCTCTCGGTCTGCCGCTCTTCGTAAAACCGGCTCGCCTCGGATCGTCGGTCGGAATCACGAAAGTCACCGAAGGGGCAGGCCTTCAGCGAGGCGTCGACTTCGCGCTGAGCTACGGACGAGCGCGCGCTGGTCGAACAGGGGCTCGACGCTCGCGAGATCGAGGTGGCGGTGCTCGGCAACAGGCACCCGCGTGCATCGGTTCCCGGCGAGGTCGTGCCCGGTCACGACTTCTACGACTACGAGGACAAGTACGTGGACTCGTCCTGCGAGTTGCTCGCCCCAGCCCCCTCAGACGGACCTGACCACGATGCGCAGGCGCTCGGAGTCAAGGTATTTCGCCTCCTCGGATGTTCCGGGATGGCTCGAGTCGACCTCTTTCTCGAGCGCGCAGCCGACCAGTGGTGGGTCAACGAGGTCAACACGATTCCGGGCTTCACTTCGATCTCGATGTACCCCCGTCTGTGGGGGCTCTCTGGGCTCGACTACCCGCCACTCCTCGACGAGCTCATCCGGTTGGCGCTCTCGCGAAGCGCAGGGCGCTGAACCGCTCTTTTCTCGCCTTCTGATTTTCGATGGATTTGGCCTTGTCGCCGCCCATCTAGGAAGAATCAAAGGCGGAAAAAGGAGCAGGCAAAAGGTTGACGTCCCTACATCGAGGGTCTATGGTCCGCCCGTGGCCTCTCAGCCCGAGGCGTCACTCAACCAAGGAGCGCCGTCATGAAGAAGATCACCCGCGAAGAAGCCCTCGCCTACCACACCGGCAAACGGCACGGCAAGATCGAGGTCGTCCCCACCAAGCCCTGCTCACCCAGCGCGACCTGTCGCTGGCCTACACGCCCGGCGTGGCCGAACCCTGCCTCGAGATCGCCAAGGATCCCGAGCTGGCCTACGAGTACACCAACAAGGGCAACCTCGTGGCGGTGGTCACCAACGGCACCGCGGTGCTCGGGCTCGGCGACATCGGCGCCGCTGGCCGGCAAGCCGGTGATGGAGGGCAAGGGCGTCCTCTTCAAGCGCTTCGCCGACATCGACGTCTTCGACATCGAGGTCGACAGCAAGGACCCCGAGGAGATCATCCGGTTCTGTGAGCTGCTCGAGCCCGACCTTCGGCGGCATCAACCTCGAGGACATCAAGGCGCCGGAGTGCTTCGAGATCGAGGAGCGGCTCAAGAAGACCTGCGACATCCCGGTCTTCCACGACGACCAGCACGGCACGGCGATCATCTCCGGCGCAGCGCTGATCAACGCCGCTCGAGATCGCGGGCAAGAAGATCGACGAGGTCAGGGTCGTGTTCTCCGGCGCCGGCGCCGCCGGCATCGCCTGCGCCAAGTTCTACATCTCGCTCGGCGTCAAGCCGGCAGAACCTGCTCGATGGTCGACTCCAAGGGCGTGATCTACGAGGGCCGCACCGAAGGCATGAACCCGTACAAGGAACGATTCGCCGTCGACACCGACGCGCGCACCCTCGCCGACGCCATGGACGGCGCCGACGTCTTCGTCGGGGTCTCGGTCAAGGGCCTGGTGACCAAGGACATGGTGAAGTCCATGGCCGACGACCCGATCATCTTCGCCATGGCCAACCCCGACCCGGAGATCACTCCCCGAGGACGCCAACGAGCGCGCCCCGACGTCATCATGGCCACCGGCCGCTCCGACTATCCCAACCAGGTCAACAACGTGCTCGGGCTTCCCCTTCATCTTCCGCGGCGCGCTCGACGTGCGCGGCCACGGACATCAACGAGGAGATGAAGCTCGCCGCGGCCCAGGCCCTGGCCGATCTCGCCAAGGAGGACGTGCCCGACTCGGTGGTGCGGGCCTACGGCGGCGAAACCGATCCGCTTCGGCCGCGAGTACCTGATCCCCAAGCCCTTCGACCACCGGGTGCTGCTCTGGGAGGCGCCGGCGGTGGCCGAGGCGGCGATCGAGACCGGCGTCGCGCGCAAACCCTACTCGTCGAGGACGACTACGTCCGCGAGCTCGAGAACCGGCTGTCCCGCACCCGGCAGGTGATGCACGGCGTCTTCGACCAGGCCACGGTCGATCCCGAAGCGGATCGTCTTCCCCGAGGGCGAGACGGTCAAGATCGTCCGCGCCGCCAAGATCCTGGTCGACGAGGGCATCTGCAGACCGGTTCTGCTCGGCGCAGAGCGAAGACCATCGAGAAGCTGCTCGCCGAGCACGAGGTGCCCGATGACGCGGTCGAGATCGTGCGATCCGCGCGACGATCGGCGACACGCGAAGTCTACGCCGAGGTCCTGACGCGGATGCGCTGGCGCAACGGTGTCACCGCTGTCACGACGCCCGCAAGCTCATGCGCGACCCGATCTACTTCGGCAACATGATGCTGCAGCAGGGCGACGCCGACGGTCTGATCGCGGGTCTCACCATGTCCTACCCGGAGACCATCCGGCCGGCGCTGCAGATCCACAAGACCCGCGAGGGCATCAGTCGTGCGGCCGGCATCTACCTGCTGCTCTTCGAGGACCGGATGCTGTTCATCGCCGACACCACCGTCAACCAGGACCCGAACGCCGAGGAGCTGGCGGAGATCGCCTGGCTGGCCGGCCAGGTCGCGCGAGAACTATTTCGACGTCGAGCCGCGGGTCGCGATGCTCTCCTACTCGAACTTCGGCTCCAACATCGACTCGCGATCACAGAAGGTCCGCGACGCGGTCGCCATCGCCGAAGAAGCGGTGGCCCGATCTGGTCGATCGAAGGCGAGATGCAGGCCGACACCGCCGTCGAGCCGAGCATCGCGCACGACGCCTTCCCCTCTCGCGGATCCAGGGAGACGCCAACATCCTGGTCTGCCCCGATCTCGAGTCGGCCAACATCGCCTACAAGCTGCTGTGGCGGCTCGGCAAGGTCGAGGCCATCGGTCCCATCCTCACCGGGGTCGACGCCTCGGTTCATGTGCTCCAGCGCGGAGTGGACGTCAACGACATCGTGAACATGGCCGCATTGTGCGTTCTCAAGGCGCAGACGACATTGGACCCGCTGATCCCGATAGAGGGAATGAACCCGCTGTGTCCTCCTGTTGTTGAGTGATAGCAACTCTCAAAAAGGCTCTGGCCCCAAGGAGGCAACTGTGCAGGACACTCTCGAAGCCGTG
Organism: Candidatus Sulfomarinibacteraceae bacterium; assembly: GCA_963769215.1. GTDB lineage: Bacteria > Acidobacteriota > Thermoanaerobaculia > Thermoanaerobaculales > Sulfomarinibacteraceae > Sulfomarinibacter. Next base: position 50,469 of record CAVYKX010000025.1, on the reverse strand, counting down.
CTCGCTCACAAAGGCTCCACGGTCTACTCCGTGGACCCGGAAGACTCGGTCCTTGACGCGGTTCGAAAAATGAACTGTGAACACGTGGGCGCACTATTGGTGTGCGTCGACAACCGGATGGTCGGCATTTTCACCGAACGTGACGTCCTGTGCCGGGTGCTCGATGCAGGGCGCGACCCGGACGCCACCCGGGTGGCGGAGGTCATGACCACGGAGGTCGTGACGGTCGGTCCCAAGACTGGAGTCAAGGACGCGATGGCCGTGATCACCGAGAGACGGATCGCCACCTCCCCGTCGTCGACAGGGCGACCTCAAGGGGATGGTCTCCATCGGAGACCTCACACGCTGGGTGAGCCGCAACCAGGAAGGCCATATTCAGCACCTCATGAACTTCATCACCGGAAAGTACCCGGGGTGAATTATGAATTCGGAATTCGGAATTCGGAATTCCCGCCCAACCTCCCAGAAGAATCAGCCCGCATCGGTTGGGTGGGCGGCATTCCTGAATTCAATCTGGGTCAATCCGCGTGACCTGCGGTTTCTCCGCGGGAGGGTGGGCGGGAATTCAAAACTCAAAATTCAAAATTCAAAACTGGTTTCTGGGGTGGGCGGGCGGATCGAGCATCCAGCATCGAGTATCCGGATGTATCGATGAGATCCCGAAAATTTGGAATGGCCTCGTTTTCGGCCAACAACGGGTCCGGTGTACACTGGTAGGTACCAACGAACACAGCGGAGGAGTTGTCATGAAAGGTGTTCTGAAGTCCATCGTATTCATCATGATCTTTGTCGCAATCTTCGCGACCGTGCCGGCAGCTGCGCAGGAGGCCTCAGGCGGGCTCCGCTACTCCGTCACCGTCACACGGTTCGAAAACCAGGCTGGTTGGCACGGCCAATGGGATCTCGGCGACGCCTGGGGAACAGTCTTCACCGACCTGCTCAACCAGTCGGGCAAGTTCATCGTCCTCGGCGAAACCGATATGCGTGCGGCCGCCCTCGACGAACAGGATTTTGCCGCATCGGGCCGCACTGCGGGCGGCAAGAAAGCACCCGCAACCGGCCAGATGACGCCGGCGCAGATTCTCGTCAAGGGCGCCATCACGCATGTCCAGGGTGACACCGGCGGCGCAGGGGGCGGAGTCCGAATCAAGGGCTTCAAGATTGGCGGCAAGGGCGGCAAGGGAGAAGTCAACGCCACGATCTACATGGTCGACTCAACCACCGGCCAGGTCATTGCATCGAAGAGCGTTGTCGGAACCCACAAACGCAAGGGCCTCGGCGTCGGTTATAACGCCGGCGGTTGGGGAGCGGCGTTCGGCGGCCACGAGAATGACAATGTCGGCCTCGCGGTTCAGGACGCATGCGCAAACGCCGTTGAGTTCCTGATCGCACAGCTTCCGAACTTCCAATGGACCGGCTCGGTTGTCCTCGAAAAGGACGGCAAAATCTACGTCAACCGCGGCTCACGCGAGGGCATCGCGGTCGGTCAGATATTTTCGGTCGGAGAGGTCGAGGTGCTCCGCGACCCCGACACCGGTGAAATTTTGGACGAGTCGATGACCGAGGTGGCACGCCTCAGGGTGACCCAGGTCAAGGAGAAACTTTCGATCTGTGAGGTCACGTCGGGTGATTCGAAGGCTGTTTCGAAAGGGATGACCATACATCTCGGTTAATCCTGGACCCAACAATTTCTCAAAGCCGCGGCGTGATACGCCGCGGTTTTTTTGCGTCGACACCCATGTATAATCCTCATGAGAAACCATCTGCGCGAGAAGGGCGCCTCTGGGGATGCAACGCAAGAAATTGCTGGTAGCTGCTGTGCTGGTGTGGGGGCTCGCAGGTGTCGCCACTGCGCAGGAAGGTGAGTACTACCCCGTCGACAACCCTTTCCAGGACGAGTTCGAGTTCACCGTCAACACGAATATCCAGCCACTGGTCGAAATTGAAGGCATTCGTTGGCGCAGATTCGGCCTTCACGTCAAACAAGGACGCGATCTCGACACGGGGAAAGAAGTCCCGGTGACCGTTGAAATCGACGTGTTGAATACGACGAACAGCAGCGCCAAGGTCAAGGTGATTGTCCTCCTGGAGGACGCAGCCGGCACGCCCCTCGACCGGGTCGAGTGCAACACGGTCAGCGTGGGCGGCGACCGTCTCAAGGAGTCAGTTCAGAAATTCAAGCTCCACGGAGCTGTACTCGAGGCCACTCGCAAGGTCTACCTGTTCTTCGAAATACAGCGTTGATCTTGATATCTGACTGAAAACCGGATCCCCTCACCAGGTTGTCTGTCGATGGAGGAGCGCGAGACACTCCTCGCGCACCATTCGATCGGCGAAACATCCACGGAGGGCGGATGTGGTGGTCATCGCTCCGGCCTTTTTGACTCCACGCATCTCGACGCAGAGATGGCGGGCTTCGATCACCACCATGACTCCCTGAGGGGCAAGCTTCGACCACAGGAATTCGGCCACCTGTTCGGTCAGCCTTTCCTGCAGCTGCGGGCGTTTGGCGTAGAACTCGAGAATCCTTGGGAGTTTCGAAAGCCCGACAATGGTCGACTCCGGGATATAGGCGATATGTGCGTGACCGTAAAAGGGCACGAAATGGTGGGCGCACATCGAGTAGAAGGGGATTTCCTTCTCGATCACCATGTGGTGGTATCCCTCATCGTTGGGGAACGTCGTGATTTTCGGCTCCGATCCCTCTCGAAGTCCGTGGAACATCTCCAGGTACATCTTCGCAACACGTTCCGGCGTTTCAGCAAAGTTCGGGTCGGCCAAATCAAGGTTGAGCTCTTCCATGATCCGCGCCATGTGCTTCGCCACTGAATTGACGATGCGCGTGTCATCTCCTTGCGGGATCGTATTGTCACCGCTCGCCCCGTTTGTCTCTGAGCGGATCTTCTGGTCCGAATCGATGGTTGTCACGTCGCTCATCTCGCTTTCTCCTTCGATCCTGAATAATCGCGCCACAGCGTAGCGTATTCCAGCCCGCACGCACACCCCACCCAGTTTGAGTTACGAGAGTTTAAACATTGGCAGGAATCAAACCACCCTCACCCGCCTGACTCTCGGCGTCTATTCGTTCGGTTCATCCGGATTTCAACGAGGTGTGCCGGTTTTTGCCTGGCGAGAATCACGACCCGAACCACCACGAGTCACAGAGCACACAGAGTGGGACACAGAGAAGCTTCAAACTCAAGCGTCAAGTACCAGGTAGACGTTGCGTCACAGCATCTCGATCACGTTCCTGAGGCTACGAGAAAAAAACCTCTCGTGATCCTCTCTGTGACCTCCGTGCCTCTGTGGTTCTTCAGTCTTCACCTGGCGCCTGTTGCTTTGAGCTCCGCCGAGAATAGCCGGGGCTCACCTCGAATTATCTTCCGATCTTCAGGCTTTTCCGGATGAGCCAGATTTTCTATCTTCCAACTTTAAACTTCTGCGTTTTGTCTGGTACCATCCGCGCGATGAGCGAACAGAATCGGCGACCAATCTTGATCACCGGCGTACACGGGCAACTCGGCCGTGCTCTGTCCGCCCTGTTTGCCTCACGGGATATCCAGTTTGAAGGCCGCGACATCGATACCCTGGATATCTGCGACGGTGCCGCGGTCACCCGATGGATCCAGCGGTCCCGGCCAACGACAGTGATCAACTGCGCGGCTTTTACCGCGGTCGACGACTGCGAATCGAAAGAGGAGCAGGCGCGGTTGGTCAACGGATCTTCAGTCGGCCACCTCGCCTCCGCCTGCAACGAGGTCGGAGCTCGTCTCGTGCAGATCTCGACCGACTACGTGTTCGCCGGTGACGGCAACACACCATACGCTGTGGACGATCCGGTCAATCCAGTCGGCGCCTACGGGCGCACCAAGCTGGTTGGCGAGGAGTTGGCGAGGACTGCTCGGAACCACCTGATTGTTCGCACCGCGTGGCTCTATGGTCATGGTGGGCGGAACTTCGTCGAGGCGATTCGTGGTCAAATCGAAGCCGGCGCCGAAAGCCTGAAGGTCGTCGCCGATCAACAGGGTTGCCCGACGTTCTGCAACGATCTGGCGGGGGCGATCCTCGACCTCCTCGACGTGGGAACCGACGGGATCGTGCACGCGGTCAACACCGGCAACACGACCTGGCACGGATTCGCGGTCGCAATAGCCGAGCACCTCGGTGCCGATGTGAGAATCCTGCCGGTCGCCACCGAAGAATTCCCGCGTCCTGCGCCCCGGCCCCGATACTCGGTTCTCGACACCTCCCGGCTCGAGGCCGTGCTCGGTCGCGCTCTGCCGACCTGGCAGGACGCTTTGCAGCGCTATCTGGAAGAAGCATGAAGGTCCTCATTACCGGGGTTTCCGGTTTTGCCGGCGGCTATCTGTCGGCGCACATTGCGGAGGCGGTTCCCGACGCCGAGATCTGGGGCCTCGTGTTACCCTCCGACCCCGGCGGGCTGCCAGATCACGTCAAAGTCGTTTACGGGAATCTCACGGAGTTGCAGTCGCTGACCGGGACCCTTGGACAGGTGCGGCCCGACCTCATATTTCATCTGGCGGCGGCTTCGTCGGTGGTCTCGTCGTGGGAACGGCCCGACCAGGCCTTTCAGGTCAACCTGGTCGGCACGGTCAATCTCTTCGAAGCGCTTCGGAAACTCGACGCACGACCGAAGGTGGTCGTTGCTTCGTCGGCCGAGGTCTATGGACTGGTGCCGCTGAACAAACAGCCGATCACCGAGCGCCAACCGTTGCGGCCGTTGTCACCCTACGGCGCGAGCAAGGCCGCACAGGATCTCGTCGCCGCCCAGTATTTCGACACCCGGCAGTTGCCGTGCGTCCGGCTCCGGCTCTTCCACCATACGGGGCCACGCCGGCCTGGAAATTTCGTCGCCTCGAGCTTCGCTCGGCAGATCGCACGAATCGAGCATGGACTCGAGGCCCCGGTCGTTGCTGTCGGAAACCTCGACGCCGTTCGAGATATCACCGACGTTCGAGATATCGCGCGCGCATACTGGCTCGCAGCGAGCAGGGCACGCGCGGGAGAAGCCTACAACGTATGTTCGGGAAACGGCGTCTTCATACGCAGCCTCCTGGAACAACTCCTGGCGTTGTCTGATCACACGATCGAGATCCGGCAAGACCTCGATCGAATGCGGGCGGTCGACATCCCTCATTTAGTCGGTGACCACTCCCGTTTCACAGCCGACACGGGCTGGGAACCGGAGATTCCGCTCGAGACGACGTTGCGAGACCTCCTCGATTGGTGGCGCATAAACGTTCAACGTGCCAACGTTTGAATGTTCGGACGTTTCAAGGTTGAGGCTTGAGTCGCCGCCTCTGCCGTGGCACAGTGACGCGGAAAGGGGACAGCTTCATGGATATGGACCGGCGCAACCGGGTAGCGCAATGGGTCTTCGATTCTCGGGCGATTCTCGGTCGTTTCCACATTTGGCTCGAGGATGTGGATCTCCGATGGAGCGGGGAGGCGAATACCGAGGGTATTTCGTTCGTCGGCGGTTCTCTCGAGAGGGCTTTCGTTGTTGCCACCGCAGTCACCGCCCTCGGTACCCGGCTCTTTGGACGCTGGGGAGAAGGCGCGGATCTCGACAAGGCCGGCATCAATCGTGTCAAGAAGGATGCAGACGCAGTTTCGGCCTACGCGCTCTCCGAGGCCCTGTGGTACCTCACGCGAAGTCTGCCCGAAAACCATGCCCTGATGATCTCCCTTGGCGAAGGTCTGATGCCCAAGGCCGGGGAGACTCCGGAAATGGGTTCGAACCCGCTCCTCGGTTTTGGGAGGGTTTACGCCCGGCCACAGGTCGCGCTGTTCCTCGATCGCAGAGTCCACAGATTGGTCAACGACCCATCCTACGAGTGGCCGGAGTTCTGGTCCGATTTACAGACCGCCGGAATCACCGTTTGGGGCGCGGCAGTCGACACCCTCGAAAATACCTCCCGTTTTGCGAAGGGCAGCCCGACCGGTCCCATGACCGTCCTCCATCTCTTCGACCAACCGCTGAAGATCTCGAGACCCTACGAGGGGTATATGGGTGCTCTGGTCCTTCCAAAGGAAATCGTCGAGCGGGCCGCCGACCGGTCTCTCCTTCTCGATTTTCGAACTCCCCGGCCCAGAGTCCTTGAAGCCATTCAAGAGACCTACCCCGACGTCAGTCCGGAGAACATCCATGTATGGACCCTCGGCGGTCCGTCACGGGAGCACCGGCTGGGCCCACTCTGGGAAGAGTGGAGACGCCTCGGTGTTCACCTCGTGGAGGACGGCTGGCCGATGCCGGATACCGGTATTCCGGTATTCACCGAATCAGGGACCTACGCGCCGGTCTTCAAAGTCGGTGCCAAGCAGAACGACAATGGTGAAACCCATGTTTTCATCTGCGACGGTTACGCCGCATCTGCCGAGGCCATGCAGGCCTCGAGCCTGGATCCCATTCTCGACCTTTCGACATCCATGTGTCTTTTTTCCTCCTACTTCAATGCCCCGCTCAATCTCGAACAGAACGTCTCTGCCCTCGATCCCAATTCGGAGAGCTTTGCCCAGGATCTCAAGTCAACCCTCGAAGTAGAATTCGAGGCCGATCTCGTGGAGGCATATCGGGAAAGCCTGATTTCGGCCCGAGATGCTCAGATGCCGGTGAATCGCCGCACCATCACAGCGGATGACTTTTTTCCTCTCAAGGACTGGCGGGTCCTGGCCCTCGTGGGCTACATGCTGCCGGATCCGTACACCGGAATCGAAGGTGTGGAAGAGTTAGGAGAAGACCGATACCGGGTCACCACACGGGCGGCAACCCGCCAAGGCATGATCGATGCATCTCTCGAGTTCCGGCTGATGGAGCCGATGGACGAGATGAGGATGGTGTTTTCGCCGCTCCTGGACCGCTTCTATTCCGGCCAGGACTACCGGTCCCGGGCGGTGAAGATCTCGGATTCCGGCCGCATCCGCAACGAGCTCCAGACCCTGTGCTCTGAAGCGATCGAATACCTACCGGACGATCGACTGAGGGTGCATTTCGACCAGGTGGACGACGCGGTGATGATGCCTGACAAGAAACAGCTCATCCAGGAGGTGCTCGCCTGGTACAGGGCCAATCACCCGACGTGGTTCAAGTGGCTTGATATGGAGTGAGGACGAATTCGGAATTCGGAATTCGGAGTTCCACCCAACCCTGGGGCCCTCGATCGAGAGAAAGGCGTTCGCAGAATAGCGCGCTGATCGGGCGTGCCACTCTTGATAATGTCGGGCCCACCAGCGACGAAATTTGACGGTCGTGCAAGCCCGATCATTGTCAAGGGTGGCAAACCGCCGGCGGCTGCGATCTGCGGCCCAGGATTCGTCCTTGCGGCGAATCCATGGGACGCTCGCAGGCGACGGTGCTTCACGGCGGCCCTTGGCCGCCAGTATCCACGCGGCACATCCTCGGAAGAAAAGCGCGATGGACGATGGAGCGCCAACGGGGTGCCCGTCTCGGGAAGCGTATAGAGAGAAGAGCGCCATCAGAAGTGAGACGCTTCGAATTCGCGGTCGCCGGCTCTCACCCCGACTGCAGCGATTCGAGGGTCTTGCGAAGCGCGGGGGTAATGCGCACCACTTGGCCGGTTACATTGTCGACGCAAGCGAGGGTGGTGACGGCTTCAGCTGCCGATTCTCCGTTGGCGGTGACGAGGTACTCGAAAGTGAATGAGGCGCCCTTGATCCAACCAACGCGGATACCGACCTGGACCTCGTCGTAGAGCTTGATCGATCGGCGGTAGTCGATCTCGAGACGGGTCACGAAGAATGGGACTTCCATCGCCTCGCGCCCACCAAAAAGGTCACTGAAGACCTTGGTCCGCGCCATCTCGAGATAGCTCGCAAAGGTCGCGTTGTTGACGTGGGTAAATGCATCGAGATCGCGCCATCGCACCTGGATCGGGCAGACGAAGGGATAGTTTTCCATGCCGCGAGGTTAGCAGTAATCAGTATCCAGTGATCAGTCATCAGACCCACCCACCCAACTTCCCACCGACGACGAATACACGAACTGAATACTGGTTACTGATTACTGGTTACTCGTTTTGCCTCTGGCTCGCTAACGGTACGCAGTAGTACGATCTCATGGATGAGCACAATCGAAATTCTCCCCGGAGAAGTCCAACTGTGGCATGCATCGCTTGCGGTGAGCGAATCCGACATCGATCGCTTCAGCGGCATACTGACCCCTGAAGAGCTGCAACGGGCAAATCGTTTTCGAGTCGAGAAGGCAAAAACGCGATTCATCGCTGCACGGTCCGCCCTGAGAGTTCTCCTCGGGAAAGCTACCGATACCGATCCCCGGGACATTGGCTTTGTCTTCGGTGACAACGGAAAACCCCGGCTGGCTGCAGGAGGCCTCCTTTTCAACGCCAGTGATTCAGGCGATGTGGTGGCCATCGGTCTGGCGTCCGAGGAACTTGGGGTCGACATCGAAGTCAAGCGACCGATGGCGCGGAGACTTCGCCTCGCCCGACGAATCTGCACCACCCGCGAATTCGAGCAGTTCGAGACCCTGCCGGCCGCCGAACGCGAGATCGAACTCCTCCGACTCTGGACGTGCAAGGAGGCTGCCCTCAAAGCCGTAGGCACCGGGCTCAGCGGCGGGCTTCGGAACGTCGAGGTCGAGCTGCCCGCGCACGATCAACCAGAATTGAGGAAACTCCTCGACGAGACAAGCGGATGGACTCTTCTCCCGGGAGATCTGGGACCAGACGTCATCTGCTCAGTCGTGGTTCGGGGCGCCGGCTGGCGCATCATCACCCGGAACCTGGATATTCACTCTACATAACCGAGCGCACGAAGTTCCTCGAGCTTTTCAGGCGACAATTCGTCCGAGGCACGCGGCGACAGATCGAGCCGAGGACGAGCACCGCGCCACACATGCAACTCGCCCAACAACGCATCTGCGACCTTTGGAAATCGGTCGCGGACGTTGCTTCGTTCCCCGGGATCCCGATGGAGGTCAAACAGCTTCACGCCGTCGATTGCCGGCCGGTGGATCAGCTTCCACCGAGGAGCCCGTACACAGTAGAGACGATTCCCATACTGAGCGAAGATCCGCTGTTTCTTCCAGGGCGCGTCATTGGTTGTGTCAAAGATGTCCCGCCCTTCCATTTCGGGGGGCGCTGGAAGGCTGACCAGGGAGAGAATCGTTGGCGGGATGTCGATCAGGCTGACCAGGTTCGGATTGGTCACGCCGTGTGGCACACCCCTGCCGGTAATGATGAGCGGCACCCGCAGCAGCTCTTCGAAGAGCTTCCCACCGTGCAGAACCCCGCCGTGCTCGCCAAACTCCTCGCCGTGATCTGCGGTCACGATCACGACGGTGTTGTCAAGAAAACCCTCTGCTTCGAGGGTCGAGAGCATTCGCCCGATGACCGTATCGGTGTGGCGAATCTCACCGTCGTACAGCGATTCGAGGTACTCGAAATCGGCTCGCGTCAGCAGCTTTCCAGCCGATTTCTGGATCGCGAGCAAGGCCTCGCTGCTTGCCTCGACACGTCCCTCGTACTCTCCAAAAAGATCTTTGTATTTGTCCGGAGGATCATAGGGTGAATGAACCTGGTAGGTGTGGAAGAACGCGAAAACGGGCCGCGCGTCTTGGTTCCGATCGGCGAGAATGTCGATGATCTTCTGGGTCGCCGGGACCACTCCGCCCGCGTGATCGTGGAATATCTCGAAACCGCGGGCGAATCCGAATTCGGCGGACATGTAACCGCCTCCGGTGACCGCCACCGTCAACCAGCCGGCCTGTTGGAGAATCTCCTGGACCAGCACGACCTCGTTGGGAATCGAATAGCCCCCTCCGCCCTCGGCAGCATCGCTATCGATCCCGACCCGGTGCGTCTCCTGGTACAGAGATGACAGAAGGGTCGTGTGAGAGGGTGGCGTCCCGTGTGTATTGACAAATGCTCGAGAGAACCTGACACCTTTGCTGGCCAGACGATCAAGGGCCGGCGATGTCGCCCGGTCGTATCCATACGAGCCGAGGTGGTCGGCACGGAGCGCATCGATCGAAATCAGGAGGATATTCGGTGGGCCGGTCTCGGCCTCCGGTCCGCTGCATGCCCCAGCGCCAATGACGACGACGGCCACTAAACAACACAACCCGCGATCACGAACCACCATTGACCTCCGATGGAGTGCACAAAATTGCCTGAATTCCGCACCCACCCGCTGTGTCTCGTTTCCTCATCGGGACAAGCATACCCTCGCCGATTTTTCCCACGTCTGCTACGATGCTTCGGTGATGTTTGGAACTCTGCTTGCTGTCTGCGAAAGCGAGGGCTGCCGGTATTATCCCGGTTTCAGTCGCTGCCAGTGGCCACCCGTCTGAGTTGCATATCACGGGGCCCGCTGGCAACGGCGGGACCCGGAGCCCGCCAGTGTCCGCATCCCCTCGACAATCGAAAGGGCCGTGATGGAGGAGCGAGAAATGCGGAACCAGGACGCCAATTCAGAAACCCAGACCACGCTATTGGACCAGCACCGGCGGGATATCGAGGCACTCGACCGCCGCATCCTCCACCTGGTCTGCGAGCGGCTCGAATTGGCACGCCAGATCGGCGAGCTCAAGCAGGCCGCCGGTATTCCCCTGCGGAATTTCAAGGTCGAGTCCGAGGTCTACAAGAGGTTTGGTGACGCCAGCAGCCAACTCGGTCTGGACGACGTCCTCGGGAGAGACCTGGCGAAGTTCCTGATCGGCAAGGCCGTCGAAGAGCAGGCCGTTCATCGCGACACCGCCTACCGCGGCGATGCGCTGCAGGCTCTCGTGATCGGCGGGAAGGGCGGTATGGGTCGGTGGATCGCCCGATTCCTGCGCGGCCAGGGTCACCGCGTCACGATTCACGATCCGGACCCCGCCCCGAGCGATTTTCCAGAAGTCGACGATCCCGACGACGCCTCTCTCAATGCCGATCTCATCGTCGTGGCGGTTCCCATGAGTGCCTGCGGAGAAGTTGTCGAAAAGCTGGCTGGACTTGGAGTGGGCGGCGTCGTGGCCGAGATGTGCAGCCTCAAGGGCCACCTCCAGGACCAGTTTGAATCGCTGCGCAACAACGGTTTGCGGTTGGTCTCCTTCCATCCGCTCTTCGGTCCGGATGTGCGAATGCTCTCAGACCGCACAATCGTCTTCTGTGACGAAGGACGGTCCGAGGATCTCGAGGTCGTCAGCTCTTTATTTGCAGAAACCTCAGCCCGGTTGGTTGAGATGTCCTCTGAAGAACACGACCGCCGCATGGGACTGGTGCTGGGCCTCACCCACCTCGCCAACCTCGTTTTTGCACGGGCACTCGCCCACTCGAGCCTGGCGGCCTCGGAACTCGAAGAGGTGGCCGGTGTGACCTTCACCAAACAGCTTGGTACAACGGCCGAGGTCGCGGCAGAAAACCCAGGACTCTACTACGAGATCCAGACCCTCAACACGATCACTCCGGAAACCGGACGGTGGCTGAGGCAGGCCCTCGACGAGTGGCTCGCGGTCGTCGACGCTGGGGACGCCTCTGAATTCACCCGATTGATGTCGGAGTGCAGCGAATACCTCGGCGGTCAGACCGACGGCGGCATTTCATCATGACCGGCGCCCAAAAGGTCGTGCGGGCGCTGGAGGCCCGGAAGGGACCAACTTCCCAGTGGATCGTCGGCGAACCATGCGTCTCGCCCCCGGAGGCCTTGCAGCAGGCTTTGGGTCGCGCCGCCGAGAAAACCGCGTACCCCTACTCGCCGTTGGCTGGTTTGCCGGAGCTTCGTGAATTGCTGGCAACCCGTCACATCGAAGGCGGCATCCCTCCTCGGGCGGAAAATATCGTGGTCACCGGCGGAGCCAAGGCCGGTCTATTGGCCCTGCTCGCCTCGTTGTTGGAACCCGGAGACGAGCTCATCCACCCGATACCCTACTACCCGGCATACCCATCGATGGCGCGCCGCCTTGGCGCATGTCCGGTAGCAGTGCCGGAAAATGACGGCAGCTTCGAAGGCTGGACTCAGGCGGTGGAGAGAAACATCACTCACCGAACCCGCGCAGTGGTCCTGTCCTCACCCTCCAACCCGACCGGTGCCACCCTCGACTCGGAACAATCCCGTGAACTCGTCGACCTCTGCCGGGACCGCGATCTTCGGCTCATCTGCGACGAGGCCTACGTGGATTTTCGATATTCCCCGAGCTGTGAAAGCCTGCCTGCGGAATTTGACCCGAGTCGTGAGACGGTAATTCAGCTTCGGAGCGCATCAAAGAGTTGGGCGCTGTGCGGATGGCGAGTGGGCTGGGTGGCGGCGGATACCGAAACAGCAGCTCGAGTGGCGTCAACCCATGCCGCACTCATCAACCCGGCCCCTGGACCGGCCCAGGAGGCCATGGTGAGTCTCGGCGAGATCCCATCCGAATACCTGACCAACGCGCGAGCGGTCGTCGAGGATCGAATCACCGAACTCTGTGCCCTTCTCCAGGAACGGGGTCTGGCCGTCCGACGACCGTCGGGTGGTTTCTATTTGTGGATCGACCTCAGTCAACCGGCGGGGGAACGCGGGGTCGAGGAATTCTGTGTCGATCTTGCCAACCGCTTCGGGGTCGGTCTGTGGCCCGGCGAGGACTTCGGCGGCGCCGGTCATGCACGTATCGCTGTCACTTCGCCTTCAGAGCAGGATTGGATGACGGCCGTCAAAATATTGGCCACCAGCCTCGAGTAGCGTCACGATGGGGTATAGTCCGAACTTGGGGACCCTGTCCCGACATCATATTTGGGGGGTACGATGCGATCTCGAATCACCACGTGTATTGCGATCACACTTATCGGCCTGGCTCTGGCCATTCCATGCGCAGCCGATGAACCGGAAAAGGACCGACTGATCTACGTCGAAAAGACCAAGTACCCGGTCATGGACGAGATGGAAGAGCAGGCCGACGCACTTCGCGAGGCCGCCGAGGCCAAGACCGCCGAGATCCTCGCCCAGGTCAAGGAAGAGGCCGAGGCCCGGAAGGACGCCAAGCTCGAGCTCCGATTCGACATGTCCGGCATCGAGCGGCCCTCGGGACCCGAAGCTTTCACAACGCAGGCGTGGCACCTCCCACCCACGCCGCAATACCGTACCGGCACGTGCTGGAGCTTTGCCACGACCTCATTCATGGAGTCCGAAATCCACCGCCTTTCAGGCCAGGAGATCAAGCTCTCCGAGATGTGGGGGGCCTATTGGGAGTTCGTCAACAAAGCCCGCGGCTATGTCGAGACCCGGGGCGAGTCCTTCTTCGGCCATGGTTCTCAGTCCGCGGCGCTGCTGCGGGTCTACCGCGAGCACGGCGTAGTGCCCAGGGCTGACTACGAGGGCGTGCTGGCCGAGGATGGACGATTCGATCACAACCTGACCAAGGACCGGATGAACGAATTCCTCGACTGGTGCCGCGACCACAACTTCTGGGACGAGGAGTTCATCGTCGCCACGATCCGGGGAATCCTCGATCTCACCATGGGGCGCCCGCCCGAGACCATCACGTGGAATGGCAAAGAGACTTCACCGAGGGCTTTCCTGACCGATGTGTGCGATATCAACCCCGACGACTATGTCAGTCTGATCTCGACTCTGTCGATACCGTTCTGGTCCCGCGGATCCTACGACGTGCCCGACAACTGGTGGCACGACACCAGCTATGTCAACGTACCCCTCGAAGATTGGTACGAGGTAATTCACAGCACCGCCGCAGCGGGTCAAAGCCTGGTGATCGGCGGCGACGTCTCCGAGCCCGGCCTCTGGGGACTCGAGGACATCGCGGTGGTGCCGACCTTCGACATCCCGGGTGACTACATCGACCAGGACTCGCGCGAGTTCCGATTCGTCAACCGGAGCAGCACCGACGACCACCTCATCCACATCCTGGGCACGACCCGCATCGACGGACACGACTGGTTCCTCATCAAGGATTCGAACCGGTCGTCACGCGCCGGCAAGCACGAGGGCTACTACTTCTTCCGCGACGACTACCTGAAGTTGAAGATCCTCATGATCACCGTTCATCGTGACCGGGTGGCGGACATTCTCGAACGGGTGGAGTGAGACAGGCCTCAGGCTCCGCCTTATTCGTCGCCTTCATCGGCAGCAAGCCAGTCCGGAGTCTTCTTGGACTCGAGAAAGCTCCTGACGCCGCGAGCGCAGTCAGGCTCCTGCCGTTGACGAACATTGGCCGCGGCGGCCACCTCGAGTGCGGTCCGCCATTCGAGTCCCACCGTTTCGTTGAGGAGCGCCTTGGTGGCGGCCAGGGCGGATGGTGATGCCTTGGAACACACCGAGCGCGCCAACTCCACGGCGGTTGCGACCGCAGTTCCGTCGTCAGCGAGTTCGTCGGCGAGCCCGATCGAGACCGCCCGGCTGCCGTCGATGAGCTCCGGGTCGAGGAGCAGCCGCCTCGCCACGTGCCCCGCCACCCGACGGGTCAGAAACGTGAGGACCACGGCCGCCAGAAAACCGATCTTGACCTCGGTATAGGCGAAACGGGCACCGGCTTCAGCCACCACCAGATCACAGGCCGTTGCGAGCCCGCACCCTCCCGCCACGGCTGCGCCGTGGACCGCTGCCACCGTCAGCTTCGGATGTCCCAGGAGTGTTTCGAACAGAGCGCGGAGGTTCTCGGCATCCTCTCGATCTGACACCTCTCCCCCACCCTTCGCGATGGCCTCGAGCGCAGCGAGATCCGCGCCGGCCGAAAAGTGCCGGCCCGCACCTGTGAGGACGATCGCGCGAATCCCGGAATCATCAGCCAGCGCGTCGAGCTCCCCGCGGAGCGCCTTCACGATCTCCGCAGACAGCGGATTGGCGCGATCGGGATCGTTGAGGGTGAGGACCGCGATCGGTCCCTCAATTCGCTTGAGGAGTAGCTCAGACATGTTTCAATCCTACCCGAGAGCGCGAGACCGATCGCGCATAAACCTCGATCAAGCGCGGAACCACCGCCTCGGCGGTGAATCGGGCCGCGCTTTCGAATCCGCGTTCTCGCAGATCACGCCGCAAGCTCTGATCGGCGAGCACGCGTTCGAGGCCGTCTGCGATGCTGCTCGCGTCTTCGGGGTCAACCAGCACCGCCGCACCGTCTGCGACCTCCGGCATCGAGGACCGATGAGAGGTCACGACGGGCGCTCCGCACGCCATGGCTTCAGCGACCGGCAGACCGAACCCTTCGGCCAACGACGGAAAGACGAGAGTTCGAGCACCCCGGTAGAGCGCCGCCAATTCTGGCGTCGGCACATCTTTGAGAAGCAGCACCGAACCAGAACGTCGCAGTTTTGCGAGCCGGCGGCGAACGGCTCCCTGAAGCCACTGAGCCGAAGCCACCACGACCAGCTGGTGCGCATCCTTCAGATCATCGGACAGCACATCCCAGGCATCGAGCAGCCGAGAGAAGTTCTTCCGCGGTTCCAGGCTGGCAACTGCAAGAACATACGGGCCCTCGACTCCGATCCGCTCGAGCCGCTCCTCATCGAAATCAGAGTTTGATTGCGCGGTGAAATGCTGATCCAGAATCGGCGGCACTACCTCGATCCGTTCTTGCGGCAACGCCAGCAGCCGTACGGCCTCCGTTCTTGTGGCTTGTGAGACCGCAAGGATGGTCGCTCCGCGAGCCAGCGCCTGGGAGGTCGACGTCAGAGAGCGGACACGATTGTCCAGCTTGTGGAAATGCGGATGGCTGAGGGCCGTCAAATCGTGGAGGGTGAAGATGTGGCCCGGCGCTCCGATCGGCGGCATCCGGAAACCGGGGGCGTGGAAGATATCCAGGCTTTGAAGATCGTTCGAAGCAGCAGCACCGATATCGACCCGTTCCCGGAGCCCGCCGAACGCGGCTTCGAAAACGCGGCGATCGCCGGTGCCGCGGTCGAGATCGAAGAGGACGATCTCCTGCGCGCCGCCGTGCTTCGCCAGTGCCGTCACCAGTCTCCGGGTGTAGGCCGCAACCCCGCCGTCGCCGTGGAGCACTCGTCCGACGTCGATGCCGATTCGCATCGTTCAGACCCCATCCCCGGCAGAACACTCCCGGCGCAAGCCCTCGAGATGTTGCAGCAGAGCTTCTCCAGTCGGGCGCGCCAGTCTCCCATCGTCCAGAGCTGCCGAGACCTCGATTTCGGCGCTCTCGAGCCGCCGAATCCGTCGTCGCCGCCGAAGTCGTTGCCGGAAGATCACGGCTCCGGCCGCGGCCAAAACGAGGAGTATCGGGAGGACTGCGAAGATATTCATCCACCGTGCTCCACCGGCAGCCAGCCATCCACGGCCGCGTCACCAAATCTTCGTCGCAGCCGACGTTCAACCAACTCCGCTTCCCAGGCCGGTCGATGGAGGCGGTAGTACAGCAACTGGGATGGCCGGTAGATCTCGTCGACTTCCGAGTTGCTCGCAAAGCCGCCCACGTGGCGAGCAACCGCTCCGTCGACCCCGGCAAGCCGCCAACCGGCGTTCTCGAGCCGGATGCACAGATCGACATCCTCGAAATACATGAAAAAACGCTCGTCAAATCCACCCACATCCCGAAATGCAGCCGTTCGAACCAGAACACAGGCAGCGGTATACCAGTTCCGCCCGGCAACCCGTCCTGCCATCCACGCCAGCCAGCCATGCGCCCACGACCGATCCTCGAACCGGTTGCGCAGTTGTTGCAGAGCCTCGCCGACCACTCCACGGGCTGGTGACCACCCGAACTGCAGGCCGCCATCGGGATACCGCAGACGCGGCACCGCCATCGCCACCCGAGGATCTCGGTCGAGGGCCTTGGCAAGGAGATCCAGCGCGCCCTCCTCGAGCCATGCGTCGATGTTGAGCAGCAGGAGGGCATCTCCAGCCGCCACTTTCGCGGCGCTGTTGTTGGCGGCTGCAAAGCCCACATTTTCGCTATGCTCGATAAGTCGGATATTTGAAAAATCTTCTTTGACGACTGCAACAGAGCCATCGGTTGAGGCATTGTCCACGAACAGGATTTCGAGCTCGGGCCCCTGATTCTCGAGGCTTTGAAGACACCGTCGAAGGTGTGCCTCTCCGTTGTGGTTGACGAGGATCACGGAGATCACGATGTGACCGCCGACTGCATCTCGGCCACCAGTCGGCGTGAAGCCGACTGCCAGTCAAATGCTTCGAGGACGGACTTTGCCGCAGTCGCGAACTCAGTGGATTTCCCTCGTCCGTCGAGGACCGCGCGGATCTCCTTCTCGATATCCACGGCCGTCAGACCCGCGACACGGTGTGGATAATCCGGCCAGGCATCATCCAGAGCCAGACCCTCGCTCACGACCACCGGCGTCCCGCAGGCCAGGCATTCCAGGGGCGGAATGCCGAATCCCTCGTGGCGCGATACGTAGATTCCGAGCTCTGCGCCTCTGTACAGCGGCGCCAGATGGGTCGTCTGCGACCCAGCCCAGGTCGCTCACCGCATCATCGAGACCCAGCGAGTGCCGCAGCCGCGCGAAATCCTCCGGCCTGCGCATCCGATTCTCCCCGGCAATCACCACTTTCAGATCAGGGCGATCCCGACGAACAGCGGCGACAGCCTCGAGAACCGGACCGGGCAATCGCCGTTCGAGGACGGTTCCCACCCACAGGATGTATGGGGGCTGCACCCCGAGCGAAGCCAGAACGTCCTGGTCGCCGGTTCCCGGCACCGCTGAGAAACGCTGCAGGTCGACGCCGTTGGGCACGACCGCCACCCCGCCCGGGGGCAAGCGGTAGTGCCGGCAGAGCATCTCGGCCATGTAGGTCGAAACCGCGAAAACACGCCGGGCAACCCGCGATGCCCTCCTCGCCAGCAGGCGGCGACGCCATCTTTCGCGCGGCGGAAACTCGTCGGGCATCACCTCGAAACTGAGATCGTGGATCGTGACGACCGCCGGAGTTCGGCAACCGAACGGCAGCGTGTTGGCGGGACCAAACACGAGGTCGAGATTGAAAGGCGCCATTTCGCGCACCACCAGTAATTGCTCCCAAATGACCCGTCGTCCCTGGTGCCCGGAGAAATGGACTTCGGCCACGTCCAAGACGTTTGCCGGCAGATCGAAGCGTTCCCCCTGGAAGAAAAGGTGCCATTCGAACCCGTTATCCCACTGTGAGAGCCCTGAAAACAAGCCATTCAGATAGCGTCCAACTCCGGTGCTTCGCCCCTCCATTTCCCCGGCAATGACCCCGACTTTCATGCCGCCCATCCTACCGCTTCCCGAACGATGCACAGCCCACATCCCTCTCCTTTTCCGCTTCGAAGTCCGTTCCTGAGTTATGATTTGATTTCATGGTTCGCCGCATCATCGCAACGCTCGGGTTCTTTCTCGACATCGGCCGGGACATGGTGGGCACTCTGCGCGCTCGCTGGCGGTCCTTTCACGGCCGCGTCGTACGCGGCGAGGAAATCGGCACGATCGGCGTCGACATCTACCCGTTCTTCGAGAAGATGACTGGAGTCGGGTGGTACGAATGGAATCTGCTGGCCGCACTCGATCGTCGTTCCGACGGCCTCTCGTACAATCTGTACGCCAGGACGTTTCTGGCACCGGACGATGCGCCGGCTCGTCAGATGCCGGGCACCCGCTCGATGCGCCTCCGAGTCCACCAGATCCCACCCGGTTTTCTGCTGCCGATCCGCCCGACCCTTGCACTTCTGAGGACTCTGGTCGAGCCGATGCTGCGGATCCTCGACGGCAATGATGTCCTCTTCGCCCCGAATTTCTTTCTCCACGGCGACCAGGAACCATTCGCGCACACCCAGGTGGCGACGGTCCACGATCTGGCTTTCGCGTCGATGCCCGAGACCGTATCGCCGGCCACCCTGCGCGGCCTCGAAATGCACCTCCCGCGCACCATCTATCACGCCAACCTTCTGATCGCCGTGTCGGACGCCACGGCCGGCGAGTTGGTGGACGTTTTCAGCGTCAATCGAAGAATCGTCAGGACTATTCACGAGGGCGTGGATCCCGATTTCGCCGAAGGCACGAAGGACGAACCGCCCGAAGGCACTCCGGAGAAATATCTGCTCTTCGTCTCGACTCTCGAACCGCGAAAGAACGTCGGAGGCGTGCTCAGCGCATTTCGGCTCATGGTCGAGTGGGGCTACCAGGGTGACCTCGTTCTTGTGGGGCGCTGGGGCTGGCGTACGGGGGAAATCCGTCATGAGCTCGAAAGCTCTCCGGTGAGAGAGCGCATCCACCACCTCGACTACGTCGAACGCTCTCATCTGGCGGCGCTCTACGGCCGCGCCGACGCACTCCTCTTCCCCTCCTGGGTCGAAGGATTCGGTCTGCCGCTGGTGGAGAGCATGGCGTGCGGTACACCGGTCGTCACCTCCGGCACATCGGCGATGCCGGAAATCGCCGGACCGGCCGCCGTCTACATCGACCCCGAGAGCCCTCACAATATCGCCTCCGCCACGGTGGCCCTTCTCGGTGACGCCCAACACCAGCAGCGGCTCGTCCACCTGGGTCGCGAAAGGGTCAAGAAATTCTCGTGGGAATCGGCTGCGGCGGCTACCGCAGCTGTCCTCCGCCACGCTGCCGGCCTACCGACCGACACCGAGGACGAATTTAGGGCGTAGTCGACGTATCTGGAATCTGATCGTCAGGCCCTGGCATCGAGGTAGGCGAGCCGGGCGGTTCTCCAGAGGATCTTGATGTCGAGGCCGAGGCTCCAATTTTCGATGTAGTACAGATCGTGGGCGACCCGTTGGCGGATCGACGTGTCGCCACGGAGGCCGTTGACCTGAGCCCATCCGGTCATCCCCGACCGCACGCGATGGCGGGCGTTGTAGGTTGGATAGCGGTTCCGGAACCGCTCGACGAATTTGGGCTGTTCGGGGCGCGGTCCGACCAGCGACATGTCGCCTCGAAGCACGTTGTAGAACTGCGGAAGCTCGTCGAGATTCGTGCGGCGCAAAAACGCGCCGATCGGGGTCACCCTCGAATCGTGGGTGCGCGTCCACCGGGCCTCACCGTCGCCCTCGGCATCGATTCGCATCGACCGGAATTTGAAAAGCTCGAACGAGCGACCGTCGAGTCCGGTGCGCACCTGGGAGAAGAAGACCGGCCCCCCGTCTTCTCGTCGAATGAGCCACGCGATGACCGGAAACAGCCAACAGGTAGCAAGCAACAGCGCGGCTGAGCAGGCGAGATCAAAGGCTCGTTTGACGATCTGGTTCCAACCCTGGAGAGGGATCTGGGTGAGGTTGATGAGCGGCAGACCATCGAGATCCTCGATACCGGCACGCATCACGTAGTACTGGAGAACGTCCGGCACGACCTTGATATCCACCAAGAGCTGTCCGGCCTCGCGCACCAACTGAACGGTTCGGTGGTGGGCCTCCAGCGGTAGGGCAATCAACACCTGATCCACATTCTCTTGAAGCACGACTTGTTCCAAATCGCGGGTTGTCCCCAGGACCGGCACCCCCTGGATATCCCGCTGCTGCCGCCCCGGATCGTCGTCGAGAAACCCCACGACCTTGAACCCGTATTCGTCGTGAACACTGAGCCGATCCACGACCCGCCTGCCAAGATCGCCCGCACCGACAACGAGCACCCGCTGCAGGTTTCCACTGGATCGACGAATTCGCGCCAGCACAGCCGCGATCGTCCACCTCAAAGAACTGACGAAGACAATATCTACTGCGGCAAAGATCGCGAGGAAGAGCCGCGAATATGTGAAGTCCGGTGGCCGGTAGAAGGTCAGTCCCGCCGTGAGAATCACCGTAGCCAGCAATCCCGCCACAGCTACCCTCATGCCTTCATCGAAACGGGAGCGGATCTGGCGCCGCTGATACAGCCCCTGGAAATAGAAGACCATCGGGAACAGGATCACCACCGCCGGCACCAACCGCAGATACATCTCAAACGGTGGCAGGCCCTTGGTCACCGGCTGGATTTCAACCACAAAACGCAGCCAGTAGGCGACGACAACCGCAGCTCCGGTGGCGAGAATATCGCCAATCAGCTGGAGGATGATCTGAATCTGGCGACGGCGCTCAATCACAGACGAGCTTCTCCGAATCCCAATCGGTCGAGGAGAAATCCAAAACGCGTGCGAAAGCGTTCACGGGAGAAAAGATCCGCCCGGTGCCGCAAACACTCCGCATCCCAATTTCCGTCGAGGACCTTCGCCGTTGCCTCGACAAGTGCGTCGACCGACGATTCTTCGGCCAGCTCACCCTCGACCCCGGCACGCACGACGTCCGCCGTTCCGGACTGGGCGAGACCCACCACCGGTGTCCCACAGGCCAAGGCCTCGACCGAGACCATGCCGAAGTCCTCCACGTTGGGTACCAGCAGCGCCGCAGCGCGGCGATACGCGTTGCGCAGTTCGTCCCGGTCGAGCCAGCCGAGAAAGCGAACGTTGGATCCGCCAAGGCGGCGCAGGGCCCGCAACCTCGGACCAGTGCCGACGATATCGAGGCTTCGGCCCAATTTTTTGGCAACCGCAATCGCGACCTCCACCCTCTTGTACGGAACCAGGGCAGCGACCGTTAAGAGATTGTCGCTTTTCTCTCCTCCGGGGGTGAAATACTCGGTCGCCACGGGCGGGGGGATCACCTCCGCGGTGCGGTTCCAGTAGTGCTTGATCCGCCACGCAACGAGTCGCGAATTGGCTACCAGACGGTCGACCCGAGCCGACGAAACCATGTCCCACTGCCGCAGGCGCGCGAAACGAGTTTCCACGATCGGTCGCAGAATCCGCGGCAGAGGGTCGAGGTACTGCGCGCGTTGGTCCCATACGTACCGCATGGGCGTATGAACATAGCTCAGGTGGAACGCCCCTGGGGGCGGAATCACGCCCTTGGCCACAGCGTGTGAGGTCGAGATCACCAACTCGGCATCCGGAAACGCGAAGGACTCGGCCGCTGCCGGCATCAATGGCAGCAGATACCGCCAGCGCCGCCCTCCAAACGAAGGCATCTGCAGCCACGACGTTCGGATCGGATGCTCCTCGAGCAGCGGAGCCACGCTGCCCGCGCGATGCACCAGGGTATAAATCGGTGCGTCCGGGAAGAGGCGGGCGATGTCATAGAGAACCCATTCCCCACCCCTCATCCCTGTCATCCAGTCGTGCACCAATGCGACCCGCAATCAAACCTCCCCGAGAGCCAGCCGATACACGGCCACCGTCTCTTCCACCGTCCGCTCCCAGCTCAGGCTCTCGGCCCGTTTCTGCCCCGCTTCGATCATTCGACGGCGCAACGGATCATCCACCAATACCTGCTCAATGGCCGCCGACACCTCGTCGACCTCGAGCGGATTCACCAGTCGCGCCGCACCCTCTCCAAGCTCGCGCATGGCGCCGAGATTCGAGGTGATCACCGGCAACCCGGTGCACATCGCCTCGAGGACCGGCAACCCGAACCCTTCGTAGAGAGATACGTGCAGCAGCACCGCGGCAACATGGTACAACGCCGTGAGGTGGGCGCGGGGAACCCGACCCAGAAGGCGGACTCGATCGCCGAGACCGAAACGCTCGGCGCGAGCCCGAAGCCGGCTCTCGGCATCAGCTCCCCCGAGGAAAACCAACTGGCCCGGGATCCGGTGCTGTCGAACCGCCAGGTGATAGGCGCGCAACACCAGATCGAGGTTCTTGTGCGGCTTGTCGTTGGCTACCACGAGCACTACCGGCGATCGCAAACCATAGTGGGCCTTGATGGCATCGAGGTCTTCTTTGGTCGGTCGTTCGGCCAGCCCGGGGTCGACTCCGTTGGCGACCACAACCAACCTCTGGGGATCGGCGGAAAAGAGCTTGATGAGGTCCCTCCGCGAGGACCGCGACACCGTGATCACTCTCCGTGCCCTGCGCAGGGCAGAACCGATCATCACACGCAGATACAGCCGAGCGAGGTGGGGGTGGTTTCTCGGCGGATAAAAGAGCTGGATCAAATCGTGGATCGTGACCACGGTCGGACGCACGACGAGTCGGGGCGCCACGTAGTGCGGGAAGTGAACCAGGTCGACCCGCTCCCGCCACAACGCCATGGGCAGCTGGAAATGCTCCGCCGCGCCATATCCCCGGGCCGTCGTGGTAATGACCCTCGCCCCTGGAGAAAGACTCGCAACACGCTCCTCGTGTCCCGAACGGGCGAGTACCGTGAGATCGATGTCGGGCCGAGCGTCGAGTCCCCTGAGCAGGGCACGGAGATACGAGCCGATGCCGTAATCGGTGAGCTTGCGCCCGTCGAGCGCCAATCGTATCCCCATGCCGCTATTGTAGCCGCATCGAAAAGCATCGGCCGATTCCGGATTGTATCGGGGTGTGCGAGCCGTTCGGTGAACCGATTTTGGATTTTGGATTTTGGATGATCTCCGCCCACCCACCCAAGGAAATCCACAGATAACCCAGATCAACCCAGATCCGCCTCACGGTTTGCGATGTAGGGGCGACTCAGGAAGAAGGAACACAGTCGCTGACGCTGTTCTCTGACCCAGTCGCTGAACTCTGCCCGCCGTCGCTGCACCGGAACGCCGTCGCTGACACGGGAATTCAGGAATCGGGATCGGGATCGGGACCGGAGGAGCACATATTCGGATCGGCCGGACGCTCTTCAGCTGAGAGCCCGAAGACTGGAAGTGACCGCATTGGGGCTCGTGGATATACTGATGTCCGATGAAAACCGCTTTGGTCATCCCCACTCTCGGTGCACCACATCTCGGCCGCTGCCTCGAGGCGGTCGCCGCGCTTGATCCTGCTCCTGATTTGAGTTTGGTCGTGTTGTCGGGAAATGCGACCCCGCCATCCGGAGGCCGAGAACGTCGACGTTCATCACTGCCGCGAAAGACTGGGTTTCGCAGCCGCCGTCAATGCTGGTATCCGAGAACTGCCAAACGATGTGGACACCGTTGCAATCCTCAACGATGACGCCCTGCCCTGCCGGGAGTGGCTCGGCGTGCTCACTGCCGCACTGCCGGAGACACCGGATCTGGCTGCCGTGCAGGGCACATCGGTCGACGATTCCGGATCGTTCATCGATGGTCGTGGAATCGAGTTCGACCGCTGGGGCCTTCCGGTACAAATCGACCACGGGTCGGAGTTCACGGGCGATGCCGGCACAAAAGCGATCACCGCCGTCTCGGGGACCGCTTCTCTGTATCGAATGAACGCCTTACGTGAGACGACCATGTCCGGCTTCGAGGTCTTCGACGAACGATTCGACTGCTATCACGAAGATCTCGATCTCGGCCTCCGGCTCGCGCGAAGGGGCTGGCGATCCGCCTGGCTCGGGGGCGCTCCGGTTCGCCATCTCGGTTCGGCGACCGGTCCGTCCTTTCGATGGCGTCATCCCTGGTGGGTTCTGGCCAATCGATGGCGCGCTCTCTCGGGGAATTTGAGCAAGGGTGCGCTCCTGTTCAACATGCCCAAACTGTACCGCGGAGAGATCAGGGCCACCCGCACTCTCTTCCGAAAAAACTGGCGCGCCCTGCCGGCGGCACTCGGCGTTGCCCTCGTGCTGCCGCTCGTGATCGCTTATGGCTGGCAGCGGCACACACCCGGGCCACGTCTGACAAGCATTCCGGGAGCCGTCGGTTGAGAGTGCTGGTCCTGACCGACGATCGAGTCGGCCCCGCGATGGCCGGGTCCGCCCTGCGAAGCTGGGAGCTGTCGCGGGTCCTTCTCGCTGCGGGCCACGATGTGGTGCTCGCCGCCGCCAGGGGATCCAGCCACCCCGAAGGGCATGGCCCGCCGGTCGTCGAGCGACCGCCGTGGGGGTGGGCGGAGATCGTGGTGTCACCGCCGTGGTGCCTGCCTCCCAGATCGTTCCTCGGGAATCGCGTTCTGGTTGTCGATGGAACCACACCGCTGCTCGCGGAGCTTGCTGCGAGCACGCCGTCCCGGGCGATTCTCCGTCGGCGCAAGACAGCCGGCGCGCGGCTCCCGCTGGTTGAGGCTCGGGCCGACGCCATTCTCGTCTCCGGCGACCGCCAGGCACGGTGGTGGTCGGAGCGATTCCACCGGCGTCCCGAGGTGCCTCTGATCCGCGTGCCCTTCGGCATCCCCGAAAAAGATCCGCCGCCTGAAGCCGACCGGATCGAAGGAGTCCCGGAGGATTGGGCGGTCGTTCTGTGGTGGGGCGGCGTGTGGCCGTGGCTCGACCTCGAAACCTTGCTTGCAGCCCGCGCACGCATGGGATCGGTGCGGGCGAGCATCGTTGTCCCGACCGCTGCCCGGCCGGGTGCGGCTACCGCTCCGATGTCTGCGCCTGATCTTCTCGATGCCGCCCGCCGCCACGGCCTGGATCCCCCGGCCGTGGTCCCTCTGGAGCGCTGGGTCCCCTATGCCGAGAGACACCGAATCCTCAATCGAAGTGCCGTGATCGGCGTCCTGCATCATCCCGGACCCGAGGCGGAGCTTTGTTTTCGCACGCGCGCACTCGACGGTGTGTGGGCCGGTGTCCCCGTCCTTCTGACCGAAGGCGGTGCGGTCGCCGAAATCGCGCAGGCCGAAGGTTGGGGCGCGGTGGTGCCGCCGGGCAATGTCGAAGCAACCGCTGCGGCGATCGATCTTCTGCTCGGCAAGCGGACCCAGAGCCGGTGCCGCAGCTCCCTCGAATCGCAGCGCGACGAGTGGCGCTGGTCGGTTGTCGCACACCCGTTGGTGGAGGCCCTGCCGCAGCTTCCGACCACATCACGAAGGTCGTTGATTCCGGCCGCCGTGAAAGCCGCATCGGTATTGGCCGGAGCTGCACCGGAGGGGCGGAAGTGAACTGCGATATCCGCGCTGTAGTGGTCAGGTGGCGCGGCGGCGACGAAGTTCGCCGATGCCTCCTCTCACTCATGGAACTCGGCGGAGAACGTCTGAACCGGGTGGTCCTCGTCGATTCCGGTTCGGGCGATGGAGGTGCGGAAGGCCTGGCAGCCAAGTTCCCCGATGTCGAGGTGATCGCCCTGACCGAAAACCATGGATTTGCGCACGCAGCAGACCGTGGCGCCCGTGAAGGGAAATGAAGACCTCCTCCTCGTCCTGAATCCAGATGCCGAGTTGACCGAAGGCGCTCTCGACAACCTGGCCGCATTCCTCGACCAACATCAACGCGCAGCCGGTGTCGTTCCGTTGCTCGAGGACCGGGATGGAGCCTCCCAATACCGATGGCAACTCCGCCGCCTCCCGACGCCGACCCGACTGGCACTCGGTCTTCCAGGATCGTCGGCGTTTGTTGTGCCTCCCGAACAACCTGCGCCGGTACCTCAGCCTGCCGCTGCTGCCTGGGTGGTGCGCCGCACCGTGTGGGAAGCCCTCGGGGGCCTCGATCCAACCTTCACGCCGGCGTGGTGGGAGGACGTGGATTTCTGTGCTCGACTCGCCGGTCGACTCGCCGAACCCGACTTTCCTTGTACTGAGGGCTTCTGGGTGCAACCCGGGGCGCGTATCCGTCACATCGGGGGATCGAGTGTGTCCTCGCTCAGCGACGCCGCCTTTCTCACCGCCTACTACCGCAACCTGCTCCACTACGCGACCCGCCACCACGATCAGCGGGCGGGCATCATCCGCAGCGGCTTGAGGCTCAGCCTTCGCAGTCGGATGATTCTCCGTCCCTCACGTCGAGCGGGCTACAGGGCGGCCGTCAGCGCGATCTGACGACCAGGCGGTCGAGCACCACCGCCCCGTTGGGCTGACAGCGCAGCGTGATGGTCAGGAGACGGCGGCCCTGACCGGGCGGCCCCGGTAGGCGAAGAAAGGCCGCTGATTCCTCGCTTCGCCACGGAATGACTACCGCATCTCCATCGTCCCACCTGACGACAAGCCGCGCACTCCGTCGAGCTGTTCCCAACAACCTGCCCTCGAGGACAACCTCAGCATCCGGTTGCAGACGGAGCGGCACTTCGACCCGATCTCGAGCCTCCAGCCGCCACCCTCTCTGATGACGGAACCGCGACGCGGTCCCCGGCCGCGGAACCGGCGAACCACCGGTCTTTGAGACCTGCGGCGCCTCGATCTCTACCACACGGTCATAACGGAGACAGAGGGTCGCCACCAACGCCGATGCGGCCACCAGCCACACCGCGACCCAGGCGCCACGAAGCACACCACCCACCATCGGTTTGCTCTTGCAGAGCCACACACAGCCCAGCACGACGACCACCAGGGCGATCGGCACCACGACAGTCGAAAGATCCGGAACCAGGAATGACGGGAAGAAGAGCCGTCCGTCCGCAGCGAAACGGCGCGCCAGCGCATCCGCCAGCCAGTACCCGCCGTCCCCGGGATTGATCGACAGATGAGGGCGGGTGATGAGCACCCACCACGCCACCACCGACGGAGGAAGCAGCACCGCGCCCAATCGACGCCACCGGTTGGGCGAGGCAAGGGCCATGCCGCCGGCGAGTGCAAATGCCGGCAGCATCGGAACCAGGTATCGAGCCGGCGGCGCGCCACCCCCGTACCACTCCCTCGAATGAAGCAGTGCCGCCACGGTGAATGCACATCCCAGGAGCATCGACCTTTCTCCGGCACCGCCCCGGCGCCACAGGGCAACGATACCCGCCAGGGCCGCCAACAGCAGCGGGGCCGTGAAGGCGAGCCCTCCGGCCGCGTCGAAGGCAAGTCCAGCGATCACCCGCAGGGCGAGCGCCCAATCCGTCGGCACGAGATCTTGGACTCGTCGATACGGCCCGAATGGGTGGCCCATGGTCAGCCAGCCGATGGCAAGGCCGGCCCCCGCCGCCGCACCGAGCACCGCGAGTCCACGGAACCATCCCCGGCGCAACCAGACGACCGCGGCGATGGGGAAAGCAACGAGAGCGAGACGGGTTCTGACGGCTGCCGCCGTCACCGCCACGACCACGGCCGATACTCTGCCTCCGCTGGGCCTCGCCGCCAGAGCGAGCAGCGCTGCCACGGCAAGAGCACCGACGAGCTCCGGCCAGATCTGGGTCGCAAAGGTCGCCAGGGGATAGGTCGAAGCCATCAGCATGACAACCAGGCCAACGGGGGCCTTACCGACGCCGAGCGTGGTCAGGCGCCTCGCAATCAGAGCCGCAAGGGCGGCTCCCATCAGCGCGAGAATCACCAGGGCCCCGGAGCGCCCTCCGGCCAGGTAGCCGGGAAGCAGGATCACTCCGAGGCCGGGAGACTGAAAGAACGGATATCCGGGCGCGTACAGGACATTCTGCGGGTGGCTCTCGAGATCGAGGTCGTCCGAAATGTCGAAATCACGATCCGACACCAGCGATTCCATGACAACCAGGTGAAAGGGCTCGTCGCCGTACATGGGTGGAGTCAAATGGGGCGTCGCCAACGCTAAGGGCACCAGGAGGGCAGCCACGGTTGCGAAGACCCGTTCTCGAGGAAGCCAGCGTCTCGCAACCGAAAACCACGCGACCACGAGTGCGGCGAGCGCGAGATCGACGGCCAGACGTTCTCCGAGCAACCGCAAGGGTTCCGCCTGCACCCGCGCCACCAGGCCGCCGAAGACCAGCAGGAGCCATGGAATCACCGACGATGCGCTCTTCCAAACCCCCGGCCACCACTGGAGAACCACCACGAAAACCGCTGCTCCCAGAAGCCAACTCGGTAGCTCCCAATCCCGCGGCGGTGTCGGTCGAACGGGCCCAACCGTCTCCACCCGGAGTGCAGCCTCTTTTGGCAGGAGAGGATGGCGGACGAGCACTGGACGCTCACCCTTCGGCACAATGAAACGGCTGCGCACCGCCGAGCGCCACCCCCCGTTCGCGCCAAACCCGCGCGGGCGCCACACGAGGGCCCCGTTTTCCCGGTCGGCGTGCACTGGATGCTTTTCACCGCCGAAGCGAAGAAAAGCCACGGGATTTTCCGCGGCCAGCTCTCCTTCGAATTGCAGATCGAGATCAATGACGTAGAGTCCGCCCGTGCCGGCGGGCAAATTCACTTTCCGCTGTTCGGGGGTGAGAAAGAACGCCCGATGCTCCGGCGAAGGCGGCTGGGCCGGCCCAATGGTCAGTACGATCAGAAACCAGACGGCGCCGGCCAGGCCCGGTCGCAGCAATGGGGTCACCGCCAATCCCGCCACAATCGCCACCCAGGCCAGCCGCCCGAGATCCGGCAGCAGCAATCCCGGCGCCACTCCCGCCCACGGCCCGCAGCACGTCGCCAGCAGGAGCGCGGCACCCACTCCGGGCAACCAGCGTACGAAGGTATCGTCACGGACGCGAAGCCGGCCGCCGATGCCCCATACCAGAAAGAGCCCGATGATCACGATAGAGGCCAGCGACCACCGTTGCCATGGGAGGACCGCGCAGGCGATGGCCGTGAGCATCGCGGCATTGCGACCGTGTCGGCGCGCGACCGCCCATGGACCTACAGCAGCCACGCAACAGGCAAGGGCCACAGAAGAGGCGCTGAATCCACTCAGCCCGAGCCCCACGGCCGCCCTCGCCGACAACCCGAGAAAGGCTGCAACCAGCGGACGCCGGCCACTCGGCACCCGGTCCCACGCTACGGATGTCACCGCCCAGCCCGCAAGCACGAGCAACGGGGGCACCAGCATCCATCTCATGGTGGGATCGCCCACCAGAGTGAGGGCAAAGGCCGCGGGAACCAGCACCGCCTCGGCGAGGCGCCGCCGCACTCCGGATCCACCCCACAATCCCGTGACGACGTGGGCCAGCGCCACCGAGGCCATCGACCACAGCGCTTCCATCCAGGGGATGGCGCCGAGACCGGCAAGGACAGCCGCGAGCAGCGCAAAGGCGAGCGTCGACGCCAACGCCGTCACTCGCACGGTATTCTCTCCATCCCGACGGATTCCAAGCGTGACATCCACGAAAGTATACCGCTCGGACAGTTTGAACGTTTAGCTCATCCCAGATTCCGTGAGGTCGTTGTACGACGGAGAAGCCTCGAGGGCGATGGTTTCTTGCCCCTGGTGCAGTTCTCCTTTTGACCGGCGCAGTGCCCGTCTCCGTGGGCACAGAGTCTGCACGGACCAGAACCCGTATGTGGCTCGGGAACGTCTCCAGATGGAATGCGGCTCTGCCATGTTACGCTAAACGCGCAGATTTCTCTGTGTTGTTCTCTGTGTCTCTGTGCCTCTGTGGTTCAACTTGACCGACGAACTGAATGAGGAACTGTTCTGCGACTCGTCCACACCGCGTGGTTGCCACCCTTGGCGATCTGATCGGACCTCATTGGTTCGGACCATTTAGCTCGTCGACCCCGACAATGCCAAGGATGGCACGCCCGATCGACGCACTGTTCTGCATAATGTGTCAATCCGTTGATCTGCCTCAGCCCCAATCTTCGGGAGGGCGGGCGGGAATTCAAAATTCAAAATTCAAAATTCAAAACTTCTGCTGTGGCACCTATTCGGCGCCTGTGCCAAGATGACGGGGTGATTGAGATGGAATCCTACGCGATCGTGATTGTCACCCACAATCACGCCGACACCCTCCCCGCATGTCTGGCGGCGGTCGAAAAGATCGATCCTGCGCCCGCGCGGGTGGTGCTGATCGACAACGCATCGAGTGATGGTTCGGCCGAAGTTCCGGTTGACTGGCATTCGAAAACCCCTCTCGAGCTCATCAGGGAAGACACCAATATCGGCTTCGCAGCGGCAGTCAACCGCGCCATCGGTCTGACGAGCGAGCCGTGGGTCCTGGTCCTCAATCCTGATTGCGCGCTCCAACCGGATTTCGTGCAGCGCCTTTTCGAGGAGCTATCGCAGTCGCGCCGGGCTGCCGAGGTCGGCGCGATCACGCCCAAGCTGCTGCGTTCAGACGGCCCCGCTCTCGAGCCCGGCTCGACAATCGATGCGGCCGGTATGCTGGTGACGCCCTCCGGACGGCATTTCGACCGCGGTGCGGGTACGGTCGACGATGGTGCATTTGACCGGCCGGCCTGGATGTTCGGTGGGACAGGCGCCGCGGCGTTCTACCGACGAGAGGCACTTGACGATGTGGCCTACCCCGGCAACGAAATCTTTGCTTCAACCTTCTTCGCCTATCGCGAGGACGCAGAGCTCGCCTGGAGGCTGCAGTCGCGCGCATGGAGATGCCTCTATGCTCCGCTCGCGGTAGGCGCTCACCGTCGCGGCTTCCGACCCGAAATCGGGCGTCGCGGACACTCCGCCGTCAACCGGTATTCGGTTCGAAATCGCTTTCTGCTGCGCTGGCACTGCGCCGACTGGACGTGGCATCTCCGTTGTCTTCCCTGGTGGATGGTGCGCGATCTCATGGTCGTGGCGGCCTGTTTGACCATCGAGCGGACGTCGCTGCCTGCGCTCGCCGATGTGTGGCGGCTCCGCGACGATGCCCGCCGGCGGCGGCGGTGGGTTCTCGAAAGACGCACAGCGCCCACTCGACGCATCAACCGTTGGTTCCGTAGACATGGGCGGGTGGAGGAGGTCGAAACCGTTTGAAGCTCGCAATTATCGGAACCCGGGGGGTGCCTGCGAATTACGGCGGTTTCGAGACCTTTGCCGAAGAACTGGGCCGGCGTCTGGTGGAGCGCGGCCACGAGGTCACTGTCTACGGTCGGCGTGGTTTCATCGACCCCACGCTCAAGGAATATCGGGGAATGCGGTTGGTTGTCCTGCCGTCGCTGAGCAGCAAACACCTGGAGACCGTCTCCAACACCTTCGCGGCCGCCCTGCACGCCGCCAAACGGGGATTCGACGCGGCCCTCGTCTGCAACGCCGCCAACGCGCCGTTCGTCCGCATCCTGCAGATGGCGGGCATTCCGGTGGCTCTCAACGTCGACGGGCTCGAACGCAAACGGCGCAAGTGGGGCCTCGCCGGACGAACGTACTACCGGATCTGCGAACGCCTCGCGGCTCGCCTGCCAGATGCGCTGATCACCGATGCGGAGGTCATACGCCGCTATTACCGCCGCGCCTACAAGGTGAAATCCGAGATGATCGTCTACGGTGGGGATCTCGAACCGCCCCTCGGGACGGCGATCCTCGACGAGATGGGTCTGGAGCCCGAAGAGTACCTGTTCTACGTGTCGCGCTTCGAACCCGAGAACAACCCGGACCGCGTCGTCGAGGCGTTCTCCAGGGTTCCCGGCAACCGGCGGTTGGTCATGGTCGGCGGCGCGCCGTACTCTCGCGGCCTCACGCGCCGGGTCTCCGAGCTCGCCGACGAACGGGTTCTGCTGCCCGGGCCGGTCTACGGCGACGCCTACCGCCAGCTGCTGTTCAACTGCCGGGCCTACATCCACGCCACCGAGGTCGGGGGTACCCACCCGGCCCTGGTCGAGGCCATGGGCGCCGGGCGCCCGGTCCTGTACTATGACACGCCGGAGAATCGCGAGGTGGCGGGCGCCGCCGGCAGGCGATTTCGTTTCGACCGGGACGAAACCCTCGAAGACGCCATATCCGCCATCATCGAGGACACGGCCGTTCTGGTGGAAATGGGCCGGCATTCGACGCAGCGGGTTGGCGAACGATACCTCTGGAGAGATGTTGCGGACGCCTACGAGAGAGTTCTGGAGGGTTTGTGCTGAGGGAACGGGCCAAGGTTGTCGCCTACTGGGTGTGGACCACCGATCTGGTCCTGACAACCCTCGCGTTTCTCCTCGCGTGGTGGTTGCGCTCCCACGTCGCGCCGCGCATCGCGCCGTCACTCTTTCCCACTGAGCTCTATCCACTTTCCCGGTACCTCGGCCTGCTCCCCCTGGTCCTTGCCATCTGGACCGTTCTGCTGGTCAACCGCGAGGCCTATACCTCCCGCCGTACAGTGGCCCTCGCGTCGGAGGTTTGGCAGGTGGTTCGGGTCGTCGGCGCGGGGACCCTGACCCTGGCTGCTGCGGGATGGTTGCTGCGGCTGGACTTCGTTTCGCGCCCCTTCCTGATCCTCTTCGCGTCCATCGACCTCGCCTTTCTCCTCACCGAGAAGCTGGTCCTGCGACTCGCGGCTCGGCGGGTGCGGCGGCAGGGCTTCAACTACCGCAGCCTGTTGATCGTCGGCATCAACTCCCGGTCCAGAGAGGTCGCGCGCATCATCGCCGAGCACCCCCACTGGGGGCTCAAGTTGACAGGTTTCATCTCGCCCAACGGCCGGCACGCCGAAGAAGTCGAAGGCGCTCCGGTCCTCGGCGGTGCCGACGACTTACCCCGGATCCTCCAGGACGAGGTCGTGGACGAGGTCATCTTCGTTCTCTCACGCCGGCAACTCGAGGAGTTCGAGGAGAGTTTTCTGCTGTGCTCGGAGCTCGGCATCCGCGCCCGTGTGGCCCTCTACTTCCCACACATGAAAGCGCGCGTCGTCCTCGAGGAGCTCGAGGGCATTCCCCTGCTCACATTCACCAATACCCCGGGCGCCCCCTTCCCTCTATTTCTCAAACGGCTTCAGGACCTCAGTGCGGCAGCTGTCGGCCTCACCCTGACGGCGCCGTTGCTCCCGGTGATCGCCCTCGCGGTGAAACTCAGCTCGCGCGGCCCGGTCCTCTATTCGCAGGAGCGGTGCGGCCTCAACGGCCGTCGGTTCACGCTCCACAAGTTCCGGACCATGTACCAGGGGGCCGACGGTCGTCTCGAGGAAGTGGCCCACCTCAACGAGGTTGAGGGACCCGCGTTCAAGGCCCGCCGCGATCCACGGGTGACGCCCGTGGGCAGGATCCTCCGGCGGCTTTCGCTCGACGAGCTGCCGCAGCTCTACAACATCCTCAAGGGCGACATGTCACTGGTCGGTCCGCGCCCACCAATCCCCTCCGAGGTCGCGCGCTACGAGAGGTGGCAGCGGCGGCGCCTGTCGATGAAGCCCGGTCTCACCGGGCTCTGGCAGGTCTCCGGCCGCGCCGGTCTCGACGACTTCAACCGCTGGATCGCCCTCGATCTCGCCTACATCGACCAGTGGTCGTTGTGGCTCGATTTCAAGATCCTCGTCAAGACCATTCCCGCGGTTCTCTCGACCCGCGGGGCAGCCTGAAGATTCAATTCGCCGGTTGTGGACTCCTGAATAGCGTCGGATCCGAGGGGCCGTAGACCGAGGGCTTGATCTTCGTGACGCGGACGTGGCCGCTTTCCATTCCGTTCACATTGATTCCGATGCTCAGGATCTGGGTCGGAATCTGAGCATCCTCGATGACTTCGGTCTTGAGAATGCGGTAGCGGATGCCCTTCATTTCGACCTTGCGATACTCGACAGGTGGGACGAATGTCGCCGCAAGCAGCGAGTAGTCTTCCTTGGAAACTACGAGGCTCCAGGTGGTTGTGAGAACGGGGGACACGAAGAAACCCTTGGCGAACGGGACCGCCAGCGACCACGCGTCGCCCCCTTCCCATTGGATTTCCTTGGATTCCTTGACCCATACGCCTTCCATTTCGACTGTGAAGGGAAGCATGATCGGAAAGAGGGATTGGTTGAGGGTCGTCTTGGCCATATAGGGCGTCTGTTGGCGATCGTCCAGCCTTCCGTCCTTCACGGCCCAGCAGCCTTCCGGCGAACACGCCAAAGTTGCTCCGTCCTCTATTTCCATGCGGATATTCTGGAGGTTCGAGGTATCCACATACAGGGTGTACTCATGGCCGGACCTCGTTCCGTCGTTGCGGGTCTCCTCCTCCACGACCTCGAGCTTGAGAATTCCGATCTCGGAAAACCCTTCGGCCCCCGCGGCCGCCAGCATTCGCTCGACGATCTCGGCGGGTTCGGGGTTCTCGGCGGCCACAGCTGCCGGCGCCGCACAAAGGCCGAGCAGGATGGATACTGTCAACAGTCTTTTCATGGAAGCACTCCCTACTTCGATGCCAGAGTGGCACCCTCCGTCGATCCTTGGGGATTATAAAGCAACGACCGTGCCAGGCCGTCCTCCGGCACCGATATTTTTACGAGAATGAAAAACGGGGGCGGTGCGACCGCCCCCGTCGGATTTACGATTGAACCGCCCTACTCGACGGCGGGGGCCGCAGGAACACCGAACAGCGCTCGCTGAGCCGGGATGAAGATCGAATCCTGGCTCAAATTGCTGATCTCGGTGCAATAGACGGCGAAATCCGCCCGTGCCGTTCAGGACTTCGATCTCCACCGATCCGACCATCGTCACATTCTTGATGCCGAGCTTCGAGAACAGGTCGAACTGGATGAGTTTCTCCTTGTTGACGAAGACCTCGACCGGTTCGGCGGCGAGGCTGCCGTCGAGGTTGAGAACCGTGATCTTGACCTTGGCTCCGCGGGTCGTGTCGGTATTGAGCAGGCCGAGATTGGTGCGGTAGCCGGTGTGACAGATCCGCCGAGTTGGCGATGCCGGCGATGTAGCCCTTTTCGCCCGGCCACAGCAGGTCGTCGGCCGTGTAGGGGCGCACGTTGATTCCGTAGGTGCCCCCTTCCCCGTCCGAGGTATAGGTTCGGGCAGCCACCTGGGGCGCCGGATCACCATCGATGCCCGTGAAGACGATGTAGCCGCTGACCTCGTCACCCGGAGCGACGAACTCTGCCGCCACGTCCAGCTTCTGCTTCACCGCACCCGATTTGATGGCTGCCAGATTCATCGGGGCCCGGTTTTCCGGCTTGCCGCCGGCGATGGCGATGACCTTCCGCCGTCAACCAGGGATCGTCGGTCGGGTTGTGCATCCAGAGATCGGTCATCCAGAAGGCGCCGCCGACCCCACCCATGTGGATCACGCCCGGCAGCCACAGCTTGTCCTGGAGGTCGGACGAGGACATGAAGAGGACCGAGTCACCACTCACGTTGTCGGTCACGGTGCCAAAGGCCTCGACCCATCCGCTGGCGATCTCCGCCCGCACCGTGAACGGCGCGAGATCTTCTTCCACCCCCAGCCCCATCCAGGTCGTGACATCGTTGACCTGGCGGGTGCTGTGGCCCTTGACCTTGATCGGGTTCTTGTTGTCTCCGACCGGCTCACCCGTCTTGTCGATGAGCTTCAACTTCACCCACGCGTCCTTGTCGCCGTAGTTGACGAGGCGGACATTGGTTCGGTACTGCTCATTGCTCACCAGGCCTGTGAGGTGGAAAGCCTCGGCCTCGGTCGGAAGCACCGGCAGGGCCGGCACGGTCAGTCCGAGGGGGCCTTCGTCGGTGTCGTTGAAGGTCCGCGAGACCGACACGACCTTGCAGCCGCTGGCGCTCGAGGACATGATCCGGATCGAACCCGCAAGCTCATCGCCTTCGAGGTCCGGGATGGCCTCCTTGAGGCTGTCGAAGACCCGAGTCCGGTTCGGTTCGAGCTGGAAATCATAGGTCAAGAGCTCTTGACCGGTGTTGGTCGTGCCCTGCGGCTGATACTCGAGGAGTCACGTCGAGCAGATCATTACAGGGGTTGTAGAACCGGAAATCCGACTCCCACTGGGTGCCGTTCGAACCCGGGAGGGTCACGGCCGACGACACGACGAAGTCCTCGATCGGCGCCTCGACCACCGACAGCGTCTGCCTGTCGAGATCGGCGCCGGCGCAGTTCGAGGCCCAGAGCCGGACGTCGTAGGTTCCTGTTTCTGAGAACCGATAGTTGATCGCGGCCTCCGACTGTGCGCTCTCGTAGACCACGGTCTCTTCCATCTCACCCTGGTCGTTCTCCCTGGTCAGGGTAATTTCCCAGCGCCAATCGTCGGCAAAAACGTCACCCGGGTCGGCACTCTGGATGACATCGAATTCTCTGCCCATGACATCGATCGTGCCCGTCCTCGGCTCGGTTTCGTTGTTCGGCTCCACCGTGTACGAGATCGTCGTGGTTCCGGTGCCGCTCTCGGGATCGAAGCTCAGCCAGCCGTCGGTCGAAGTTGCGGTCCAGCCGCACTCCGACGTCGTATAGACGTAGAATGTGCCGCTGCCGCCAATATTTGTGAAGTCCTCCTCGGAGGGATTGAGGGAGTAGGAGCACACCGGATCAACCGGGCCACCGCCGCCGCCGCAACTCCCGGTGTCGGCGACCGTGATTGTCGTCTCGGCCGAGCCGACAGGATCACCGTTCGTGTCGATGACATTGACCGAAACCGTCATTTCACCGCTGGCAGCATATTTGTAATCCCATTCGTGGCATTCGTTTCCAAACAGGAATGAACAGGTCGGTTGTTGGTCTGCGTCGTCACAGCCCGGACCGCCGAAATTCCATTCCGCCTGCACCGGTTCGGTCAAGCCCGTGATCTCGAAGGTCACTTTCTGCCCGATTTCCGGGTTGGCCACCGACGGGCTGATGCCGAGGGTCGCCTTGAGAGCGGCCGCCTTGGCGGATGCCTTGGCGAAGGCATCCGAGAACGAGACGGTCTGACCCACATAGGCCTTGTCGCCCTTCACGTCCGAGAGGATGGCGGTGGTGGGTGCGCCGTCGGCCTGGCAGCACTCGCCCTTGTTCTTGACCGTGATCGACTTCGTCACCGGTTCGGAGATACCGACGAAACGGATGGTAACGGTCTTTTCACCGTCGTTGCGGAAGTTCCACGACATCTGGTTGCAGGCCCCGAAGCAGCTCACTTTCGGGTCCTGGCCCTTGCAGTTCTTGCCGCCGAAATCCCAGCTCGCCACGGTGAGGTAGGGATGGGCGTTGAAGGTCACCACCTCCCCGATCTCTGGGAACCTGTTCGACACGTTGACGTAGTAGTCGACTGCCGCGTGGTCCTGGGAGATGGTGAAGATCTCTTTGCCGGCAACCGTGATACTTCCAGTTCGCGTGTCACCGGTGTTCGCGTCAAATTCGAAGTGCACAGTCCCGGTACCGGTATCACTGGCACCGGACGTGATTCGGAGCCAGCTGTGATTGGATTTCGCGGTCCAGTCGCAGCTTGGAGAGGTCGAGACCGTAAAGCTCCGGGTCTTGTCGGCCGGATTCGGCCCAACAGACATGTAGTTCGGTGCCAGGCTGTAGGTGCACGGCTACGTCCGGCGGCTCCTCTTCACAGCTGCCGGTGTTCTGTACGGTGAGCGAGTGGGTCACCGGCTCGCCGAGCTGGGTGCCGTTCTCGTCTCGCACGGTGAGGGTGACGTTCTTTGTCCCCGAATCGGCGTAGGAGAAGGTCGTGCCGAGGCAACTGGAGAAGAGCGGAGTGCAGGTGTAGTAACGGCTGGCGCCATCACATCCGGAGTCTCCGAAGTCCCACTCTGCGCCCACCGAAGTGTTCGCACCGTTGATGGTAAAGGTCATCGACTCACCGATCTCCGGTGAAGTCGGTGAATAGCTGAAGTCCACCTGGATGTTGCCGTCGCGCACGGTCAGGCTGCGGGTCGCGGTGGAGCTCTCGGTGCCATTGTCGATCACCAGCCGGAAGGTGTAGGGCCCGGGATTCAATCTTTCAGAAGGAATCCGACATTGCGCGTCGACGTCGCCCAAACCGTCGCACCAGGTCAGCGAGTCGACGACTGTGGTGCCGTCGTCCTGGTTGAGCACGTCCCAGTTGAAGGTCAAAGGCTGGCTCGTGGCGGCCACCGAGGTGCTGCGGAGATCGATCGCGTCATTGTGGTACGGGCTCGAAGGCGAAACGTAGAAGGCCGCGCCCACCGAAGAGACTGGAATGGACTGCGTCGTCTCGAACTCGTACAGGCCGTCGCCGTCAAGATCGCCGTAGCGATCGTCGCCGTCAGTCGTGATGCCGCTCGGCACTCCGTGTTGGTACTCGACTCGGAGTACGGCGGTCCATGGGCTGCCCAAAACGCCCTCGTCGAGGTTGATCTGGATCGGATTGCCGGTATCAGTGTATTGCGGGCTGATCGGAGGCTTGATGGTCCATTTGTAGGAGGCGACCGCGGACGAGGCTTCGGCAGTCGACGTCAGAGTGATGGTGTCGTTGATGATGTAGGCCTCGGGAGAAATCGTGACACTCGCCCGGGGGTCGCGATCTACCGCGATCGCCACCGTGTCCGTCGCCTTTTGGGGGGTCAATGTCGTGTGATCGACCTCGATGTGGCCGGTGTACGACACGCCTTCGGAAACGGCCGGATCGACGGTGAAATTCACCGAGTGCGGGTTGCCGTAGGCGGGTATCGTCTCACCGTCCGGATTGGAGTCGACCATCGATCCACCCGGCTCTTTCGTCACCCATACCGCCCATTGGTCGTACGATCCGTCGGTGTTGTCGGCAACCGTGACCTGCTGGCCGGGGAACGCCGAGGCGGGGCTTGCCGTGACATTCGCGATTGCCGGCTCGGGGTCGAGGCATTCATCGAGATCATGAACCTGCCCGATGGCGGAACGGCTCAGAAAGAGCGCTGAGCCGTCGGGCATCAAGGTGCCGCCGCTGTTGAAAACACAGGGCGTCCATTCGTTGTGAGGAAGGCTGAGATCCGTCCAGTACTCGTTCTCGAACTCCCGCGGCCCCGACGCCTCCACCATATAGGTCCTGGTGACGTTGAAATAGCCCTTCTTGTCGAGAAACAACACCGCCGGACCGTTGACCGTCGGAGATCGCAATGAGACAACGTTGTACTTCTCGTCGCCTGGAACGGTCCAGCTCTTCTTCTTCGCGTTAAGCGGATCGCTGAGGTCCCAGAAGCTCACGTCACCGGTTGATGCATCGGCCGAAGCGGCGAGATTCTTCTTGGGGTCGAGCGAGAAAAGACTGCCCCGCATCTCGAGCCCTTCGATCCACTTGATTGGGTTGATGGTCAGGTCGGCCCCGGAACCGACCAGCTCCGCAACGAACGCCATTCTGGAACCCGCACCGAAGACAAGGTAGTCAGTGTTGTTGGCCTCGATCGGGTACAGCGTGCCGGAGTTCGACGGAACTCCGGAGGGATCCGTCAGGCAGCCGATATTCTCCAGCGCGGTGACGCCATCGATGGTGTAGATGGTCTCCCCTTCTGGGCAGTTGTTCGGCAAAGCGATAGCCAGCAGGTACTCTTGGAATCCGCTCGTACCGGGCGTGCCCTTTGAAAATACCGCACCGCCCGATTCGCTTTCGTCGGTTTCATAGGCCCTGTGTGTATAGAAGCTGGGAGCTGAGCCGTCACCGAGGTCGAAGATCACGGTGCCCGCCAGCTTGTGGGTGAAGACGCCAAAGCGGCAGTCGTCGCAGACTCTGAATCCGAGAAGGTCATAGTCAGAGTCGCCGCGGTTGCCGAGACGGAACCGGGATTCGTCGACGAAGGTCGGGGCCGACGGGTTGTCGATGTTCCAGATGCTGAGCTCGTTGCCGAGGTCGAGGATCAGATAATCGTGGTTTTTCCACCGAAAGGTGTCGGCGTCGGACACCCTCTCGATCCAAGGTTCGGTGACACAGGTATAGGTGGTGTCGACCAGGGTCCTGGTCCACTCGATGCAGTGGGCCTGAGCAAAAACCGGCGCCGCCGGCGCCAGCGCGAGCATCGCGACGACGCCAAGCCAGGCGCCGCGCGGAATCTTCGTTCCTGTCCGGGAGCTGTGCATGCTCACCTCCACTTCGGAAAATAGCCCAGGCGCAGCCTCAAGTCAATTGCAGAAAGCGCTCTAGCCTTTTCTTTTTTCAATACTTTAAGAATTCATCGGCAGGGTCGTGACCGTGGTCACCCACGGCCGCGGCGACCATCGCCGCGCCGCGGCATTCTATGCCCTCAATAACTGTATGTCAATTCACTCATTTTTTCATAACGCCAGGCCTCAGCCTGGCGTTATGAAAAAAACGAGGCGGCCCGAAGGCCGCCCCGATATTGGTCGTGCAGATCGCCTACTCGGTGATCGGCGGGTTGAAGGTGTACGAACCAAGATTGAGACCATTCGGGATCGTCTGGTTCGTGTAGCAGTTGAAGTTGCCGAGCACGGCGCCGCTCAGAGAAGCGGTGTAGCCGGGCATCGTGTCGGGATCGGTGGTGAAGCCAGAGTACTTCACGCCCATCCAGGTCTGGTAGTAATCCACGATGTTGCCTTCGGGATCGGTGTTGATGTTGGAGTTCGGCCACACGAAGAGCATCCAGCCCCAAGCTTCCTCGGCGGTACCGACAACCTTGAAGGCGTCGATCGGCACTTCCTGGGTCTCCAGGGGAAGCAGGTTGGGAACAGGCTCCGGTGCCGGCGGGGAACCACCGGACCATGGGTCACCAGGACCTGAACCGGCGCCGCCTTCGGCGGGGTTCTCGTCCATATCCCACGAGTAGTAGGTGTAGGCGAGGCAGCTGGAAGCCTCGATCTCACCGGGCGACGGCGAGTTCGTGACGGTGGTCAGATCCTGGACGATCGAGAAGATGGTGCCGCCCTTCCAGGCGCGGATCCACGTGTCGATACCGGCGGCCGGGGTCCACTGGTAGCGGAAGGCCCACGCGGTGGGCAGCGGCTCGCGGCCGTCCTCGGCTTCCTGAGTCCAGTTGAGGAAGTTCGGGTCGGTGCGATCGAGGGTGTAGCGGTGGTAGAAGGTGGTCTCGCCGTAGGGGGTCTGGGTGGTGTCGATGTTGATGTCGGCCTCGAGGTGAACCGCGTTGTCGGCCTCGGAGAAGTTCATGTCGGCGTTCATGTGAATGACGTCGCCGATGATGACGTTGTTGTAGGTCACGGTCGCGGGACCGAAGTAGGAGATGCCGTCGTTGTCCGGCAGGTCCTTGTTGCAGTTCTGGACCACGTCCGCGGTGACATAGGTCCAGGCCGGACCGCCGTCACGCGTGATGAACCAGGTGTCTTCCACGTCAGCCGTCTCGCCGCAGAGGTAGTAGCTCTTGTCGGCATCCTGGCTCAGGCGGAAGGCGTTCTCGAAGTTGGTCAGACTGGTGTCATCGATCGCCGTGGTGTAGTTGTTGGGGGAGGACAGCCAACCGCCGTCGGCCCAATCGGGATCGCAGTCGAGGTACTCGCCCGGGGGGCCCACCACGAGGCCGTCCCAAGTCGCCTCGGGCGCATCAATATCGAGACCGGCGGGCGGGGTGGCCCACAGCTCGTTCGACGGGGAGACCGGGCCCAGCGGCACGGGCTCTTCGCCGGCATTCTCGTCATCCCAGATGGTGTCGCCGGTCATGGGACCAGGCAGGATGCCCGCACCGAGGATGTCGCGGATGTTCATCTGGACGACGTCGTATCCGGTGAGGATGACGTTGAAGTCCAGGATGGCCACCGAGTAGTCGGACCACACGGTGATGTGAACGATCTGCGCTTCCGAGGAAACGTTGGTGATGGTGAACAGGGTCGTCTGGCCCAGATCGCCTCCATCATAATCAAACGGCACAAACGGGAACAGCAGGGTCGCCGCCGGCACCACGTCGAGTGCACAGACGTTGGCGTACGCCACGCTGCTCGCGCCGAGAACCACAGCTCCCAGCAGCGCCATAGTCAGAAACCTTTTCATGCTCAACTCCTTCCATACAGTTAATCGAATTCGCGTGAAAACCGACCGGTCAAATCGACCGGTATGCGCTTCGCATTTACCCTCCGATGTTCCGCATCACCTCCCGTAAATGATTTGATTCTAGCAACTTATCTTTGAAATATGTCATCACAGCATAAAATATAGCACCGAACTCACATCCATGTCAAGATCCTGTCAAGATCCGATGCCACGACTCATACCGTCCGATGATCCCACCATTGGCCCATCTAGTCAAGCATTTACGGCACATTCTTCACGCATTCGTGTGTCGAATATCAGGATCAAACTTCGCCTATTTTGTCGATTCGGGCGGCAGGGTGGCATTCCTAATTCCTAATTCCTAATTCCTGATTCCAGATTCTAATCTTCAACCGTTGTTTCAGTGAGCCAGACGAACACGCCACCGGAACGGTCTGTGCCGCGGGGTGCCGCGCTGGCGATGATGTCGTTGTCGCCGTCTCCGTCGATATCGACAATGCGAATGTCGAAGACGCGGCCGATGCCGTCGAACTCGTCACCGCGTTCACTGACAAAACCTCCGTTGGCGTCTTGAATGTGGACCTCGAGTCCGCCGCCCTTGCGGCCGGCCACCAGATCCATCAGGCCGTCTCCGTCGAGATCGCCGGTGGCGAGCCGGAAATACACGTCGGAACGATCGGAATCCAGAACGACAGGCTCACCTGCAACCCATTCCTCCTCACCTTGAGTGACGGTGTAGCGGATGATCCCGTTGCGCACCAGGTTTTCGTTGTCGATGAGACGGAACTGGATGAACGTGGCGAAAATCTCGTTTTTCCCCCCCGGCACCACGTCAAAGTGGTAGGAGGAGCTCAGCACCCCTTCCTTGTGGCCCGGCCACCAGTCGTCCGGCCCACGGTTGAAAAAGACCGGACGGCGCCAGTTGGCGGTGCTCGAAGCCATGACCAGATCGGTGCGCCCGTCGCGATCAACATCCTCCGCGTGGATGCGGTCCGAGATGATGCTGGTGGGCAGGCCCTTGGTCCACAATTTCCAGGAATCGCCCTTGCGGTAAAGAATCCAGACGGTTGCCACATCTTCAATCGTTGCGCTGGTGGAGCGATCAAAATCCACCTCAGCCATGAAGGCGAGATCGGTCGAGCCGTCGCCGTCGAAGTCGGCCGCGGTCACCGCACGGGCGTTGACCCGCGGATCGGGCGACT
This sequence comes from Candidatus Sulfomarinibacteraceae bacterium, assembly GCA_963769215.1. Taxonomy (GTDB): domain Bacteria; phylum Acidobacteriota; class Thermoanaerobaculia; order Thermoanaerobaculales; family Sulfomarinibacteraceae; genus Sulfomarinibacter. Next base: position 7,175 of record CAVYKX010000025.1, on the reverse strand, counting down.
GGAGCTTTTCGGTGCGGGTGAAATTGCCGTTGCCGTCGCCGTAGAGCACGTACTGCGCCTTGAAGTGGATGGCGATGGCGATGTCCTGGTGGCCGTCCTGATCGAAGTCAGCAACCGCGACCCCGCCATAGTCGAGGGAGATGTCGGTCGGCCATTTGGCTGCTCTCCAGTACTCGAACTCGCCGGTGCCGTCGCCGAGGAAAATCGACGGCCGTGGCGGGATGGACATCCGCTGCGGGGGATGGACGAGATCGAGGTGGCCGTCCTCGTTCATGTCCGCCACCGCAAAACCCATCTGCCAGCGGCCTGAATCAGGCAGATTCGCGCCGGCCCGCTTGAAGCGAAGGCTGTCCATGAACGGCGGCGGGATCGGCTCGGTCTTGAAGTCGAGGAAGTAGACGACGCCCGGTTCCTTATAGGCCTCCTTGCGCCATTTGTAGTCGATCTCATCGGCCTGCCGCTGCAGCCACACCCGGTGGTAGAGCGACTGGGGATCCTCGGGAGGAATCCCACGCAGCCAGACAACATCTCCCTCCTCACGGACGAACTCCATTTTGTACCCCACCGCCACGTGCGGGTAGGCATACTTCTCGTCGATGCGAATGACCGATTCCTTGGGAAAGGGCCTGGGCGTCATCCAATATTCGATCACCTCATCCCATGACCTGGGCCCCTTCTCATCGGGTTTTCGGTTGATGATCCCGTCGTGAGAGGGTTTTTCACTCTGATCTATCGTTGGGGTTGCGGTCTTCGGGGGGTTGTCACCGCCTGTTGCCGTCTTTTCCTGGGCCCATCCCAGGGCCACCGGCATGACCAGCATCATCAACACCGCGGCGAGCCGTTTGATCTTCATTTCATAACCTCCGTTGAGCTTTCCGTGTTCAGGGCATTCACACCAGATCGGGAATCGAACTGCGCCAGCGGTTGATGGCTGCCGAGCCGATCACCAGCAGCAACAGCCCACCCGCAATGAGGTAGAGCAGCGCTGCGGTCGACGGCGGTGCTGCACCCACGAGTCCTGTCCGCAGCACCCCGACGAGCGGAGTGAGTGGGTTGAGTTCGATGAGAGTGCGGATTGTCTCCGACCGCACCAGTGCAAGAGGATACACGATCGGCGCCGCATAGAACATCACCTGCATCCCGAGGCCGATGACCTCGACCACATCCGGCAGGAAGGCTCCGAGCACGCTGACCAGGAGCGCGGCCCCGACGACCAATAACAAAAATACCAACAGGGCCAACAAGACCCATGGCACGCCGGCGAGCCCAAGGTGTCCTCGCACAGCGCAGAATGCCACGACCAGCACCAACGAGATTGCGTGGTGCATCAGGGCTCCGAAGACGTCGCCGAGAACCAACACCTCCGCCGGCATCCGCACCCTCTGGACGAGGTTGGCGTGAGCCCGAAACACCCTCGCGGCACGGAGCACAACATCGTTGAGCGCCAAAAAGGGCACAAGACCCGTGATCAAGAACACACCAAAGCCCACGGCCGGTCGACGAGCAAGATCGATGCCAAGCCCGTCCGCCTTGATCTGGAGGATCGCAGAAAAGACCACCATATAGAGGGCGAACTGAACCGCGGTGCTGACCGGCGTCCACAGCCAGCCCAGATACGACCCCGCGTGGCGGGCCGAAAACGCCCGCTGCGCCAGCTGGCGCAGAAGGAACCCGTGCTGGTGCAGGGTGCGCGGCAGTCGAAAGACTGAATACAGGTGGTCTTTCATGAGTCGGAGCTATTCACCCAACGGTCTGCGGGGCAATAGTGACACCCCTCACGGCCGATGCGGGAACGGGCGAATTTACACCATATCCTCCTTGACGGTCTTGCTACGGCAGCATAATATGAATTACGTCTGGCCGAGATGTGCCCACCCGCCGCCGCGGGATGGTACCAAAAGCCGGGAAGGAAGGCCAATTGACCGCCCAGAAAGCCCAGTTGAGCTCGCCAGAGGTGGCCGCCATAGGCAGTCGCCTGCGTGAGCTTCGCAAGGAGCGGGCGCTGACACAGGCCGAGCTGGCGCGCCAGATTGGCATCCAGCAGTCCGATCTGTCCCGCATGGAGAAGGGCGAGTACCGGGTCTCGCTGGACAACCTTTTCAAGATTCTGGGTGTTTTCGACCTCGATCTGGCCGATTTCTTCGGCGACAAAAAGGCGCCCACGGAATCCGTGCAGCAGCCTCTCAGCCGGCAGGACATGCAGATCCTCCACATGCTCCGGGAGCTCAGCCCGGAGGGCAGGTCCGAAGTCCAGGAGTTCCTGGAGTTCAAGCTCCGCAAGGAGCGCCAGGAACGCCGCACCCTGACGGCCCGCCACAGCCGGGAGCAGGGCTCGTGAGCGGCCGTTACGACGAACTGCTGCGGCTTGCCGAGGAGGCCCTCGGGGCCGACGATCTGGCGCTCTCCGCGTCGCTCTTTGCCGAAGCTGAGGATCACGCGCGAAACCGGGGCGAGATCGATCTCGCCGATCGCGCATTCTGCAACCGGTGCTCGGTCCTCGTGGAACTCGACCAGGGGGCCGACCAGATTCCCAAGCTCAAGGAAGTCCTGCTGCGGTCGGACGACACCCGCAACCGTTTTCTTGCGGCCTATTGCACGGGCACCGCCTACTACATCTCCAACGATTTCGAGCGCGCTCACAGCTACGCGCGACGGGCTACGGGACTCGCTCGTGAGCTCGGCGATCAGAAGCTCGAAAGCAGGAGTCTCAACCTGGTCGGAACTCTGGCGGCCCGTGCGTCGCTCTTCGACGAAGCCGAGGAGGCTTTCCAACGCTGCCTCGATGCCCACCGCGGCGCTGATGGCTACCAGAAGATCATGGCCGCTCAGGTCGAAGACAACCTGGGCTACGTCATGCTGTGCACCGACCGCCTCGACGAAGGGCTGAGGCTGTGTGAGGAAGCGCGAGCGACCATGGAGGAGCTCGGCGCCGACCACTACCTCTTCGAAACGCTGCAAGATCTCTGCTACGGCTACGTGCTTGCAGATGACCTCGACCGCGCCCACGAGTGCGGTACCAGAGCGCTCGAGCTGGCGATCGAACACTCCGACGAGCAGATCGCCAAGAACTGTCTGTTTTTGTTGAGCGAGATCGCGGTCAGACGCCGGGCGTGTATGCCCTGGCCCAGACGGCCAACTTCAAAAGTGACGCCGGTCTTTCAACGGAAGCCTTTAAAATGGGTCTCAACAGCCTTTTAAAGGATGACATTGTCATCGAGGAGTGCCGGAAGGTTGCGAATTCGTTTTATGCCCGGTATGACGCCAGGGGCAAGGTTTATGAGTATCGCATTTTGAATCGCAAGGTCTCCTCGGCCATCCACAGGAATCATGTCTGGCACATCCGCAGGGAACTGGATTTTTACGCCATGCAGAGGGCCGCCGTCCATGTGGTGGGGGAACAGGATTTCAAGGCGTTCGAGGGAACCGGCAGCCCGCGATCGAGCACTGTCCGCAGGGTGCTAAGAGCGGAGATGACCAGGGATTCTGCCGGCAACCTGCACTTCATTATCGCGGCCGACGGCTTTTTGAGATACATGGTGCGGGTATCGTGGGCACCCTGGTGGAAGTCGGTCATTCCAAGATGGAGCCCGAAGGGTTCAAAGCTGTTCTGGAATCCAGGGACAGGGGGCATGCAGGGCAACGGCTCCGCCGCAGGGATTGTTTCTGGTCAGGGTGCTATACTAATTCTGACTTTTTCTGTTTCATTTCCCTGATTTTATCATTGTAGAAGGCGATGACTTCCCTGCGGTTGAGCATGCCGATGAGGACGCCGTGGTCGTCTTCCGTGACCACCGGCAGGCTGTCGATGTTCTTTTCCGTGAATTTCTGCAGCACGGAATTCAGATCGTCGGATGGCGTGGTGATGATGATGTCCGACGTGCCGATGTCCTTCATGCGCACCAGGTGTTCGATCTCCTGGAAAAGAGCACTCCCCGGATGTCGGTGCTGGAAAAAATGCCGATCAACCTTTCGTTGTCGTCCATCACCGGGAAATAGTGCTGTTTGGTTGTGGAAAAATACCTTAATTCGAAAAAGGCATGTCCTGGGGGATCAGGGTCACTTTTTTTACATAGCTGGAGAGATCTTTGACGTGGATGGTCTGGAGGATGTCCACGAAAAAATCGCCGGCGTGGGCCGGGGAGTCGATTTTGCTCTTTACCTGGTTGTGAAAGATGGTCCACTTCTTGGAGGCCAGGTAGGTCAGCGAACAGACCAGCAGGCTGGGCAGCAGCAGATGATAGGAGTTGGTCATTTCGCTGACGAAAATGATGGTGGATATGGGCGTGTTGGAAACCGCCGTAAAAAATCCGGCCATGCCCACCACGACAAATGCGCCGGGTTCGATTGACCACGTCCGGCATGATGCCGTGGAACACTTTTCCCACGACCCCGCCCATGGCACCGCCGATGACGATGGACGGGCCGAAAACACCCCCGCTGCCGCCGGAACCGATGGAAAAGGAGGTGGTGAATATTTTACCGATGGCCAGAGCAGCAGAAACGGGATGGTCAGTTCGCTGTTGAGGGCCATCTGGGCAAAGCCGTAGCCAAATGCCAGGGTCTGGGGCAGAAAAAAGCCGATGATCCCGGTGCAAAGTCCCCCGATGGCCGGTTTGATGTGATTGGGAATTTTCAAGGACTTAAACAGATCGATGATGCCGTAAAAAGATTTGACGTACAATACGCCCACGGCCACGAGAATAAGCGCCAGGACGATGTAGGGCCCAGTTCCAGCGGGTTGCTGAACTTGAAATCCGGGGAATCGAAAAGGGAGCCCCACCCGAAAACCAGGCAGAAAAGGCAGTAGGCCACCACCGATGATATCCCGGCCGGAATGATCACTTCGGATTCGAATTCCGGATCCCGGTACAGCACTTCGGCGGCAAACAGCGCGCCGGCCAGGGGCGCCCGGAAAATGCTGCCCACGCCGGCGCCGATGCCGGCGGCCATCATGATCCGGCGTTCACGGTCGGACAGTTTGAGCCGGGTGGCCAGAAAGGAGCCGAACCCGGCGCCGATCTGGGCAATGGGGCCCTCCCGCCCGCCGGATCCGCCGGTGGTCAGGGTGATGGCGGAGGCGATGGTTTTGACAATCGGGACCCGGCCGCGGATAAGCCCGCCGGCCCGGTGGTAGGCGTTGATGGCGGCATCGGTTCCGTGCCCCTCGGCTTCCGGTGCAAAGGTGTAGACCAGCCAACCGCTGAGCAATCCGCCAAATGCCGGCAAAAACAGTAGAATCCAGCGGTTGAAGGGCGTGTCGTGGGGGGCAGCAGGTGATGCTCTCCGGCCGGGGACGGCGGACGGTAACCTGCCATCATATCCATGAAATAGTGGACGCCAAGCTGGCAGAGGTAGTGGAAGACGATGGAACCAAGACCGGCAATCAAGCCGATGACCACGAAGTAAAGCGTCCATTTGCCGGCATGGGCCAGATTGAAAGCCCGGTCCTTGCCGGTCAGCCTGTTGATCCACGCTTTTATGGTAGAATCGGGTTGCATAGGATATGGGCGAATAGCCAATATCCAAATGACAGAATAATCAATGTTCAGGTGCAGACAGCAAATTGATTATTGGAAATTGGGTATTGATTATTGGAGATTCAATAATTCCAACTTATGAACTCTGCTGACATCTGTTTAATACATTTGTTTGAAATTTAGACCGGTTAAACTTATACCAGGTCGTTGACCCCCTGTAGGACTATGTCGAAAAGCGTCGGATATCGCTTTCTTCAATACAGGAGAAAGCGACCCTGAGATTGTCTTCCCCGATGGAGATCAAACCGACACCGTATTGGTCAAGCAGGTGGACGCGCAATTTTTCAGCATTGACCTTTTTCAGGCGGATGCACATGAAATACCCTGAATTAAAGGGATAAACCTCCCAGGCGTCCTGTGTATTTCGGATCCGCCAGAACGCTTTTGACTTTTTGGGCGCGTGCTTTCAAGACGGCGAATTTTTCCTCTTTCTCCGCAGGGAAGTCTTTGTTCTGCATGGATTTGAGAACGATGGACTGGCCCAGGTGGGAAGCGTTGGAGATATTTCCCCGGATACACCCGGCGGTTTTCTTCTCCAGGGCGTCGTAGACGGCCGCCTCCCGGCCTCCGGCCGCTAAGCCGTAGGTGATGAAACCCACCCTGAGCCCCCAGACATAATTTTCCTTGGTGCAGCCGTCCAGTTTGACGGCCAAAAGGCGCGGGTCTTTTCCGCAAAGCTTGGCGAATAGGGATTCCTTCAGGGTTTCTTCTTCATAGAAAAGGCCGAAATAGGAGTCGTCGGTCACGGCGATGACATTGGTGCCCCCTCTGGCAACGTCAATCAGAATTTCAGCAATGCGGTCGCCTTCCGCTTTGGTGACCGTGTAGCCGGTTGGGTTGTTGGGGAAGTTGAGCAGTACGGCAATCTTGCTGTTTTGGCTGGCTTCTTCCCGGACAGCCTTTTCCAGGGCGTCAACATTGAATCCTCCCTGGGCAGTGAAAATTGGATAGTAACGGATCCGGGCGCCCTTTCTCAGGCCGAGAATCATGTTGTAATTCCCCCACATCATGTCGGGCAGTATGACCACATCCCCGGATCGAGCCACAGGTCGGCAAACATGCTGACGCCGTGAGTGATGCCACAGGTGACCACCGGCAGGCTGATGGTTTTTCCGGCCAGGGATACGTTTTTGGCATAAATAGAAGCCTGCCAGATTTTACGCAGGCCGGGAATCCCGAATGAAGGTGCATAGGTCAGGGATTGGCTTGGGGGAATGTCCCAGATGGTCTCCATGACCGAGTCAAAGCGCATGGTATGGCCGCCCTCTTTGGCAATGCCGATGGTGGCATTGAGCCTGTGGGCCTTTTCCTTGGCTTCGGCGCTCTGGCTGAGAATTCCTTTGGGGAAAAAAAGCGCTTTTCCGATGCCGGACAGCATTTCCAGGAGATGGGGATTCCCCGTTTCGATGATGTGGTTCAGTTCTTGGGCAATGGGATTCATTCTTAAATACCTCCTTGACCAGAAGAGTTGGCATGGTTGTCGTGGGCTTTATACCCGGTCACGCTTTCCGATAGTAGCCAGAAAATGTCAAGTATAAAAAACCCTGCTCGTTAGGTGAGCAGGGTTTGTCATTACCGAGAATTGGGTTACCGCCGGGCGCGTTTAGATGCTTTGAGCGGGTTGACCTTTTGCTTTTT
>CAVYKX010000024.1:0-27675 GCA_963769215.1 Candidatus Sulfomarinibacteraceae bacterium | reverse complement strand
GCCATTGCGTTGCGGATCGTGGCCAAAAAATGATCGTACTGGTTGATCCCGGAGTTCATTCCGCCTGGAAAATCGGGGTCCCAGCACCCGAAGTAGCTCGCCCCCGCGCGATCGATGGAGGTCCCGCCGCGCGAGTACTTGATGATGGCTATTTTGGCGTCCGGGTCGATATTCTTCAGAGTCTGAGCAAATGTCAGCTCGACACCAAATCGATCTGAATATGTTGCGGACTCTCCATCGAATGTGTAGCCGGCCCCGTGGCCCGGCAGGAGCTCAGCCCAGACACCGCGTCCGTCGACGGCGGTGGCATCTGCCGAGGTGTTGCCGTGGAAGATCATCACCCCCTCGACGGGGCCGGCCAGCTCCTCCGGAAGCTCCTCGACCCGTCCGTATCCATCCATGTTGGATTGGCCCCCGAGGTAGTAGAGGTCATAGACCGTGGCCTCCATCAGATTGGCACTCGACCCGATAACTGTGACCGAAATCAGAAATCGCAGAACGGTACGGCATTTCATTACAGCCTCCTTGGTCAACGGGCCACATCATATCGGGTCGGTGAGCTCATCGTGTTACCGTGAAGCCGAGACACTGTCCGACGAACTCAAGACGATCTCCTGCTGCGCACTGCTCCTGACGCTCACTGCCTGCGCCTCGATCCCAGCAGACTTCGAACACGTCGATGGCCGCATCGCCGAGTCGCACGCCGGCCTCCACATCAAGGCCTTTGATGTCGACCGCCGCCTTAGCCTCATCGGTTCCTACAACATGGATCCCCAAAGAGAAGGGACTGTAACGGGGCCTTCTACCGAGGGCTCAACCGGCGGCCGGATCGGCGGATCTGGAGATCTCGGTAATACGGCATACCATCCGGGTAGCACATCAACTCCCACACCTCGGCAAACTGGGGGGAGCCGTCGGCAGCCTCCGGGGTCTGGCGGTCGAGCACCACGGAATTGTGATTCGCAATGAGGCCCAGAGAGGCCGGTTCAGCGTCTGTGAACAACATGTGGGAACCGCTGAACAGCAGTGCAACCCATCGACGCTGACTGGCTGACCGAATCTCCTGAGACCCAGGGCCTCCAGATCTCGACGAGATTCTCCTCGGACACGAGGGGATCCCTGATGTGGCCGAAACCGTAATGATGATCGATGCGGGTCGCGCCCGGCTGTGACAGCCACTCCGCCGGCGCATCGAAGTACGAACTGTAATCTGGGGGACCCGCAAACATCCCCACCCGGTAGACGCGGTGGACATGGGCGACCATTGCCGCATGCCCGGCCCCCTGGGAGTGGCCCGACACGATGATCTTGGACCACAGGACGCTTCCGTCTTTCTTCAGGAATCGCCCCCATTCGTCATTGGGGTGTTCACGGTCGAGGTATTCGAGGAGCTTGACCAACCGGTTCGTGATCGAGTTCGCCTCGCTCACGTCCACGATGTCCGTCCTGTCGATGCCGTCGAGGATCTCCAACCGGGCCTTTTCGAAACAGGCCGGGTCCGAGCTGAACATGCACGGGGCGGTCACGATCACGCTGTTGGGATACCTCAACCCGATCAGCCGGAACTCCTTTGCGGGCAGCGTGTTGCAGCAGGAGTTTCGAGCTCGTCGGAGCGTCATACGAACCCGGGAGGTGGACGAGAAGGACGTCCCTGGGTATTACAGCACGGTCGATCTGCACTACGTGTTCGGACAACCACGAGTCGATCTCCGGATCGGTATCGGCCGGGGCCACCAGGTACTCGGTCTGCGCCCAGCCAACTCCGGCCGCCAAGATCACGGCCGCGAGCACCAGCGCGACAGAAATCTCCGATCGTCTCAAGTCCTCGCCTCCAAAGCCGGACTATAACAAACCAACCGGAACCGCTCCCCGTGCGGAGCTCGAGCCATGGTCATCAGCTATGATCGCTGCGAACGAAGTGAAACCAACAGTCCAGAGACTCCGTACGCTTTGTCAGATGCAGGCCGGCAGAATCCGCTGTCAATTCAACGATTCCGGAGTATTCTTCCGGCAGAAACGCCGTATCTTGAGACGATCCGCCACTATTGTCGCCGTCCTCGTCAGTCTCGTTGGCCAGGCACAGCTCCTGTCCGCTCAGGAAAGCTCTCCAGTGGCAGGCGCTGTCTTCACCAATCCAGGCGCCCGCAGCATCGCCCTCGGCGGCGCCTTTGCGGCCATCGCCGACGATGCTACGGCAGCATTTTCGAATCCGGCAGGGCTGATTCAGATCGTTCGCCCGGAACTATCGGCGGAGCTGCGGGCAACCGGCTCGGCGGGCCCCGAGTCCGGAGACATTGATGTCGTGGGTGGGGTTTCCGGCCTCGGCTTCTTTTCTTTCGTCTACCCGTTTCAGAAATGGGCATTCGCGGCCTATTCCCACAACCTGGGGAGCCTCGATTTCACCTTTGACGCCGGCTCGCCGGTGACGCGCGAGTTCACCATCAGGAGCTTCGCCGGCGCTGCAGCCATTCAACTCAGCGAAAAATTGAGCATCGGCGCAGGCGTCAGCTACTTTCTGGGCGATCGAAGTGCAGGCGCTGCCGAGATCTCGGACACCGACTGGGGCTTCAATGCGGGTGTGCTGTGGAGCCCATCTCGCAGCTGGGATTTGGCAGGGTTCTATCGCCAGGGACCCAGTTTTGACGCGCAAGACAGGCCGATGCGACTGACCTTCCCCGACGAGTTTGTCCTCGGTGTGGCATTTCAACCGGGCGCCGGAGCCTTCACATTCGCCCTCGAATGGGACCAGGTCGGCAGCGCCACGATCTGTACTTCGATGAGAACACAGTCACCGATGGAGGCTCCGAGTTGCATCTCGGCGTGGAGTATGCGGTTCTGGAAATGGAAGCCCGTCGTCGCATTCCGAACGGGCGTCTGGCGGGAACCAGGACGGAGCCGGGAAGTTTTCATCGGGACGGTTCCGATCGGCTCGATCTCCGTGGAGGCGCACACCCACTTCGCCGTCGGTTTCGGGCTTGCATTCAAAATGTTCGAGATCCATGAGCCGGTGGCCACTTCTCCGATCAAACCGCCATCGGTTCGATCTCAGTCGTCTACAGCTTCTGATCAAGCCCGTCAGAACTTGAAACCGAAACCGAAGGTCCAGATCAGCGGGTCGAAAGCGATCCGGGTATCGTCACTGTCGTTGGTCACGGTCGAGATGTACTTGAGCCCGCTGTTGAGCGACCACCGGCTTCTCTTTCCAAGGTTGATATCAAACCCGAGTATTTGCGCCCAGGCCGAGGTCGACCCGCGACTCGGCGACGACAGCGCTGCCAACCCCGACATTGCTGATGATCGTGGAAGCCACGAGGGGTCCGACATAGAGGTCGAAGACTTCGGCCTTCTTGATGGGGTGAAAGTTGAGCGCGAAGGTGAGCGGCACATACGACCCCACCTCGACCCCCGCCGAGTAACTTCGGTGCCATCGATCCACTCCAACTCTGACTCCCCCCGCAACGGCCATCGCACCGAACTCAAAACCCATCCAAAGGGGAGTTCCGATACTCGAAGTTGACCCCTGCACCGACTCCGCCGGCGATAGAAACACTGGTCCCGGAGTCTGTCACCGACGTCGCGATGATGCCGTTTTCGTCATTTGCGAAGGCGCCCATGAATCGGACTCTCCAGTTTCGCTGGCGGGGCTGCACCTGCTCCGCCGTATCTTCAGCGACCGGCGCGGGCCCGGCCGGTTGCTCATCGGCGGCAAATGCGAGTCCGGACGGTGCGAGGAGTAACATGAGTGCCACGATCCAAACCACTGCATCTCGCGAAAAGCCTTGCCAAAACACCTTGCACGCTCCCTTGTTCATGATTTCTTCGCCCTTTTCTCTTTTTTGGATCCGGGCGGCTGATCTCCAAGGTGGTGCAAACACGCCCCCTTCGCTTGAGGGTGAGTTGAGGGTTTGATGAGGGTTCATTGAGGGCTGAAGAGACGGCGGGAAAACACTTCAATCCAACGGCCGATACGTCTCGCCGACGAGAAATCGGGATCGGTCGCCATGCTATGTTCGGCGGGGGCTCTCTCCCATGAGAATAGTGGGCTTTCGCCAACTGGTTCTGATTGTCGCGTTGGCCGCTCTGGTGGCATCTCAGACTGTTGCCGCCAGGGTACCGTTCCATGAAAGTCGCACGCTTCCTCCCGATTCCCGGCGAACAATCGCAGGGCGACAACTGCGGTCAGGCGGTTGCCTTGGACGGCGACACCCTTGTCGTCGGCGCTCCCTCGTTCGACTTCGAATGGCAGGACGCCGGCGCGGCCTTTGTGTACAACCGGGAGGAAGATGGCTCCTGGCAGATCGTCGCCACATTGGTGGGTCGAGACCGGGGAGCTCACTTCGGATCAGCGGTCGCGATCGACGGCGGACTCGGATTGTCGTCGGAGCACCGTGGGACGACGAAGTTGAACACGGAGCCGGTGCAGCCTTCGTCTTTGTTCGCTTGGATGGCGAGTACCAGCTCGAGGCGAAAGGTCCTCGGCAGGTCGGACGGTGCGCGTTTCGGCTCCTCGGTGGATATCGACAACGAGATCTTGGTGGTCGGAGCGCCTTACGAACACGCCAACGGGGTCAGGTCGGGTGTCGCAACGGTCTTCGAGTACTCGGGAGGAGCGTGGATCGAGTCCGCGGATCTCGACGTCCCGGCAGGCGCCTCCTATTTTGGGCATTCCGTAGCGATTGAAGGCAATCGGGCCGTTGTCGGCGCTCCGAACGACGGCCAGGACAGTCGTGGCGGCATCGCAGCGATATATCTGCGTCGCCATGGTATCTGGCGATTGGATACCTCTTTACACCGGACACGCCCCGGGAATTCGAATATTTTGGCGCAGCCGTCGCGCTTCAAGGCGAGTGGTTGGTGGTTGGCGCGAAGCGCGACGACGAACACGGAGCCACCTATGTATTCCGTCTGCAACCGGATGCCACATGGTCGAGATTTCAGCGGTTGCTTCCAACGGGAGATCCGTTTCCAGATTTTGGAGCTTCGGTCGCTCTCGACCACAGCACCCTGATCGTCGGTGCGCCCGGAGAAGCTACCGCATTTGCCTATACCTTCGACGGAAATTCGTGGGCCAGGCAAGACGAGCTCGACAATTCCGATTTGTATGCCAACGACGATTTCGGTCTCGCCGTGGCGGTCGATGGCAACCGGGCGGTTGTCGGAGCGCCCAGTGATGCCGGCCCCGGTGAGGACAGAGGCGCCTCGTTCGTGTTCGAGCGTCGTGGTGAGAGCTGGCCGGTCGAAGCCCGGCTGTATGGAGCCGGAACGGCCAACGGACATTTCTTTGGCGGTTCCGTGGCGGTCGGAGACGGGCTGGCCGTGGTCGGCGCGCCCCACGACTTCGATGGCGCCCTTGGAGCCGGCGCGGCGTACATCTTTGGGCGCGGGCCAGACGGCTGGGAGCTCGAGCAGAAAATCCCGGCGGTGGACCCAGCCGAGTTCCTGTCATTTGGCCACGCCGTGGAGGTCGTCGGGGACACGGTACTTGTCGGCTCGCCGAATCGCAATTTTGATCAACACACGGTAGCGGCCGGGGCCGTCTACCTCTACCGAAAGACCGGTGGTGTCTGGCAACTCGAAGATACGTGGCTTCCGCACAGCCCTCGGGAGGGAGCCGGATTCGGTTATTCCATCGACACCGATGGCTCTGCCGTTGCTGTGGGCGTTCCAGGCAACGCGTACGATGCCGCCGATGAAAGTTCAGTCGAAATCTATGAACCCGCCGGCGATGGGTGGGTCTATTCGGAAAAGATCACCCACTTCGATACGGGTGTCGCCGGAAAGTTCGGCCAGGCAGTCGCAATCTTCGAAGACACCCTCTTGACCGGATCGCGCGACTTCGATGAGGCATACATCCTGGAACGGACTGTCAACGGGTGGGAGCTGGCAGAGGTACTCAGCCCGGACCACGGTCGGATCTTTCCAACCGAATTCGGCACGTCGTTGGCCTTGGACAAAAATCAGGCGATGGTCGGCAACCCGGGGGAGGATATCGGCACGGTGTACGTGTATGGACGTGGGGATACGGGCTGGATTCTCGAAAGGAAGCTGGTCCCGGGGGAGCGTTATTCCTACGCCCGGGATTTTGGATCGTCCCTCGATCTCAGGGGCAACACCGCCGTCATCGGGTCTCCCTCGACACGGTTCGACATTGTCCCGAAGGGCACCGTTCACATATGGGAGAAATCGTCCAGGGGATGGTCGGAGCAGGGAATTCTGAGATCCGACCAGACCTACTACGGCCTTGGTTTCGGGTGGGCCGTCGCCTTCGACGGATCGTCTCTCCTGATCGGTGAACCGGCGGCTCGAGGCGACAACTGGTTCTCGGGAGTAGCGCATATATTTCGCTACTACGAAAAGACACGATCTGCCGGTCGGCGCTTGAGCCCTTAGTTGAATTGTCGGGTGGATTGACCCCGGGTTATGTCTACTCCAGACCAGCCAGTAATTCGCCGTACTTTCGCTTGACCTCATCTCCACCATATATCCGTTCGAGGCGCCGGACGGTGAAGTGTCCGCGGGCCATGTCCTGGAAGTGGTCGATGAAAAGAACGTTGATCGTCACCCCTCCAACGGCGCCGACAATCGGCACGCCCTGGGCCATGATCTTCTCGCCGACGACGGTGTTGAACCGGGCGGCGATCTGCGCCAACAAACGAACCAGGACCGGCGCACCATCCTCGATAACCGTTCTCTGCGTCACATACTTGGCGGCTTCGCTGACGGCACGTGCGAGGGCCGCCCGAACCGCGAAGTAGCCGCTTTCGGTGGCGTCGTCACTCGCCGACGGCCCCCCCATCGCAAAGACCTCGAGACATGCGAGCTGTGCCTCCGGACCGGCGAGATCCTCTCCCTCACTGCGCGCAATGTCGGCAATCGAGCGCAGAATGATGGTGGTCGTAATCGGTAACTCGATGGGCAAAGCGGCCAGACCGAAGGCCCCACCCACTCCACCCGCGAGGCCGGCTACGGTGGTGTGGCTTCTGAGCCGCGGTTTGCGCCGTGTTCTCTTTCCAAGAGTCAGAACCGCAGCTTTGGCAGCGGTCAACAGCGACTCGTGCACGGTCTTGGTGATCTTGTCGCCCGCGCTTTTGGGCAGCTTGTCGAGCACGAACTCGATCGGCGTCCCCACCATGTCGGAGAGCCTGGCGACAAAACCAGGGTTCTCCAGCCGCTCGACCGCAGTCTCCAGATCCTCCAGGTCCTTTTCGTGCCACTCCATCGTGCCCGCCTCCTTCCCGCTCTCCAGAGGATACCCTGCCGGCATTCGCGCGCTCCATTGTTACCGTTCATCAAGCGTGAGGGCGAAACGATGAACCACAGAGGCACAGAGGGCTCAGAGCCGCACATTGAAAATTCTCTGTGTTTGTCTATGAGTTCTCCGTGCCTCCATGGTTGATTGACTCCGTGGAAGGACGAGAATCCACGAGATGAAGCGAAACTTTGAACCTTGTGATTCCAGTTTCGGAGGCATCCCTTCAACGTTGAGCATTTCGAGGTCGAAGGACTGAACCTTCCAACTCTCGGCTCATTCTGAATTCGGTGAGGTGAGCCGCAGAGCGGCGCTAGATCTATAGCCTGGGGCGTGAGCCCCAGGATTCGCGTCCAAAAAGAAAAGGAGCCCCGGAGGGGCGACAGAATTCGGCTTCGGTGCAAACCGTAGCCATCGATGACGAAGATCTGTCGCCGCTCCGCGGCTTGATAATTTTTTCTGCCGGGTTCCTGGGGCTCACGCCCCAGGCTAAATTCTGTGAGCCGTACGGGGCTTACTTCCATTTTGGCGTTTCAACGGCCCCGCTACTCGTACCGCAGCGCCTCGGTTGGATTCATCGTTGCGGCGCGCCGTGCAGGCAGGTAGGTGGCGATCAACGCGACGGTGATCATGACGACGGATCCCGACGGAAGGTGAACGGTTCCGCTGCACTCACGCCAAAGAGCTGAGACGCCGCAACCCGCCCGCCATCACGGCCGCCGCGAGCCCAACCATCAGGCCGATGATCGCCAACACGAGACCGCGGCCGAGCACCATCCGCCGAATCTCCGCCGGATCAGCGCCGAGCGCAATCCGGATTCCGATTTCTTGAGTCCGGAGACCGACCACATACGAGATCGCGCCATAGAGACCCACCGCACCAAGCACGATGGCCACGAACGCGGCCACGAGCAGCAGCATCATGGTGAAACGGGTACGGACGCTCCTCCGCGACCACTTCATCCATCGTGCGGATGTCCGCCACCGGAATGTCTGGATCGACCGACCAGACCTGCTCGGCGGCCGCCCGCGCCACCGAAGACGGCGGCTGCGACGTCTTGATACAAGCTCCAGTTGCTGGTTGTACATGTGATCGTCTTCACCGACCCTGAGCGACCAGAACGGGTAGTAGAGGGCATCCTTGATCCCCTCAGCCAGGCCGGTGTACGGCACATCGCCAACAACGCCCACGATGGTGTACCAGACACCACCATCCTGGGGCCGCCCGGGCATGACCCGCCGGCCGACCGCTCCGTAGGATCCGGCCACACCCGCCTCGCCAACGACTCACTGATCAGAACCGTCCGCACCTCTTCCTGAAGGTCCGCAGTTCGCAGTTTACGACCGGCCACCAACGGGATCGAAAGAACGTCGAGGGACCCCGGGAGAACGAGGTGCGTCTTGTAGTTGGGGGCGATTTCGTCCTCGTCCAGAGGTGCATCCTCGAAGCTGTGGCCGAGGAGGGTCCCGCTGTCTTCCACCGGTACGCCGGTGATCACGCCGGCGAGATCAACACCAGGCAGAGCACGGACCTTCTCCAATACCTCGCGATAGAACTCGAGCGAATCTGCCGGCTCCGGATACTCGATGCCGGGAATCGGCAGCCGCATCGTGACGACCCCCCGCGGATCGCAACCCGGGTCGGTGGCGCGCAACCCAACAAAGCTGCGAACCATCAAACCGGACAGCACGATCAGCATCAGCGCCAGGGCGAGCTGAAAAACAACCAGCAGGTCGCGCGTGGGCTGACGCACCCGCCCGCCGGTCGCGGTCCGGCCGCCCTCATCCAGCACCGGCGACAGATCATCGGTTCTTCGCAGCGCCGGGATGGCCCCGAGAACCAACCCGCTCAAGATTGCGATCGCCATGGCAAATACAACCACCCGTAGATCGATCGCTATCTCGTCGAGGCGAGGCATCCCGGGCGGAGCAAACCGCAGAAATGCGCGGATTCCGACAGCGGCAAGCGCCAGCCCACCCATGCTTCCAGCGATTGTAATAATCAGGCTTTCGACCGTGGTCCCACGCGCGATAGCGGCCGCGTCGCGCCGAGAGCGCCGCGGAGGGCGTCTCCCGTTGCGCGATTCGGCGCGAACAAGAAACAGGTTGGCGACGTTGGCGATGGCAATCGCCAGCACGACGCCGACGCAGCCGAAGAGGATCCACAACACCTCGGAAACACCGCCAACAACGTCCTCTTTCAACGGTGTGACTGCCAGCCCGATTTGTGCCCGTTCGAAGAAGGAGCGGGCGACTTCGGGATCTGGGAAGGCCTCGTGAATTCGGCCTGCCAGTGCATCCATTTCCCGCTGGGCGTCCTCCAAGTCACGCCCGGGCGCAAGCGAGCAACGCAGATGTTCCCCCACAGCCCCCGCTCTGGATCAGATCGATTGATCTCCATCGGCAGCACGAGATCGGCCCGGACATTCGAGACACGGAACCCTGGAGGCATGACACCGACGATTTCGCGCGATACCCCGTCGATCAACACGCCGGTCCCCACGACCCCGGGATCACCCCCGAATCGGCGTTGCCACAGGCCGTGGCTCAGGATCACGACCTGATCCGCTCCAGGTTCGCTTTCCCCATCGAGAAATATCTCCCATGCCCCGGATGCACGCCGAGCGTCCTCAAAAGTGACGGCGAGACCTCGATCGCTGGCAGTTCTTCGGGCCGCTCGCCGCCGGTGAGATTGGCCTCGCGAGATTCGTAAATACCCATCTCTTCGAAGACCCGGTTCTGCTCGCGGTAGAAGAGGTAACTGACGTGGGCGTGCATCCAATTTCCGTGTTCGGGCGAGGTGTGCCACACCCCCACCAGAGAGTCCGACTCGGGATAGGGCAACGGCCGGATCAGAACCCCTTGAACCACACTGAAGATGGCGGCGCTGGCACCAACGCCGACCGCGAGTGTCACGACGGCCACCAACGAGAACATCGGGCTGCGAAGCAGCCTGCGAGATGCGATTCCGATTTCGCTGAACACCAGCTTGTCCCCTATCCGCCGTTCGGCACCCACTGTGTAGCAACACCGGTGCCAACCGGAGAAAGGGAGAAAACCATTTGCCCGCAGACATCATGGGGCGAAAAGACTTCCCATATTGTCCGGTTGTGGGACTCTGCATCCCGCCAGTGAACACCTCGTCGGGATCGAGGACGCTGCTGGCTAAACGACGAAGCTCTCGTCCTCCATCGCCTCGAGTTCCTGTGCGATGGCCTGTCGCACCGCCGGAGGCATATCCTGCTCGCGTTCCAGCATTGGCCGTAGACCTTTTCCGAGCCCATCATCAATAAAGAGGGGCCGGACGAAATCCGAATTCCACGTTCTCTCTTCGTAGGGCCGGCTCGCCAATCTCTCGAAAAAGCTCTTGATCCCCTTCTCCGGGTCGCCCTCAAGTTCCCTGAAGTACGAGCCGTAGATGTGGAGCGAGTCGCTGATATCGACATATCGCCCCACACGAACCGGCCGCGAGATTTCTTTGGAGATCCGATCCGCGATCTTCCGCATCAGCGTCGTCAGTGCAATGACATTTTCGAACCACGCCTTGTAGAGATCCCGACTCCGCCATGCGTGTTCATGTTGAAGACCAGCTCACCGTCGTCGTCTTCGACCAACCGCCCCCAGATCCTCTGCAGGCACGGCGGGTGCTCGGTCGGCGGATCGAGCTTGGTATTCCACGTAATTCCCTGGGCGCGTCGGCTGTACCCGGTCTGCGAGAGCTTTCTGACCATGTAGTCGAGTTGATCGATCACCTGGTCTTCGATCTCGTACTCGCAGAGGCGCCGGTGATAAGTGTAGGTCCAGCGGGTGTCGGTGCTCGCGTCGCCCTTCAAAATCTCTTCACGCGGTTTGATCCAGTAGTCGTGGGCGCCGTGTACGACCTCCATGACGTACTCCGAGAGCCCACCGAGTCCATCGGCGAATGAACGGTGAAACCGGGGCTGCGCGAACGGGTCCTCGACGGTGACCATCACTGTCGCATCGCGGCTCGGAGGGTCCTCCGGCCGGTCGTACTCGGTGCGGACCCCGACCCCTTTTTCCCAAACCTCCTCGATGGCCCTCTCGTAGGCCTGAGGGATTGTCTCTCCGTGAATGTTCAAGACCGGGATGTTGCCAGAGTTCATTTCAATATCTCCCACCCGGATTGTAGCTGCGCAACGGGCCGCGGTATCACGTTGGCGTCCCGCAACAACGAACGGTATGGCGTACTCCAGTTGTCATTCCGAGCCGGTTCCTGCCATACTCGCGGGGCAAACCTGGAGAAAAGATGCCGCTATCGGTCGGTGACCGTCTCTCGCGGTACGAAATCCGCGGTTTCCTCGGAGCCGGAGGCATGGGTGAGGTCTACCGCGCTCTCGACACACGATTGGACCGTGAGGTCGCGATCAAGGTCCTGCCCCAGGAGCTCACGCACGACACCGACCGGCTGCGGCGCTTCGAACGCGAAGCGCGCGGGCCGCTGCTCTCAACCATCCCAACATCCTCGACGTGCACGATCTCGGCGAGCATCAGGGGCGTACGTTCATCGTCACCGAACTCCTCGAGGGGGATTCGCTTCGCGAGGTGATCGCCTCCGGTGCGATGACCCTGCACAAGGCCATCGAGTACGGGCACCAGATTGCGACCGGGCTCGCGGCCGCTCACGACAGCGGAATCACGCACCGCGATCTCAAACCGGCCAATCTCTTCCTCACGAAGGAAGGAACCGTCAAGATCCTCGACTTCGGATTGGCCAAGCTCGCGCGCCCCAAGACCAACCCGGCTGAGCTTTCCAAATCGCCGACCCTGACTGTCGAAACCGCATCCGGCATCGCCATGGGCACCCCAGGCTACATGTCGCCCGAACAACTCCAGGGCAAGCGCGCGGACCACCGGTCAGACGTTTTTTCCCTTGGGGTCGTGCTCTACGAAATGGTTGCCGAGCGACACCCTTTCCCTGGAGCGACAACTGCCGAGATCCATGCCGCCATCCTCAAAGAGGACCCAGTCGGTCTCTCCCATTTCGATCCGGAAGTGCCTCCCCTCTTCGAACGCCTCGTCGACCGCTGCCTCGAGAAAAAGCCGGAGGACAGGTGCCAGTCATCCCGAGAGCTGCTTTTTGCACTGGAAGAGCTGAGCAGCGGCGATACGTCGACGAAACAGCCCAGCGGATCGACCAGAAATTTTCGCAGAGCGTCAATCGTGGCCGCCGCAGTTACCGCCATTGTTATTGCGGCGCTGGTCTTCCAACGCCCATCACATAGCGTGCCCTTCCAGGAACGCGATTGGCTCCTGATAACCAACGTCGAAAACCTCACCGGCGAAGCGACCTTCGACAACGCTCTCAACCCCGCGCTCGCCGTTGCCATCGAGCAGTCGAGCTATGTCAATGTCCTTTCCAGGGATAGCATGCAGCCAGTGCTGCAACAGATGAAGCAAGCCGACGCAACAACAATCGACGAGACTCTCGGCCGCGAGATCGCTCGCCGCAGGGGGATCGACGTCGTGCTCGTACCGTCAGTCAGCAAGCTCGGGAGCCGGTACATTCTCACAGCGTCTCTCAAGAATGCGGCCACCGGCGGCACCTACGCCTCGCGGTTTGTCCGAGCAGACAGCATCGACGACGTACTTCCGGCTCTCGATCGCCTGTGTCGGGAGGTCCGGAGCGACCTCGGAGAGACATTTTCGAGCATCACCGAGCGCAGCAAACCGCTCGCCGACGCCACCACGAGCTCGCTCAAGGCCCTCGAACAGTTCTCGCTGGCTCACGCTCGGCATCGCCGCTCCGACCCCAGCGCCGCAAAGCAGCACTACGAGACAGCCCTTCGAATCGATCAGGATTTCGTCGGCGCCAAGGTGGCCCTGGCCACGCTGCATATGGACTGGGGCCACATGCTGCCCGAAGCCGATCGGGAAATTGGAAAGGCCCTTCTCAGCGAGGCTGTGGAGGAAATCGATTCCCTGACGGAGCTGGAGCAACTGCAGGTCCTCGCGCTGCATGCCCAGTTCGTCGAGCAGGATCTCGAGCTGCGGCGGAGCTGTACACGACCCTGCTGTCCATATACCCCGACCAGCCGGAAGCGCACCACAACCTCGGCCTCATCTACTGGCGCCTGGATCGGCCGGACGAGGCCGTTCAGGAGTTCAAGACTGCGATCGCGGTCGACCCCAACCTGATCGTGGCGTACGACGGTCTCGTGTGGATCCTCCGCGCACGCTACGGTGATGTGCCCGCGATCATCGAATGGGCGACCCGCGAGATCGAGATCCTCGACGAGCAACCGTGGCCGCACCTCAATCTCAGCTGGGCCTATCTCGCACAAGGGGACGGCCCACGGGCGGTGGCCGCCGCAGAGAAGGGTATCGAGATCGGACCCAACCTTCACTACGCCGCCTACCACCTGGGCCACGCCTTGAAGATCTCGGAAAGGTACACAGAGGCGGCGCGGGCATTCGACAGGGTTCTCGAGATCTCTCCGAACGAATACTGGGCCCACTATCACGCGGGGTTTGTGCTCGACAGGGCGGGAGACCAAGCCGGCGCCCGCAGTCACTACCGTCTTTTCAAAACAGCTGTCGAGACCGAGATCGAAAACAAACCCGACGACCTCAACTGTAGATTGTGGCTGGACTTCGCCCTCATTCAGCTCGGAGAGGAGCCCCGGGCGGAGCTTTCTTCAGATCAGCTGGCATCCACCGACCCGGCCCTCAACTGGAACCTGGCGCAGCTCTTCGCCCTGACCGGGCGCACCGAGGAGGCGATCGACCGACTCGAACGCGCTCTCTCAAACGGCGCCGAGAACCCGATCTGGATTCTCTGCCATCCCAACCTCGATCCTCTTCACAGCGAACCGCGGTACCTGGAGCTCAAGCGGCGTACCCTGAAGCTCTAGCTCGAAACCCGGGCAACTCCCCTTCGTATGAAGATTATGTATCAGCAGTTTTCGCCGAGTCCGACCGGTCCTTGAGACCGCCGCAAAGTGCGCTCAACGCGCAGAGGGGAAAACGATGAAAACCAGGACCTGGATGACCGCTGTGGCTATTGTTCTGCTTGCTGCTTCGTGGGCAGGTGCCGACGAGATCGAAGGGTTGCCCGTACACCTGCAAAAGATCGATGACGGAGTGATACGCCTCTGGCTCGGCGACCACATCTCGTCGACCGCGATCATGGCGTTCTCTACCGAGAAGGGCATCGTCGTCGTCGACACGTGGGGCGTGCCAGAGATCGACACACAGCTTCGTGAGGTGATCGCGCGCGAGTTGGGTCGATCGGATTTCGCGTTCCTCATCAACACCCATGAGCATCGCGACCACACCGGCGGCAACTCGGTCTACTCCGACTGCACCATCGTGGGCCACGAGCTGATCGCGGCCGGTATGGCCGAGGCTGCCACGCATCGCGATCAGATGCTCGAGTACTACCCCACCAGAATCGCCGACCTCGAGACAGCCCTCGAGGAGCTCGATGCAGACGATCCGATGGCCACGTCTCTGAGTGAAGACCTGATCCTCGTGCGCCTCCTCTACGAGCAGATGCAGGCCGACCAACAACCGGTGCCACCAACGCTCACCTTCTCCGACCGCATGGCGCTCGACCTCGGCGACACCACCTTCGAGCTGTCGTACATCGGCGGGATGCACACCGCGAGCGACGCCGCGGTCTTCGTGCCGGAGCATGGTCTGCTGCTCACCGGCGACACCATGGCCGACGTCTGGCTCACCGACACTCCCGGCTGCCTCGCCAGCTTCAGCGTGCGCGACGGCATGGCCCACAACTTCCCGCTCTGGCTCACCAATTGGGACCGGTTGCTGGCCCGAGGGGATGAGATCGACACGCTGCTGCCCGCGCACTGGAACGGAGAGCTCTCGATCGAAGGCGCCGAGGCGCGAGTCGAATACGTGCGCGCTCTCTGGGAGGGAATCAATGAAGCGTCCGAGGAGGGGAAAAGCGTCGGTGACGTCATGGTCGAGTACCGCCTCGACACGCGCTTTCCCGATCTCGTCGGAAAACCCGGTTTCAATGGGCAGCAGCACTATGCTTCGCTTGCCGAGCTGTGGCGGGAAGTGACCAGCCAGGCGTCGGCGGCGCGCACCGTTTGGACAATGCTCGCCGAGGGAGCGGACGAAGCGGACGTCCTCGAAATCATCGCCGATCGCGACAGCGAATCGCCCAAATATTTCTACCTCGAAACCGAGTTCAACGCCTACGGCTACGTCTTTCTCCAGCAGGGCCGGGTCGACAACGCCGTCAAGATGTTCAGTTTGACCGTCAAACTCTACCCCGATTCGTGGAACGCCTACGACAGCCTGGGCGAAGCACTTCTGGAAGCCGGCAGTACCGACGAAGCCGTGGCGATGTACGAGAAGTCGATTGCCCTCAACCCGGAAAACACCAACGGCACCGAGGTCCTCGCGCGGATACGAGAAGCGGCATCGATGTAAGGCCAGTGCAACGCAGAGGACGCCAGAACCGATGGTGGGCTGACGGCCGGGCAGGGTGGGTTTCAGCCCACCGTCCGATCACGCAGTATCGATGTACCGGTGGTTGCAGCAATCGTTGCCCTGCATCAGGGTCTTGGTGCGTTCCATCTTGAAGTCCGGGTTGAACGCCGGCGGCCAGTAGTAGTCCATATTGCAGACTGCCGCGTGGCCGATCTCACCACCCAGACCCGCGTCGCGGAAGACCTTGGCCCAGATGCACTCGGTCGCCCGGATCTCGAAGACCTTGTCGGTGTCCTCGGTGATCTCCATGGTCAGATACCGCTCCATCTGCGGACCACGGAAGGTTTCGGTAAAGGTCCTGAACTTCGCATCGGGAGAGTTTTCAGCTTGCCGCGATCCAATCCGTTTCCCGACATTCGCCGAGTTGATGTTGAGCAGGCGCAGCAGTTCCTCTTCGTCAAGCTCGCCCTGCAACGTCTTGATGAATTCGATGAAGGTATTGTTCTGCCTCGAGACCTGGCGGAGCATGTTGGTCTTCTGCTCGAACTCGACCTCCCATTTGTGCTTGCCATCGTCCGCCGGCTTCTCCTGCTTTGCCGCATCGTCAGCCTGCGCCAGGCCAGCGAACATGCACGCGAGAGAACACGCGGGCATCACTCTGGTGAGGAGCTGCCTACGATCCACAGCCGTCAGAATTTGCTCGGTCATTCTTACCTCCTTCATTGGTCGTTACAGGGAACTACGCCGGAATCGTCCGCGGGTTTTCAGGCCCCCGACTCGTGTTTGCTGCACAGCGCGCTTGTCCCGGTCCTCAGAACCGATGAACCGCTGAGCTCCTTCCCCGTTGCAGCACCCTGACATCGGGGTCGACGACGATGCGGTCGGGCTCGAAGTCACAACGAATGGACAGCTCCTTCGATTCGCCCGCGCCGAGTTCGACGACGGCCCGTGCCTCCTCGAAATCTACGCCAGAGAACCGCTGCCCTCGCTCCGCGCTGACCTCGACCATCATCCGGCCGGTACCGGAGTTCTCCACGGAAAACCCTACATCGAAGAGGCCGGCGCCACCCGGCACGGACAGTCGAGTGGCGTTGTCCACCGTGTACTCGGGCATGACGAGGTCAAAGAACCACTGATCTACAAAAAGATCGTAGGCCTCCTGGTCGACGGCGAACGGCCTCAGGTGAGTCACGAAGTCCTGCAGCACCGGGTGATCCGGATCCTCAATGTAATGCGCGATAAAGGATTGGATCCCGGCGAGGTTGTGCTCACGATCCATCAGATTGTGGAGCATCCAGAATACCCAGCTCCCCTTGTCGTAGATGACGGTGGCATCGCCGGCCCGGGATCCGTCGATCTTGACGAGTTCGCGCTCCGAGTCGATCACCCGGCGGTTGTTGTATCGCCCTCGAGCCATTTGCAGAATTCGATGCGCTGTTCGGGCCCCCGCAGCTGTTCGAAAAGCAGAATCGTCGAGAAGTGCGCAGTGCCCTCCGAAAGGATGTTTCCGTCCGGTCCGTCTCCCGGCATCAGCAAGCCACCCCACCACTGGTGCGCGGCCTCGTGGGCGGTGACCAGAAACGCGAGCATTCGATCCGGGGATCGGGTTTGGCCAGGAAACCCATGCTTTCAGAAAAGGTGATGTTGGTGACGAAACCCTGCGCATAATCGGCCTCGGCGGGAAACTCCGACAGCTTCAACTCCTGCCACGGGTACGGGTAGAACCACTCCGAGTAGTACCTGCGCGCGCCCGTCCAGAGCCTCGCAGCATCTCGTCGATGTTGTAGCTGTGCTCGGGGTGATAAATAATCGACCTGCCCTCGCCGCGGCGCACCGTCCACCGTCCCCCGACCACGTTGAAGATGTCGACCGGGTGGTCGCTCTCCCAGATCACCGTGCGCCTGCCGTCCGTCGACTACCGACTCGGTCGAGCACTCCGACCGAGTTCATCGTGTACTCCTCCGGCGCGGTGATCCGAACCCGGCTCGTGTGCGGCGCACGTCGGGCCCGAAGGCTGCATGCGTCACGCCCTCGTAGAAGTCGTCCGGGTACTCGCGCGCGTCGTAGTCGGTTGTCCTCGTCGATGCCGAGCCCTCCTGGTAGCCCACCACCGGCACGAAGCTCGGGAGTTTGCGGTGAGAACCACGCCCGAGGGAGCGATGAACTCGCTGCTCCCCTCGCCGTTCTTGGTAGAAGCCGTCGAGAAAGACGCCCTCGAATTCGAAGCCGATCGCGCAGCTCGCTCCCGGCGGCAAGGGCTCGGGCAGATCGAAGACGTACAGTCCCTCGCGGTTTTCCGGCTCGCAGGCCTCACCGTTCAAGGCTCCAGCTCAGATCCTCCCAGTGACGGCCGCCGGTGAGCGGAATCCGGAGCAACTCGTCATCGTGTCCGGTTGATCGAGCTCGTAGCTTCCGCTGGTCCGAAACCACCGTCGCTCCGGCTCGAGATCGAGTTCGATGTCCGAATGTGCGATATCCGGAAACGGTGCGTCGAGCCAGGTGGCGTGGTTCCTCTGCCAGTACTCTTGTGCCCACCTTTCGATGCGAACTCCCTGGGATCCTCGTTGATGCCCTTCTGCAACGCGACGCCCGATACCAATGGCAGCAGAATCAGAGGCGATAGGCGCAGACGCCACGCGCACCAGCAGATCGCCGGTCGCAGCCGCTCGACGATGCGGGCCGAATCGAACTCGTCGCCTCGGGAAGATCCGGATCGCCACCACCAGAAAGAGCAGTCCGATCGCCAGTACCAGCACGCGGTTCAGAACCAGTGGTGTTCGGTTGAGCTCGAACGGCGCCATGTCGCTCCATCTCAGGGCGCCCGAAAGCGACCAGTTCCACACCCAGCTCATCTTGTTGAGGGCAATGAGGATTCCACCACTCATCATGGCGGCGATGGCCAGCGCATAGGTCGTCACGCGGTTCCCTGTGAGCGAATAGATGAGACCGACAAGCGCAGTGACGAAGACCACGATCGGTCCCACCAGGAATCCGTAGACCACGACATAGGGCCACGGATCGAGCGGCACCGTTCCCTGCCGGAGCAGTAATACAGCGCAGGTCGCGAAGACACGCCAGCAAGGTCGCCGCGGCCACCACGCCGTTGGCGATCGCCTTGCCCAGAATCAGCGCGCTGGTCCGGACCGGCGTCGCATATGCGATCGCGTCCAACCGAGTGCTTCGCTCCCGTCGCAGCGACTCCACCGTGTAGAACATCAGCAGCAAACACAAGGCGAAGGTGAGTTCGACCAGCGAACCGACGGCGCTCACACCGGGGGTCAGCAGCAGCGGTGTGTCCAACGACCCGGTCGCGTAGATCGCATCGACCGTCGCATTGAGGACGACCAGCGGAATCAGAATCCACATCGCCGGGTGTCTCGCGAGGACCAGGCATTCGATGCGGGCAATTTCGATCGTATTCCTGAAAACTCCCTGTGGCCGCGCACTCATTTCCATTTCTGCCAGGGGTGATTCCCTCAATACCGGCCGGCGGGCAAGCTCATTCTGTTCGGCCAACGCCCTGCGGACGTCGTTTTCGGGAACCACCTCGCCGCGAAGCGTTGATGCCAGATGCCGCTGCGACCTCACAACAGCCATCAGCCCCACAACAACGAGAGTGATCCGGCTGGCAAGAAAGGCGGGGTCGAAGACGATCCTTGCGGTGTTGTAGAACTCGGCCCCGCGATCCACCTTCAGCCAGCTCTCGCTGATCCAGCGAAAACCCGTCGGATCGGCAAGCATGAGGACGCGGTTCCACCTGGGATCGAGCCAGCTCGGTGACCACGTCCAGAGAAAGAAAACGCACCCGAGGAGGATCACGAGCGGAACCATGTTGACCAGGACCGCGTTCCTCGTCGCCTCACCGACGGCGAAGGTCAATCCCGCCACGAACACGATGAGCGGTAGCGAGAGCGCCAGGGCGGGCACCAGGTAGTTGGCTAAAAAGAAGTCGCCGACCAGCTCTGGCCGGTCGGCGCCGTCATCCCGTGTTTGAACAGCATGAGACTACAGACCATCACCAGTAGAGCGGCGAGCGAAATCGCGATGGCGGCAGTGAATTTTCCCCAGACATACTCCGATGGACGCAACGGTGTCGAGTGGAGGAGTTGCTCGATCCGAAGCTCGCCGTCTCGAAGCACACCCATCCCGGAAACCACCGCAACGAAAAGCGGGAACAATATCGCCACAAACAGCGACATTTCGTAGGCGTTACCGAACTGCGAGGTGATGTGCGCCTGGATTCCGCCAGCCATGTCCTCGCCCGACCGGATCGTGAACACTCCTGCCGCCATTACCATCGCCGTCAGCAGCGACAAGACGACCCAGATCCAGAGCAGCGGCCGTTTCAGATGATCCGTGACGTCGAAACGGAAGACAGCGGAAAACCTTTTGACGGTCACGCCAGCCCTCTCGTGTTCCCGGACGACGCCGTTCGACTGAGCGCACTCTCACCGAGCTGGACCGTCGCCAGATACGCATCCTCGAGCGAAGCGTCGACAGGCTGGAAGCCTGCCGGCTCACGCCCATCGAGCGAAAGAATCCGAACCCGATTTCTTCCTTCTAAAAGCAGGGTCTGTAGAACGGTCGAACCGGCCTGAAGCGCTTCCAGATCATCGGACTCGATGTCGCCCTGGAAGACAGCGCCGGCCATCGCGGAGCGTGCGGCCTCCGGCGTCGTTCGAGCGACCAATCTCCCCCGGCGAATGATCGCGAAGTGCGGGCAGAGGACCGCCACATCCTCGACGATGTGGGTCGAAAGCAGCACGATGCGATCCTCCGCGAGTTCGGCGAGCATGCGATAGAAACGAGACGCTCCTCCGGGTCGAGGCCCGCGGTCGGCTCGTCGACGACCAGGATGCGCGGGTCACCGGCAACCGCCTGCGCGATGCCGAGCCGCTGGCGCATCCCGCCGGAATATCCGCCCACCTTCTGTTTGGCCGCGAAACCGAGGTTGACCCGCTCCAGAAGACTCTCGCACCAGTTTCTTCTCGCCACCGGGAGCGCGGACGCCTTTCAACCGAAGCAGGTGGGCCAGCATCGCCCGGCCCGTAAGCTGGGGATAGAAGCCGAAGTCCTGCGGCAGGTAACCGAGCCGTTGCCGTACATACTCGGGTTTCTCGGTCATATCGACGCCGTCGAGTATGACCTCGCCCGACGTCGGCTCGAGGATCCCGGCCACGATCTGCATCAGCGTCGACTTGCCCGCACCGTTCGGACCGAGGAGACCGAACATTCCATTCTGGATCTCCAGATCGATCCCCTGGAGGGCGGCGACCGGACCGGGATACACCTTGACGAGTCCTAAATCTCGAGCATCGGCCACCTCGCTATCAAGTTGGGGCATGAGCCCTCTCACCTAGTTACGAGGTAGCGAGAGTATCGGTTAGCACATTGACTGTACCCGACGATTTTTCGCAATTTGAAGACCGCAGCAGCGCCACCGAACCGAGCCGTCGCCCTCGGAGCTTTTTGTCGAGCCGATCACGACCGGATTGTGAGGAGAATGCGTAGGCGGCACAGGTGCCGCCCCTACAGTTTATTCAATCGTCTCGTGAGTAATTGACTCGGTAAATACGAGCTTCGTCGGCAGGCCGAGGAGGCGTCCGACCGGGTGGGGACGGAGCAGCATCGCCTCGCCGCGGGCCATGGCCTGCTCGAGAGTCAGACCCTGGTACTCCACCAGATATGCGATCCAGAGGTAGACCGCACGGCCGCCGTAGGTGCAGTGGAGCAGGACCGGTCCTTCGTTGTCATCGAGAACCCCAGCGAGTTTTTCGACCGCCGCCGGCTCGTATGGAAATTCTTCGCCCCCGAGAGGAATCGAGATGTAAGACATTCCAAGATCGCCGACAACAGATGCCTCGTCGAACGGCACCAACTCGCGGTTCTCCACCTCCGAAGGTGTTCGCGCATTGACCACGACGGTCACACCCCGTCGTTGAAGCTCGGCCAACGCCGCCTCATCCGGTTGGCCCGCGATGTAGACCCGCCCGTCCAGGTAGAGGTTCCCAGCAGTGACGCCTTCGATATCCTCGATCTTCTGCGGCGACGCCTCAGCACGGGTACCGATCTCACCTTCATCGCATCCGGCGGGCACGGCGAATATCAGGACGACGCAGGACAGCGCGAACAATCTGGATGCCATGTGGTTTCCCCCTCTTTTCGACTGTTCCCAATCTCGGTTGGAGAGAAGCGCCGGTACAAGCTTTTGTCGCAACCTTTGACAGCATCCTGACAGCCGCCCCGTAAGGCCCCTGCTGCCATACGACCGCTCAACCCGACTGCGGTCACGGGCCAGCGCCACGACATCACAATGCGAATTAAATCAGTTCAGGGGATATCCGCCCTTGCCGCACACTTCGTGAGCCGACCCTTCTCACGACCCGAGATCAATCCCAGTTTCTTCAGATCGTTTCCGAGTCGGCTGACACAGCTCACGAAACGACCATGGTTCCTGGCTCTATCGGCGCAATCCTCGACCATGTCGGCAACACTGCATCCGCTGTCAAAGATCATGTTGTCGACCCCGCTGTCACATCCGTCGATGACGACGGTGTCCTCGAGGATCGAGCCCGCGCACTGATCACGCGCATCCGGCACGCCATCGCCGTCGGCATCCGGATGCCCGACGAGGTAAAACGAAAAGTGATCGGTCAGGAACGAGAGCGAGTTCGCCGCGCAATCCTGGGCCGCACCCTGCGGCACCCAGTCGAGTCCATCCCACCAGTAGACGTCGAGATCCAGCTCTTCGGTCCCGCACTCGGGCATCGACATCTGTTCGTACGTCAGCGTGATTGTGACATCTGCCGAGAAGTCCATCTCCGGCTGGAAGTCGTAAACGTTGCCGGCCGGCACCAGACCATCTCCAACCATAAAGCCCGCGTTGGGGGTCGCCGGATCATAGCTCGTGATCGACACCACAGTGTCGTCGCCAACAGCCCCCGAAGGGAATTGAACCCCCGCCGTCCACCCGCGTTCGTCACCGAACCGCCCTCGGGACCGATGATCGACGACGTCGATCCGGATTGATCGCAGCCGTCGTCGGGATCGGAGGGACACGGATCGCACAGATCACCCGCACCGTCACCATCGCTGTCCGGGCTCGTGTCGCAGCGAACCATGACCGCGCTGTTCCGGCCGACAATGAGCGGGTAGTCGTTACACACGCCCAAGAGTGAGGTCCGCAGCGCGGCCACCTGGCCGCCGCTCCAGGTCTCCCCGGCGATACTTGAAAACACCGCCCCGCCTGCCGCTGTGGCGACAAATTCATCTCCGACCCAGGCGACGTCGCCGAAGGACAGGCTCGTACCCGGATTTTCTGGTTCCCACACGGTTCCGTCGCTGGAGGTCATCACCGTTCCGGCCGTACCGACCGCCACGAAACGGGAGCTGTTGTGGGCGATACCGTAGAGACGCTCCGATGTAATCGACTGGGTATTCCAGGTGACGTTGTCAACGCTCATTGTCACCGTTCCGTGGGTGCTGACTGCAACGCACCGAGTGTCATCGCAATCGACGCTCACCAAGAGGTTCGTGGTGCCGGAAACTCGCTCGGACCATACCGCGCCGTCCGGGCTCGTGAGAATTTTGCCACTACTGCCGACGGCCACGAACTCCGATTTGGCAGCGCTCCACACTACGTCGTGCAACGAGAAGAAACCCGGAAGTGGATGACTCACCCAACTGACTCCATCTGGGCTCGTTTTGATGAGATTGCTGAACCTGGTGACTGCAGCGAAAACCCCGTCGCCCCAGGCCACACCCGTCGGTCGGCGGATGTCCGTAACAGAGGTCGCCGACCAGTCCCAACCGTTGCTGCTGGTCGCAAACACGCCTTCTGACGGACCCAGCTTGAATCCACACGCAACAAAGGTCGAACCGTTCCACGCGATATCTTCGAACGTGACATTCGTTACACCGTCAGTCGGCAACCGCAGCTCCCAGGATGCTGTGTCTTCGCTGGAAGCGACAACACCCGAATATCCAGCCGCAAGATACTGCTCACCTGTCCACTCGATGCCGTACAACAATCCACAGGGCACGAACGCGCGAACCTCCCATGTGTTCGCATCTGAACTCGTTGTGATGACTCCACTCGAGCCAACCGCCACGAATTGGTCGCCGTCCCACGTTATTCCGACCAGCGAATACTCGGGCACGATTTCGCTGACCGTCCACGGGTCGACACCGTTGCTCGAAAAAGTCGTCCCTTCGTCGTGCACCGCAACGAACAGGTCGTCGCCCCACGTGACGCCGTTTAGATAGCCGTAACCATAGTATGAATCGATGGTGCTCTTCGTCCAGGTCAGACCAAGGTCAGAGCTCGACATGACCAGGCTGGTGTCATCGGTCTCCCAGTCGCCACCAGTCGCAACCAGAAGCGAGCCGTTCGATGCGACGTCCCACAGGTACTGATTGAAATCATCCGAGTGCCTGATCGACCAACTCAACCCGTCGTCGCTGGTGGCGATGACGGGTCCGACACCTACCACGACGAACTGATCGAACCAGCCGATGCCATGCAGCTCGCTGTCGAGCCCGATATCGATGGAGTCCCACAACACGCCATCGATGCTTGTGAGAACCGTGCCACCGCCACCGACAGCAACAAAAATGGTCCCGTTGCAGGCCACATCATGGAAATTCTCGTTTGTTCCACTCGATCGCTGAATCCAGTGAATCCCGTCGGCGCTGCTGAAGATCTCGCCGAATCCGCCGACTGCCACGAAGGTGTTCCCACAATGGGCAGTCGCCGACATCTGGTTACCGGTCGGCCTCGGGTTGGCCCACACCCATTCCGATGCCTCACATTCCGATCCAAGCCACGCGACTGAAAGCACGCAGAAAAAGGCCACACACAACGACTCGACAACCGGACACCGCCCGTTATTCACAGCTCACCTCGCCTTTCCCGCCGCAGAGATCGACGGCACAGAAGATCACAAACTGCGCCCGTCCAAGGGCGCATCGACTCCAAGTGTCCACTCAGGATTCCCGAATACCAATTTGCGTTCTGTATTGAGAAACGTCAATAGAGCGAACGTCAAAATGTACGTGTGGCTATAAGGTGATCAATTAAGGGGCGTGAGTTCTGGTCGGATCCGATCGGAACCCGGACAGGAAGGAAGCCGATTGTTCCCTGATTGATCAGACTGCCAACTCGCTGCACTCAGCGAAGAACACGGCTCGAGGCGCAGTCCCATCTGATGACGCTTGTGTCGCCTGGATTTTCTCCGAATAACGATCCGAAGAGACCGTCAGAACCTGAAAACGCCCGACACAGCCGCGTACTGGAACCAGGCGAAGTTATAGACGTCGTCGATGTCGACGCCGCCCTCGACGGTTCGGTCGCCACCGGTGCATGCCTGCGCCCCGACCTTTGTCAGAATTCTGGCAGCTGGATTCACGGTCGACCTGCATCGAACGCAGCCCTGGCGGATCGCGATTTCGGGCGCAACATTGTAGGAGTGCTCCCGACTGGAGAATCATGGGAAACGGGCAAACCGTCCTCGCTGACCATGAACACCCATTGGTTTTTGAAACCGCGAACAGGATCACGAATGGGAAAAGCGGCGTTCTCGACAGGCTCGAGGCCCTGTTCCTATTCGTGCGCGACGACATCACCTTTGGTTTTCCGTCACGGTTCAGCGATTGGGACACGGTTCGCGCTTCACAAATCATCCGGTCAGGAACCGGGTACTGCAACACCAAGGCCACGTTGATGGTGGCGTTGTGTAGGGCATGTGGCTTCCCTGCCAGAGTCCATTACAGCTCGATCAAAATCGACATCATGAGGGGAGTCTTCCCTGCGTTCGCGTTTCCCTTCATGCCGGATTCCGGTCCTCATTCGTGGACCGAGGTCGAGATCAACAGTATCTGGAAACCGATCGACTCCTACATCAACGACGAAGCGCTTTTCAAAGGTTCGAGGGCCCGACTCGAACAATCCGGCCGGAACATGGGCTACTCGTTATCCCTCATTGATGGCAGGTGCAGTTGCGAGTTCAACTTCGGCGAAAAGGGCTTTGTCCACATGGGCGCGGTGATCGAAGACCACGGCACGTGGAACGACGCGTCAGAATTCTTTGCGACCGAGCAGTACAAGACCTTCACCGGACTCCAGCAGCTTTTTTACCCTGTCATCGCGGTACTGAGCAACAGGAACATCCGGCGAATCAGGGCCCATCACCCCTAGGGCGAAAGTCTTCCTGCCGTAACCAACTCCTCCAGAGCCATTGGGCCGAAGGAGCCGGCCGACGTCTCAGAACCGAAAAACGCCCGAAACCACCGCATACTGGAACCACGCAAAGTTGTAGACATCGTCGATATCGACGCCACCTTCAACGGTTCGGTAGCCGGCGGTGACTGACCAGCGGTCGTTGATGTCGTAACCGAGCTTGAGGGCGACGTCGAATGCACGCCCGGGCCCACCGGCGAGACCTTCGAAATCGAAGATCAGGCGCCACTGATCGGCGAATCGATAATCCGCAGCGAAGGCGAGCAGCGGCACGAACCCGACATCGGTGTCTTTGCTCGTGGTGTCGCCCTGGGCGAGCTCGATCTTGGCGTCGCGGACCTTGGCGGTGAAGCCGAGCCACAAGGTCCACTTGTCGCCATCCTTGAACTTCCAGCGATAGCCGATGCGCCACGAGTTGAACTGATAGGTCGCCTCGGTCGGCACGCCCGGCTGGTAGGACTCGCCCGCGAAGTCCACCGTCTCATCGAAGATCCCGGTCTCCGTGTACGACAACGGAGCCGCTAACAGCCGCAGGCTGTGCTTCTGGTTGATGTTCCAGGTGAAGTAGATCCGCCCTGCAGCCCACGGCCCCGAGCCCACGAGATCCTCCAGCGAGAACCGGGTCCCGAACTCCGTGTTCGGGATCTGCACGGTGTTGTTGCTCTGCCAGGTCGGCCCGGCCTCGAGTTCCAAGCTGAATCGGGAATCCTCCTGCGCAGATACCGAAGAAGGAGAGAAGACCGAACAGGCCAGGAACAGTCCCAAGACGAGAGTATCGGCGGATCTCATTTGTTTGGCTCCAGAGGTTGACTTCAGCACAACCAATCTAGCCCTTCGGGCTGCCATCGGCAAGCAGCGCGTCGATGGCCGAGATCACCTGCTCATCCATCGGCTTGACCGACGACTCGAACCGCGCCACGACACGGCCGTTCTGGTCAACCAGGAACTTGGTGAAATTCCACTTCACCTCGCCCTGAAACTCCTTGGAACTTTCAATGGTGAGCGCTCGGTAAACCGGAGACTGTCCTGAACCCTTGACGTGAACCTTGGCCATCATCGGAAACGTCACACCGTAGTTGAGCCGGCAGAACTTGGCAATCTCTTCGGCGGTGCCCGGTTCCTGGTTGGCGAAGTCGTTGCTCGGGAATCCGATCACCACCAGATCGCCCTCGCCGTATTTCTCATACAGCTTCTTGAAGGCCTTCGTACTGAGGTGTATAGCCGCATTTCGAGGCGGTGTTGACGACCAACATCGGCTTGCCGCGATACGAGGTCAAGTCCACCTTTTTCCCGGTCAGGGACTCGACCGTTCGATCCATGACGCCCGGATCACCGGCGAAGGCGACCACCGCCAGGAAAATGCACAACGCAACAATTGTTGTTTTCTTCCAGGTATTCATGATCTTCTCCTCGTCTCAGTGACCAACGTACGATGAGCACTCAGGATTCCAGCAATCTTCGGCTCATCCGGATTTCCATGAGGTGAACCGAACTTTGGAGTGGTTCCGCACGCCCGCCCGAACATCTTGAACCACGAAGACTCGAAGGACACGAAGAAATCACAAAGGTTTTCCGAGTGTTCTTCTCACTCATCAGAAGCGCTGACGCTGAAAACATTAAATATCTGCCTCAGCGAACTCCAGCGATGTGATGGGTCAAAAAACTCCTTCCTGTTCCCTTGGTGTCTTTGTGTCTTCGTGGTTGCGACGGCACTGATGCCTTTTTTCAAGGATCGCCTCGAAATTCTCTTCGATCTCAGGTATTCCAG
>CAVYKX010000023.1:0-43161 GCA_963769215.1 Candidatus Sulfomarinibacteraceae bacterium | reverse complement strand
ATGACCCCAATCTTCCAGTTGTCTCGCGCTCCCTCAGAAACAGCCCCATACTCAGCGGTCATAAATGACCACGGTTCCGGCAATCATGTCGTGGAGGCCGCGCTTGCGATCCGTGAAAGCCACCATCAGGTAGCCGATGCAGAAGATCAGAGAGCTCAGCATGTAGCCGAGAAGCCGAATCAACGCTCCGCCGAATCCAAGCGGCGCACCGTTCTCGGACACAATACGTATTCCGCACAGCATCTTGCCGAAGGTGCGTCCGGATCGCGCCAACCGACGAGCAGGTAGACGGCCGGGAGAAGGAACGAGGTCGCCGCGACGATCGGCACGAGGAAGTTCTGCAGCGACGGTTGGTTTGAGCCGAACGCGCCGACGACAAAACCGGCGCCGAACGTCAGGGCGACACCGAAGACCGACAGAATGATCGAGTCCATGATCCACGCCAGGACTCGAATCCAGAAACCAGCGAATCGCCGGTTGGTCGAGTGGACGGCAGGCGCTGCCGCCGGTGCCGCCGCGGCGGCGGGAGTTGGCCGGTGTTTCGGAGGCGGTGCCTGCGCCGACCACTGAAGCTCGTGCTCGCCCGCCGAGCGCGGGGGCGGCGCGGGTCGCGGCTTCGGAGCTGCAGGCTGGAGCGGGGCCTGCTGGGGCGGAGGCTGTCGCGGCGGCGGCTCGGGGCGAGGCTCGACCCTGACCGCCGGGGCGGGCGCCTCCCGGCGCGGTGCGGCGGTACCAGGTCTGGTCGGCGAATCCTCGATTGGCGGAGGCGGTGCCGGGGCCGATTTTGCCCGGCACTCGCGGAAAGGTCCCGCGTCGGCTCCGGCTCGTCGAGCTGCAAGTCGGCCACTCTCAGCGCGGCCGTCTTGTGGGCGTTCTCGAGCAACGCCTTGACATCGAACTGGAGTGTTGCGTCGGGGTCTGGCGGCTCGTGAAAGACCGCCACGGCGCTGCCGAAACAGATCGAGTCCTCGTGTTGGAGGAGGTGCCGGGTGATCCTGTTGCCGTTCACCCAGGTCCCGTTGGCGCTGCCGAGATTGTTCAGGACGAAGCCTTCCGAGGTGCTGGTGAGGGAGGCGTGGCGCCTCGAGATGGTCTGGTTGTCGAGGGGCAGATCGCAATCGAGCGACCGCCCGATTGATAGCTCCCCGAGTTCCAGATCGACCTCGCGGATTTCCTCGTCCCGGTTCCCCTTCTCGCGAATGAGCAGTTGCGGCATTGGACCCTTCTCCTCCTTCGAAAACAGACCGCCTTCTTCGAGTATACGGTGGGCGAGGCTTCCGACCGGAGTCATGTGTCTCAAAATCAGTGAATCCTGTCCGGGACTCACCGCACCGGGGAACCGCTGTTCGTACAATGGATAGGCGGGTTCGTTTTGCGGCGACCAATTGGAGGCCTATTCATGCCCCGAGTGATCCTCACCTACTACGACGCCAACGGCAACATCGAAACCTTCAACACAACTAAGACCCTCCTTGACCGTCGGTTGGTCACCCCGGTGCGACCTGCTGATCGAAGGGCTCGAAGCCGCAGGCATGTGAGATCTATCTCGCCGATGAGGGTTTCTACGTAAAGGAGATCGGAGGGAAGCTCGCGATCAACGATCGACCGGGGCCTGGATATCTGAATGACAACGACACCCTGACACTCGGCGGCTGGCTCTCGCTGCGGTTCGGAACCGAAGAGATCGAGGGGCACCCTGCGCCTCCACCGCCTCCTCCGCTCCCGACTCTGGGAAACCAGAGACTTCACTGCAACCCGGAGCGAAACACCACACATCGAGGACGGCGGTCATTCTCGGCCTGCTCCTTCCCGGTGGCGGCCAGGCCTACAACGGCCAGCCGTTCAAGGGAGCCTTCTTCCTGCTCACCACCGTTCTCGTCGTGCCGTGGATCTGGAGCCTCTTCGACGCGCGCTCGACGGCGGCGCGCCTCGCAGCTACCGGTGGGCGGACAGGCCGCGGGGGTCCTCTTTGGTTTGTCCTCCACGGCTGGTTCGTGATCAATGTGGCGCTGACCGCGCTGGTGGTGCTGACCCTGGCGGGGGTGCTGCAATGAGCACCTCGACGAGTCGTTTCGGCTGTCTCGGGTGTTCCTGGCTCGGCGCGATGGTGCTGGGCACCGTCGTGCTCTCGGGCGCTCTGATCCTTCTGGCGCCGCAGTGGTTGGAACCGCTCCTGTTCTGGCGAGAGCCGATCCCGGAGCCCGAAGTCATCCTCATCCCGGCGGAGTTGGTGGAAATGGAGCCAGAGCCCATCCCCGACCCTGAGACCGAGGTCGAGCTGTGGAAGGCGTTTGCCGAATCAGGGAGATACACGGAAGCGCCGCTCGGGCTCGAGCTCGAGGTGATCGGAGGCTCCAGGTTGAGCTTTCCGCCGGGTTCGATTTCAGGGGATCGTGAGGTCGTCGTCACGCCGGTGGTCCGAGTACCCGAAGCAATGGTGCAGGACGGCGCCATCCCGATCGGCCCGCTCCTCCACGTCGAGATCGACGGCGAGGAGCACTGGACCTTCGATCGGCCGGTCGACGTCGAGATCCCCTTCGATCCCGGCTCTCTACGGAAGGACCGCTGCCCAGGCCAACCGGCACGATCGTGGTCTGGGAAAAAGATCACTGGCAGCTGTCTTCCGACCGACCCACGATCCGTCGCGGGGCGTCCT
Source organism: Candidatus Sulfomarinibacteraceae bacterium (assembly GCA_963769215.1). GTDB lineage: Bacteria > Acidobacteriota > Thermoanaerobaculia > Thermoanaerobaculales > Sulfomarinibacteraceae > Sulfomarinibacter. The sequence continues at coordinate 40,505 of CAVYKX010000023.1, read as the reverse complement.
GCCGAGCACAGGCACCCCGCACGCCGTCGATCATCGGCTCCGCTTGGGTGATCAGCAAAGGAGTGGCGATCGGGTGGGCGTTGCTCACCACCGAGTCCGCCCAGTCGATCTGGCAGCAGTACAAGAGCAAATGCCCGACGCGGTGTACTCGACCAAGAACTTCAACCTCAACTATTTGAGTGCAGGAAAAGCCGGCGCCCCACCGACCGACGCAGACTATCTCAGACACGCTACCTACAAAGGCAAGAAACACGCGGGTCACCCGCGCTTCGTCACCGATCTCGGGGACTTCCTCGAGGACGCCCGGTCGTGGCTGCCCGACGTCAAGATGCAGGTCTCGGAGGTCTGGTTCGACCGCTACGAGGTGTTCGTCATCCCGGTCCCCGATTTCGGCGAGTCCAAGCTCGGCGGGCCGATGATCATCACCTCCGATCTGAGCGTCTACGGGGCGCCGCCGCCGACACTCTCGTACGACATGCGCCGGACTTGCGTGCACGAGCTCATCCACGTCGCCCAGGACGACACGCTTTCGAATCTCCAGGACTTCACACTCGGCTTGCGGTGGTGGATCGAGTCGACCGCCGAGCACCTCTCGTTGAAGCTCATGCGCACGCGGGCCGGCCAACCCAACCCGAGCCCGCATTTCTACACTTCGAGATGCCCTACGCTGCCCGCCACCGGGATGGACGGCTCGACCACACTCCAGCCCTACGCCTACGCCAAGCTCTTCGACCTGATGGCGGACCGGGGCGTCGACACGGCCGACCTGATCAAGGCGGTCAGCGCCCGTTGGAATATCAACGAAAAGGCTCTCGACGAGGAGATCCGGTCGCGGACGCAGGGCCCGGGCCTCTTCGACTATCACGCCGCATTTGCCGGCGACTACTTCTACGACAACGCATGGACCGGAAACATGACCGGGGCCGGAGCGCTGAACGCCGTCTACGCCACCTCCACAAGAGACATGTTCTCGCGCATCACGACCCGGTCGCGGGGCAGCCTCGTGGCGCGGTTCTACGGCGAGACCCTGATCAAGGAGCCGGCGGTCGTCTCGAAGATCTACCCGTTCTCGGCCGCCGCCCTGCCGGAGGAGCGGGAAACCCGGCTGGTGGTTCAGGTCGAGGCGCCGCCGGGTGCGAAGAACATCTCGGTCTTCTTCGCCGAACAGCGCGGCAACCTCCCGTTGGCCGACAAACCCGGCCCTCCGACGACTCTCTACCCTCTTCCGGTTGCCACCAGAATGAGTACGAGACGGATGGCCTCACCCCTCAAGAAGGACACCGACATCAACCGGGTGGTCGTCACGGTCAACCACGGCTCGTTCGCGACAGGCGACGCTCCAATCATCGTCCGGCGCTGGCTCTTGATGGCGCCGTCATGGGTGAGGTCGTACAGACAGACCGACGGGACCTACGAGGTCACCTGGCACCCGGCGGAGATCAAGTCGTCAGGCGACGGCTCCGCATTCAAGGGCTACCACGTCTACCGCCGAAAGGTCGGCGCGACCGAGTTCCCGATGAAACCGGTCAATCAGGTCCCGATGACCGACGAGTTCTACATCGACACCCCGCCCTCCAGGGCTTCTGGGAGTACACCGTTCGGGTCGAGGACTCGGCCGGCAACCTCGGCGAGCCGGCGCCCGTCAACACCGGTCCCGACCCGTTCATCGGCGTCTGGGAGGGCAAGCTCAAGCTCATCGACGGGTCGATTCAGACTCGCCACGCGCCTGGCGCGTTCCGAGATCGAGAAGATGGGTGCCGGCAACGAAGCCGGTGTCGAAGGATTCATCTCCACGATTCACGGGATGACAATGGGTATTGATGCTCTGCTCCAGTTCGGCATTCCGGTGACGGCCGAGGTCCAGCCCCACCGCGGCAAGTACAAGCTCACGATCGTCAGTGTTCTGTGGATGCCGGTCGAGGAGGAGGAAGAGGATGAGCTCATACTCGACCGGCTCGGCCAATCAACCATCGGCATGCTCCCGAAGACGCCCCGAGGCAACGCGCTGCTCCTCAGCGTCAACAAACCTGACCGAGTCCACCACAAATATTTCGACACCATCGAGAATGATCCCGACGTCGGGACCATGCGCTTCGGCCTCGAAATCGATTTCAAAAGGAAGGACCCCAAGCCGCCGAAGCGGTAGCCCAGATGCTGACGTGGGCGGATTTCTTCGCGCGTACAATGGAATATGAGACAGCGCACGTTCCAAGGAGTTCAAAGATGAAGATCCTCAGAATTCAGATCGCACCCCTGGCCGTCGTAACCGCCGTCATGTTCCTGTGTACCGCGGTCGAGGCCGCCGAGCCCGTCGCCACTGCTGAGACCAACTGGGAGGATGTGACCGTCGATGTCATGACCGTCAGCCGCAAAGGCAACGTGCTCACGGTGAAGTTCGCGGCGGTCAACAACGGCGCCGAAAAGCAACAGATCGCCTTCGGTTTCAAGGGCAACGACGTTTGCTACGCGGTCGACGAGGAAAGCGGCACGAAGTACTACGTGCTCACCGACGAGGAGGGCAACCCGGTCGCATCCGCCAAGGACTGGATGCCCAACTCGACCGCCGGGATCAACCGCGAGATTGAACCGGGAAAATCTCTCCGGGTGTGGATGAAACTCCCGGCCCCGCCTCCCGAGATCTCGGCGATCTCCCTCTTTCTGAACGAGACGGACCCAATCGAAGATGTTCCGATTACCGATAAGTAGACTGCCGATCTGCGGCATTGTCGCGGTGTTCGTTCTCTCCGCGGCCGGTCTCGCCGGTGGCTCCCCACAGATTGACCCTGGGGCGCCGGCTGGCAGGACCCTGAACCACCCGGGGCCCAGGCGCTCGCCGAGTCGGTCGTCGGCCGTTCCTTCAACGAAGACAAGACCACCCGCCTGCGCATGCACATCACAACGCTCGTCGACCGCCGCACCGGAATCAATGGCTTCGCCTCGGCGGTGCAGCCGGACACGGTGCCCATCGAGGACCGTCTCGACGCCCTCGGGGCCGAGGTGACCGAGACCGAAATCACGATCCGTCTCGCAGGCTCGATCCTCTTCGACTTCGACTCCGAGGCGATCCGACCCGATGCCGAGCGTTCTCTCCTCGAGATCCTCGAGGTTGTCACAGGCGTACTCGGGGCAGACCGGTGCGGGTCGAGGGCCACACCGATTCCGATCGCATCCGAAGCCTACAACCAGGGGGCTGTCCGAGCGAAGAGCGAGATCGGTGGCCGACTGGATGGCGGACCACGGTGTCGACTCGGGCCGCCTGAAGATCAAGGCTGGGGCGAAAGCAAACCGATCGCGGGCAATGAGACCGCCGAGGGTCGCCAGCAGAACAGACGCGTCGAGCTGATCATCGAGAAGGGTTGAGCGGCCGCTGTAAAAGGCGGTGAAGACGAGGAGGTAATCCGTGAGCGAATCAGGGTGTGAGAATTGCTCCTTCCGCGCCAAGTATGACGAAAAACCGAAGTCCTTTCTCGGCCGCGTCTGGCGTTGGCACGCCAACTTCTGCCCCGGCTGGAAGGCCTACATGAAATCGCTTCCCGATGACGAAAAGAAGACGATCGTCGAGAAGTACAACTTCCCAGCGACTAAATTCGCCTGACACCAGAACCTACCGCTGCACGCTGTCGCTTCGCCCTGGGGATGCGAACGATTCGGGCCAGGACACGGGCACGGGCACGGAGGCGGGGACAGGAAGCACCCGGTCGACCGACACGGATAACCGGTATTCACGTCCTGGGGTTCAGCAACCGCCAGGTCATCGCGCGCACCTGGTCGAACGCCTCCAGAGCCTTGTTGGTTTGAGATCCGCTGATTGCTCCGGTATGCGCGAGCAGCCTCAGATGGCTGTCCCCCTCCTTCGCCGAGGCATACGCAATCCTCCAGAAGTTCAGACGAACTCTTCCGGTGCGCCCGTGGCCTTCCGCCAAATTGGCGGGAACCGAGGAAGCCGATCGGACCACCTGGTCTCCGATCGACTTGAGTGGGGCGGGCACCCTTTTCACGAGTGCAATGGCGATGCCCGCTGCTTCGAGGGCTTTTTCGTGGGCAATGAGCTTTGTTTCTGTTACGGCGTTGGACATGGTCACCTCCGGGTCGTTCATACCCATCCCCCACAAGCCGGTGAGGAATTCGATGTCAAGGGTGCTCTGCACCGGGCTTTCAGCCCGGCTTGCCCTTGACATCGAATTCCTCACCGGCTACCCACTCGTTTTGAACGACCCGGAGGTGACCATGCCGCCGCTGAATCTGCTCGCTGCTGCGAATTGCCGACGCGGATCGCCGTCGCCGAACGCTGCCACCGTTCGCTGTCTCCTGTACCTGCCGCTGGACGCGGTCGCTGAGTATCGGGTACGGGAACGAACTCAACGACTTTACGATATTCAGGTCGTAAACCCGAACAGCACACTCTGAACCGGCCGGATGAGCATCGCTCCTTGCCGCAAACCGAGATACAGGCCCCTGGGTTCGGGGTTCTCCCTGCGGTGGATCTTGGCCTCTTCTTCTGACCAGAAGAAGACACTCTTCATTCAGAAATCGTCGACGATGCACGGGGCATCGAGGTCGCCAAGTTTGATCAGGGGGATCATCAGGAGCGGTTTCTCGGCCGGTGGACGCACGGGTGCATCTCAGCTCGCTGTCGAGCTCGAAATGAATTGGCCGGCCGCTGACGGCGCATACCGTCTCGATCGTGCAGCCGAGGTCCTTTTGCAACAGTCGCCCTTGCACGAAGGGCGTCGCCATGGCGTCGGCCGCTCAAGCGGCCGAAAGGCGGCGCCTCCGTCGATCCGAACCTGGTGAGGCGTCTCGTCCGACGTCACCGGATAGGCCCAGTTCACCTTCTCGCCGTCCCGCCGGTAGAGGAAGGTCATGCGCCCTTCGAGCTCGTCGAGAATCTGCAGAACCTCTTCGAGCGGCAAATCGAGTTCGGCGGCGAAGACCTCGGCGGCGATCGCCTCCCTCCGCCTCGGAATCTCGCGCACCGCGAAGTGCTGGACCCGCCGCTGGTCCGGCTCGAGGGTCGGACGGCTGGCTATCTTTTTGGTGTCGCGCTTGACCATCGGACGAAAGATGAACTCCGGGACCGGCAGCAGCCGCTTCCCGACTCCGAGAAAAATGCTGTCGAACATCTCGACCTCCTCAATGCACCGTCGCGTTGAACTGCACCGCTGCGAGATCGCGGCGGATGCCCTGTCGGTACTTGAACTTGGGATAACCGAGAATCAACGAGGTCAGGACCCGGTTGTTCTTCGGAATCCCATAGCGCTCGCGAAGCTCCTTCGTCCGGTCGACGACCGGCGGAATCATCCCGATGATGGTGGGGCACACCGCCACGCCCTGACCGCATGAGATGCAGGTATCGGCACGCTCCTCGACGGTGGCCGCCTTTTCGTCCACCAGCTCCAGGGCGTTCTCCGGACAGACCTCGGCACAGATGCCATCGCCGTTACAGGTTTCGAGATCCACTGCGTGCAGTTGTTCAGCCATCTCGATTCTCCCTTCCGCTCTCCTCCCCTTTTTCCCGTACACGGTCGGCGGTCCCAGCGCATCCGGATATTTCTCGAGGAGAGCGCTCCTCGCTTCGTAACACAGGTGGCAGGCATCGACATAGCCGTCCTCGTGGGGCAGGTCGTGGGCGCGAACCAGCTCAGCGGGGCCACCTTCACAAGCGGACCGGTGACCGGGTGGGTGTCGGAGTTGTAGGACTCGAGCATCTCGCCGAGAGAGGTCTCTTAGAAGTTCCCCAGGAGTACGCCCTGGCACAGGTGCACATTGCCGTAGCCGTCGACGTGGACCCGGCCCGGGTCGAGGAAGTCTTCGTCCGGGCATTCGGCGAACTCGGTCCACTTGCGGCGCGGCAGGCCTTCGGTGAGGTTGACCGCGGCCCGGCCACGAAAGCGAACCGACCCACCGACGATGGGTAGGCCCTTCTCATCGGCAGTGGTGCAAACCTGTGGCGGGTCGATGGTGATCACCGCCTCGTCGAGACCGAGCTTTCGCGCCGCCTCCACCGCGAAGCCCGGCCGGAGGTCCTCTTCCTCTCCCGAGTGGAAGGCGTCGCTCGACACGCTGAGGTCGGCGACCCCGAGTTCGCCCAACGGCCGGAGCCAGAGCTCGGCATCGGGCTCGGCGGTGGCCCAGTAACAGTTGGTCACGACCCCGGTCGAAAAGCCGCGTTCGTTGGCGAGGCGGATACCCTCGATCAACAACGGGTAGAAGAGGAATGGTTCTCCGCCTTCGAAATAGACGCTCGTGACCGTCCCAAGCTCCTCCGCCTGATCGAGCACACTGGTGAGAGTTTCCAGAGCTGATCGTGCCCCCGGCCCGGGGGCCGGCCCACACGAAGCAGTGATCGCACTCGTGCGTGCACTGGTAGCTGAGCAGGAAGTGAACTCCGGTCAATGGCATGACATCCTCCCTGATTCGTTCAGACTCTGCAAAAGCGGAAATAGCTCTTCATCGACTCAGCACCGCGCCACCACGACCGAAAAATCTTCGTCGTCGACAGCCTGCCCGGCCAGTGTCGGATGCCACGTGATGTCGTCGAAACCCGCAGACCGCAACGCAGCCACGAGTTCGTCATTCGTGTAGGCCTCGTTGGTGAGCGCGTAGACGGAGACCTCACCGGACCGCGCATCGATGACCGAAAACCTGTTCGTCGAGGCCCGCGAATCGGAATGCCAGAAGTTCTCCTGCAGCACGAGGTGTGGTTCGGCGGAGAAGAGACCCGATTCCGCCGAGTACCAGCTGGGGCCGGCGCCACCGCGCTGCTCGATCCCTTCAGAGTTCTGGATCTCGAGCACGAGGTGTCCACCTGGAACCAGCGCTGCCTTCGCACGCTGCAGAATCTCCAGTCCCCGGTCTCTGGGGAAGACGTTGAACTGCCCGAAGACCATCATCACCAGGTCGAAGTCGTGGCCAAAATCACCGTCCCGCAGATCGGCGTGGCGATAGGTGCACGAAGCCCCCTCCTCTGCAGCGCGTTGCTCTGCATGACGGATCGACGAAGGCGAAAAGTCGATGCCGGAACAGTCGCAGCCGAGCTGCGCCAGGCGCAGGGTGTAGAGCCCGGGGCCGCACGCCAGGTCGAGAACCCGCGCGGAACGCGAACCCAGGACCTCCGAGTGGATCCACTTCACGTGCTGATCGATGGTCTCGGCCTTCCGGCTAGCCAGATCATGCTCCTGGTTGAGGTGCTCGGAGAGCATCCGTTCCGAAAACTCCGGGTCATCCCACGGGATATTGTCTCCCTCGGCCCAGGGCGATCGGAACCAGTTCACGCTCTACAATGTCGAGAATTGTCTTTGTCATCTTCAGTCCTTTGAGCCGGAAGATCCGTTTTGACCCAGAGTCGATTTGGATGTGCGGGCCAAGCTCATATCTTCTCCGAGTCGACGATCCGCTCGATGCCCATCCATCCGAGCTCGCGTCCTGTGGGCTTCACGTAGCGTTCGCCCAGCTGGTCGTAGCCAGATGCTCGCGAACACGCCACCCGTACTCGCCGAGGAAACCGCCGATGGCCTCGGGATCGAATCCCGTGAGCCAGATCTGGTCCTTCACCCGCATCTGCTGGTAGAGGTACTCGTGTCCGTAGAAGACCTCACCGTCAATGAAATCCTTCGGCATATAGGTGAAAACCAGGCGGCTGCCCGCCGGCTTTTTCGCCAGGAACTCCATGGTCGCCCGGATACCGGCCTCGGACACGTACTGGGTGACCCCCTCCCAAATGAAAAAGGTCCTCATGGAAGTGGAATATCCGTGGGAGGAAAGCACCGTCCCAAGGTCCTCGCGATCGAAGTCGATCGGCACGAGGGTCACGTGTGCCGGCACCTCGCCGAAGATCGATCGCAGCCTGTTGCGCTTGGCCTCGATATTGGCAGGCTGGTCCACCTCCCATACCGGAACAGACTGAGCTCGGGCAATCTGAATGCCCTCGTATCGAACCCTGCACCGAGGTTGACCACCCCCTCGAGAGACCCGTCAGCGGCATCGGTAACGATGTTGTCAATGTAGCGCTTACGGGCCATCATGCCGCCCCAGAGTCCCGGCAGCTTCTGCTCCGTTTTTGCAACCAGCCAGTTCCTCACCGCGAGGCTCAGCCGAACCGAGATTCGCGAGCTCAACGGAAGGATCGGGTGCGCCAGAGGGTCGATGATGATCCGCTCCGCTTCAGGAAAGCCCTGTTCGATCGCCACCAGAACCATGGCGCCAGGCCCTGTCTTCGCTGCTTTGTGTGTCACAGCGGTTCTCCGTTCTCGATCATGCCACGGCCATCGTGAGCCGCGGCCGCTTCGTCGCCGATTTCCTCCCACACCGAGTGCTCCACGAGACCGAACTCCGCCAACGATGCGACCAGCTGCAGACCGATACGGCTTGGAACCTCCGCGGTTTTCTCGCCGTGCCGGATGTGCACCGCGAGATCGGTCGCCAGCCCGTTCCGGCGGTAGATGGTGAAGACACCATCCTTCCGTCCCTCGTGCCACAACGATTCCCGAATCCGCTCGGCCAGGCATTCGATGGGTTCGCTCGATGAGCGCAGGTGGATGATCTCGATCGTGCTCATGCCGATCTCCTCGAGTAGAGAGCTTTCGCGAGCATCCAGTCCCGCAACCCGACAGGCAGGCGCGCGAGGGTTTTCATCTTTCTGGCGCCGGGGCCGACCAGGTGGAGGGCGGTCGCCCGTCCTGATTCCCGTTGAAGCGCCGGTAACCACGACTGATCGATTGTGTACGTTCATGACGACTCCCTTCGCACTCACCACACCAGCGGAACGAGCCGGTGGGGCACTCGCGTCGTGTATTCGGAATATCCCGCAAGGTTCTCTCGGAGGTTGCGCTCCTCGATCAGGATTCGGGCGACGACCGGAACCACGATCAGCGGGAGTAGGATCAGGCTCGCGACGCTCCCGAGCCACAGCGCGAGGCCGGCCAGGAACGCGAGGTATCCGAGGTAGAGCGGATGGCGCACTCGGCCGTAGATACCTGAGTCGATCACGACCTGATGACGATCCGACTGGTCGCCGACGATGGGAGCCGCAAAGGGGTTGTGCCAGATGGCTGTGACCATGACGGCATAGCCCGAGAGCCCCAGCGCTACTCCGAGGATCGAGAGCCACATCGGCGGCAGCGGAATGATCTGGAAGCGATTCACATCGATGGCGATGAATACGAACCAGGCGATGTTGAGGACGCCCAGAATGAGCGACGCCACCTTGTCCGCGGCCGGCTGGTTCTTGACGGCGCCTCGCTGAACCCGCGCCTCGAGGGACGCCGGCGCCCACCGGGCAAGGGCCGCGACCATCAGCAGCGACAGCGCCCCGAAAACCACCAGGAACTGGAGGGCCCTCGGCCAGCGCCAGGTGCCGGCGGGAATCAGAAAGACCGCAGCGAAGAACCCGGTCTGAAACAACGACCGCACGAGGCCCTTGAGCATCAACATGACGCACCTCCTTCGCTGAGAACGCCGAGTCCGGCCGCGAGGCGAAGGTAGTGTGCCTCGAGCGTATGGGTTCCGGTTGACGGCGCGACGACATCAGTGGTCGCCATCGTCGTGAAGAAGGCCAGCAGCTCGCCCTGGTGCCGGTTGAAGATCCGCACCAGCCGCACGACCGACCACATCAGCCACGATGGGAACCGCGAGATCTTCGCCGGACGGTCCAGGACCCGAAAGCGATCGCCGCGACCTCGTCCCAGGTCAGGGTCTGCGGGCCGCCGACGTCGATCTCGGTGTCGTTGCCCTCGAGGGCATCCGCGCACGCAACGGCCAGATCGGCGCCGTGGATCGGGTTGACCCGGTTGCCACCGCTGCCGATCAGCCAGACCCTGCCCTTCTTCGCCATTTCGAAGAACTCGCCCATGTCGGAGAAATATCCGGTCGGCCGCAGCACCGCCCAGTCGATTCCCGAGGCCCGGAGTTCATCGACGAATGCCTCGTGGGCGTCGATGATTTCGAGGTGCCGGAGGGACGGCCCGTTGAATGCCGACACGTAGACGAACTTCTTGACACCCGGCCTCCAACGCCACCTCGAGCAGATTTTTGTTGCCCTGGTAATCCACGTCCCGAAAGGTCAGCCCGTCCTTTTGCTTGGTGATGCCCACCGACGAGAAGACGCGTCGATGCCCTCGCAGACTCCAGTCAGCGTCTCGGGTTTCGTGACCTCGGCTTCGACGATCTCGTCCACGACGTCGACAGATCTGCCGCCCTGTCCCGCGAACGCACCAGGGCACGAACGAAGTACCCGCGGTCTTTGAGCTCCCGGACGACGAACCGCCCGAGATATCCCGTGGCTCCTGCAACCAGCACGCGTTGCATCAGGCCACCTCCTTCCGCTCGACATCAGACTCGGCGCCTGACCGACTCGAGCAGAGCGTCGAGGTCGGCGTCTTCATTCCGGCAAGCCTCGCCATCAGCTTGAACTCTTCGGCCAGATCCAGCAACTCGGACCCGACCGTGCGGGCGTGCAGACCGAAACGGATCTCCGCGTTCGCCGAGCCGAAGAGCTTGCCGAAGACCTTCGGTTCGAGCCACCTGGGCAGCCAGTAGTAGAGATTGAATATCCCGGGTTGGCGCCTGCGATAGCCGACCTTGCGGATTACGTCACCGGCCTCGCGGCAGGCCCGGCAGTAGCGGTGGATGAGTTCGGCATCGTCAGCCACCGCGCGGAGATCGCCACCCTTTTCGAAAATCGCAGCAGCGGTTGGCGCCATGAAGGCGAAGTGGTACTTGAGCCACCCGTCGATGTCGCGTTCGTGGTGCACCCTGATGCCGGCGGTTTGGAAGAGCTTGCCGATCAGCCAGGTGCGCATGCGCTTGACTCCGTCGATCTCTCCGATGAAGATCTCGCCGAGAGTTCCGTCCGGGTCCTCGCGGTCCATGATCACGAGATCCTCGCCCCGCCATCCCCCACCGACACCAGGGAATCCGAGCAGCACCTTCTTCTCGGGCAGGTGGTCGAGATAGCGGCGGAACCCCTGCGACGTCGTTGCCGAGAAAGAGGATGTTCTCCAGGTGCGGATTCCGAGCCAGCACCGGGCAAACCGCGACGCGGCTCCGCCGTTGCATGGCGACGACCACCAGTTCGTATCGATCTTCCGGACCGAGCCGGTCGACCAGCGGCACCCGCGCCGCCATCCGCTCGCCGGTGAGCCCGTCGACGATCACGATGCCGTCGCGCTCGAGCGTTTCGAAGGTCTGGTTTCGGGCCAGGAGTGTCACGTCGGCCGGCCTGCTGCAGCCGGAGCGCCAACCACTGGCCGATGGGTCCTGCGCCGTAGATAAGTGTCTTCATGATCCATCTCCTCGTTCGATCCTTACGATTGCGAAGACCATGCCAACAATGCAAATCTTTTATTTTCATATGTTTAATTAATTATCGTTGACAAACTACGTGAATAAACAAATACTGATTGTGATATTTCACAAATGGATGTAGAATTGCGAATAAAAACAACTTCAGGAAGGCACCGGGATGATCGACGAGAACGAATTCTTTCGCAATGTCACCCTTGCGGACTGTGCGCCATCTCGAGATCGAGGAAGGGCTGCGGTCCTGCCTCGAGTATCTCTCACAGCACATCCCGGCGGACGGCCTCTACCTCGAACTCTACGATCAGCGAACTCGACGCCATGCGAATCGTTGTGCGCGCCACCGCCGAACGGGCGAAAAGGTCGACATCCTGATCCCATTCGACGAGGCCGCCCGAGGCGCCATGGCGCGAGGCGCGCGAAGTGTGGCGCGCCGGCCAGTCTCCCGCCCGTGCTGGTCATCAACAACCCCAGGAAGGAGCCCGTCACACGGTGCATCCTCGAAGCTCTCGGCATCCCGCCATCGTCCGCCATGAGCCTGCCGCTTGTCATCGAGGAGCAGATGGTCGGCGCTCTCGCCCTGATCGCCGAAGGAGACGATCGTTTCGACGAGCACCATGTCCGGCTCTACGCCACCCTCAAGGAACCGTTCTTCGTCGCCATGTCCAACACCCTCAAGCACGAGGAGGTGCTCCGGCTGCGCGACCGGCTCGCCGACGACAACCGATACCTCAACCGGGAGCTGCTGCGGATCTCGGGCGACGAGATCGTGGGCGCCGACTTCGGACTGCGCGACGTCATGCGCCAGATCCGCCAGGTCGCACCCACCGAAAGCCCGGTGCTGCTGTCCGGAGAGACCGGTGTCGGCAAGGACGTGATCGCCAACGCCATCCACCTCGGTTCACCGCGACGCGACGGACCCTTTATCGCGGTCAACTGCGGCGCCATCCCCGACTCGCCTGCTCGACAGCGAGCTCTTCGGCCACGAGAAGGGCGCGTTCACCGGCGCACTGGCCAAGAAACGCGGCCGCTTCGAGCGGGCCGACGGCGGCACCATCCTGCTCGACGAGATCGGCGAGATGCCGCTCGACGGCCCAGGTGCGGCTGCTGCGGGTGCTGCAGCACCGCGAGATCGAGCGCGTGGGCGGCACCGAGCGATCCCGGTGGACATCCGGATCATCGCCGCCACCAACAAGGACCTGCAAGGCGATGGTGCGAGGACGGGCGCTTCCGCGAGGACCTGTGGTTCCGGCTCAACGTCTTCCCGATCGTGGTGCCGCCGCTGCGGGACCGCACCAGCGACATCCCCGCTCTGGTCCAACACTTCGTCGAACGCAAGGCCGCCGAGCTCAAGTTCGGTGAATCGCCGACGTCTCGCGCCCGGCGCCATCGACGACCTGCGGCCTATCACTGGCCGGGCAACGTGCGCGAGCTGGAAAACCTCATCGAGCGTTCCATGATCCTCCACCGGGGCGAACCTCTCAGCTTCGACGACCTTCAAGCCCCCCGACACCCGACGCCTGTCCCTCAACCATTCGATGACCAGCCCCTGGATCTCGACACGGCCACCGCCCGCCACATTCGCCGGGTCCTGGAGATGACGGGCGGCAAGATCCACGGCCCCGGGGGTGCGGGAGAGCTGCTGGGCGTCAACCCCAACACCCTGCGCTCCAAGATGAAGAGGCTTGGGATTCCGTTTCCGAAGCGTCTACAAAGTTGATTCGCTCCTCCGGTTGCTGCGATACTCGGGCCGAACACATCTAGGAGTACGCATGTCCCTCTCGGTCGGTGATCGTCTCGCGCGGTATGAGATCCGCGGCTTCGTCGGTGCTGGAGGCATGGGTGAGGTGTACCGCGCTCACGATCAGAAACTCGATCGAGAAGTCGCGATCAAGGTCCTGCCTGAAGGACTCATCCACGACCCCGACCGGCTCCGGCGATTCGATCGCGAGGCCCGTGCCGCCGCCGCCCTCAATCACTCCAACATCCTCGATGTCCACGACCTGGGTGAGCATGAGGGACGGCCGTTCATCGTTACTGAACTCCTCGAGGGCGAATCGTTGCGCGCGGTCATTGCTTCCGACAGGTTGACGCTGGCCAAAGCGGTCGAGTACGGCCGGCAGATTGCGACCGGCCTCGCGGCAGCCCACGACGGCGGTATCACCCACCGCGACATCAAACCGGCGAACCTCTTCCTCACCACCGAGGGACAGGTCAAGATCCTCGATTTTGGATTGGCCAAGCTCGCGCCGGCGGAAACTTCTCCCGGGGAGCTCTCCCAATCGCCAACCCGAACAGTGCAAACCGAGACCGGATTCGCTATGGGCACCCCGGGTTATATGGCGCCCGAGCAACTCCACGGCAAACCAGCGGATCACCGCTCCGATGTATTCTCCCTCGGAGTCGTACTCTACGAAATGGTCGCCGGAGCACACCCGTTTCCGGGCGCCACGACGGCCGAGGTCCAGGCGGCGATCCTCAAGGAAGAAGCGCCCGGCCTCTCCCAGGCCAATCCCAAGGTGCCGCCTCTCCTCGAACACCTGGTCAGCCGCTGCCTCGAGAAGCGGCCCGAGGACCGATTCCAGTCGGCCCGCGACCTGCTCTTCGCACTCGAGGAACTGAGCTCAGGGCAGGTCACGACCAGGCCTCCCCGCAGATTCCCTCGTCGAGGCTTTGTCGTCGGAGCCGGGCTGGTCCTGGCGGCGATGGTCATCGCCTATCTCGTCAACCCATCTCCACTCCTCGGTTTCGAGGAACGCGACTGGATATTGGTGGCCGATTTCGAGCACCCCGAGGGCGAGGACGGTTTGGCTCGCGCCCTGAAGCTGGCGCTGACGGTCGGGGTCCAGGAATCGGGCTATGTCAACGTGTTTTCACGCCCCCAGATCGCCGGTGTGCTGCAGCAGATGCAGCGTCCCTACGAAACCGCGATCGACCAGGAGATCGGAAGAGAGATCTGCCAACGGGCGGGCATCAAGGGCCTGGTCGCACCCGAGGTGACACAGGTCGGTGACGGCTATCTCCTCACCGTCGGGTTGATCGAGCCTGCCAGTGGTGTCGCCGTGGAGAGCTTCTCGGCCCGCGCGAAGGATGAGGATGGCATCCTGGACGCGCTGGAAACCGTCTTGCAACGACTGCGGCGCGCCATCGGCGAATCACCGTTCGCGGTGCGATCCGACGACAAACGGCTGGCCGAGGTCACGACGGCCTCGCTCGAAGCCCTCAAGGCGTACTCGGAGGGTCTCCACCTGTGGAACGCTGGAGAGTACGAACAGGCTGTCGCCCGCCACGAGAAGGCAATCGAGCTCGACCCGGACTTCGCCTCGGCCTACGCCGCTCTCGGAAGCGCCTACGCCTCGTACATTTTCAACTCCAGAGACAAGGCACGCGTTAATTTCGAGGCCGCGCTGGAACGACTGGACCGTGTCGGCGATCGAGAGATCAACTTCATCAAGGCGCAGTATGCCGGTTTTCTCGGCCGCGCCGACGAAGAGATCGAATCCTTGAAGGCCCACCTGGCATCCTATCCCGATGATGTGGGCTCGCTCCTGAACCTCGGGAACTGCTATCGAGACCTGGGCGACAATACGCGGGCGATCGAAGCCTATCGGGAGGCGCTGAAGATCGCTCCCCGCGCTGCCGGAGCGATGATCAACATCGCCACCTGTTTGACGTCGGAAGGCGACACGGAAGAGGCCGTCGAGTTCTACCGAGCGGCCTTCGAAATCCAACCGAGCTGGTTGTCGTCGGGGAATCTCAACCACGAATACGGTATGGCACTCACCCAACTCGGCAGGTATCAAGATGCGGAAGACGTCTTCCGTCTTCGCCTGGATCAGCCCGATCCGAGCGGCCGCGGCTACGCCAAGCGCTCGCTCGGACAACTGGCGCTCTATCAGGGACATTTTGACGAAGCGGCCGCCCACTTTTCGGATGCCGTGGCACTCCACCTGGCCGCCGACGAACCGGTCAGCGCCGGGCGCGACCGTCTCTTCGCCGCCCTCGGCGAAGCTGAGCGGGGTCGCACACCGGAAGCGGTGGCGGAGTTGGATCAAGCCGTCCTGGAAGTACCGGTGCAGAGCGGCTGGATTTGGCTCCGATCGCTCGTTGGCAGCGCGTACCTTTCGGCGGGCGACATCGAAGGCGCGCGGCGAATCTCCGAGGAATTGGCGGAGTGGGCGGAATCGGCCGAGGAACCCGGGGAGGATCCCCTGCAACGCCGAGTGCTGCTCGAGGCGGGCATTCTGGTGTCAGAAGGCAACCCGGAACAAGCCCTCGATATCCTGGAACCTCTGCAGAGAGTATCTAACCGTGACAATGCGTTCCTTGTCGCCGCCCTCGCGGAGGCGTATCGGGCGGCAGGACGCTGGCAGGATGCAGAGCAGAGCCTTCAGCAGTTGATCGAACTGCGGTGGGACTATTACGAGGGGCTCGTGCCCTTTGTCGCCGCCCACTATCAGCTCGCGCAGGCCTGCGAAAACCTCCAACGGACGGAGGATGCCATCGGATACTACCGGCAGTTTCTCGAGTTCTGGGGAGGATCCGATTGCCCCGAGATCGAGTCTGCCCGGAAACGGATCGAGGCTCTCGGAGGGATTTGAGAGACTCCTGGGACGGCTCCGTCCCACTCTTCCGGAACGCTCAGAGCATCACCTCAACGAGCTTCGGCTTTCCGGATTTTCGTGAGGTGAGCAGGCAATGCGTCGGGACCCGACCGCTGCCGCTGAAGACCGTCGCTGTTCGCTGATTGCTGATTGCTGGCGCTGACCCTGAAAATCGGGCACTCGGGCTCGGGAACAAACCGACCTCAGTTTTTCCCGGATGAACCAAAGCTTCGACGCTAGGGCGTCAGATCCAAATCTCCGCCGAGAACCCTGGTGACCTCGACATCCGAAGTGTCTGCACTCCCGGGTTGCAGGACATCCTCGTGCTTCTCCCACCACGCGCGTGCATCCGCCTGGCGCCACCGCCGAATTTCAAAACACGCCGCCAGACGTTCACGAATTTCACGGGCCGAATCGGGCCTCTCCTCGGGGTTTTTCGCCAGACATTGCATGATCACCGCCTCGAGCTCGACCGGCAGCTCTCGTCCGAGCCGTTCGGAAGGCGGGGTCGGTTCGGTGTGGAGGTGATGGCCGATGATCTCGACGATGTTCCCGGTGAAGACCTGCTCTCCTGTCAACATGTAGTACGCCACGGCGCCCAGGGAATAGACATCACTTCGGCCGTCGATGTTGTCCGGATCGGACAGCGCCTCGGGCGCCATGTATTGCGGGGTACCGGTGGCC
The DNA here is from genome assembly GCA_963769215.1 of Candidatus Sulfomarinibacteraceae bacterium. Lineage (GTDB taxonomy): Bacteria > Acidobacteriota > Thermoanaerobaculia > Thermoanaerobaculales > Sulfomarinibacteraceae > Sulfomarinibacter. Next base: position 23,919 of record CAVYKX010000023.1, on the reverse strand, counting down.
ACTCCCTCGTGCGTCAGATTGGCGTCCTGTGGCCCCTCCACGATCTTGACCAGACCGAAGTCGAGGACCTTGGCGATATCGAGCTCGCCCCCCTGGCGGCAGAGGAAGATGTTGGCCGGTTTGATGTCGCGGTGGACGATGCCGATGGAGTGGGCTTCGGAGAGCCCGCCCGCCACCATCTCCATGACACGGATCACTCGTCCAGGAGGTTGTGGGCCATCGAGTTCGACGACCGCCTCCACCGAGGCGCCGTCCAACAGCTCCATCGCGTAGAAAAAGATCCCGTCGGGCGTTCGACCGTAGTCGTGGATCGTAATCGTGTTGGGATGGGTGAGGCGCGCCGTCTGCTGGACCTCGAGTTCGAAACGCGCGAGGCTGGCCTCACCCGCCTTCTCGGGAGGCAGGAGTTTGACAGCGGTCGGCCGCCGCATCATGGAATGGCTCGCGCGATACACCATGCCCATCCCGCCCTCGCCCAGCTTCTGCTCGAGAGTGTACTGTCCGAGATGCATCGCCTGCCGGATCTCGCGGCGAAGGTTGTGGATGATGCGCGAGATCGCCACGCACACGATGGTCACCAGGGTCCACCAGATGAAGACGTTGATGAGTAACGACACGGTCTGGTACGGCCCGATGGCCTCCCGCAGCGACCGGTCGGCGGCCACCGGCACCCAATCGAAAACGTAGAGGGTGATGAGAGGGACTAATGCCAGAACTGTGATCCACACCGTGCGACGCACCGTGCTCGGCACCAGGGCCGCCCGCAAAACGTAGCCGAAGGCCAGCCCGAGCATCAGCGAAACGAGGATCTGCTCGAGCTGAAGCCCGGCCAACAGGGCAAAGTTCTCCGGGGCGATTGCGTCCAGGTGGAAGCCGCCCCCCTCGGCTGTGAGCTCGAGGGCTTGCGGTGCGATGTGACGCCCCATCAACGACACAGCCGTCGCCGATCCCATCATCGAGGCGCTTTCAACTCCGCGCACGAAACGGCGCGAATGCGATCCACGGCGGCAGACCATCCACACGGCGAAACAGATCAGCAACGCGACCCAGTAGAGTGCAGTGCCGGGACTGCTGAAATACTCGCGCCACCAACCCATCGCGATGTAGATCGAGGCGGATGCCAGGTTGCCCACCAGCCACACGATGGTGAGGACCTTTCCCAACACGCCGACCCGCCGTTGGTAGAACGACGGACGCCCGGGGGTCTCGGAATCGAAGTCGTGCGTAAAACTCATGGTGGTGACGAGGTTGAATTCGCCTGCTCGGATCCGATTCGCTCAGACCGAGCAATGACACGACCCGCCCCGAATCATTGCCGCCGTCTCGGATCCCGAAACGACGCGGTGTCCTTCGCCCGGTAGACCTCGCCCATGCCGCCGGCACCGAGGGTGCCGAGAATTTCGTAGCGTCCGAGACGCTCACCTGCCGAAAGAGTCATATCTGCATCCAGGTTGGTCATGATAGCGCACGCGGTACGTGGTCACCGTCCGCCTGCACGGAATCAGAGGTCAAAACCCTGTTCACTTGCGGGCACCGGGTTTCCGCTTTCGGACAGGGTGAATCCGCCAATCTCGCCGAGTGTCTTTTACGGACGGCGACTCTCGAGGTTTTTCTGAAGCTGCAACCATGGCACGGACATTGCGTTCATCCACTGCCGGAGAACTCAAGATGGATCTATTCCGACACGACGTGCTCCTTGCCACCCGATCTTTGGCGCGGCGACCGGGTCTGATGGCCGCCGCAGTGCTGACCCTGAGTCTCGGCGTAGGTGCCGCGACCTCGATTTTCAGCGTCCTGTATGGGGTGGTCATCCAGCCACTGCCCTATCCCGATCCTGACCAACTCGTACGGTTGTTCACGGTCAATGAGAGTGGCGGGCGCGCCCCGTGGACCGGGGCGAGTTTTGTCGACTTCAAACAACAGTCCTCGGTCTACGAGACGATCGCGGGCTTTCAATACTCCGACTATTCGATGCGCACCGACAACTTCCCCATCAAAGTCACGGGCGCGACGGTCACCAGAGATTTCTTCGATGTCTTTGGCGTACAACCGATCGAGGGACGAACATTCGTTGCCACCGACGACCCGGACCAGACGGAGCAATCTGTCGTCCTGAGCCACGGTTTCTGGCAGACGCATCTTTCCGGAAAACCGATTCTCGGGTTGGAGGTCGAAATCAACGACCAGACCTACCCGGTGGCCGGAGTCATGCCACCGGATTTCGAGTACCCGAGGGGCGCCGAGATCTGGGCCGCCTCGCGATTCCGCGTGCCCGAACCAACCCGCAGCCCCGAGGAAGATCCGGCGACCGACCATTCCAGCCGGTATTTCCACGCTATCGCACGCCTGAACCCTGCACAGACTCTGGAACAAGCGGCGACCGAAGGCAGCACCATCATCTCGCGTATTGCCGACGAAAACCCAGACAGCGAGCGTGGCTTCACCTTTGAGGCGATAAGTCTCCACGAATCCGTGACGGGCCAGGTCCGTCCCCTGCTGGTTGTGCTTTTTGGGGCCGTCGGCCTGGTCCTCCTGATCGCCTGCGCCAACGTGGCCAACCTCTTGCTTGCCCGCGCAACCGGCCGAACCCATGAAATCGCGATTCATACCGCTCTCGGCGCGGGCCGATTGAGGCTGATCCGGCAGACCCTGGTCGAATCCGCTCTCCTTGGATTGGCCGGAGGTGTCGGCGGTGTTCTGCTCAGCTTCTGGGGGACCAGAGTGCTGATTTCGATGGCCGATCAGGGCGTGCCCCGCGCCGGCGAGGTCACGGTCAATCTTCAGGTCCTGCTCTTCGCCCTTTCGGTCTCCGTGCTCTCCGGACTGCTCTTCGGTCTCGTCCCGGCACTGTGGCTGAGCGGTGGTGATCCGGCGCAGGCGCTGCGCGAGGCAGGAGGCCGGATTCTCTCTGGATCCGGCTACGCGAGGCTTCGTGCGGCCCTCGTGACGATCGAGATTGCGATATCCCTCACCCTGCTTGTCGGTGCCGGACTCTTGATGCGTACCTACACCGTCGTGAGCCGCACCGATCCCGGGTTCTCGTCTTCGAATGTTCTGACCGCCGACGTCTGGTTGGGTTCGAGCACCGAATACACCGACGACGAGATTCGCGCCTTTCAGGAAGAGATCCTCGATCGGAGCCGAAACCTGCCCGGGGTTGTCAACGCAGGTGCAGTCCTCAGCCTGCCGATTGGCGCCGGCATTTCCGCCCGAACCAATTACTCGGTCGAGGGAAGAATCGTCGAGCGAGGCACAGAACCGGTTGCGGGTCTCCAGGCCGCCAGCCCGGGATACTTCGGATCCATCGGGCTTCCCGTGCTGCGCGGTCGCGGCTTCACCGCCGAGGACAGGGCGGGCAGCCCTCCGGTCGCGGTGGTCAGCGAGGCTTTCGCCAAGCAGTTCTTCCCCGACGAGGACCCGATAGGCAGGAGAATCGGTGCCGGCACTCCGGAAGACGACGGCTTTGAATGGCTCACGGTCGTCGGAGTCGTGGCCGACACCCGGTACGACGGGCTCGACGACCAACCGAGATCCGAGGCCTACCAGCCGTTGGCACAGGCTCCGTGGCCCTATATGACTCTGGTCCTGCAGTCGTCGGTGGAACCGATGACTCTCGCCGAACCGCTTCGCCAGATGGTCATGGAGGTGAACCCCAGCCAGCCGGTAGCCGGGATCGCCACGATGGACCAGCTGATGCAGGGGTCCCTGATGAGGCGCCGCGACAGCGCCCGGCTGGTCGCCATCTTCGCAGGTCTGGCCTTGGTCCTCGCAGCAATCGGGCTGTATGGGGTCATCAGCTTTTCGGTTGCAACTCGAACCCGGGAAATCGGTATTCGAATGGCGATCGGCGCCGACAGGGGAGACATCTTCAGGCTGGTGCTCGGCGACGGCGGAAAGTTTTTGGGCGTTGGCCTCGCCGCTGGAGTGACAGTCGCCGTGCTTCTCGGTCGGTTGATCCAGGGAATGCTCCACGGGGTCCCTCCGACCGATCCCGGCGTCTTTGTCGTCGCGGCCGGCGTATTGGCCCTGTCGGCGTTGCTCGCAATGGTCTTGCCGGCCAGACGAGCCACCCAGGTCGAACCCGCAACTTCGCTTCGGTCGGGGTAGGGTCCTCGAAGTCCGGCAGGTCGGGGACATCGCCAGGCAACCATGCGAGGGACGGCGCTCCGGGGCAACTTTCACGTCCCTGAGTCCTTATTTCTTATAGCCACTCATGAACAGGAAGAACCTCGTTCGCATCGATTCATCACCAGTCTTGTCCTGGTCGTTGGGGTTGTCCTGATCGTCTGGTTCGTCTACCGGCCCTGGGCCCTGACCTGGGGATCCACCGACCAGGAGATCGCCCGTACCATGCCGGTGCGACGAGGTCCTCTTCCAGCCCACCTTCAACGCGACCCGAGCCGTCACCATCGAGGCCACCCCCGAAGAGATCTGGCCCTGGATTGTCCAGATCGGCTACCGGCGCGCCGGTTTCTACAGCTATGACTCCCTCGACAACGACGGCATTCCCAGCGCCGAGCGGATCCTGCCCGAGTATCAGAATCTCGAGGTCGGCGACACACATCCCGCTCTCAGCGACCGCGCACGTCCGAGTGACCGAGCTCGTCCGCCGCCGACCTCATGGCTCATCGTTTTCGAGGTTGAGGGCACCTTGTCCAACGCCACCTGGGTCTGTGGCCTCTACCCCGAGGGCGCCTCCCGCACCCGCCTCGTGACCCGGCTTCGCGCAACGCCCGAGGACATTCGATCGCGGCTCTTCCTCGACCTCGGCGAGATCGTCATGATGCGCAAATGCATGCTCGGCATCAAACGTCGCGCCGAACAGCCGCAGCCAAGAAACTTCGGCTCATCCGGAAATCCGTGGGGTCGGGATCATCCCGTGCCCGTCTCCGTCTCCGTGCCCGATGATCAGCGGCAGCGACCGCGATCAGCGTCCAGCCGCAGGCACAGGAGCCAGCTGACAGCGGCAGAAGACAGCGACAGCAATCCGGGGCAGCGAGCGGTATCTGCGGCGGCATGGCCACCTCCGAATCGTTCATGGTGTGCGGTAGCCGATCAGGTGATCCGCTCGGCTTCCTCCGTGCCCGCCAATCTCGCGGAAGGCCACGGCCGTACCGGAAGAGTTCGGATGAATTACTGGAGAATCGCTTATGCCTCGGCGAAGGAAGTCGACAGCCATCTGAGGTTGCTCGCGCACGCTGGAGCGATCAATCGCTCTCGAGCCAACGATGCCTTGGAGTCATTCGATCAGGTGCGTGCGATGACCTGGCGGTTGCTCAATCCAAATCCCTGAATTGCGGACGTCCGCACCGGTCGTCTGAAAGCTGTTGCTGGCGGCTGCACCTGCCGCTGCCTTCGGCCGCGGTCGCTGTTCTCTGCCATCTGATCCGGGGCGGGCGGAAATTCGAATTCCGAAATTCGAAATCGGATCACAAAGGACGCAAAGCCCACCTCACGGAATTCCGGATGAACCGAAACTCCTAAATCCTCTGGAAGTCGAGCCGTCGATGAGCCTCGATCAATCCCGCTCGAACCTCGCGGCCGAATGGGCACGCGGCATCGCACGGGCCCGGGCAGCTTTCACACGCCGCCGCAGCTGACGGTTCCGGCAACTCCCGGTACAGGCGCATCGCTTCCTTCTCCCGGCCGTAGCAGCTGAAGTACATCTCGTAGCGCATGATGTCCGCGACGGCCACCTCTCGAGGGCAGCTGCCCTCGCAGCTCGCGCAGAACCGGCAATAGCGGTGATACATCTCGCGAGAGTAGCGGCGCAACATCGCGACCTCTTGGCTGGAGAGGCTCGACCCCACCGCCTCGACGGCTTTTCGAATCTGATCGAAGTTCGACAGGGTCACCGCCACGCTGGCGACAGCCGGGTTCGTGAGCGCCCACTTCCACGTGGCCTGCTGAAATGACAGCCCCCCGGTTTCGAGGTCTTCGATTTCGTGGCTTCGATTTCCCGCATTGGTCTTGAAGACCACCGTGCCGATCCCTCGCTCCGCCGCCAGTTGGAGCACCTCGTCGAGGTCCGGGTAGGAGACGAAATCGTACTTGATGAAGAACACCTCGTAGTGTCCGGATGCAAGGGCCGCCTCGAGACAGGTCTGCATGCCGCCGTGGTGGCCGGACACACCGAGGTGGCGGACCTTGCCCGCCTGTTTGGCCCGATGAATGGCTTCGACGAGCGCGTCCTTCCGCACTTCGCTCGGCGTCTGCACCATCGCGTTGTAGTACACGTCCAGATAATCGGTTCGCAGCCGCCGGAGGCTGGTGTCGATGTCCGCGAGGAGAGAGTCCACCGTATCACCCGGTTTCGGGTCGTTCCCCGTGAAAATTACTACCTTGTCTCGGGGAACGCCGACCCTGGCAATTGCATCTCCCAATGCCTCCTCTTCGCGCCCGTCGAGGTAGTTCCCGGACGTACAGAAGGTATTGACTCCGGCTTCCAGGGCAGCCGACATGAGCACCAGATTATCGACGCCGTGCGCGCCGAAGGCGATCTCCGACACCTCGAGCCCGGTGGCTCCGAGCTGTCGATAGCGCATCGCCCCGGGAGCCGGATCCTCGCTCGGCCCGGGACTCTTCGCGCCACATCCGATCGAGAAACCGGCAGATGTTGCGCCGAGCTTCAGAAAGCTGCGTCGGTCGATCGTCCGAATCATGGCACCGACCCCCTCTTTTTTCGGAAGTAACTTCCTCATAATGTAACACTTCCTCCATCGCCGAAAGAATGGGGCGGTACCTGGTTCGCCCCAATATAGAACGACGTGTCCGCCACATCGATCACGGAAACACACCAATTCCTGGCACTGATATTGCTCAAATGACCACGGGAGGACATCATGAGCACGATCTCGTTCAACTGTCCGAACTGCGGCAAACCATTTCGGACTGCCGCATCCAATGCGGGCCGCGAAGGCAAATGCCCGAAATGTACAGGCGTGGTCATTGTTCCTGCCGCGGATCTCCAACCGGAACTATTTGCCGACCGGCAACCGGAACCCAAGCCCGAGCCCCAACCGGTGGACGTGACCCCCGTGACCATCGGCACATGCCCCTTCTGCAGCCGCGATATGTATCCATCGGAGGATATCCTCGAGTGCATATCGTGCAACACATCGCACCACCTGGAATGCTGGAACGAACACCAGGGCTGCACGAACAGAACCTGCACGATGGCTCCACCGGACAGAGAAAGAGCATCGTACGCGATGCCGGGCGGCGGAATGACCCTCCAACCTGCCATGGCGATGGCGGGAACCGCCGGCGCCGCCGCGATTCCCCGCACCCTTCCCGGCACCAAGACGAGAGCCGAGGGCGCCATGGCCTCACTGGTGTTCGGAATCCTCGGGTTCTTTATCTGCGGTTTCGTATTTGGCTGGATGGCTATCAGCAACGCCAACAAGGCGAAAAAGGACATCGCTGCGGATCCTGAGCGGTATTCGGGCGGCGGGCTCGCGACCGCCGGTTTGATCATGGGGGTTCTCGACATCGTTCTGTGGGCGGCTTACATCGCGAGCAGGGCGAGCGGGTAGTGCCCCGAGGTAAGATTCTCGATCTCTTTGTGGCGGCATTCATGAGCGTGCTGCTCGCCTCGTCGCTGGTGGTCGATTTCGGCCCCGGCGAGGACCTCTCGGTTGCCGGCACAGACCTCGGACCCGGCTGCCTCTCCCGTCATCTCACCGGAATGGAGTGCCCATTCTGTGGGATCTCGCACAGCTTGGTCGCCCTTGCCGACGGCAACATCACGGCTTCATTCGCCTACCACCCGCTCGGTCCCGTAATGGCCTTGCTCTACCTCGCGTTCATCACAGCAGTCGCGGCCACTATTCGTCGGCGAACAGACCCGGTGATCGAAAGCCGGGCCTTCTCCGTCCTATGCGGTTCTCTCGTCGTCTCCAGCCTCGTCGTCTGGGGCGCACGAACAGTTCTCGGTTAGAGGTCGATCCGCTCGCCCACCCGCACGCATCACATAGTTTTGAGTTCTCAGTTTTGAGTTTTGAATTCCCGCCCACCCTTCCCCTCCATCCCGAAAAGGCGCAGAGGAGAAAGGAGAAAGGAGAATGTGACGCGAAGGCGCTCCCCCTTTCTCGTTATTCCTTTTTCTCCTATTCACAACTTCAACCGAGCGGTGTGGCGTTTGCTGCAGAGCGCGTTGGGCGGAGGTGCCATCTTTTGCATTGTCCGAATCGTTTGGCCCAAACTCCTCTGGCCTCTGGTCGGTCAATGCGAAAGGTGGCTCCTTTGCGGGAAGCGCGATCTGAGAACAGCGCGTTGATCGGACGTGCCATCCTTGACGATTTTGGGAGTCAACGCAATCACGTCGCCTTCGCGTCAGGTCCATAAGATCGTCAAGGGTGGCAATCACGCGGGACAGCGTTCGCAGAAGAGCGCGATGAAATTGGGAGTGCCTATCCAATACCCAACCCGGGATCGGTTCGGGCACGGACACGGAGACGGGGACGGGAGACGAAAACCGACCTCACACAATTCCCGATGAACAAAAAATCCCAAATCCTCGGGAATATGAACCGATCTCTTGCGTAGTGATTGCAGAGTGATATCATATTGATATAAGAGGAGGCCCCAAATGACCGCAGAAAAACCTATCGCCCCATGAACGGCTGGTTCCCGCTCTTCGTGACAATCGTCATGTTCGTCGGCGGGTCCGTGGCTCATCATTTCCAAAGCCATCGCCCTCGGCAACTACGGGGGAAGGCAGGACCTCCTGCTCATGATCTCCGGAATCGTGGTTCTGCTGCTCGGCGTCGTCAGCATCTTCGGCTTCATGGCCATCGCAGCCCAACCAGGCGCGGGTTCTGCTCCTCTTCGGCAAGTACAAAGGCTCCGCCCTGGAGTCCGGCTTCTTCTGGGTCAACCCGTTCTTTTCAAAAAAGAAGATCTCGCTCCGCATCCGCAACTTCGAGACCGGGTCGATCCACCAGCCCGAGCAGAAATCCGCCGCAGGGGCAGGTCATCCAGGCAAAGACCAGGACCTCGGGCAAGCCCGTCCAAGGTCAATGACCGCGACGGCAACCCGATCGACATCTCTGCGGTGGTCGTCTGGCGGGTCGTCAACACCGCCGAGGCGCTCTTCGAGGTCGACGATTTCGAGGACTTCGTGGCGGTCCAGAGCGAGGCCGCGCTGCGCAACATGGCCAGCCGCCACCCCTACGACAGCTCGAAGACAACGAAATCTCCCTGCGCGGCAGCACCGCCGAAATCTGCGACCAGCTCGAGTCCGACATCCAGGAACGGCTCGACAAGGCCGGGGTCAACGTCATCGAAGCCCGCATCAGCCACCTCGCCTACTCGCCCGGAGATCGCCGCCGCCATGCTCCAGCGGCAGCAGGCGCAGGCAGTGGTTGCAGCGCGCACCAAGATCGTCGAGGGCGCGGTCGGCATGGTGGAGATGGCTCTCGAAGATCTGTCTCAGGAAGAACATCATCGAGCTTGACGACGAACGGCGGGCGGCCATGGTCTCGAACCTGCTGGTGGTGCTGTGCAGCGACCGCCACACCCAGCCCGTCGTGAACACCGGCACGCTCTACACGTGAGCAAGCGCGAGGCCTTTCTCCTGCGCCTGGACCCCAAGGTCCTCGACGCACTGAGGCGGTGGGCCGCGGACGACCTTCGCAGCGTCAACGCCCAGGTGGAGTTCCTGCTGCGGCGGGCGCTCAGGGAGGCGGGCCGAATTCCCGGAGATCACGGCAAGGCGAAGTCGAAAGTCTTCCCCTCAGTGCTCGACGCGTCCTCTGAAGACGTCAGTGCTGGGGCAAGATTCAGATACGGTTTCCTGCACCGGCGCCTCATCGACATTGATAATGGCCCTGGAGGGGATCAGGAACCGTGTCAAGCCGCCAGGAGGAAGAAACCAGAAACCGCGGTTCCACGTCGGCCGTAACATCGCTGCCTCATCATTCACTGCCTGGGATTCCACACCTTCGTCGTGCTTGATCTCGGATCTCCCCGGCGGCTCAGCCTTGATGTTCATTGGCCCTTTGACGGGGCGCTCGATCGCCGCACGCTGCGGACCCGGCTTCGCGCGCATTTGTGAGTTGCCGGACGCCCGCGCCGTCCACGCCCGGGTATGCGGTGCATTCACGGCGGCTGCGGCAACACGAGGCTGCTGAGCCATTCCGACCTCGGGACACAGCATGACCCCTGCGGCAAGCACGGCGGAAATCCTAAAAAGCGCCTTCACATCGTCCCCCCACGTGGCTGTCAGCCGTAAAATCGGGTTCACCCACACAGAAGCAAGTCGAATGCCAGAAAATAGCTCAGTTCGGCGCCTGATTCGGGGTAACCGGTGTACAGGGCAGGTGTCACGCCTGTTCTCTCCAGGCCACGCCCGCCGGATCGACCGAAATTTTCGGCTCGTCCCACCGTGCGGCCGGGAGCCAGATATTCCGCAGCATCCATCCGACAAGTGCCAGCCCACCAGAGGCGCCCCTGGGGAGAGGGAGTAGGATGGTGTCTGAGGATTCAAATTTTCGTCACGGCGGGAACTCCGATCGTGGAGTGTCCGCATCGGGAGAGGAGGGCCCAGAGTGCCCCTGGTCGGAAAACTGGAAGATATACCGCCGGCAGAAATTCTCATCTTTCTGGCGGATTCGGGAAAGACCGGCAAGCTCAACTTCACCACCGGTACGCAGGAGGGGATGATCGTCTTCCGGGCCGGAAAGATCATCTATGCAGCGTCGAGCTCGATTCGCGAGACCTTCGGCAGCATTGCGCTGAGCCTGCAGATCGTGACTCGCGAGCAGCTCGATGAAGCTCTGCTCCAGCAACACCGGTCCCGTGAGGACAAGCGGCTCGGAGAAATCCTGGTCGAAATCGGGGCGATGACGAATGCCGATGTCGAGAAGATCCTGCTCCACCAGGTCGGCCAGGTCGTCCGCGAGATCTTCGAGTGGGAGACCGGTTACTTCAAGTTCAGGAATCTCGAGATTGCGCAGTTCGGAGACATCGAGGCCGACGCCCGCGATTTCATCGTCAAGGCGCCTCTCGATACCAGGAGCGTGGCCCTCGACGCGGCGCGAATCCAGGACGAGGCGACCCTCCAACCGAAACCCGTCGTCGAAGACCAGGATGAGATAGAAGAAGAGGCCCCCGAACCGACAACCATGGCGCAGATCATGGTCGACGTCGCAGCCCCTGCGTTGACCGCCGAGACCATTCGGGAAATCTTCGAGGTCGCGTCGAAGATTTTTTCTCGCGGGGTGGTCTTTGCGGTCCACGACCGCAGCTCCAGGGGGCTCGCCCAGTACGGGCTGGAGGAGCTCGCCGTTCCACCGAGCCAAGGGTCCGGCAACTGTGGTTGCCTGAAAGCGAGTACTCCGTGATTTCGGCGGTCGCGCGCGATCGCGCGATCTTCCGCGGCGAACCCGACCATGTTCGCGGCAACGTCAAGCTCACCCGGGTTCTGGGCGGCGATTGGCCCACCGAGGCAGTGGCCATTCCGATGATGGTCGGTGACAACGTCGCGTTGGTCTTCTACGGGGACAACGTGCCAAACGGCCTTCCCGTCGGTTCCACCTTCACTCTCGAGGAGACCTTGACGTCTGTCGGCAAGCGCCTGGCAGAGGACCAACAGTAGCTGCGATCGGATCCAACGTGGACGCACCCTGGACGGAAGACCGCCCATCAACGGACGGCTGACGCTGAAAGTTCGGAGTGATTCGCGAGATTCTGTACAAGCACCAATTGCCTGTACAGTCGGTGGCATAATTGAGCAACTCATGAGCGACGACGAAACGATCCGGAACGAGCGCAACCTCTCCGACCATCTCGGCGGCGAGGAGACGGTCTCGATGGCGTCGCTCACTCGAGGCATGGTGTTCGGCCGGTACAAGATCGTCCGTCGGATCGGCAGCGGAGGGATGGGCACCGTCTACGCAGCCTTCGACCCCACTCTGGACCGCACGGTCGCTCTCAAGGTGCTGCACGATCGCGTCGAAGACGACGACGCGGAACAGAGGCTCCTCCGGGAAGCCCAGGCCATGGCGCGCCTGAGCCATCCCAACGTCGTGACCGTCCACGACGCCGGGATGCATGACGGACGCCCGTACGTCGCCATGGAGTTCGTCGACGGCCACGATCTGCGGACCGGGCTGCAAAGAGAAGAGCGAAGCTGGAGCGAGATCGTCGACCTCTTTCTGGAGGCCGGCACCGGGCTGGCTGCGGCCCACGCCGCCGGCCTCATCCACCGTGACTTCAAGCCCGGAAACATCATGGTCGGCAACGACGGCCGGGTGCGGGTCACCGATTTTGGCCTCGCCCGGGCTGCGGACGCAACGGACTGGGAAGCTCTGGAATCGTCGCACGCATCGCAGGTGACAGCACAATCGGGCGCAGAACCGTCCTCGCCGCTCGACACGCCGCTCACCCAGGAGGGCGCCGTTCTCGGGACACCTGCCTACATGGCGCCGGAACAGGCCTTGGAGGGACGCGCAGACCAGCGCTCCGACCAGTACGCATTCTGTGTTGCCCTCTATGTCGCACTCTTCGGTGCGCACCCATTGGGGAGATCGTCGAGCTTCCCGGAGTTCGTGGCGCGGCTCGGGTCGCAGGATGCGAGTCCGCCGCGCGGGGACCACCCGGTACCGGGCCGTATTGTCGACACCATCATGAGAGGCCTGAGCCGCGATCCCGAGGACCGCCACCCTGACATGGATTCGCTCCTCGAGGCATTGCGCCCCGAGCCTCTGCCGAAACAGAGGCGCTGGTTCATCGCCGGCGTGGCGGCTGTGGTTGCAGCAGTCGCGGTTGGCATTATCGGCTACACCATCTCTCGGAGCCGCCTGTGCCGGGCCGGCGAGGACCACGTGGCAGCCGTCTGGAACGCCGACCGGCGCACGGACCTCGAGCAGCACTTCACCAGCGTGGCCGACGGGTTGGGTCGGGAGGCTGCGGCGGCCGTCGCCACCCGCCTCGACGACTACACCGACCGCTGGGCGGATCTCCACCGAGAAGTCTGCGTGGCTGCACGGATCCGCGGCGAAACCTCCGAGGCCCTGCTCGACCGGCAAATGGCATGTCTTCGCCGACGTCTGCGCGAAACTGATCATCTTCTGGCACTCTTCGAAGCCGGGGGGCCGCGAGCTTGCGGCCTCCGCACTCGACGCGGTCGTCGGGCTCGCCATGCCGGAAGAGTGCGCCGACTCAACCGCCCTTGTGGAACGCCTCCCTCTTCCTGTGGATGAGACAACCCGAGCCGCGCTCGAGGAGTTGGAAGACCGGCTCGCGGCGGCCAACGCCGAGAAGCTGACAGGCGACTATCAGACCGCGCTGGAGAGGCTGGACGACCTCGCGCCGGAGGCGCGTCAGCTCGGCTATCCACCAACCCTCGCCGAGGTTCTGATTCTCAAGGGATTCGTCGAAGCGGAACTCGGGCAGGCCGACAAAGCGGAAGAATCTCTTCGCGAGGCTCTCGGAGCCGCCGAGCAGGGGCGCGACGATCGTGCCGGCGCGGTCGCCGCAACCAACCTGATGTGGGTCACCGCGTACCTTCAGAATCGCTTCGAGGAGGCCGAACGGTGGAACGGGCTCGCCACGGCCAAGATCGAGCGCCTCGGCGGCGACGAGCCCATCGCTGCCGAGTACGCGGACACGCGCGCCAGCGTTCTGATTCACACCGGGAGACACCGCGAGGCCATCGAGATGCAGAAAGAGGCCCTCGAACTCCAGTCCCGGATCAACGGTCCGGACAGCCTGGACGCCGCCATGGCGATGTCGACTATGGGCCACGCGCTCTCCTCAGTCGGGGATTACACGGCTGCGGTCGGTTATTACGAAAGGTCGCTGGAGCTCAAGGAGACCCACGTCGGTCCGGGCCACCCGACACTCGGGTTCACTGCGGCCAGTCTCGCTCAGGCCCACGCCGCGCTCGGCGACTACGACCTGGCAGCCGAGCTGTCTCGACGCGCGCTCGCCATCCTGGAAGAGGCGTTCGGCCCCGACGACCCCCAGCTCGGGGTCGCGCTCAACAACCTCGCCTACAGTCTCGAGGGACTCGAGCAATTCGACGAGGCGCGGGCGACACACGAGCGCTCGATCGAAATCGTGTCACATTCCTGGGGCCCGGATCATCCCCAGGTCGCGATCAGTCTGCTCAATCTCTCGAGTCTCGAAAAACAGGCTGGGGACTTCCAGGCCGCGCTCGACGCATCTCGCAGAGCCGGCGAAATCCTGACGGCGGCCTTCGGCACGGACCACCCGCTCTACGCCTACGCGGCCAACAACACCGGGGTGTTCCTCATGGAAACCGGCCAGCCGGCCCAGGGGGTGGTCCATCTCGAGAAGGCCCTCTCGATCAGGCTGGAATCGGAAGCCGACCCGGTGCTGATCGCAGTGACCCGCTTCAACCTCGGGCGCGCCCGGTGGGAGGCAGGTCTGCGCGAGCTCGGCCGTCGCGACGTGGTCGAGGCCGAGAAGGAGCTCCTCGCCGCAGGCGAACTCGCTGAAGAGGATCTGGCCGCCACACGGGAGTGGCTGGCGGAACACTGACGGGGCTCCGCCAATCAGGTGATTGACGGATTCACCGTGGAGCTGGCGAACAAGTTCCCCTACCGGGGTTGATCCCTTTCCGGCCTGGTCTCTGTCGTCGATTCCCGGTGTCAGCCCCGGCGGTCCCGATCCCGACGCTCGGCACTGCGTTGTTCGGTAGCTTTTCGGTGGGCCTCGCGGTTTGCGATCCACGGTTTGCGCTGGAAGTAGCTCTTCGTCAGCGCCGCGACCTTGGGCGAGAGCAGCAGCAGTGCAAGCAGGTTGGGCAGGATCACGATGCCCAAAAATACGTCGCCGAGCGTCCACGCGACCGAGAGGGTCAGCACCGCGCCGACGAAGTGCATGGTGAGAAACGCGATCTTGTAGGGAACGACCATTTTGGTGCCGAAAAGGTAGTTCGCGCAGCGGTCCCCGTAGTAGCTCCAGGCGATAGCTGTCGAGACCGCAAACAGGAACACGCTCATGAGAACGATCAGATGGCCGAATTCGCCGGGCAATCCACGCTGGAACGCCAGCATGGTGAGCGGCGCACCGCTCTCTGCGGCGAGACCGTAAAGCGACGTGAGGGTCGCGCCGTCCTCAGCCACGGCATTTCCGCTGCCGGCGTGGACGGTCCCGGAGAACGGCAGGGTCATGTCGGCATCGACGAAGAGTTCTTCGACCGGCGCCTCATGCCAGGCGATCCGCGCCGCGGACGCGCCCTGTTCGAGATACAGGCCGTTCTTCACCGGAATCGGGGGCGCCTCATCGATCTTCTCCCAGCTGTCTGGAGCCGTTTCGACCAGGTAGGAAAGGTCGCCTCCGCCGAGTGTGATCTCGGTGGGAACGCGGTCCTGCCACACCCCGGTCACCACGATCACGAGACCCGTCATCGTGCAGATGAGGATCGTGTCGATGAACGGTTCGACCAGCGCGACGACGCCCTCCGACACCGGCTCATCGGTTTTGGCGGCGGCGTGGGCGATTGGCGCCGAACCCTGGCCGGCCTCGTTGGAGAACAGACCTCGTTTGACGCCCCAGATAGCCGTCAGGAGGAAGATCCCGCCTGCCGGCGCCGGCGATGCTCGCAGTCGGGTTGAAGGCCTCACGGAAGATGAGCGCGAAGGCCGGCAGAATCTGGTCGTAATTGACGGCCGAGAATCACCAACGCGCCCGCGACGTAGACCGCAGCCATGATCGGCGCCAGGATTCCAGTGACTTTGCCGATGCGACCGATCCCACCGACGATGACCATTCCCACCAGCGCGGTGGTGACGAGACCGGTGATCCACGGGGAAATGGCGAACTCCGTGGCAAAGGTATCGGCCACGGTATTGGCCTGGATCGCGTTGCCGGTGAGGAACGCCGTCAGACCGAGCATCACGGCGAAGAAAACCGCCAGCGGCTTGAAACGGGGACCGAGCCCGCGCTCGATGTAATACATGGGCCCACCGGAAACCGTTCCCTCCCACTTGCGGGGGTCGCGGTCGGGGCTCTCGATTTGCCGGTAGTGCTGCGCGAGGGTGACCTCGGAGAACTTGGTGGCCATGCCCACGAGGGCAGTCATCCACATCCAGAACATTGCTCCCGGGCCACCCCAATGGATGGCCAGAGCGACACCGGCGATGTTGCCGATGCCGACCGTCGCCGACAGAGCCGTGGTCAGCGCCTGGAAATGCGAGACGTCACCGGGCTCCGCAGGGTCGTCGTAGATCCCACTGGTCACCGCAAAGCCGTGGCCCAGCTTGCGGACCTGGAGGAACCCGAGGCGCACGGTCAGGAAGAGACCGGTGCCGAGCAGCGCGATGACGACCCATGGAATCTCCTGGCCCTGAAACGGGATTCCACGGTCCCACAGGAAGGAAGATGCGGTGCCCAAGATGCTTTCTAAGACGTCCATCAGCGCTCGCTTTCTATCTGGTACTCATAAGCCCGGTCATCTCACCGGAGATCTACTGTTGGCCACGAAACCCGGTGAGAGAACCGGGCGAGGAGTCACCGAACCTTACGGAGCCGCAGAAACGATGTCAAGGGTACGGAGCACGCGTCAGGCCTTCCGCTTGACATCGTCCGCCCGCCGGCTATCTCTCATTCCGAACGGCCCGGATATGACCATGCCGCGGTCGCGGCACCTGATCGCTGTTGCTGCTCACCGGTCCTGTCGCTGCTTGCTGTCCGCTGTCGCTGCTCCTGGACGCGGTCGCTGACACTGATGTTCGGGATCGAAATCGGGATCGAGATCGGGATCGGGATCGGACACGGTCACGCGATCAATCAATACCCCAGGGTGCCTGCTCGGTCGGTGGTCGATTGTCGAAGAGCACGAGTTCCTCGCCCAGTTCCGCGATCCGACCTTCGATGTGTTCGACGAGTTTGTCGCGGCGAGCCATGAGGGCGTCAATCTCGAACACGGTCAGGAACTCGTCCAGTTGTTCCACGACCGCCTCCCGATCGAGGTCGCGAAGCGCCTGCAGGACCTGGCGATCGCAGTGCGTGACCGCCTCCGGATAGATCAATTCTTCCGAGGTCCCGAAGCTGCGGGAGAAATCGATGAACCAGAGCCTCCAATTTCCGTCGATGAGAATATTGCCGAGGTTGCTATCTCGGTTGGCGATCAGATTGTCGAAAAGACGGAGGATCTGTTTTTGGTGGTTGAAGCGGGCGTACTCGGGCGGACGTATCTCCTTGCCCTGACGTACACGCTCCGGCAACGTGCCCTCCAACCAGACGGAAACCGCACCCGAATCACTCCCTTCGCGCCTCTCGACGGTTGGCGGCACCCGGTACAGTCCGAGCAACCGGTCGAGGCGATAGGCGGCGATATCGTAGCCGTACCAGTCGCGCCACTCGAGATAAATGCTGGTTCCGCCGGGGCCCCGGTCGCGCTTCTTGTGCTCGGTGTGATCGATGTTTTTGAACGCCGCGTGGACTCGCCGACCGTCATAGGCGAGTTCGAGCTTTCTCGGCCGGGTGATCCCGACAGGGATATTCTTCATCGAAATGATCTCGCCCGATTTCAACAGCTCCTCGATCGCCTCATCTGACTGGATTGGGAGCGGTTTCCCATCGACATCGCGAAAGAGATAGCCTTCGAACTCCGCTCGTTGGGGATCGTCAGCCCACGCCGGCACCGCAGCCAAAGATGCTGCGATCACGAACGCGACTATGGATCGAATGGAGCGGTACCTCATGACAGTGAGGTAGCGACCCGATTTTTGCTTTCAACGCGGCTATTCATCTCTTGCCGACCCTTCCCGAATCTCGTGGCCGTTCGGCTCTCATTTTGTTGAGATTTGTTTTCAGAAACATCATACACTCGGAAATCCGGATGAGCAGTAAATCCAGCCCGCTGATTTCACCTCGTGCCTGCTGCTGTCAGGCGCGTCAATTCGTCGAACCAGTTGGTCACCAGCCGAACCGAGGTCGCCCGGCTCGATTCGTCCCTGCCGGCAAACATGACAAATCGAGAGCCGTCGGCGCTGACGGTGTAGTCCGGAAAGACGTAGCCGCCGACCGCGATACCGGTCGTGCCTCCCAGGAAGGGACCGTTGAAGAGATTGCGGGGAGTTCCGACCTCGAAGTTGTCGCCGCTGCCGTCGATATCGACCGCCATGATGCCTTCGTCGGTGCGGTAGAAGAGCTCGCTGCCGTCGGCTGACCAACGCGCCAGCGCCCCGCCGCCGTCGGATACCTGCCATTTACCGCCTGCAGAAGGGAACGCCCGAACGTAGATCTCGAGCCGCCCGGACTCGTTGGAGTCGTAGGCGATCCACCGGCCATCGGGCGAAAAGCTCGGATTGAATTCGCCGAAATCGGTCGTCTGAAAGGGTTCGAGTCCTCCCCCATCGGCATCCGCGACGTAGATGTCGGAGTTGGATGTCCAGACCGCCAGCCATTTCCCATCCGAGGACCAGGAGGTCGGATACAGCGCCGGCAGGTCACCGGGCTCGGCGATCAACTCGACTTCGCCTGAACCGTCGGACGCCTTACGGTAGATCGCATTGTTGCCGCTGCCCCGGTTTGAGCTGAAGGCGATAAAGCGGCCATCCGGCGACCAGACCTGATCGGCGTCGTAGCTCTCATCGAATGTCAACCGGGTCGCCACGCTGCGCTCGAGATCATAGACCCAGACATCCATGTTGTTGCCGCGCAGCAGCGACAACGAAAGCTTCCGGCCGTCAGGAGAGAGATCCGGATTTGCATACAGACCGGTCTCCTCCCAGAGCGGATCAGTTCTCCCGTCACGGTCGACCCACACCACCGGGAAGGGGTCTCCCTGCTGCGACTCGGAGGCGTAGACAAGCACGCCGTTTTTCGAAACGTCAAACTGGGCGGCACCCTGGACGACCGTGGCGTCGAGGTCTTCAAGCACCGGCATCTGGGAACCGCTCGCCTCGAGCTTTTTCAGATCGAACGGCAGCGCGAAGAGAGTGCCCTCGTGTACGTAGAGGATATGTCCGGTCTCTACATACCGGCCGTGAAAGCCGCCCCGGTGGACGACCTTGCGCTCACCGGTTGCCACGTTCACGACCTCGAGGTTTGCCCCTTCGAAGTTGTCCACATCCTCCGAAACCGAGGTAAACAAAATCGCTTCACCACCGGGCAACCACTGCGGCCAGCGGTGGCTGATATCCCCCTCGCGCAGTTCGGTCAGCGGCTCCGGTTCACCACCTGCCGAGGACACTCGCATGAGCTCGCTTCGCGGAGACGGCGAAAAGACAATGGTCTCGTCCTCGCCCCACGTTGCGCCTCGGCTGAGATCCACCTTGCACAGCGTGATCGGCGCACCGCCGGCGGTCGATACCTTTTTCATCTCGCCCGGAGTCACGTAACCGAGCCACTCGCCACTGGGCGAAAAGAACGGTTGATACGGAGCCGTCCCCGCACCGCCGGTGGCGATGGTCGCCGGGTCGAATCGGTCGAGGTGCCGCAGCTGAATATTCCCGCCCTCGTTCCCGGAACCGGTCACATACGCCAGCATACGCGCGTCGGGAGAGAGCACGGCGCTAGTCCCGAAACCGGAAAACAGCCCCTCGTCGCCGACCTCGATCGTCGACCGCCGGATCGGTTCGCCTTCGGCGCCTCGGGAACCCAAACCGAAAACCTGCAGGAGGGCGAACAGCAGCGCTCCCGCGGCAACCGCCCATGGGATCCACCGCCGCCACCCTGACGACCCGGCCTGCACCGAAACAGACTGCTCGGTCTCCGGGTTCTCCAACCACTCCTGGAGGGCGATCCGCGCCTCACCGATCGACTGCAAGCGACGGGTTGCGTCCTTCTCCAGACAGCGTTCGAGCAGCCGGCGGATACGGGCCGGCACTTTCGGCGACAGAACGTCGAGGTCCGGTTCCTTGTGCACGACAGCGCCGATCACGTCGGTAGCAGTTTCACCCGAGAACAATCGCTCGCCTGTCAGCATCTCGTAGAGGACGCAGCCGAAAGCCCAGATGTCCGCCCGCCGGTCCACCGGTTTGCCGCGGGCCTGCTCCGGACTCATATATCCCGCGGTGCCCAGCAGCATCCCGACTCCCGTCATCGCGTGGGTCAGCGTCGGCGACAGCGACAGATCCTGGTTGACACCCTCGCCCGACATCGGCTCCGGTGCCAGCGCCTTCGCCAGACCGAAGTCCAGCACTTTGACCTGCCCATCCGGCGTGATTTTCACATTCGCCGGTTTCAAATCCCGGTGAATGACGCCTTTCTCGTGAGCCGACTCCACCGCCTCGGCAATCTGCATCGCGATCCTCGCGACCTCGTCGACCGGAATCGGACCGCGTTGGATTCGCTCCGCCACAGTCTCGCCGGCGACCAACTCCATCACCAGGAAACGCTTGCCGTCGACTTCTTCGAGACCGTGGACCCCGGCGATATTCGTGTGGGACAGCGATGCCAACACCCGCGCCTCGCGCTCGAAACGCGCCAGACGATCTGGATCTAGAGCGAACACATCCGGCAACACCTTGAGCGCAACCTCGCGGCCGAGCTTCGTGTCCTCGGCTTGCCACACCTCGCCCATTCCGCCCTCGCCCAATTTGGACGTCACCCGGAAATGCGAAAAACTGCTGCCGATCATGCTGACTCCCCCCGGAATTCTTGCGGCCGTCCGGCTTTCAATATATTGAGATTCGTTTTCATTATAACCCTCTTTTAGAAACCCTGGCATCTCAAAAGAATTCCTCAGAATCCTCAATCGAGTGCCGGGTACATCTCTGAATAAGAAAGCCGGCGGGGATCACCCCGCCGGCAGTACGCGTCTCAGATGAATGTCGAGTTCAGTTGCCCGGAGTTTTGACCGGGTCTGCCGGGCGGGTCGGGTAGACCATCGGATCCCGTTCGATGCTTTCGAGAATTTCGGCGACCGCACGCTCGAGCTGCTTGTCGCGGCCCTCGATGACCGACTTCGGATCGTTCTCGACCTCGATGTCGGGCTCGACGCCGATCCCCTCGATGATGTAGTCCCCATCGACGTTGTTGGAAGACGAACGTGGCACGAAGACGCTGCCACCGTCGATCAACTGCGTGTAGTTGCTGCCGACCACACCACCCCACGAGCGTTTCCCGATCAGGGGTCCGAGACCCGCTTCACGGAAGTAATAGGGGAATATGTCGCCGTCGGAGGCCGAGGTCTCCGAAAGGAGACAGGCCATGTGGCCGTGGAATACGGTCCCTGGATAGGTGCCCACAACATCGGATGTGCGGCCGAAGCGGGTGCCCAGCAGCTTCGAGTCGAGCCGCTCGATGACCCACTGGGAGACGTTGCCGCCGCCGTTGCCGCGGGCGTCGATCACCAGGCCCTGTTTGCGCATCTGCGGGTAGAACCACTTGATCCACTCAGCGGCGCCGGGCCCACCCATGTCCGGTATGTGGAGATAGCCGATTTTGCCGTCGGTCATCTCGTTCACCTTGTCGTAGTTTCCGAGCACCCAGCCGAGATAGCGCAGCGACGCCTCGCTGCGGACCGGTTCGTAGGTGGTCTCGCGAGCGCCGGTCATGCTGGGCGTGGTGTTGAGCGTGAAAGTCACCGGGTCGGTCTTGTACTGCAACAGGCGGTAAGGGTTGTCACCGCCCTTCAGCTCGATGCCGTCGATCGCGAGCACGTAGTCGCCAACCTTGGCGTCCACCCCCACCTCGGTGAGCGGCGAACGGTACTTCGACTCGGCGTTGTGGCCGCGGTAGATCTTCGCGATCCGGTAGCGCCCGGTTTCCTCGTCGAGCTCGAAGAGCGCTCCGGGCAGACCGACCGGTGCGCGGTCGGGAATCTCGAAATCGCCTCCCGAGATGTACGTGTGACCGGAGTTGAGCTCGGCCACCATCTCGGTGAGCACGTAGTTGAGGTCGGAGCGGTGCGACACGTGCGCGAGCTGCGGACGGTACTGCTCTCGCAGCGCCACCCAGTCGTAGCCGTGCATGTTCTCTACATAGAAGAAGTCGCGGAAGCGGCGCCACGCCTCCTCGAAGATTTCCTCCCACTCCTCGGTCGGCACCAGGTTCATCTCGAGACCCGCGGTCGAAACCGCCTTTGGCCTCTCCGCCCTTCATCTTCGCGTCGACGAGCTCGATGCCCTTCGAGGTGCGCGCCAGGACCTTCTTGCCGTCGGCCGAAACCACCCACGCGCGGAGGCCGGACTTGACGATCTCGGAGCCCTTGCGGTCTTCGAGCGAGTAGATGTGCAGCTTGCGGGTGTCGCCGTTCGAACGCCCGTAGAAATTCGCTCCCGAGGTGCTGTAGAGCAGGTGGCCCTTGATCGCCGCAATCGCCGTGATGTTGTCCGGTCCGACCGGAACCCGCATGAGGCGTTCGCCGAGACCGTCGAAATCGATCACGACGGCTTTGGTCTCTTCTTTCTTCTCGGCCGCGTCGCCCTTCTTGTCCTTCTTCTCTTCTTTCTCTTCTTCTGCGTCGCCGGCCTTCTCCTCTTCGATCTCGACCTCGTCGCTCTCCGGCGGGAAGAGTGGTTTCACGTCTTTGCGCAGAGCGAGCGCGTAGACGCCGTCCCGCTGGTTTCCTGCGTAGTTCCACTCGAGGTCGGAAATCTGAGGTACGTAGTGACGCTCCGAAATGAAGAACAGGTAGTCGCCTTCGGTGCCCCATGCCGGCGTATACGAGTCGAAGAGGTCCGAGGTGACCTGGCGCGGCTCGCCGCCCGACACGCTCCAGATGAAGACCCGCGACATCCCGGCCTCGTTGTTGAGGCTGAAGGCCAGGTGCCCGCTGTCGGGCGCCCACTGGTAATCGAAAAGAGCTCCGAAGATGTCATCCGCCACTTCGACCTCGGCGCCGTCGGCCACCGTCACCACGAAGAGCTTGCCGTCCTTGTCCGAGAAGGCGATGCGGGAGCTGTCCGGCGACCACAGCGGGTTACGGAGCTGCGCTTCGTGGCCGCTGCTGATCTTCTTGGCCTCGCCCTTGCCGGCCTGGTCGACGATCCAGATCTCGTCTTCGCCGCTGGCGTCGGAGATGTAGGCGATGTTTTTGCCATCGGGCGACCAGGTCGCTGAGCGATCATTCGCACCCGAACTCCGGGTGAGGTTTCGGGTCGGGCCCTTCTCGACCGGCACCGTGAAGACTTCTCCGCGGGCGGCCAGGACCGCACGCTCACCCTTCGGCGAGACATCGAAAGCCGAGATATTGCCGGCGACCGAAATACGGCGCGGCCTCTTCCACAGACCGTCATCCGGGACCGTCACGACGATGGCCTGGTCGGCTCCGTTGGTGACGTCGAGAATGTGGAGCTGACCGTCGAGTTCATAGACGATCCGGCTCTCGTTATCCGTGCTCGGCCAGCGAACATCCCACAAATCGGAGCTGGTGAGCTGTTCGACAGCTCCACCATTCGGGTCGAAGCTGTAGAGATTGAGGCGATCATCGCGGTCGGAGGCGAAGTAGATCTTGTCGCCGATCCACATCGGATCGCGCTCGGTGCGAACCGTGTGCGACACGGGCTCGACGTCGTAGTTCGCGAGGTCGAAGATGTACAGATCCTGAGCCCACCCTCCCTGGTAGCGCTTCCAGTGGCGGAAGTCGCGGAAGAGCGGCGAGTAGACCATCTTCGATCCGTCGGGCGAAAAATCGGCGGCGCCGGAGTTGGGCATCGGCAGCGCCTGCGGGAGCCCGCCGGTGCGCGGCACCGTGTAGAGCTTGGTCTCCACCGCGCCGTTGGTGTCGCGGAGCGAGCGGAAGAGGACCTTCTCGCCATCCGGCGTCCAGCCGTAAACCTGTTGGTCGTAACCCCAGCGTGGCGGCAGCGGCCCACCGCCGGGTACCACGTGAGCCGGGTCGGCTCACCGCCAGCGGTCGGCACAACGTAGACCTGTTCATCACCGTCGTACTGTCCGGTGAATGCGACCCATTTCCCGTCCGGCGAGAAACGGCCGAAGATTTCCTGGCCCGGGTGGGCGGTCAGCCGGCGGGCCGTACCCCCGTCGGTGGAC
>CAVYKX010000022.1:0-81529 GCA_963769215.1 Candidatus Sulfomarinibacteraceae bacterium | reverse complement strand
CCATCGAGGGCAGCTACGGGTGGTGGGCCCGGATAGACCTTGTCGACATCGTCTAGTTCGAGGACGGTTGGCATATCCCGGCTCTCGCTCACCGGGGAACGAGAACGCGGTCGCCCTCGCTGACGTCGCCAGTTATGGCTACCACGCCATCGGCAAACTTGCCTATTTCGACCCTGACGAACCGGCTCGAGCCTGCCGATTCCGCAACCTCAACGGCGTAACCCCCTTCGGCAAGAGCCAGCAAAGCATTGACCGGGACCACCAGGACATTGCTTGCTTCCTCG
Organism: Candidatus Sulfomarinibacteraceae bacterium; assembly: GCA_963769215.1. Lineage (GTDB taxonomy): Bacteria > Acidobacteriota > Thermoanaerobaculia > Thermoanaerobaculales > Sulfomarinibacteraceae > Sulfomarinibacter. The sequence continues at coordinate 81,245 of CAVYKX010000022.1, read as the reverse complement.
GAGACCACTTCGATATCAACCGGGGCTTCGTCGAGACCACTCGCCGCACTTATGTCATCAAGGCGGATCGTCACCTCGAAGACACGCCGTGCCTCGGGACCGGCTCCCACCGTGGTCACCACATCGGATACTTCGCTCACGGTGCCTGTTGTCGTCGATTCATCGGGTAGCTCGAGTCCCACGGCATCGCCGGCCTCGACGAGATCTTGACGATCGGCATCGAGCCAGAGCTGCACCTCTTGCCGGGAGGCCGAGGTAGCCAGTGTCGGAATGCCGGGAGCAATCGGATCTCCAAGGTTGGCGAGGAGGTCGGCAACGCGGACTTCCGTTGGAACAAAGAGAACCCTGCCAAGCTCAACCACGCCGGTTTCCTCGAGACCGAGGTCCACTTGCCATTCCTCAACGAGCCGGGTGGTGACTTCGGTGAATTCGTTGTCGATTACCAGGTCATCGTCCTGATAGCCAAAGAGCACAAGGTTCGTTTCCAGTTGGCGCACGTCTACGCCATCAGTGGAGGACTCGCTCAGGCTGCGCCATGCCGGCTTGTCACCCCACATCACGATCACCGGTAGCCCGTCTATCTCGAAAGCAACATCCCCCCGTTGCAGTGTGGCGCCCGGCTCTGGGAGGTCTGTGATGATTCCGGGCAGTCCCGCGTTGAGAACACCGGGATCCGCATAGCGGAGCGTCCCGGCGAGCGTCTCAGTATCGACAAGATCGGTACGTATCACTTCGACGGAGATGAGTTCCACTTCCTCGTCGGTTACCGAGACCTGTTCGTCGTCGGAAAACCTGTCCAGCGCCCACCACCCGCCGACACCGACAACGAACAGAATCACCACAGCAATGATCAAGCCGGTAGCGTGTTGCATCAGCCCGCAAATCCCGCAAAGGAGACAGTCTGACGGCAGGTTTCCAGCGCCGCTTCGAATGTTGGGTCGCCGAAGCCGAGGAAAGCAGAAAGCGGATACGGCGTGCCGCTGCCGTCTGCGGGTCGGGGAAGTCAACGACGCCATTGTCTCTCATGCATTGTGAGAATTCCTGCAGTTGATCTTGAAAGAGCGCTTCGAGTTCCGGGTCGAGCGAGACGTCAAATCCGCCGGACAACTGGAATACGGCGATGCAACTAGTGAAGGCCGTCTGGAACTCCTCGTCTTCGAGGTCGATACCGACGAGGTCCTCGGGCCGCAGATCTAGTTGGCCATCAGCAGTCACACCAATGTCCGGCACATCCAGGCCGTGATCGCGCATACAGCGTGTGACCTCGAGAACCGCTTCGTCGGCTTCCAGCCGCGTAGTGGTCGTAACGCCTTCGCCTTGTTCTTCCTGAAGCGAGAGAACACCATCGGGTTCTTCGCCGTCGCTACCTCCGCTGCAGGCTGCAGCCATGAGTACGACAGCTAGTAGTGAGTACCAAAGTGACATTTTGTGGCCGGTCATGGACTGCACGGTAGTGCGCCAGATGACGTACTACAGCCATTGCATGCGGACGCGGTAGCTCGATCGGCTCTCACGGGTGTTCTGCGGATGCTCCGAGAGCCGAAAAGCCCAAGAAGAAGGGGTGTCGGGGTTGGCGAGATCTTCGACTGTTTGTCACCACGGTTGGTCGACCCGGTGAGCACCGCCGATGTGAGCTTCCTACCGCTGTCTGTCCCGGCCTACGACGATGGGGATCGCCAAGCCATCGATCGACTGTGCCAGAGCTACGTGCGGCTCGCCGGTCTCAATGAGCGTGGATGCTGTGAGGTCATGGCGCTGCTCCCATTTCGGCTCGGTTTCGGATGGTCCTCAGCATCTTCTGTTCCATGATGAAGGTGCCCGGTTCGGACAGCATCGTTAAGAAGAAGGTGGCAGGGGTCAAGTCGAACTTGGGTCGCCAGCGGCTTACCAGGCGGGTGGACCCTTCATTGGTGGGGAAGAGGCCAAGGCACCAGCTGGTCGAGCCGTCCTCCAGCACACTGACGATCGAGTTGGGCTCGTCGACCTGATTCACCACAACCCCATCGTCGGCATCATCAGGATCTTCTCGCCTATGTCGAGAGTCTGGAACTCCGGCAGGATTTGGTTGGCGCTCGGCTTGAAGTCGTTGTCGATCCAGTCGTAGCTGTACCAGCCTGCCTTGCCGTATCCGAGCTGTACCAACCACGGCCAGACGTTCTCCGGGGCAGCCCGGATCGTGATCGCCCGTGTTGCCTGGCCCGGCCCCCGCGATCAGGTCATCGCCTGGCATCGCCGATGCGCCTCTTCGTCGGTGGCGCCCCACCGCATGTGCCACGGTTTGAGTAGCCACAGGTACACGGCGACGATGGCTCCCAGTAGACCCAGTCCCACTGCCAGGCCAGGGATCCAGCCCAGCCACCACACCAGAGCGACAGCCACACCAACCCCGAGGGCCATCACCGCCACAACAATCAGCATGATCATCATTTGCGTACGCATCGCGGGCTCCGTTCACTCGGGACTTCTATTCGAGAAGTCGGACGAGGCAATACACCCCGGCGACAACCCCAAAGGCGGGGAACATGCCCCAAATCACGACCCAGTAGGTCAAGGTGTTCTTGCGGAAGCCCATATCGCGGTCCCACACGAAGATCGGGATCGCCGTGTACCAGAACGGGACCGACGCCATCAGGGCGAGGAGAAACCCCCAGCGTTGCCCGAAGAGCATGCCGATGCTTCCCGCAATCTGTAGGGGCGCCCAGAAGATCACATCCGCCCATGCCAGGCCCTGGTTGAAAGCAAAGTAGGCACGGGGATCGGTGCCGTCGGGGCTCCCGCCGTATACGTTGTCGATAGTCCACTCGCTGTGCGGTCGAAGCAGCGCTACCAGCTCGACTCCGCCGAGAATCACCATGAGCAGCAGGCCAACGATCGCGATAATCCAAGTAGCGAGGGTGACTTCCACGATGTCCTCCTATTGTCAGCTGGGAGCCTTCAAATTGCTCGACCTGTTTCGTGGGCCCATATGGCCAGCTCGACGCGGTTGCGCGCTTCGACCTTGGTGAGGAGGCTCGCAACATGTGTCTTGACCGTGCTGATGCTGATGTAGAGCTCGTCTGCGATCTCGGCGTTCGTATGTCCGCGAGCCACCGTAAGAAGGATCTCCTCCTCCCGTTCGGTCAGTGGTTCGTAGAGGGACCGGACGATCGTCGGAGTGGACCAGGGCCGCCTTGCGACCGCTTCGCTGTTCCACCTGACCGATGATTCCGCTCATGTCGCCAAGCGTGGCCGACATCAGCAGGAATTGGGTGGTGGGAAGCGTGATCAGCGGAACCTGCCATGCCCTGCCCCGGTCGGGGTCGGCGTAGTAGTGGAACTCGTCCATGATCACGTACGGGGCATCCAGCGTCCTCGCCCTGGCGCAAGGACAGATTCGGCCAGCACCTCGGCCGTGCAGCAGATCACCGAGGCTCTGGGGTTGATGCTGGCGTCGCCGGTGAGCATCCCCACATTCTCCGGGCCGAAGTCAGAGCAGAGCGCAAAAAACTTCTCGCTCGCCAGGGCTTTTATGGGACTGGTGTAGAAGCTCTGCCGGCCTTCGCAACAGCCCTGAACTGCAGGCCTAGGGCCACCAGGGATTTCCCGGATCCGGTTGGGGTGTCGAGGATCACGTGCCGGTCGGCCATGAGCTCCAGGATCGCTTCCTCCTGGGCCGGGTAGAGCTCCAGTCCGCGTCCGCCACCCACCCGAGAAAAATGTCGAGGATCTGGTCCGGATCGTCGCTCCCGCCGGGCGGTATGCGAGATCCCAAATTGGGTGTTGCTTCACCCATTACTGGTCGGTCATTCCTGCGAGACGGGCGCTGACGATCTGGTGCGCCTCGCCGATGATGGTGTCGATCAGCTCGGCGACGGTGGGTACGTCGTCGACGAGGCCGACGCATTGGCCGGCGGTCATCAGTCCGCCGTCGGTGAGACCCTCTTTCAGCATGCGCAGCCCGTTCTTGCCGCTGAGCAGCGGTGCGAGCTGCTCGATGCCTGCGCCGTCGGCCTCCATCTGCGCCACCTTGAGGGCGTGCTCGTTGCGGATGACGCGCTCGGTGTTGCGCAGTGAGCGCATGACGTACATCGTCTCGTTCTCTCCGAGCTCGACGAACCACTGCTTGATGTTCTCGTGCACCGGCGACTCGGCCGTGGCCATGAATCGGGTGCCCATGTTGATGGCGTCGGCGCCGAGAGCAAGGGCCGCAACCAGACCGCGTCCGTCGGCGAAGCCTCCCGACGCGATGACCGGGATGCCGATCGCGTCGACGGTCGCGCGGGATGAGCACGAGCGAGGTCACGTCCTCTTCGCCCGGGTGACCGGCGCACTCGCAGCCGTCGATGCTGACGAAGCTGCAGCCGATGGCCTCGGCCTTGCGTGCGTGCTTCACCGACGTGCACTTGTGGATGACCGGGATGTCGTGGGTCGCGCAGCCGTTTTACGAACTGTTGCGGGTTCCGGCCCGCCGTCTCGACCACGCCGATACCCTGGTCGATGATGGCGTCGACGAAACCGTCGTAGTTCTTCGGCGCCAGCGTCGGCAAAAGGGTCAGGTTGACGCCGAATGGACGGTCGGTCAGGGAGCGCGTCTGCGCGATTGCCTGCACGAGACCGGCCGGGGTTTCGAAGGTCAGGGCGGTGAGCACGCCAAGGCCGCCCGCATTCGAAACCGCGGCCACCAGCCCCGGTTGCGACACCCACATCATGCCGCCCTGGATGATCGGGTGCTCGATGCCGAGCGCCTCGGTGACTCGTGTCTTGAATACCTGTGTCATGGCTGCCCCCTCGGCGTTGTGTTGCGCTCAGTGTAGAAGGTACCACGGTGGTTACCACCCACCCACCCAATTAGGAATTCGGAATTCGGAATTCGGAATTTCCGCCCGCCCACCCAGGAGGAACCGCAGATTGACGCAGATACCATCCGCCCGCCCAATAACCACAGAGGCACAGAGGACACAGAGAGAACACGGAGCCCACCCATCCACCCCGTCGCAACCACGAAGACACAAAGACACGAAGGCCGCCCACCCGCCCGAGAAGAAACGCAGAGCCACCCGCCCAACCGCCCGCGCAAAGACGCAAAAAGGGGTGAGTGCCGATGCGCAGACGATTGCCAAGACCGTCCGGCAGAACGGCTGGCGACCGGGTCGCCAGCCGCCGGTGAGAAGTTCGTCTGAGCCGAACGCGAGCGTTCGTCCCAGCCGACCTTCCCACCGACCGACGCACCGAGGGCGCGTCGGTTCTGCCGTGCGCCATTGCTTTTTGAGAGTGGCACGGACCCCTGACTTCTTTCTATTTGAAAAGAGAACAGGCGAGGCCTGCGCTTCTGAAGCGCAGGCCGTTGGGTTGGAACATCGAAACGAACGTTAACGCTCGTTGCGATGTTCCAACCCAATGGTCCCCGGCCGTTCGACGGCCGGGACCTCGCCACGGCGTCAGGCTGCGATAGATATCTGCGTCAATCTGCGTCATCTGCGGGCAATCTGGGTGGGAGGGTGGGCTTTGTGATTTCTTCGTGTCTTTGTGTTTTCGTGGTTGTGATGGGGTGGGCGGCCTCTGTGTGCCGCCTCTGTGTCCTCTGTGCCTCCTGTGGTTTTCCTTGGGCGGGTGGGTGGGCATTCCGAATTCCGAATTCCGAATTCAGAATTCTCCTACAGCATCATCCCCACGAATTTCTCGGTCGGTGGGCGAAACCACTCCAGCGGCTGTTCCAGAGCGTGGTCTATGTGCTCGAGCATGAGGTCCTTGTCCTCCGGGATGCGGCCGCGCACGTCGAGGAAGTTGGAGATGTGGTCAGAAAGAAGGGTCGTCGGCCCTTCGAGGCTTTCCACCAGGAGGCGGGTCTCGCTCAACGCCTCGTGCGCACTCAGGAGCGTCAGGTCGCCGTGTTCCCATCGTTCGTACCAGTCGGTACCCGAGGGCCGGTACGAATGTCCGCAGGCGGATGAAGTCGGGGGGGGCCGCGTTGAGCACCGCGGCGCTGCCCTCTGCGTGCTCCTTCCAGCGCTCGATGCCTGCGACGCCCACCATGAGGTAGACCGAGAGCTCGATCCCGGCCGCCTTGACGTGGTTGAAGGACGCGACCGCTTCGCTCCGGAGTGACCCCCTTGCGATGGCTCGAGAGTGACCGGGTCGCCCGATTCGAGGCCGGAGTGGATCCGGGTGATTCCAGCATCTGCGATCGCGCTGCCATTCTTCACGGCTCTTTTTGACGAGGAACTTCGCTGATCCGTAAACGGTGATCCGCTCGAGCTGTGGAAATCGCTCCGACGCGCCGCCTCCCCGATGGACACGAGGCGGTTGGTCGAGAGAGCCGCCGTGTTGCCGTCGGCGAGGAAGATCGTGCGCACGTCGGGTCCGAACGTGGCGAGCGCCGCATCGAGATCTTCGATGACCTCTGCGGTGGGCCGGGCGCGAAAGCTCTTGATCCGAGTACATGGCGCAGAACGCACACCGGTTGTGGGGACAGCCGATGGTCGCCTGGATGATCAGCGAGCCCGCTTCGCTCGGCGGCCTGTAGACCGTTCCCTCGTACCGCATGTCGTTGCTCTACTTCCAGCTCACTGCAGGTAGTACTCCTGCAGCATGTTCAGCAGTACCGCCTCCCGATCCTCCGCGCGGATCGATTCATCCTCTTCGATCTGAGCTCTGAAACCGGCAACGATCCGGGGGTCGACCTTCTGCAGGACCTCTTCCGGACGTGCAACGCCGCCGAACCGGCGCAGGTCATTGGCGTGTTGGACGAGAGGCCGTCGGCGTTGACGAACCATGCCCGTTCGCACTTTGCCCGCTTCGATCCGTGCTCCGGTGAGATTGGCGCCCGTCAGGTTGACGTCATTCATGCTCTCCACCTCGCCGAAATCAGAGCCTACCGCCGAGGCCAGGGTGAAATCGGCGCGGTCGAACCGGGCCTCTGGAAAGCTCGAGTCGAAGAGGTTGGCCTGGGCGAGTTCGGCAGCGGCGAAGTTCGCCATTTTGAGGTTGTCGAGTTGAGTCATCGACGCGTCCACCAGAACGGCTTTCTCGAAGCCGGCTTCGTCGCCGTGAATCCTGGTGAGGATGGCGCTCGAGAGGATGGCTTCGGCAAATGAGGTCCTGGTGATGTTGGCGTCGGTGAGGTCGACCCTCGGCATCTCGGCGAGCCAGAAGCTGGCGCCTTCGAGGTTGCAGCCCGCGAACTTCGCCCCGGTCAGCTCGGCGCCGGTGAAATCAGTAGACCGGAGATCCAGGCCGCTGAAGTTTCTCTGTGAGAGATTGAGGGTGAGGAATGGTGTGTTCCGGCGCAAAGCGTTGAACTCGGTGATCTGGTCGTTCCTGAGGAGACTCATGGAATAGTCCATCTGGTGGGCATAGAGCTTCGCCATGTACTGGGTCGCGAGGTAGGTGCTGAGCTCGAGGGGTATGCCGTCCTCCATCGCGGCCGTCGCGACTTCCAGCTCCTCCTCCATGAGTGACGCGATTTCATCGAGTTGCTGGTTGTGGAGGCTGCGCTTCCAGTGCGAGACATGGAGGAAGCCATTGATCTCGTTGTAGGCCATCGATCCGACAAAAGTCGCCACGACCCCGATCATGAAGCCGAAGACGATGCCTTCCCAACGCCGTAATCTGTCGATCACCTTCATTCCCGCCTCCTCGCTCTGATGGTATCAGGAGTAATCCTCCGATCCCGTTCCCGTTCCCGATACCACCCCGGTACCGCGCTCACTTCTTCGACGGGCTCTCCTCCGATCGCTGAACCGCGTGGTTGCCCCCCTTGACGATCTTATGGACCTGAAGCCCTCACGACGTGGTTGCGTTGACTCCCAAAATCGTCAAGGACGGCACGCCCGATCAACGCGCTGTTCTACCAATGCGCTTCCCGAGAGTTGCCAGCTTTCGCATTGACCGACCCGGCCGATACCTCATTTGAGAACGCCTCCCCGGACAATGCGAAAACTGGCACGCTCCGCCGAGCGCGCTGTACTGCGGGCGACGTCAACCGTGCGACGTTCAAAGGTTAAACGTTAGAATGTTGAACGTTTCCACCCCACCACCCTCGCCCGATACTCAACGTGAAACGTGCGACGTTCAAAGGTTAAACGTTAGAATGTTGAACGTTTCCACCCCACCACCCTCGCCCGATACTCAACGTGAAACGTGCAACGTTCAAACGTTCAAACGATTTGATTTGGGTTACCATATGGCCAGCGGATTCAAACAATGTCGGACCTCACAGGGACGTCACTCGGCCACTACCGCATCGTCGAACTGATCGGCAAGGGCGGGATGGGGGAGGTCTACCGGGCGCGCGATGAGCGGCTGGATCGGGATGTGGCGATCAAGGTGCTGCCGGAGGAGGTGGCGGCGGATCCGGAGCGGTTAAGCGGTTCGAGCGGGAGGCGAAGGCGCTGGCGGCGTTGAATCATCCGAATATCGCGACGGTGTACGGGTTTGAAACGGTCGAATCGGGCACGGAGACGGAGACGGGCCGACGGGTTCGAGCCTCAAGCCTCAAGCCCCAAGCCCCAGGTCCCTCCTTGTCATGGAGTTGCTCGAGGGCGAGTCGCTCCGGGAGGTGATCTGTCGGGCAGGCTGACAGCCGGCAAGGCGGTGGAGTACGGGAAGGCCATCGCCGAGGGCTGGCGGCGGCGCACGACAAGGGAATCGTCCACCGTGATCTGAAGCCGGAGAATGTGTTCCTGACGAAAGACGGCCGGATCAAGATCCTCGATTTCGGATTGGCGAAGACCATCCGCGTGATGCAGAGGATGACCCGCAAGGCGAGATGCAGACGGCCACGATGGCCACGGCTGCGGGCATCGTGCTGGGTACGGCGGGTTATATGTCACCCGAGCAGGTGAGGGGAGAGCAGGTCGATCACCGGACCGACATTTTCGCGCTCGGCTGCATGCTCTTCGAGTTGATTGCCGGGCAGCGGGCCTTCGCCGGGGCGACAGGGGCGGACCTGGTCTCCGCGATTCTGACCGAGCATCCCCAGCCGCTCTGCCGAGTGCGCGCCTGGCGTTTCGGCGGAGCTCTCGGGATCGTGGCGCGGTGCTTGGAGAAGGGACCCGAACAACGCTTTCAGTCGGCCCGCGATCTCGGCTTCGCCCTGGGCACCGTGCCCACCGGGGCCTTACGCCCCGCCAAGGTCGTCGACCCGGTCGCGGACGATCGCCCGTCGGTTGCAGTGTTGCCGTTCGTCAACCTGTCGGCGAATCCCGAGCAGGAGTACTTCTGCGACGGCATGGCGGAGGAGATCATCAATGCCCTGGCGCAGGTGCAGGGCCTGCGGGTGGTGGCGCGCACCTCGGCCTTCGCATTTAAAGGCAAGAACGAGGATATTCGGGAGATCGGCGGTGCGCTCGACGTCTCGACGGTCGTCGAGGGGAGTGTGCGCAAGGCCGGTGAGCGATTGCGCATCACGGCCCAGCTCATCGATGTGCGGGACGGTTCTCACCTGTGGTCGGAACGCTTCGACCGGCGCCTCGAGGACGTCTTCGAGATCCAGGACCAGATTGCGTTGGCGGTGGTCGAAAACCTCGAGGTCAGACTCCTGGGTCGGGAAAGGGCGGCCGTCGTCCGTCGTCCGACCGACAACCTGGAAGCCTACGAGACGTACTTGAAGGCCTGGTACCACTGGAACCAGCTGACCAAAGAGAGCTACCAGAAGAGCCGCGAGTATTTCGAGGAGGCGATCAGGATCGATCCCGAGTTTGCGGCCCCCTATATCGGTCTCGCGGTCACGTATTTGTCCCAGAGCTACTGGGCGGAGCTGTCGCCGGAACAGGCGTTGGCCGTGGCGTTGCCGCTCGGGGAGAAGGCACTCCAGCTCGACGACACGCTCCCCGAGGCGCACGCGTTCCGGGCCAACGTACAGTTCTTCGAACACAAATTCGACCTGTCGGAAGAAAACCACCGCAAAGCCCTGGCCCTCGGTCCGAACATCGCCGCGGTTCACGGACAATTTGCTGCCCAGCTCCTGGTGCTGGGGAGGAACGCCGAGGCGATCGAGCAGATTCGCCTCGCCCAGCGGCTCGAACCGTTGTCGCCGACCTGGAACGCCTGGACCTACTCGTGGATGGCGATGGCAGGGCTGCACGACGAGGGGCTTGCCGGGCTCGAAGCAGCAGTGGCGACGCACCCATTGCACTGGATGCCGCGTCATTTCCTGAGCGTCCAGTACGGTCTCGACGGGAGGCTCGACGAGGCGAAAAGGGAAGGCGAACAGGCGGTCGAGCTTTCGGGCGGGAGCTCCAACGCGATGACCCAGCTTGCCTGCATCAGCTATGTGCAGGGCGATACGACCCGTGGCGACGACCTCTTCGAATTGCTCCGCAAGCGAGCAGACGCCACGTACGTGCCGTCGACGTTTCTGGCCTGGATCCACCTCTCCCGTGGTGAGGCCGACGAGGCCCTCGACCAGCTTCGGGAGGCGGTTCGAAACCTGGACGCCTGGCTGGCTTTTCACCGGCTGATGTCGCCCGCCTATCACCCCGGCGACCCGCGGATCGATGCGTTGCTGGAGGAGGTCGGACTGTAGGGCGTTAGAACGTTGAACGTTCAACGTTCCACCCGCCCACCCCCGCGAGATACTCAACGTTCTAACGTGCAACGTTCCAACGTTTAAACGACTTGGGTTGAGTTACCATGGGCGCAACGGATTCAGCGAAATGGCAGAACTGATCGGTCGCGTGCTCGGCCACTACCGCATCGTCGAGTTGATCGGCAAGGGCGGGATGGGGGAGGTTTACCGCGCCCACGACGAGCGGCTCGATCGGGACGTCGCGATCAAAGTGCTGCCGGAGGAGATGGCGGGGGATCCGGAGCGGTTGCGGCGATTCGAGCGGGAGGCGAAGGCGCTTGCCGCTCTGAACCATCCGAACATCGCGACTGTCTTCGGATTTGAAACGGTCAAGTCGGGCACGGACGGGACGCGGACTCGGATGCGGGCTGTGACATTCCTCGTCATGGAGTTACTCGAAGGCGAGTCACTCGGGAGGTCATTTCGTCTGAGAGGTCTGACGACCGGTAAGGCGGTTGAGTACGCGAAGTCGATTGCCGACGGACTCGCGGCGGCACACGAGAAGGGGATCATTCACCGCGACCTCAAACCCGAAAACGTGTTGTGACGGAGGAGGGTCGGTTGAAGATCCTCGATTTCGGTCTGGCGAAGCTCCTGCGCGCGACGGGATGACGACCGAGAGCCGACCGAGACCCTTGACCCGGCGGCGGCGCTGCTCGGCACGCTTGCCCTACATGGCGCCGGAGCAGGTGCGGGGCAGCCACGTGGACGACCGGACGGACATCTTCGCCCCGGGTACCGTGCTGTACGAGATGGTCGACGGGGAGCCGGCCGCATTCGGCGTGCGACCGGCGCACGTGACAGCGCCTCGTTTGAACGAGGCGCCCGTCCCGATCCACGGCCCTGTGCGAGGGGCCCTCGCTGAGTGTGGAGTCTCGACTTGCCTCGAGAAAAGACCCGAGGACGATTCCAGATCGGCGCCCGATTTGCGCTCGACACTGGGTGCTGTTGGTCGGCCGTCGCGAACGATCGAGGCTGGTCTTGTCGAGAAACAGTCGCCGCACCTCCTGGCTGTCGGGATTGTCCGTGGTCGTCGGCTACTGGTCGGGGTCTGCCCCGGTGGCTCGTCTGTTCCAGCGACTGGCCGAACAGCCCGCCGAGGAACGCGATGCCGCGATCGTCGTCCTGCCGTTCGAGAATCTCGGCTCGCCCGAGGACGAGTACTTCGCCGACGGCATCACCGAGGAGATCATCAGCCGGCTGGCCGCGGTCAGTGGCCTCGAGGTCATCTCCCGCACCAGCGCCATGCACTACAAGGGCACCGAACAAGCCGCTCCAGCAGATCGGCGAGGAGCTGGATGTCGGCTACGTCCTCGAGGGCACGATCCGCTGGGACCGCGAGCGGCGAGGGCCACGGCCGGGTACGTATCACGCCGCAGCTGATCCGGGTCGCCGACGACACGCACCTGTGGAGCGATCGCTACGACCGGGTGCTGGAGGACATATTCTCGGTTCAAACCGACATCGCAGAGAAGGTCCTTGCGCAACTCCAAGCGACCCTGCTCGAGTCCGAGCGGCGTGCGATCAAGGCGCGCCCCACTGACAACATGGAGGCGTACCAGGCATACCTCCTCGGTTATCAGTACTACTTGACCGGCCGACAGGATCGGTCCTTACGGCTTGGGGTCGAGTTGCTCGAGCGCTCCGTCGCGCTGGACCCGGGTTCGCGCTGGCCTACGCGGTGCTCTCCGAGGCGAACTCCAAAATCTACCACTACAGGTACGACTTCACGGCAGAACGACTTGAAAAGGCGGGAGCGTCGGTGGAGCGGGCGATGGCGTTGCAGCCCGGATTGCCAGAGGGTTATCGAGCAAATGGTTGGTATTACTACTTCGGGATTCCGCGACTACGACCGCGCCCTCGAGGAGTTTGCGATCGCCGAGAAAGCGCTGCCCAACGATGCCGATCTTCTTTACGGCATTTTTTGCGTCTTGCGCCGTCAGGGACGATGGGATGAGGCGCTGGCGGCGCTTGAAAAATGGGAGACAGTCGATCCTCGGGGGTATCTGGTCGCGTTGCAGGCTTCGCTGACCTACCGGCTGCTTCGCGATTATGTGATGTCGGAGGAGGAAATCCGGCACGCCATCGCCATCGCTCCCGATCTGCCTGACCCTTACTACATCGGGGCCCTCAACTACGTCCTGTGGGACGGCGCGACCGACCGTGCGCGGCGCCTGCTAGAGTCGGCGCCGAGCCCGGACTCGCCTCGCATACTGTATGACTCGCTGTTGCTTGATCTGTACGACCGGAAGCCGGAGTCGGCGCTGGCGCGGCTGCAGGAGTTTTCGATCGATGCATTTTCTTTTGATTATTGGTATCTACCAAGGAAACTGCTGGAGTGCATTTGCTTCTCCGAGATGAGTGAGTGGAAACGGGCCGAAGCGGCCTGCGCGTCGGCCGTCGACCTGCTCGAGGGCGAAATAGGGGCCAGGCCGTACGACTTTGCCTCTACTCTGCTCTCGGCCACGCCTTTGCGTTCCTCGATAGGAAGGAGGAGGCCGTTCGCGTCGGCGAGCACGCGGTGGAGGTGATGCCGACCTCGAAGGACGCGCTCGTCGGACCCAACCTCTCCATCGAGCTTGCCAAGATCTACACCCAAGTCGGCGAAACCGATAAGGCGCTGGACTTGATCGACGAGCTGTTGTCGATCCCGTGTGACTTGTCGGTTGGCCGGCTTCGCATCGACCGAGCCTGGGACCCCCTCCGCGACGACCCGCGGTTTCAGGAGATCCTCGAGAAGTACGACCAACGTTAAACGTTTAAACGTTTAAACGTTTGAACGTTCGAACGTTTCCGCCCCACTACCCCCGCCTGATACTCAACGTTCAACGTGCAACGTTCGAACGACTTGAGTTGGTTACCATGTGCCCAGCGGAATCAGAACAATGAGCGGCCTCACTGGGACCATCCTCGGCCATTACCGCATCGTCGAGCTCATCGGCAAGGGCGGGATGGGGGAGGTGTATCGGGCGCGGGACGAGCGGCTCGATCGGGACGTTGCGATCAAGGTGCTGCCCGAGGAGGTGGCGGGGGATCCGGAGCGGTTGAAGCGATTCGAGCGGGAGGCGAAGGCGTTGGCCGCTCTGAACCATCCGAACATCGCAACTGTCTTCGGATTTGAAACGGTCAAGTCGGGCACGGACGCGGACGCGGGCTCGGATGCGGGCGTGACATTCCTCGTCATGGAGTTACTCGAAGGCGAGTCACTCAGGGATGTGATCTCGTCTGAGAGGTTGACGACGGGCAAGGCGGTTGAGTATGCAAGTTCGATTGCCGACGGACTCGCGGCGGCGCACGAGAAGGGGATCATCCATCGCGACCTCAAGCCGGAGAACGTGTTTCTGACGAAGGACGGACGGATCAAGATCCTCGACTTCGGGTTGGCGAAGTTGAGGCTGCCGGACGCCGACCTCTCGACCGAGACGCCGACCGAGACGCTCGAGACTGCGGCGGGTGGCCTGCTCGGCACGGTGCCGTACATGGCGCCGGAGCAGGTGCAGGGCAAGTCGGCGGATCACCGCTCGGACATCTTCGCCCTGGGCGTGATGCTCTACGAGATGATCGCGGGTGTCAGGCCGTTCTGCAGGTGCAACGGGGCACGAGACAGCGGCCGCGATCCTGAAGGAAGATCCCGAGCCAATTGCCGGTGTGTCTCCGTCACTCGAGCAGTCGTGATCTCGAAATGCCTCGAAAAACGCCCCGAGGATCGCTTCAGCTCGGCGCACGACCTGGCGCTGACGCTGGGTGCGGTCGATCAGACACGCGCAAGAGAAGTCGTTTGTCGAGAAACGGTGGCCGCACATTCTGGCGGTCGCAATTGCCGCGGTCATGGCGCTGGTCTTGTGTCCTGCCCCCGCAGGGCTCTTCGAGCGGACGGTCGAAGAGTGGTTGAGGCATCGATGCCGCGCATCGTCGTCCTGCCCTTCGAAAACCTCGGTTCACCCGAGGACGAGTACTTCGCCGACGGCATCACCGAAGAGCTCATCAGCCGGCTCGCCGCGGTCAGCGGCCTGCAGGTCATCTCCCGCACCAGCGCCATGTACTACAAGGACAAGAACCTGCCGCTCAAGCAGATCGGCGACGAGCTCGACGTGGGCTATGTCCTCGAGGGCACCATCCGCTGGGATCGCTCCGGTGGCGGCCACGGCCGCGTCCGGATCACACCCCAGCTCATCCGTGTCTCCGACGACAGCCACCTCTGGAGCGAGCAGATATGACCGGGTGCTCGAGGACATCTTTACGCTGCAGACCGAGTATTGCCGAAGCAGGTGATGCTCTAGCCACTGGAAGTGACTCGTCCATGAAGCGCGAGCAGCTACGCTGTTGAGGCCAAACCGACGGAAAACATGGAAGCCTACCACGCTTATCTTGAAAGCGATCGAGTACCGTTTCAGCCGGGATTGATGCAGCGAGCCTTGAGTCCTGCAGTCGAGATCTTTTCGGACGAGCAGTTGAATTGGATCCGGCGTTTACGTTCGCGTACGTGCGACTCTCGCGAGGCCCACCTTCAGATATCACTGTCGAGTACCGTTCGCGTCAAACGAGAGACTTGAAGATGGCCGAGAATGCGGTCGAAACAGCTTTGAGTTTGCAGGACCCCCACCTGCCGCGAGGTGCATGCTCGCCAGTGGCTCGTATCTACTTCTTCGGCCTCCGTGATTATGATGACGGCGCTCAGCGAGTTTGAAGCTGCGAAGCGGTCTGCCAAGCGATCCAGATGTATTTTATGCATTGGCTTGGTGATATTCGGCGTCAAGGGCGATGGGAAGCTGGACTGCGCGAAGCATCGAAAGTGCCACACGACTCGATCCCCGTTCGGGCCTTTACTGCCTTGAGGTGTGGTACCTACCCGACTTTCATGCGCCGATTACGAAGAGGCGAGATATTGCGTCAAGAAATGCAGTCGAGCTGGCACCAGATCAGGAGTTACGCCTATTCGAGTCTCGCCAATGTGTTCTGGGCGGAGAGCGGAGACCATCGTTCAAGCACGTTGTCGAGCAATGGAGGCCATACCGAGACGGTCACCCAGTTCTCTTACATGAGTCGTTCCATTCGATGTCTTTCGATCGCGATATCCGATCTGCCGCTTCGCGTCCTCAGAATTTCAGCGCCCGACGTTTGCTCCTTTGGAGTGGTACGACCCAAAGGTGCTTCTGGTGTCGGTGCTTGCTCCGAACTCAGGGGACTCTGACAAGGCCGAGATGGCGTATTGAACGGCGGAAAAGAGATAATCGCACGCTGAGATCGGTGTGGAGGCCGGAACGCAGTCGCCTCGTAGAGCGCACTCGGCCACTGGGTCTGGCCTTAGGGACGCCTTGAAGATGCTGTGGGCGCCTTCCGCGAAGAGCACTGCAGAGGAGTTGTTGCCTCTATCGAAGGACGCGATTGTTGGCTCCCTACTCGCGGTTCGCGTTGGCGGAAGTTCATACGCCAGCCGGTGATCATGAAGGTGCACTCGACCGGATTGAGCATCTGATGTCGGTTCCGAGCCGGACTTGTCATGCTGATCGATTCTGGACCTCGACCCCGTCTGGGACCCCCTCCGCGACCACCCGCGGTTTCAAGGAGATTCTCGAGAAGTACGACCAACGTTAAACGTTGAAACGTCTGAACGTTCGAACGTTTCCGCCCTACCACCCCCGCCTGATATTCAACGTGTAACGTGCAACGTTCCAACGTTGAAACGATGTGCCCCTGAAATTCCGCAGGCGTTGGATCGTGTGCAGAACAGCGCCCCGGCGGAGCGTGCCAGGTTTCGCATTGTCCGGAGAGAGGACGCCACACCGCGATCGGAGAACGGCGCGTTGGCCGGAGGTGCCATCTTTTGCATTGTCCGGGCGGTGAGGCTCAAACGAGATTCGCCCGTGGTCGGTCAATGCTAAAGGTGGCTCCTTTGCGGGAAGCGCTTTGGGAGAAGGGCGCTATGAAGGACGGAGCGCCACTCTGACTTCCTCAGTCGTGAACCCATCAGGTACGGGTACGGGAACCATCCGGGCACGGGCACGGGCACGGGTACGGAGACGGAGACGGAGACGGGCACGGGAGCGACCCGGCTTCGCCCCTCGGAGGGGCTACGCCGTGGTTATTGTGCGCCGCCGGTGGCGGCGCACAATAAAAAAACCGGGCCTGGCGGCCCGGAAAGATCAGGGATATGAAATTGGTCGTGGGAAGCCGGAGCTTCCAACAACGTCAGATTGTATTCTGCCTTGCGTCGGCCACATTCGCATAAAGCGCAGGCCTTCGCTTCAGCGGATCGTCAAAGACGGTATCGTGTCTGCTTGAGCAAATCAACTATTTTTTTGGTGGCAGGAAATCCGCGATGTAGGCGTAGTCGGGGGTCAGCTCGCCGCGGTGCGTAATGACCGCGCCTTTGAGCTCGGGAGGAAGGGCCAGCTCGGCGAACGGAACCGTGTAGTCGGCTCGAGCGAGCGCAGGAATGAAGTGGGCGAGCGTCTCCGAGAACTCCTCGGACGCCTCTTTCGGTAGCTCGGCGGGAAGAATATCGACTGCCAGGATGACAGGGCCGTTTCCGTCGACTCCCGACGTGATGGTTCCATTCGCCGGTTCGTACACGTAGATCGGGTCGGCGGGCTCGGTGCACTTGAGGGTGCACTCGATGGCTCCCTCGACGTCACAGCCGAGATCGCCAATGACCCGGAGCCGCGGCGCGGCGCCGTCCGACCACATCGCGCGAAGCAAGTCCTTGGTGATGAGGCGTGGGTAGCGTTCGTCCCAGTAGTTGCAGTTCATGAGCACGGTGAGGTGGGGGAGATGCCGGTGGAAGACTGAACGGTAGCGTTCGGGGTGATCGTAATAATCCTGGAGCTCGAAGGATTGGCCTTCCACAGGCTCGACCAGATCTTCTTCGCGGAAGGTGGTCTGGTAGAAGCAGTGGGGCGACAGATCTTCCTGGGTGCTCTCGAGGTTGTCGGGCTTCACTTCGCGGGTCGGCAGTTCGGCGAGGATTTCGCGCACGCCGCTCGCGACGTTGCCGTAACCGGCGATGCCGATCGTCAACGGAATCAACTCCTCCGGAAGACCCTCGGAGGCGATGCGCTCACCGGCTTTGCGGATCGCCGTCTTTGCGTCCAGGAGGCTGTCGTAGGCGTGCGACGGTTCAATCGACGCCAGCGGGGTCGAATAGCCCTCGCGGCGGAGGCGCTGGCCGAGCGCCCACAGCGAGTCGATCATGCCTGCCAAACCGGCGAATCGGCCGAAGAAGATCAGCCTTCGACCCGATTCGTCGCAGACCTTCTCGTAATCGATGAGGGTGCAGCCGAGCTCGAGCATCTTGGCGAGCATCGGCATGTTGTAGGACTGGCCCTTGATGACGTGCGAGAAAAAGACGTACGCAGTGGACGGCTCGAAGAGGTCAGGAGGGATCTCCTTGACACCGAGAATCACGGGTGCATCGGCCAGGCTTTCACTCATGGTGGCGCCGGCGCGCACGTACTCATTGTCGCGGAAAACCCGCCGGGACGACGGCTGGACGATGACCTCGATGCCCCTCTGTACCAGGTGACGCGCCAGATCCGGGGTGACCGGCGTGCGCCGCTCCCAGGTGCTCTTCGTCTCACGCCGTACACCGATTGTTCCTGCCATTCGTCACCTCTGGGGTCAGGTTACAGTTCACTGGCTTCGAGGTACAAGAGTCAGGAAGATCAAACGTTTGAACGTTGAAACGTTACACGTTAGAACGTTACCGCCCATCACCCCCGCCTCATATTCAACGTGTAACGTTAACGTTCTAACGTGCCAACGACGGAGCGCTCCTCTCGACATTCTATAGCCGGAAGGAGTAGATTTTGCCCATGAAGAAAACAGCAATTCTCATGGTGTGTGTTGCACTCCTGATCGGCTGCAAATCGGCGGTAGTGACTCCCGAAGGCACCGAAGCCAGCTATAGCAAGGCAGAGGGTGTTCTGAGGTCGACGCTTCCGGGAACCATGCCGGAGGTGGTCACCGCCACCAACGCGACGCTCGAAGATCTCGAGCTGGTTGGGGTCGACAGCACGGTGGATCGGCTCAAGGGCAAGATCACCGCGCGGATGGCGGTCGGCACCAAGGTGTCGATCAACCTCGAGGCGGTCGATTTCGAGAACACCTCGATCAAGATCAAGGTCGGGACCTTCGGGGACAAGTCGATCTCGTTGCAGCTGCTGCGCAATATCGAGAAGCGCCTCGCCAAAAAGCTGATTTTAGGAATTTGGATTTTGGAATTTGGAATTGGCCCCCACCCGCCCGCGGAACTGACACGTGGAGGGTGGCCGGGAAATTCTAATTCCTAATTCATAATTCTAATCCAAATTCCAATCCACAATGAAAAGACCCCCGGCGCGATGCCCGGGGGTCTTTGCGTCGAGGTCGGATGTGGCTAGGCCATCTCGAGCAGATACGCGAACCCCATCCCGCCGCCGATGCACATGGTGACGATGCCGCGTTTGCCGCCGGTGCGCTGGAGCTCGCCGAGGATCTTCACGGTGAGCACTGCGCCGGTTGCGCCGAGCGGGTGGCCGGTGGCGATTGCGCCGCCGTTGACATTGGTCTTTTTGGGGTCGAGTCCGAGCTCGTTGACGCAGTAGACCGACTGGCTGGCGAAGGCTTCGTTGATCTCGACGAGGTCGATATCGTCGAGCTTCAACCCGGTCCGGTCGAGCAATTTGGGAACCGCTGCCGTGGGACCGATGCCCATGATGTCGGGATCGACACCGGCGACCGCCCAATGGCGGACATAGGCGATGGGCTCGAGTTCGAGGGTGTCGGCCACGTCCTTGCCCATGATGACCACAGCTGCCGCGCCGTCATTGATCTGGGAAGCGTTGCCAGCGGTCACGGTGCCCATGGGATCGAAGACGGGCTTGAGCTTGGCCAGACCCTCGACGGTGGTGTCGGCGCGCGGGCCTTCATCGGTGTCGAAGTGAATGTCGCGCCAGCTTCCGTTTTCACGAACACGGACGTCGAGCGGTACGATCTCGTCGGCGAATTTTCCGGACTCGAGGGCCGCGACGGCCTTTTTGTGCGAGTTGGCCGCAAACTCGTCCTGAGCTTCGCGGGTGATGTTGAATCGCCGAGCCACCACCTCGGCGGTCGTGCCCATGGCCGCGTAGGCGTTGGGCATGACTTCCATGAGGCCGGGGTAGGCGATGGGTTTGTTGCCGCCCATCGCCACCATGGACATGGATTCAACGCCGCCCGCGATGACGATGTCGGCGTTGCCCGAGCGGATCGTGTCGGCGGCGAGAGCGATGGTCTGCGAGCCGGAGCAGCAGAAGCGATTGATGGTGGCGGCTGGAACCGAGGTCGGGAAACCCGCTGCGAGGGTGATGAGCCGGGCCACGTTCATGCCCTGTTCGCCTTCGGGCATGGCGCATCCGAGCATCACGTCGCTCACCATCTCGGGTTCGAGACCGGGTGTTCGCGCGATCAGTCCCTTGATCATCTCCGACGCGAAATACTCCGGTCGGGTGTCGCGCAGGCTGCCCTTTTTGGCCCTGCCGATGGCCGTGCGGGCGCAGGAAACGATGACTGCTTCTCTCATTGTCATTTCTCCCTTCAGTTCCGCAGCGGCTTGTTGTTGACCAGCATGTAGGAAATGCGGTCCTGGGTCTTGGGTTCGCCGCACAGCGAGAGGAAGGCCTCTCGTTCGAGATCGAGGATCGTCTGCTCGTCCACGGGGTCGTTGATGGTTGTGTCGCCGCCGGTGAGAACCCGACCGAGATGGCCGGCAATCTTCTCGTCGTGGGAGGAGATCCAGTGGGTGAGCTTCATGTTGTGAAGCATCATCTCCAGGGTGGCGAGGCCTTCTTTGCCGGGCAGGTTCAGCTTCTTCGGCAGCGGCGGTGTGTAGCCCTCCTCGTCCATGGCGATGGCCATTCGTTTGGCCGTCCACAGCTGCTGGTCGCGATTGACTTCCACCTTGTCTGAAGGCCGCAGGAATTTCCGGTCGCGGGCTTCTTCGCCGGACGTTGCGACTTTGGCCATGCCGATGTTTTCGAAGGCTATGCGGATAAACGGCAGGTTTGACAAGACCGGCTCGTCGATCCCCTCGAGGACCCGCTCGAGCATGGCCCAGCAGCCGCCGCCGGCCGGAATCAGGCCGACGCCCACTTCGACCAGCCCCATGTAGGTTTCGGCCGCAGCACAAACGCGGTCGCCGCCCATGGTGATCTCGCAGCCGCCGCCAAAGGTGTAGGCGAATGGCGAGGTGATGACCGGGATTCGAGCCTTCAGCAGATTCCTGGTCATGCCCTGGAAGCGGCTGATCATGTCTGAGATGGCTTGCCACTGGTTGGAATGGATGCCCTCGAGGACCATCAGGAGGTTGGCTCCGGCGGAGAAGTTCTCGCCCTGGTGGTGGATGACCAGACCTCGGAAGTCCTTTTCAGCGATCTCCAGGCCCTTGTACATGACCTCCATGATCTTGTCGTCGATCGGGTTCATGCGCGGCTGCAGGGCCGAGTGGAACTCGATGCAGGCGATGCCGTCGCCGAGGTCCACCATCGATGCGCTGTTGTTTCCGTAGACGATTTTCTTCTCGTCCCGTTTGATCTCTTCGAGGAAGAGGAAGGTCTCGGGCCGCGGTTCCTTGAGGTAGGCTTTGGTGGCCGGGTCGTAGTATTCACGCCCTTCGGCCGATTCGATGTAGAACGTCTCGTGGCCGGCTTCCAGCATCTCGGTGACCCACGGCGCGGGTTCGACGCCGTCCGCCTTCATCTTCTCGACGACCTTGCCGACCCCGAGCACGTCCCAGGTCTCGAATGGACCGAGATCCCAGTTGTAGCCCCAGCGAAGGGCGTTGTCGATGTCGACTATGGAGTCGGAGATCTCGCCGAAACGGACCGAGCTGTAGGCGAGGGTGTCGCGCATCAAGCGCCATGCGAACGCACCGGCTCGGTCGTCCGCAAAGACGATGTCGTAGACGCGCTGTTTCACGTCGTGGGTCGCCTTCGCTTTCTTGAGCGATGGAATATTCGGCCGTTCTTTCGGGCGGTAGTCGCCGGTCTTCCAGTCGATGACCAGTTTGGTCTTCTGACCCTTGTCGTCCTTCTCCATCCGGTAGAAGCCGCCCTTGGCCCTGGTCTTGCGGCCCAGCGATCCGGCCTCGATCATCTTCTGGACGAAGTCGGGAACGGTGAAGACCTCGCGCTGCTCGTCGTCCGGACATCCCTCGTAGATGGTGTTCGTGACGTGGGCCAGGACGTCGATCCCGACCAGGTCGGCGGTCCCGAAGGAGGCGCTGCCCGGATGGCCCATGGCGGGGCCGGTGATCGCGTCGACCTCGTCAACCTGGTAGTCCATGTCGACCATCGCGTTGATCGTCGCGGCCATACCGAAGGTGCCGATGCGGTTGCCGATGAAGTTGGGGGTGTCCTTGCCGAAGACGATGCCCTTGCCGAGGCGGAAGCGTCCGAAATCGGTGAAGAAATCGAGGATCTCCGGTTTGGTCTTCTCCCCGGCCACCAGTTCGAGCAGCCGCATATAGCGAACCGGGTTGAAGAAGTGGGTCACGAGGAAGTGCTGCTGGAAGTCATCAGACCGTCCCTCGCACATGCCGGCGATGGACAGCCCCGAGGTGTTGGAGGAGATGATGCTGCCCGGTTTGCGGACCTCGTCGACTCGGGCGAAGACCTGCTGTTTGATGTCGAGACGTTCGACGACGACCTCGACGATCCAGTCGCAATCGGCCAGCTTGTCCCAGTCGTCCTCGAAATTGCCGATCTCGATCAGCGGTAGGTACCGCTTCGAATACAGAGCGGCGGGTTTCGATTTCTTGATGCCGTCGAGGCCTGCCATTGAGAACTTGTTGCGAAATCGCGGGTCCTCGTTCGTGAGACCCTTCTTCTCGTCCTCTTCGGTGAGCTTCGGCGGC
The DNA here is from genome assembly GCA_963769215.1 of Candidatus Sulfomarinibacteraceae bacterium. GTDB lineage: Bacteria > Acidobacteriota > Thermoanaerobaculia > Thermoanaerobaculales > Sulfomarinibacteraceae > Sulfomarinibacter. The sequence continues at coordinate 58,830 of CAVYKX010000022.1, read as the reverse complement.
ACGATGTCGAGCAACAGGACGGGGATCCCGGCGTTGGCGAGGTGGGCGGCGATGCCCGAACCCATGACCCCTGCGCCGAGCACCGCGGCCTTTCGAATCTCAGTGCCCATGAAACAACCTCCCAGTTCGATCAGTGGTGGATGCCGGCCCCCAAGAAAGGAGGCGTTGTGGCGATAAAGTGAATGAACACTCATTCATTCTGCACAATTCGCCGCGCGTTGGCAAGGAATTTCGACAACCTTCGGCCCCGGAATGAGCACTGGAAATCTCTCATGAAATGAAACTTCTGTCTGAAAAGGGGTTGTGGCGACATACCGACGGCACGGTCCTGGTTGCACGGGGTCATGTCAAGGTGCGGCAACTTCTGAAATTCGGAAACCGGAAGTCGGAATTCGGAATTACCGCCCACCCACCCGAATTTTGAGTTTTGAATTTTGAGTTTTGAGTTCCCGCCCACCCACCCAATGAGGAACCGCAGATCACGCAGATTGACGCGGATTCAAAGCGGATTTCGGATTTTGGATTTCCACCCGCACTCCTAGAGATGTCCGCAGAACAGCGCGTTGATCGGGCGTGCCATTCTTAACAATGTCGGAGTTTCGGCTCTGACAATCGGTTCGGCTATCGGGGCCGATCATTGTTAAGGGTGGCAAACCGCCGGCGACTGCGATCCGCGGCCCACGATTCGTCGTGAGGCGAATCCATGGGTCTGCTCGCAGGCGACGGTGCTTCACGGCGGCCGGAGGCCGCTAGTCACCACGCGGTGTGGCGTGCGCAGAAGAGCGCGTTCCAACTGAAACGACTATCCGATATCAGGGATTGCCGGGATCGGTATCGGACCCATCAGGGTGGACCGAATCTTCACGGTACATCGAGTTTTGTGTTACGGTTCGTTTATGGCGTTGAGAACAACACTCATTCGGACGCTGGTCCCTCTCCTCTGCCTCGTGCCGGTGCTTGCCTTCGCGCAGCAGCCAGCCGAGACAACATGGGGCTATCAGGTGGGAATCGGCGATGTTCTCGAGGTGGAGACCTTCCAGGAAGAACAGGTTTCCGGAGAATTTCTGGTTGAAGCCACTGGCGCGATCACCTTCCCGCTCCTCGGTTCGGTGCCTGTGGCCGGGCTCACGAGTGGAGAGATCGCAAAGCAGCTCGAAGAACTGCTCGAGCGCGACTACTACGTGGATGTTCAGCTCAAGGTCGAGGTCAAGGTCTTTGCCTCGCAGCCTGTGACATTGCTCGGCGAGATTCAGACCCCGGGAACCTACTATCTCGAGGGCCGAACCACTCTGACCGAACTGCTCGCGAAGGCGGGTGGTTTGAAATCTTCCGCGGGCCCGATTCTCGAATTGAGGAGAACCGTACGGCCGGACGGCGAGGGCGCTCCGCCGCCGATGACGTTCGCCACTGCGAAGCTGCTCACCGGTGAAGTCGGGCGCGACATCGTCCTCGCGGCCGGCGATGTGCTCTTTGTGTCACCGAAAAAACTCTATTTCATCACCGGCGAAATTGCGCGACCGGGGCAGTACGAGATCTCCCTCGGGATGACCCTGATGCAGGCGATTTCGCAGGCCGGTGGGGTTGGCAAGTTTGCTTCGCAGGTTGTCGAGGTACATCGGGAAGTCGAAGGTGAAAAGGAGATCCTCAGCTTCGATCTTTCGCAGATCCGCAAGGGGCGGGTCGCGGATCCTGCGATCAGCTCGGGAGATGTCATCTTCGTGAAGCGAAGGTTCTTCTGATCTCCTCCCGCCAACCCGGTGCTCGATGCTGGATCCACCCGCCCTTCACGGAGAAACCGCAGATATCGACAGATGGGCGCAGATTGAAATTGAATTTCGAATGCTTCGGTTCAGCCAGGGAAAGGCAGTTCACGCGAGACTGTTCCCGTTCGCGAGGCGCTCAAGCGCGCTGCTTCTTTCGGCGAGCTCTTCTGCAAAGGATGTACCGCGTGATTGCCACCTCGAACAATGTTTGGACCAATCGTTGACACGATAGAAGCGATCGACCTTCCAAACATTGTTAGAAGTGGCACGCTCCGCGGAGCGCGCTGTTCTGCGGACATCTCTGGGAGGGTGGGTGGGAATTCAAAACTCAAAACTCAAAATTCAAAACTGATGTTGTGGGTGGGTGGAAATCCGAAATTTAAAATCCGAAATTCGGAATCTGTTCATTCTGGACCTGTAGACTGATCTTCACCAGCGGAGGTGCACATGGGCTACGAGAATCTACTGAGTGAAAACAGAGATGGAACCCTGTGGGTGACGGTGAACAGGCCGGAGAAGCTGAATGCGCTGAACGTGAACACCGTTGGCGAACTTGGTGCGGTGGTCGCCTCGGCGGCGATTGACGAAGAGGTGTTGGCGGTTGTCATCACTGGTGCAGGTGAGAAGGCGTTTGTGGCCGGCGCCGACATCTCCGAGCTCAACACCCTGGGTCCGGTGGAGGCCAAGGAATTCGCCATGCGCGGACAGGCGGTTTTTCGCAGTCTCGAAAATCTGACCAAACCGGTCGTTGCCGCGGTCAATGGCTTTGCGCTCGGTGGAGGGTGTGAGTTGGCGATGGCGTGTCACCTGCGTGTGGCGTCTGCCAATGCCCTGTTCGGGCAGCCTGAGGTGAAATTGGGGTTGATCCCCGGCTACGCCGGCACCCAGCGCCTGCCGCGACTGGTGGGGCGGGGCAAGGCGCTCGAGATCCTGCTGACCGGACGCAACGTCGGCGCGGAAGAAGCGGAACGCATCGGTCTGGTGAACGCGGTATGTGAACAGTCCGAGTTGTCGGAAACCGTGGGGAAGTTGCTGAAGCCGATCCTCGGCGAATGGCCCGCTCGCAGTCAGCCATTGCATCGAGGCGGTGAATCATGGTCTCGATATGCCTTTTGACGATGCCTGCCTGCTGGAAGCGACGCTCTTCGGGGTCGGCGCAGCCAGCGATCAGATGCGCGAGGGCACATCGGCCTTCCTCGAAAAACGAAAGGCAAATTTCAGGTCCTGATCCCCGCGCGTTCCGGGCGATCTCTCCGGGATTCGCGACGGCTGCGGAGGCCTCTTGAACACCTGACCGGGGCTGCGTAGTATTCTTGGAACGGGAGAATTGCGTTTGAGAGGAGGGTCGGTGGACGAGGAGAAGGCGTCGCCGCGCACAGTGAAGGTTGTCGATCGGCGGAAATTCACTCCGGACGGTGAGCCGCGCGGCGAATCAACAGCCCCGCGGGACACCTCTTCTGAGGGCGTCACCCGACCTGAGGAGGAGAAAGTGCCTGTGGCGCAGCCCGAGCCGACCGCCCGAGATCACAACGACGCTGATCAACCGAGGGAGACGTCACAGTATTTCCTCGGATTGGTGGACAGTCTCGCGCATCAGGCCGCGATCTTGTTGACCGAAGTCGAGGGTCGACCGGCACAACCGGCGGAAGCGAAAAAGGTGATCGATTACCTCGGGATGCTCGAAGAGAAGACAGCAGGCAATCTGAGTCCAGAGGAAAAGAGATTCCTCGGAGACGTGATGTTCGAACTCCGAGCCGCATATTTGAAGAGTACCTAGGGTGGCGATGCGACGTTCTTTCCTGACCCTGGTTTTCGCGCTGGTCGCATCGACTGCCGTCCACGCGTCGCTGACGGATACCTGGCAAGAGGTTCAGGCCGGCCTGGCCACCGGAGATGCAGACCGCGCCGAACAGGCTCTCCAGGTTCTTCGGGAAGAAGCCGCCGAGCTCGAGGTCGATCGGATGCCCGCCTTTGCGGAGGCGTTGGTCACGTGGGCCGAAGCCAATCCCGGCGCCGGGGGAGACATGGCATTGCGGACGGCCTTCGAGCTGGATCCAAAATATCCGTCCGCCCATTTCCTGCGTGCGCGCTGGAGCTGGCAGACTGGCGATTACGCAGCTGCGGCCCGTCAGAATCTCAGGGGCTGGCTCGCCCTGCTTCAGTACGATTCCTCACGCCGTGGGGTGATCGGATGGTTGCTCCTGTGGACGGTGACGACCGTCGGATTCGCATTCGTCGCGATGATCGTGGTTGTCACGCTTCGATATCTGAGGGATTTTGCGTTCGACGCCTACTATTTGAGCGGCAAGCTGTTCCGGCCTGCCAACGCCTGGGTGATGACATTCGTGCTCATTCTCTTACCCCTGTTCGCAGGGCTCGGACCGGTGTGGCTGGCGGCGTATCTGTTCGTCATGAGTTGGGTGTATATGAGCCAGGCCCTGCGAATCTGGGCGTTTGTGGTGTGTTTGGCGTTGGCGCTCGTGAGCCCGACCCTGGCATGGGTACAACACCAGAAGCTTCGCAGCCCGCAATTGACGACTCGCGTTGGCACCATCCTCGACCAGCGGCAGCTCGATTTTTCGACCTTGGGTGAGTTTGCGAATCTCGAGGGCGAGTTGGAAGAATCCGCGTCATATCACCTCCTCCTCGGTGAGCTGTACCGGATGCACGGCGAACCATTGACCGCGATCGTCGAGTTCCAGAAATCGACCCTGCTGGACCAGCAGCAATCGCGTCCGCTGGTGTTTGTCGGCAATTTGACCATGGAGAAAGGCGATACACAGCGCGCGATTCAACTTTATTCATCGGCCCTGAAGATCAACGAACGGGAGGCGTTCGCGTACCAGAACCTGTCGTTGGCCTTTGACCTCAATCGAAGTTTTCGAGAGGGAGATTCGGCGCGCTTACGGGCTCGCGAAATCGCCGGCCGCGATGTCGCCGAACAGGGCCTGCGTGGGCTCGATCCGCGCATCAGATACCCGCGTCTCAGCAGTGCGGACGTGGAGAGTTTCATCGGAGAGTTGAGTGCCGATGAGAAAATGACTGTCGGGATTTTCAGTTCCTCATCGGAGCCCTTCCAGCAACTCTTCTCGCCAATTGCATGGGTGTTTCTGATCGCCGCCGTGATGGGCCTGGTCGTCCTATTTATTCGATTGCGCTGGTTCTCCGCGGCGAAAGAGTGCACGAAATGCGGCAAGGTCTACCGGCTCGAGACGGGATTTGGAGAGAGCACCGTTTACTGCTCGCAGTGTGTGTCCGTCTTCCTCAAGCGTGACGTGGTGTCGATCGAGCAGCAGTCCACGAAGCTGGGACATATCAAGCGCTGGGAACGATTGACTGCCGTGTTCCAACATCTTGTCGGTCTTGTTGTGCCGGGGAGCCAGCACTTTCTCGGCGGCAGCGTTGTCCGCGGCGTGATCATCGGTTTTTTTGCCTGGTTGTTCTTCCTCGGCGCCGTGGTCTGGGTGCCTCTCGGCCTCCCTCGTATCGAGCCGCTGATCGCAACCGGCAAAATTCAAATCGGGCTCTTCGTTCTCTACCTGATGATCGCGCTGCGGTCCGGTATCGCGGCCTGGAACCGGAGGTGATATGGCGCTCGAGGGCACCCTCCGTGATTTCTCCTTCGCGGACATTCTGCAGCTGATCTCGCTGCAGCGAAAGACCGGCGTCCTGACTCTCAGAACCGACGAGAACCTGGTGACGGTTTCCTTCCAGGACGGGTGCATCGTTGGCGCGTCGACCCTCAACCAGCACACCGAAGACATGATTGGGCTGATCCTTCTCAAGCGCGGAGAGGTGAGCCAGGCAGAGCTGGACGGCGCGTTGCGACGGCAGGAAGAGACGCTGCAGCGTCTCGGACGGATCCTGATCGATCATCACGTGGTGCCGGTTGAAACCGTTCGGGTTGCGCTCCACCAGCAGATTCTGCAGATCGTGTACCGGGTGTTCCGCTGGTCTGACGGCGAGTATCATTTTTCCCAGGAAACCGACATCGATTACGACAGGGATCTTCTGCAACCGATGGCGGCCGACTCGATCATCATGGAAGGCGCTCGGATGACCGACGAGTGGCCGTTCATCGATCAACGCATACCGGATCGCACCGTTGTCTTCCGAAAAGTGGACCCGTCGCGACGACTGGAAGTCGTCGAATCGGTCGATGACTACATGAACGACCTCGAATTCAGCTTTGACGGCGGAGAGACCTCGGCGGACGGTGCCTCGCTGCCCGAACACCAGGTCACCGACAGCCAGATGGAGGTCTATCCCCTCGTCGACGGCACCAACTCGGTTCAAGAGGTGATCCTCGAGAGCACTCTGATCGAGTTCGAGACCTGTAAGGCGCTCGCCGAGCTTCTCGATCGCGGGCTGATTCGGGAGGCCACCCAAGAAGAAATCGCCCGTGAAATGCGGCGCAGCGTGGATGCTCCGAAATCCACCCACTGGAGCCCCGCGTCGCTGCCGTGGCTCGCGATTCCGTTCCTGATCCTGCTCGGGTTTTCGTTGATGATCCTCCCCCTGAACCCGGCCAACCCGGGATTCAGCCTCCGCGAGTCATTTTGGAATCGCTACATTTTGCAGAGCTTGTCGTGGATCAGCCTCGATCGGGTGGCCAGGCAGTCCGAGACGTTCTTCTATCTCAACGGGATCTACCCGGAAGATGCCGATCAATTGGCCGAAGGATTCCAGGGGCACGTTCCGACCGATCCGTGGGGCCGGCAGTACCGTCTGGTGACCCGGGGCGGAAAGCTGCTTGTGACCGGATCCGATGCCAGTGGGCAACCGATCCAGAATCTCATCCTCAGCCGCCAACTGGCCTGGGAGGGGACAGGATTTCGGATCGAACGCCAGGAAGGGCCCGGAGTACAACTCCTCGACTAGCCCACCATGTGCATCGGAATTCGATTCTAATTTATTGTTTTCAAGGGTATTACACTCTGGCAATCATCTGTTTGACCGGACTACAACTCATACTTGACAAAAACCCACTCAGGTTTTATATTCTTTACTGGACCTGAAAGTTGAGGAGGACTCAAGCATGTCAAAAGTTATTGGAATTGATCTCGGCACCACCAACTCGGTGGTTGCCGCTATGGAAGGCGGCGAACCCGTCGTCATTCCCAACCAGGAGGGGAACAGAACCACCCCTTCGGTGGTCGGCTTCTCGAACTCGGGTGAACGACTGGTGGGCCAGGTCGCCAAGCGCCAGGCGGTCACCAACCCCGAAAACACCGTTTCATCGATCAAACGATTCATGGGGCGGCGATTCGATGAGGTCGGGGAAGAGATAAAGACGATCCCCTACAAGGTCGTGAAGGGCGAGAACGACACCGCGCGGATCGAGGTCGAGGGGAAGGTGCATTCGCCCCCGGAGATCTCGGCGATGGTGCTGCAGAAGCTCAAGTCTGCTGCGGAAGACTATCTCGGCGGACCGGTCGACAAGGCCGTGATCACGGTGCCGGCGTACTTCAACGATGCGCAGCGCCAGGCGACGAAGGATGCCGGCCAGATCGCAGGCCTCGAAGTATTGAGGCTCGTCAATGAGCCGACTGCCGCTGCGTTGGCTTACGGCTTGGAAAGGAAAGACGACGAGACCATTGCGGTCTTCGACTTCGGTGGCGGTACCTTCGACATCTCGATCCTCGAGGTCGGCGCCGGCGTCGTGGAAGTGAAGTCCACCAACGGCGACACCCACCTCGGTGGCGACGATCTCGACCAGCTGATCATCGAGTGGATGGAAGAGGAGTTCAAAAAGGACCAGGGCGTTGATCTGTCGAAAGACCGAATGGCCGTACAGCGGCTCAAAGAGGCCGCCGAAAAGGCCAAGATGGAACTCTCCTCGACCATGGAGACCGACGTCAATTTGCCCTTCATCACCGCCGATTCGTCGGGGCCGAAACACCTCAACCTCCGTCTCACCCGCTCGAAGCTCGAGCAGATCATCGAGCCGCTGGTGCAACGCACGCTCGAGCCCTGCCGCCAGGCGCTGAAAGATGCGGGTCTCGAGGCCAAAGATGTCGACGAGGTGGTGCTGGTTGGTGGTTCGACCCGAATCCCGATGGTGCAGAAACTCGTCTCCGATTTCTTCGGCAAGGAACCCAACAGGAGCGTCAACCCGGATGAGGTTGTGGCCATCGGTGCCGCGGTCCAGGCGGGCGTGCTCGCCGGAGACGTCAAGGATGTCGTTCTGCTCGACGTGACGCCGCTGTCGCTCGGGGTCGAAACCCTGGGAGGCGTGACCGATATCGTGATCGACCGGAATACTACGATCCCGGTTCGGAAATCCAAGGTCTATTCGACCGCGGACGACAATCAGAACCAGGTGGAGATCCACGTTCTGCAAGGCGAGCGGCCGATGGCAGGGGATAACCGGACGCTTGGGCGCTTCCACTTGATCGGCATCCCGCCGGCGCCGCGTGGAGTGCCTCAGGTTGAGGTGACCTTTGATATCGACGCCAACGGCATCTTGCATGTCGCCGCGAAGGATCGTGGCACCGGCCAGGAGCAGAAGATCGAGATCACCGCCTCGTCGGGCCTCGACGACGACGAGATCAACCGCATGGTCGACGAAGCCAAGACCCACGCCGGTGACGACGAAGCTCGGCGCAAACAAATCGAGACCCGCAACCAGCTCGACGGGTTGATTTATGCAACCGAAAAGCTGGTCAACGACAACCGCGACAAGCTCCCAGAGGCGGAAGCCAAGACGATCGAAGACGCTCTGACCGAGGCGAAGAAGGTCCTCGAAGACGGCTCGGTCGAACAGATGCAGCAGGCGCACGAGCAATTGACACAGGCGAGCCACCAGGTGGCGGCGGTGCTCTATCAGAGCGCCGCCCCCGAGGATGGTGCAGCTCCGGGCGCCGGCCCCGAGGCCGGTGGCGGCGACTCTCCGGCGAATGGCGATGACGATGTCATCGATGCCGAGTATGTCGACGTCGATGCCGAGGAGCAGAACTGACACGGATCGCCGCACGCTGATTGAGTTTCTCGGGGACGAGGGTCGAACCCCTCGTCCCCGCTTTTCAAAGAGTGTTCTGCTACAGTGATCGATAGATCATCTGTGCGGAAGGCATCAGTCGCCGGCTCTTTACCAGGACGGCGTGTCGGTATGCACGAGATGATCAGGAGGGATTGTGAAGGCGAAACCGAGATACCGGATGATCTCCTGGGTGGCGGAAAAATACAACGTCCACCCGCAGACGCTCCGCCTTTGGGAACGTGAGGGTCTCCTGCAGCCGACCCGATCTCGCGGAAATACCCGGCTGTATGACGACGAGACCTGCGAACGCCTGGAGATTATTCTCACTTTGACCAGGGATCTCGGTGTGAATCTTGCCGGCGTGGATATCATCCTGAACCTCAAACAACAGATTCGACGCCTGCAGCACGAGAATGCTGCGATGGCGAGCATGATCCGGCGCACCGTGCAGAAGCACAGTGAGGTTCCCAGGTACCATTCGTTGGTCAAGGTCGAGACCACCACGCTCAAGGTGATGGACGAGGAATGAACCGGCGCGGCGGCACCACCCCGGATGCGGAGGTGGCGACCCTTCGCCGCTACCTCAAGGAGATCGCTCGGTACCCTCCGCTGACCCACGATCGGGAAATCGAGTTGGCGAGCCGGGTTCATGCAGGCGACGAAGATGCGGTGCGCGAGTTGGTCGAGTCCAATCTTCGCTTCGTGGTTGCCTATGCAAAGCGGTACCGGAATCCCAACGTTCCCTTTCTCGATCTGATCCATGAAGGAAATCTCGGCCTCATCCAGGCGGCCAAGAAGTACGACCCCACCAAGGAAATTCCCGACCCGAGCGACAAAACCAAAACCAAAACATGTGACGTCAAGTTCATCACCTATGCGGTGTGGTGGATACGGCAGGCGATTCTTCACGCTCTTGCCGAGCATGCGGGGTCGTTCAGATTGCCGCAGAAACAGGCCAATACCCTGTATCGAATGGAGCGGATCCGGTCATTGCTCACCGAGCGCTTCGGCTATGCGCCGACAGAGGAGGAGCTTTCAGAAGAGCTGGGTATCACGGTGGATGATGTGCGTGTTCTGACGCGGGCGTCGAGGTCGTCCCTGTCGCTCAACGAACCGGTGGATTCAGAGGGCGACTCGGAGTTGGGCGATCTGCTCGAACAGACCGGGATTCCCGATACCGATGAGCTGCTCCTCAGAGAGAGCTTCAACACCGCTATCAGCGATGCATTGTCCGAACTCCCTGCACGCGAGCGCAAGGTACTCGAACTCCGATTCGGCATCAACGACGACCAGCCGAAGACCCTGCGCGAGATCGGCGAGATCATGGATCTCTCGCGCGAGCGGGTGCGCCAGATTGAAAGCCGCGCCCTCAACAAACTCCGCCGCTCGCACAAGAAGCACTCGCTTCAGGGGTTTTTGCGGTAGCCCGTCTCCGTGTCCGTGTCCGTGACCGTGCCCGCTACCACGATCACCGATCGTGGCCGAGGCCGTGGCCGATGAACCCATCGATCGCGAGCGATCGCCGGTCTCATCGGACCACGTCCTCGCGCGCCGTGAACGGCGCGCCGGCGGGCACTCGGATTCACTGTCTGCCCGATCGAGCGAAGCGAGTGTTTCGATCTGGCTGAATGTCCCGCCCCCGCCCCCCGCCCACCCACCCTCAGAAATTCACGCCGGCCCCCATTCGCCCGACCTCCCGACGCGAATTTCTGAGGGCCGCGAGTGTTCTTTAACCTGGCGCCGGTGTTACTCAGGTTGTCAGGAACGATCAACGAGAAGACTCAGCATTTCGTTGACTCATCGGGAGACGTGTGGCCAGGGATCTAACGAATTGGCGTGTCGTCGGATCTCGTCTCGTGAAAACGCTGGCGATTACTGGTTGAAACTGGGTGCGGGTCGCGAATGATGTCGGCATCGCGCTCTTTTGCGGGCGCGCTTCCCGAGAGTTGCCAGTCTTCGCATTGACCGACCCCACAAATCTCTCATTTGATATCGACTCTCCGGACAATGCGAAAACTGGCACGCTCCGGCCGAGCGCGCTGTTCTGCAGACATCTCTGGGAGGGCGGGTGGGAGGAACGTGTAACGTTCTAACGTTCAACGTCATGGTTCCTCCTCGCTGTCGGACGCCGCTTCCTGCACTGGGATGGGTACGGTCTTGAGATCGGGATCGGGCTCGGGCTCAGGCACGGGCACGGGCTCGGGATCAGATTGTGCCCGCATCGCTCGGCGTGATCTACGCACGACCCTCGTGCCGGCCAGCACGTCGTGCAGCGTCCTCCGGTCATTTCTGATCAGCATCAACAGATGTCCCCATTCGAAGGTCACCGAACTCACCATGTAGCCGGCGAGTCGAAGAAACGCTCGGGCGGGACCGATCGGGCAGCGCTGGTGGTAATCCATGATCCGCAGACCGAAGGCCCATTTTCCGGGAGTCGCTCCGAGGAGGCCCCAACCGACTACGAAGTAGCACCACCACAGCGCGATCCACAGCCCGAGAATGCTGCTCGCGTGACCCAACCAGACGGGATCCGACGCCGCCGTCGCCAGCTCGTCGATACCGCCCCAGAGGGTGCTCCAATCGAATGTTTGACTGACGGGGACGGCGAGCAAGGCGCACAGGCCGCAGTACAAGGCCATGTCGAGGACCGTGGCGGGAAGTCGCCATATCACACCGGCCGGCTTCCATCCGTCAGCGGCGTCGAGGCGTCGAGTTCGCATGCCTCACCCGTATCCGACGGAGTGACAACAAGAAGGTGCTGAAAAGAGTGGTTTTGTCACTTTGGCGGAGTCACAAAGGAGTCAGACCACCGCTCCGCTGGTGCGCGAGCCAGAGGCCGGAGTAGGCGTGCAGGAAGCGGAACCGCGACCGGTAGATATTTTCCAGCCGGAGCGTTTCACCCCGAAAAAGCATGTCATCGATGAACCACTGAAAACGGCGGTCGGTGTCGCGGGCTCTCTCGAGACTCTGCGCAGAATGATCGAGGATCTCGAACAGCCGATCCGAACTCTCCGCGTCCTCGAGTCGGACGATATCTTTGCGCTCTTCCTCCATTTTGACCCGCAGCGCGGCACTGGCCAGGAAGAAATGGTCCAGCTCCCACTCCGCCGTACCCTTCTTGACCTTTCCTTCGGCCAGTCTGCGGTAAGTCGCCACTTCCCATGGCTCGAGCTCGAGGTTGCGAATTTCTGGCGCACTGGTGACCTGGGTCGGGAGTCGGTCCCAAACCACCATCTCGAGAGCAAACATGATCTTGTGCAGGGTCTCGTTGAGGAGCGGATCCGGTGGAAACACCTCGCTGAGCGATGCGCTCTTGTCCGGTTCGTCCGGTTCGTCCGGGTCGACTTCGTCGACCAGCAACTCGGGTCCCTCGCCGGAATCGCTCTCGTCAACCGTGTGATCGAGGGCGATATCCGGCTGATTGCCCGGAGGGACGGGGATTGCCTTCGCTTCATCGGGGCCGGAGACTGGCTTCGCACTGGAATCGAATTGATCGAGAACGGCGCGCATGGCTCTGGTCATCTCGTCGATGTGGTCTCGTTTGACGTTGTTCTTCCGCAGACTCGATTCGTATCGAATGCGAATGTGGCGAAAGTTCTCAATCTGTTGTTTGAGTTCGTCGCTGGCAAGCTCGGGGTGGCGATCGAGGTAGCGCTCGATGTCGTAAATCTTGTTGGTGTTCTCCACCACGTTGCGTTCTTCAGCTTCGTAGAGATCCTTGAATCGGTTCTTCGCGGCGATATTGGTGGTCGTGATCGCCACCAACATCGAAGGGTGCAGTGCCGTCTTGCCGAGTCGCTGTTTGAGCCGGCGGTATCGTTCATACACCCTGGATTCGACCAGGGTGTTGTAGTCCTCGATCGACTCCAACTCGTGTTTGAAAGCGAGGACGGCTTCTTCGAGCGGCGCCATTTCAGCCGGCGGAAGTTGCGGCAGCCGGGCAAAGTCGCTGAGACGTTCGAAATTCAAGAGGGCATCGGTCGGATCCCTGGGCGCGACCCGGCCGTCGCCCGCCGGTATCTCCCCCAAACGTGTGAAGAGGATATCCAGTTTGTCGAGTGTGTCCTGCTCGAAGTGGTGAGATTGGAGATAGAACTTGAGGAGCGCGCACAGGACCTTTTCATCCTGGCCCTTGATGTGGTCGAAGAATTTTCGCATCACGGACGGCGGAAACTTCCCGTCGATGTGACTGAGGTCCCGGTGAATCCGGTCGAGTTCGCGTTCCAGTTGTTCCAACTCGGGGTCGGCGTTGACCGAGCTTTCGAGACCGATTTTGTGGACCAGTTCTTTGAGCCTGTTGTGAAGCGCCTGAAAATCGTAGCTGTAGGGCATCGGTCCTTCGCCAAGATGCTTCAGGACCCCTCCGAGGAACTGGTAAAAGGTCCAAAGAGACCGAAAGCGATCCGACAGTGTGGTATACCGATCGCTCGGAGAATACGTGCTGGGACTGCCCATTTGGACCCAGGATACACTGAACTTCAACGACCGACAATCCACTCGGAGGAATGCAATGCTCGGATCAATCGTCATCAGCCACACCGAGATCGAGGCCATGATCGACAGGCTGGCTGTGGAACTCGAAGCGGATCTCGATGGGAAATCCCCGGTGTTTATCGGGGTACTGAAAGGATGCGTGTTCTTTTTCACCGACCTCACTCGGCGGATCCGACGATCGATCGAAATGGACTTCATCCAGGTGTCGAGTTATGGCGCCAGCACGACATCGTCGGGATCCGTGGTGCTGGTCAAGGACATCACCGTCGATGTGCGTGATCGGGACGTCTACCTGGTCGAGGACATCGTCGATACCGGGACCACCCTGACCGATGTGATTCGCCTGATTGAAGCGCGCCACCCGCGGTCGATCCAGGTGGTGTCGTTGCTGTCGAAGCCCTCGCGTCGGCAGGTTGAGGTCGACGTCGCCTTCCTCGGCACCGAGATCGAGGATCTTTTTGTCGTCGGCTATGGCCTCGACTACGGTGAGCGATACCGAAACGTGCCGGACATTCACATTCTCGAGCAGTAGCCAGATCCGACGGTCAAACGGTTGTAACGTTCGAACGTTCAACGTTGGTGCGTGACAGCGCCAGATGTCCGGGCTAGAATGTGCCAACACAGGCGACCGGATATCCGGGATGGCGATGGGGGTTGGATGAAGCCGAGCGAATACCGCGTGTTGATACGGGGGGCGGGTGAGCTAGCATCCGCGACTGCCCATCATCTCTACACACAGGGATTCGAAACGATCCTCATGCTCGAACGGCGGTATCCGAAAGCGGTCCGTCGCCAGGTGTGTTTCTCGGAGGCGATTCTCGACGGCACGCAGACGATCCAGGGTGTTCGCGCCCGATTCGCGCGCAACGTGGAAGAGGTCGTCGCGGCGAACGAGGCCGGCGAAATTGCGGTGGCGGCACTCGCGCTCGAAGATGTCCTCCCGACGTGGCAGCCGAAGATTTTCATCGAGGCCGCGATGTTGCGCAAGAACTGGGGTCTGAGGCGTGAGATCGCGCCGGTCGTGATCGCGCTCGGCCCGGGCTACGTAGCCCGCAAGGACTGTGACGCCGTGGTTGATACGGTTCGCGGCCCGCATGTCGGTGCGGTGCTCGAGGATACGGGCGAACGCCTGCGGGACGAACCGCCCGCACAGATCATGGGCTACGCAGGTGAGCGCGCAGTCAAGGCGGTTCGCGACGGCATCTTCTTCACCCAGCATCGAATTGGCGGCAAGGTTCAGCGTGGCGAGCGCATCGGCACCGTCGTGTCGGTCTATGGCGTCGAGGACTTCCGGCAGGGAGTTCCGGTCGACGCTTCGTACCCGGTGACCGCGAGAATCGGGGGTGTCTGTCCGCGGCCTCCTCCGGGACGGGGTTCCCGTGAAACAGGGCGATCGGATCGCCGATATCGATCCCCGCGGAACGACAGATGACCTCGACCATCTCTCCGACAAGTCCCGCCGGGTCGCCGAGGGCGTCCTGGAAGCGCTGCTCGGGTTGATTGCCGAGACATCCAAACGCCGGCCGGCGCCGAGGAAGAAGACGGCTGCCCGAGCGAAGAAGACGGGGACGAAGAAGACGGTGACCCGAGGGACGAAGACGGAAACAAAGAAAACGGCTTCATCTTCGGCTCGAAAGGCTGGAGCAAAAGGTCGGCCTGCCAAAACCAAGAAGAAAACGGGCGCGAAGAATACGAAAACGAGCTGAAACGGCGGCTGTGAGGTCGGGTTGGCGAGGGTCAGCAAATCGATCACCCGAACAGCTTGGCGGCTGAAACCGCCGGTGCTGGCGTTGGGCGGCGGGGGAGCTCGCGGCTTTGCACACCTCGGCGTTCTGCAGGCACTGGACGAAGCCCGTTTGCCGGTGCGCGCCATTGTCGGAACAAGCATGGGCGCCGTTGCCGGCGGCATGTATTTCGCCCACGGATCTGCGGCTCGGGTCATCGAGCTCTGGAGATCGGCAATCGACGAGGGCATGATCCCGCAGGTCCGACCGATGGGGCGCGTGCCCCATGCCGATACTCGCGAACATCCATTGATTCAGATCGCGCGCCGGATCCGCAACCGGGTTGTGATCTCGTTTGCGATGAATCGGAGCACGGTCCTCGACAACAAGGATCTGGAGCAGGCACTGGAGTTCCTCGTTCCGGATGTGAGCTTCTCCGATCTGCTTCGCAAACTCGTGGTGATTGCGACGGATCTCGAGACTGGTGAAGAGGTGCGGTTGCGCAAAGGCTCCTTGCGCCGGGCTCTCGACGCTTCGAGCGCCATCCCCGGGATGGTCCCTGCGGTGGAGATCGACGGGCGTTGGCTGGTCGACGGCGGCGTGGTAGCGGAGGTGCCGGTGGTGGCGGCACGCGAGGAGGGCTGGCCGGTGGTCGCCGTCGATGTCTCTTTGGATGTGCCTCCGATCGGAAAGGACGATCTCGTCCTCGACACGATGATGCGGACCCAGATGATGACGGCGCGCCTGTTGCGGCGGCGGCAATTGAGATCCGCGACCGCTGTCATCCGGCCGGAAGTCGGGCAGGCGCGGTGGGCGGAGTGGAACCGCTTCGACGAATTCGTCGAAGCAGGGCGCGTCGCCACCAATGAATTTCTGGGGCTGTGACGAAGTAAATGCTCTGCTCTGCAGGTGCGCTGCGATCGAGGAACGGAAGATCACAGCGGCTCCCGAGTATCAAAACGGGGCTTGGCGGCTTGGGGCTTGAGGCGTGGGGCTTGAAACGCAACGGATCGACATGCCGGCAGAACAGCGCGTTCGGCGGAGGTGCCATCTTTTGCATTGTCCGAGTCGTGACGACCAAACCATCCTAGCCCCTGGTCGGTCAATGCTAAAGGTGGCTCCTTTGCGGGAAGTGCGCCCGCAGAAGAACGCGACGAACTCTGGAGCGCCCGTCCAACACCTGAACTCGGTATCGGGATCGGTATCGGGTGCCGACCACCGCTGGCATTTGGCTGGCGTTCCGATTGTCGTCGCGCCGGTAGAAGATCTCCTTCACGCTCAATCCGCGCCTTCAAACACCTCGCGATGCGTGTCCTCCGCCCTCCGAAGCCAAGGCCGCCAGGTGGCGGAGTCTTCGAGCAAGCGTGTGATGGTGGTCGCTTCCATCCCCCGTTTTTCGAGAGCCTCGAGGAAGGTCGGCAGCTCGGCCCACGGAGGCTCCACGCGCTCGGTGGCCATGTGCATCAGAATGATGCCTCCGCCGAGTTTGGGAAAACTCAGCAGGCGCTGCATGATTCTCTCCGAGCTCTGATACATGGAAGAGTGTTCGTCGGCAACCCAATCGCGTGAGTCGAGCGAGGCTCCTTCGAGAAGACTCCACCGGACGTGCAGGTAGCCCATCTCCATGGCCCAACCGCGAAGACTGCGATTCTCCTCGCCGAACGGTGCCCGCCACAGCGGCTGCATCGGTCGACCTGTGGCTTTTCTAAATGCCTCTTCGGTCTTTCTGAGCTCGTTTTGAAACCATGACTTTGTCACCCGCGGCAGGAGTTGATGCTTCCGGTTCTGCTCGTAGGTCGTGAGGTGGGGGTGCGAATACGTATGGTTGCCGATCTCATGTCCTGCGAGGACCGCGCGGCGTATGACCGACGGGTATTTCTCGATGAACTTCCCGGTCACGAAGAGGGTGACCTCGAGATCATTGTCGGTGAAGGAGGTCGAGCAGTTCGGTTGTTCGGTTGGTGGACGCGTTGCCATCGAATGTGAGCGCGATTCGAGGACCCGGCATCAGACACCATCTGAAGCAGCGGTGGCGCGGTAGCAGGTGTCGGTCCACGTTCTGCGCGGACCACTCGTGTTGTGGTGGGCCGGAACTGAACGGCCGGGGAACCGGGGGTCGGCGTCGCCTCCGCTTTCGCTGCGACCGCAACAGTCTTTTTGTGAGCTGGTGTCGGTCGAACGATCGCGGAGGCATCGAGTTCGAGCACGCCGTCAGCGAGGCGAAGCAGGCGGATCGAGCCGTCCAGAGCATTCGGGTCGATCTCCGCCGATCGTGCGCGGCCCTCCTCGTCAAGGGTCAGCACCTGGCTCGGCCGATCCCCGATGACGACCAGTAATTGGGTCTGGGGAGGCCCCTGAACGTCGACCCAGTAACGATCCCCTTCGCCCTCGATGCTGCCCACGAGCTCCTCTCGAGGTTCGTCCGCCCGACGAGAGCGCCGCCTCGAGGCCTCGGTTGACAGCTACAAGCTCCGCAAGCTTGACACCGACCACAGCCAGCAGCAGGGCTGACGCGCAGGACACCGCCGCGATGACCCACGCCGCGTGGATGGGTTTTCGAGCGCGCGCGAGCGCGCGGGCGAAACCATCTTTGACCGAGCCGCTGAACTGGCACCTGCGTCCGCAGTAGACGCGGCCCATATAGCGGTGAAAGCAACCGTCGCACAGCCACTTGCGGCAGCTCCGGCAGCGCTGCTTCGCCTCTTTCGAGGGGTGGTTGACGCAGTGTGATGTCACCTGCATCACGAATCCGCTACTGGTCGGGCCGAAGGGTGACGCGTCGTGAAATCACGGTTAGAATCAATCGACCCGAGGTTTGCGTCCAGGATCAGGCGATGAACGAGTCGTCGTGCCGAGCGGGCAAGCCGGGACACAAGGGGGCCGACTGTGTGGAACATTCCCAACATGCTGACCCTGTTTCGCATCTTCCTGGTGCCACTCCTCGTGGTGGTTCTCTTGACCGAGGTGCCGGATAAGGAATATTGGGGTCTGGGCATCTTCCTCCTGGCGGCGCTGACCGATGCCCTTGATGGAATTATAGCCCGCCGGACCAAGACGATCACAACAACCGGCGCGATGCTCGACCCGATCGCGGACAAGCTTCTGATGAGCGCCGCCTTTATTTCACTCGTTGAGCTGCAGCAGGTTCCGGCCTGGATGGTGACTCTGATCGTCGGCCGAGAATTCGCGGTGACTGCCCTGAGAATGATAGCGCTCGAACGGGGTATCGCCATATCTGCCAATTGGCTCGGGAAGGCAAAGACCACTTCTCAGATCATCACGGTCTCGATTCTCATCTTCAGCCTCAACTCCGATCGCTGGCACCTGGTTGCTGGGATCGCGCTGTGGATCACTGTTGCGCTGACGATTGCCTCCATGGTCGTCTACTTCTGGCAGAACCGGGGCGTGCGTGCTGGAGGACCCGGAATGAGCAAAGGGTTGCTGCCCCGGCAGCTGCCTCTTCACCTCGTGCGATTCGGACGCCTCCACCCGCGGTTGATCGCCGGCTTTGCGGTCCTGGCGTGGGTTCTTGCCGGGGTCCTGGCCACCAGGGTTCAGGTCGAGACCGATATTCTGTCGCTCGTCCCGCGCAACAATCCAGTGGTCGAAGGATTCAAGAAGACCGTTGAGAGGTTTGGGTCGGTCGATACGCTGTTGGTCGTGATCCACATCGACCCCGAACGACCGATCGACGAGTCACTCGATTATGCCGACCGGTTGGCCGGATCGCTCCGCAACTGGGATTTCATCGATTGGGTGGAGTACCGGGTCGACCAGACCGCCGAAGCAGCGGTGCCTTTACTCGATCGGGCGACCTTGTTTCTGGAACCGGAAGAACTGGATGAGGTTCTTGCAGGCCTCGATGACGAGGGTCTCGAGGCAGACCGCGGCCCGGCTGCGCGCTCAGACTCATGGCACCTCAGAGCCTGGTCACCAAAGACCTCTTGCGCCTCGACCCGATGGGGATGCTGCCGAGAATTCTGGGCAAAGTGAAATTCGGCGGCGTCGGTGTGCGGATCGATCCCGATACCGGGTGCCTGATCGACGAAAAACGGCAGTTCTTGCTGATGATGGCCAAACCCATTCGCCCCGCTCAGGATTTGTCGTTCGACAGGGAGCTCGTTGCCGGCTGGGCTTCGGCTGAAGAGCTCGCGGCCGTGAACCAGGAGTGGCATACCGATGGGATGGAGCTCCCCGCCCGAGGTCGAGTTCACCGGCGGTTATCTGGTCGCGCTCGACGACGCGCGTCTGATCACTTCGGATATGGTGGTTGGTCTGGTGTCCTCCCTTGTCGGCGTGATGGTGCTCTTCCTGCTGGCATTCAGGAGTCGCGCCGCGCTGGTCTATGCCTTCTTTCCGTTGGTGACCGGGATCTCGCTGGCATTCGCTTTCGGCGCCGTCGTGCTCGGACGGATCAACTCGCTGACGTCGGCTTTCGGGGGCCTGATCATCGGGCTCGGGATCGATTTCGTCATCGTCTTGTACGCCCGGTATGTGGAGGAGCGGCAGGGGGGCGCATCGCACGCCGATGCCGTGGACGCCATGGGTCGCCATACTGGCGTTGGGGTCCTCCTGGGCGCTGTGACGACCGCCGCCACCTTCTATGCGTTCCTGGTAACGGATTTTGCGGGACTGTGGGAGTTGGGGCTGCTGACCGGTACCGGGATCCTGTTCCTTGTGTTCACCGTATTCCTGCTTCTCCCTGCCCTACTCACCTTGATCCAACAGAAACTTCGGAGTGACCGGCCCCTGGTCCTGCGGTCATTCGGGTCCGAACGATTGTGCCGGGCGAGTCTGCGGCGGCCCGGAGTCACCGTTGTCGTGGCGGTTGCTGTGACGGCGGTCCTGGGATTCGCGGCCCGGGGTTTACGCTGGGATGATGATTTTCGCAACATGAGGTCAGGAGACAACAGAGCCATTCAACTTCGGCAGGAAGTGATGGATGCCTTCGATCTGCGCTTCTCACCCATGGTGCTGCGCTTCGACGGTGCCACCGAAGGAGAGGCGCTCGCCAAGTGCCGGGCGATACTTCCTGAACTCGAAGAACTGGTGGACGGAGAAAATCTCGTCGGCATCGACACGATCGCCGGTGTGATTCCACCCGTCGAAGATCAGGCGGTGCTCATCGCCCGTCTCGAAGAGGCCGCCCCTGGACTCGAGAATCTGGGTCGACGGTTCGAAAACGCTCTTCGCGAGAACGGCCTCAACCCCGCAGGGTTTCAAGAAGGCATAGAGCACCTCCTGAGGGCTCTCGGCCGGCGCGAGTTCTTGTCGCTGACTGATCTGGAAAACACGCCTCTGGCCAGGGTGGTCGACCGATATGTTGCCGCGGGTGGCGGTGAGGTTTCTGCGGCGATCTACTGCTACCCACCAGTAGGGCAGTGGAGGCGAGGCACCTCTCCGGCTCTCGATGCTGTGCTCGCAGGGCATCCGGGCGGAGTGCTCGCGGGTCCGAATGTGATCTCGGCGGAGCTTCGCAAGATCGTGTGGGATGACGCCATCAAGGCCGCGATCCTCGGCATCATTCTGGTCTTCGTGCTGATGTGGTCGGATCTCGGCGGCCCGCTGCGCGCCTTGCTGGCGCTTCTGCCCTTGTTTGTCGGGATGGTCTGGATGTTGGGCGGAATGGCCTTGCTCGGCCTGCGCCTCAACTTCTTCAACATCTTCGTCCTGACGATGATCGTCGGCATCGGGGTTGACTACGGGATTCATCTTCTTCACCGGTGGTACGAATCGGGAGGCGATCCCAAAGCTCTCTCGGAGACATCGGGAGCGATCGCCGTCGCCGCCCTGACCACCATGGTCGGTTTCGGCTCGTTGGTTATTTCGCATTATCCGGGCTTGCAGTCGGTCGGCGCGGCTGCCATTCTTGGTGCCCTGTCCACCGCCGTCCTCGGTATCACCGTGCTGCCGGCGCTGCTTTCGATGAGGGAGGATTGATGATCCGCGAACTCCGTGTGAAAGAACTGGCGTGGCGATGCCCGAAGGGCTGGCTTCCTCGACGAGATTCGAAATCGGTGGCTCCGGCGACGACCATCGTGGCGCAGGATCGCGCCGTCGAGGCCATCGCATTCGGTCTCGCGATGCGCGGCATCGGCTTCAACGTATTCGTCACGGGCATGTCGGGCACCGGTCGGTTGACGACCATCAAGAGATTTGTCGAACCGCTTGCCGAGGCGGAAGACAAGCCTGACGACATCTGTTTCGTCTTCAATTTCCGGAAACCCGAAGAGCCGTGCGCCGTTTTCCTCGAGGCCGGGGCGGGCACCCGTCTCACGGAGGGGATGGACGAACTCATCGAGGAGCTCTCCGAAAACCTGCCTGCGATCCTCAACGACCGGGATTTCCGGTCGCGGATCGAACGCGCGGTCGAGCCCTTACAGCGAAAGGAACGCGAACTCATCGAGGGATTCGAGAAGGAAGTCGGCGAGGCCGGATTTGTGCTCGTCCAGGTGCAGGCCGGGATGGTCACCCGGCCCGAGATCCTCCCCGTCGTCAATGAACAGCCGACGCCGCTGGAGAAAATCAATGAGTTGGTCGAGGCGGGGACGCTGACCTCCGAGCAGGTCGGTCGTCTTCAAGAATCCCATGGCGTTCTGACTGAAAAGTTTCGCGACATTTTCCAGGAGGTTGCCGAAATACGCCGTATGGTCCAGCAGCGGGTGGAGGATGTGCGGAGGAAGCTGCTCCAACCGGCTTTTGACTCGGCAGTCGCTCGGATTCGAAAGCTCGTCAAAGATGATCGTGCGAATCGCTACCTCGACGAGGTGGCTGCAGACCTCGGCGAAAACCTCGGTCTATTCATGATCTCGGAGGAGGATGCGCCGACTGATATGGACCGATTTCTCCGTTGGCGGGTCAATCTCGTGGTGGACAATACGGATGTCAGCGGGCGGCCGGTGGTGATGGAAACTGAACCCACATACACCAACCTCTTTGGAACGGTTGAGCGCACGATCTCCCAGTCGGGTGATGCGAGGACTTCGTTCAAGCACATCAGCGCCGGCTCCCTGTTGCGGGCCAACGGGGGGTTCCTGGTACTCAACGCCGACGACGTGCTCATGGAGCCTCGAGTATGGCCCGGCCTGAAACGCGCACTGAAGTACCGCAGAGTCCAGATTCAATCCATGGAAAGTCTGATGCTCGGCGCTGCCATGTTAAAGCCCGAACCAGTGCCCATCAACGTCAAGGTCATCATCATCGGCAGCCGTGCGATCTATGATCTTCTCTACAGGCACGACACCGATTTCTCCAAGATCTTCAAGGTGCTGGCCGACTTTGACAACGTGCTCAGCGCGAGCCGGGACCACGCCAAGGATCTGCTGTCGGTTCTCCGTAAAGTGACCCTCGAAGAAGAGCTCCGCGAAATGGACAGGAGCGGCATGGGTGCGATGCTCGAGGAGGCGGTGCGGGTTGGAGGTTGGAGGCGGCGATTCTCGAGCCGATTCTCAGATCTCTCCGATGTGCTTCGCGAGTCCTCCTATCAGGCCGAAAAAGCCGGGGCTGAACTGATTTCCAGCGATCACGTAGCGGCCGCTCGCGCTGCGCGGCGGAGACGCCACTCCCTGAGTGAGGATCGCTCCCACGACGTGATCAGCGAGAAAGTGGTTCGAATCGATACCACCGGCTCGGTCGTGGGGCAGGTCAACGGTTTGGCGGTCTACGACCTCGGCCATCACCGATTCGGCAGGCCGTCGAGAATCACGGCGCGGGTCGGTCTGGGCCGTGAAGGGATTATCAACGTCGAACGTCAGGCGGGGCTGTCGGGTCCCAGCTATGACAAGGGCGTCAGCATACTCACCGGTTTTCTCCGCGGTACCTTCGCGCAGAGATCACCGCTGACTATGGGGTGTTCGGTGACCTTCGAACAATCGTATGGCGGAATCGACGGGGATTCCGCATCGTCGACAGAGGTGTATGCCATCCTCTCGGCCCTGTCCGGCATGGGCATACGTCAGAATATCGCGGTCACCGGTTCGGTAGACCAGTACGGCAACGTTCAGGCCATCGGTGGCGTCAACGAAAAGATCGAGGGCTTCTTCAGGGTCTGCGGGCCGGACAATCTCACCGGTGATCAGGGAGTGATGATTCCGGCATCCAATGTCGGAGACCTTCACCTATCGGATGAAGTCGTGGCCGCAGTCGAGGACGGCAGATTCCACGTCTGGGCGGTCGATTCGATATATGATGGTATCGAACAACTGACCGGAGTTCCTGCCGGGAAGTGGGACGATGAAAAGGGGTGGACGGAAAATTCGGTTTTCGCCGCGTGTCAGAACCATCTCGACGAAATGGTCCAGTTCATGCGGCAGGCTGCAAAAGGAGTGACGAACAGCGCGGAACCTGGCGCCGATGAGGCCGAAGGCCCAGAAGCCGGCAAAGAGGAATAGTTCTTGTGACACAGGTCACTCGCATTTGACACCCCGGAATGTGGGTGGGAGAATCATCGAGCAGTGCATGTATGAGACAGGCTTAACATGTCTCGTTGAAGGAGGGGGGGCATGCCAGGGCGGCTTAACACGGTAATTATCGTGCCCCACAGTAAGGCACGATTTCTGAAGTTCTCGTTCTCGACGAGAGCTCTGGTGGTGGCCGCAAGCGTCGCCTCCTTTGCCCTCGTCCTCTCGATCATCGCGATTGCATACACCGGCAACGCCGTCAATCGGCGGGTGGAGGTGCAGCGATTGAGAGCAGAGAACGTTGAGCTCGCTGAGGTCAATCAGGAGCTCGAAACAACAATTGCGGAGGTCCAGGGCCGTCTCGACGAGTTCGAGGAGAGAACCACCCGTCTGGCATTGGCGGCCGGGATGGAAGCGGAAGCCGTGGGCTTCTCCGGAGTCGGCGGACCGGGTACCAGGGTTGGGAGCGGTGGACCGTATGACCGACTTCCCGAATCACCCTTTGCGCTGACCGCTCAGGGTCGGTGGGTCGACGACCAATTGTCGATGGTCGAACGGCGGTTAACTGAGAAGGGCCACATCCTCTCTTCGACACCGACGGTGGCCCCGGTACGCGGGTTGATCACCGATGGATTCGGCCGCCGAAAGGACCCATTCACAGGGCGACTGGCGTATCATCGCGGGCTGGATATTTCCGCGCGCCGCGGCACGCCGATCCTTGCGCCGGCAGATGGATTTGTGGTCTTTGCGGGACGGAATGGCGGGCTTGGCCGCACCGTGCGGCTGTCGCACGACTTCGGGTTCACGACCGTCTACGGTCACCTCGATGACATCACTGTGGATCCAGGGGACGTAATCCACCGCGGACAGGAAATTGGAACCCTCGGAAACTCCGGTCGTTCGACCGGCCCCCACCTGCACTACGAAGTGCACGTCGAAGGCAGCGCCAAGAACCCGCTGTATTACATTCTCGACGCGTTCTGATCCCTACCTCTCAAGACAGTTTCAACGCGCCCTGAGGGGCGCGTTTTTCGTTTGTACCCGTCTCCGTGCCCGTGCCCGATTCCGAACCGCACTCGTTTCTTTGACGCGCCCTTCTGCGGACGGTGTCCCGCGTGGTTGCCACACTTAACAATGGTCGGACCATACGTCGAACTGATTTCAGCTTGGCAAACTCCGACATTGTTAAAAGTGGCACGCCCGATCAGCGCGCTGTTCTGCACACGCGCTTCCCGCAAAGGAGCCACCTTTAGCATTGACCGACCGCGGGGCCAGACGCTTTTGAGCGTTTCGACTCGGACAATGCAAAAGATGGCACCTCCGGCGAGGGCGCCGTACTGCCAATGCGGGCCCGGTCAACAACGCGCTCGGGGAGCTCCTTCTGTAGGCGCGTACTTCAGTGCGCGCCACGAGCGCGTCTTTGACCGGCATCGCGTCGGGCCGGGAAATCTATCGAACACGGTATTCTGCCCGACCTCCCGACAGGTTTCGACAGCCCTGAAACGACGGGTGGGTGGTCGGATCCGGCATCCAGCATCCAGCATCCAGCATCTGGCATCTGGCATCTGCGCGAAGCGTCCTCGTTGCAATCGGCAGCCGGCTGAATTAGTCTGCCGGGAACCGGTGACGGCTGCGCCGCCGAAGAACCGGAAGCGAGCCGACGCGCCGGGGGGATGCCCCGGCATTTTTCAATCGGACGAGGTGGAGCGAATGAATCTTTTCGAAAAACTGATCGGTGTCATCTTCGGCACCAAGCACGAGCGTGACATCAAGCGGATGAAGCCGATTGTCGAGGCGATCAACGCCCGCGAAAGCGAGATCGAAGCGCTCGACGACGATGCACTCCGCGCCAGGTTCCTGGCGATGAGGGAGCGCGTCCAGGAGTCAGCTTCCGATCTGCCCAAGGACACCAGGGAGAGGGCGGTCTTCGTCCAAGGATTGCTCGATCCTGAGCTCGAAGAGGTTTTTGCTCTGGTGCGGGAAGCGAGCAAGCGGACCCTTGGCATGCGCCACTTCGATGTTCAGCTCATGGGCGGAGTCGTTCTTCACGAGGGCCGCATCGCCGAGATGCGGACCGGAGAGGGCAAGACCCTGGTCGCAACGCTCCCGGTCTGTCTCAATGCCCTCACCGGCCGCGGTGTTCACGTGGTCACCGTCAACGACTACCTGGCGCGGCGCGACGCCGAGTGGATGGGTCAGATCTACACCTTCCTCGGGCTGACGGTCGGCTGTATCCAGAACCAGATGAACGATTTCGAGCGCAAGGAGGCCTACGCCGCCGACATCACGTACGGGACCAACAACGAGTTCGGTTTCGACTACCTCCGCGACAATATGAAATTCGAACTCGAACGCATGGTGCAGCGCGACCACGTCTACGCGATCGTCGACGAGGTGGATTCGATTCTCGTGGACGAGGCGAGGACCCCACTGATCATCTCCGGACCGTCAGAGGTGTCGGTGGATCTCTACTACAAGGTGGATGCCATCATTCCGCGCCTGAGCAAGGGTGAGGAGATCGAAGACAAACACGGGAACAAGCAGGCGACGGGCGACTTCCTGATCGACGAGAAGGCGCAGACCGTTGCGCTCACGGATCCGGGCATGGCGCGCGCCGAGAAGCTCCTGGCGGTCGACAATCTCTACGATCCTTCCAACATCGAGATCCTGCACTCGGTCAATCAGGCTCTTCGCGCCCACAACCTGTTCCAGCGCGACAAGGAGTACATCGTCAAGGACGGCGAGGTGACGATTGTCGACGAGTTCACCGGCAGGTTGATGTCCGGACGCCGCTGGTCGGACGGCCTCCACCAGGCGGTCGAGGCGAAGGAAAAGGTCAAGATCCAGTCCGAAAACCAGACTCTGGCGACAGTCACTCTGCAGAACTACTTCCGCATGTACGACAAGCTGGCGGGTATGACCGGTACGGCAGAGACCGAAGCGGAAGAGTTCGAAAAGATTTACGGGCTCGACGTTTCAGTTGTGCCGACCAATATGCCGATGATTCGCGCTGATCACCCTGATGTGGTCTACAAGACCGAAAAAGAGAAGTTCCGCGCGGTCATCGACGAAATCGAAGAGTGTCACAAAAACAGTCAGCCCGTGTTGGTGGGCACGGTGTCGATCGAAAACTCAGAACGGCTTTCAAAGCTCCTGCAGCGACGCAAGGTCAAGCACGTGGTCCTGAACGCGAAGTACCACGAACGCGAGGCCGACATCGTCGCCCAGGCCGGCCGAATCGGGGCGGTGACGATCGCCACCAACATGGCCGGGCGAGGCACCGACATCGTGCTTGGCGGCAATCCCGACAACCTGGCCAGAATCGAGGCTGATCCAAACGAGGATCCGGAAGAGTTCGCCAGAGTCTTGAGTCGGTACGAGCTGAAGTGTGCCGAGGACAAGCAGAAAATTCTCGATTCCGGGGGGCTCCACATCCTCGGCACTGAGCGCCACGAGTCCCGGAGAATTGACAATCAGCTTCGCGGACGCTGCGGGCGCCAGGGTGACCCGGGGTCGTCGCGGTTCTTCCTGTCGCTCGAAGACGACTTGATGCGCATCTTCGCCTCCGACTGGGTGCGCAAGATGATGGATCGACTGGGAATGGAGGAGGACATCCCGATCGAATCGAAGATGGTCTCCAAATCCATCGAGAGGGCGCAGACCCAGGTCGAGGGGAGGAACTTCGAGATTCGGAAGCACCTCCTCGAGTACGACGATGTGATGAACAAGCAGCGCGAGGCCGTCTACCGGCTTCGGAGGAGCATTCTCGAAGGCGTCGAGGGACGGACCTACATCCTCAGAGTCGTCAACGAAATCGTCAATGACCTGCTCGAGGGCTATTGCCCGCTGGAAGCAGATCCTGGGGATTGGGAGACCGATGCGCTGGAGAAGGATTTCCGGCAGTACTTCGGCATCACCGTGGGTGAGCTCGGTGTCGACTGGGAAAAGATCAATCGGCCCGAGCTGGAAAAGGCGCTTGCCGAAGGTGCAGCGGGCCATTACGAAACCCGGGCCGCTCAGTTCGGTGAAGAGGAGTTCACGCGCCTCGAGAAGTTCCTTCTGCTCGACACCGTTGATCGGCAGTGGAAGGACCACCTTTTGGCGTTGGACCACCTCCGCGAGGGGATTGGCCTCCGGGCCTACGGGCAGCGCAATCCTCTGGTCGAGTACAAGCGCGAGTCCTTCGCCTTATTCGAGGACATGTGGGAACGGATCGAGGACCACGTCGTCAAATTCCTTTACCACGCGGAGCCGGTGGAGGGGATGGAGCTCAAACGGCGGGGAGTCAGCACAACCCTGTCGCATCCGGACGCCCCGGACCTGGCAAGATCTCACGCCCAGCAGGAGCAGGCCGCGAACACGCCGGTGGGATCGCCCGATGCCAGGCCGATAACCGTCCGGCGAAACCAGCCGAAGGTGGGACGGAACGATCCCTGCCCGTGCGGATCAGGGAAGAAATACAAGAAATGCCATGGAGCGGCGACAGCCGAGAAGGGTTAGGAGATGAGCAGCGAGATTCCAGTTGGCCTGACGTTTGACGATGTCCTCCTCGTTCCGTGGCGGTCGGAGGTCCATCCGAACGACGTGGACGTGTCGGCTCGATTGACTCGCACCGGGATCCGACTGAATCTTCCGATTGTCTCTGCTGCCATGGACACGGTGACCGAGGCCAATATGGCCATCGCCATGGCGCAGTACGGCGGCATCGGCGTGGTCCACAAGAACATGTCCATCGAACACCAGGCCGAGGAAGTGGACAGGGTCAAGCGCTCGGAGTCGGGCATGATCGTCGACCCGGTCACCGTTCATCCCGAGCAATCGGTCAGCGAGGCGCTGGACGTGATGGCCAGGTTTCAAGATCTCGGGTTTGCCGGTTGTTGACGAACAGGGTCAACTGAAAGGCATTCTGACAAACCGCGACCTCCGTTTCTGCACCGAGTTCGATCGACCTATCACCGACTTCATGACCAAGGAGAACCTGGTCACCGCTCCGTCGGTACGACCCTCGAAGAAGCCAAGACGCTGCTCCACAGGAACCGTATCGAGAAGCTCCTCGTGGTGGACGAGGACGGGAATCTCAAAGGCCTGATCACGGTCAAGGACATCAAGAAGGCCCACGACTATCCGCACGCCTGCAAGGACGAGCTCGGCCGGCTGCGGGTTGCGGCCGGGGTTGGTGTGACCGGCGACGTTTCGGAGCGGTGTGCGGCGCTCATCGAACGGCATGTCGATGTGCTCTGTCTCGACAGCTCTCACGCCCATTCCAGGGGTGTGATGGAGGCCGCGGCGCGGATCAAAGCCGAATTCCCGGAAACGCCCCTTGATCGTCGGCAACATCGCCACCGAACAGGCCGCGCGGGAGCTTGTCGATCTCGGCGCCGACGCGCTCAAGGTCGGGATCGGCCCGGGATCGATCTGCACGACCCGCGTGGTCACCGGGGCGGGGATGCCGCAGATCACCGCCATCATGGCGTGCGCCGGGGTGGCGAGGCGAACACGGTGTGCCGGTCATCGCCGACGGTGGCATCCGCTTCTCCGGCGACATCACCAAGGCCCTCGCAGCCGGCGCGGACCTGGTCATGATCGGATCGCTCTTCGCCGGCGTGGAGGAGTCGCCCGGCGAGCAGATCCTCTATCAGGGCAGCACCTTCAAGGCCTACCGCGGCATGGGATCGATCGGCGCCATGAAGGAGGCTGAGGGCTCGCGCGACCGCTACTTCCAGGAGGGCGAGCGAGCATTCAAGCTCGTGCCGGAGGGCATCGAGGGTATGGTCCCTTACAAAGGTCCGCTGGCCGACCAGTTGACGCAGTTGGTGGGCGGTGTTCGCGCCGGCATGGGTCTGTCCGGATGCGCCGGGATCGAGCGAACTGCACTACAAAGGCCAGGTTCATCCGCGTGACGGGTGCCGGCCTCAAGGAATCGCCACGCGCACGATGTCGTCGTCACCAAGGAAGCGCCGAACTACCGGATCGACTAGGTGGAATTCTCAGTTTTCAATTCTTAATTCTCAATTACGCCCGCCCACCCGGGAGGGCCGGGATGGAACGTTCATAACGTTCGAACTTCAGAACTTGAGACGATTATTGGTCGATGGGTCCCTCTGCTATCCTCCGCGCCATGAAAAAAGCTCTGATCACCGGCATTACGGGCCAGGACGGATCCTATCTGGCGGAATTCCTTCTCGACAAGGACTACGAGGTCCACGGGGTGGTTCGGCGGGCGTCGACGTTCAACCGGCAGCGGATCGACCACCTCCGGAAGGCCTCGCTGGGTGAGCGGCATCTGCGGCTCCACTACGGTGACCTCGGGGACACCGAATCGCTGACCAATATCCTTGCCGAAGTGCGGCCGGACGAGGTCTACAACCTTGCCGCGCAATCGCACGTGGGCATTTCGTTTTCGATGCCCACCTACACGGGTGATGTGTCAGGCCTCGGCACAGTGCGGCTGCTGGAGGCGGTGCGTCAGGCGGTGCCAGAGGCTCGTTTCTACCAGGCGTCGTCGTCCGAGCTCTTCGGCAAGATCCACGAGGTGCCGCAGACCGAATCGACACCGTTCCACCCCAGATCTCCCTATGCCGTCGCCAAGCTCTATTCGTATTGGGCGACCATCAACTTCCGCGAAGCGTACGGGCTCTTTGCCGCCAACGGCATTCTCTTCAACCACGAGTCCCCGCGGCGCGGCGAGAACTTCGTGACCCGCAAGATCACCCGCGCGGTGGCTGAGATCGCCGCAGGAGAAAGTGATTGGTTGTCGTTGGGCAACCTCGAGGCGCGCCGGGACTGGGGTTTTGCTGGAGATTTTGTCGACGCCATGTGGCGAATCTACAGCACGATGAAGCGGACGACTGGGTTGTCGGCACGGGAGAGGATCATTCGGTGCGTGAGTTCTGCGAACATGCTTTTGCCCACGCCGGGATCGAGCTCGAGTGGAGCGGAGAGGGCGTCGACGAGGTCGGACGGGATCGTTCGACCGGTATCACGCGAGTCCATGTGAATCCCAGGTACTTTCGTCCCGCAGAGGTCGATCGGCTGGTAGCCGATTCGTCAAAGGTTCGCCGTGAGCTCGGCTGGGAGCCGAAAGTGAAATTCGAGGAATTGGTGCGGATGATGGTCGATTCCGACATGGAAACGCTCAGCAAGACGTGAAGGCCGGATTCAGGTCGATATTCGAACCGTGGTCAGCTTCATTTTCCGGGCCGTTTGCGCTCGCGAGAACGGCCCGACAAATGAGTCTCGAGATGTTGCGTTCGGCATGGGTTCGGCATAGCATTTCGGGACCCGGAGGAACCATGAAGATAGTCGAATGTGTCCCCAACATCTCAGAAGGACGGCGGCCCGAGGTCTACAACGAGGTTGCTGAAGCAGCGGCGTCGGTCCCCGGAGTGAAGCTGCTCGACGTCGATCCCGGTATGGAGACCAACCGGACGGTGATCACCTTCGTCGGAGAGCCTGATGCGGTGGTCGAGGGGGCGTTTCAGCTCGTCGTTGCCGCCCGCGGACTGATCGACATGCGCGACCCATCACGGAGCTCACGGACGGATGGGTGCGGTTGACGTGTGCCCATTTGTTCCGGTGGCCGGAGTCAGCATGGATGACTGCGTCGAGTTGGCAAACCGGCTCGGGAAACGGGTGGCGGAAGAGCTTTCGCTGCCGGTCTTTCTCTACGAATTCGCAGCGACACGACCCGAGCGTCGATCTCTTGCCGACATCCGCCAGGGTGAATACGAAGCGCTCCCGGCAAAGCTCGCGACCCCCGAATTCGCGCCCGATTTCGGACCGGCCGAGTTCGTACCGGAATTTGGCGCCATGGTCATCGGGGCTCGCAAGTTCCTGGTGGCGTACAACGTGAATCTCAACGTGACCGACAAACGCTGGGCCAACCGGGTCGCCTTCGACGTTCGAGAAAAGGGCCGCATGGTGCCCGGCCCGGACGGGAAACCCGTTCAACAGCCCGGCAAGCTCGAAGCGGTGCGCGGGGTGGGTTGGTATATCCCCGAGTATGGATGTGCGCAGGTCTCGATGAATCTCATCGATCTTGACGTGACGCCGGTTCATACTGCTTTTAACGCCTGTGACGAGAGCGCGAGGGACCGTGGGCTCAGGGTCACCGGTTCGGAGCTCGTCGGTCTGATTCCCAAGAATTCGATCCTCGAGGCAGGCCGGCACTATCTGCATTCCATGGGCCGCTCGCGGGGCGTACCGGTGGCTGACATCGTGCACACCGCCGAGAAGAGCCTTGGATTGAGTGAGGTTTCCGCCTTCGAACGAGCAGACAAGATCATCGAGGACATCCTCGCTCCGAAACGCCCGTTGGCGTCGATGACACTCCAGGAGTTCACCGACGAAACTTCCAGAGATTCTGCGGCGCCGGGAGGTGGGTCGGTAGCCGCCTTGGCCGGCGCCCTGGCCGGCGGATTGGCGGCGATGGTCGCAAACCTGGCCCATCCGAAGTCGGATTTTTCCGGGGTTCGTGACGACCTCGAAACGACTGCGGTTCGCGCGCAGGAGCTCAAACAGGAACTTCTCGACGCCATCGATGCCGACACGTGGTCGTTTCAGGCACTGATGGAGGCTGGAAAGGTAACGGGCCCCGGGCGCGATGCGGCGGTGCGCGAAGCTACGCTCGGCGCAGCCCGTGTTCCCCTCTCGGTGGCCGAAGCGTGTCCCGAAGTTGTGGAGCTCTGCGGACGCGCGCGGGATCTCGGGATGGACGCATCGGCTTCGGACGCGGGCGTCGGTGCGGGGATGGCCCGGGCGGCCGCGCTCGGCGCTGCGATGAACGTTCGGATCAATCTCCAGGACATGGCCGACGACCCGGAAGCCGCCGAGATGCTGACTCGAGCGGATCAAGCCGTGAGAACCACACGAACCCGTGCGAGTGAAGTTGAAGCTACCGTTTGGAGTGGTCTCGGCGGAGACGTCAGCGATCTGTAAAAACTCACCCTTGTTGCGCGCAGGATGAAGGAATTAGCGGTAAAACGAGTTCAGACGGATGGAGAGTTCTGAGTTTTTAGTTTTGAATTTTGAATTCCCGCCCAACCTCCCTTGATATTGAACGTCCGTACCGGGGTGGGCGGGGGATAACTCAAAACTCCAGATTCGAGTCAGGGCATCGGAGGAGAACAACAGTGACTGTGCGATCAGACAATAGAGAAACAGCGGGTACGGGAGGAACGGTCGCGGTGTTTCTGACGCGCTTCGTGGTGCCGTTGTGGCTGTTCACGGGCGCGGTGCTCAAACTGATGGACATGAGTCCCACCCATCTGCCCGCCGCCATCATCAAGTGGGCCGGCGGAATCGGGTTCGACCTGGCGTTCGTCGTTCGGTTCACCGTTGCGTTCGAGTTGATCGTCGCGGCCGTCATGGTGCTCTTGCCGCCGATCGCGCGTTGGACGGGAATCTTCGTGCTGGGCGCATTCCTTCCCGTGCTGGTGGGAGATATCGCCCTCGGAGCATCGAGTTGCGGTTGTTTTGGCGCACTGCAGGTGAATCCCTGGGTCACGATGGTGATGGATGTCACATTTTTCCTCGGAATCCTGATCCTTGGTCGCAGGGAGCCGAGGCTCGCATTGACTGCGACTTTGCCCACATCAAACGTCGTGGCCGCCGGCCTGTGGAGTATCGCGGTCGTTGCCCTGGCTTTCGGGATCGGGATGGGAACAGCGGTTGAGGCGGGAGCAGTCGGCGATGGCGATTCGGATGGTGCGGGAGCAGTTGCTCTCCCTGCGGATGGCTACTACTTGCCGCAGTACGACACGTGGGTCGGACGACCCTTCCGGGAACTTGAGATTGCGTCGTGGATTATCGGGCTTCCCGAGGAACTCGATACGGGTCAACAGTTTATTATTTTTTTCCGGAAAGACTGCGAGCACTGCCACGAGTTGATGGAGGTCTTTTTCAGCGGCAGCCTCGAGTTTCCGACGACCGCTGTTGCGGTGCCGGAACGCGATGGATTTCCCACCGAAAACGTGCAGCCATTTGCGTGCAGCGAGTGCCGACGAGCTGAAATGCCCTCAGGTATTGACTGGTTTCTTCAGACGCCCGTGCTGGTGCGGCTCGTGGATGGGTACGTCGAGTGCGCCGCCGAAGTTGATTCGAGTGCCCCGGACTGCCTCGGGTGGTGAGGTTGAGAATCCGTTGCAAGACGGTGCTTGTCACAGTGAATGTGTTATAGTATCGCGGTGTTCGTTGGCAAAAATGTAATCGATAATCAGTAATAATTTAGGAGGTGGATGATGCGGAAAATCATGTCCCCGGCTTTGGTTGTGCTTCTGGTGCTTGCAGTTGGTCTTTCCGGCTGTGCGTCGAAGAAGTGGGTGAACGAGCAGATCTCGGAATACGGCCAAGTGACCAATACGAAGATTCTGAAGTCCAGGACTGCGACCGAGACAACCAGAAGGAGATCTCGGAGCTGGCTGCCAAGCAGGCCGCCCTCGAGACCGAGGTTGCCAAGCTTTCGGCGACGGCGAAGGATGCTCTGATGCGCGCGGACGAAGGCCGGCAAGCTTGCCATGGGCAAGTTCCTCTATGAGGTCACCGTGACCGACAACGGTGTGATGTTCGGATTCGACAAGGCGACGCTCTCCGATGAGGCCAAGGCCGAGCTCGACGAGTTCGCCGCCGTGGTCAAGGCCGTCGAAGGCCACGCCTACATCGAGATCCAGGGCCACACCGACAATATCGGCAGCGAGTGCTACAACCTCAAGCTTGGCTACAAGCGCGCCGAAGCAGGTGATGCGGTACCTCAACATGGAGCAGGGGATTCCCGCTGTTCCGGATGAACGTCATTTCCTACGGTGAGTACAAGCCCATTGGTGACAACTCCACCAAGGATGGCCGCGCCGAGAACCGCCGCGTGACCCTGGTGGCCATGCAGTAGTCAGTTTTCTGACAAAAAAACAGCCCGGGCTTCGGCCCGGGCTTTTTTTTGTGAAGAAGTGAAGAGTGAAGAATAAAGCAGGGGGGAAGGGTGGGCTTAACTCTTACCTCTTAACTCTCAGCGCCTTCAGCTATCATGCTGCCGGAGGCACGATGAACAACCAGGCGGGCGTGAAACAGATGCGAATCCTGGCCGTGCTCGGTCCCTCTCACGCTTCTTCAGCAGAGCAGGCTGTGGCGGAGAAGGTCGGCGCGGCTTCGGCCGCCGCGGGGTGGGTCACGTTAACCGGCGGCGGGATGGGAGTGATGGAGGCGGCAAGCCGCGGAGCGGTGGAGGCCGGCGGACTGACGATCGGGATCCTCCCGACCGCCGGACCGGGCGGGGGATACCCGAATGAGTGGGTGGTGCTGCCGGTCTACACGGGTTCGGGCAGTGGGCGCAACATCGTCAACGTCCTGTCGGCCGACCTGTGCGTTGCGATCGGCGGCGGCGCGGGCACGCTCTCCGAAATCGGATTGGCGCTGAAAGCCGGAAAACCCTTGTGGTGCCTCAACAGTTGGTCGCTGACGCCGCCGCCTCAGACGCAGCCAAGGTTGCCGCGGATTTTTGAGGATTCTGGAGAATTGCTCGGCGCCCTCGAAGATTTTCTCGAGTCAGATGCTCAAACGTCAGATTCATCCGGAATTCGATGAGGTGAGCCGCCAAGCGGCGACAGAACCATAGCCTGGGGCGTGAGCCCCAGGACATCGGGCAATAAATAATGAAGCCCCGAGGGGGCGACAGATGGAAAGCCGGCAGCGTTCAGTTGGTGAATAACCGCAGAGGCACAGAATTCACTGAGAGCAACAAAGAGGGAATCTCCCCCGTGGTGTCGCGGACTGAATCGAGATGCTGAAACGCGTGATCGGCCTGCCACCGAGCGCCAACATTCGAGACTTCTCTGTGTCGCTCTCTGTGCCCTCTGTGACTCTGTGGTGCTTCGGGTGATGGTATATGCACCAACTGCGCAATCTGTTGCCCTTCGGGGCTTGCAGCCGCCGTCAATGGACTTCACGAAAGTCCGGATGAGCCAAACAATAGAACATTCAACGTTGAACGTTCGCCTATTCGTCACTCTCACTTTCTTCTGCGAGCTGCCACTGCGCGCCCTTCTTTGCCAGGAAGTAACACGCCGAGACCAGTGCCGCCAGGCCGAGGACACTGACCAGTTGGCCCCAGAAACCCTCGTACCACTGGGCAAAGGTACCGACTCCCTCTTCCGAGAAGTGGAGCACGTCGACCATGAGCATCGGCTCGCCGACCTGCGGCAGCAGGAGGATCGCTCCGATGGTCCCGATGATCGCCGCGCCGGCCATCAGGCCTGAGGCGATCAGAGTTCCCGTTTCCTTGCGCGCCTCTCGCTCCTCCTCGGTTTTGCCGGTCTTTCCGATGAAGTGTCCGACCGCTGCGCCGAAGAAGACTGCCATGTTGATTTCGATAGGGAGGTACATGCCGAGCCCGAAGGCGAGCGCCGGGACCTTTGCCATCTCCAACATGATCGCGATGATGCCGCCGAGCAGGAAGAGGATCAGCGCCTGCTGTTCACCACCCATGACCGACGAGACAATTGTCGCCATGAGGTTGCCCTGTGGCGCCGGGAGATTCGGGTTGACGACCATCTGACCGCTGCCGTCATCGATCATGAACCCATACGAAGTCGCCAGAACCCAGATCACCGCGCCCACGCAGAGCGATGCGATCAGAATGCCGAGGAATTTCCACTTCTCCTGCTGGAACGGGCTTGCGCCGAGCCAGTATCCGACCTTGAGATCGGTGATGAATGCACCGGAGGTCGAGAGCGCCGTACAGACGGCGCACCCCACCACCAGCGCCACCGACATGCCGAGAGCGTCGCCGCTGAGACCCGTCGCTACCAGTGCCAGGCAGGCGATGATCAGGGTCAGCATGGTCATCCCCGAGACCGGGTTCACACCCACGATCGCGATAGCACGGGCTGCAACCGGGGTGAAGAGAAACGCGAGGACGAAGGTGATCACCGTGCCGACCAATGCGGTCGTGACCCGGCCGCTGATATACCAGAACAGCAGGAACATACCGACAACGGATCCGATCTGGATGAGAAAAGTGTTGCGCGGGCTCATGTCGCGGTCGGTGCGGACGGTTTCCGAACCGTCGCCGCCGCCGACCAGACCTTTGAAGGCCAGCGACAGGGACGACACGATGATCTTCCACATTTTGAGGATGCCGATGATCCCGGCCGCCGCGATGCACCCGATGCCCATCGGGCGCACGTAGTTTCCAAAAATCTGAGCGGCGTCCATCTCGGCCACCAGGGCTTCAACCTCGGGAGGTGAGAGCGGCACGGTGAGGCCATGAGCAGCAAAATAAACCAGCGGTACCAGGACCAGCACCGACAGAACCGACCCGGCGGCGATGACACCCGCGTAGCGCACACCAATGATGTAGCCGAGCCCGAAATACACGGCCGTCGCGTTGAGCTTGAGCTCGAATCGGCTTTCGGCCATGCGTTCGCCGAATCCGCGGAACAGCTCTTTGGAGTTGAGGTGGTGATTCCACAGGTGGAGAAATTCGACGATGAGGTCGTAGATGAAACCGATGCCGAAGGCCATCAACAACACTTTGCCGGCCGAGCCTTTCGATTTCTCGCCGGTGGCGAGAACATTGGCGATGGCTGTGCCTTCGGGGAACGGCAACTGGCCGTGAAGGTCCTTTACAAAATACCGCCGGAGGGGAATGAGCAGCACGACGCCCAGATAACCGCCCACAAGACAGGAAAGGAAGATCTGCAGGAAGGAGGGCTTGAGATCGAGAATATAGAGGGCGGGGATGGTGAAAATCGCTCCCGCCACGACAACGCCCGCCGCCTGCCCGATCGACTGGATAATGACGTTTTCGAGCAGGGTGCTTCTTCGAGCAAAAAGGGTGCCGAGAAAAACGGCGAGAATCGCTATCGGGATTGAGGTTTCGATGACGTTGCCGGTCTTGAGCCCGATGTAGGCCGCCGCGAAGGTGAAGATGACCACCATGATGACGCCGATGGTCAATGATCGGGCGGAGACCTCCTGGCGCGTGTCTTCGGCCGGGACGACGGGTATGTAGCTTTCCCCCGCTTCCAGTTCACGAAAGGCGTTCTGCGGTAGGACCTTGGCGGATTTGGACGACGATTCCATCGGCACCCCCCTTACGCATCAATATTGAACGCTTTGGAGTTTACCAAGGACGTCGTGGGAACGTTGGAACGTTGGAACGTTAGAACGTTGGAACAGTGAAAAGGAGAAAAGGAGAAAAGGGGAAAAGGGGAAAAGGAGAAAGGGGAAAAGGGGAAAAGGGGACGCCGCCCTAATCATGTTCTCCTCTTCTCCTCTGCTCCTCTGCTCCTTTTCTGGGGCGGGCGGGCGGCTGGTCAATCCAGCGTGATGACCGCGTCTCCGACGCCAACCGAGACCTCGATATGGTCCCGACCGTCACCGGTCCATGTGGCGGCGTGGCTGATGAAGCCACCGCTCGAAATCTTCTCCCCGCGCACGGTCAGGCGTGCGTCGCCGACTCCACCCGCACCTTCCGCGGATCCATAAGACTCGGCTGGAGCATTGACGACCGCCGTGCCGACACCGAGATCGATGTTGATATCCCCGGATCTGGCATCGACCCTGACGTCGCCAACACCGGAATCGATCTCGAGGCCGGCGCGAGCGCCGTCAACGACGACGTCTCCGACGCCGTGGTTGAGAGTGAGGAACAGATCGGTCGGCATTTCGATGGTCCACCGTTCCTCGAATCTCCGGTCGTCGTCCGCAGACGGGTCGATGCCGATCTTGAGGCGCGTGCCTTTGATCTTGGTTCTGAGTGAAGCGGCTGCCACGTCCTGCTCCGCTTTTCTCTTGGAAGAGAAAAACCCGCCACGCCGAGGCGTCAACAGAACTTCGATCGAAACCTCCTCGGCCCCATCCCGGGCGGTCACCTGAACGTCGCCGATACCGCTCGAGAGATCGATGGCCTCGAGGCCTTCGGCCGGGAGGCTGTGGGTCAGTGTCCGCGGTCCGGCCGCGAAGGCGATGCCGGCAAGGGCTATGACTGCGGCCAGGACGATGGCATTTTTCTTCATTTCCAGCTCCTTCTCGCTCGACTCATAACCTGAAACGGAACTGAATGGAAAAGGTTCTCATCTGGGAGCGTTCGGTGCTATTCCCACGACTCCCTGATCGTCAGCTGAATCTCGCCGGAAGCGGTCTCGACGTCAAAAGTGGGTCCATCGCCCTGGAGGACGAGCGTGGTCCCGTCGGCAGTGACCTCGCCTGGCAGCTCGCTTCGGACCGAACCCGTGGTCGTTCGCAGTGTGCCCTGCGGATTGACATCGCCGGGCACCACTAATTGAACTCGGCCGGACGACGATCGGATTCGTATGTTTTGACCCGGCTCCAGGCGGTCCCAGCTGAGGGTTATCTTGCCGTTGGACGTGGTGACATCGACGCCCCCCGAGAGGTTTTCGAGCCGTATCGCACCGGATGCGGTGTCGACCCGGGCTTCGCGAGTCCCGCCGACCAGCCGGACCTCTCCGGATGAGGTCATCGCAAAAAACGACTCCAGGGGCCGGATGACCTCGATCTGTGCGTCGCCTCCCGCGCTGCGCGCTTCGAGCGAGACCGCAGCTCCAACAAATTCGATGTTGCCGGACGATGTGCGCAATCTCAGGGGCCGGGCGTCCGGAAAATCACCGCGAACCTGGATGTTGCCGCTGGTCGTCGTGAGGTCCGGAATGACCCGCCCGGGAACGAGCAGCGCAAGGCGGGCCTTTGCCGACAATGAGCCGAATCCGAGAAAGCCGGATTTCCCGGGATCCACGACGACTTGCAGCCGGTCCTCTCCGTCGGTGAAGACCGGAGTGTGGTTTTCGATCCA
Organism: Candidatus Sulfomarinibacteraceae bacterium; assembly: GCA_963769215.1. Taxonomy (GTDB): domain Bacteria; phylum Acidobacteriota; class Thermoanaerobaculia; order Thermoanaerobaculales; family Sulfomarinibacteraceae; genus Sulfomarinibacter. Next base: position 19,666 of record CAVYKX010000022.1, on the reverse strand, counting down.
CCGCTGGCCCTTGTCGTCGCCGGTGCCGCCAATGTGGAGCAACGTGTTGACCTCGATGGAGTCGACATCGGCGGTTCGGATCCGGAGGTCGAGGTCCGCGGCATCAACCTCAACGACCTTGCCTTCAGTCGACGGGAATCGATCGGTCTGATCGAGGTCCTTCTGAGCCGCGGGCAAGGCCATTGCGCCAACGACGAGGATTATCGGGAGAGTCGTCAGTCTCATGAGGGACTGGGGGGATGTCGGTGCGACCATCTGGGCCTCCATTACTCGGTCGGGAACTGCAGCACGTCGGCTGTTCGAAGATCGCAGCGCAGGATCGCCGGATCTCGAATCAGACGGGGATTCGTGTGGGCGGCAAATGCTCGCGCCGCAAACTCGATGTCAAGCGAGGACAGGAAAGATCGAAAACGAGCCAACACTTTACGAACGCTTGCAGGATTGCAGCCGATCGACCGCGCGATGGGGGCGACCGGTCGGCGTTTTTCGTCGATCTCGAGAATTGCCAGCACCAGGGCAACCCCCCAGATGTCCGGTGTCTGAGGCCTCGCCTGACGTTGCTCCAGATATGCTCGCCACAGCCGCCGTGCGCCGAGGACGATCAGTGCAGAGAATTCGTTGACGTCCCCACAGCGAATAATCGCTTCATCCACTTCGGCGGCGCACCCATCGAGGTCCTCGAGGCTGTCGCGCCACGATCGTTCGAGTGCTCTCTCGGCTCGGGATTTGACACGAGCTCTGCGCAAGGCATCGTGTGCCTGGCCGAGGAGTTGGGAGTCGGGGTGGTAGTCGATACCTTCGTTCAAGACGTCTTCAGCCTCGGCCCACCGCCCCATCGTGGCGAGGAGGTTCGATCGGAGACCGAAGAGGAAGACCTGCAAATCGTTGGGCATGCGCTCATCGAACGGGATTTCGTCCAGGATGTCGAGAGCCTCGGGAAGTCGAGCCTGGTCTGAGAGGACCACAGCGAGTTGGACCGGCAGATGAACCGCTTCCGGGAACAACCGCCAACCCATCCGTAACATGTCCTCCGATCCTTCGAGATCGCCGATTGCCTCGAGAGCATTCGAGGCCAGATGGCAGGCGTGGGGAGACGGCTCCAGCTCCCAGGAAGCGGACGCCGACGGCAGGGCGAGCTCCGCTGATCCCATGGCGAGATGGGCCTGTGCTTGCCAGATCAGAAGTGTGGCTCTCAGGTGCACGTGGTCCTGGACTTCGGCGAGGAGCCGATCGACCTCGGCAGCAATCTTTCGATAGCGGCCTCTCTGGCCCCAGCCGGAGAACTTCTCGAGCGCCTTTTCGACACGAGATCTCGTGCCGTCAGAACCCCTCGTGACCTCATCGCTCATTCCCGAATGCTAGCACGGGGCGGTTGGGAGCAGGGGAGCAGGGGAGCGGGAGCGGGGAGACGCGCGCTTTATCACGTTCTCCCTTTCTCCGTTTCTCCCCTGCTCCATTCGATCAGCGTCTCCGACTCCTTGACCGTTGCGTCGAGGAGCGGGAGTTGGTGGGTTGTTTCTTGGGTGTGGCGCCGGATTCCACCGCGCGAGTCTGCGGGCGCCGGGAACTCGAGTCGGGCTGCACGTGCGGGTCAGTCGTTCGCGTGCTCCTGGTCGCTTGCGTACTCCCGACCCGCCTCCGGAGCGCGGACGAAGTGCCTGCTGTTGCCGCTGTCTTCTCGGTCGTCGGCAGGCTCGAGCGGTATGACGTTGGAGGTGCGCTGCGGGATCGCGAGCTCCCGCTGGGGCGCGCGCCAGGTGAACTGAAGGTGCGGCCGCGATTTCCGTTGTCTTCATTTGTTTCCATCCGAAAACCGGACCGGGATGTCGAGCTTGGAGGAGTGCGTTGTGTCGAGTCGGTGACGGTCCTGCGGTCAAAGGTCGATTGGGCCGAGAATCCCGACCGGTCAACTCGCGACTGTGACGACGTCGGGGCCGATCGATCGGTGGCGGGTGATCGAGTCTCCCGCGGTGCCATGCCGGGGCTCGGAACTTCGTGCCCGCCGGCTGCGCTCGAAGTCTGCGCCTTGACCAGCGGCTGCCGCCGTTCCAGTGCTTTTTCTGAAAGTGTGCGCCCAACGGTTTCCGCTGCGTGGCGCTCGATGCTGTGAGCGACGCCTTCGGGCCGTGCGATGGTGACCTCGCGGCCCCCCATTTTCACAGTTCGTTGTGAGAGCTGGGTTTCGGGTACCCGGGCGCCGCCCCGGTGCTGGACCTCTGACGAGGTCGGCGACGCAGCGTGATCCTCGATCCGGCTCCTCGATGCCTTCGAATGGCTGACTGCGTGGTGAGAAACGTTGTCTGAGCCGAAGTCGTGCCAGTCGACATAGGTGGCATATCGTGCATCGTGCCAACCGTCTCGATATCCGTCGCCATAACCGTTGCCGTAACCCTGTCGATATCCACTGTGGAATCCGTGCGCCGCGTGGCTCCAGCCGTGTGGAGGTCTCGCGTACCAGCCGACATAGCCACCGGCTCGAACCCAGACGACATTGGCGCAGGAATACGTGTAGCCGGGCGACCAGACCCAACCGAAGGTGGAGTATGCCCAACTTCCGTAGTGGTGGGGAGCATAGCCCCAGGGTTCGTAGGAGACCCAGGTCCAACCCATGGTTGTCGCGACCCACCGCCCATGTGTGTAGGGCCGCCATCCAACCGCAACCCAGGGCCGCCAGACGCGGCCGAGCCCGTTGACCCATACCCACTCGCCGTAGCCGGCCAGGCTCGTGTTGTAGTCCAACGACCAATAGGGGTCGGCCCAGGATCGCGTGTAGACGCCCCAATCACCGAAACCGACTGAGACTCCGAATCCGCTGCTGCCGACGTGCAATCCGAAATGTCCTCCGGCTTCCACGGTCGGTGCGGCGATGGCCAGGGCAAGACCGACGGCCGGAACGAGAATGGCAAGCCTTTGATGGTATTTCATGATCGCCTCCGCCAACCGAAACAGCAAGGGACGTGCCAAACGAAACGATTGCCTGCGAAGAGCCTTTAAAACCTTGCAACGTGAGGATGTTTGAACGCTTGTTCTCGAGGGTGCCCAGCTGGCGTCTGGGATGTCCCGCCTCCGGCTCACGTGTCTCTCAGAGAGGACATTGTGCTCGGATCTCACCCGCTTACGTCGCAAACACGAAGACACAAAGACACCAAGGACTCACCAAGTCATTTCCTGACTCATCACAATGGAAACGCCATGTAAGGCAGGGACCTCCTGGCTCGCTGCGTTCGTTCTTCTGATGAGCGTGGAAAACATAGACAATAGCTTGGTGACTTCTTCGTGTCCTTCGAGTCTTGGTGTTCGCGACGTGGGCGGGGCGAGACGGGTATCCGGTACGAGAGTTGCATTTGATCTCTCCGTGACGGTGATGGAGAATCCGCGACAGGTGGTCTACCATGATGGCAAGGCGGGCAGTTCCGCCTTCCCTGACCGCCGGAAGAGACGCGCGACAAGATGCGCCGTGACGGGCAGACCGGGCACTGCGCATTCAACGGCGAGAGGTGGAGACGGAAGATGACGCGATTCGATCCCGTGGCCCTTGTTCCGTATGCAGTCGCCGCGGTGTTTCTGGCGGCTACGATGAGTGGATGCAACTCGGGTGGAGAACAGGTTGCACTCGCGGACGACTCGGATTGGACGATGGAGCGCGAACAGATGGTCAGCCGGCAGATCGAGGCCCGCGGGGTCAAGGACCCGCTGGTCCTCGAGAGCATGCGATCGGTTCCGCGACATCTGTTTGTGCCGGATAGCGCCCGAGATGCGGCGTACGCGGATTCACCGCTTCCAATTGGTGATTCCCAGACGATTTCACAGCCCTATATCGTGGCACTGATGTCCGAACTGCTAGAGGTTCGACCGGGAGAAAGAGTGCTCGAGATCGGTACCGGATCCGGATACCAGGCCGCCGTGCTGGCCGCCATGGGTGTCGAGGTGAAATCCATCGAAATCAGACCGCGCCTCTGCGAACGGGCCGCAGCTACTCTCGAGGAGCTTGGATACTCCTTGGTGGACGTGCGGTGCGGCGACGGCTACGGAGGTTGGCCGGAGGACGCGCCCTTCGACGGCATCATCGTCACTGCGGCCCCCGAATGGGTTCCCGATCCGCTCCTCGAACAGCTCGCAGAGGGCGCCAACATGGTGATCCCGGTGGGCGATTTCTATCAGGAGCTCAAGGTATTCACACGCACAGTGGACGGCTTCGAGGAACGATCCGTCATCCCGGTCCGCTTCGTCCCCATGACCGGCGAAGTCGAACGCCAGGGCGATTCCTAAGCCCCGCCCGCCCACCCAGACACAAGATCCAAGATGCAAGATCTAAGATCCGCCCACCCACCTAGCATCACAAACCGCAGATCACGCGGATAGACGCAGATGAATTCGCCTGCAGAAGAGCGCGTTGAGCGACTCAGCGCCAACCAGAAGCCCGCGGTATCGGGCGCGCTTGGCGTTTCTGTTTTCAGATAAACCGAAGGAACGGCGTACCTCAACTCTCCGGTGCTGATCAAATACCCGGGTCCGATTATCTGCGTTCATCTGCGTGATCTGCGGTTTCTCCGTGGGAGGGTGGTTGGAAATTCCGAAATCCGGAATCCGGCATCCGGCATGGATTGGTGATCGGGTCGCTAGGCGTCACTCCTTCGACATTGCGTCAGCTTGCTGGGCCGGGTAGAACCCGGTGTCGACGATCAATTGCTGCGCTTTCGGGCTGGTGACATAGCTGAGAAACGGCTGAAGGCGTTGTGAGTTCTCGAGGGAGAAAAGGAAAAGAGGGCGGCTCAGAGCATAGGTCGAGTCCTGGTTGGAATCCCCGCTCGTCAACCGGAGCAGGCTGACCCGGTCGAGGGCCGGAAGTGCTTCAGGCATTCCGGTGACTCCGATCGACCACTGGCGGTTGGCGACCTCGTTGAGAACCTCTTCTTTGGAATCGACGATCACCGAATCGGCGGCAAATTCCTGGTCGCCCATGATTCTCCGCCGAAAGAAGTCGGGACTCCAACCCGATAATTTTCGGACGACCTCGATCGGTTCGTCGGGACCGCCGAGAGACTGCCAGGTCGTGACCGTTCCAGAAAATACGTCAGCCAGATCGGTGACAGAGACTGACGAGATCGGGTTGTCGCTGTTGACGATGACCGCGATTCCCATTCGTGCAGCGATCGTTTCGTGAATGGCCAGACCCTTTTCTTCGGCGGCGGAGATTTCCTCGGCGGTCATCGGTCGCGAAGCCATCGCCACATCCGCCTCGCCGGTCAGGAGAGACTCGAGGCCTTCGCTCGATCCGGAAGCCTCGATGTCAAATGGGGGAGCGTGATCGGACTGTGCGTAGATTCGTGCCCACTCCTCGACCAACGGCTGCAGTGTGCTCGATCCGCGGATGACGATCGGAGACGGTTCATCGCCGGCACACACGAACCCATGACTCAGGAGGAGGGCGGTCACGCAACCGAGGACGGCCCATTTGACGAAACCGCGAGTCCGCGATTCGGAAAACACCTTACAACGCATGTTTGTCCCCCACTTCTCCGAGGATAACAAGACTGTCGCTTGTTCAATTCTTCCTATTTGAGAGTATCACCCCCCGCCCGTCCACCCGGATACAAGATCCAAGACGCAAGATCTGGAATCCGGCATCTGGTATCTGCGAGGGCGGGTGGGCGGTAAATCCGAAATCTAAAATCCGAAATCCGAAATTTCGTCTATAGTATCCGCTTCGAAGGAGGTTCCATGTGCGGAATCGTCGGTGTCATCAGTAAAGACGGTCGTTCGGTCGTTGGAGACTTGGGGAATGGATCCCACTTCCTGCAGCACCGCGGCCCGGCGTATGCGGGCCTCTTCGTCATCGACCCCGTGCACCGCACAGCATCCCTCGAGAAGGGGGAAGGACTCGCCGACGACATTTTCAAACCGCTGGTTCACCTGCAGGGTGACATCGGAATCGCTCATACCCGGTACAAGACCTTTGGCGGCGGCGGTGCAGACAACGCGCAGCCGTTTTTCGACCCCCTGGCGGGAATGGCCATAGCCCACAACGGTCATATCACCAATGTTCAGCAGATCGAAAGCGAACTGGCGGATCGAAATCAGGCATTGAACGCTACCTGCGACGCCGACGCGTTGTTGCGCCTCGTCAGCCTGTGGTTCGAGCATCATCGAGGACTGGACCCGGACGCCGAGGAGAAGGAGATCGTCTTTCGCGCCATCGAGGAAGCGCAGAATCGGATCACGGGTGCCTATTCGGCGGTGCTGGCGACGCCTGCGGGTCTCTATGCGTTCCGCGATCCTCACGGATTCCGACCGATGGTCCTGGGGCGGAGAACTCGTGTCGGTCGAGAAGCCGTAATGATTGCCTCCGAGACGCTCGCCCTCGAACAGAACGGTTTCGAGGTTGTTGAACACGTAACTCACGGTGCCGCACTCTTTATCGATCGCGATCTGGAAATCGAGGAACGGGTTCTCGTCCAGAGAGACCCGCGCCCCTGCGCCTTCGAATTGATCTATTTTGCCGATGTCGAATCCAAAATGATGGGCGACAAGATCCGGAGCTACCGCTGGCGGGCGGGACGCGTTCTGGCGATGCACCTCATGGAGATCGCGCCGGAGGTGGCGTCGGAGATCGATCTGGTGGTGCCGATTCCACATTCGCCGATCCCCGGTGCGGAAGCGTTTGCGCAGAAGCTCGAAAAAGAGATCGACAATTCGGCCCTGCAGTACGCGACACCGGTCTCGAAGTACCGTTACGGTGGACGGATCTTCATGGAGGAAACTCAGGAAGCGCGGGATGAAGCGGCGATGCTCGATTTCAGGGTTGATGACAAGGCCGTCGAGGGCCGCACGATCTTTGTCGTCGACGACAGCATCGTGCGGGGAACCAACGCGACGCGAATCGTCCGTGCCTTTCGGGCGGCTGGAGCGAAGGCGATCTACTTCGGTACCCTGTGGCCGATGGTCATCGACTCGTGTTTCCAGGGCATCAACACACCCACCCAGAACGAACTGATCGGCGCCCGGTTCAACGGCGATGTCGGCGAGGTGCGATCCGAACTGGGTGTGGACCGGCTCTTCTATATGCCGGAAGAGGTTTTCGTGGAGCACGTCATCAAGTCGGCTCCCGCCTGCATGGCGTGCACCACCGGCAAACGCGCGGTCAAGTTCGAGCACTCCGGTCCGGTTCTCCCGCCGGTCGCCTGAACCACCACGCCACTCGGGCGCCCGTACGAACTGTCCACAGATTACCCAGATAACTCAGATCTCACCCACCAGGCCCGTCGCAACCACGAAGACACAAAGACACCAAGGACTCACAAAGGCATCTCCTGACTCATCACAATGCAGAAGCCGAGGAAGGCAGGGATCTGCTGGATCACTGCGTTCGTGCTTCTGATGAGCTTGGAAAACATTCACAAAACATTGGTGGCTTCTTCGTGTCCTTCGAGTCTTCGTGTTTGTGGTGGGTGTGGGTGGGTGGAACGTTCGACGTTTGAACGTTCAACGTTCCAACGTCACATACCCAGTTCGGCGCGGCAGGCGGCGAGAACCTGATCGTGGATGGCGCCGTTGGTGCAGACGATCCCGCGGTGATTCCCGAGCAGACGACCCTGGGAAAAGTCGAGGTTCTTGCCGTCGAGATCGGTGACCCGCCCGCCGGCCTCTTCGACGACAATCGATCCCGCGGCGTGGTCCCAGACTTTTTCACGATAGGTGGTGTCGCGGGGGAGTCGGAGGTAGATCGAAGCCTCGCCCCTCGCAACGACCGCGTACTTGCACTGGCTGTCGATGCGATAAGGATCTGTGCCGATTCCGAGGCGTTCGGCGATTCGGCCCTGTACCGAATGGGCCGCGTGAGCGGCGACCACCGATTCGCAGACTACGGCCCGTGACGGATCGGAGATGCCGTCGACGTGAATGTCCTTGTTCTCCTGATTTCCCAGGAGGTGTCCGGTCGCTCCGGCGTTTCGAACCGCACTGAAAATCCAGCCTGTTTCTGGGGAGTCGGGGGTCGGGAGATTGGGGCAACCGAGGGCGCCGACCACGACCTTTCCGCCGTCCACGAGGGCGAGGGCAACGGCATACTGGTCGCCGCGGAGAAAGCCCTTGGTGCCGTCGATCGGATCGAGAACCCAGTAGCGGACTCCGTCGCCGGCGTGGTTGCCGCGATCGAGCGCCTCGACCATTTCGCTCGATGAGATTTTCGGGAAGTGCAGAAGAGCCTGTTCGTGGACATTCTCAGCCGTCGCGGGCTCGTTGGCCAGAGCCGCTGAGTCTTCCTCCGCGAGCAGCGGGTCGGACGGAAAGGCCTCTTGCAGACGACGGCTGACGACGATCTGCGCGGCGAGGTCGGCGACGGTGACTGGTGAACGATCGCCTTTTGTGAGTGCATCTCCAGCGGCCACGATCTCGTCCTGGACGCGGCGGGTCAGTTCGCAAACCTCGGCGACGACCTCTTCTGCAGCGCGGTGCTCGTTTTCGTACATCACTCCTCCACGGCGGGAGAGTGTAGCAGGAGCGCGCCACCCGCCCGCCCGGATGCAAGATGCAAGATGCAAGATCCGACCGACCGTCCACCCGGATTCAAGATGCAGGATCCGCCCACCCGCCCACCCATTTCGGATTTTGGATATTGGATATTGGATTTTTCACCCGCCCGCCCAGGAAGAAACCGCAGATCACGCAGATGAACGCAGATTGTCGGGCCCGGACTTTGGACACTCAACTAAGGCAGAGGCGTCAGGCCTGCTTCCTTGGAGTGGAAACGCTGAGACGCAAAGAGCGTCGAGATCTCTTTCAATTCAGGTCATAGGGTCCCAGGGGCGAGCTTTGCGGGGTGGTTGGGCGGGTGGGCTTCCCGCCTTCACGATTTCTCAGTGCGGTGAAGGCATTTCAAGCATTCGATCCTCAGAGGAGGGACCAATCGAGGTGGGGTGGGACCGCATCTTGGATCTTGCATCTTGGATCTTGCATCTTGCGCATCCTGCATCCTGCATCCTGCATCCTGCATCCTGCATCTTGCATCTTGCATCTTGTATCTTTGATCCTTCATCCTGTACCGGGAAAGGCGGCCAAAAATCCAAAATCCAAGATCCAAAATCCAAAATCAACCTCTCGACTGGCGCATCTACGCCGACGCAACCTGTGCCGGTTTGTCAGTCCTGATCCCGCTACCCTTGATCGATATCGCTTTCGAGGTCCTCTTTCGGCGCCGCATCCCCGGTGCGATCGCCAAGGCCCGGCAACTCGAAATACCGCCGGACGTCCGTCGCCAGCTCGGGAAGGCGGTCGGCGGACCTCTCTCCCTCACCGGGTGTTTCTCGGTGGTTTTTGCAGCCGGGCGATATGTACTGAAGAGAATCTGGCGCAAGATCATCTACATCCTGGCGATGAAGGACGCGACAACCGCGCTCAGCGAGTACTGGCATCGCGCGTTTCTCATCGACCACATGGTCCGTGCCGGTCATCTGGGACCGGGAGTGGACACCGACCTGGCGGTAGGCGTGTTCAACCGAACCCTGCTGGTGACCGACCCCAGCCCGCTCATGGGCCTGGCACGGCTGACGGTGGCCAATGCGAGGCACGTGCTGCGTCTTCTCCTGCGCGCCCGCCGTCTCGGTGCGGCCGAGGTCACGCGGTCGCTGGGAGAACTGCTGTCCTTGCAGTGGGAGCCGGCGCAGGCTTCGATGAAAGAAACGGCAACCCTGTACAATCAGCTTTATGCTGCCGCGGTCGATGAGATGACCCGGTCGCGGGATGCGATCAAAGATGTGGAGCTGAGACGAAAGTGACGCAATTCGACCCGAAATTTCGACGTGTGAACGCTTCGTCCGGGCGATTGTCCGGATGGGCTGTTTGTCTGGCGTGTGCCATTCTTTTCGTGGGGTGCGGCGCGCGCGAAGAGCCGCCGCGGACCGTCATCCTCATTACGATCGATACCCTGCGAGCCGATCACCTCGGCACCTATGGCTATCCCCGAGAGGTGTCGCCGTTTCTCGACGATCTAGCCGCCCGATCCGTGGTTTTCGACCGTGCCTTCAGTTCGTGTTCTCACACGGCACCGAGCCATGCCTCCCTTTTTACGTCCCTGCAGCCTGCTCAGCACCGGATTCTCGTCAACGGTGAGCTGCTCGACGAAAAACTCGTGACAATCGCCGAGGTCTTTGGCGCGAACGGGTATGCCACAGCCGCATTCACACCGGTCAAATTTCTCACCGGGCTCAGCGCTGGGTTCGATTACTTCGGATCGTCGAAGAAGTACGAGAGTGCGGATGAGGTGCTGGCCAGGGCGAGTGCATGGATCGAACAGACCGGTCGGGAGAAACCGGCGTTCGTGTGGATCCATCTCTTCGATGTGCACGAATGGAATGTTCCGAGACACCGGCACCGGGAATCGATTACCTGGGTTCGCGAAAATGCGCGTCCGAACGGCTCCAAGCTGGTGTCCTGGTTGCACGAGAACCACGGTCTGCCGGAAGAAGCGAAAAAGTCTACGCGTCGGTGGATGGCGCAGCAGATCAACCGCTACGACGGCCAGTTGCGCGAGCTGGATAGGGCTCTGGGAGAATTCTACGGCGGTCTCGAATCGCGGGGTTTCCTCGAGGGCTCTCTGTGGGTCGTGACCGCCGATCACGGAGAAGGCCTCGGAAACCACGACCAGATGGGCCACGGCCGGTTCCTCTATGACGAACAGATTCGGGTACCGCTCTTCGTCCACAGCCCCGATGGGCGATTCAAACCACGGCGGGTTTCGAGCATCGTGAGACTGGTGGATGTGGCGCCGACCCTGGCGGAGCTCACCGGCGTGGATATGGCTTCGCAGCCGATCCCGGTGGTGGGTCAATCGGTCCTTCCACTGCTGAGGAATCGCCCGTCCGATTGGAAGGCCATCGAGGCGTTCTCACAACGACGGCCGGCCGACGAAAAGCGATTGAAGGAGGGTTGGCTCGACGGCCAGGTCTTTGCGGCTCGCAGTCTCGACCGAAAAGTGATCTTCAGCACCGAGGCGAGCGGCGAGGTCTATGACCTGGTCGAGGATCCCTTTGAACTCATAAATCTCTTTGATCCAGGTGATCCAGATATGGCCGAACTCGTGCGCCTTCTGACCGAGAGCTTTGGCTTCATGGAGTCTCAGGGTGAAGCCATGCAGAGCGGTGCGGCCTCGCCCGAGGTCATCGAGGAGCTCAAGGCGCTGGGCTACCTCTGACAGTGGCTGGGAAAACCGAGTGATTGCATCAAAGAGTGTCCGATCGCGCTGCTCGCCGGCAGGGCTCCGTGCGGCTTTCCGCCTCGCAGTACCCGTGGTGGCGGCGTGCGTGGCCACTGCGTGCGGCGACGCTCCGTTACAGGTCGAGATTGTTGATCTGGTTGCGAATCGAAGCTTCGCGACCGAAAGCGGCCGGTTGAAAGTCCGGGAGAGCTTCGCGGCGGACGAAACCTGGACCGCCGCAATCGTGGAACCCGGGTTTCGGGCGGCGGCCACCACGCGGCTGCAGAAGGAGCCGATCCTCGAACTCGGCGGCGCCTTGAAATGTGGAGCTCCAGATGCCCAGAAACAACGGGGGACGCTGGTTGTCGAGGCGTGGCACGACGGCGGCGCCCGAATCGCCTCAACGGTCGAACTCTCGACCTCGGACGGGTGGTGGCATCGACAGGTGGATCTGACTCCCCTCGAGGGCGAGACCGTGAACATCAGTCTCGAGACCGAAGTCCCGGAAGACTGCTCGCTCCTGCTGCGAGAGGCGACTGTCCTGCACAAAACATCGCGGCCTGAACCGCCTCGCGAGAAGCCGACCCAGGTCCTTCTGATCTCGGTAGATACCTTGCGCGTGGACGCGATCGATGCCCTCGGTGGCGAGACCTCGACCCCTGCGGTGAGGCGATTTGCATCCGAGGCCGAGCGCTTCACCCGGCACTACGCGGCGGCCAATTGGACAAAACCGTCACACGCATCGATGCTGACCGGGTATCACCCCCAAACGCACCGCGCGCAGCTTCGCAGCCAGGCCATGGACCCGGAGATCCCCACACTTGCGGAACGATTCAGATCGGCAGGCTTTGCCACCGGCGGGCTGGTCTTCGACTGCACCTGGCTGAGTCCACGGTGGGGATTCAACAAGGGTTTCGACAGTTATCGAGTCACCCGCTGGAGAGCTACTCGTCAGGCGCGCGCGGCTGCAGATTGGATTGCCGCCCATCGGGACGAGCCATTCTTCTTCTTCCTCCACACCTTCGAGCCGCATTCGGACTTCAAGGTGCTGCCCTACGAAGCGCCGGGCCTGAACCGGGCGGCGATTGCCGAACGATTCGGTGTCCAGGGCTTTGGCTGCAGGAGTGGAGTCTGCTCGTCCAAATTCCTCAACGCCTTGAGCTCGGGGAGGATCGCGGTCGAGCCCACGGATACCGAGATCCTGCGCGCCACCTACGATGCGGGCGTCGAGTATGTCGATCAGTCATTGGGTGAGTTCTTCGACGGCCTGCGATCGGCCGGTCTCTGGGACGATCTTCTGGTGGTGGTGACCGCCGATCACGGAGAAGAGTTCGGTGAGCACGGGGGATTCAGCCACGACAGCCTGTACGACGAAGTCCTTCGGGTGCCGCTGTTGGTGAAGTGGCCCGGCGGCGATCGCGGTGGTTTCGTCAACGAAGTGCTGTCGTCGTCGGTGGATCTCGCCCCGACCTTGCTCGCCCACGCGGGCCTTCCCGCGGAGGATCTGCCGGGGACCCATCTCCATCAGCGCTCCGGTGACCAGCCGGTGTTTTCAGGTACCTTGGCGAGAGTCGTCGTGGACGGCCGGTTCAAAGGGATATTTGGAGATGAGTTCGACCTTCGAGAGCTCTATGACCTGGCGGCCGATCCAGAAGAAACCGTGAATCTGGCACAGCTGGACCCTGGCCGAAATCTCGAGCTCGAGCGGTTGCTGCGGGACCAGAAGCGGCAGGCGCTGGCCCTCTATCGTCTCATCGGCTCGAAGGAGATGACCGGAGAGGTCGAGCTGAGCCGGCGCGAGCGGGAGCGGCTGCGAGCCTTCGGCTACCTGGAATAGGGACTCCGGCTTCGCGGTGACCGACAAAGTCTCGATCAGTGGACAGCCGTGCTCGGAAAAGCAGGTTACTGCAAATAACCCAGGGCGCGGAGCTCGTCCTCCTTGGCTTTGGCGGCGGCCAGATCTTCGTCGAGGCTTGCCAGTTGGCCGGTATTGGTCAACCAGAGGTCGAGCATCTCTCTCAGTCTTCCGACCTCGGGGTGGTCCGGGTCGTACAGGTCATTCTGCTCGAGAGGATCCGAACGCATATCGAAGAGCGTCAGTTCTTGAGTGGCATTCTCGAAAATGAGGTGGAACCGGCCGTCGTCGACGGAACGGTAGTAGCCCTGGTTGGCGAAGGCAAAGCGCCGTTTCTTGTCGTGCCCCTCGATCAATGGGCGCAGAGAACCACCTTCGAATCCGAAACTCGAAGTGTCGATTTCGAGGTAGTCGAGCAGGGTCGGTACGATATCGAGGTTCTGCACCGCGTGCGGCAGCCGCCGGCCGCCTTCGACACCGGGTATGCGAAGGACCAGGGGAACGTGGGTGACCGTGTTCCAAACGCCGCGGCAGTGCTTGATCTGCCCGTGTTCCATAAACATCTCGCCGTGGTCGCCTGTGATCACGAACATCGTGTTGTCGAACAGTTCCTTTTCTTCGAGGCGACCGATGAGGCGCCGAAAGACGCTGTCGAAGAAGCGAATCTCATCGTCGTAGAGATCGACCAGGTGCTGCATGTCGCGATCGGTGATATCCACCTTCGGTCCGTCGCGGTACAGCATCTTGGCGATCGGATTGGGATTGCCGTTGCGGATGAACTCGTGACCGTCGTACTCGCCGGCGAACTGCTTCTTGTAGTTCGGCGGCGGCGCATAGTAGCCGTGCGGTTCCATGTAGTGGATGTAGAGGAAGAACGGCTCGGAGATGTTCTCGAGCTGCTCGAAAACGTTCTGGTTGACGCACCCGCCGTGACGCCACACGCAGCCCTCGATGAACTCGTCGAAACCTCTTTCGAAGCCGCCGTTCGGGTTGTACTTGCTCGGCGTCGCACGGACGATGGGGCTGGCGGACACGGCGATGGTCCGATATCCGTTCTGTTTCAGGATTTCGGCGATCGCAGGGATTTCTTCGGGGATGCCGAGTTGGCCCTTTTCCTGACGATTGAAGATCACCGGATACCGCGATGTGAGCAAGGAGTTCACCGATGGGAACGTGCATGCGGACTGAGAGCGTGCATGGGCGAAGACAAGTGATTCGGAGGCGAACTTCCTTATGAAGGGTGTTGTGTGGCGGTCGTAGCCATAAAGGCTCATGTGGTCGGCGCGCAGCGTGTCCACCATCACGATGACGACGTTCGGTGGGGGACCGGGTGGAGCCTGATCTTCCGGGGCCCGGCCGCACGCGGTAGGCTAACAAGCAGCCGCCAAAATGGCAACGAGAACGAATCGACGTCCATTCATGGGTGTAATCTATCGCGGATTGGCTTTCAGGTCGATGGTGCCGCACCCACCCACCCGTCTCTCCGGCCGCAGGTTTCGGGTCACAGGCCCCATCCGCCCACCCACCGGAAGGCTAGCTATGGAGCTATGGGCTATGGGCACCGCCCACTCACCCGGGAGAAACCGCAGATCACGCAGATGAATGTTCGCGGTGGTGCGCCGGCAGAACAGCGCATTGATCGGGCGTGCCACTTTTAACAATGTCGGGGACTTCCCAGCTGAAACCGGTTCGGCGTCTGGTCCCGACCATTGTTAAGGGTGGCAACCACGCGGTAGACCATCCGCAGAAGAGCGCAATCACGATAGGAGCGTGCTTCAAGACCCAGGAGTCAGCGGAGATACCCGAGCGCCTTGAGTTCTTCTTCCTTTGCTTTGCTGGCTGCAAGAGCCTGGTCGAAATTCACCCACTGGCCGGTGTCGCGCAACCACTGGTTCAGCACTGTGCTGAGCCGGTTGATTTCGGGGTGGCTGCCGGTGAAGAGATCGTTCTGCTGGAGAGGATCCGAATGCAGGTCGTACAACGTCGCGGTTGACTCCACGCCGTCGAGGATCAGCTGCCAACGGCCGTCGTCGGCTGCCCGGTACTTGCTCTGATCGGCGAAAGCGTAGGTGCGTGAGGGCGAGCCACCCTCGAGTGCCGGCACCAGCGTGGCGCCCTCGAGCGTCGGGAACTCGCCGTCGGCGCCGAGCGCATCGAGGATGGTCGGGACGACGTCCACCAGTTGCACCGCCTCTTCGACTCGACCCGCAGCCTTCGCTCCGGGTAGGCGGACCATCAGCGGCACCCGGGTGAGGGTGTCCCAGACCCCCCGGCAGTGTCCCACGTGTCCGTGTTCCAGGAACTCCTCGCCGTGGTCGGAGGTCAATACGACGATCGAATTTTCGAGCAGTCCCCGGTCGCGAAGCTGGGAGACGAGAATCTCGAACTGGCCGTCGAAGTACCGAATCTCGTCATCGTAGAGATCCAGTAGATGCTGGATGTCGCGGTCGCTGATCTCGATCTCCGGACCGTCGTTGTAGAGCATCTCGGCGATCGGGTTGTGGTCGCCCTCTTTGATGAAGTCGTATCCTTCGTACTCGGTGGCGAACTGTTTGGCGTACTCCGCCGGCGGGTTGTAGTGGCCGTGCGGATCCATGTAGTGGAGGTAGAGGAAAAACGGTTGTTGAATATCCCGCAGGACCTTGGCGGGCGCTTGTTGACGCACTTCGCGTTGCCCCACAGGCAGCTTTCGTCAAACACGTCGAAGCCGCGGTCGAAACCGGCATTAGGGTTTTCCTTCGCCGACGGAGTCGCGCGCACGATCGGGCTCGCCGAGACGGAATCGTCGTGTAGCCGCGCGCCTTGAGGAACCTCGGCGATCGACGGGTAATCATCCGGTATGCCGATCTCGCCTTCACCCTGGCGGATGAAATCGAATGGATAGCGAGACGTGAGGAGTGAGTTGACTGACGGGTAGGTGGAACCGGCCTGGAACGGGCGCGCTCGAAGACCACCGACTCGGCTGCGAACTGATCGAGAGAAGGGGTCGTCGGTCGAGTGTAGCCGTAGGTACCCATGGATCCGCTCGAAGCTTGTTGACAAGTACGATGATGACGTTTGGAGGGGTGAAGGATCGGGCGTTGCCTCTGGAGCACGGCTGCAGCCCGCTGCGAGAACTCCGAATCCGATGACGAGAAACCTACGAATCGCCAAATCAATCATTCTGGGAATGTAACCCAGATGCTCCATGAATATCCATACCTCGGGATCGGACGTCGGCGCGGGCTGGTATCATCCCGCCATGGCACCGGAACAACGGAGGGATAGATGGGCAGAAGATGCATCGACGTCCGCATGGCGACAGCCTGTCGGTTCTCGGGTTTCTGATGGGGTGTGGGGTGCAGTCTCCACCGAAGGATGAGCTCGCCGGGATCCGAGCCGCGATACCGGCTGAGGTGGCTGGATGGCAGCGTGGAGAAGCCGAAATCTACGACGCCGAGACCATCTTCTCGTATATCGACGGCCACGCCGAGGTCTACCTGTCGTACGGGATGAAGCGTTGTCTGGCCGTCCGCTACACAGCGTCGAGCGGAGAAGGCGATATCGTGCTGGATCTCTACGAGCAAGGGTCGGCGGCCGACGCCTATGGAGTCTATAGCTTTGACCGGGAAGGCGAAGATGTCGATGTGGGGCAGGGCGCCGTGCTGCGCGCCGGTTGGCTCTCGTTCTGGAAGGGGCATTGGTACGGGTCGGTCTACGCCGAAGGTGAGAGTGCGTCCGCGCGCGATGCGGTTCTCGCGATCGGCAAGGCGGTGGCTGACGCCATCGTCGAGGAGGGCGAGAGGCCGGCTCTGGTTGGAGAGCTCCCGCCCGCGGGCCTCGAACCGAAATCGGTGAGGTACCTCCATGCACAGGAGATTCTCAACGGCGTTGTCTACCTCGGATTTGAAAACGTCTTCGGTCTCGGGCCGGAGACCGAAGCGGTGCTCGGCCGCTACGATCGACAGGATGGGGCCGGCTGGCTCATGTTGGTGGAATACCCACAAGACATCGATGCGAGCCGCGCCGAAATCGTTGCGCGCGAGGCGGGATTGGCGGTCCTGCGGAGCGGATCGACGCTGGCTGCAGTTCTCGAGCCGGAGCCGAATGACATTGCTCAGATATTGCTGAGCGAAGCAATGGGAGGGGACCATGAGTGATTCGAAGCTGAGCCGTCGCGATTTTCTGGCCGCGGGAGGCGGGGCGGCCGCTGCCGGACTGCTGGGGACCTCGAAGACCAGCGCCGGCGAAGGCAAACAGAAGGGCAAAAGCCGGGTGGTGTTGATTCGTAGCGACCGGGTTCTCGGCGAAGACGGTCAGCCACAGGCGGAGATCCTCCACGAGATGCTGAACCGGGCCGTTGTGGCCTTGTTGGACGAGAAAGACGCTGCCGCGGCGTGGCGGCGGCTGATCTCCCCGACCGACGTGGTGGGCATCAAGAGCAACGTCTGGGGACTCCTGCCGACCCCTCACGCCCTCGAGGAGGCGCTGCAAACGGAAATCGAACGGGTCGGCGTCGCGCCGGAGGATATCGGTATCGACGATCGCAACGTGAAATCCAACCCGGTTTTTCAGCGTGCCACCGCCTTCATCAATACGCGCCCCCTGCGTACCCACGACTGGTCGGGTCTAGGCACCTGCATCAAAAATCTCATCACCTTCACGGAGCGGTATCCCGACTACCACGGTGACGCCTGTGCATCGCTCGGTTCGATCTGGCTCCGTCCCGAGCTCAAGGGCAAGATCCGTCTCAACGTGCTCGTGATGCTCACCCCGCAGTTTCACTCCACGGGGCCGCACAGCTTTTCACGCGAATTCGTATGGCCGTACGGAGGTCTGATCGTTGGCGTCGATCCGGTGGCGGTGGATGCCACCGGCGAACGCATCATCGTGGCCAAGCGCAAACTCCACTTCGGAGACGACCGACCGATGAGGCCGCCCGCACATCACATCCAGGTTGCCGACACCCAATACGGGATCGGGGTCAGCGATCCCGAGCGCATCGACCTCGTCCGGATCGGACCGATGGAGGACGCGCTGATTTAAACCGTCTCCGTGCCCGTCAGGACAGTGATGGTTAGGCGCTCCGCTATTCCTCGCGCTCTTTTGCGATTGCGCTTCCCGAGAGGAGCCACCCTTAGCATTGACCGACCAAGGGGTGGGACTATTTGTCGATTCGATTCGGACAATACAAAAGATGGCACCTCCGGCGAACGCGCTTTTCTCCCCGAGGAGTGCATTCCATGGGTGGGCTGCGGTTTCTTCTTGAGGTGGCTGGTCGGAAATCCAAAATCTGAAATCCAAAATTTTCCTGGGTCATCCGCTATGATTCGTCACGCTCCCGGTGGAGGTCGCGTTGGCAGGACCAGTTTGAAAATTTTGATGGTCACGAGCGAGGTGGTGCCGTTTGCGAAGGCGGGCGGTCTCGGCGATATGGTGGCGGCTCTTTCCAGCGAGCTTTCCAGGCAAGGACACGACGTGCGCATCATCCTTCCCCGCTATTACTCGGTGGATGTGGGTCGGCTGCAACGGGTCGGCGGTTCCCTCGGGGTGCCTTTGGGCACCGAAGAGGAGTGGTGCGCCGTCTATGCAGGCCGGTTGCCGGATGCCGAGGTCACGGTGTACTTCCTCGATCACCAGGAGCTCTACGGCCGCGACGGGATCTACGGGACCAGGTCAGAGCCGAGTTTTCCGGACAACCTCAGGCGGTTGCGCTGCTCAGCCGCGGCGCGTTCCAGCTCTGCCGGGTCCTCGATTGGATCCCGGACATCATGCACGCCCACGATTGGCCCGCTGCTGTTGTTCCGGTCAGTCTGAATACCCGCGAGAGCGACGGCCCGTTTGCAGATACCGGTTCCATGCTCACCATCCACAATCTCGGCCACCAGGGGATCTTCCCGGCTGAGGAATTCGTCCATCTGCCGCTGGCGCCGGAGTTGTACCGGAGTGCGGGATTCGAATCCCCCGACGGGATCAACCTCCTTCAGGCGGGCCTCGAGAATGCCGACATCCTGACGACGGTCTCGCCGACATATGCGCAAGAAATTCAGACGCCCGAGTATGGCTGCGGCCTCGATGCTCTGCTGCGGCGGCGGAAGAGTGATCTGTTCGGCGTTCTCAACGGCATGGACTACGAGATCTGGAATCCGGAGACCGATCTTCACATTCCAGCGAATTTCTCGCACCGGAATCTCGAGGGCAAGGCGGTCAACAAGGAAGCGCTGCAGCGGGCTTTCGGCCTGCCCTCGGACCCCGAAGTGCCGCTGGTGGCAATGGTCAGCCGACTTGCAGACCAGAAGGTGTTGTGGAAGTGGACCTCGATGGCTAGTGGATCCTTGCCGATCAGGCCTAGATGGGGGCAGCCTGGGGCCCGCCAGGCGATCGATCACCACGGCACATATGGGCCGGTACCTTTGCAGCCGCCGTCGCCACAAACTCCGGCATCGGTCTCAACTCAGAATCAGCGTGACCTGACTCTTGAGCCGAACGGCCTTGATGGCCGTGATCTTTACCTGGCCGGTAGGGCCCGGCGTTGCTGCGTAAGTTGTCGTTCATTTGAGCGATCTCCGTGTTGATCGCTATGTTGATCTTCATAGCGATCCAGTGGCTGTAGCCTCCGGAAGCAGTATGATTTAGCGCAG
>CAVYKX010000021.1:0-115308 GCA_963769215.1 Candidatus Sulfomarinibacteraceae bacterium | reverse complement strand
GAAGATTCCCACGGCGGCTCGCTCCACGACGAGGTCGAGGCGTACTCGCAGGCCAAGCTCAAGGAGCTTCTGGGCCTCTCTGCTTGAACGTCTTACAAGACGTTGGAACGTTGGGCTCATCTGTAAAAGTCTGAGGTCGAATACCTTTTCGACACGAGGATTGGCTTGCCTCGCCGAAGCCTACATCGCCAAAGGCTCTGTGGGGGCCGAAAAACCACAGAGGCACAGAGTTCACAGAGTGCATCACAGAGGCCACTTTTATCGTTGTATGGGAGGCCGGGTCGACCTGCTGGAACTCAAGGCCTGCCCTTTACCTTACGCCAGTGTTTGAGATTTCTCTGTGTCCTTCTCTGTGCGCTCCGTGACTCTGTGGTGGTTCTGGCTGTAATCCTTGGCTGGCGGTAACCGACTCGTCTCGCGGATTTCCGGATGAACCGGACTTCAGTTCGTGCAGAGTTGAACGGTGGGCTCATCCGCACGTTTGGCCCTGCGCGGCGGCGGATTCGTGACAACCCGGGTTGATCTCCGGTAGGGTCGAGGAATGGGAAGTGTCGTGAGCCGGCCGCAGCAGAACCACCAGCAGGGCTTCAGCCTGCTCGAGGCCATCGCTGCGCTGACGATCTTCGGGATCGCGATCATCGTCGCGACGGGATTTCTTGATGTGCAGATGAGCGCCGCCCGCCGCTATGAGGCGCGTGCAGATCTGGTGCGGGCCGCCGAAACGGTATTGGAAAGCGTTCGCGGCGGCACCAGAGAGATGTCCACCGGTGTGGTGGATCTGGGCGACGAGTTCCAGCCGCTGTCCGCGATAACGGTGCGGACGAGGATCGATGTCACGCCGCGGTCCCTACCCGGTCTGTTCGAGGTTCAGGTCGAAGCGAGAGCGATGGTTCGCAGCGAGGAAATGGTGGTCTCGATGACTACCCAGATGTGGCGGCCGTGAAGCAATCGCGGGGTACGACGTTGGTCGAGCTCCTGGTGGTGCTGGCCCTGCTCAGCATCATGGTCATCATCGCTGCAGAGCTCGTAACTCATTCGATTCGGTTGCTTGGCGCCACCGGACGTGCGGTCCGCAACCCGATGATGGTCCACGTCGTCGGCCGGCTTCGCAATGACGTACAGACCGCGGTCGGGCTTCCGATCGAAGAGCCTATCTGGAGCGATGGACCCCTCGAGTTGCGGACCCACAACTCTCAGCTGATCAGGATTGCTCTCGTCGACGGCAATTTGATGCGCAAGAGCGTGAGTCTTGCCGGAGGTGGTTCTGAGGAGCGCGCGCTGTTGCGCGGGGTGACCTCGTGGTGGTGGCGGTCGCCGTCTCCGGGCGTCGTGGACATCAACATCGGCTATCTGGTGAACCCGGCGCCCGAGCGTCGGGCGTCCCGAGAGGTCGGCGCCGAGCGAGAACGCCGCCAGGAAAACCTCCGATTCGCCATTCGCAGCGCCGGAGGAGGGCAGAGATGGTAGGCGCTCGCCGCTCCGAGCGCGGGGCCGCGCTGGTCTTCGCGCTGGCCACGCTGACCCTGGTGGCCATCACTGTGGCTGTGGTCGCTGCCGAGATCAGATCCCGCGGCGCCGGCGTCGTGCTGGAGGAGCGAACGGTGAGAGCCACCGCCCTCGTGGATTCTGCGATGGCCGAATCGTTGGCCGAAATCGCGGACAAGGGATCGAGCTTCCGGGGAATCACCGAACGTGCTGTTGAAGGTGGCGCCATCGCCAGCACCGTGCGCGCAATGGGCGAGTGGGAGGTCGAGCTGGTTGCGGTTGGCACCCGGGATGGCTGGCAGTCGACGATCCGTGCCCGGGTCAACCTCACCACCGGACCGCGGGTCTTCTGGTGGGAGAAGACCCAGGGGCCGGTCGTTCCCCCGACCCCTGTGCCTAAATAGAATTTCAGATTTCAGATTTCGGATTTCGGATTTCCACCCACCCATCCGGAACATCCACCGATTAGCCAGATTGACTCAGATGAAACAGTCCGCAGAACAGCGCGATGATCGGGCGTGCCACTTTTAACAATGTCGGGACCTGCTGAGATGAAACTGGTTCGGAGATTGGTCCGATCATTGTTAAGGGTGGCAACCACGCGGTGTGGCAAGTGCAGAAGAGCGCGCTCTTCTACGAATGCGCTTCCTGGCCACGGGAGGGGGTGGATCCAGCATCCAGCATCACTGCTGTCCAAAACAGGTCTCACAATGGGTTTCCCATACTGAAGACAAGCAACTTACAGTCTGTTTTCGGATCTGTTCAGGTCGAGGTCCCCAGATCCCTTGAATGGACCATCTCCGCACGGACCTGCAATCCGAACGAGCCCCGGAGGGGCGACAGCGTTTAGCCTGGGGCGCGAGCCCCAGGAATGAGCGGAGAAAAAGAAAGAAAGCCCCAGAGGGGCGACAGATTTTCGCCAGGACGATTGTGGGTCTCGATGCAACCGTTCTGTCGCCCCTCTGGGGCTTAGTACTCTTTTTGCATTGAAAACCCGGGGCTGACGCCCCGGGTTAAACTCTGTCGCCGCTCCGCGGCTTTCATGAATGAGATACCGTCTTGGACAAGAGTGATCCAGCATCGAGTATCCAGCATCCGGGTGGGTGGGCGGAAATCCAAAATCCAAAATCCGAAATCCAAAATTCAATCGGGACACCGCCACCGTGGTGCGGAGTATGATGCCAACGGAAGGTCCACATGAAAGTCGTCGTCGTTGGAGCGGGAATCGCGGGCCTGGCTGCCGCCACGTCATTGCGGCGCGCGGGCCACGATGTGGTCGTAGTCGAGAGTTCGGATCGAGTCGGCGGCAGAGCCATCACCCTGAGACGTGCTGGGACCGACGACCTGTGTGACGTCGGCACCCAGTACTACCACAGCAATTACAAAAGAACCCTGGCGCTGATTCGAGAGGTCGGGCTCGAGCCGTTCATGAGCACAATTCACGGCAAGACCCGGTTCTTTGATGAAGGGGTGAAAGGTGGGACATTCCTGGTAGACCACCGCTTGCCGGTGCTGAAGTCTCTCGGCGTGGGCGGCAATCTGGCGCTGGTCGGATTTCTTTTACATCGGTTGCTGCGCCACCGCCTCGATCCCTACGTCCTCGAGGATCTGCCGGCGATCGATGATGCTGCGGCGTTGGATGTGTCGGGTGAGGTCGGCCGTTTCCTGGTGCGGCTGGTAGCACGGGTCGGGGCACTTGCCGATCACGACGATATCAGCCTGTATCAGGCATTGCGTCTGATTCGAATCATCTTGCTGACCGACTACGTCACCCTTTCCGGTGGGATCGCCTCGCTCCACGAGACCCTGGCGGAGAGCCTCGACGTCCGCCTCGAAATGCCGGTTGAACGGCTGGTGATCGAAAAGGACGCAGTCTGTGGCGTGGCGCTGGCCGGCTCGGGCGAGGTCATCGGGGCGGATCACGTGGTGGTGGCTGCGACGCCGCACGCGGCGGACAAGATGCTGCCGGAGGACTGGCAGGAACGTGATTTTCTCGAGGGCGTCCGGATGCCGCCCTTTGCGATGGTGAGCTTCTTCCTCGATCGGCCGCTCGAGAAGAATGTCTGGTCCTACTTCCTACCGGAATCGTGCCTGGTCTCGATGTGCGTGGATGCCTCTCAGAAGAACCCGGCGATGGTGCCGTCTGGAAGAGCCATCCTCCAGGCCTACCCGACGCATCCCGGCAACGCGTTGCTGGTCGAAAAGGGCGACGACGAAATCGTCGAAGAAGTTCGCCAGGCCTTGACGCCCTGGTTTCCCGATCTCGGTGACTGGACGGAATCGGCTCACGTGACCCGGCATCCGTGCGGTGTGCCGCTTTTTCCTGTCGGGCAGAACGGTCGGGCCCTCGGATTCGTCCAGACGATCGGCCGCCGTCGAGGCGTCAGCTTCTGCGGCGACTACCTTTCGGGTGGGTATCTCGAGTGCGCCACCTGGAGTGCCGACTCGGTGAGCGCCGGTCTCGGAGCGTGAATCCCGTCTGAGTGAAACCTCGGCGCGCGAATCTCGTATACTACGCGACATGAAGTATCGCGTGACGGAGTATTCGCCGCAGCGCAAGCAATCGAAAGCGAGGCCGGAGTGTTCAACGCCAATTTGAAACGCGGGAGCATGGAGCTTCTGATCCTGTCCACGCTGGATGGTCAGAAGCGTCATGGATACGAGATCGGCAAGCACCTCGAATTTCTTTCCGCCGGCCAACTCGAGTTCAGGGTCTCCACCCTCTACACCGTCCTCTACCGGATGGAGGAGAGCGGTTGGATCAAGGGCAGGTGGGTCGAGAAAGAAGGGGAGCGGAGAAGGTGCTATTACAACCTGACTCCCGAGGGGATGAAGGTGCTGGCCCGGCAACGCAAGGAGTGGAAGGCGTTCTCCGCAGTTGTCGACAAGGTGATTGGATTGAGCCATGCCTGAGAAGTCGGAATTTCAGGAAGCGAATCCGCCGCGTGTCCAACCCCGGAAGCCCCTCGACGACCGCGCCGTCCGCGAGTTGACGGACCACCTGGAAGATCTCTATCAGGAAGCCCTCGACAGAGGAGCCACCGACGAGGAGGCGAGAGCCTACGTCGAGCAGCGGTTGGGGGAAACGGCCGACACGGCGGCGGAAATCCTGTCTGCAGCTCGAGAAAGGCTCGGCCAACGGATGGATCGGTGGGCGGAGGAACGGGAGGAGGCTTTGAGAGGCAGGGGCGGTGTGCGGGCCGCCGTCGCGGATCGGCTGCGAGACCTCCGGGTGGCCTTCAGGTCGCTGACCAGATGTCCCATGTTCACGGGAGTTGTGGTGCTCGTTCTCGCTCTCGGGATTGGAGCCACGACCGCGATTTTCACGCTGGTGGACGCAGTCATTCTCTCGCCGTTGCCGTTCGACGAAGCCGACCGCTTGATCTCCGTTCGTCACTCTGCCCAGGGACGGGGGCTCCAGGACGTCGGTCAGTGCGCCGCCTGGCACCTCACGTACGAAGATGAGGGCCGGTTCTTCGACGATATCGGGATGTGGAACTGGTCAGCGGCGGCGGTGACCGGCACGGGCGATCCGGAAGTGGTCGCCCTCATGTTGGCCACGAGTGGGGTGTTCAGGGCTCTGCGGCTCGACCCCGTCATCGGACGCGGACCGACGCCGGACGACGAGGTGATGGATGCGCCGAAAGCCATGTTTCTCAGCTATGGGTACTGGCAGACGCGGTTCGGCGGCGACCGGGACGTCGTCGGCACGATCCTCGAGATCAACGGCGATCCGTGGGAGATTGCCGGTGTCATGCCGGCGTCAATTCGCAGCCTCGGCGGCGATCCGAACCTGATCATCCCGATGCGCTTCGATCGTGAGAGCCTCTTCGTGGGAAACATCGGCTGGAACGGTGTGGCCAGGCTGCGTGACGGCGTCACCCTCGAACAGGCCGCCGCGGATGCACTGCGCGTTCTCCCGATGGCCTGGGAGAAGTTCCCCGGAGGCCCGGTCGCAAGCTCCAGCGATGTTTCTGACTACGCTCCGATCTTCCAGCCGCTGCGGGAGCGGTTGGTAGGCTCGTCGGCAAACCTGTTGTGGATCCTCCTGGGCGGCGTGGCGGTCGTACTTCTGATTGCCTGTGCGAACGTGGCCAACCTCTTTCTGGTGCGGGCCGAGGCCAAGGGCACCGAGATGGCGGTTCGGACCGCTATCGGCGCGAGCCGGGGCCGGGTCGCGTGGGAGTACCTCAAGGAGAGCCTGCTCCTCGCTTTGCTGGGAGGGGTGGCTGGCCTCGTCCTGGCAATGCTGTGCGTTCGGTTGCTCGTTGCCTTCGATCTCGCCCGGCTTCCCCGTCTGGAAGAGGTTTCGATCAGTCCGTACGTTGTACTTTTCACGTTCGCAGTATCACTCGGGAGCGGTCTTTTCTTCGGGCTGTTCCCGGTGCTGACCCGAGGGCACAAAGCCCTGGCGGATACGCTGAAACAGAGCGGACAGAGCGCCATGAGCGGACGCGAACGTCGTCGTGCCCAGAAGGTGCTGGCCGTGAGCCAGATGGCTCTGACGCTCGTGCTGCTGGTTGCCTCCGGCCTGATGTTGCGCAGCTTCTTCGCGCTTCGAAACGTCGATCCCGGATTCGGCAATCCCGAAAACGTCTTGGCGTTGAGAATCAACATCCCGCGTTCGTTGATTGCCGACAACAACGAAGCGGCGGCGATGTATGAAACCATCGCCCGTCGGTCTTTCCGAGATCCCGGGGGTGGCCTCTGTCGGTATGGCAACTGCCATTCCCATGGACGGAGGCAACAACGTCAATCCCTTCTATGTGGACGGGGTGGATCCCCCGGGCGGAGGCAGCGTTCCGACCCGTCGGCACAAGTGGGTCGGAGAGGGATTTTTCGAAACGATGGAGATCCCTGTTCTGGCAGGGCGCACGATCAGCTGGACCGAGATCCACGAGCGCGCTCCGGTCGCGATCGTCTCGGAAAGCCTGGCGAGAATCTACTGGGGATCACCGGAAGCCGCGCTCGGCGGGAGGGTCGCGGCGCGACCCGAACCGGAACGGTGGCACGAGGTGGTGGGTGTGGTGGCGGACGTGCGAGACGACGCCTTGAGTCAGAATCCCCCCGCGATGGTCTACTGGCCTCAGGTGACGTTGGGCTTCTGGGAGGGTTCCACGTTGGAAGATGTTCAGACGTGGCGCGGTATGGGTTTCGCCATCCGAGGCGGTCGAGTCCGCGATCCTGATTTCATGGGCGAGGTACGCCGGGTGGTGAGAGAAGTGAACCCGAGCCTGGCGCTGCGCAACGTCGGCCTGTTGAACGATTTTATTGCCCAGTCGATGAGTCGAACGTCCTCCACCCTGATTCTCCTCGCGATTGCGGGAACGGTCGCCCTCATTCTGGGGATCGTCGGCGTCTACGGGGTGACGGCCTACTCGGTCGCGCGCC
Source organism: Candidatus Sulfomarinibacteraceae bacterium (assembly GCA_963769215.1). Classification (GTDB taxonomy): domain Bacteria; phylum Acidobacteriota; class Thermoanaerobaculia; order Thermoanaerobaculales; family Sulfomarinibacteraceae; genus Sulfomarinibacter. Next base: position 108,432 of record CAVYKX010000021.1, on the reverse strand, counting down.
GGAGCCGCGAGCTGGGGATGCGAATCGCTCTGGGGGCCCAGAAAGAGATTGTGATGCGAATGGTCTTGCGCCAGGGGTTCGTGCTTGCGGCCATTGGAATCGCCATAGGAACCGTGCTGGCGCTCGGCCTGACCCGGTTGATGTCGTCGCAGCTTTACGGCGTGAGCCCAATCGATCCGGTCACCTTTGCCGCGGTCGCAGCGGGATTGCTGGTTGTCGCGCTGGTCGCGAGCTACCTGCCGGCACGTCGCGCCGCAAGCGTCGATCCCATCGAGGCGCTCCGAGTGGAGTAGGGGATGAAACGTTGAAACCTTGAAACATGAGCCTCCAGGATGAACCGAAATCGCGTGTTTGGAGCGCCGAGAACCGAATATGCAGGGGCGAATGACACGAAGGACGCGCACAGGTCTTCGCCACGTTCTCCGACGGAACTCACTTCCTGTTTCCGGGTCGTTGTGACTTCTGCCCCGACCTTTTTAATTGTCCTTTTGCAAGAGCTCACGTTAAACGTTAAGGGTTTAAACGAACTTAAACGGTCACACGTTTCTGCAGCATCTGGTTCTTCGGGTCGCGAGCTCTCGCCGACGGAGGAGACGCGGATCGCGGCCTGCTCGCCGACCGGGCAGCGGTTCTCGCACAGGCCGCAGCCGGTGCACAGCTCGGGCTGGATGACGGGACGCTGCAGGGCGACCTTCTTGCCGTCGCGGTGCGTGATCTCGACGTCCTCGAGCAGATCGCCTTGGGCGAGGTCGGGCACATCTCCTCGCAGACGATGCACGGGGTTTCCATGGCCCAGGGCAGACAGCGGCCGCGGTCGAAGAACGCGGTACCGATGGTGACCTCGGCAGGGCCGCCGATGGCCTGTTTGGCGTTGGGGTCGAGGACGGTGAGGGCCTCGGTGGGGCACACCTCGCCGCAGCGGATGCACGAGGGCTCGCACCAGCCGCGGCGCATATTCAGGATCGGGGTGAAGAGCCCCTCGATGCCGGTCCGCCCGATATCAGACGAGATGACGCCGGTCGGGCACGAGGCCGAGCACGCGCCGCAGGTGATGCAGCGCGAGAGGAAGGACTCCTCGTCGAGCGCGCCGGTGGCCGGATGGCGTCGTGGGCGCGGCGCGTCGATGCTGCTGCCCGAGGCGCGAAGCACCGGGTGCGATGACGGCCGAGCGAGCGACGCGTGATGAGGAACCGCCGCCGCCCGACGTCGAGGGCCGGCATCGGTTGGGCGCTTGCCGGTGTCGGCAGGCCGTAGTGCAGGCTCTCCTCCGCGCAGAGCCGATGCAGTTGAGGCAGACGTGGCATTCGCTGACCCGGTGCTTGTCGAGCGGTTCGTCGGCGCCCTGGCAGGCGAAGACGCACAGCGTGCAGCTGGTGCAGGATCCCGTCTGGTCGCGGCGGATGCGGAGCGGGGCCAGGCGGGCGAAGACACCCATCAGCGCGCCCAGCGGACACACGGCGCGGCAGAAGAACCTCGGGCATCATTGCCGACAGCAGCAGGATCGCGGCCAGCATTCCGAAGGAGATCCAACCGGCCGGGCACGACGCCCGCCGTGCCACAACGGGCGAATGCCCGAGGCGAAGGCGCGGTGAAGGAGCGGGATGGGATCGAGCCAGCCGATGTGGTTGGTGCCCAGCGCGGCCCAGGCCAGCAGCACGGTGAGGATGATGTACTTGAGAGAAAACCACTTTTTGTAACGGTTGATCTTGTAGCGTTTGCGTCGTTCGGGCCCGGCGATCCAGGAGACGATCTGCTGCAGGGTGCCGAGCGGGCAGATCCAGCCGCAGAAGAACCGGCCGAGCAAGGCGGTCAAGCCGAGGACCACGAGACCGAGCCAGGTCCAACCGGCGATGGTCCAATCGGCGAGCGCGGTGCCGACGGCGGTCAAAGGATCCAGGGCGAGCAGGATCGATGCGACGGTCGCCGGAACCCGCGGTTCGGCAAGCCCCCAGAAGAGGACGACGAAGGCAAAGAGGAAGAGCGCCTGAACGACAATGCGGAGGTGGCGAGCACGAGGGCGAATCATGGAGACCGACCGCTTCGTCTCGATCGAATTTCGGATTTTGGATTTTGGATTTTGGATTTCCACCCACCCACCCGGTATGGGCCGATTCCCGGGGGGGGGTGCGGCAAATCCTGAATTCCGAATTCCGAAATCCGAATTCATGCTCATATCTCCACCTGCACCGATTTCCACTCTGCGGTTCCCAATCCCAACCGCGCTGCGATGGCGATATGCGGCAGTTCCTCCGGTCCGAGGTCGAGGAGGGACGCACCCCAGGCATCAGCCGCGACCGGATCGGTCGCTACCGCGACGCAATCGGCGGGGTGGACCAGCGAGAGCGAGCCGCCCGTCGGGCCACCTCCGGTGAGGATCCGAGTCGCATCGACCACCGTCAGGGTCGGTTTGAAGGCCGCGCCGAGTTCAGCGCAGACCTGGGCGATTCGCTGGTGGAGGTTCGGACGCCTGCCGACGACCGCTCCGAACCAGTTCTTCATCCCGAGCGTGGCGCGCGACAGCGAGTGGTGTTTGACAACCGGCACATTGATCAGGCGATCGGCTTCGACGATCGGGCGGAGAACTTCCCACTGTCCGAGTGTCGTGCCGCCGAGGTCGAGCAGGGTGGTTCCGGTGCTGCGCTGGTGCGCGATGCCGGCGCCCGCGTTCTTGCCGGCCGCCTCGATGCCCGATCGGGTGAACGCGCGACCGGGGTCGTGACAGGAGTTGTCGAGGATGGTCACCGACGCGGCGCCGGCTTCGACACACAGACGGGCGATCTCGCCGACAAGGTCGGGGTTGGTGTTGGCAGCCTGCTCGGGCGTACGGTCCCAGGCGCAGTTGGGTTTGATCGCCACCTTCTCGCCGGGTTTGATGAATGCTTCGATGCCCCCCATTGCGCCGAGCGCCCGGCTGACATTCGCAACCGGACCTTGACCGCAGGCGACCGCGATTTGACCGGCAGCTTCCGGGTTGGTGCGCCAATCCGGTGGTGCGGACAGCGAATCGGATGACGGCGGCCGGTGGCGCCCGTCGCGACCGCTGAAGCCGAATCCCAGTCCGGCCATCGCGATGCCCACGAGGGCCGGCGGTCCCCACAGTTTCAGGACGTCGCGTCGTCCAAGGTGTGCATATTCGTTCACGACCGGGAGTTTCTTGTCTTCCATACGCTCCTCAGGATTCATAGTGTACCGCCGGCATGACCGGATTTTAGATTTTAGATTTTGGATTTTGGATTTTGGATTTCCGCCCGCCCTCCCCAGTTCGAAAAGGGGAAAAGGAGAAAAGGCGAAAAGGGGAGACTGTGCCCGATTCCAATCTCCTCTTCTCCTCTGCCCCTTTTCCCCTCTGCGCGGAGGGTTGGGCGGTCGGCTGGGCTACAATATCCGCCATTGGAAAACCGAAGGGGGCGGCGAGGATTATGAGCAAAACACTGATCGGATGCGGCGTCGCGGTAGTTGGGGTGGTTCTTCTGGTTGCCCTGATGGTGGGTGGGATCTACAACAGTCTGGTCGGCCTGCACGAGGGTGTGGATTCGGCGTGGGCGCAGGTCGAAAACGTGTACCAGCGCAGGGCCGATCTCATTCCGAACCTGGTTGCGACGGTGAAGGGCGCGGCCGAGTTCGAGCAGGAGACACTGCAGAACGTCGTCGAAGCTCGCGCCAAAGTGGGCCAAACCAACATCGAAGGTGCACCGACTCCGGCCCAGATGGAGGCGTTCCAGGCGAACCAGGATGCGCTGTCGTCGGCGTTGTCTCGTTTGCTGGTAGTGGTTGAACGCTATCCGGACCTCAAGGCAGTGCGAGGCATTCCGCGATCTCCAGGTACAGCTCGAGGGCACCGAAAACCGAATCGCCGTTGAGCGAAACCGGTACAACGAAGCCGCACGTGAATACAACACGGCCCGCAGGCGATTTCCCGCGGTTCTGATCGCCGGCTATCTCGGCTTCACCGACAAGGGGTACTTCGAGGCGAGACCTGGCGCCGACGAGGCGCCGCAGGTCGAGTTTTAGACTGCGACCGGGGCTCGATGAAGATTCGAAAGCTGTTCTCAGAGGCTGATCTCGCGTCGATCAAACAGGCCACGGCAGCGGCCGAAACCCGCACCGGAGGCGAGATCGTGCCCTACATCGTCGAGCGCGTGATCGACCACGCGGAGGCGCGGTGGAGGGGCGCGGCCCTGGGGTCGATGGGGATGGCGCTGCTGGCCGGTGTTGTTCATGCGCTGGAGGGGTTCTGGGGCGGCCACGGCGTATGGTGGATCACGCTCCCGGCCCTGGCCGGCGGCGGCATCGGTTACGTGGTGGCGGGTGTCGATGCCGTCGGGCGCCGCCTGCTGCCGAAGGATCAGATCGAGCGGGCGGTTCGCCTTCGCGCTGAAGCGGCTTTCCTCGAGGAGGAGGTGTTCAACACGCGCGACCGCACCGGTGTCCTCGTGCTGCTCGCCCTGTCCGAGCATCAGGCGGTCATCATCGGTGACGAGGGCATCAACCGCGCGGTGCCGGAAGGGGAGTGGCAACGCCTGGTGGACGACCTGGTGGCTGGAATCAAGGCCGGCCGAGCCGCAGCGGCGCTCGTGGAGACCATCGCCCGTTGCGGGGAGGTCCTCGAAACGCATCGCGTCAAGATACGGCCGGATGACGAGGACGAGCTCGCGGACGCGCCGCGGCTCAGGGAACGCTGATGGCCGGGCGACACATTCCCGTGCTGGCGGTGGTGGTGTTCGCAATCCTGGCGGTCACGGCCTTTGCCGTCGAGGTTCCGTTCCTGGCCGGCAGGGTCAATGACCAGGGGGATCTCTTGAGCGACGGCACCGAAGAGGTGCTCGATGAACGACTGCGACAGCTCGAGGAAGAAACCGGAGCCCAGGTCGCGATTCTGACGATCCCGAACCTGGAGGGGGACCCGATCGAAGATTTCTCCATCCGGGTGGTGGAGACCTGGAAGCTGGGTCGCGCCGGCGTCGATGATGGAGTTCTGATCCTGATCGCGCGCGACGAACGCCGGATGCGGATCGAGGTCGGCTATGGACTCGAAGGGGCGCTCACCGACGCCCAGGCCGGCCGCATCATTCGCGATCTGATGACGCCTCGATTCCGGGAGGGTGACTTCGACGGCGGTGTCTCCGATGCCGTGGAGGCCGTTTCGGCGGCGGTCCGGGGCGAACCGTTGCCTCTTCCGGAAGAACGATCGGGCGGCGGCGGCGGAAACCCGATCGTGGTTCTCGCGCTGCTGATCATGGGGCTGCCTTTCATTTCCGGAGCTCTGCAGACTCGGGGAGCGGCAGGCTGGATTCTCTACCTGTTCCTGACGCCGTTCTTCTTTGCCATCCCGGCTTCGGCCTTCGGCACCCGTATCGGGATGCACATCGGGCTCCTCTGGTTGCTGGGTTTCCCGATATTGCGCCTCGTCTGGCCCAAGACTCCGCCAGGGAGCGGCGGGTCCAAGGCCGGTTCCTTCTGGGGCCCGTTCGTCGTCGGTGGCGGCGGAGGCGGTGGCTTCTCCGGTGGTGGCTTCTCCGGCGGCGGCGGCAGCTTCGGAGGAGGCGGCGCCAGCGGCGGGTGGTGAGGCGTTTCACAGCCTCGTTCGAACACGTGATCGCGAAGGAATGAACCACAGAGACACAGAGGGCACAGAGCCGCACAGAGGAAATTCTCTGTGTTTCTCTCTGTGTTCTCCGTGCCTCCGTGGTAACTGACTTCGTGGAAGGACCAGAGTCCACGAGTTCAGGCAAAGACGGTCAACGTTGTGGCTCCAGCCGCGAAGGGGACCTTTCAACGGAAGGCTCATCCGGAGAATCGTGAGGTCGGGGGACTGCTGGACGCGAGCTCCGAAGGAGCGACAGACTGTAGCCTGGGGCGTCACGCCCCAGGCTAAATTCTGCCGCCCCTGCGGGGCTCGGCACGGTCATCCTTCGTCCTAACGGTCTCTCGTCTGCTCGCTGCCGCTGACAACCGTCGCTGATCGCCGTCTTCTGCCATCGGCCGCTGTCGCTGCTATCTGACTCCGGTTGGTTGGGAAATCCCAAATTCGAATCTGGGTCATCTCACCTCATCAGATTGGAGATGAACCGTTCTTCTTCTTGAAGCTCCTTGCCTTTCTTTTCGACCGCCTCTCCGGCTTCCTTGGCGGCTTTGCCCGCGGCCTCGGCTGCGTCCCCGGCAGCTTTTTTGCCGTCATCGACGAGTTCCCCGGCCGTCTCCTTGACCCCGTCGATGGCCTCGCCGACTGCATCCGTGCCTTCCTCGATAGCTTCGCCGGCCTCTTCGACCGCCTCGCCGACAGCTTCTGCGCCTTGATCGGCAATCTCGCCGGCGGCCTCGGCGATCTCCTCGGCTGCGTCCTCGGCCTCCTTGCAAGCTGTGCCGGTCAGGGCGATCGCCGCCACGGCCATGGCAATCGCGAGCATCTTCAATTGCGTTTTCATGTCGACCCTCCTTAGTTGTGTGGGTTGCCGGATTCTCTCACGGATCCGGTGTGCATGGGGAGCCGAGGAGATTTTTCGAAAAGGGGACCCGGTTCGATTGAAGGTGTGATCTCCATGCTACGATATCCGGGAATCTTCGTTCAGAGAAACCACCGGGATCGAGGCCGCCCAGCATGGTGAAAGGGTGATCCTCCGGCCCACAACAGAAAGGAAGAGAAAATGTCAGTTGCAAAAGTCACGGAGATCAGCTGTTCGTCGAAGGAGAGCTTCGAAGACGCCATCGCAATGGGGATCGAGCGCGCGGACAAGACCCTCGACAAGGTCAAGGGCGCCTGGGTCAGCGAAATGAAGGTGGACGTCGAGGACGGAAAGGTGACCGCCTACCGCGTCAACCTCAAAGTCACCTTTATCCTCAAGGGCTGAGCCATGGGTGGAGATACATCTGAAGTTCTCGGGTCGCTGCTCCAGCAACTGGGTGGAAGTGGTGTCATGGATATCGCCAAAACGGTTGGCGTGAACAGCGGTGACGTCACCAACGTGCTGAGCGGTGCGGTGCCGGCGATCCTCGCCGGTCTGACCCGGAACAGCTCGTCGAGCGCGGGTGCCGCGGGCTTTGGCCGGTGCGCTCGATCGCGACCACGACGGCAGCATTCTTGACGACGTGGCCGGCTACCTCATGGGAGGTGGCGATCTGTCGGGTGGTGCGGGAATCCTGGGCCACGTCTTCGGGGGACGCCAGCAGAACGTCGAGCAGACCATCAGCAAGTCGAGCGGCGTCGATCTCGCGACCGTTGGAAAGATCATGGCCATGGTGGCGCCGCTCATCATGGGTGCCCTGGGACGGGAAAAGAAGCAGCATGGTTTCGGCGCCTCTGATCTCGCAAATGCCCTCGGACGTCAGGAGAGGGCGGCCCAGAAGGCGTCGCCGGCAGCGGTGGATATCTTCTCCCGCATGCTGGACAGCGACGGCGATGGCGATGCCACCGACGACATCATCAACATGGGAGCCGGACTGCTCGGCAGCCTCTTCAAATAGACGACGGAGAGCCGGGGTCAGTCCCCGGCTTCAACTCGAGCAAATCGGGCTCATCGTTCTTCGGAGTGTTCATCTCCGTGAGATCGATGCGGCCCGTTTTTTCGACCTTGATCTTCTTGGTGCCGAAGGAACCCTGCGTGAAGAGAGAACCTCGGACCCCGTAGCTCACTTCCTTTTCCTGGAAGATGTCCGTCAGCCTCAGGATGGCCGAGGCGTTATTGATGTGGAATACGGCGTCGACAACCGTCGAATCCAGGCGATCGACGGTGAAGGTCTCGGAAGTTGTGCCGGTCCCGACCTTCTTGTCATCGAGGTAGAGCTTGAAGGAACCGCCGTCGATGGTGAACGCCTCGGGGTTCGGGTTCGTGACACGGAGCCTGGCGATCAGCGTGGTTTCAAAGACCGTCACCTCCGGTACCTGGATGTTCGACAGCGTGATCTCCAGCGGTTCCATCGATCCCATCGTCGAGCACCCGTTCAGCCCCAGAGCGAGAGCCAGGGCTATACCCGACAATCGCGCGATGCGGACCATGCTCCGGGCGTCCGGATTCGAATTTCTCATCTCTCACCTCCAGGGCTCAGGGAATACGAAGCGATCTGTTTCTGAAGCTCCATGTGCCCGATTGCTGCGCGGAGTATAGTGCACGCCAATTCAAGAACAATGGATCTGTTACGATCGAGGACGGAAAACAATCCAAGGAGGAGTGCATGGCAGCCAAGTTCGAAGTCTTCAAAGGCAAGAGTGGTGATTTCCGGTTCCGGCTCAAAGCGGCGAACGGCAAGGTGATCTGCCAGGGTCAGGGCTACAAGTCCAAGGATGCCTGCATGAAGGGCATCGATTCGATCAAAAAGAACGCGAAAGGCGCGACGGTCGTCCAAACCGAGGCCTGACTCAGAGGGACCGCCTCTCCTCAACCATATCCGTCATCCAGTTCCGGCTGCGTTGGGTGGGGTGCGTTCCGAACGATGCCATCAGGAGCGAGCCTGCCGGGCTCTCTGGATCTTGCCGAATCCGCGTGAGATCCAAAGGACAGCGATCCGAAGATGAGTGCGATAGCGGGAATATTCCGGCGCGATGGGGCCCCTGTCCACTCGAATTCTCTCGAGAAGATCTTGGCGGCGATGCCGTATCGCGCCCCGGATGGGCGCGGAACGTGGTGTGCAACCTCAATCGGCCTCGGTCATGGCGCGCTCGACACGACCGCCGGGTCGACCAGAGAAGAGCTGCCATTCGTTGACCAGACGGCCGGGTACGCGTTGACCGGCGACCTCAGAATCGACAATCGGCATGACCTCCTTCGTCAGCTCGGCGCGCACCGGTCCAATAGTCAATCGATCGGCGACGGAGAACTCATTCTCGCAGCCTTTCGAAAGTGGGGGAGTGAGGCACCAGTTCGGTTGCGCGGAGCCTTTGCCTTCGCCATCTGGGACCCCCGGAGACAGGAGCTGTTTTGCGCCCGCGACCACCTCGGTACGAAGCCGTTCACCTATCACCTCACAAGGGACCTCTTCGTCTTTGCCTCCGAAGCTGAGGCCGTGCTCCGAGCTCCAGGCGTACCACGTCGGTTGAACGAAGCGCGGATCGCGGATTTTCTGGTCGACGAACTCGAGGGCATCGACCACACAAGCAGCTTCTTCCTGGATATCAATCGTCTTCCCCCCGCCCACTATCTTGTGGTCGGTCGGGATGGGCAACGATGCGGCTCTTATTGGCGGCCCGACTCGACGCGGGAACTCCTTCTGTCCTCCGACGAAGCGTACGTGGAGAGCTTTCGTGCGACTCTGAATAGCGCGGTGTCGGCCTGCTCGCAGGGTCAAACGCCTGTCGGGGTGATGGTGAGCGGGGGCGTCGATTCGGGTGCGGTTGCGGCAGCGGCCGACTCCTTGAGCGGGCAGCCCGACGGGACGTCGTTCGTGACCCTGTCGGCAGTTGCCGATGAAAGTTGTCTGGAAACGCGGTGCATTCGTGAGACGACAGGAGGCCTGCACTCCAGGTCTCTTTTTCTCGAGCTCTCGGCTTTCGGCAGGGATCAGCAATCTGAATGCTGCGCGCTTTTCGATTTCAGTGAGCCCTTTGACTCACATCTGGTCATGCCGTCGCTGCTGTATGAGAAAGCCCGGAACCAGGGCGTCCGGATCGTTCTCGATGGAGTGGACGGCGATGTCGTGATGTCGGCGGGTGGAATGCACATCGCCCACCTCCTACGGCAGGGTAGGTTGCTCCGGGCATCCAGGGAAGCGAGGGCTCTGTGCCGTGTTCAACCGGGCGAAGCATCGTGGCTCAGATCGGTTGTCGGTGCCTCGATTTCGGCTTTCGTTCCGGATGCTGTTCTCAGCCGTCGTCGCTCGATGAATGCAGCCCGCGAATATGTGCGTGACATTGGCTCATCCATCGTTCATCGTGATTTTGCTGATCGGGTCGACCTCATATCGCGGCTCGAGCGCCTGGATGGTGCGAAGTGGTTCGACGCCTCCGGGCATCTGCGGCGCGACCAGGCCAATTCGCTGATTCACCCCTATGTCGCGGTCGCCCTCGAGCGTTACGACCGGGTCGCGTCGAGGTGCGGAATCGACCTGAGGCACCCGTTGCTCGATCTCGAGCTGGTCGAGCTGTGTCTGTCGATGCCGTGGAACCTCAAGACCCGTGAGGGCTGGACCAAGTACATCGTGCGGCGGGCCCTTACCGGCGAACTCCCGGAGAGTGTCCGTTGGCGGCGGGATTCCGAGAATGTGATGTGGGAATTCACGCTCCGAGTGCTCGATCAGCAAGCACGGTGCGTGATCTCCGCGATCAGGGACAACAGAGCCGAGATCGAGCCCTACGTCAACTGGCCGATGGTCCTCGCGGCGGTGAGTGAATGGGAGGAGCATCGAGCTCACGCGGTTGCCGAGACCGTGCTGAAGGCCTTTTCCCTGGCGACATGGCTGCGGCGCATGGCGGAATGATTCGCGGAGTCATTGCAGGTGGTGGGCTGGCTCACGACCTCAATTGCGTGATACAGTTGGTCCATGGAAGTAACTCAATTGAATAGGCTTTGGTGATGGATCAATTGAGAAGGCATGATACCAGGAATCAACACGGTACGCTCATTGAGCGGAGACCGTACACAAAGCCGCGGATAGTGAATCACGGCAGAGCAGTTGATGTTGTCCTTGGTGGATCGGGGAAGAAACTGGAGAACCTCCCGCACCAGAGGAACAGGATTCGGCCGTAGGCCGCCCGCCACCCGCCCACCCAGATATTTGATATTTGATATTGGATGTTTGATCCACCCGCCCGCCCGTTGACATCAGCGGGATGGAGGCAATCGCCTGCTGACATCCAACATCCAACATCCAACATCTCGCTGAACCGGTGGCCGGAATCATGACTTTGGTCAAGGATTAAATGGCGACTCAGTATCATGATCTCTCTCAGGAGGCATCATGAGCGAGTTACTCGACAACAGTCGCCACCGTATCGAAACCCTCAAAAAGATCATAAGGAAGCTCCACGACGGAGCCGACCCGGAGAGCGTGACCGCCGAGTTCGGTGATCTCCTGGCCGACGTCGGACCGACGGAAATTGCAGCGATGGAGAACTCTCTGATGTCGGACGGCATGGCGCAGGAAGAGATCCAAAGGATGTGCGACGTGCACGCTGCCGTGCTTGGGGGCGCCGCTCCTCACGGGTCGGTGGTCGCTCCGGCCGGCCACCCGGTTCACACATTTCGGCTCGAGAACGAGCGCATTCGTGAGATTGCGGCTTCCTATGGGGACACCGCCGAGAGTCTGGCAAGCGCGAGCGGGTTGGATGAGGGACTCCTCGGTACGTGGCGGGGGTCGCACGATGCCCTCGGCGGTCTCGAGATTCACTATCTCCGAAAGGAATACCTGGTTTTTCCATTTTTAGAGAAGGCCGGGATCGCCGGACCGCCCAAGGTGATGTGGGGTGTTCACGACGAGATTCGGGAAAAGATCGCGGCAGCCGGCGAGTTGTTGGATAACGCCGGCGATCTCGACGGCGAGAGCCTCGCGCTGGCCGTTCAGACGGTCATCACACCGATGTTGGAACAGGTGATAGGTATGACCGACAAGGAGGACCGGATCCTCTGGCCGATGACGCTCGAACACCTGTCAGCTCGGGATTGGGAATCGGTGCGCGCACAATGGGACGAGTTTGGTGAGGGGCTGGTTCGACCTGCCGGAATCTGGCTGCCGGTGGTACCGGAGCTGCCGGAGGCCGCCGTCGAACTTCCGGCCGACGATGCGATCACGCTTCCCTCGGGTCACCTCAGTCTCCGCCAGTTGACCTCCATCCTGAATACGTTGCCGGTGGACATGACCTTTGTGGACGCCGACGACAGGGTGGCGTATTTTTCAGAAGGCCCGGACCGGGTGTTCGCCGGGCAAGGCCATCCTCGGCCGCAAGGTGCAGCACTGTCACCCGCCCAGCAGCGTCGACACCGTGGAGCGGATCGTTGACGATCTGAAATCCGGTCGGCGGGACGTGGCCGAGTTCTGGATTCAACTCAGGGGATGTTCGTCCACATCCGCTACTTCGCGGTGCGCGAGATGCCGGGACCTACCTGGGGACCCTCGAGGTGACCCAGGACCTCACGCCGCCTGCGTGCCCTCGAGGGCGATCGCCGATTGCTGGCGGAATTGACGCCGGAAAGTGGGGCGTGACGATGGGATTCGTGATCTCGCCGGAAACCAAGGTCGGGGACCTCTTGAACGAAATCCCCGAGGCCGAGGAAGCTCTGATCGCCATCGCGCCGAAGTTCAAGGCGCTCAAGAACCCGGTACTCCGGCGTACCGTCGCCAAGGTGGCCACGCTTGAACAGGCTGCCCGGGTGGCCGGTATGCAAACCGGTGAACTCGTGATGGCTCTGCGAGAGGCTCTCGGGGTCGAAGTCGGTGGCGATCTGAATGGCGCTGGGACCTCCGAAGGAGGCGTCGAACCTGAATGGCTGTCCAGCGAGCCGGCCGCAACTCTCGATGCCGAATCGATGCTCAGCGCCGGCGAGACGCCAATCGCCAAAGTCTCTTCGTTGTTCAAAGAATGGATTCGGGAGTCGTGATTGCTGTTACCGCCGATTTCCAGCCTGCTCCGCTGATCGACGCCCTCCGGAGTAAAGGGCACGAGGTCTTCGTGCGTCGTGAGGACGACGAGAAGTGGTTGGTGTGGGTCAGGAAGGGATGACCCTCCCGCCCGACCTCCCGGATGCAAGATACAAGATCAGTGCTGTCCAAGACAAATCTCACAATGAGTTTTGCCTACTGAAAACAAGCAACTTACAGCCTGTTTTCGGACCTGTTCAGGTCTTGGTCGTCACATCCCATGAAGGGGCCACCTCCGCACGGACCTGCAATCCGAACAAGCCCCGTAGGGGCGACAGCGTTTAGCCTGGGGCGCGAGCCCCAGGGATGAGCGGAGAAGAAGAAAGCAAGCCCCTGAAGGGGGCGACAGATGTTCGCCAGGACAATTGTGGGTCCCGATGCAACCGATCTGTCGCCCCTCTGGGGCTTTCCATTTATCGACTCTTTTTTCCTGGGGCTCGCGCCCCAGGCTAAGATCTATCGCCGCTCCGCGGCTTTTATGAAAGAGAAGCTGTCTTGGACAAGAGTGATACAAGACGCAAGATCCACCAGCCCAAAAGGCCAGCCCGTCGTTATGTCATCTGCGTCAATCTGCGTTATCTGCGGTTCCTCCTCGGGTAGATGGGTGGATGTCTCGATCGAACCGACATCTCAGCGGCCCGGCGTGCTAATGTGACCTCAAATTCGGGGAATCAATCTGCTGGCGACCGGGTTAAAGATTCCGAGTGGGGTTGAAAGATGTCGATTCACAGCCTGAGACTGAGACATTCCATAGCGAAGGGTGCGTTGTTTGTCGCGATCCTCGCGTCAGCTGCGGCTTCGGTGCACGCCCAGTTGGCGGATCAGGTGCCCGAGGCCTTGGAGGAAGTCGGCATCACCGAGCACCTCGATGCCAAGCTCCCTCTGGATCTCGAGTTCCGCGACGAAGACGGCGACTGGGTCAAGCTCGGCAGCTTTTTCGATGGCGAGCGGCCGGTGATCCTGACGCTGAACTATTACAGGTGCCCGATGCTGTGCGGTCTGCATGCTCAACGGTGTTGTGGACGGTCTCGAAGCGATGGACTGGACTCCGGGCCAGGAGTTCGAGATGGTCACGGTCAGCATCAACCCTCTCGAGACGCCCGAGCTTGGCGCGGGCGAAGAAGCAGAACTACCTCAAGCGCCTCGACCGGCCCGCCGGCGGGCAGCGGTTGGCACTTCCTGACCGGCCGGGAGCACGACATCAATCGCGCTCGCCGCGGCGGTCGGGTTCGGCTATACCTACGATCGGTCGCCCAGGAGTACGCCCACGCTGCGGCGATCTTGGTCATCACTCCGGACGGGCAGAGTGGCCCGCTATCTCTACGGAATCGAGTATCCGGCAAGCGGCTGAGCTTCGGCCCTGGTCGAAGCCGCAGAAGGCTAGATCGGTACGACCCTCGACCAACTGATCCTCTACTGTTATCACTACGACCCGACAAATCGTCGTTACGCGCCGGTTGCGATGAACATCATGCGTGTCGGCGGCGGCGCCACGGCTCTGATCCTGGGCTCGCCACTGGTGGTCTTCTGGTTTCGCGAGTGGCGGCGAGAAACAAAAAATCGACGGAAGGAAACGACTGCATGATCGGCAATGCACCTGGCTCGGTTGCTCCTGGCACGGATCGCATACTGCCCGAACCCGAGGATGGCTCGTTCTGGATGCCGCCACAGGTTTCCACCGTGGCGCAGAGCGTCGATTGGCTGTTCTACTTCATTCTCGCCATCTCGGTCTTCTTTTTCGTGTTGATCGTCGTCCTGATGGTGGTCTTCGTGCTCAAGTACCGCCACCGGGAGGGGCAGAGGCGCTGAGGCTTCGCCGAGCCACAACTTGCCGCTCGAGCTCACCTGGACCGCCATCCCGGTGGTCCTCGTGGTCATCATCTTCTTCTTCGGTTTCAAGGGCTTTCTCGACATGGCGACGCCGCCGGCGAACGCCTACGAGGTCCTGGTGGAGGGCCAGAAGTGGAACTGGAGCTTCACCTATCCCAACGGCTACGTCGACGCAAATCTGCATGTGCCGGTGGACCGTCCGGTCCGGCTGGTGATGTCCTCAGCGGACGTGATCCACAGCCTCTATGTGCCGGCATTCCGCATCAAGAACGATGTTGTGCCGGGACGCTATTCGAAGGCGTGGTTCGAGGCCACCGTGCCCGGTGAGTACGACCTCTTCTGCGCCGAGTACTGCGGCACCAGCCACTCGGACATGTTGGCGCACGTGGTCGTGCACCCGGCCGGCGAGTTCGAACAGTGGCTCGAGAAGGCCTCCAACTTCCTCGAGACCATGTCGCCGGTTGACGCCGGCCGCAAGCTCTTCCAGGTGCGCGGCTGCACGCAGTGCCACAGCATGGACGGTTCGGCCAAGACGGGGCCGACCTTGTTGGGTGTGTTCGGACGAACCGAGACCATGGCGGATGGAACGAGCCTCGTTGTCGACGAAAACTACATCCGCGAGTCCATCCTCGAGCCCAACGCGCGAGTGGTTGCAGGCTTCGAACCGGTCATGCCCACCTACCAGGGCCGGCTCAAGGACGCGGAAATTCATGGCGATCATCGAGTATCTCGAAGCCCCCGTAGGGGCTTCGGTAGAGGAGTAGCAGCTGATGGCGGAAGCGATCTCAGCCCCTGCGGGAGCGGTGCACCCCGAACACCCGCACCGACACGGACAACTATCTCAAGCACGGCAAGGGTGTCCTGTCCTGGCTGTTCACCCTCGACCACAAGCGCATCGGGGTCATGTATCTGGTGGCGATTCTGGCGTCGTTCTTCCTCGGCGGATGTTCGCGCATGTTTTTGCAGGGCGGAGCTCTTCACACCCGGGCAGACCATCATGACCGCCGACACCTACAACAAGATGTTCACCCTGCACGGGGCGGTGATGATCTTCCTCTTCATCATTCCGGGCATCCCGGCGACCCTGGGGAACTTCGTGCTGCCGTTGATGCTCGGTGCCAAGGATGTCGCCCTGCCTCGCCTCAACCTGGCGAGCTTCTGGCTGTGGCTGCTCGGCGCGACCGTTGCGGTGGCGTCCATCGTCATCGGCGCTGTCGACACTGGCTGGACCTTCTATACGCCGTACTCCACCACCACCGGGACCGCCGTTGTCGCCATGACTCTCGGCGCATTCATTCTCGGATTTTCATCCATCTTCACCGGTCTCAACTTCATCGTCACGATTCATAAAATGCGCCCGGAGGGGATGACCTGGTTCCGAATGCCTCTCTTCCTGTGGGGCATCTACTCCACCGCCATCATCCAGGTGCTCGCGACTCCGGTCCTCGGGATCACCTTGCTGCTGCTGATCGCTGAGCGCACCCTCGGCGTCGGGATCTTCGACCCCGCCCTCGGCGGCGATCCGGTGCTCTACCAGCACTTCTTCTGGTTTTACTCGCACCCGGCCGTCTACATCATGATCCTGCCGGCCATGGCCATCATGAGCGAGCTCATCTCGACCTTCTCCGGCAAGCACATCTTCGGTTACAGGTTCATCGCCTATTCGTCGATTGCGATCGCCATGCTGAGCTTTCTGGTGTGGGGCCACCACATGTTCACCAGCGGGCAGTCGAGCCTGACCAACATGATCTTCTCGGCGCTCACCTTTTCGGTGGCGATTCCATCGGCGGTCAAGGTCTTCAACTGGCTCGCCACCATGTACAAGGGATCGATCCGACTCGCAGCGCCGATGCTGTACGCGCTGTCGTTCCTCTTCCTCTTCGCTATCGGCGGCCTCACTGGGCTCTTCCTCGGCTCGCTGTCGACCGATATCCACCTGCACGACACCTATTTCGTGGTCGCACACTTCCACTACGTGATGTTCGGCGGCACCGTCATCGCTTTTCTCGGCGGCATCCATTACTGGTGGCCCAAGATGTTCGGGCGAATGTACTCCGAACGGTGGGCGCAGGTTTCGGCCCTGCTGATTTTCGTCGGCTTCAACCTGACCTTTTTCACCCAGTTCGTGATGGGCAGCCACGGCATGCCGCGCCGCTACTACAACTATCTGGAGCAGTTCACGGCATACCACCAGGCCTCGACCGTGGGCTCCTTCATTCTCGCTCTCGGCTTCTTCATCATGGCCGGGTATCTGCTGCACTCCCTGGCTCGGGGGGAACAGGCCCCCGCGAATCCGTGGGGCGCGGCCACCCTCGAGTGGGAGACATCGTCGCCGCCGGCGTACTACAACTTCGCACACGACATGCAGGCGGGCGATCCCTACGACCTCGACGCGATGAGGTATGACCCGGAGATCGCCGGCTACGTGCGCAAGGATCCGGCTTCGTTGCTGGCATCGACGGAAGGGTCTCACTGATGTCGGAGCACGCGCAGAACGAGTCCGAAGGGCTGCACGTCGACCACCACTTCGAAAACGCGGATCAGCAGTATCAGTCCGCCAAGCTCGGAATGTGGATCTTTCTGGCCACCGAGATTCTGTTTTTCGGTGGGCTTTTCGTGGCCTACTCGGTCTACCGGGCGAATCACCCCGAGGTCTTCGTCTTCGGCCACCACTTCCTCGACAAGAATCTCGGCGCCCTCAACACGGTCATCCTGATCTGCAGCTCGCTCACGGCGGCGTGGGCGGTTCGCGCGGCGCAGCTCAAGCAGATCGGCATGCTCAAAATCATGATCGTGTTGACGATGCTGTGCGCCTTCGGCTTCATGGGCGTCAAGGGGGTCGAGTACAACGCCAAGTGGAAGCACGGTCTCCTGTGGGCCGGCAAGTACGATCCGCATCTTGACGATCACGGCGAAGCGACCCACGAAGAGACCGGTGAGGATGCTGCTGCTGCCAACCACGCCGAGGCCGTGCCGGAGGCTTCGACCGAGGCGGCGACACCTGCGCCAGCGGCCGCCGATGCCGAGCGATCGGCGATCGCACCGGCAGCCGAGGGGCCGTCCGGCCTTGCCGGCCCGGAACCCGATGTGGCTGAAAATGATGAGATCGTCGCAGAGCCGGCCAACGCGCAGATCTACTTCTCGATCTACTTCCTGATGACGGGGCTGCACGGTATCCACGTCCTGGGCGGCATTGGCGGCGTTCATCTGGCTGTTCGTCTGCGCGCGCCGTGGCGATTTCGACGGCGGCCACTTCACCCGCGTCGACATGGTCGCGCTGTATTGGCACCTGGTGGATCTGATCTGGATCTACCTCTTCCTGCTGCTGTACCTCATCGACTAGGAGATTGCTGATGAGTGAATCGAACACCTCCGGAGTCCACGTCGCGTCGGTCAAGCTGCTGCTGGGCGTCTGGATCGCTTTGATGATCGGGACCTGGCTGACGGTTGCGGCATCCAACGTCGATCTGGGGCCGCTCAATATCTGGCTCGGTCTTGCCATCGCCACCGCGAAAGCGGTGCTGGTCGGTCTCTACTTCATGCATTTGCGGTGGGACAAGCCGTTCAACGCATTCGTCTTTCTCGGCGCCTTCTTCTTTCTCTTCCTCTTCATCGGCTTCGCCATGATGGACACGCGGCCAGTATCAGCCGGACCTCATCCCGGGCTACTCGCCGGGAATGGGGAGTGGCTCCTGAGTCAGATGGGCGGATAGGCGGGACGAGCGCTTCGGACGGCGGCTCGACACCGATCGAATTGATGTCGATTGCCTCGAAACCGTTGGTGACCGAACCCATTCAAGTTGGGCGAAATCGTCTCGTCTGTTGGCACGATGGGGATGTGGCTGCTCTGGCTTCGCTCGGCATGCTCTTTGGAGCGGCCCTCGTCGGTTATCTTGTGATTCGCATGCGGGCGCCCGAGTGGCCGCCTCCGGGTTCGAGGGCCTGCCTGATGGCGTTTGGATCAGTACGGCCCTTCTGATCATCCTCAGCATTCTTCTGGTATTGGTGGAGCGCGGTTTTCGTGCTGGAAAGAAAATCGAACCAGCGCGATTGCTGATGGTGTCGGTGCTGGTAGCGCTGGCATTCCTCGGATCGCAGATCGCGAGTTGGCTGCGGTTGGTGGCGAACAACGAGAACCCCGCAGCAGAGCCTGCTCTTGTGGGGCTTTTTCACCCTGACCTTCCTGCATGCGCTGCACGTCCTCTTTGGACTTGTTCCGCTCGTGATCACCACCCTGCGCGCACGCATGGGCCGCTACACTGCGGACCGCCACGAAGGTGTCCACCTGGTGGCGATGTATTGGCATTTCTTGTTGGTTACGTGGGTAGTGATTCTTGTCGTGCTGCATATTTGAGCGCGCTTTTCTGCGGACGCGCTACCCGCAAAGTGAGCCACCTTTAACATTGATCGACCCATGCCGGACTGATGTCGTAAGACCTCGACTCTCCGGACAATGCGAAAACTGGCACGCTCCGCCGGGGGGCTGTTCTGCGGATGCAGGTGCCCTGAATCTGCGTTTAACTGCGTGATCTGCGGTTTCTTTCTGCGGCGGGTGGGCAGAATCTGAAACCACGAACTTCCGATGTCCGCATTCCGCCTTTGCCCAACTCTCGCGTCTGCGAAACGAGCTTGCCTTGCCCGTTTGACACACCAGTTCTCTAGCAATAGAATTTCCGCAATCAGGAAAAGCTGTTGTGAACAAAAGCAGGTCTCGATTGGACCGCAAAAAGGAGGACGATATGAAGTGTCGTTGGCTGGGACTGTGTGTCGTGATCGTTCTGTTGGCCGTGCCCGCCCAGGCGGAGAAGCCGTTTGATGAGAGTTCCCTCCTGGGAACCTACGCGTTCACCGAAATACATGTTCGCGCTAACGGGTGGCGTGCCCGTCGCACTGCAGCGGCTACGGGACGATGACCTTCTACGGGAATGGCAACGTCTACCTCGATAAATCTGAGCGGTGCAGCGACGATGGAGTAGTCAGACATGATGACGAGGCCTTCATACATGAGTTGGGTATTGAACCGTTCTTTCTCTTGAAGTCGGCTCCGGCGCAGTCGATGCCATCCAGTGCCAACTCCTCCAGAAAGGCGCCATCATCATCTGTGATGGTACCTACAGGGTCTCGGAGTAGCTGTTCTTCATGTTGTCGCGGTGAAACAGTAGCAAAGAAAAGGCCTGATCGACCTTATCGGGAACGGGAACGGGATCGGGAGCGGGAAAACGTTCAGACGTTTCTTCGCTTGATCGTCGGTAGGCCCAGCTCCGCAGCATTGACGATGCTTGGCGCGGCATTCGGCGCCGTGCCTGCGATGAAGGCCGGGATGCTCTTCGGATCGTTCGAGACCGGCCAGCCCTGAAGGATTGCCGCGATGTTTGACGCTGCCAGCGTCGCCATCGCCTGGCGGGTCCACCCGGTGGCCGACGCGATGTGGGGAACCACGACCACGTTTTCGAGCTTCGCGAGCCCCGCCTTCATCTTGGGCTCGTTCTCGTAGACGTCCAAGGCGGCTCTGAACCGGGGATTCTTCCGGCAGTGCGCCACCAGGGCGGCTTCGTCGATCACCGGACCGCGGGAGGCGTTGACCAGGATCGCGTTTTCTTTCATCAGAAGCAGCCGCTTGGCGTCGATGAGATGGCGGGTCGTCTCGTCCAGCACGGGGTGCAGGCTGACGACGTCTGATTCCACGAGCACTTCGTCCACGCTTTCCGCGCGGGTCAGTTTCACCGGTGGCTCGCGATGTCGCTTCAGTGATTCTCGAGTATTCGCGGACATACCTTTCCAGCTTCGGGTTGTCGTCGACGTCGAAGTAGAAACAATCCATCTTGAAGGCCTCGATCATCATCGTCGCGTAGGCGGCACCGATGCGCCCCGCGCCGACGACACCAACGGTCTTGCGCGTGAGCAGCTCTCCCAAGAAGAGCGTGGGCAACCAGCCCTCGTAGGAGCCGGCGCGCATGTAGGCATCGGCCTGGGGAATGCGTCTGGCGGCCGCCAGGGTGAGGGCCATCGTCATCTCGGCGGTGGCTTCGGTGAGCACGCCGGGCGTGTTGCCGACCGGGATTCGGTTTTCCGTCGCGGCACCGACGTCGACATTGTCATAGCCCACGGCATAGTTGCTGTAGGCCCTGCCTCCCGCCTTTCGAAGGGCGGTGAAGAGTGCCGGACCCCAGTTCTCGGTCAGTTGCCCTATTGCGCCGTCGCAGCGGTCGCCGATGGCCGCCCTGATCTCGCGCACATTGAGAATCCGGGTCTCGGTGCCGTACTCGACCCTCGCGCCGGATCCGGCGAGGATTTCCAGCCAACGATCTCCCGGCAGCTCCTTCGTTACCACGACGCGTCGTTCACCCGAGGGGTTGTAGACCTTCCAACCTTTTGCAGCCACTTGGGCCTCCATGAGTATGACGATATCAGCTGTTTCGGATCAGGTCACCTTGCGGAGCGCCATAATGACCGCCGGGACTGCGGCCAGCTGAAGTGCGGCGAGCCCCCAGGCGGTGAGAGTCAGGCCGGCTACAGGGATCGCAAAAACGCCGATTGCGATGGCTGCCGCGGCGCCCCCGGCCTCGTCAGCAGCGAAAGCGATCCCTGCGGTCCGGCGCGTGCCCCCCGGTCCCATCCGAGCGAGCCCGGCAAAGGCGGCGCCGGTGAGCCATCCGGCAGCGGCCAACAAGATCGGAACGGTCACCATCGGGGCGGCGAGGGCCAGCCCGGCGGCGAGCATCACCGACACAACAGAGCCCGCGCCGAGGACTCCGGGAATGCTGACGTTCGGGGCTCATCATCCTGCTGGCTACCATCGATCCAGCCGCGAGCCCGCCCATGAAGAGCGCGGTCAGCGCGCCGATTTCCGAATACACCGAGCCGCTTGTTGACTGCCAGGTGGCGATCAGGAGCAACCACCACCCCATCGAGCAGAATCCGACCGTTGCCGCAGTTGCTCCGGGGGTGAGGCTGCTGAATGCGGTGAATATGAGCAAGATCAGGACGGTAATGCCGAGCATGGCGGCGAGGTACCGCAGACCTGCACGTTCGAGGGTTGCGATCGCCGGGATGAGTCCTGGAAAGACACGGCCTTCGTGGAGGGCGCCGGCGAGAAGTACCGCCCGGGGAAGGCTGATGGTGTTCAGTTCCGAGTCGAGAGACAATCGTGACGCGAGATCACGTGACCTGTCGCGGTCAACCAGCAGCGGGACCATTTCTGGCATGAGGCCGGCGCCGGCCGGTTCCGACGTTTCCAGGCGACGAACGAGGGCTTCAGGATCGATGGTGATCTCCGCCTGGGGTCCGCCTGCCACCAGCACCGATTCCTCACCTGGGATGACGGCCACCTGGTCGAAGACCTGGCGAACGGTGCTGGCGAGCACCGACAAAAGGCGGCCGCCCACGCCACCGATGTAGGTGTCGGATACGCCCACCCTCATCACGAGAATGCCATCGAGACGCATACGCGCTTGGCAACGATGCAGGAATTCGAGTGTCCGGGTGCGATTGTTGCGGAGCGTTGTAGGATCCCCGTCAAGGAGAAGGACCAGGTCCCAATCGTCGGCCTGCTCGAGCACTCGCAGGGGGTCGGTTTCGAGAGCCTGGACCGAGGGCCGTTTCAGGGCAGCTCGATCTCAGCGCCGTAGAGTGCGGGCAAAGCACGCAACAAATCGGATCTTCCTCGACGACCGTAATCCTGTCGGCAGGGTAGCGGGCGAGAGCCTCGATTGACCCGTCGGAAACGCAACCAACGGCCATTACCCTTCGCGGCTGCGGTGGAGGAGCATGAGCAGGTGGGCGCGGCGGCAGCACCGTGTACGGATCGGGGTAGGAACCCACCAGCTTTCCATCACCATAGACCGAAGTCGGGGGGCCGTCGGAAACCAGGATCTGCTGGTGGCGGGTTTCGAACCACGACTGGAGACTTCCGGGGTGGCCCGACCAGGTCCAGCTCGCTCGAGCAAGAATTTCACCGGCGGGTACTGCCGCAGCGAGGGAGGCGGCGGCCAGAATCGCGAGGGCGGCCGACCGCCGAAGCCATGCCGTAATGGCCGCGACGGCACCGAAGCCGAGGCACAGGGCGGCTGCGGCGCCGATGTAGAGAAGGGCCACCGTGAGAGCGATCCCGCCGGAGAGCGCCCCCAGTCCTTCGATGCGTAGGCCGTGCCTCCGCCCTTCGGCCCGAGAGTGTTTGCCAGTGCAGGGAAAGCAAAACCCCCGGCCACAGCCGCCGGGACAATTGCAAGGAACCACAACCAGACGGCCGAGGCTGTCGTCACCGTCTCACCCGGCGCTGCGCCGATGACGGCTGGGGCCGCCCTCAGCAGAACGACGCCCGCCCCTGCCAAAACGAGGACTACGATCGGCAGCAGTCCTGCGATGTCCGTCGATCCGAGGCGGACGCCAGACCGAGCGCCCACAGCCATTCCGGTCAACCACAGCGCCATGACAAGGCCCCATGCCATTTCGGAGCCGCCCATCGCAGCCATCGCTTCTCGAAGGAGGAGGGCCTGCGCGACAATCGTGGCGACACCGAGCAGGTATGCCGTTGCTCTTGGATCGACTGAGCTCCGTGGAGAGGTCACACGATCATTATGGCGTACGCACCCGGTGCAATCCGCAATTTGGAATTTTCAATTCTGAATTACCCACCCGCCCCCGCAGATTCCGGGAGGGCGGGAGGAATCGAGACTTGAGAATTCAGAATTTTTATGCGAGCTCTTCCAGCAACGCGGCAAGATGTTTGTAGAACTTCTGCACCGACGAGATCTTGACCTTCTCTTCCGGCGAGTGGGCATTCTCGATCTGCGGGCCGATCGATACCACGTCCATATCAGGGATCTTCTCGATCAGCAGGCCGCACTCGAGCCCGGCGTGAATCGCTTTGAGCTCCGGCTTTTCGCCGAAGAGCTTTCGTAGACCTCGCTCGTCTTCTGAACGATCGGAGAACTCGGGTTTGGTTTCCAACCGGGATACGCGTCCTCGACGTGTACCGTAGCGCCGGCCTGGCGGAAGATCGATCCACCTGGCGGCGCGACTGCGTAGAGCGCCGGCATGATCGATGACCGTACGAAACGTTGATCTCCGCGTGGTCGTCTCGGTCTTGACCACGGCGAGGTTGTTGGAGGTCTCCACCAGACCCGCTACGTCGCGCGACATCGAGAGGACTCCGTGGGGCAGTCCATCGAGCATGCGCAGCAGGCGGTCGCGGGCGTGAACGTTGAGGACCATGCGACGCGAGTCGCCGTCCTCCAACTCTTCGACGCGAGCGTGCGAGGTCCGGATCGGAGGCGCCGAACTCCTCGCGGAAATCATTCGCGCACTCCTCGGCCACCTTCGTCAACGCGCTCGACCTCGTCACTTGTCGACCGCGGCAGACGGCAAACGCCTCGCGCGGGATGGCATTGTGCTTGGAGCCGCCGTCGATCGAGACCAGATCGACCTCGATGCCCTGGTCGAGGGCCGCCAGGATCAGTCCGGGTGACGAGCTTGATGGCGTTGCCGCGGTTCTCGATGATGTTCAGGCCCGAGTGGCCGCCGCGCAGCCCGCGGACCGCGATCTTGACCGGCACCGAGCCCAGCAGGCCCGCCGCCGCGCGAGCGCTTGAGCTCTGGCGTTGATGTCGGCGCCACCGGCACAGCCGATGTAGACGGCGCCGTCCTCCTCGGTGTCGAGGTTGATCATGATCCGGCCGGTGACGATCGACGGATCGAGCTCTTTGGCGCCGGTGAGCCCGGTCTCCTCGTCCACGGTGCACAGGATCTCCAGCGGTCCGTGGACCACGTCGGGATCCTCGGCGACCGCCATCGCTGCGGCAACGCCGATTCCGTTGTCGGCGCCGAGGGTCGTCCCCTTGGCTTGACCCAGTCACCATCGACATCGACGTCGATGCCCTCGGTCATGAAGTCGTGCTCGACGTCCGAGTTCTTTTCGCAGACCATGTCGAGGTGGCCCTGAAGAACGATGGTCGGCGCGTTTTCGTGACCCGGGGTTGCGGGCACCTTGATCGTCATGCTCCCTGCCGCGTCCTGGACCACCTCGAAGTCGCTGTCGGCGGCCCATTTCTTTGACGTCCGCGATGATTTGTTCTTCGTGTTTCGAGGGCCGCGGAATCTGACGGATCAGGTCGAAGTTCTGCCAGAGAAGTTTGGGTTCGAGGGATTCGAGGGGACTGCTCATGATGGGCCTCCAGGCTTTCTGATGATTGCGGGTTCCGGCGATCGCGCCGGCTTGGACATGATACCGGATCTCGGCAGAACCTACGAGTACGCCGCATTCGACTGTCGTTTTCTCTTTTTTCGAGCCTCGGGAATCGAATCTGCATTCTGCTGGGATTCAACAGTTGGGATTCGATTTCCGAGGCCCGAAAAAAGACGAAGGACCAAGGCCGCTGAGCGATCCCTCGAGGATGTCGACCGCGGTCAGTGCACCGCCAACGCGAAGACCGTCAGCCATGGTGGTGAAAGCGAGCTGCGTTCCATCCGGCGAAATAACAGGTGCCGTCACCAAGACCCAGTCATTGTCGGGCACGGTGTCGAGGCTGAGAGGAAAACCGGTGATTTCGATGCCGTCAGCCTGAGACAGCGCCTCGCTGATCTCGCCCGGCTCCACGGATCGGGAGAAGCTGAGACCTATGCAGCCGAGATGTCCGTGGAACGAACCTGAGAGACCGTGCGTAACCGCCAGCGAAACATCTGGAAGCAGTAAAGAGGCTTCTTTCTGCAAATCGTCCGGGTCAACCGCAACAGAGTTGAATGCGAGGACGTGGCCGAGGATTTTTTTGTCGACCGCACCGCCCTGGATTCTCTGGCGTGCCTGGTTGACCAGCAGGTCAACCCCTTCGCGTCCGAATGTAGACACTGGGTCGATCGCGGCCAGTGTCCCGCTGAGTTTGCCGAAGTGAGTCAGGATCTCGCAGATCTTCGCGGCCGCTACCAAGGTCGGATGCGCGACCCGTAAGCGCCGCTCCATCGGGTCTGAGGCCCCGAAGGATGGAACGGTGATGCCGTCGAGGTTTTTGATTCTGGAGAGGTCGACAAGGAGGGCCTCGGGGTGGTCGTCGAGATAGGCCAGAAGGTGATCATGGCGAGACGAGACGCCGTCGGACGCGACGACGATGGCGTCGAATCCGTCGAGTTCTTCAGGATCCTCGAGTGGCGGCACCAACGCCGGGCCTGCGGCGATCTCGGCGATCTGGTGTTCTTCGTCGAGATCCGTGTGGCGGAAATCGTATTCGCCGACGATTGCATCGAGGCGATCAGTACAGCCCAGAAACTCGCGGCCGATGAGCGTCAGTGGATCAAGTACCAGGATTTTCGCCGGCATCGACGCCTCCCTCGCTGGATTCCTGCGCCGCCGGCTTTGCTTTGCGACCGCGGGCCTTTTGAGTCAGCACGCGGACGGGCGCTGAGAGAATGTAGATGGCTGCAAAGACCGACAGAACGTGCGGAGTGAGCGTGAACAGCGAGAAGGCAACGGCGATCAGAAAGAGAGTCGGCGCCGGCCATTTCTTGCGCAGATTGACCCCTTTGAACGACGGGTAGGGGAGGTTCGAGACCATCAGCAGTGAGAGCCCGAGCACAAAGGCGACGACAACCGGGACGAATGCAGGGTGCGTCACCGGCTCGGGAGATGTCAGCACGAGCATCGAGATGGATCCGGCGCCCGCCGGTATCGGGAGGCCGACAAAGTCGATGGAGTCGTGGTTGTTGGCAGAGAAGCGCGCGAGCCGAATCGACCCTGCCACGAGAAATAAGAATGCGACCGCCATACCGACGCGCGGGACGTCCCAGAGTCCCCACTGAAATGCCAGGAGTGCAGGGGCCACGCCAAACGACACAACGTCGGCAAGAGAGTCGAATTCTCCGCCGAATTGGGTGGCGGTTCCAGTCAGACGCGCGATGCGCCCGTCGAGGACATCGGCGAATATGGCGATCAGGATCAAGATTGAGGCCCGTTCGAATTGGCCGCGGCTGGAGGCGATGATCGAGAGGAAACCGCAGAAGATGTTGGCCACGGTGAAAAGCGATGGGATCAGGTAGAAGCCGCGGCGCATCCCTCCGTCACTTCGGCGGCGTTTGATGCGTGGGACCCTCACGGCGTGTCGGCCCCGGCGAGCCGGGCGAGTGCCGACTCGCCTGCGCGCACCCGATCACCGTCTTCGACCAGCACGGTTGCGTCCTCGGGTAGGAATACGTCGACCCGAGATCCGTAGCGAATCAAACCGATGCGGTCTCCGCGATCAACGGTGTCGCCCGGACTGTGATCGAAGACGATCCGCCGCGCGACGAGTCCGGCAATCTGCTTGAGCGCAACGCGGCCCGACGGGCCTTCCCAGACCGACAGATTCTGCTCGTTTTCGAGCGATGCTTTTTCTTTGAATGCCGAGAATTTGCGCCCGGTGTTGTAGTTGTACTCGGTCAATGTTCCCCCGATTGCGGCACGATTGACGTGCACGTTGAAGACCGACATGAAAATGCTGACCTGCTTCGGCAGGCCGCGTTCCCTCATCGCCTCGGGGGCGTCGCCGATCTTGATGACCCTGCCGTCGGCCGGGGCACACGCAATATCCGGTTTGCAGTCGCAGACCCTTGAGGGATTGCGAAAAAAGAACAACGCAAATGCTCCCAGCGCGATGAGGATGTAGCCGGGCACAGGCCAACCGGCAAGCCGTAATAGGATGCCTGCACACAGGGGAACCAGGACGAAGGGCCATCCCTCCGGAGCAATCATGGGAATCTCGCTATTCTATTTCTTCAGGAGGCCGTCCGCCGGAGGCGCTCCATTTGGTCCTTGAGGTGCAGCTTGAGTTTTTTCAGACGCTTCTCCTCCATCTCTTCATCGGGCGTGAGCCAGGACTTCTTTTTCAACTCCTCGAGTCGCCGTTCGTGGTCCTGATGCTGCACCTTGAGTTCCTCGTAGGTGGGGGAGGTCCGCTCAACCTGCTCGGGGTTTGGGTTCATGCCAATCCTCCTCGTTGAGTGAGCTTCATGGTTCATCCTACCACCCGCGGAGACGAGGAACAAATCGGCCAACTGTCAACTGGATTCTGTGGCGGAAATTCCGAATTTCGAATTTCGAATTCCGAATTTTCGGATCAGTAGTACGGCCGATACCCGAGGTCCTCTTCCTCGATGGGGCCTGTTTGGCGGAGAACGTCGATACCGACGATCGCCTCATCGCGGGTTGTGAAGACCATTTCGTGGCGGCGGCTCATGATCAGCGCCTGTTTCGGGCAGACATCGACGCAGAAACCGCAAAAAACACAGCGCAGAAGATCGATCTCGAAGGACACGGGGAGCTTCTCCCACTCCACCGCGGCCTCGGGGTCTTCCTCGGCGACGATCTCGATGCAGTGCGCGGGGCACACGGTCTCGCACATGTAGCATGCGACACAGCGGAGTGAGCCGTCGTCTTGTGTCGTAAGGATGTGGCGCCCGCGCAGCCTTTCCGAATAGACCCGCTTTTCCTCGGGGTATTGAATCGTCGCGACGTCCCGCTGCCCGAAGAGATTGCGAATGAAATGGCGGAGCGTGACCGCGAGACCTTTGATGATTGGACCTATGTACATCCACTCGCCGAGACTCTGGCGGGGGCGATCAACGTCGATCGTGGAAAAACTCTTCATCGGTCGAGCTCACCGGCGATGATGTTGAGGCTCGAGAGAATGGCGATGGCATCAGCGACGAGGTGTCCCTCGAGCATGTGGGGATAGGCCTGGAAGACGGCAAAGCACGGGGGCCGCACCTTGACACGGTAGGGTGATCCGCTGCCGTCGGAAACCAGGTAGTAGCCCAGTTCGCCGTTGGCACCTTCGGTGGACGTGTAGGATTCGCCCGCCGGGACTTTGATGCCCTCGTAGACCAGTTTGAAGTGCCAGATCAGGGACTCCATTTCGGAGTAGACCTTGGATTTCGGTGGAAGGGCCGCGTGGTGATTGTCGGTGATCACCGGGCCGTCCGGCAGGTCGTTGACCGCCTGCTCGATGATCCGGAGGCTCTGCCGCATCTCTTCGAGCCGCACCAGGTAGCGAGCGTAGCAGTCGCCGGTCGACGCGACCGGGACATCGAAGTCGTACGCCTCATATCCCATGTACGGCCGGACCCTTCGCAGATCGTAGGGCACGCCGCTGGCGCGAAGACAGGGGCCGGTCCATCCCCATGCCACCGCGTCCTCGGCTGACAACGCTCCGACGCCCTCGGTGCGGTCGCGGAAGATCTTGTTGGAGGAAACCAGGCGATCGACGTCGTCGATGAACTTCGGGATGTAGCCAAGCAGGAAACGCACCTGCTCGTCAAAATCGGCCGGAACGTCGTGGGCGAGGCCCCCGATGCGCGCGTACGACACGGTCAGGCGGCCGCCGGCACAGGATTCGAGGAGTGAGTAGATCTCTTCGCGGGGTTGGAAGAAATACCAGAAATTCGTGAGCGCGCCGAGGTCCACGAGGTTTGCGCCCAGGCAGACCGCATGGTCCATGATGCGGGAAAACTCGGAGAGGATCACCCGCACCACCTGGGCTCGTGGGGGCGCTTCGATACCGAGCATCTGTTCGACGCCAAGAGCGTATCCGACGCCGTTGATCATGCTCGAACAGTAGTTGAGGCGGTCGGTGTAAGGAATGACTTCGTTCCAACCGTGGCTCTCAGACATCTTCTCGAAGCAGCGGTGCAGATACCCGATTTCGGCCTCGGACCGGAGGATGTGCTCGCCGGCGAGTTGAACGATGATGCGAAGCGTTCCGTGGGTTGCCGGGTGCGAGGGCCCGAGATTGAGGACCTGGGTCTCGAAATCACCGATTCCAGCCGGCGTTTCGCCGACCCAATCGGGAACCATTGATTCCTTTTCGGTGAGCAGCCACCGCTGGCCGGGGTCGTAGTCTTTGCGGAGCGGGTGTCCCTGAAACGCCTCGTGGGTGAGGATTCGTTTCAGATTGGGGTGGCCGTCGAAATGAATGCCGAGAAGGTCCCAGGCCTCTCGTTCGAACCAGTCGGCGGCCTTCCAGATGCCGTATGCCGAAGGCACCCTGGGTTCATCCACGTCCACCGGCACCTTGACCCGAAAGCGGTTGTCGTTGGTCAGGCTTGCCAGGTGATACACGACCTCGAGACGTTGGCTCCGGTCGGGGTAATCCACCCCGCAGACGTCAAGCAGCAGGCTGCAGTCGATCTCGGGCTGGTTGCGGAGGCTTCGCAGTACCTCGAGGACGCGGCTTCGGTCCACGGTGATTTCGACGAAACCGTCCGGGGCCGTCTCCACCGCCAGTCCTTCACATCCCGGGAGATTCTCGACCAGCGGCATCGGCGGTGCGGAGCTACGACTTGAGCTTGTCATATTCGGTCTCTCCGCGTTGGATCATTTCCTGCAGGTGGAGTATCCCGTGTATCAGCGCCTCGGGTGTCGGCGGACACCCGGGGACGTAGACGTCCACAGGGATGAACTCGTCGACTCCCTGGACCACGTGGTAGGCACGGTAGAACCCTCCCGTGCACGCGCACGCACCCATCGACACGACGTACTTCGGTTCAGCCATTTGATCGTAAATCCGTTTGACGACCGGAGCCATCTTGTCGGTGATGGTTCCCGCGACGATCATCATGTCGGATTGGCGGGGAGAAAATCTGACGACTTCTGCACCGAATCGCGCAAGATCGTAGTGTGACGAGACGGAGGACATGAACTCGATTGCGCAGCAGGCCGTACCGAAGGGGAGCGGCCACAAGCTGTTTTTTCGCGCCCAAGCAAGCATTGCATCAAGCCGGGTCGTGAGCAACGCGTTGCTTCCGTCTGGCTGTCGCATGCGGCCTCCAAGAATTTTGCGAAGCTGTTCGCGTCCGCATTATACGTGTTCTCCGGGGCAGGGAAAGCGTCTCAGGGCCTAACCATGAATGAATACAAGGTATTGCACTTCGATACGCTGCGTGATAGCTTTTTATCGTGTGGCCTTCGTGCCGGTGATCGAGCGAACGACGGGCAAAAGCCAACCGGCAGACGGCATCCGAAAGTCCGGAACCAAGGAGTCATTGGATGGAGAAGAGACTGTTCGTGGGAAACCTGCCGTACAGTGTGAGCGATGACGACCTCGAAAACGCCTTTGCGGCCCACGGAACCGTGGTTGGCGCGGTCGTGATTCGCGATCGTGAGTCGGGTCGGTCCCGGGGCTTCGGTTTCGTTGAAATGGAAAGCGAAGAAATGGCCGAGGCCGCAGTTGGCGCCATGGACGGATTCGAGATTGACGGGCGTCGTTTGCGAGTCAGCCCTGCGCAGCCCAAAGGTGATCACGAGCGTCGCTCCGACTATGGAGAGCGTTGGTAGGATTTTCGAAAATTCAAGCAAAAAGCCCCGCCGTAGCGGGGCTTTTTTTTCGAAGCCGGTACATCAGAAATTGTAGGCGAAACCGCCATCCAGCTGGAGCCCCGACAGATCGATGGTGCCGAAACCCGCGAAGTCGCGGTTGAGTTCGTCTTCGGCCCATCGGTACCGTCCTTCGACGAAGAAACTCCAACGGTAGCTGAGTCGGATATCGAGACCGGCGATGGCAAACGCTTCCCACGTCGTGCTTTCAGCCAGATAGGAGGCGTAGATGATCGGGCGATCATCATCTGCGAAGTCGATGAACGATCCCTCTTCACGCAATTGCCACCACAAGAGTCCAACGCCGCCGCCGATATAGGGCCGGAGGCTCTTGCCTCCGAATCGGAATACATATGCTGCGGTGAGGTCGCTGAGACGAAGGGATGTCAGGTGGCTGATGTCCTGGCCGTCCAGGTCGACCCAGTCGAGGTATGCCTGAGTCGTCTTGCCATCGTAGAAGCTGACGCCGAAGAGGACTCCGCCGTTGCGCGAGGTGCCCCACAAATAATCGGCGCCAAAGACGAAATCTTCGAAATCGGAAGGGGAACCGGTGAATCCTGCGAAGACGTCGTCCCAATACTGCGAGTCCGCCTGCGGCTCGAAGAGCCCGAGATAGAACCTGGCAGAGCCGAAATCTCCCGGGTTCCAATTGCCCTGGGCCTCGGCGTTGACCGCGAAGAGCGTCGTGACGACGAAAACGATGGCCAGCAAACAATGGGTGTATCGGCGCATGTGACCTCCTTCTGTCCCGGTGGGTGTCTTCCGCCGGACGCTCCACCAGAATTGCAACTTTGATGCCACCCCACAGAAGACCGCGAGAGGGGCCAACCCTGGCCTCACGAGCGCTGTTCGCGTCTCGATCAGGTTTCGGGGTGTACTCCGGAGGAGACACACGACCGCCCACCCGCCCATTTCGGATTTCGGATTTTGGATTTCGGATTTCCACCCGCCCACCCGGTAGATACCACAGATTGCACAGATAGACCCAGATTTAATTCCGAGATTTCCACCCACCTACTCATTTTGAGAGTTGAATAGTGAGAAAAGGCACACCGGCGCTTCCGATGACGATCTCCTTTCCGCGTTGATCGGACCTGCCGTCCTTGACGTTGTTGGGAGTCAATGCGCCCACGTCGCGATCACATCAGATCCATAAGAATCGTCAGAGGGGAGCAATCTCGAAAATTTGTTGTCCGGCTCGGATACAATGACCGGGCTTATCGCCTGGGAGGACCAGAGTGAAGATCCCATCGCTCGTTCTGAAACAGCTCTATACGTACGGGAGTCTGGAAAATACCGGGGACGGCGTTGTCTTCGGACTCAAAAACCGCCTCAGCGATGCGGTGGTCACCGGGATCGCCGAGATCACGATCGACAAGGCGGTGGTACCGCTCGAAGCCCTGCATTTCTCGATGGGCGATCAGAGCTTCTACCCGGGCGATGTCAGTGCCGAAAACCCGATCGCGTTTCCTCTCGCCAAGATCATGACGGTCTTGTGGAAGGGAAAACAGTTGGAAATCGGGAAGCACACAGTTTCCGTGAGCTTCGAGTCCTCTCCGTTCGGCCGACTCTCATTTTCGGTCAAGGATTCGATCCGCGAGAGCAAGGAGGAGCGGGTCAAGGTTCCCTTCGACCGGGAGGACGATTACTCGAGCGAGATCGTCGGGAAGCGGCGGGCGTTTGCTGAGTCGTTCGCGGGAGTCAAATTCGAACATGTGGCGAGCCAGTCCTTCGATCCGTCGGTCACCAAGGGGAATATCGAGAGCTTTGTCGGCGTCGCTCAGGTCCCGATCGGCCTCGCAGGGCCGATCAAGGTCAACGGCGAGTACGCCCAGGGTGAGTTTCTGGTTCCGCTGGCGACTACCGAAGGGACGCTCGTCGCGTCGTACAACCGGGGCATCAAGGTGATCAATCTCTCCGGGGGGGTGACGTGCACGGTCTCCGACGATCGCATGCAGCGGGCGCCGGTTTTCGTCTTTGCTTCAGCACGCGAGGCGAGGGATTTTCGCGACTGGGTGACGGATCACCTCGACGAGATTGCTCAGGCCGCCGAGGCCACATCGAGCGTGGCCAAGCTTCTCGACATCGACATGTTTCTGGCCAGCCGTTTCGCATACCTTCGGTTCAACTACTTCACCGGAGATGCGGCCGGACAGAACATGGTGGGCCGCGCGACCTTTGCGGCCTGCTCCTGGATGCTGGACAATGTCGACAACGTGGAGCGCTTCTACCTCGAGTCGAACCTCGCCACCGACAAGAAGCACTCGCAGATCAACATCATGCGCACGCGGGGCAAACGGGTGATCGCGGAAGCCGTCGTCAGCCGTGATGTTCTGGTGCAGCACATGCGCGTGGAGCCGGAGAGTCTTCAGTACCACTCGCAGATTTCGAATGTTGGTTCGTTTCTGTCCGGTGCGAACAACAACGGCGCCCACTCTCCCAACGGAATCACGGCGATGTTCATCGCCACCGGCCAGGATGTGGCGAACGTGGCAGAGTCGTCGTCCGCAATTCTCTATACCGAACTCACCCCGGACCGCGATTTGTATATGTCGATCACGATCCCCTCGCTCATCGTGGCCACTTTCGGAGGCGGCACCGCGCTGCCGACTCAGCAGGAGTGTCTGAAGCTCATGGGCTGCGTTGGGAAAAACAAGGTCAAGAAGCTGGCCGAGATCATCGCCGGGGTGGCGCTTGCGGGCGAGATCTCCCTGGGCTCTGCGATCTCCTCGCTCGACTGGGTCTCGAGCCACGAAAAGTACGGCCGCAACCGGTGAGGACGTCGGAGACCCGGTGATGGACGAGAACGCGGCGTCGGTCCCACCCCCCGAGGTGGGCCGTAGTCCCGAACCTCGCAGGCGGGCGAGCCGGCGGGCGTACATCAATATCCCCGGTCTTGCCCGCCGCGGCCGGACCACCCTTCGTCACGTGCTGGCGCTTGTTTCGGGCGGCTATGTAGCCTCGGTCGAGCAGAGCCGGCGCCGCGGCGGCCGCGGGATCTTCTTCCGGTTCCGAGCTTTCTGGGCCTGGATCCTGCGCCGATTCCTGAAGAAAGACATCGCGGACCAGCCCTTTCCGGTCCAGCTCCGGCGCCGCCTGGAAATTCTCGGTCCCACCTACGTCAAGCTCGGTCAGATTCTGAGCCTTCGCCAGGACGTTCTGCCGACGGTAGTCACCGCCGAGCTGCGAAATCTGCTCAGCGACCTCCCCCCGGTCGCATACGAGGAGATTCGAGAGGTGGTCGAGGCCGACCTCGGGAAGCCGATCGACGAGATCTTCGCCGAGATCGATCCGGTGCCGCTCGGTTCGGCGTCCATCGCGCAGAGCCATTGGGCTCGTCTGGCGAAGGGTGATCAGGTCATCCTCAAGGTCGTCAAACCCGGTATCCGAGACCTGCTCTATCGTGACGCGACTCTGCTGCGGACAACAGCTCGTTTTCTCCAGCTGATTATTCCGAGGTATCAGCCGCGGCGGGTCATCGACGAGTTCTGCGAGTACACCCTCCGCGAAGTGGAAATGACCTACGAGGCCGAAAACGCCGAGACATTCAGCAACAACTTCAGCGACATGCCGGATGTCGTTTTTCCGAAGATCTACCGGGAATTCTCCGCGCACAACGTGCTCTGTATGGAGTTTCTCGACGGCGTGAGGCCTGATTCCGATGCCGCTCGCTCGATGCCGCTGGAAGAGCGCGAGCGGCTCATCGACCTCGGCGCCGAGGCGATCATCCGCATGCTGTACCAGGACGGGTTCTTCCACGCCGACCTTCATCCGGGCAACCTGCTGGTGCTGCCCGGCGTCAAGGTGGGTTTCCTCGATCTCGGCATGGTGGGACACTTCGATCCCGAGTTGCGCCACAACCTCCTCGAGTTGTTCTACGCGATGGTGATGGAAGATTTCGAGGGCGCCGGCCGCCACCTTGCCGCGGTGTCACACACCGACCCGAGATCGGACGTCCCCGGGTTCCGTCGTGCGGTCAAGGAAGTTGCTCGAAGATGGCGCCGCGATGCGCGCTTCGACGAGTTTTCGCTCGCATTGCTGATCCTCGAGTGCATACAGCTCGGTGCCCGGTACCACCTGTATTTTCCGGTTGAGATGGTCCTGATGGTGAAAGCCCTGGTGACCTACGAGGGCGTTGGGTACCTCTTGAATCCGGAGTTCAACGTCGCCGAGATTTCGGGCCGATTCGTCGGTCTCATCTTCCGCCAGGAATATTCTCCCTCCCGACTGTTTCGCGAAGGGCTGAGGGCGGCGCCCGATCTCTTCAATGCGGTGATGAAGATGCCGCTGCTGGTTTCCGAGGGGTTGTCGATGATGGAGGAGAGGACGAGAAGGCAGCCGCAGCGGCCGCTGACCGGGGTTCGGGCGACCCTCTATGGTGGCGCATGTCTCGTGGCGGGTGCGATCTTGATCGGGCTGGAGGGCCCCTGGTTGCTCTCGGCACTGCTGATGGTTGTGGGTGTGTTGCTCCCTCTTCGCCACGGAGACTAGAAATTCTCAGTTTTTAATTTTGAATTTTGAATTCCCGCCCACCCCACCGGGAATCTGGTTCCGTTTCACCCGGTCCAGGTTTCTGGGTGGGTGGCGGGTGGGTGGCAATCTTCAATTTTGAAATTGAGAATTGAGAATTGAGAATTGAGATTTCTTTCTGCCTTTTTTCTGCCACAATTCGCCTCCGCTTTTCCTCGTTTCCGCATTTCGTGACCCGAATCACGGGCTGTTATGGTTCCAGGGCCGGAATCACTGGATCCATTTGGCACTGCAGGGATTCCGATCTACCATGTGGGCCGGGGATTCGATCCTCGATCCTGCGATAACGAAGGCCGCACTGGGAGCGTAGACGTGCAAAAGACCGACACCGGAACCGAGAGAGCAACCAATAACCAGATCGTTTTCCCGATGGCAGTGGGTTTTCTTTTCCTGCTCGTCCTGGTGGCAGGCGCTCTTCTGGGCTGAGTCGCCAAGACGCCGGCTGCCGCCATCCGGTGGTGAGCCGTATTCAGGCACCCTTCGAAAAATCGATCGTATAGTTCCCGCCGCGAATCAGATCTCGAGTCGACCCGTCTGCAAAAATCAATTCAACCCGAGCTGCGTCCACCCGTGGTTGGATTTCCCGCAGATAGACGTGATCCTGGTGCATGACCGCTTCGGGCCGTGAAAAGTCATCGGGCCCGACCTGCCCTCCAAAGTGCTCGCTGCGACCGAAGGCGAGGTGGAGCCCGAGCTTCTCATCGAGCAGGACCACGCCGATCGGGGCGATCCCGAAATCAGCGAGAACGCCGAGACCGAGCTCGGCGAGATTGCCGCGCGCGGGTTCCGCCGCCAGGCGAGAGGCTTCCGCCGCTGACTCTGGGCCGGATGAAATAATTCGTTTCGCGACATTCTCTTGAATTTCAAAAACCACGACCTCGTCGCCGAACTGAACCGGTAGCAGTCCGCAGCTTGTCGTGGGGTCGTCTTCATGCTCACCTTCATATGGAACGATGTAGGCCTCGCCCGACGGGAGATTGCCGGCCGTTCCCTGCTCGAGCAGCAGACCGCCGGATGCGTGCGCCGTGCGGTGGCGGAGATCGAGGTGGAGGTCGTATTCGGTCGCTCCGTCGACGACGAAATGAAAATCCGCGCCGACCGCGGAATCCAGCAACTCCTTGAGGAGCCAGACCCGCCGGTTGACCTCGGTGTAGTCCAACCGCAGCGCCGGGACCATTTCCGGAGAGAAGCCGGGCATGGTGGCGGCTCGAAAGCCGAGACGCGGCGCCATCATTTTGAGCGGGGCGGTCGTGGAGAACTGGGTCGGGGCGATGATGAGATCTTGTTGGAGCAGCAACCCTTCCATCGGTTCTTCCAGACGGCCGACCATCTCGTTGCAGTGGGTCGGCGGCTCACCGCCCGACCATCGCCAGGCGGTAGCCGGGAGGTCGGCGTTGTTGCTGTGGACATTGCGGTAGAAGAGGAGGGAGACGTCGAGGCCGTGGTC
This sequence comes from Candidatus Sulfomarinibacteraceae bacterium, assembly GCA_963769215.1. Classification (GTDB taxonomy): domain Bacteria; phylum Acidobacteriota; class Thermoanaerobaculia; order Thermoanaerobaculales; family Sulfomarinibacteraceae; genus Sulfomarinibacter. The sequence goes on along the minus strand of CAVYKX010000021.1, from coordinate 71,728 downwards.
GTCCCTGGCGCCCGCCAACTCGTCGTACCAGCCTGTGGCCATGGCTCTGCGCACGTGCCACTGGCTGTTATCCGGGACCTCGTCGTCCGGGAGATCAACGATGATCGCGAGCGCCTTGTCCTCTTCGCCCGGCTCGAACACTCTGCGTATGAGTGCTATCAGTTCCTCGGCGCTGAGGTTCTCTTCGGTCATTTGCTGCCTCCCCGTGGTTCCTCGGTTCTCGGACCGATATCGTACCGCTATTCTTCCGCGTGCGTGTCCGCGCCCGTGACCGCAGCGGGTTCGCGATGGCAGCCGATTCATCGCGCTCTTCTGCAAAGGCACTTCCCGCAAAGGAGACAATTTTAACATTGACCGACAAGGGGGACAGGAGTTTTGGCGTCACGGATTCGGACAATGCGAAAAATGGACCTCCGCCGAGCGTGCTCTTCGTGCGGGCGCGCTGGCAGAATCAAGCGCAGTTTCAGAACGAGCAGCGCCAGGTGCCACCCTTCGCATTGTTGGACCACACATCACTCTCACTTCAGCGAAGTACCGCCGAAAATGCGAAGTCCGAATTCTCGGGTGGCCGGTCAATCAATGATCTCCACTGTGATCTCGTCATACCAGTCAATCGACCCTGGAAGACCGATGGCGATGTTGCCGGAACGGTTCGGGCCGATGTCTTCAAACGGGTGGCCGCGGACCGATTGAACGTGGGCGCCGTCCCGCCAGCCGGTGATTTCGAACCACAGATCCATCGAACCAATTCGGCGCCCGCACCGGTTCACGGCATTGATATCGACGAGTACCTGGGCTCTCGGCCGGAAGACCTGAACCGCCGTCCAGCGGAAAGTGACGCACTGCGAGCCTGCTGGTGTTGGGGAGGGTTGCCGGGTTGGTCGAGGTGCCGAGGTTGGCCATGGTGTTGGGGTGTAGTCCGGGCTCGTCACGACGACCCAGTCTGACGACTGTTCGACGAGAACCGTCGGCGTCGGCGACGGCGACGGACTGGGGGTATGGGACGGGCTCGGCGTCGCTGCGGGCGCCGGTTCGGGCAGGGGTTCCTCGTCCGGGCGGTGCAGCACGGCAAGAGTGATCGCCAGGGCGATCAGGCCAATCACCGCAAGTGTCACGATCGACGGCCCGCGGCTGTGACGACGGGCGGTTGAGATCCGGAAACCTCGTGGTTCATCTCTCACGAGACAAAACTAACGCACCACCAGCTCGACGGCTACAGTGTATTTCTTGACGCAGTGCGGCATCATGGATAGGCTGTGTCGGCCGGCGCAGTCGGCGACGGACGGTCGTATCTCGAAGAGCGATGGCAATGGGAGGCGGATCATGAGGTGGGTGGTTTTCAACCAGAAAGGCGGTGTCGGGAAGTCGACCATCGTCTGCAACCTGGCCGCGGTCAGCGCGCGCGAAGGGCGGCGCACCCTGGTTGTCGACCTCGATCCCCAGGGCAATGCCAGCCACTACCTGCTCGGCAAGGATGCGGAGGAGGCGACCCCGAACCTGGTCAAGTTCTTCGAACAGACCCTGGGTTTCAAGCTCTTTCGAGAGGGTGCGAAGGACTTCATCCACCACACGCGATTCGAAGATCTGCACATCATGCCTTCGGATCTGGAACTCGAAGAGCTGCAGGCCAAGCTCGAAGCAAAATACAAGATCTACAAGCTGCGGGAAGCGCTGGACCAACTGGACGCATACGACGAGATCTTCCTCGACACACCGCCGGCATTCAATTTCTTCACTCTTTCGGCGCTGATCGCGGGCGACCGCTGTCTGATTCCTTTCGACTGCGACGACTTTTCTCGACGCGCGCTGTACAACCTGCTCGAAAACGTCGACGAGGTGAGGGAGGACCACAATCCACATCTCGAGGTTGCAGGGATCGTGGTCAACCAGTTTCAGGCTCGCGCCAACCTGCCACGGCAGCTCGTGGACGAGCTCAGGAGCGAGGGCCTGCCGATTCTCGAGCCGTTTGTCGGCGCGTCGGTCAAGGTTCGCGAGTCGCACGGGGCGTGCAAACCGCTGCCGTACATGGCCCGTTCGCACAAGTTGACGGGACAGTTTGAAGAGCTGTTCGCAACCATCCAGAGTGGCTGATCGCCGTCGCAGTTGCCTTCAGTCGGCGAGAAAAGAGTTCAGGGTTAAGGGTCAAGATTCAAGGTTCGTCTTCGATGAGTGGGTGGGCTTAACCCTTTACTCTTGACCCTTCACCTGCCTATTTCACTGGGAAATACACTTCGGTGACGAGTTCCGATTCGGGCGTATTCCCCGGATCACTGACATACACATCCCAGCTGCGTCCGTTGGCTTCGAGCTTGTGGGCGACCATAAAGGCCGTGATCAGATCATAGGTTTCGGGGAGACCCGTATATGGACCGACGTGCTTGGCCTTCACCACCCGCCCTCCGTAAGTTTCACCCATGCGGACCGCGGAGTTCGGGCCCGCCCCGCGTGTCGGTGACCCGCTGACCGGGATGCCGGCATCGAAACCGTACCCGCGGTCGTCCCAGTAGTTGGTGATGGCGGTCGGTTGACCGGCCATCTGGAGGCCGTTGGTGGAGATGAAGCCCGCCACACGGCCGTAAGCTGCCGCGAGGGCGGCGGCGATGTCGGCTGGTTCGCGTCCGCAGTCGCCGGTAGAGTATGCGATGGTCGTCGATGCGACCTCCGAGATCCCGATTTCGAGCCCCGACCAGTCCTCCTTGGGAAGCTCCTCGGCAATCCGTTTGAGATTGGCGAGACCCTGGGCATAGAGAGGTCCCATGGTTCGGTCGAGCAGGAGACCGAAGTAGCGGCCGACGAGGTTGAAGCCGTAGTCGGTGTCGAATGTCCAGGTGATCCTGGTCCCCTGGCCTTCGGGCTGCAGCAAATAGGCCACCTGGGCGGTGCCCCGGGGGCCGAGGTCGAGTTCCACGTCAACCCTGTCATAGGGTGTGCTGGCGACGATGATCTGGCTCCCGGTCTCCGGCTCCGGCTCCTGTGTGGCCCACGCCATCTTCGATCCAACGCCGAAATCCGGCCCTTCATAGGTGTACTCGGCATCCGGCATGGCCGCCATGAACGGGGACCAGTCGTTGAAGTGCCGGAATCCGTTGACCAGTGCGAAGACTGCGCTCCTCGGAGCTTCGACGACCGTGGACCGCTCCACGTGCCGAGTCCCGGGCAGCAGGAATCCGATGACGATGAGGATCACCACGATGCCAAGCAGTACGAAAATGACCTTTTTCAGCGCGTTCATTGGAGTTCCTCCTGTCGCTGTCAGCGGTCCGTCCGAACCTGAGCGATATTCTCTGTGATTGCTGGCAGAATAACACGAGGTCGAACCGGTGCGATTGCCTTTTCGTGGGAGATTGGTGACCCCGGGCACGGCCGATTGTGCGTCCGCGCCCTATATTATGAAAGCCCTTTTCGGGTAATCGAGGGAGGTCGATCATGTTCAAGAAAGACGCAGAAGAAGTATCTTCGGTGCAGCCGCGATCAGCCCAGAGTGCGGCGGGCAGCCGGACCCCGACTGCTCGAAAGGGTGGTGGGCCCGCGATCATCGGTCCGTCGATCGCCATCAAGGGTGATGTCTCGGGAGACGAGGATCTGGTCATCCAGGGTCGCGTTGAAGGCACGGTGGATCTCGCCAAGCACAACGTCACGATTGGGCCGAACGGACGTGTCAAGGCGGATGTGAACGGCAGAACCGTTGTCGTCGAGGGAGAGGTAGAGGGTGACCTCCGCGGCCAGGAACAGATCATCCTGCGCCACACCGCGAAGGTTGTGGGCAGCATCAGTGCGCCCCGCGTCGCCCTCGAGGACGGCGCTGTTTTCCGAGGAGGCATCGAAATGGATGCGGCCGCCAAGGGAAAACACGCTGGTGAATCGAAACCTGTGGCGCAGCAGGAGAACAGGGGACCGGGTCACGAGCCCTCAGCCAAATCCCCAGGGACGGCTCGCGACGAGGGAAAACCGATCACGGCGTAGCGCCCGATGAAGATGCCGTGGCACTCCCGGCTGCAGACTGCGGAGAGTCCCGATCGAGGATCAGCCCGAGGCTCCGGGGCCGCGAATTCTGACCCATCATTCGCCGGGTCTCGAATTCGTTCTCGGCGAAGCTTCGAACCGAGAACCGTGCAGGGTCCTCGACCTCGGCCCTTCGGTGCCGGACAACCTGGCCGTCATGGCAGCATTCGCATCCAGGGTGCAGATCATCGATGCGTCCGGCGCCTGGCTGTCGGACCGAGCAACCGCACTGACTGAGCCGGACGGGCGGGTCGACGATCTTCGTGCTCTCTGTCCGGAATTTGCCGACTCGTTCAACCTGATCTTGACGTGGGACGTGTTCAGTTACCTCGCACCGGGGAGAGCGGAAGCTCTGATGGAGGTAATCGCGCGGTTGAGCCGTGCAGATGCCCACCTTCATGCGATCGTGCACTGCTCCGACACCATGCCCGCTGTTCCCTCGAGGTATCGAATCGTTGACGGGAAGTACCTCGCCTACGAACCGATCAGCCCCGAGGTCCGGGGCACTCCCGACCTTCCACCGGCCGAGGTGGAAAAGCTCCTCACCGGGTTCCGTGTCGAACACTCCTTCGTGCTCCGGCATGGGGTCAGGGAGTACGTTGCCGTCCGTCGCAGATCCACAGTCTAAAAGTTGGGCTCATCCGTGATTCCGTGGGGTGAACTTCGCGTGCTTCGTGAACCGATTTCGGATTTCGGATTTCGGATTTCGAATTTCCACCCACCCGCCCGGCTGCGAAGCTATGGGGCTATGGAGCTATGGAGCTATGAAGGCCACTCACCGAACCCGAAGCCTGTCGGTAGAACAGCGCGTTGATCGGACGTGCCACTTTTAACAATGTTTGGTGTTTGCCGCTCCTTTCCGTTCAAGTCATGGGTCCGAACATTGTTAAGGGTGGCAATCACGCGGGAGCACACCGGCAGAAGAGCGCGTTCAAGTTTGGAGCGCGCTTCCGATTTCCCAATTCGGGCACGGGCGCGGACCCGGAAGCGGACGCGGTTGTCGCTACATCGTGCTTTCCCGGATGAGCCGAAATTTCATCTTCCGCTCGCCCCGCCAGAGAAAAGGGGAAGAAGGAAGGGGAGAGCGCTCCTTATCACGTTCTCCTTTTCTCCTCTGCTCCTTTTCGTAGGCGGTTGGGCGGCTCAGAACGGTTGTCCGGCCGCCTCGGTGAGAAATCGTACGAATGGTGCCGCTGCGGTGAAGGACGCCGCAACTTCGTCGATGAAACCCGCCCTGCACGCCTTTGCCTGACTGAAGCGTTCGACACAGATGAAGTCCTTCCGTTTGATGTCTTCGATCAACGGGTGTTCGGGGTCGAATCCACGTGGCGGACGTTTGAGGCTCTCGCCTTCGAGATCCAGTTTCTTCGAGAACACGGGGTCGGCGAGGATCCCTTTCCAGCGCTTCGGGTCGTCGACGATGGCTGCGCGGAAGGCCTCGAGAATACTGCGCTCGGGGTGCCACGAGCCGGCACCGACGAACACGCTTCCGGGCTCCAGGTGGAGGTAGAACCCGGGAGCATGTGCATCGCGGCCTGCCCGGTGGCGAAACTGCGCCGCGGCATGTGTCTTGTATGGGCTCTTGTCCTTGGAAAACCGGATATCGCGATAGATGCGAAACATCGAACCGCCGGAGGGCCTGGGATCGGCCACGAAGTTCGGACTGATCTCGTGGAGGGGCTCGGCGAAATCTGAAATGAACCTCAGAAGCGGTTCTTGAACTTCTTCTCGATAGCGGTCCTTGTTCGCCTGGAACCACTCCCTGGTGTTGTTTTCCTGGAGTTCCGTGAGAAAGCCGAAGAACTCCTTGTCGAAATGTGTCTTGAGCGCCATCGTTCCCTCCCGAACGAACCTTTTGAACGTTGAACGTTGAACGTCAAACGTTACAACGTTTAAAGGTTGCAGTTGTTCCCGGGAAAAGGGGAAAGGGGGAAAGGGGTCAGCCTCCTTATCACGATCTCTTTTGTTCCTCTTCTCCTTTTCTCCTCTGCATGGCGGGAGGGTGGGCGGAAATCCAAAATCCAAAATCCAAAATCCAAAATCCAAAATCCGACATCTTCCTCTGCTACCCTGTCGCCATCACGAAGGGAGAGTGAATTGAATTCCAGAACTCGATATGCAATTGCGGTTGCCGTCCTGACGGTGATGGTGGCTGGGATAGCCTGGGCGGCGAAGGCGGTGCATGATTTCGATCCCAATGCTGACTTCTCCAGCTACACGACCTATGGGTGGATTGAACGGGAAGGCTCGGCGGACGAGCAACTCCCCGAGCATCTCCGAATGAGGCTGCGGCGGGTGACCGAGGAAGTCCTGGCTGAAAAGGGTCTGGTGCCCGCTCCTGCTCCTCCACAGACGGATCTACTGTTGACCTACTATTTTGGTCACCGTGACGAACTCCAGGTGAACCACATTCCGTACAGCACCTACTCTCCGTGGGGCTACGGCTATTGGGGCGGTTTCAACTACGGCTACACCGAGGTTCGCAGCTACACGAAGGGTACGTTGCTGCTGGACATTGTTGATGCGCATACCCATCAGTTGGTATGGACCGGGACCCTGACGGGGGAAGTGCGGAGCGTCAACCCGTCGGGCAAACGGATCACCAAGGCGATCAACAAGCTGCTCAAGAAATTCCCGCCGAGTTAGAAACATCGGCGCATCCGGAATTTCGTGAGGTGAGCCGGTTTCCGGTCGCAGCTCGCGTCAGTGGCAGTGACCAGCGACCGCGACAGAGGGCAGCTTCAGCGGCAGTCTCCAGCGACAGCAATCAGACGGTGGTGTTGGACGGCCGCCTGTCATTTCTTCGGATTGAGCAAGCGCCACGTCATGGCGCGCACCTGATCAAAGGCATCCGAAGCTTCTTGAGCCCTCGCTCCATTGATCGCTCTGGCGTGTGTGAGAAGCCTCAGGTGGCTGTCGACCTCCTTGGCGGAAGCGTAGGCAATGCGCCAGAACTTCATTCTGTCCCTACCGACGCGCCCGTGTCCTTCCGCGAGATTCGCGGGCACCGAGGAAGCTGATCGAACAACCTGATCGGCTACCAGATGGCGAGAACGAAACGGAGATGACCATGCCGCCGCGAAACCTGATCGCTGCCTCTGAAGACTGCCTCTGAAGACTGCCTCTGAAGACTGTCGCTGGTTGCTGACGCTGTCCCTGGGTACTGTCGCTGACGCTGTAATTCGGAGACGGGAACGGGTACGCGAACGGGGACGTGATTCTCCGGACCGCATGCTTTCCCGGATGAACCGAAACATCTAGCGGCGTCGTCGATCGCAGGATGTGGTCAGTCGGCCATCTGCCCCCTGGCGTCGGCGAGCTTCCTGACCTCCTCGGCGAGCGCAGAGTTGCCGAGCTTCTCGAACTCATCTGCTAGGCGGGCAAACGTGTCCCGGTCCTCCCCGGCCCTCAGCCGAAGTGCCGTCGTCATTTCGTTGAACGGTTGCTGAAGGCCGCGAAGATTGTCCTTGGCCCGCACCCTCAGCGTGGTTCCGTAGTCGCCGGCCGCAACTTGCGCGAGGCATCTATTGATATTGAAGGCGGCGCCGGCGGTTCGGTGGGTGAGCATGATCGATCGGATGACAACGAGAATGAACGCGATCGCTGAGAGGACGGCGAAAATCCACGCTGCTCGAGTGTCGGTGTCATGGAGCTCGGAGGCAAACTCCGGACTCCGCGAAATGACCTGACTCGTGTGCGATGTCATCAGCATTTGAAAGACAACATTGAGGAGGATCAGGAGGATGAACACCAGCGCCGCCACCTTCGCGGTTGCGACGAGTTGTCCCTTGCGATCGATGAGGAACTTCCTGCGCCAGAAAGGGACGGGTTTGATGGACGGTGTGGGATTTTCTTCGGAGGTCATCGGAACCCCTTTCGATGAAATGGCCGGACTGCTCGACTCCGGCGAGTGACGATGTCAGGCTTCAGCCCGTTGAACCGTATTTAGATTCAGCGATTTCGCGCAGAGTTCTCGCCTCTTCAGAGTGGCCGTATTCTTCGATTTTGGACGAGAGGTCCATCAGCAGCTTCTGTTCCTCGGTGGCGCGCTCCCGGAGGGAATGGACCATTTCGTTGAACGGATCTTGAAGCTCCATCAAATTGTCTTTCGGTCTGAGCCTGAGTTCGGTGTTGAGATCTCCTTCGGCAACCCGGCCGAGGCATCTCTTGATGTTGAAGGAGGCACCGGATGTCCGGTGAGTCAGGACGATGGTCCGGACCACAACCAGGAAGAGCAGAAAGACCGACCCGCCGGCGATCACCAGGCTGCCGCGGCGGTCGGTTGCTGCCATATGTTGTGCGAGATCGGGATTCGCTGAGATGATCTTTCGAGTTTCTCCGGTGCTGAGACCGGCGAGGACCAGATTGAGAACGAGTAACAGCAATGCCACGAGCCCCGCCACTTTCAGTGTCGTGGTCAATTGGCCTTTTGGATCGATCAGATAGGTCCGGCGATAAAAAGGCGGAATCTTCGGTGCGGCGGTCGCGCTTTCGGTCGTTTGCGTCATGATTTCACTCTCTTTCGCTCTTCCGCTCTCTCTAACATTGTATGTCGCCCGCCGGCCCTTCGTTAATCGAGGAGTCGTTTGTTGGCGTCGGCGACTCTTCGCACCATCTCGGCGTCGACGGGATTGCCCTTTGATTCGAGCTCCGTGGCAATGTTGGACAGCGATCGATATTCCTGTTCGGCGCGCCGTCGAAGGGCCCCAGCCATCTTGTTGAATGGATCTTCGATCGCCCGAATGGTGTCGTCGGTGCGAAGCCTGAGAGTTTCGTCGAAGTGACCGGCGGCGATTCGTTCGAGGTGGCGGGAAACGCTGAAGACCGCGCCCGCGGTTCGGTGGGTGATCATGATGGACCGGACCACCACCATCGCGAGCATGATGAGCGATATCGCTGCCGTGATCGCGGCGTGGCGGAGGTTTGCAACCTTCATCTGTTCGCCGATTTCCGGGTTTGTTGCCATGACTTTTTGAGTCTGCGAGTAGTTTTGCCACGCAAGCACCGCGTTGAGGAGAATCAGAAGGATCAAGATCAGACCCGCAACCCGGATCGTGGATGACAGCTGGCGACGTCGGTCAACGAGATAACGCCGGCGCCTCAGGGCGGCCCTTTTCTTCTGGTCATCAGCGTCTTTGGCATTGCGGGTATTCACCGGAACCCCCTTTGCAGTGTCTTCGCGCCCTCCTGGAAGCTCTCGAGAATTCATTGTAGCCGATGCTCCCATGAGAATAGGAGTTCGAGATCGAGTATCATCGTTCGCAGGTGAGCGATCTCACGTATCGGGGGGGATTTGAAGGACGAACTGGCGAAACTCATCGGCGAAATTCGCAACGGCATCATCGGTGATGACCGGGCCGTCGACGGACCGTTTGGTGTTCGGAGGGTGACCTACGCCGATTACACGGCGTCGGGCCGATCGCTGCGCTTTGTCGAAAAGTTCATCCGCGATGAGGTGATGCCGTTATATGCGAATACCCATACCGAGACGTCAACGACCGGGCTGCAGACGACTCGATTTCGGGAGGACGCCCGAGCCATCATTCTCGAGTCCGTGGGCGGCAACACCCAGGACGCGGTTATTTTTTGCGGATCCGGCGCCACGGGGGCCATCAACAAGCTGATCGAGATCCTCAATATTCGCCTTCCTGCGGATCTCGACGCCCGGTTCAACCTCATCGACGTGATCCCGGAGCGCGATCGGCCGGTGGTTTTCATCGGCCCCTACGAACACCACTCGAACGAAATTTCGTGGCGCGAAACCATTGCCGATGTGGTGGTTATCGACGAGGACCAGAACGGTCAGATCGACGAGGCCCACCTCGAAAGAGAGCTCCAGGCCTTTCAGGAGAGAGGTCTCAAGATCGGCAGTTTTTCGGCGGCCTCGAATGTCACGGGGATCGTCTCAAATGTAGATTCCGTGTCGGTGTTGTTGCATCGGCACGGGGCGCTTTCATTCTGGGATTTTGCGGCGGCGGCACCCTATATCGAGATCGAGATGAACCCGAAACGAGAGGGCCGCGATCCGCTGGCGTACAAAGATGCGATCTTTATTTCGCCGCACAAGTTTGTTGGCGGACCGGGAACTCCGGGTGTCCTCGTCGTGAAACGAGCGCTGGTCACAAACCGAGTTCCAACGGTGCCCGGCGGCGGGACGGTCTCCTACGTGAGTTCCGACGGCCACAGCTACATCAGCGAACCGACAATCCGCGAAGAGGGCGGGACTCCGGCCATCATCGAGTCGATCCGGGCGGGACTGGTCTTCAAGCTCAAGGCGGCGGTCGGTGAGAGCACCATCGAAGATCTCGAGCACTCTTTCATGAAGCGGGCGATCGATTCGTGGTCGGCCAATCCGAGGATCCAGATTCTCGGCAACAAAGACGCCCAGAGGCTGTCGATTGTGTCATTTCTGATTCGACGCGATGACCGATATCTTCACCACAACTATGTGGTGGGGCTGCTCAATGATCTTTTTGGCATTCAGGCTCGAGGAGGGTGCTCCTGTGCCGGCCCTTATGGACACCGTCTGCTCGGAATCGACATGGCGAGATCTTCGAGATTCCGGGACGCCATCAACAGCGGCTGTGAAGGCATCAAACCCGGGTGGGTGCGCGTCAATTTCAACTATTTCATTTCCGAGGCGGTCTTTGACTACATCCTCGATGCCGTTCATCTCGTGGCCGATTCGGGGTGGAAATTGCTGCCCTACTATCGATTTTCGGTCGACACCGGGCTCTGGCGGCATCGTGATCAGCGCCTCCGTGCCGAACTCGGGCTCGATGATGTGAGCTTTGAGTCCGGTCAGTTGAAGTACGAGGGACGTCTGCTGACCGAACCGGAAGAAGCCTTTGCGGGTTATCTCGAGCAGGCACGCCGGATCATCGAAGCAGCCGAGGTCGAGTTCGGGGCGGACGACACATCCGCAAACCTGTCGGAAGAATTGGAACGGTTGCGGTGGTTTCCTCTACCGACTGAGCCGCTCATCAAGTTGAGCAGTGCCGCAGCGGGTGAAGAGGGTCGTTCCGTAACCCGGGACGATCCTTCCTCGTAATGACTTATGACAACGGCCGAGCGACGGGCCGCAAGAGGAACTGAATGCGAATCGGAGAAAGCAGACTTGCGCGGGCGAGGGAGCGTCGGTGGACCCGGCCCTATAACTCGCTCGATCCGACGGTGCTTCGTCTCCAGGAGGAAGATGAGCCGAGGCGAAAGAGAGCGGTGCGCCTGGGAATTGCTTTCGCCATCGCCTTTCACGTCCTGCTCTTCTTCATAGTGTTCCCATCCTATTACGAAGAACGGGTTCTCAAGGTCGGAAGCACGCCGCGGGTCTACCGGCTGCGGCAGGTCAAATTCCAACAACCACCGAAACCCAGGGTCAGACGGACAGTGGCCGAACCCAAGGCGCGAATGGTACCCATCCCCGATGCGACGCCGGATGATCCGGAACCGCTGGTCCTCGATGAGAGCGCCGATGTGTCCGAAATCGACTATCCCGAGATTGGTGAGTCGGTTGTGATCCCGGAGGGTCCGGCGGGACCGGCGATCGGCCCGATGCAGATCAGCGGAAACGTCCTGGCGCCGGTGCGAATCCACGCTCCGGATCCCCATTATCCCGAGGAGGCTCGCCACGCGCGGGTGCAGGGGGTTGTCATTCTGCAGACCATTATCGACAAGCTCGGGAACGTGACCGACGTCAAGGTCCTCAAGGGCCTCCCGTCGGGGCTGACCGAGGCGGCGGTCGACGCGGTTTCATCGTGGCGCTTCAAACCTGCCACCCTCGAGGGAGACCCTGTGGCGGTTTATTATCTCGTCACTGTCAGTTTTTCGGTTCAGTAGCCATCTGTTTGAAAATCAGAAGGTTCGGTTCATCCTGATCTCGTGAGGTGGTCGCCCAGGAACCATTCGAATCCGGTGGTTCCATACCCATTTGACATTCCAGACGGGCGAAACTGAATTGGCTGTCATCCCGAGCGGAGGTGACCGAACGGCTGTGCCGTGAGGACGCCGTAGTCGAGGGACCCCCTGAAGTCGGAGATAGGCCGCCATGCCAGCACTCTCCTACAGGAGGGGATCCCTCCACTCGGGCCTCGGAGGCCCTCGGTCGGGATGACAGAGAGAAAAGGACGGCCTCGCTCGGGATGACGGGAATTCATAGGCTCCGTCCTCACTCCACGTCTTCCCGGATGAGCCTCACCTTCGAACCTGCAAACCTCGAACCGCTCGCGCCTCGATTCGCCACGAATTACCCCGTCCGTGCCGCATTTCGACATTGGATGTTTGCATCGGCAATGCAGGGTGGATATTGAAAGGAGGTCCCCATGCAACAGGACGACAGAGTTTTTGCAGTGGTGGGCGCGTGTGTGGTAGCTGCCGTGGCCCTGGTCGCGGCAATCATATGGGTGGTGTCCGGCATGACCGTTGATGCGCCGGAGCGAGCAACCGTGACGATCGCAGATCGTCCGACTCCGACGCCGGCGGCCTCCACTGGAGCGAACCCGCAGATCGTGGAAGCGAGCCTCGGCGGTTCGGACGATGACGAGCTGGTGCGGACAGCAGCGGCTCGTTTGTCGGCCCACCCGAGCCTCGCAGCGCTCCTGATCAACGATCGCCTTCTGGAGCGGTTCGTGGCCGCAGTCGATGCGGTGGCGGGAGGCTTCAGTCCTCGCGACGAGGTTGATTTTCTGAGCCCGAGACGGGCATTCCTGGTTCGAGAGGACGAGGGGCGGCTTGTGATCGCGGCCGGGAGCTATCGCCGGTATTCGGCCGCGACGGATGTCTTTGCCTCGTTGGATGTCGACGGCAGCGTCGAGCTCTATCGGAAATTCCGGCCCCGGCTCGAGGAGATCTTCGAGCAGACGGCCTGGGCGAGCGAGGATTTCGACAGCCGCTTTCGCGAGGCCGTGGACCACCTGCTCGAGATCGAAGTGCCTGCCGGACAGGTCGAGGTCGAGCAACGGGCGATCGTCTACGCGTTCGCCGAGGATTCTCTGGAAAACCTCAGCCACGCCCAGCGGCAGTTGCTGAGGATGGGTCCTGAGAACGCGCGCCGGGTTCAGGGGAAGTTGCGCCAACTGCGAGATGCCCTGGGTTGGCCGGAGCGAGCTCCGATGATCGTGACCGCAGAGCTCGAACTCCCGGCTGAGTCTGAGATGCTCGATGAACCGCTGATCGCCGAGGCTGAACACGAGTTGGCCTCCGATCCAGCGATCGAGCCGCTTGAAATCGCGCAGGAACCGTAAATCCATCATCAACACCCGGGGCGGCGTACGCCGCCCCGGGTTTCCGATGGCCGAGATATTGGAACGTCGAGCTCATCCGGAATTCCGTGAGGTCGTTGTGCGACGGCAGACAGCCCCGAAGGGGCGATAGATATTTTGCCTGGGGCGTGAGCCCCAGGAATTCAGCGTTTCATTTTTCTTCAAGCCGCGAAGCGGCGACAGACGCGCTGCTCTCGACGGAATATGAACGATTCTGTCGCCCCCTTCAGGGGCTTATGTTGTTGCTGGTCCGAGGATCCTGGGGCTCACGCCCCAGGCTAAGCATCTGCCGCCGCTTCGCGGCTCACCTCATAAAATTCCGGATGAGCCAAATGTTGAAAGTTGAGGATTTGGTGGGGGTGGGTGGGTGGAAACGTTCCAACGTTTAAACGTTCAACCTGCTATCAGCCGCCAAACGGCGACCCACGCCGGAAGCGTGACCATACAGGCAAGATACGAGAGGAACATCACGCTGCCGACCTTGAGCTCGTCGCCACCGTAAGTCTTCACCTGGAGGACTGTTGCGACGGCCGGCGCCGCGGCAGCTTCGATCACAAAAAATTCGGCCAGGAGTGGATTGGTGAGGTGCAATCCGGTGAGGTGGAGGACGGTGATGGTCACGGCCGGGAGAACCAGGAGCTTGACGGCCAGGGCCCGCGTGGCGTCAGCCAGGTACGGTCGCACCCGCACGCCGATCCCACCGAGCACGGCGCCAAGAACCAGGGTCGCCACGGGTACCGCCGCGGACCCCAGCAGCTCCAGCGCAGTCAGCGCCGGTCTTGGGATGAGTTTGCTGGCGCCACTGAGAGCGAAGGCAATGGCCACGAGATTAGCGATCAGCGGCGGTGTGACGAGGTCACGCAAGCTGGTTTTTTCGCGGGTGTTGCCCGAGACCAGAATTTTGCCGAGACTCCAGAGGATGGGGTTGTAGCCGAGGATGAAGAGAAAGACGTAGAGCGCGAAGCTGTCGAATTGGTCCGGGAACATCGCCAGTCCGACCGGCAGCACGAGGTATCCGGCGTTCTGCATTCCGGCCAATGGCAGGAGGTCTTTCTGCGCCGGCAGCCTCCCCAGAAAGAAGACCGCTCCAATTCCGGTGCCCACCAGCGCCATCGCGATTCCAGCCAGGGGCAGCGCCCACCACCCGGGCAAACTTTTGGGATCCAGGGTCTCGGTGACTTTTGTGAATATCAGACACGGGAGGAATAGGTTGACCGTGGCAGCCGACAGTCCGCTGACCTGGCTTTTCGTGAGCACGTTCCGCCGAACCATGAGACCGGCGATGAGCATGACGAGGAAGATGCTCGAGATAGCGGACGCGGCTCCTGTGAACGCAGAAACAAAACCGGCGATCATCTCAGGTGATTTCCAGCGTGAAAGCTCGGTCCATCATCAGCTTCGAATTGTGCAGATACATCGTTCCTCCGCAACCCAGGCGTCGTCAAGCATTATCCATCAACTTTGAGACGAAACTGGCGAGGCCGGAGCGCGTACATCTTCAGCAGATGAGTTCGAGGGGGGGGACGATGGCCAGATCGGTATGCAATTCGGTTCGATCGATGCGGTTGGTGGCAGTCGTCGCGCTTGTTGGGTTGGCGATTCCGGCGTTCGCCCAGCAGTCGGTCAAGTTTCAAGCGACCGATCGGGCATTCAGCGAGGCGTACCGGCAGGAAGATTGGGACCTTGCAGTCGATTTAGGCTACAAACTTGTTCAAATCCTGCCTGACCGTGCAGTTCCGAAATACAATCTCGCCTGTATCTACGCCCTCAAGGGAGATTCCACGTCCTCGCTTCTCTGGCTCCGCCGCGCCGCGGAAGCTGGGTTCAAAAATCTCTCTCATCTGGACTCCGACTCCGACCTCGATGCTGTTCGCGACCTCGCGGGGTACGCGAGTGTCCGCGCGATGGTCGAAGAGAATAAACACCACCACCGCGGTGAAGTATGCGAAAAGGCTTCTGCAACACCGCCGATCGTGATCGCACCCAAAAACCTGAGGCCGGGCGAAAAAGTCCCTGTCATCATCGCGTTGCATGGGTTCGGCGATCATCCTGAAAACTACCCGCACATCTGGGGTGGAGCTGCAGCCGAGATTGGAGCGGTTCTCGCGGTGCCTCAAGGACTCCGTCCCGTGGGCAGTGGATTTGCCTGGGGCGATCTGGAGGAAGCGGAAGCCATCCTCGAACTGACCATGAAACAGGTGTCGGAGTGGTTTTCGGTAGACCGAGACCGGATCGTGTTGACCGGGTTTTCGCAGGGCGCGTTCATGGCCATGGCCCTCGGTACTCGGCACCAGGACGTCTTCGCGGGTGTGATTCCGGTGGCCGGAGGGTATCTCCCCGAGATCGATGCGCCGCCCGAGGCCTCGAGCGGCAGCCCCAGGTTCTATTTCCTGGTCGGAGACCTCGATCAGGCGGCTCCGCAGACCCGGCGAGCGGCAGACGACTACAAGAAAGCGGGATACGACGTCAGATTGCGGGTGGCCGCAAACGTGGGCCACACCTTTCCACGGCCGCTCAACCGGGAGCTTGGCAGGGCTCTGGAGTTTGTTCTGGATCGCTAGTCAGAATCGATCGCCGATCGCGAAATAGAACCTGTCCCGATTTCCCTCGGTACGGCCATACGCAAAAATGACGGGTCCGATGAATGTGTCGCCTCCGATGAAGACGCTGCCGCCCTTGAGCATCGTGTCCCACGCGATGTCTTCGCCGGTGAAATAGGCGTTGCCCGCTTCGAGGCTCAGGCCTGCGTAGATTTTGATATTCATCCCGGCCATGTCGAATCGGAACAACCGGCGATAGGCGACGAGTCTCGCG
Source organism: Candidatus Sulfomarinibacteraceae bacterium (assembly GCA_963769215.1). GTDB lineage: Bacteria > Acidobacteriota > Thermoanaerobaculia > Thermoanaerobaculales > Sulfomarinibacteraceae > Sulfomarinibacter. The sequence continues at coordinate 55,655 of CAVYKX010000021.1, read as the reverse complement.
AGAGCGGTCGTGTCTCCGAAGAGCTCGTTTTTTCCGAGACCGGAGAGACGGAACAAGCCGCCCATGAAATAGGCGCTGAAGAAGCTCTCTGCCGGATCGAGGTTGTCACCGTACTCTATCGCGGGAACGATCGTGTTCTTGCCAAAGCTCCAGGCGTAGGACGCCCGACCACGGAACTGTTTGAAACCGGCGTCGGAACCGAGGGCCTCTGAAGACACGGTGTAGGTGAGGAGGACGTTGGCCCCCGATCGCGGGAAGATCACCGTGTCCTCGGTATCGATCCGAAAGCGAGCCTGGCCGCCGCCGCGCTGCTCGTCAACCGAGCCGAATTCCTCGAAGCCGATGCGGGGCGTTCCCCTGTTTTGCTGAGTGAATGCCTCGAGGCGGAACTCGCCCCAGCGCCCCAGCACCCTGCCCGCTGCGATCCGGGCGTCGGCCGTCGTGAATTTATAGTCGGCAATCGCCTGTCCATCGAGCCAGATCTCCTGGGTGCCTGTTTCGTAGGTGAGGGTCGGCTCGACGAACCAGTTCATTCCCCAGTCAAGAGGCTGATAGAAGCTGGTCGCCGCTCCACCGACCGTTCCCAGCTGAACAGTCGTTTCCAATTCGCCGCCTCGCCGGTTGGCGGGCAGATACTGGTGGCGGACCGCGATGTGATAGGTGGAACCACCGTCAAAATCATCGAGAAAGCCGATGCCGAACTGCAGGGATCCTCGTCCGTGGGTCGGTGATGGCGTCTGGACCACGAGTTCGTGGACATTCTCGTCGATCTTTTCGAGGTGAAATCCGATCACTCCGAAGTAGCGCGTATTGTACAGCTCCAAGAGATCGAGCCCCAGCGTTTGCTGATCCAGGGTTTCGGGAGGCCGGATCGTCAGGGTCTTGTGCACCAGACGATCGTCGACCCTGCTGGTGTTCTCGAGGCGGACCCTATCGACCTCGATTTGTGCGTTTGCGTCCGCTCGTGCTCGATCTTCGAAGTCAGCCCAGCGTTCACTTGTTGCACTGAATTTCCGCAGCTCGTCGATCTGTAGTGCGAGCCGCCTCTTCGCCGATGGCTACGGTTTCTTGGACCCTGTCAAAGCTCACGAATGTGATGTCACCGAGATCGGGAACGATGAGCACGTCATCGGGACGGAGCAGTGCCGCATCACGGTCGCGGTTGCGGACGGTGAGCATACTGTTGAGGTGGGTATAGATGCTCAAGAAGGACTCGAACTCTTCGTCATCTTCCTTGAGGAGCGGGCTCGAGATGTCCACCGCGATGATCTCGTGGGCGCCGAGATCTTGGGCGATGCCCACCGGCAGGTTGGCGGTGATGCCTCCATCCACCAGTTCTCGTCCGTCGATGCCCACGGGAGGCAGGGCTCCCGGGATCGACATGCTGGCTCGCATCGCGGTGGCCAGACTGCCCTCAGAGATTACGACGGCCTCGCCTGTCGCGATATCCGCAGCCACGGCCCGGAACGGGATCGGCAGGCGATCAAAATCGTTTTCGGCGGGGGAGAGCGCCTCGATGATCCGCAGTGCGAGCTCCAGGCGCTGGCCGCGGATGACGCCGGAGGGCATCAAAGGCTTGATGCCGTCAAAGTGGAGCCGGCCTTGGATCAGGACCGGCCGATCATCCTGTTTGCGCCGGAACGATCGGTCGCTTCGGTCGACGCGATCGGTGAAGATATTCTCCCAATCGATGATCTGGACAATTTCTTCCATCTCGTCAGGTGACCAGCCGGCGGCGTAGAGCCCCCCGATGATTGAACCCATGCTGGTGCCGACGATCAGGTCGGGAGCGATGTGCAGCTCTTCCAAGACCCTTATGACGCCGATGTGGGTAATGCCGCGCGCACCTCCGCCCGAAAGCACGAGGACGAGTTTTGGATCCTCCTCAGCCGATACTTCGGCCGCGGTGGCGAAGCCCGGGGTGGCAAAGAGGAAGACAATGACGAGGAACCAAGGTCCATTGATTTTCACAGGTCCTCCACGATGGGTAACAAGGAGTCAGCCCGCGTTGGGGCGCAGTCGTGCCGTCTGCTCGAGCTCGAACACGATCTCCTCACCGTTGAGGATGCGCATTCGAACCGGCGCGCCCGGAAACTCGGGCACGAAAAAGAACTCGCTGACTGTGCCGGTCTTCTCATCCGGTACGTGGTAGAGCCAACCTTCGAAACTGCCCAATGCAGTCGAGCGGCTGGACCACTCGCGAGTCGAGGTCGCCGCAGGAAAGCTGGCGTGGTCGCGAAGCTCGATCCAGGATGATCGCCGCACGTCGGGGTCGGTGGAGACCTGGCCGTCGCCGTCGAGGGTGACGAATTCGATATCGACTCCTTCGGCATCGGCCGAAACGACTGTCCAGCGCTCAACGACTTCGCCTTCCGGTGAGCTTCGCCGCATCAAGAGCCGCAGCCCCACGATCCACTCGTCACGGATTTCTTCCGCGGTAAACGGTCGCTTGAGGACGGAGGGGTCGTCGGATTCGACCTCCACCGAGATCTGAGCGGTACCGGAGGCGACTGGATCGGGCGTATCTACTGGGTGGTCGGCGGGTTGACAGCCGAGAGTCAGGACGAGGGATAAGAGAATCAAAGGTGTGGTTCGATACACGGCTACCTCCAGGGCTCAGGTTGATCTCGGCAGTGATTCTATCCGATAGCACGGCGTTGTGAAGTGCGGCTCCGCGGATCGCGCATCGGTGAGAAAATGTAAACTGGCGTTTCGGTCGAATTCAGAGGACAACTGATGGGGGAACCATGAGCGATCAGAGTTTCAGAAGTGTGGTAGTCGCCGGAACCATTGTCGCGGTCGGGATCGCTGTCGGTGGTTTCTTTATCGGCAGCGGCCTGCTGAAGGCGCGGGCTGCGGATCGCTACGTGACGGTCAAGGGGCTTGCCGAGCGTGAGGTGGATGCCAACATGGTGATCTGGCCGATCACCTACACGGTGACGGCGAATGACCTCGGGACCCTGCAGAGCCGCATCGATGACGGAGCGACCAAGATCAGAGATTTCCTGGGTGAGACGTTCGAGGCCTCCGAGATCAGCACTTCGGCATCACGCGTGGACGATCGCCAGGCCCAGGGGATGATGTCGCAAGGCGGGCGCCTCGAAAGATACGTAGCGGAAGCCACGGTCACGGTGCGGTCTCCGCGTATCGAAGCAGTTCGATCGGTGATGGAAGAGACAGGAGTGCTTGTCGCGCAGGGCGTCGCGCTCATCCGGAGCTACGAAAACACAACCCAGTACCTCTACACGGCGCTCGACGAGATCAAGCCGGAGATGATCCGCGAGGCGACTCAGGATGCCCGGCGAGCCGCCCAACAGTTTGCCGAGGATTCCGGAAACCGGGTGGGTGGAATTCGCAACGCACAGACAGGGGTACTTCTCGATTACCGACCGCGACGCCTTTTCTCCAGAGTTCAAGAAGATTCGAGTTGTGACCACGGTTCAGTACTTCCTGGTCGACGACTGATCGGAAGTCCTCGCCGAGGGGGAAATTGAAAAACCCTTCGGGCAGGTCGTCAACGGTCCGATGGAGGTCCCGGGCGGCGACCTCATCGCGCAGTGCCTCGATCCCCAGGGAGCTCTTGTTCGCGCTGCACTCGACATCGAGCTGACCAAACCGAAAAGCCGATCCGGCCGTGCGACAATCGCCGGGGAGATTCGCCGTGAACAACTCGAAGTTCTTTGTGTCGGTCATGCTGTTCCTGGTCGCGCTGGTCTCGGCCGCAGCGGCGCCGGTCGCGATGAGAGTCGAGGTGGAACCTCTCGGTTCCACGGGCGAGTGGACCCGCGTGGCGGTGATCGTCCAGGTGTCGCCTGAAGATCGCGGGCGGATCGGGAAGAACCCGATCGTTCGAATCGAGCTTGACGGCGAGGTTCCGCGCGGTCAAAGCCCGATGTGGGCTGCGCGGATGGAGAGCGACGGCAGCACGCGTGTCGAAACCGAGTGGCCTCCGGGTGAACACGATCTCAAAGTTGAAATCGAGGATCCGAGCGGCGAACACCGCGGCCTGTGGGTTGGTCGCGTCCGGATCCCTGGAGCCGGTCCTGAGCCGACACCGGTGATACCGACACCGACGCCGACGCCGTCTCCAATTCCGCCGGATTCCCCCAGTCCAACACCCACCATGGCCGTTCCGACCCCCGGGCCTGAACCCGAAGAGGCTCCGGCCTTGTCGGCTGCGGTAACGGCAGTGACCGTGCAACCGGCTGGCGAACCGAGTTCACCTGCGAGAGAGGCATCTGCATCTTCGCCAGAGCCTCAGATCGGGGCGGCAGAGAGTGCCGGAGTCGCGGTTGCGGCGGTCCCGGAAGCTGCGCCGGCTCCGCAGATTGATGTCGAAGTCGAAACGGAATCAACGGATCTGAGTGCGAAGGCCGAGCCCGAGCCCGTGCCCGAGCCCGAGGCCGACGTGCCTTCGGACCCCGCTGAAGATGCTGAGCCGGACGGTGCAGCGCCTGTTGCGGTTGCTGCCGCCGCGGCGGGTGCCGAAGTGGTCGAGCAAACGCCGTCTCAGGAACCCGCCTCAGCGGAGACTCCCGTCCCGGGGTGCCGAGGCGATCGTGGAACCGTTGCGTTCACCTGAACCTGTTCCTGCGGCGGAGCCATTGCGAGCCGAGGGTCGCCCTGAGATCGATCGCGCCGTCGAGCCTGACCCCGTGGAGGCTGCTTCGCCGGAGGTGAGATCCGCGATCGAGGCGTGGCAGGATGCTGCACCTGGAACCGTGGATCTCACGGTGACCGTCAGCCGCAACCGTCAACCCGTATCGGGCATTCAGAGCAGCGACCTCAGCCTCGAGATCGGCGGGACTGCGATTCCCATCGAAGAAATCGGTGATGGAACCAACGCGCCCCTGCTGCTGGGATTCGCTGTCGATCTCTCGCCCGCCGGAATCGCGAACTGGCCGCAGGTCAGCCGGATGATCGGTCCTCTGGTGCAGCGGGCCGAGGGTGGCCTCGGACGGATCTTCGCGGCGACCGGCGGCGAGACGACGGGCTGGGATGCTGAGCCGGGAAGACTGGACAAAATGCTGCCAAACCCGTCGGGCGGAGATCTGACGGGATTGATCGACCGGGCGCTCGCCCGCTTCAGTGAAGAGCGTGGACGGACCTTCCTGATCCTGATTACCGACGGCCGCACCAATCCAACGAAAGAAGCGTGGAAAGAGACCGGCGAGCGGATCGCGGAAGCCGGTGTGCCGGTGCTGGTGATCGCCCTGTGGGACGAGAACTTCAGCAACAAGGTGCGGAGAAGCCTCCAGCAACGTCCGCCGCATCATCTGGTGGGAGGCTGTTCCAGGTGCTTGGGCGTGGATCAACTCGACGGCGCAGTCGATCGCTACGGCCCTGTGCTCGACTCGGGTGTTGCTTTACGATTCCAACAGCAGGAGCGTTCCAAACCGGGGCCCGCTCCAATCTCTTTGAAGGCCGCTGATCGGTCCATCGATGTGACAGCGCCCAAAACAATCCGGTAGGGGATCTCTGCGGGCCAAGAAAACGGGGGAGCCGAAGCTCCCCCGTTTTCGATTTGCCGTATATCGGAGATGCGGATCAGTCGCCGCAACACATGAAATAGGTGCCCCATCCTGTTTGCTTGGGGAACTCACAGGAGTTGATCATATCGGTGGGCCCGTCGAAAAAGTCTGCCAGACCCCAGGCTGTCTCCTCACCGCAGACTTCGTAGTCACACGTGAGAGGCCACGGAATGATCACGGGTTGCTCGCCCGGGGGTGGAATCAGAAGGACGGCCACATCTTGGCCGCACCTCGGAATGAATCCGGAACCGTTGGCCTCGGCGAGTTTAAATATCTCCAAGGAGCACGGGTTTTTTCCGCTGGGATTAATTTGGCGGAGGACGAGCCACATCCCTTCTTGAACATGCTGGGCGGTAAAAAACTGACCGCAAGCGCCGACCTTTCCGACGAAATCCTGGTTCATGATCCAGTTCACCTTGTCGAGATTCTCTTGTCCCCCGAAGGAGAAGTCCGGCAAGGGTTCATAGATCGAGTAGACATCGGCCAGGAACGGTGTGTTCCTCGTCAGTACCGGCCCGTTGTGAGCGCACCATCCCTGGTGGAGGCCGTCGAGGAAGCTCCCGCCCGAAACGGTGATCTTGAAGTAGCTGATGATATCGTCGTCGATCCCGGAGAAGATAACTTGATCCGGGAGCGCATCCGCAAATGCCTCGAGGTCATACGCTCCGCCCCCGACGAGGCAGCGTTGTTCAACCACGGCGTGGGCTGCGACGTAGAGACAATCAGCTATTAGCGCGTACTCGACTTCCGACTTCGAGAACTCGTCGATCTGGGTGTCGAGACCTGAGTGCTGGAAACCGAACCTGCCCGGGGCGGATTTCTCGGGCGGGGTGGTGTCGAGATAGAGGTGGGTCTCAGTGATGAACCAGTTTGGATCGGTGACAACAAACGTGGCAACTGGATCGCCGTCGAGATCGATGATTACCTCACCGACAAGAGTATGTTGTCCGGCAACGAGCGGTACCGTGCACTGGCGGTTCTGATAGTCGAGCGTACAGGTGGGGGCGATCGGTTTCTGGTTCTTCGAATTCTTGCCTGCAGCTTCGGTCAGCGCCACCGGCAAAATGAGCATGACGGCCAGTACGAGAAGGGACAATCTCTTCATGGGAGTCCTCCTTGGGTCAGTTCGGCCAGAAGGCCGACAAATAATGTTCCGATTCCCGAATTCATTGTGCTTCGTATCATGAGTGTACGGTTCTCCCCACATCGGTAGCACCGCGCGAAGCCGCCCGCATCGCACGAACTCCTTACAGTCGACCTCCAAATGTGGTAGATCGCACCCATTTCTTTGCTCATAACTGAAACATACGTGATCGGAAACTGATCATCAATCGCCCGAACGGCTGATTTATCTACTGCAAAATGGTGGTTTCAGAGGATCTCAGATAATGCGCTCGTGCAGGGCCCTGGAGACAGCCTCGAGGCGGTTGGCTGCGCCGAGGGTGCGGAGAATGCCCTGAATGTGTGTTCGGACCGTGTGGACGCTGATGCAGAGTTCGTCGGCGACCTCTCGCGAGCGCTTGCCTTCGGCGAGCAACAGCAGCACTTCGAGCTGGCGTCGGGTCAAGATGAGGCTGCTGTTGGGTGCCGCGCTGGTGCGCACCGGTTGGTTGGCTTGTTCCCGGGACGGTAATTCCGGGGACGTTGGCCTGGGCGAGCAGGCGATCGATGGCCTCGTCCGCGCGTCGTCGCCGGTGCATCGGCGTCATCAGGTAGATCAGGTGGTAGTCAGTGGGCTGGGGCCCCAGGACGGCGACGATGGAAACGGCGACACGGATCATCTTCCCGGTAGCAGTGATGATCGCGAGTTCGAAGCTCTGCGGCGCCTCGCCGATGCCGATCATCTGGTGGTACGCGGCGTGGTCCGATGAGAGGCGGTTGCCGTGGACATCGCGTGCCTGGATCACCTGCTGCAGATTGCGGCCGATCGCCTCCTCTGCAGTGAAGCCGAAGAGCTCGATAGCGGCGTCATTCCAGTGCACGATACAGTTGTCGCTGTCGGCGGCGACAGCCGCCCGGGCGGCATTCTCGACGATGGTTGGCACATTCGGAAAGGCAACCGGGGCTTCGATCGGCGTTGCCCGACGGCGGCCTACCGGCATCTCGTGGACGTTGGTCGCCGCACGAGCGCCTTTGCCGCCGCCTTTCTTCGCCTGTTGCCTCGGTCGTTTGGGCACTGTCACCTCGTTCCGTTAACGTACCGCCATCAATTGCAGTGTTTCCGCCATCGAGGCAGTCCGTGAATATATTTTATCACCACACTCGATCAGCCGATGCCGTTTGCAGGCGCGATTCGACTCTCGAGATCGGATCACTCGCGAGTTGCGGGGGATTTGCGACGATCGACACAGAGGGAGATGAGCGTGTGTTAGTCTTCGCCGAGCACAGTGCTACATCCCATTTCGCTGCCATTGGTCTGGACCGCCGGCGAGATTCGAGAGGACGGATATGGCTCGCGCAACACCTGAAGAAGACGTTGGTTCCTCGGTTCCGGTTGTCGCCATCGTGGCCTCGATCGTTGCGGTAGTGGTGGTCGCGGCCGGCTTCTATGCGTATCGGTCGTTTTCCGGAGAAGCTGCCCGGCACGAAATCGTGATCGCCACCGGCCCGGAAACCGGGACCTACCACGCACTGGGAGAAGCGCTCGCGAGGATTCTCGAGGGAACCACGATTGTTCGATCTGCTGAGGTCCGGGCCACTGGCGGCAGCGTCGAGAACATGGACCTGATCGGGCGCGGCGAAGGCGCCGACCTCGCCTTCGTCCAGAGCGACACCCCGCCCGCGACGGATGCACGGTTGGTTGCTTCACTTTACGACGAGGTTCTCCATATTCTCGCGAGCAAGCTGGATGCGGAAGAAATCAAGACCGTTTACGACCTGCGCGGCAGGCGGGTTTCTCTCGGTCCTCAAGGATCGGGAACCCGGCAGCTCTCGAAACGGGTGCTCGATCATTTTGGAGTTGAGGTGGGCGAGGATCTGGCGCTCTCTACGGAGGAGGCCAGCGCGGGCCTGATCGACGGTTCGGTGGACGCCGCCTTTGTCCTCACCGCGATCCCGTCGCAGGCGGTTGCCGATTTGGCCGAACAGGACGCTATCCGTTTTGTTTCGCTCGGAGACGCCCAGGAGTACGGCAACGAGGCGGATGCGTTGGCACTGGTGTTCCCCAGCATCCGCGGGACGACGATCCCGAGATCGACCTATGTCCGGCTGCCGCAGGTTCCGGTCCGAACCATCGAGGTGTCTGCAATGCTGGTCGCGCGGCGGGATCTCGATCAGAATCTGGTGCGCCACGTTGCGGCTACCGTGTTCGAGAACCGGTCGGGTGACGCCGGACTCGAAGGAACGGATCTCGCGGTGGCCAGGCATATCCGCGAAGACTATCGCCCGGGGAGTGCGACGATCCCTTACCACCGCGGTGCCATCGCGTACTACAACCGCGAGGAACCGGCGTTTTTCGTCGAGTACGCGGAGGCCATCAGCCTCGGGCTGACCCTCCTTGTCGGTCTCTACTCGGGCTCCGTCGCGTTCCGCGAATGGATGAAGCGGCGGATGAAAAACCGCATCGACGCCTATCTCATCGAGGTCGAACAGCAGACATCCGACCTTGGTACGTTGTCGCTGGAAGAACTGGTTCGACACCGCGATGCTCTCGATGAAGTCCGCCATCGAGCCTTCTCAGACCTCGTGTCCGAACGGCTGCTGGCCGACGAGTCCTTCACCATCTTCCAGAACCACCTACGCGACGAGTTTGTCGCCATCGAGGCCCGGATCAAGGAGAAGTCGAGCTGAAGACTTCGAGCGCCCGGTGGAGGCAGGTGACCTCGGCGGGCGTCGTGCCGATCAGCTCACCATCCGGCGAGAGGACCTTGGGGTGTTCGTTGACTACCGAGATCCGGCGAGCTTTGAAGGTTTCCACCTCGTCGTAGCCAACGTGCTCGCCTCTGAATACCGTTGGGAAGAGGCGGAGAAGGCGGCGCCTGGAGATGCGCCCGAGAAGGGTGATGTCGAGCAGGCCGTCGTCGATGCTGGCTTCCGGCGCCATCAGAAAATCCGCGGTGTAGCGGCTGTTGGAAATCTCGATGAAAGTCGTGTCTCGCTCGATGACCTCGCCGTCGAGCTCGAGCCTGAGATGAAAGGTGTTGAGGAAGGCGGTTCGGTAGATCACACCCAGGGTGTAGGCTCCGTTGCCGAGAAGCTTGAGCCGCGAGGCGGCTGCGGTGACATCGGTGACGAAGCCTGCCCCGAGTATATTGAGGTAGTGAAACTCGTTGTCGCCGCAGCGGCAGTGGCCGGCGTCGACCTTTCGTGTCGTCGCCTTCGCAATCGGGTCGACCGCCTGGGCGACCCGGCCGGTCTGGAGACCGAGGTCGCGGGAGAAGGAGTTACCCGTGCCGACAGGGAGAACACCCATCGGGATGGCCGCACCTGCCGGGTTCTGGAAGATCCCATTCACAACCTCGAAGACCGTGCCGTCTCCACCGCCTGCGATGACGCCGTCGTAGCCGGAGAAGTCGGCCGCCTTGACGATGTCTGTGGCGTGTCCCCGCTTTTCGGTCAGCCGCACTTCGGCGTCGATTCCGAGCTTGCGGCAGTGCTCCTCGACGTCCGGCAGCAGGCGGCCGGCCTTGCTGTGGCCGGCAGTCGGGTTGTAAACGATGAGAATTTTCATCCGATCTCCGCCGACGATCATAGCCGATGAGACAATGATGCCTGGGAGGCGGTCATGATCAGGGCAACAACGTTGCGAGTGTTCGTTGGATTTCTACCCGCTATCTGGCTCGCGACCGGCTGTGCGGCCCCGCACGAGATCGCCGGCCATTCGGCCGACGCAGAGCAAGACGCCTACGAACTCCTCGGAGTTCTCGAAGTGGAGGGGCGGTAGGGGATCGCCACCGATGGCCAGCGATACTTCGTCAGCGGCAGCACCGCACTCTTTGTCTACTCGAAGGACGGTGAGTTGGTGGCGAAGAATGAAGAGCCCTTCACCGATCTCGAGAAACCGGCCAATCACATCGGTGACATCAGCGCCCACGGAGGTGAACTCTTTGCCGGGATCGAGTGGTTTGTCGATGGCCGCGGTCAGGATATCCAGATCGCGGTCTACGATGCCGAAAACGAATTGGAGTGGACGACAGAGCAATGGGCCACACAGCCCTGTGGCAGCATCATACGGACAGCGAGGACAGACGACCGGAGTCAAAATGATAGAGAGAGCAAACGCCCATGTGGGGCCGAGCGCCCTGAGGAAATTCGGATCCGGGCATGAACCCGCGGAGCTCGCACTACTCGCCCTCAACCAAGGTCCTTTTCATACACCGCGTCGCGCCCGAAGTCGCCCTCGAGTTCTCTCCAAGCGCGTCTCTCGTAAAAACGTCTGGCAGACTCATTCTCGGCATAGACTGAAAGCACGGCTCGCTGAAGTCCCAGGCCTCGGCAGAAAATCTCAAATCGGGAGATGAGTTCGTTACCCACGCCCCCACCTTGCACCCGCGGAGATACACCGATCACGAACAGACACCCGGTTTGGCGATCCTGCTTCACCTCTTCTGTCTTTCCCCTCCTCGAGAAAAAACCGAAAAACCGTTCACCTATGCGATTCCAGATGCGTCTGTTCAGCCAGAGCGACGGTTGGGTCAAAACACCGAACACTGCAGCTGAGAGAACGTGTCGATAGAGCTTCCCGATCAAAGCCCAACCGTGCGCCCAACAATTGACCCACGACCTCGCCCGAGGTCTTTTCGGTAGCCACCAGGGCCAGGCCGTCATCTTTCTCCATGAAGAACCCATACATTTCCTCGAGAGGCCGACGGCCAAGAAGTGATCTCATATCGTTGGGGAACACTTCCCGATGAAGCGTCACAACCTGTTGAAGATGGCATTCAGCCATCTCAACTATGGAGAGTTCAATGTGTGCCAAAATCCCTTGCTGCCAGCTTGGCTTCGAAAACCGCCATTGTCATGGTTCAACTGCATCCGCCGATCACGGACCCGGAATCCATTTTGGCGAAAAGATCCACTGGTCACGAGTCCCCTCCAAAGCTCCCATACAAGGCAAATCGTACCTCTTCCATTATGCGCCATTTACTCAAGTCCTATTGTGCTGGATTTCCGTACTCGCGCCGTCAACCTCACTGTCAACCCGTGCCGCATTGGCAGCAAGGCTTCACTGTCTTCGATCGTTCGGTGTTCATCACCGCCGACGATCATAGCCGATGAGACAATGATGCCTGGGAGGCGGTCATGATCAGGGCAACAACGTTGCGAGTGTTCGTCGGATTTCTACCCGCTATCTGGCTCACAGCCGGCTGTGCGGCCCCGCACGAGATTGGCGGCCATTCGGCCGAGGCAGAGCAAGACGCCTACGAACTCCTCCGAGTTCTCGAAGTGGAGGGACGGCAGGGGATCGCCACCGATGGCCAGCGATACTTCGTCAGCGGCAGCACCGCTCTTTTTGTCTACTCGAAAGACGGTGAGCTCGCGGCGAAGAACGAAGAGCCCTTTGCCGATCTCGAGAAGCCGGCCAATCACATCGGTGATATCAGCGCCCACGGAGGTGAACTCTTTGCCGGGATCGAGTGGTTTATCGATGGCCGCGGTCAGGATATCCAGATCGCGGTCTACGACGCCGAAACCCTGAAGTACAAGAGATCGGTCCATTGGGAGCCTGCGTCTGGTCAGGTCGAAGTCAGTGCGCTGGCGGTGGATGCAGCCAACGGTCTGGTGTGGATGACCGACTGGGTCGACGGCACCTATATTTATCGCTATGACATGGCGACTGAAACGTATTCAGGCAAGCTCCATCTGCGACCCGTCCCCCAATGGCAGCAGGGCATCGCCGCCTTCGATGGCTCGCTCTTCATCACCGCCGATGACGGCGACGCGGAGAACGACGAGTTCGACAATTTATGGAGGGTTCCGGCAGAGGCGAACGACACCGCGGCCTATGTGACCCACGTGAGGGCATTCGACGATTTTCGAATGGTGGGGGAGATCGAGGGCATCGATTTCGACCGCGAGGCGGGGGAGATGTTGGTGCTCGCGAACCGCGGCAAAGGATAGTGCTCGGAATGCCGACGGGCTTGTATCCGGGCTACGACCGCGAGATCCATGAGGTATATGTCTATCGAATACCGGATGCGTCGGCGCGGTAGAAGGCAGAAGGATAGAAAGTTCGGCTCATCCGGGAAAATGAGGTTGAGGGGCGGCCGGTGGCGAGCTCCGAAGGAGCGGCAGAGGGTAGCCCGGGGCGCAAGCCCCGGGTACCGGGGGACTCTATCATCGCCGAGCCGCGGAGCGGCGACAGATGGGAACCGGTGGGCCTGCGCTTCATCCCGATCCGGTTCTGTCGCCCCTCCGGGGCTTGTTCCTATTTTGGTGCCTTGATACCCGGGGCTCGCGCCCCGGGCTAAACTCTGACGCCGCTCCGCGGCTGACATTTCCGGTAATCGAGGGCCGCCGCTGGTCCGCAGACCTCGCCGCAACTCGTTCACCTCACGCTTCTCCGGATGAGCCGAACCTTCAAACCGATCGGCCTTCTGACGATCTACGGCACGCGAAGGATGAGGGTCCCCTTGTCGTCCCGAAGTGTGACCTGATCGGCCTCGATCGCCTCGACAACGAAGCCCTCGATCTCAGAGCCTATGCGGACCTCTCTGCCGTTGATCTCGGCGAAAGGGTTTGTCGACCTGGCAACGATGAAACCGAGGTTCAGGGTGGCGTACCCAAGGTCCGCATCGAGGATGAAGACCCTTCCTTCGCCTGACTCGCCGCCGCCGATCGGCCCTGGGCGTTGGGTCGAGGTAGGTAGGGCTTGGGTGATTACCGGTGAAGAAATCGTCGTCGCTGCCGATGGCTCCGCCAGTTCTTCTGATGTGTTGGCCGGAGCTGGCTGTTGGTGGCTCTCACCGGGCTCCAACTCCTGTCCATTCGAAAGCGCGGTCTGATGGGCCACGTCCCGGTCGTCTGTGTCGACCGGGTCGTCCGGAGTTGTCGCGATCGGTTCTGCCTCGACCTGCCTCTGTTGCGAGGGTCCTCCGGTCATCGGCTGTGATTGGCGATCAATTGTCAACCACCAGGCAAGGGCGGCGCCGAGGAGGCCGGCAGCAATCGCTACCAGTGCGACGAGCACGACACCCGTGCGGCGTGTCGGGCTCCGTGACGGGTAAGCCTTCCGCGCCTGAAACGGCCCATCGGGTGGACGAGCATCGTGTTCGGCTGCGGCTTGGCGCGCCTTGCGAAGGGCGTCGTTGATCAGGCTCACCAGCCCTGCCCCTCGAGATCGTGGATGGCGCGCCGGACCTGCCACCACCCGAGGTGGTCGCGACCCTGGACGAAGCCGCACAGCAGGGTCTTGTCGCAGACCGCGTTGATCAGCCTCGGCACACCTCGCGAATACCGGTAGATGGCCCGCAGAGCCGGATTGCTGAAGCGTGGGTCTACCGTTCGACCCCGCGATGAGCAGGCGGTGCTGAATATAGGATTCGGTTTCCTGGCGGTTGATGGGTCCGAGGTGGTAGCGCACAGTGATGCGCTGACGCAGCTGGCGGAGTTCATTGCGATCGAGGCGGTCGCGCAGCTCCGGCTGGCCGATGAGGACGATCTGCAGCAATTTGTGCTGGTCGGTTTCGAGGTTGGAAAGCAGTCGCACCTGCTCGAGCAGCTCCTCGGACATGTCCTGGGCTTCGTCGATGAAGAGCACGACCACCCGATTGGCGTGCGCCTGTTCGAGCAGAAACTCGTTGAGGCGATCGACCAGCCGGACCCGGTCGTTTCCGCTGTCGTCGAGGTCGAGCTCGCGCAGGATCGACCGCATGAGCTGGATCGGCGTCATCACCGGGTTGAGGATCAGCGCGGTGGAGTAGCCCTCGCGGAGTTCTTCGAGGACTTTACGGCACAGGGTGCTCTTGCCCGCACCGACCTCGCCGGTGATCTGGATGAAGCCCTTGCGCTCGCTGATGCCGAAAAGGATGTGCTCGAACGCCTGGCGGTGGCGGCGGCTGAAGAACAGGTACCGGGGATCCGGTGTGATGTTGAACGGCGGGGCCGTAAGGCCGTAGTACTCCTGATACATAAAGATAAATGCCTGTCCGTCAGTTTACGGATGGACGGCCATGATTGCACATCCGCAATTCGCTGGCGCGAATTGCAGAAGGAGTATGTCAGTCGATTCGTGCTCTTTCGGTCAAACGCGGACTCCGAGCCGGCGGACGGTGAGAACGCCTCGAGCTCCACCATCACGCTCATTCCGTCGTTGGAACTCATCGGGTTGTTGATGACCTCGTCGTCGACGGCACCCTGCCAGACCCACAGCTCAACAGAATCGTCGTCCTGCAGGTCGCCCTCCCAGAGCAGGTGCTGCATGGTCTTGTTCATGTCCGGTACCGGGGCGCTGGTGAATTTCGAGGACGAAAGGCGCTGCGTCGGATCGTCGTTCTTAGTGAGGTAGGAAAAGAAACCGCCTTCGTGCGAGTTCTTCCGGGTCCAGTCAACTTCGTCTGGAAACTTCGACCAGATGATCTCGACATGGATGAAGTAGCGGCCTCCCAACGAGGTTGGGATGACGAGAGTCGGGGGGGCCGCGGCCGTCATGAAGCCGTCCGGGTCGGGTTCGTTCGCCCCGTTGAACGGTACCTTCACGGCCTCTTGGAAGGGAATGTTGTTCATCCCGAGGTACGTGTTGACTCCTCGGACCCTGATCATGTCGGCGCAGATCTCGCGAACGATATCGTTGATCGAAGCTATTGTCGTCATGAGAACCTCCTTGAAGTCAGCTCCGTGCTGTGTCGCGGAATTCCTGCACAGGGCGGTCCGCGTGGACGAGCCGGAAGCTTCCCCGGGGAAGACGGCGTTGACCTTTCTGTTGTGATGAGATGCCCTCCCCAACAATGTGGGGCGCGGTCAGCGATGCGTCAATTAGGGGAAGCCGGGTCGATCAGCGGGGCGTGAACTCTGCGCGCAGGCCTTGCACATTGGCATAGGTCAGGACGATGCCGAGCACCGCGATCCACCACTGGCCCGAGAGCAGAGCCCACAAACCGATGGTGACGGTGAGCACGATCGAGAACACCCGGGCGGCGAGCCGGCCCTTTCGACCGGCGACGAGCTCGGCCACCGAGGAGGTAATGTGTCCACCGTCGAGAGGAAGGATCGGGAGCAGGTTGAGCACGCCCCACCCGAGGTTGACCCACAGGATGAAATCCAGCACCTTCAGAACCGCAGGCGAGGCGCTTGCGAAGATCCCCGCGATGCCGGCGACCAGCACCAGGCCCCCGATGGTTATTCCGACGGTGGGACCGGCAGCGCTGACAAAGATCTGCTGGCCGGCGGTCAATGGGCGTGGTTGCCGCCAACCGGTCATGCCGCCGAAGGCCATCAGCCGGATCCACGGCTGCATTCCGAGCCTGCGGCCGGCGAAGGCGTGTCCGAGCTCGTGAGCGAGAACACCGACGAACACGACCACGACCCACACCAGCATCCACTGGAAATCCTGTCGGCCGCCGATGATCCACGCGGTGATCAGAAAGAACGGGTCGATCTGCAGCGGAAAACCGAAGATCTGCAGACCCCGCCCGGGGCGGCGCCCCTCAAGACCCCTGTGAGGGTTGTCATCCAGGCCGATCGGGGGTTCGTGGTTCGTAGTCCATACCGACCCAAGTATGGCACGGCGATTCGGCATGTTGTCTGTTGTCGTGGAGTCGACCTTGATCATCACTCCATAGCCCTATATTCATTGCTCATAGCTCGGGGCGGGCGGGTGGGAAATCCAAAATCCAAAATCCAAAATCCGAAATCCCCGGTTTGGTGGGTGGAAAATCCAAATTCCGAAATCCGAATTCCGAAATGGGCGGGTGGGTGGGTTAGACTTTGCTGCCATGCCGCTTCGTGCACGCCTCGCACTGTTGACCGCTGTCTTTCTGTGGGCGGTTTCATTTGTCGCCACCAAGGTGGCGCTCGAGGAAGCGCCGCCGCTGGTTGTAGTGACGCTGCGGCTGCTGATCTCGGCGGCGTGTTTTCTGCCGTGGCTCGTGGCGACTGGTGGAACCCGGGGCATCGACTCGAAGCGGATGGGACGCCTCTTCCTGCTGAGCCTCTTTGGGACCAGCCTCCACTACGGGACCCAGACAATCGGCCTCCAGTACACGACCGCTTCCAACGGTTCCGTCTACACGACAACCGGCCCGATCACGATCCTGCTGCTGTCGGCTCTGGTCCTCGGCGAGCGGATCACTGTCCGCAAGGCGATCGGTGTCGCCGTGGCCGTCGCGGGGGTGCTGGTGGTGATGGGTGCGGAGACCCTGCAGTCGTTCGAGTTCGGCAACGTCAAAGGCGATCTGCTGATTCTGTCGAGCATCGTCATGTGGGGGATGTTCACCGTCTTCGGCAAACGGATGACCGACGAGATGGGAGCGTTGCGGGTGACCCTGTGGGTGACGATCATCGGTGCGGTGACAATGATCCCGATCGGGCTCGGCGAGGCCCGGGCGACGGGTTTCTCGATCGCCGACCTTTCACTGAGCGGGTGGTCGGCGATCGCATTTCTCGGAATCGGATGTTCGTTCCTCGCGACCCTCCTCTACTTCGTGGCCCTCAAACTCACGGAATCTCAGAAGGTCGGTGTCTACCTCTATGCCATTCCGCCAGTCACGGCGGTGGTCGCCGCCTTCTATCTGGGGGAGGTCATAACCCTCAACTTGATTGTTGGTGCGGTATTGGTCATTGCGGGTGTCGCTCTGACAGAGCGAGGTTAAGGCGACATCGTTCAACGTTGAAACGTTCGGCTCATCCGGAAATCGGTGAGATCGAAGATGAATAACGCGG
The DNA here is from genome assembly GCA_963769215.1 of Candidatus Sulfomarinibacteraceae bacterium. GTDB lineage: Bacteria > Acidobacteriota > Thermoanaerobaculia > Thermoanaerobaculales > Sulfomarinibacteraceae > Sulfomarinibacter. The sequence goes on along the minus strand of CAVYKX010000021.1, from coordinate 38,307 downwards.
CTGAGCTCCGAATGGGCGACAATCGGCTTGCCGTCGCAACCACGAAGTCACAAAGACACCAAGGGAACACAGAGGAGTTATCTTGATCCGATCACTGCACGGACGGTCGCGGAGGCAGGAATCTCCACGTTTTCAGAGTGCCGTACTTCTGATGGAGTCTAGGAAAACATTGAGACTAACCTTTGTGACTTCTTCTGTGCGCTCCGAGTCTTCGTGGTTCAAGGTGTTCGGGAGGGCGGATGGAAACACTCCAAAATTCGGCTCATCTCATACAATCCCGGATGAACCGAACTTCAGAACGTTTATAGCAGCATCTCCGGCGAAAGCTCTACCAGGGATTTTAGTTTGAAATCAGCGACGTCGTAACCGGGGTCATCGAAGAGGTGGGGGGGAGGTACGGCGATGACGCGCATCTCGGCGGCCCGGGCTGAACGGACACCGGCCAGAGAGTCCTCGATCGCGACGCATTCGGTTGGAGCGACGCCCAACACCGAGGCAGCAGTGAGGAAGACTGCCGGGTGTGGTTTGCCGTGATCTTCCTCGACGGCCGAGTGGACGACTGCAAAGTGATCTTGCAGTTTCAGTTTTGCCAGGACTGCGTCAATCAGCATGGGGCTCGATGAACTGGCGAGACCGAGCAACAGTCCCTCCGCACGAGCCATCGCCATCGCCCGTTCGACGCCAGGCATGACCGTGGCGCGTTCTGCGATGAGTTCCCGGACACCGTTTTCGAGCCGCTCTTCCACGTCGGCAAGAGAACGACCGGTCCACGGGAACTCACCGTACCAATAGCGGATGACCTCGTCTGACCGCATGCCCATCGTGCGTTCGCAGTCCGCATTGGTGAGTTCGAGACCGACCTCCGCAAATGCAGCCCGCTCTGCGAGCCGCCACAGCGGCTCCGAGTTGACGATGAGACCGTCCATGTCGAAGATGACTGCTTGCATCGATTCCTTGGGAGGGGTTTTTTCAGATCCGAACACTGCTCACCCGGGAACATTGTTCGATCAGGAGGGAGTGAGGCGGCGCTGCCGCCCGCAGGCGCTCAGGCCTCTGGAGTCGGTTCCTCGTCCGGCTCTGAGTCTGATTCCTCTTCGCCCGGGGTGTCGATGGGGCCGCCGACCCAACCGGCGGGCTGCGGCTCTTCGTCGAACTCCCCTTTGTTCTGCCGACGCTCCAGCTTTTCGCGTTTCTTTTTCTGCTTCTTCAGTTCTTTCTGCCGTTTTTCGAACTTGTACGATCCACTTTTTCTGCCCAATCGATCCTCCTTGTTCTTACCCTAGCAGATCGCACACCGATCAGGGTCTGACAGTGGTCACATTCGGTGATTTTCAGCGTGTGGAAAACCGGCGTGTTCAGAGGTTTCGATAGCTGAGCGCGATGCAGTATTTGAACCAGCCTGGTTCGGGAAGGCTCTCATCCCAATACCCGGCGGGCAGGCTGGTGTGGACGACAGCCTCCTCCTCCGGAACTCCGTCAGATTTCAGCTTCGCCAGGGCTTTGGTCAGGGCCTCGAAATACTCCGATTCGAGCTGCAGGTACTCCTTGTCGACGACCCAGCCATGCCCGGGGCAGATTTTTTCGGGGTCCATCCCGTGCCAGAGTTTGAGCGTATCGATCCACGCACTGAGGTCGGTCGTTCGGTCACCGAAGTAAGGGTATTTCCCCACCTGCACCAGATCGCCGGCCACCAGGACATTTTCTGCCGGGAAATAGACATACGACGACCCCGCGGAGTGGCCGCCGGTATTGGCGAAGACGATGCGGTTTTCGGATGATCCGAAGGTCTGTTCGTCCTCGACCCAGATCGTCGGCAAAAATGGCCTGGCCGTCTTCTGAGCCTCGGCAAATGTCGGAAACACACTGGAATATCCCGCAATCGACTTTTCGTCCCACTCGATTGTGAGTTGATATTCGAAGAGCGGTTTTGCCGCCGTTGCTGCGATCACATCCACGTCCTCGAAAGCGCCCATCGCGAATATGTGATCGATGTGGGCGTGGGTGAGGACGAGGAATTCTGTCGGGCGATCGAAACGCTGTTCCATGGCCGTGCGAAATCCCGCAGCGGCCTCGGTGTCGAGTCCGGTGTCGACGAATACGAGGCCGTCATCGAGGGCGATGCATGTGAGGTTGGAACCGCTCGGGTTCTGTGCCATGACAACGGATGGGGACACATCGACGATTTCGAAGTTTGCCTCAGAGGACACTGCCCAGGTTCCGCCTGTCACGGTGATTCCAACCGCCACCGCCAAAATCGTCCGAAATAGCTTTCTCATATAACCCTCCCGGCGTCTCTGAGAATGCGGTTCGCTGCCGCTCATCCATCAGGTACGCGCAGTTGGGACCCGGGTTGCCGAGTCGAGCCGAAGTCTCAAAGAAGTGAGACGCGGCGAGCGTTTTGTGCGTGCTGAACTACCCGGTCTGTGCTTTTAGGGGCGACGAGGTCGCAGCCTCGAGGTACGCTCTCCCGAGTTCCTGCCACTGGTCGAGGGCTGCACGAGCCGAGCGTTTGGCCTGGCGGAGCTTTCGCCGCAGGTGGCGCCTCGACAGAACACCGGCGCCGTTCGCGATCATCGCCTGCAGCTCGGATCGCGTCCTCTTGACCTCGGCAAGCGCCTCCTCGCAACGCTGCTCCGCGGCAATGAGGTGTTCACGCAGCGCCTCGTGGGTGGCGTCGGGAATCAGATCGCGAACCGCATCGCGGGCCGATTCCTTCCAGGCGTCAAAACTCTCGCCCGCGCTCGCGAGGCGCTCCTCGAAGGTCTGTTTCGCGTGCTCGAACATTTTTCCGAGCGTGACGTCCAGTGGGCTCCGCCTGAGCTTGCTCGCGAGCTTGAGCTTCGCCAGCGACCAGATCAACCACTTGCTGGGGTCCCAGTTGTAGAGGCGCGGGCCGTTACGGTAGTCCGCCTGAAAGCTGTGGTGATAGTTGTGGTAGCCCTCGCCGAATGTGAAGAGAGAGAGGAACCAGTTGTCGCGGGCGGTGTGCGCGTTCGAATAGGGCTGGCTGCCCCAGACGTGGGCGGCCGAGTTGATGAGGAAGGTGAAGTGCTGGGTGAGTACCAATCGGAGCAGGAACGCGAAGATGAACATCCCGAGCATGTGCCCGGTGAGCAGGCCGAGAACGACTGTCGAGCCGATATTGACGACAGTGCCGATGGCGATCGCGTGGCGGTGCTGCCAACGCAGAATGGGGTCCTTCAGGAGATCCGGGACATTGGAGATGTCGTCGTGTTTGGAGCCCTCGACCATCACCCATCCCATGTGCGAGTAGAAAAAGCCCTCTTTGGCGTTGTATGGATCGTCTTCGGTGTCGACGAAACGATGGTGGAATCGATGGGCGGCGGCCCACGAGACGACGCTGTTTTCGTAGGCTGCTGCGCCAAGGACCGCAAAAACAGCCCGCACCGGCGCCGGCGCGGCGATAGGCGCGGTGGGTAAAAAGTCTGTGGTAGCCGGCGGTGATGCTCAGACCGGTCAAAACCCACATGAAGACACACGCGGCGATCTCCATCCAGGTCACGCCGTGGGTCACCACGTACCAGGGCACCGCGATCAGCGCCAATATCGGCGTCAACGTCAGGAACACGGCGTTGCTCCAGATGACCGGGCGGTACGGTTTCCGGGCTCCGGTTTTCTGGTTTTCAACAGTCATGGATTGCTCGCTCCAGTCATGAATCGAGTATTGCGACGCTTTCGCAGAGGCAGCCTAACACGCGACCAGGCCAGAACCGCGCCGCAGCCGGACGAACACGGTGAAATGTCCGATCCAAAGGTGTTGGCTGCCAGGGCCGCGTTCACCACAATAAAACGTCGAATTCTCAATTCTCAAATCTGAATTCTCAATGCCCACCCATCCCCCCGATTTGCAGGGAGGGTGGGTGGGAATTCAAAATTGAGAATTCAAAACTGAGAATTTATCGCGCCGCTCGCGTTCTCCGATTCGAAGAACGCCTGTTGTTGGGGGGCGCCGAACTGCGATTGGCTTTGGCGCGCGTGCGGGCTCGTTCGTCGGCCCTCCGAGCGCGGTGGGCGGCGATTCGTTCGCCGGCGGGAATCTCGAGCCGTCCCTGGGGTTGGGCTTTGTAATCGAATCCCTTGAGGTACGCCGCGGAATGCTCCGTCCGACCGCTCGTTCGATGGCGTTCACCAATTGCTTCTCGCCGGGGGATGCAAAGGTGAGGGCATCGCCGATCTGGCCGGCGCGTGCGGTCCGCCCGACTCGGTGGATGTAGTCATCGGGTACGACCGGAACATCGAAATTGATGACGTGGGGCAACGACGCGACGTCGATTCCGCGCGCCGCGATATCCGTGGCAACCAGCACCTTGACGCGCCCGTGTTTGAATCCGGCGAGTGCGGCCTCACGTTGCGGCTGGCTGCGGTTGCCGTGGATGCGGTCGCACGCGATTCCGGCGCGCTCCAGCTTCTGAGAGGCGGTTCGCGCGGTGCTTGGTGCGGGTGAAGACGAGTGCGGTCTCGACGTCACCGCGTGCGATCATCTCCTGCAGGAGATTGGTCTTGAGCTGCTCGGGCACCGGCAGGATCGCCTGGGTGATTCCGGTCGCGGGCGCCGATCTACGCTCTACGTCGATCCGAACGGGATCTTGAGCAGATTGCGGCTGAGCTTGACGATCGGCTGCGGAATCGTCGCCGAGAAGAGCATCGTCTGACGCTTCTTGGGCAGTTGCGCGAGGATCCGCGGATGTCGGGCAGGAATCCCATGTCGAGCATGCGGTCGGCCTCGTCGAGGACGAGAACCTCGAGGTGCTCGAAGCGGGCCCACGGGTTTCGCATGAGGTCGAGCAGGCGTCCGGGTGTAGCAACGACGATGTCGACGCCTGCGCGGAGCGCCTGCTCTTGCGGTGCCGGGCTTGACGCCGCCGAAGACCGTCGCCGAGTTCATCGGGCGTGTGGCGGGCGAGGTCCTGGATGTGCTCGTGGATCTGCGATGCCAGCTCACGGGTCGGCGTGACGATCAGCGCGCGGGTGCGGCCGCCGCGGGCTTCCAGCATCGCTGGAGGATCGGCAACACGAAGGCTGCGGTCTTGCCGCTGCCGGTCATGGCGCACGCCGAGCACGTCGCGGCCTTCGAGGGCCGGCGGTACCGCGTCGCGTTGAATGGGTGTGGGCTCTGAGAAGCCCAGGTCGTTGATCCCGCGTTCGATTGCGGGGTGGAAGTTGAGTTCAGAAAATTTCATTGAAGTCCTTCTGCGGGAACGCACGTCGAGCGCATTCTCGCGAGTCTGCCCAAACGCACCCCGTCTTTTTGGGGTGTTCGGGTCACTCCGGCTGATTGTGGGAAACGGGAGACTTGCCGGTGAGGCTGCCGTACGGGGCGGGGAGCCCCTGCGAGTTGTCTGCTATCGGTCGAGTTGCTCTGAAGCAATATCTTTCGGCAGCTGAGAGAGGATCTCACAGATGGCGGCGTATAGCAAGCTCGCCGTCAGATGCCACGAGCCAGATCCTCAATGGCCACCATCAACCCGCCTGGCGATCGCGGGTTAATGGCGTGGTTCAGAGTTGTATGGTCAGCGCTTCACGCCAGTCGTCAGCAACAACGTCCGCGGGTCGAGTATGACGTTGAGGTCCTGACCCAGCATCTGGTTGCGATCCTTGGCAACCTGGAGTCGGACCTTTGCGTCTTGCGGGACGAGGCTGAAGGCGGTATCTACGAGGTCCTCGAAACGATCGGCCGGAGGCGGCAGGTGACCCTCGGCGGCCGGCTTGGCGCGGTGGGTGCGGCAGGCCATCCAAAGCTCGGCGTCGGTCTTACCGGCAAGGGTCTTTGCCGCTTCGATAAGGGCCGGGTCGAAGCCTTCCATCTCCATGCGATCGAGAATGATCACATCGGGCACGAAATCCGCTGCATCGCGAAGGAGATCCAATGCAGAACTCATCCGTTCGGCCGAGAATGAACTGCCGACGTAGGTGTGGATATGGCGTCGCTTTTCGATCTCGAGCTGGATCGCGGCCCAGTGCTCGAGCTTCTTCTCACGGCGCAGCATCTCCATGAGCAAATCGTCGTACCAGTCGCGGACCTTTTCGACCGTGCGTTCGAGTGAGATGTGCAGCACCTTCTGGCCCGACAGCAGGGCGTCGATACCGATGCCCACGAGAAAGGCCGTTTTGCCGACACCGGCGCGCGCCATCACAACCGCCAGGTGGCCGGGTCCGGGACCGGGGTATCCGTCGCGTACGAGGAGCGTTCGGGGGGAACGGCGAAGCTGAATCATCAGAGTTAGTCATTACTCATCCTCCTCGACGGCCGTGCTCTTGTACTTCTTGAGAAGTTCTTCGGTGACGTCGCTCGGCGCCGGAGCGTACTTTGCGAATTCCATGGTGAACTCCGCCTTGCCCTCGGTGGCGGAACGGAGATCTGTGGAGTAGCCGAACATCGACGCCAACGGCACCTCGGCATCGACACGGGCGAAGCCGGCGTCCTCGGTGGAGCCGAGCACGTTGCCGCGGCGCTGCATCAGCGACTTGTAGATGGCGCCCTGGAATTCGGTGGGGCCCTCAACCGAGACTTTCATCACCGGTTCGAGAATCCTCGGTTTGGCCTTTTTGTAGGTTTCGCGGAATGCCGCCCGGGATGCAGTTTGGAAGGCCATGTCCGACGAGTCGACTGCGTGCGAGGCGCCGTCTTCGAGCACCGCGCGGACGCCGACGATGGGGAAGCCGATCAGGCTGCCTTTGTCCAGCGACGAGCGGAATCCCTTGTCGCAGGCTGGAATGTACTCGGTTGGGATGCGCCCTCCGCGAATCTTGTTCACGAATTCGTAATCGCCCTCCTCGAGGGGCTCGATGTAGCCGACGACCTTCGCGTACTGGCCGGAGCCGCCGGTTTGTTTCTTGTGGATGTAGTCGAAGTCTGCCCGCCGCGACAAGGCTTCGCGATAGGCCACCTGTGGTGCGCCGGTCTCGACTTCGGCGCGAGTACTCACGTCGCATGCGCTCGACATAGACCTCGAGGTGGAGCTCTCCCATCCCCGAAATGATGGTCTCGTTGCTCTCCGGATCGAGGGTGACCTTGAAGGTCGGGTCCTCCTTGATGAAGCGGTTGAGCGCCTTCGACATATTGTCCTGCGCCTTGGAATCGACCGGTGCGACCGACAGCGAAATGACCGGATCGGGCACGAACATGGAAGTCATGGCGAGCCGCGGACCGTTGCCGACGAAAGTGTCGCCTGAGTTGCAGTCGATGCCGAAGAGACCGACGATGTCGCCCGCTGTAGCGGTGGCGATGTCTTCCATTTTGTCGGCGTGCATCCGCACCAAACGTCCGATTTTGGTCTTCTTGCCGGTACGGGTTTCCACCACCGTGTCGCCCTTGGAAAGCGAGCCCTGGTAGACGCGTAGGAAGGTGAGCTGGCCATAGCGGCCCTCGTCCAGCTTAAAGGCGTAGGCTACGGTCTGCGCTTCGGGATTCGACTCCAGCGTGACCGGCGCGCCGTCGTTGTCCAGATCGACAGCCTCGATCGGGACATCGGTGGGGGAGGGCAAGTACAGGGTGACCGCGTCCATCAGCTTCTGCACTCCCTTGTTCTTGTAGGCGGAGCCCATCAGGACCGGGGTCAGGTCGAGCGATAGTGTGCCGCGCCGAACGGCGTCGTAGATGAGCTCCGGCGTCGCGCGATCTTCGAGGGCCGCCTCCAGGAGTTCGTCTGAGAAGAGGCTGACCGCGTCGAGCATGTCGGCCCGTTGGTCTTCGGCCTCGGCCATCATCTCGGCAGGGATCTCCGTTTCCTCGATGATCTCGCCGTTGTCGCCCCGGAAGTAAACGGCCTTCATCTCCACCAGGTCAATGACGCCCTCGAAATCTGCCTCGAGTCCGATCGGGAGTTGGATCAGCACCGGGTTGTGATCGAGCTTGTCGCGCAGATGCCCGCGATACCCGCTCGGGGTTGGCGCCCGACCGGTCGCATTTGTTGACGAAGGCGATGCGAGGCACCTTGTAGCGCTTCATCTGGCGGTCAACGGTGATCGACTGCGACTGCACGCCGGCGACCGCGCACAGTACGAGTACTGCGCCGTCCAGCACCCGCAGTGCGCGCTCGACCTCGATCGTGAAGTCGACGTGTCCGGGGGTGTCGATGATGTTGATGTGGTGGTCCTTCCACTCGACGTAGGTGGAGGCGGAAGTGATGGTGATGCCGCGTTCCCGCTCCAGCTCCATGTGATCCATGGTTGCGCCGACGCCGTCTTTTCCTTTGACGTCGTGGATGGCGTGGATCTTCTGGGTGTAGAACAGGATCCGTTCCGTCAACGTGGTCTTGCCCGAGTCGATGTGGGCCGAGATTCCAATGTTGCGGATCTTCTCGATGTCGCCGATCATGGTGTCCTCACTCGCGGCTTCGCCGCTGCTTCTTTCTGCTCTCCCCACCATTTGCGGGGTGCACGTCCAAGCTCTCTGTTTTCAGCTTGGAAAATACTCTATCGCCCGCCGATCCGGGGCACAAGAGCACCCGGCCGCCGAGCGACCGCAATATGATAGAACTCAGCCAATTCTTTGTCAATTCCGCCACTAGCAACAAATTGTCGCCAATACGCCTAGAGAGAAAGCGCGGCGAATCAGGATCAGCTGAGGTGTTAGCTCAAATGGACGAGGAGCCATCGTCCAAAGTGATGGTTTTTCTACTGCAATGTGGTGAGGTTGGACTCATTCATCCAGGACAGACCGCCCTCGACGGGTGCGGATGATCTCGAAGAGAGCGAGGACGAAAAAGACGAAGGCATAGGTCGACTCCTTCAACTCGTCGAGAGGCCCGGCTCTGGCCGCCCCCGCATCGGTCAGGAGAATCAGCTTGTACGTAATGATGCTGGTGAGAAAGAGGCCCCCGACCCAGAGGGGGGGGATTGGCAGTCCGGTGAATTCCACCCAACGCCGGACGGCCGGCGACATTGACGCGGCTGTCGGCAGCACAACGAAGAAAAACAACCAGAAGATGGAAAACAGCCGGTTCATGTTGATGAACTTCTGGACAAAGGTCTTCTCACTGCCGTCGGGATTCCACTGGTGGACGATCCAGATGTTGTGGAAATTGGTTTCGCTCTGCGCATTGACCTCGGAGAAGAACTGAGGCGCCCTCCAACCGAAGATCATTTGGCCCCAGCTCGTTTCCTCGCCGAAACAGATGAACATCAGGATGGCGAGGAGGCCGATATAGACGTTGCGTTTGGTCCGGCGGCCGAAAAAGTGGTTGTCCTCGGACGACGATGCTCTGTGCAGCCAGAACAACCCGATGGATGCGAGGAGGAAGAACAGTGCTCCCAAAGTTTCGATCAGGCTTTCGTAGGTGAGGATCTTTCTGAGTTGGGCGTCGGAGAAGAGCAGCGCGATGAGGTATGAGCCGATGACGATCGCGTAGGCGGTCGCAATTTCGAATCTGGCGCTGTTTTCGTTTCTTTCCGACATTGAACGACTCCTGTCAACGCAGCGGGCGCCATATTCGCACGACCTGGGATGAATTGCGCCGCTCAGGAGATCCATCATGTGGGGCGGAGTCGGGATTGCTCGTATCGCGAGCGAGGTCTTGGGCGGTGGATTTTGTGTCACGACATTTCAGAAATGACGGGAAAATCGACTATTTAGAACGAAAAACCATCTAGTTGCATGAGAAAAATCACTCGTTTGACCGATTGCGAAAGGTGCCTCTCAGTCGGTAGATTGTTATTGAGTAGAAATATGAAAGCCGAGATGCATCCATTCCGCAGCTTCGCCGACCCAAGAATATGGGGTTCGGGTGCCGTTTTGATCAATGATTCGACAGTCGATCTGTCTCCTCGCGCTTGCTCATTCGGCAGGGACTTTTTACTTGGTGTAGTGCGTGACTGAAAACACCGACGACAATCGACGAATTCTGGTATACTGAGAGATCGCAACGAGGGTCGAAAATGAGGGACTTGAGTGTGGTCGATCGCGTGAACTTCGCCGAGCGGGTTCTCCGCCGGCCGGTTGGGGAGCGAGATGCGGAACCGAGGCACTGTCAAACGCCACGCAAAAGGAGCAACAAATGGACAATCGTCAATTTCATCCGGGTCTTGGGCAGCCGGTGTGCCTGTTGGGGATTTTGATTCTGGGGGCGTTCTGACACTTGGAGCCCTCCCAGTGGCAGCTCAGCAAGCGGGGTTTGACGGCGAATTGGTCGCCCCTCAGGATTTGCCTTCGATCGTCTCAAGTCAGTACAGGATTTCGGTTGGTGATGTCCTCGATGTCGACTTTTTCAAGGCCATCGAAATGAACCAGACGAGAACGGTTGGTCCTGACGGTGAGATCTATCTGCCGATCGTGGGCCGCGTCAAGGTTGTCGGGCGGACTGTCGACGACGTCACCAAGGAAGTCACCGAAGGCTACCGAAAAGAGATGATCAATCCCCAGATCACGGTCAGTGTTGCAGAGTTCTCCGGGTTGAGCGTGTATGTGAGTGGGGAAGTCAACCAACCCGGGATGCTGCCATACCGTGGTGGTTTCACGTTCGTGCAGGCACTCAATGCAGCCGGGGGATTCAACCGACAGGCCGGACGACAAGAAGTCCTGCTGATCAGACCCGGGCCTGAGAACAACCAGTCGGGACGATCATCGACGTCAAGAAGATCTTGAGGAAAGGCCAGATTTCGAGATGACGTGCCGCTTGCGCCGCTGGATATCGTCTATGTCCACCACAAGAAAATCGTCAACGTGAACATTTTCGTGACCCAGTACATTTCAGACAATCTCCCGAGTTTGGCGCGTGGATGTGGTATCTGCCGGGTTACGGGGATTAGAAATAGGCAGAGATGACAACTGGTTGGACTTTGCACGTGAGTAACCTGGCCCTGAAGGAATATGACGATGTCGGGTAACCCTTCGCCACCGGATGTCGGGAACGTCATTCCAATACTCTCTTCGGGATTTCCTGACCATCGTGTTCAAACGAGAGTTGATGATTGTCGTGGTCGCGCTTGAGTGTCGTGACTGTCGTCATGACGGCAACTTTGTTGGCGCCTCGCCAATATGAGGTCGCTGTCGACTCTTCTTGGTCAATGAAGCTCGCGCGGAGGTTCCCCTTGCCCCGACGGATTCTCCGCAGCTCATCGTCAATCAAGTGAGTGAACAGGATTTGAACTCGGAAATCGAAATACTGCAGGAGCCGAAAATCTGCTCGAGGAAGTCGCTTCGCTCGGTCGAATTCGACGACAAAAGATACCACAGAAACGCAATGTGATGAGTACTCTGGTTGGCGTCTCTTCGCAAACTGCTTGGAGGGGTTGAGATCTCGCAGTTCGGATGCGATAGTCCTGGGTCTTCAACAGGACCTGAAAGTGAGCGCTGTTCGAAAGTCGAACATCATCCGAGTGAGTTATCTGTCGGACGATCCCGAATGGGCGACGACGATTGTTGGGACTCTAGTCGACCGGTACTTGGAACAGCGGGCTGAAAGGTACCAGTCGCCCCAGGCGGTCTCGTTCTTTGAAGAACAAATGCTGGCGGCCGAACAGCAACTGGTACAGATATGAAAAGGCTCTCGAGGACTTTGTCAAGTGAGGCGTCGATCACGATGGTGAAAGGACCGCAAGGTACGGACTCCATCGCTCCACAGAAGGCCCTGGTCATGGAAAGGCTTGCCCAATTGGAGAGTGCTCTCGGTGATGCTGAAGTCGAGCTTCAGGAACAGCAACACGAAGTAGCTATTCTCAGAAGTCGGTTGGCGGCCGAACCGGAACGTCTCGAAAGTTCGAGTCGGATGCAATCAAGATGCGACAACGGAAGAAATCGAACGGGGCATTGCAGCTCTCAAGCTCGAGCGGGAAAAACTTCTCCAGGACTTCAAACCTGACAGCAGGTACGTTCGGGACATCGAAACCCAGATCAGGCTTGCAGAGGAACGGCTGGATGCTGCTCAGGGCAGGTCGGGCGTCAATCGGACCGAAGCGAACCCAGTTTATCTGCGAGCTCAAGAGCGATCTTGTGCGCGCGGAAACTGAGGCAGAGGGAACGCGGGCGACGGTCGATTCGCTCCGGTCGCAGGTGGCGAACTCACCGTCAGAAGCTGAAGACGCTCAACGAAAAGGCATTTGAAATCGAGAGTCTCCGTCGAGAGGCGTTCAGGCGGCCGAAGAAAATTATCTCCTGTATCGAAACAAACACGAAGAGGCGCGGATCTCCGCCGCCATGGACCAAGAACGATTCATTAACGTGACAGTCGCCCAACCTGCGCAGATACCGCTCAAGCCGGTGCCGCGAGGGCTGATGATGAAGTTTTTCATGTCTATTCTTGTTGGGTGTGCTGGGTGGCGTCGGGCTTGCCTTCGGTCTCGAGAACGTATCTCAACCGTTCATTCACCACCGGTGAGGATATTGAACGCAAACTGGGGATCCCGCATATCGCATCGATTCCTGAAATTGATGTGGCCGGATAGACGCCATGTATGAGAGCTTCTTTGGCCTGACTGGCAACCCGTTCGGCATGACGCCGGATCCGCAGTTGCTATTTCCAGAGCGAGTCCCACAAGGAGGCGTTTGCCGGTCTTTCCTATGGGATCTCCGAACGGCGGGGATTCATGACCCTTGTAGGAGAAGTCGGCACCGGGAAAACCACTCTCCTCAACACGATCATGAACTCGCTCGATCGCTCGACGGTGACGATCCTGGTTCGGCACACGACGGTCGACCGTGAAGAGCTGCTCAGGATCATCCTTCACAACCTCTACACCTCCCATGGCCCGCGGCAAACCGACAACCGGCGAAAGAAGGACCTCGGGCACGATCACCGATTCGCGGATCGCCAAGCTTTCGAGGGTGGAGCTGATCAACGAGTTTTATGCCTTTGTCACGGGCGAGTTCATGGCCTACCAGCCGCCCCCTCTGCTGATCATCGATGAGGCGCAGAACCTCACGGTTGACGTTCTGGAGGAAGTCCGGCTTCTGACGAATCTCGAAGATCCGAAGAGCAAGATGCTGCAGGTCATTCTGGCTGGCCAGCCGGAACTCGAGGAGAAGCTCATGCGCACGGATCTCCGGCAGCTGCGCCAGAGGATTGCGGTGAGCGCTCGGTTGGAGGCGCTGTCGATGGCCGACACGGCCGCCTACATTGCGTTTCGGCTTGGAACGAGCGGGTTGCACGACGAGAAAATCTCTTCACGAAAGCCGCCGTGGAAGCCATCTGGACCGCGTCGAAAGGGTCACCGCGGACGATCAATGTTCTCTGTGATCACGCTCTGGTCAACGCATTCGCGGTAGGTATGAAAGATGTTGAAGGCCCGGCAGCGCGAGAGGCGATTCAGGATGTCCTGTGCCTTCAGTTCAGGGATACTTCGGTCCGGAAACCGGGACCGTATCTCGTGTCCCACCTCGAATCCAGAGAGGATCGCCACCGCAGAGACCGGCGCTGTGGTGAACGGTGCGGACGAGGGGAGGTCGCGTTGGGTAAATTCTTTGACGCGATGCAGCGGGCAGCGAATCCTGCCCGAGGACACGTCTCGAAAGACAGTCCACGAGGTCGGGCCTCCGGATCTCGACGAGGCGCTGCTGCAACCTGAGGGATGCGGACGCCGACGAGCCGTTCCCCGAAGCGGTCGAAATCCGAGTACTCGACTTCGATGATTCCGATTTCTGGGATCGTGATCGAAAATGAGGCAGGCATCCTCGATTCATGCAGTGGAGACATCAGCGCCGCCGAACCGAGTGGTCCGACGGACGCTGGTCAGAGTCCGGATTCCACAACGCGCTCTGACTCAGAGTCCGTTCCCTTGACGCAACCAATCGTCGCCGCGCCACCTGTTGACTCGGCCGTCTTCAGATCACCTGTTCACGCGGCCTATGAGACGGATCATTCAGCGGCTCCAGAAATTCAGGACGACGCCGCGCGAAAGCGTCATCCTCGTCACCAGTGCAATCGAAGGAGAGGGCGCCAGTACCGTTGCACGAAACGCGGCCTTGGCGCTTGGAAGGCACGAGACCGAGCAGGTTCTTCTGATCGATGCGAACTTCCGCTCGCCCAGCCAACATTCCAGGTTCGGAATCGATAGGGAGAACGGCCTCAGCGATGTGCTGATGGGCGCCGCCACTGTGGTTGCGGCGATCGAGAAGGACGATGCATCCGAGATCTCGATCATGACCGCCGGTTCGAAGGTCCCGAGCCCCTCCCAACTGCTCTCTTCGGCCAGCTTCAGGGTGTTTTGATGGCCCTTCTCTCCCTGTACGACTGGGTCATCGTCGATGCTCCGCCGGCCACCTCATTTCCCGGATGCCTCGAGTATCGCGGCCGCTTGTGGGGGTGCCGTGCTCGTGATTGAGGCCGAGAGAACCCGAGCCGAGGTCGTCGAAGAGGCCAAGAGGACGTTGGAGGCAACTGGGGTCAATCTGCTTGGGGCCGTTCTGAACCGGCGGAAATACCACATCCCCGGCTTCATTTATCAGACGGCTCTGAAGTGGTGCGGAGATGATTTTGTCCACGGAAGGCCGATTGGATATTCGGTCATGCATGAGTTAAGAAAGAAAATTATGCTCAACCTCTTTCGGGTCACGGATTTGTCCGTGATGGTCGTCGCATTTGGGTTGCGTTTGTGATTGCCGGTCAGTCCGTGCAGGCGAGCAGCCTGAACGAATATCTTGGCAGTCAGGGTCAAACTTTCGAATCTTCTCTTCTTTGCTCGGCTGGCTGGTCGTCTGGTACCTCATCTTGAGGTCATTCGGGTTGTACAGATCGCGACGAGCGGGTGTCATGGCTTCTGAGTGGTGGGCTATTACCAAGGCCGTGGCAGTCGGCACTCTTCTTCTCTCCTTTGCTGCGATGCTCCTCGAAGTTTTCGGCTGTGAATACTCCGTTTTCTCGTGAGTTTCTTTCTGTGTGGCGCTTTTCGGGACGATCATTGCCAGGTTCCTCCTTCGATCGTTTTTTGCCGAGTCTCGGCGAAACGGCGGGACGCTCAGAAGACTCGTGATCGTCGGATGTGGGCCGCGAGGAGAGGAGTACGGAAGAAAGGTCAGGAAAGTCCGAGTTTGGATATCTGCTTGCTCGGGTATATCGATGACATGCCGCCGCCTGAGAATCCTCTCCATGGTGGGCCGGAAAAGATTCTCGGCCCGACGAGCCGCGCTCGAGAGATACTGAGCTCACTCGACGTTGATGAAGTTGTCATCACGTCTGCCGATTGCGTCTCACTACAGGACGATTTCGAACATCATTTCCATCTGTGAGGAGCTCGCCGTCGATGTGATGCTGCCGGCCGACTTTTTCAAATCGCGGCTTGTGGCAGCGGCCATTGATGATTCTCGGGCCTGGCCGGCTTTTACCTTCGAAGCAGAACGCCGTCTGCGGGCGCAGTTCATCGTGAAGCGGCTTATTGACATTGTCGGTTCGCTGATGGCTCTCGTCGTTTCTAAGCCCACTTGTTCGCAGCAATCATCACTTGCGATCAAACTGATTCCCGCGGGCCCGTTCTGTTTGTTCAGGAACGTGTCGGATTGAAAGCGCAAAAGATTCAAGATGCTCAAGTTCCGGACGATGCGGGTCGATTCGGAGGCCCTGTTGAAGGAGACTCGAGACACAGAACGAAGTCAATGGCGCGGCCTTCAAGATGGCGAATGACCCCAGGATCACGGGCGTTGGTCGCTTGCTGCAGAAAAATGAGCCTTGACGAACTGCCGCAATTTTATCAACGTTCTGCGGGGCGATATGAGCCTTGTCGGTCCTCGGCCGCTGCCGCATGCGCGATGTGGAACGTTTCGATCAGAACTGGCAAAAACGACGCTTCAGCGTCAAACCAGGTTTGACCTGCCTTTGGCAGGTCAACGGCCGGCACGAATATCGATTTCGATCATTGGATGGAGCTCGACCTCGAATACATTGACAATTGGTCGCTTTCATGGATTTCGATATTCTCCTGAAGACCGTTCCGGCGGTTTTCAAAGGCACCGGCGCGAGCTAATATTCCCGAGGTGATTTCGCCAGAATTGATGGTGTGAGAGCCGCTGCCGTAATGGTTGTGCCATAGAATAAAGTAGTAACAAGTGAGTCGCGCCGGCCTGATCCCAACTGAGGAGAAAATGACGTCGAATAGGCAGCCTTATGGCGGCAAATCAGTTCAAACGAAGATCCCGTGGCTCTGGATCGTGGTTGTCTCGGTTCTGTTGGTTCTCACGCAGTTCAGCATGGTGCATGTTCCCGATCGTTTCGTGGAGGGCTCGGGGGAAGCTAGTGTCCTTCGGCGCCAGGTGTCGATTCCTGTGTTGGGCCTCCTTGGAGCGATGTTCTTCGTGACAGCGAAAGGCTGGCGCGTGAGATGGCATCCCCCAATACTCGCGGCGTGTGCCGCGATGAGCACTTGGATTCTCTGAGTGTTCAGTGGTCCAACAACCCGTCGCTGGCATTTCGTCGCCTCATCATTTTGTTTCTGATGTTCGCGGCGGCATATGGAACGACAGTCAAATGGCCGGGGCATGTATTACTGCACCTGATCGTGTTCTCTGCAGGCATACAACTGACAGTCGGTTTTCTTTCTGAGGTCGCCCATGGGAGCTTTACCCCTTTTAACTCGTGGTACCGGTTTTCAGGGAACCTCGGACCCAACGGCGAGGGGCAGCTATGTGCGGTGTTCGCTCTTACTTCTATCGCCGCAATCCATTCAGCAGACAGGTACAAGTTCCTCTTTCGGTTTGGTGCGTTGTACGGAATTACGTTTCTCCTCCTCACCCAATCACTGACATCGCTGGCGGGTTTTCTTGCCGGAATCACTGTGTATTTGTTCTTCCGGTTCTCGACCGGAGGGAGACTGCGGTTTGTTTACCTGGGAGTGATGGTCGCTTTGATCATAGGCCTCCTCGGATTGGCATATGGGTTTTCGATTGACCCCGTTGCCAAGGCTTCAGGGCGAGATCCCGAGGGAATGACTGAGCTCACCGGTAGGATTCCGCTATGGGTTGAGTGCATGAGTTACATCAAGGAGCGTCCGCTCCTAGGATATGGATACGAGGGGGTTTGGCGCCCCGACAATACCGGCGACATTGAAGCTGCCACCGGTTGGCTGGCCGGATCAGCCCATTCCACATATATTGATCTTTGGCTCGCGCTAGGGATCGTGGGGTTGGTGCTTCACACGTCTATCTTGCTGCTCCTCTTGCGTCGCGCCGCCAAAATTTATCGCGCGACGAAAGCGCCGGAATTCGCCGCAGCCGCTGCGCTGAGCGTCCAGTACCTGGTGTTTGGCGGTCTCGAATCCACGTCACTTATCAGATTTTCATCAATTCTCTTTTTCTCATACTGTCTGTTCCTGATGGTTGCGCTTGCCGATATTTCAGGCAGTATCCCAATTCATCGGAAGCGCAGAAGAACACGCCCAGTAACACGATCTCAAGGCGCGTTTGGGGATGGTTGAGTCCCTCGCCGTTAGGCGATGTGGAGAGCCCGCGGTTTAGCGGACGATACCCGGATAGAAAGAAAAACTGGCCCGCATTTCTCACCGTGACCGAAAACTGAGATTAGATCAAGACAGTTTTCCCAAACGGTATGTGACTCTTGTCACTGAGGTTTATGCCGACGTGCCCTAAATCTGAATATCGGCACTCGATCGCACGGTCTCGTGCGACGTCGTGCCGGTTGGAGGGCGCAAACACAGTTTCTTTTCTGGGGTCGAGTTCTGGTCCGACTCTCGGCTGTAAACTTCCTTTCAGAGGAACCCGGTTGAGGTGCGCCCGAATCGAGAGGTCCGGTTCCGTGAGGATACTCGCCGAAGAGGGTGATTCCGGCAGAACTTGGAGGGCGCAACAATGATTTCGAGGGCACCAGTTCTTGTTCTTGGTTTTCCGTCGGGGGTTTCGGAGCCAGAGCGCTCAAGGTAGCTCTGATCTTCTTGACGGGCGCCGTCGCCAGTGTTCCTATCTTCGCACAATCCCTGCCCGATCTCCAATGGAGAGCCGGGGTCGACGGCGGTATTCCGGATGTTACCCGTGATTCACAGCGTCACGGATTTTGGAGCGGTGGGGAATGGTACGACGATGACGCCGGCGCGTTTCAGTCCGCTGTCAATGCCCTGCCCTCCAGTGGAGGCGCGGTGTTGGTACCCGCCGGCACCTACCTGCTCAGATCCTCAATCAATCTCAAGAGTGGGGCGGTCCTTCGCGGGAGCGGTGCGGCAGACACCCATCTGAATTTCAACCTCAACGGTAAAGAGCCATCACAGCTGTGACATACCAGCGTGGTGTCTGGATCGATGCGGTTTCCGGATATCAAAAAGGATCGACCGAAATCACGGTAGCGGATGCGTCGAGTTTTGTCGTGCCCACCTTTGCGGAGATTCAACAGACGAACGACCCCGAAATCATGTATACCGATCCCTATTGGGATCAATCCTGGGCCCAGGATGCCGTGGGTGAGATCGTGCGGGTCGTGGGGAAAAACGGAAATCCGCTCATTCTGGAAAAGCCACTCAACTTCACGTATGACCCAGACATGAATCCCCGGGTCCGATACTCAGGGTTTCGTCGAACGCGTTGGGGTCGAGGACTCCATATCGTTCGGCTCGACGCTTCAGACAACAACACGATCTTCTTCAAAAACGTCGGCCTGGGTCCTGGGTCCGTGGGGTCGAGAGCGAAATGACATTTCGCAGTCATGTAAGGCGAATACAGTCTATGGCTGCGAGATTCGCGACTCCTATTTTCACCATGCCCACGACTACGGCAGCGGTGGCCATGGCTACGGAGTCGAGCCTGGATATCACACCACCGGTTGTCTGATCGAAAACAACGTATTTTCGACCCTGCGCCACGCGATGATGCTCCATGTCGGCGCGAACGGCAATGTCGTCGGATACAACTACTCGCGAGACCGGGAAAACCCCCACCCGACCTGGGTCAGCGCCGATATTTCGTTACACGGCCATTACCCGTCCAACAATCTCTTCGAGGGCAATATTGTGCAGCGAATCGATGGCGACAGACCACTGGGGTCCCGCGGGGCCGGGCAACACGTTCTTGCGCAATGGCGTCCAGACCCACGGGATCATCGTACGAGATCACTCCCACGATCAGATCGTATTCGGCAATGTCCTGGCGCCCGACGCGTACTACAACAACCTTGTCGTCGACGAGTCTGTTTTGAACACTCTCGTTCATGGCAACTATGACGATGGTGCCGTTCAGTGGGATCCAGTCATTTCGGACCACACCATTCCCGATTCGTACTACTTGGCGTTCGTCCGGCGTTTTTCGGCTCTCAATCGTGGCCATCAATCGGAGGTGATCTGGGATGCTCGATGACCAACCCGGCCTATGAGCGGTGGTCGGACGGCGAACCGATTCCGCCGGGTTCGGCGCCGCCTGGACCGTCGGCAACCCCGACTCCGACCCCAAAACCTCCTACCCCCACCCCGACACCGACCCCGAAGCCTCCGACAGCGACACCGACACCGAAGCCCCCGACCCCGACGCCAACACCAAAGCCGCCGACAGCGACCCCGACACCGAAGCCTCCAGGCCCGACGGCGACCCCGACGCCGAAGCCACCTGGACCCACCGCAACACCGACGCCGAAGCCGCCTGGCCCAACGGCGACACCGACGCCGAAATCGCCAAAACCGACAGCGACCCCGACACCGAAACCCCCGAAGCCGACTCCGACACCTACGCCGAGGCCTCCGACACCGACGCCGACACCAACGAGGAAGACGAAGCGGAGGAGCCGAAGAAGCCGAAGAAACCGAAAAAGCCGAAGAAGGTGAGAGTGCCCGTTGTGGCGCACCTCACGGGTGTGGGTGGTACACCGTGGCGTTCCGACGTGGCTATGACCAACCGAAATTCGATCGCCCAGAAGTTGGAGTTCTCTACCAGCCGGATTCGGGCAAGAAAGCGTTGAAAACGCGTGTTTTGAAGCCGTTTTCGACCTTGTTGCTCAAAGACATGGTCAAGAACTTCCTTGGGCAACGAGGATGGCAAAGGGCCCCTTCAGATCGAGGTGGTTACCGACGGCACGGAAGCTCCCTCGGTGATCTCGCGCACCTACGCGGCGCGGGACTTCGGCAATCTCGGTTCGGGTCTTCCGGCAGATGTCGAACCCTCGACCGGCTCGTTTACGATGCCGGGACTCCTCCACGACAAGAAATACCGATCGAGTATCGCGGTGATGGCTGGAGAGGACGAGGACGTCTCCGCGCATTTCCAGCTGTATCGAGGGCTCCGTGGTGGGGTCAGCGGGCTGGTGAAACGTGAGATCAAAGCGGGGAAACCTCGGCCAGTGGTCGGTAGAAAAGCTCTTCCCCGGCGAAATGCGGGATGGCGAACCGATGACCGTCAAGGTCATCCTGTCGCAACCGGGCATCGCCTTTGCCACGCTCGTGGACAACAAATCGACCGATTCCGCTGTATACCTCGGAAAGCGGACTGCGAAGTCGTGGGTCGTCCCGGTGGTGGCCCATATCCCGGGCAAGGACAACACGTTGTGGAGTTCCTCCGTGACGCTCTGGAATGGCAACTCGGCGAATTCGGAGATCGAACTCGAGTACCTTCCCGCAAATACCGACAATCTGACGGGCGGCGTCGCTGCCGCGCCATTTCTGCTCGGCGGGTACGACACCTTCTCGCTAGATGATGTGTTGCGAAAGCGGTTTGGAATCCACCAACGGCAAGGGCGTTCTTGTGGTTACCGCCACAAACCGATCACGGTGACCTCAAGGGTTTGGACGGACGGCGCCAATGGTGGGACCTCCGGAAACGGCGTGCGAACCGTTCACAAATCGGAACTCGTCGATGGCGAGGTCGTGCTGCCCGGTGTCAGGATGCTCAACGGATTCCGCACCAACGTCGGAGTGGTGACCGGCGAGGCCTGGGCGACGGTGGAGTTCAGACTCCGTGATGCCGACGGAATCGTGTTGGCGCAGGAAGTTCCTCGATGTTCCGCCGCGGACACTCAAACAGCTCTCGATGCAGGGCCTTGTTCGGAAGAAATTGAAGACCTTGCCCGATCCGGTGGGGTCGCTTGTGGTAACAAGCGGAACGGAGTTCCTGGCATATCTACGGTGATCGACGGCACCTCGCAGGATCCGTTGTTTGTAATGGCTCGTTAGAGGGGTTGCCAATGTTGCTCGAGGGTGAGAGTCCTCTTGGCGGCTCCCCCAATACGGCTCTTCGTTGGGTCAATTCTTCACTGTGAATACCATTGGAAGATGGCGGAATCAATGGCACTGTACGATGCGAGATTGATTTTCACTCGAGGGACCGGTGGCCTGCGATGCCGGAAGACGAACTGAATATGATCGAGGCGGCGAAGGTCTTCGGACAATCAAATAAGTCGGGTCATAGGGCCCGGCGTCTGGGGACAGAGCCACCTACCTGGCACGCACCATCGGAGGGGTGGCACCTGCTAGCTCTGAAACCGTGACGTGACATCCAAAGCACGAATTCGTGGCTCCGGTCCGGGAATGAGACCCAATGCATTGAGAGTGTAAGCAAGGTCCTCGATCACGCGTGCCCAGCGCACGACTCAGATATTGAGTGATAACGACGTGTAGCGTTCCTGTAGGCACCCATACATATGCTTTTTGCTATATTGGTGCATTGGGTTAACCGTATGGGAAAAACCTTTCAAATCCTTGGTGCGATAGTCGCCGTGTTGGCTTTCGGTGACATGGAATGTGATTGCGAGAAGATCCTACGACACACCCGAACCCGCTGCCTCTGTCGGTGATCCGTCCCGATCATCCGCGCCTTTGGTTCAATTCCGACAACGTTGATCTCCGGCTCCGATGGAACGATCCTGCTTATGCGGGTATCGTCGACAAATACAAAGGTGAGACCGACGCTATTTCACTCGCGGTGGAGGGTCTTGCGACCAACAACGCTGCGAAGTGTTCGCAAGCTGCGGCTACTGTTGATTACGCTTACAGCCCGGGGGGTGAAGGACGCGGGATACGTCGACTCGATTTCGCTGGTGTTCGACTGGTGCTACGACTACCTTGATGCCGCCGAGAAGGCGATCTGATCTCGAAGATCGAGGCCCTGCGGAGCGAGCACTGAATAACAGAAGTTCGGGTGTAAGACATCGCTTCGTTTGGCATGAGACCTTCCGTGTAGCTCGTTTGCGTACATCGCAAGCGTGCTTGCAATCGAGGGTGAGCCGGACGTCAGTTCTGAGCTTCGGATGGCGCAGAACGTACTTCAGAATCTGCAGGAGCTTGGCGACGAGGTTAGGGGCGACGGCGGGTTTCGGTCATATATGTATCAGGGCAATTTCCAGACCCTGCCCTTTTTGATGTGGAGCTATGCCACCGACATGGACTTTGCGGCAAAAAGCAGCTTCACGCAGAATCTCACGAAGTGGGCGGCCAAAAGCTCTCCCCGACGCGAGGCGGCTTCGTCAGGGGCCCGGGGGATGACGTCGCCTTTGAGGAGGGATACACGAAGTACACGCTCTCGGCTGGAGGGTTTTTCCTGCTCGCGTCCCATTTCAACGATCCGGTCGCACAGTGGCTCGGAAACCGCCTGGCGAATGACTTTGGGCAGAGGTGGCACTGGCAGACTCAGGGGCCCTCGTTCATTTCCCTTGTGCACTACGATCCGAGTAGGACGGCCCAATCTCCGGCATCAGGCGGGGATGTCTCTGACAGCCCGTTTCGACAAGATCGGAATGGTACATAGCAGAAGTTCCTGGAGCACGGGCTCCGATGTCATCCACTCATGGTTTTACAACGGCCCGGTCGCCGGGCACTTTGGCGAAGGCCAGAACCACTTCACAATTTGGCGAGGAGATGACCCGCTGATCATGAGGGGGGGAACTACCTGTCTTCTCCGTCGGTTTACCAAGACGTCTATTTCAGGCAGACAGTCTCGGCGAACTCGGTCCTTTTTTCTCCCATTGGATCGAGCACTCCAGACCACGATGGGGGTCAAAACTCGGTTTTCACAGATCCCGCGCGGAATGCGCTGGAGTATCCAGACGGAGAACGTCTGGGCAGTTGGCCGGGACAACATCGTTATCAGGGGTGAGATTATTTCACTACAAGGACACCAATGAATACACCGTTGTTTCGGGCGATACTGAGAACGTCTACAACCCCAACCACGTCCACTCCTACATCCGCGATTTTGTCCATTTGAAACCAGATGTGTTCTTGGTCAGAGATCGATTCGACACGACCAATGTCGCCACGATTCGCTCCTTGATCCACAGTAGAGGGAAGCCCATCTACGACGGCCCAACGTGTCGATCGTTAAAGGTTCATTGAATGCAGGAATCCTGGAATCGACAGGCGGACATTTTGCACTGCAAAACGGTGCCAGCGAAGCGGATATCCAGGTGCTCTGGCCTGGAAATCCCAAGCTTCGGTTTCATAGGAGGACCTGGCTATGAGTCCTACGTGGACGGCTACAACTCGGATCCATACACTGATTGTGGGGATTGGCTCAAAGGCCACTGGGAGCTGGCCGCACGTGCTGCTTTGATCGAAGGTCAGTGGCGCACCGAAATCGAGGTCACCCCGTCTCAGGCAGACGGAAATCTAATACATGCGATCTATGTCTCCGGATCGGGCGCAGAGGAAAGGCCGAAGTACTCTATTCGGACGGTAGGGCCGAGATCTGATCGTTGCCGTCACTCATGATCGATCCACGAGGTTCGTTTCGTGTTTCCGGAAAACGATGTGCCCGGGTGTACTTTCTCACTTGGCGAACCTCGGGCCGTCGGCTTTCCCCGATTTCAGTACCTAAAGACGGCCGGTATCTGGCTTGGAATATTCGGCTTTTCGGGCACTGGCAGTCAGCAAGATACTCGATTGACTCTTGGGGGACATGCCGTTTTCCAGAAGGGAAGTCCATTGCGCACCCGGTTTCCTGACCAGTGGGATTTGCTGGCCTTTTTCTGGGCATGGCATCAACAACCTGAATATTGATCGCGATGGCCGATTCCACTATCGGTTCAGTGTTGTGAATCAACTTCCCTGGGGTGTCGGCTAGGCACCTATGTGACTCTAGTCACAGTAGTTTAGAACGACGTGCCCTAGTATCTGAATATCGGCACTCGATCTCACGGTCACGTGTGACGTCGTGCCGGTTGGAGGGCGCAAACACAGTTCCTTTTCTGGGGTCGAGTTCTGTTCCGACTCTGGGCCGTTAACTTCCTTTCAAAGGAGCCCGGTTGAGGTGCGCCCGAAATTAGAGGTCTCGTTCCGTGAGGAGACTCGCCGAGGACGGTGAGTCCGGCAGAACTTGGAGGGCGCAACAATGATCTCGAGGACACCATTTCCTGATTTCTTCATCCATTGTTTTGGAGGCAGGGCGTTCAACGTGGCCTTGATCTTCTTGATTGGGTTCGCCGCCAATCTTCCCGTTTTCGCCCAATCCCTACCCGATCTCCAATGGAGTGCCGGGGTTGACGGCGGAATTCCGAATGTTCCTGTGATTCACAGCGTCACAGATTTTGGAGCTGTGGGGAACGGTACGACGGATGACGCCGGTGCCTTTCAGGCCGCCGTCGATGCCCTGCCCTCCAGCGGAGGCGCGGTGCTGGTGCCGGCCGGCACCTACCTGCTCAGGTCCTCAATCAACCTCAAGAGTGGGGCGGTCCTTCGCGGTAGCGGTGCGGCGGACACCCACCTGAATTTCGACCTCAACGGTAAAGATGCCATCACTGCTGTGACTTACCAACGAGGCGTGTGGGTCGATGCGGTTTTGGGGTATCAAAAGGGGTCGACCAAAATCACGGTAGCAGATGGGTCGAGTTTCGTCGTTCCAACCTTCGCAGAGATTCAGCAGACGAATGACCCCGAAAAGATGTACACCGACCCCTATTTCAATCAGACCTGGGCTCAGGACGCCGTGGGTGAAATCGTGCGGGTCGTGGGAAAAAGCGGGAATCAGCTCATTCTGGAGAAGCCGCTCAACTTCACGTATGACCCAAACATGAATCCACTTGTCCGAACTCAGGGTTTCGTTGAGCGAGTTGGGATCGAGGACCTCCATGTCGATCGCCTTGACGCATCAGACAACAACACAATCCTGATCAAAAACGCGGCCTGGGCCTGGGTCCGTGGCGTCGAGAGTGAGATGACGTTTCGCAGTCACGTGCAGACTTATGCAGTCTATGGTTGCGAGATTCGCGACTCCTATTTTCACCATGCCCACGACTACGGCAGTGGCGGCCATGGCTACGGAGTCGAGTTTGCCACCCACACTACCGGTTGTCTGGTTGAAAACAACATTTTTTCAACCTTGCGCCACGCGATGATGCTTCATATCGGTGCGAGCGGAAATGTCCTCGGATACAACTACTCGCGAGACCCGACTAATCCCCACCCGACTTGGGTCAGCGCCGATGTTTCGTTGCACGGTCATTATCCATCCAACAATCTTTTCGAAGGCAACATTGTGCAGCGAATCGATGTGACGGACCACTGGGGCCCGGGGGGACCTGGAAATGCATTTCTACGCAATGGTGTGCAGACCCATGGGCTCAACGTACGAGACCACTCCCACGATCAGATCGTCATTGGAAATGTCCTGGCGCCTGACGCGTACTACAACAACCTTGTGGTTGACGAGTCGGTTTTGAACACCCTCCTTCACGGCAACTATGACGATGGCGCCGTTCAGTGGGACCCGGGCATTCCGGACCATACAATCCCGGCTTCGTACTACTTGGCAGCGCGTCCAGCCTTTTTTGGCTCCCAGTCTTGGCCGTCAATCGGAGGTGACCTGGGGAGCACGGTCGCCAATCCCGCAAAGGACCGTTGGGATTCTGGCATCCCGACGCCTGAGCCCAGTTCGGGTGTGGATAAGATTTTTATTGACGGCGTGGAATCTGGAGACGTGAGTGCCTGGTCGATTGTGAATGGCTGAATCGTCGCCGCTGAATGGAGCGGAAGGCTTGACCTTCAACTGAATTGACTCCGCTCAAATCTCGTCGTACGGAGATGTTGAACCCGCTGTCGCAGCTTCTTGGTATAGTGGTGCACTGGGTAACCGGATGGAGAAAACTCGGCTGTTCCTCGGTGCGACAATAGTCTCAATGACTCTTGGTGCCATACCGGCGTTGGGTGGTGGATTAAGCGTTTTCAGGACGCTTATGATGGGCGTTTCCACGAACCCCCCTGGATCTGCTGTCAGTGCCTCCAATCTTCTATGGGCTCCTGGGGTTGATGGCGGTATCCCGGATGTTCCCGTGATCCACAGCGTTTTGGATTTCGGGGCGCTGGGTGACGGCACGACCGACGACGCCGGGGCTTTCCAAGCTGCTATTGACGCACTGCCATCAGGAGGAGGTGCCGTGTTGGTGCCCGCCGGCGCCTATCTTCTCAGGTCCGGAATTCTGCTCCGCGACGGAGCCGTTCTTCGTGGGAGCGGAGCGGCGCACACGCACCTGAAATTCGACCTAAACGGCGTTGAGGCCATCACGGCTGTCACATACCAACGAGGCGCGTGGGTCGATGCGGTTTCCGGGTATCAAAAGGGTTCGACCGAAATCACGTTAGCGGATGCTTCGAGTTTCGTGGCGCCCACGTTTGCGGAGATACAACAGACCAATGATCCCGAGATCATGTACACCGATCCCGATTTCAACCAGTTCTGGGCCCAGGACGCCGTGGGAGAGATCCTGCGTGTAGTGGGCAAAGACGGAAATCGACTGATTCTGGAGAAACCACTCAACTTTTCATACGACCCGGATATGAGTCCCCGTGTCCGAACGCAGGGTTTCTTAGAGCACGTTGGAGTCGAGGACCTCCATATCGATCGTCTCGACGCATCGGACAACCACACAATATTCTTCAAAAACGTGGCATGGGCTTGGGTCCGCGGGGTTGAGAGTCAAATGACAATGCGTAGTCATCTCTATACCGCCGCAGTCTATGGGTGCGAGATTCGGGATTCCTATTTTCACCACGCTCATGACTACGGCAGTGGTGGCCACGGATACGGGGTCGAGTTTGCCGCCCACACCACGAACTGTTTGGTGGAAAACAACATCTTTTCGACTCTACGCCACGCGATGATGGTCCATATCGGCGCGTGGCGTAGAGTCAAAAAGATGTTGTTTTCCACCAAACAGTTCCCACTAGTGGGCGGCAAACTAGACCCATCTGCGTGGCCGCCGCTGCCGTAGTCATCAGCGTGGTGAAAATAGGAATCCCGAATCTCGCACCCATAGACTGCGGCGGTATAGAGATGACTACGCATTGTAACTAGACTCTCCAACCCCGCGGAGCCCAAGCCCCCTGCCACGTTTTTGAAGAATATTGTGTGGTTGTCCGATCGAGTCGAGACGATCGATTCGTTTTTTTCGACTCCAACGTGCTCTAAGAAAACCCTGCGTTTGGGAACTTTTCATATCCAGGAAGTGTGAAAAGTTGAGTGGCTTCTCCAGATCAGTCAATTTGCGTCTTTGCCCGCCCTCTGCAGGTATCTCCCACACGGTAAACTGGGGCCCAGAACTCGTAGAAATCGGGATCGGTGTACATGATCTCGGGATCATTAGTATGGTGTATCTCCGCAAACGTGGGCGCCACGAAACTCAAAGCATCCGCTAACGTGATTTCGGTCGAACCCTTTTGATACCCGGAAACCGCATCGACCCGCGCGCCTCGAAAGTCATATGACAGCCGTGATGGCCTCAACGCATTTTTTAGATCGATTTTATTCGCGTGTGCCACGCTCCCCCGGGACGAATGTCGGCTCCGTCGCGGAGCAACATCCCGGACCTGAGAAGATAGGCGCATAGGGGCACCGACACGGCACCTCCTCCTGATGGCAGTGCGTCAATAGCAGCTTGGAAAGCCCCGCACCTTCAGTGCCGTCACCCAGCGCCCGGAAATCCAAAACGCTGTAGAGGGCGGGAACATCCGGGATACCGCACTAGAGGCCAGGAGCCCATAAAAATTGGAGGCACTGACAGCGGGTGGAGAAAGGCAGATAAAAGTGCCTATCATAAGCGTCCTGAAAACGCTTAATCCGCCACCGAGACGCCGGCTGTGGCACCAAGAGTCATTGGGACCCTTGTCGGCGCAGAGGAACAGCCGAGTTTTCTCCATCCGGTTACCCAGTGCACCACTATACCAAGAAGCTGCGACAGCGGGTTCGACGTCTCCGTACGACGAGATTTGAGCGGAGTCTAATTCAGTTGAAGGTCAAGCCTTCCGCTCCATTCAGCGGCGACGATTCAGCCATTCACGATCGACCAGCCGCTGCACGTCTCCAGATTCCCCGCGCGTCAATAAAAATCTTATCCACACCCGAACTGGGCTCAGGCGTCGGGATGCCAAGCGCGACGGTCCTTTGCGGGATTAGCCGCGCGTCCTCCCCAGGTCACCTCCGATTGACGGCCAAGACTGGGAGCCAAAAAAGGCTGGACGCGCTGCCAAGTAGTACCATGAAAAAAAAAAAAAAAAAAAAATGCCCGGGTCCCCTGAACAGCAGGCATCGTCATAGTTACATCGCAGGCTGGTGTTCAAAACCGACTCGTCAACCACAAGGTTGTTGTAGTACGCGTCAGGCGCCAGGATATTTCCAATGACGATCTGATAGTGGGAGTGGTCTCGTACGTTGAGCCCATGGGTCTGCACACCATTGCGTAGAAATGCATTTCCAGGTCCCCAGCGGTAGCTAGGTGGGTCGTCACATCGATTCGCTGCACAATGTTGCCTTCGAAAAGATTGTTGGATGGATAATGACCGTGCAATCGAAACATGGGCGCTGACCCAAGTCGGGTGAGGAATAGTCGGGTCTCGGCGAGTCATTGTATCCGAGGACATTTCCGCTCGCACCGATATGAAGCATCATCGCGTGGCGCAAGGTTGAAAAAATGTTGTTTTCAACCAGACAACCGGTAGTGTGGGTGGCAAACTCGACTCCCTACCGGTGGCCGCCCACTGCCGCAGTACGAGCGCCAAGTCAAAATAGGAGTCGCGAATCTCGCAACAGTAGAGCTTCGTAAGTCTGCACGTGACTGCGAAACGTCATCTGACTCTCGAGGCCACGAGACCCAGGCCCAGGCCAGTTTTTGATCAGGATTGTGTTGTTGTCTGATGCGTCAAGGCGATCCGACATGGAGGTCCTCGATCCCAACTGGCTCGAACGAAACCCCTGAGTTCGGACAAGTGGATTCATGTTTGGGTCATACGTGAAGTTGGGCTTCTTCTCCAGGAATCGCGGCTGGATTCCCGCTTTTTCCACGAGACCGCACGATTTCACCCACTAGCCCAGGTCTGATTGAAATAGGGGTCGGTGTACGTCCCTGGGGGTCATTCGTCTGCTGAATCTCTGCAAAGGTTGGAACGACGAAACTCGACCCATATACTGCATTAATTTGCCTTTTTTATACCCCAATTCCACATCGAACCACACACCTCGTTGGTAAGTCACTGGGTTACCGTTGAGGTCGAAATTCAGGTGGTGCTCACGGCACCGCCACCCGCGAAGGACCGCCCCACTCTTGAGGTTGATTGAGGAGCCTGGCACGGGCCGCGCCTCTGCGCCGCGCCTCCGCTGGAGGGCGGGGCGTTGACGGGGCTTGAAACGGTCGGCGTCATCCGTCGTGCCGTTTCCCACAGCTCCAAATCCGTAACGCTGTGGATCACAGGTACCTACGGAATGCCGCCGTCAACCCCGGCGCTCCATTGGAGATCAGGTAGGTGATTGTGCGGAGCGGGAAGGTTGGCGGCGACGCCCGATCAAGAAGACCAGCTACGTTGAACGCCCTGGCTCCAAAACATTGGAATGGGAAAATCAGGAAATGGTGCCCTCGAGATCATTGTTGCGCCCTCCAAGTTCTGCCGGAATCACCATCCTCAGCGAGTCTCCCCGCGGAACGGGACTTCTCAATTCGGGCGCACCTCAACCGGGCTCCTTTTGAAGGAAGTTAACAGGCGGGAGTCGGAACAGAACTCGACCCCAGAAGAGAAACGTGTGTTCGCCCCCTCCAACCGGCAACGTCGCACGTGAACGTGAGATCGAGTGCCGATATTCAGATTCTAGGACACGTCGGTCTAAACCACAGTAACAAGAGTCACATAGGTGCCTAGCTCGACGCCCCAGGGAAGTTGATTCACAACACTGAACCGATAGTGGAATCGGCCATCGCAAATCAATATTCAGGTTGCTGATGCCATGCCGAGAAAAAGGCCAGCAAATCCCACTAGCCATTGAGCCCGGATACACCCGGGACTTCCCTTCTGGAAAACGGCATGTCCCCCAAGAGTCAATCGAGAATCTAACTGACTGCCAGTGCCCGAAAATTTGAATATTCCGAGCCAGATACCGGCCATCTTTAGGTACTGAAATCGGAGAAAGCCGGCGGCCCAAACATCCAGAGGTGGAGCAAGGTAGGCGCAGGGTGCATCGTTTTCCGGAAACCAAGAAACAAACATCATCGATCGATCATCAGTGACGGCAACGATCAGATCTCGTCCGGCTACCGGTCCGAAATAAGAATATTTCCGCCCCTCTTCCCGTTAGTTCCGGAGACAAAGATCGCTAGTCTAAATTTTTGGTCTGCCTGAACCGGATTGACCTTGGATTTCGGTGCGCCACTGGCTTTCGATCAATGCCGCGCGTTTTGGCAACTCCCAATGGGGGTCTTAAAAGCCATTCCCCACAATCGCTGATGGTCCGAATTGTAGCCGTCGGCGTAGGACTCGTAGCCGGGTCCTCCTATGAACCGTAGCCTGGGGCTCCGTCCGGGCCAGAGAACCTGGATATCCGCTTGGCTAGGAGCCATTCCGCAGTACAAAATGGTGGCCTATCGATTTGATAGATCCCTGCATCATTGGAGCCGTGGATGACCGTTTGAGGGCCGTCGTAGACAGGCTTTACTTATCCCCTGTGGATCAGGAAACGGATCGCGGAAACATTGTTCGAACCGGTCCCTGATCAAAAACACATCTGGTTTCAGATGGACATAATCGCGGATGTTTTGGTTGGGGTCG
Organism: Candidatus Sulfomarinibacteraceae bacterium; assembly: GCA_963769215.1. GTDB lineage: Bacteria > Acidobacteriota > Thermoanaerobaculia > Thermoanaerobaculales > Sulfomarinibacteraceae > Sulfomarinibacter. The sequence goes on along the minus strand of CAVYKX010000021.1, from coordinate 7,422 downwards.
TAAATGTTCTCAGTATTACCCCGAAAAAACACGATGTCCCCTCATTGGTGTCCTTAAAAAAAATAATCTTGCCCCTGTAACGATGTTGCCCCTAGGGAAGTACCCGGACGTTCACCGGCTGGGATACTCCTGCGCATTCCGCGCGAGAGGCTATCTGAAAACCAAAGATAAAGCCAAGTCGTGGTCTTGGGTGCCAGATCCAATGGGAGTGAAAAGGACCGAGTTCGTCGACACTGTCTGCCTGAAATAATGATCCTGGGTAAACCGAAGAGAATAGAAAAGATAAGTAACCCCCTCTCATAATCAACGGGTCATCTCCTCAGCCAAATCGTGAAGTAGTACCTGGAGGGGGCCAAAATGCCCCCGCGACCGGGCCGTTGTAGAACCAAGCGTCGATAACAAAAGAGCCCAGCAGCCCAGGACTACTTCTATGTACCATTCCAGTTCTTGTCCAAAAGGGCCGTGGAGGCATTGTTGGTGACCCGGAGAGACTGGGCTGTCTTGTCCGGATCAAAGTGTACGAGGGAGGATAAAGGATCAGCGCCCTCAGTCTGCCAGTGCCTCCTTTGCCCAAAATGCACCGCAGGGGAGAGGTCTCCCAAGCCACTGTACGTTAGGGTCATTGAAATGGGACGCGGGCGGGTAGGAAAACTTCGGCAGCCGAAAGTGTGTACTTTTGATAGCCAAGCCGGGAAGCACTTTCATCTGCAGGACCCATTATTTTGGCGACCCTTGTCGCCGAGACCTTACGAACCGCCCGTCCCTGTGCAGGTTTTGGGTGAAGTACTTTATCGCCGCAAAGTCCCACTGTAAGTGGCGTGAACTCCCCAGCATCAGGAAGGGCAGGGTCTGGAAATTAACCTTGGTAGAATACAACCAAAATTCACTAACTTTCGACCATCATCTCCGAGCTTCCTTCCGTTCTGGAGGACATTCTGCGCTTTCTGCAGCTCTAAACTGACCCCAAGTTCCCCCTCGATTGCAAGCGCGCTTGCGATGTAGGCAAAAGCAGCTGGGCTCAGGAAGGTCTCATGCCGAACAAAGCAATGTCTTACGCCCGAAACCGGGTCATTCAAGTGCTAACTTCGCAGAAACTCTGTACTTCGAGCTCAACTCCACCTTCTCGGCGGCACTTTAGTTCACGCAGGGTATTCGAACACCAACGATATCGAGTCAACGTATCCCACCTCTTTATACCCAGCCTCCGGCCTGTAGGTGTCATCAACAGTAGCCGGCGGCTTGCGAACATTTGGATGCGTTGCTCGTTGCAAGACCCTCCAGAGCCAGTGAAATTGCGTCGCTCTCACCTTCATATTTGTCGACGATGTCCGCGTAAGCAGGATCGTTCCCTTTTTACCCTAGGGGAACGTTGTCAGAATTGAACCAGATGCGCGGATCATCCGGACGGATTGTCGACAATTGCAACGGATTCGGGTGTGTTGTGGGATCCTCTCACAATCACATTCCATGTCACCGAAACGGACAAGCCGACTCCTTTTTCAAGGATTTGAAAGGTTTTTCCCGTACGGCCAGCCCGATGCACCAATATGGCGAGAAGCATATGTATGGGTGCCTACAGGAACCCCACACGTCGTTATCACTCAATATCTGAGTCGTGCGCTGGGCACGCGGGATTGAGGACCTTGCTTACACTCTCAATGCATTGGGTACCCATTGCGGGACCACAGTCATCGACCCTTGTTTGGACGTCACATCACAGTTTCAGAGCTAGCAGGTGCCACCCCTCCGATGGTGCGTGCCAGGTAGGTGGCTCTGTCCCCCGACGCCGGGCCCGATGACCCGACGTATTTGATTGTCCGAGAACTCTTCCGCCGCCTCGATCATATTCAGTTCGTCTTCCGGCATCGCAAGCCACCGGTCCCTCGAGTGAAAAACAATCTCCGCATCGTACAGTGCCATTGATTCCGCCATCTTTTGAGGGCAGTCACAGTGAAGAATTGACCCAACGAAGAGCCGTATTGGGGGAGCCGCCAAGAGGACTCTCACCCTCGAGCAACATTGGAACAAGCCATCACGAAGAGTGGATCCTGCGACGTGCCGTCAATCACCGTCAGATACGCGAGGAATTCCGTTCCGCTCGTCACCACCACGACCCAACGGGATCCGGTATTGTTTTCAACTTCTTGCCGAACAACTCTGTATCGAGAGCTGTTTGAGGGTCCGTGGAGGTATCTCCAGGAATTTCTTGGCCAGGAGGAGTCCGTCTGCATCACGAAGCCTGAACTCGACCGTCGCCCACGCTTCACCTGTGACGACTCCGACGTTCGTGCGGAAGCCGTTGAGCATTCTGACCCCCGGCAGCACGACCTCCCCATCCATGAGCTCCGACTCATGGACGGTGCGTACACCATTCCCCGAGGTCCCACCTTTGAAGCCGTCCGTCCACACCCTAGATGTCACCGTAATCGGCTTTGATGCCGTCACGATGAGAACGCCCTTGCCGTTCTCGATTCCGAATCGTTTCTTGAGGACGTCATTCAGCGAGTATGTGTCGTACCCCCCGAGCAGGAATGGGGCCGCATCGACGCCGCCTGACAGATTGTCCGTGTTTGCGGGAAGGTACTCGAGTTCGATCTCCGAATTCGCCGAGTTTCCGTTCCACAGGGTTACGGAGGAATTCCAAAGGGTGTTGTCTTTTCCGGGAACGTGTGCCACCACCGGGACAACCCACGAATTCGCGGTCCGCTTGCCGAGGTACACCACGGAGTCAGTCGATTTGTTATCGGTAATCGTAGCGAAGGCTATGCCGGGTTGGGACAGGATGACCTTGACTGTCATCGGTTCACCTTCGCGCATCTCGCCTGGGAAGAGCTTCTCGACCGACCACTGACCGAGGGATCCAGCCTTGATATCTCGTTTCACCAGTCCGCTGACTCCACCCCGGAGCCCTCGATACAGCTGGAAATGCGCCGAAACATCCTCGTCCTCGCCGGCCATCACAGCGATGCTCGACCTGTACTTCTTGTCGTGGTAGAGCCCTGGCATCGTGAATGAGCCCGTAGACAGCTCGACGTCCGCCGGAAGACCCGAGCCGAGATTTCCGAATTCCCGCGCAGCATACGTGCGAGAAATCACCGAGGGCGCATCCGTACCGTCAGTGACCACCTCGATCTGAAGAGGGCCTTTCCCATCGTCGTTGCCCAAGAAATTCTTGACCAGGTCCTTGAGCAACAAGGTCGAATACGGCTTCAATGTTTTTGTTCTCAACGCTTTCGCGCCGGTATCGGGCTGATAGATGAACTCCAACTTCTGGGCGATCGAATTACGGTTCGATATCGCCAGATCCGAGCGCCACGGCGTCCCACCGACACCCGTCAGATGCGCCACAACCGGCACTCGCACCTTTCTCGGTTTTTTCGGTTTCTTCGGCTTTTTCGGCTCGTCCGCATTCTCATCGCTCGAAGGAGTCGGTGTTGGTGTCGGAGGCCTCGGCGTCGGTGTGGGGGTGGGTTCGAGGGCTTTGGTGTCGGTGTTGCCGTCGGCTTTGGAGGCTTCGGAGTCGGGGTCGCCGTCGGCCCCGGCGGCTTCGGTGTCGGGTGTCGCTGTCGGCCCCGGCGGCTTCGGTGTCGGGGTCGCCCGTTGGTCCCGGCGGCTTCGGTGTCGGGGTCGCTGTCGGCGGAATTGGTGTTTCAGATGGGGGTCGGGGGCTTCAGATTGTCGGTGTCGGTGTCGGAGGCTTCGGGGTCGATGTCGGGGTGGGGGTGGGAGATATTGGAGTCGGAGTCAGCGATGCCGACAGCCCAGACGGCGCCGAACCCGGGCGGATCGGTTCGCCATCCAACCACCGCTCGTAGGCCGGGCTGGTCACCGAGCATCCCAGATCACCTCCGATTGATGACCAAGATTGTTGCCAAAAAACGCTGATAGCAGCGCCAATAGGGCGTAGTGTGGTCTGAAATACCCGGATCCCACTGAACGACACCATCAGTCATTGTTGCCGTGAGCGATCGTACTCGAAACCGTCTCGTCGACGACAAGGTTGTTGTAGTACGCGTCGGGCGCCAGGACATTGCCGACTACGATATGATTGTGGGAGTGATCTCGCACGATGATCCCGTGGGTCTGCACTCCATTGCGCAAGAATATATTCTTAGGCCCCGCGGATCCAAAGTGGTCTGTCGCCCTCGATTCGCTGCACAATGTAATGATCGAAGAGATTGTTGGCTGGGTAATGGCCGTGTAATGAAAATATAGGCGCGTGAGCCCCGGTCGGGTGGGGGTTTTCCCGGTCTCAGCGAGTAGTTGTATCCGACGAGAACGTGCCGGACGGCGCCGACATGGAACCTGCATCGCGTGGCGTAGGGTCTAAAATATGTTGTTCTCGATCAGACAACCGGTGGTGTGGTAGGCAAACTCGGACTCCCGTAGCCATGGCCGCCACTGCAGTAGTCGTGGGCATGGTGAAAATAGGAATCGCGAATCTCGCAACCATAGACTGCATACGCCTGTACGCAAGCTGCGAAATGTCATTTCACTCTCAACCCCGCGCACCCAGGACCGGGCCACGTTTTTGAAAAATATCGTGTTGTTCTCTGATGCGTCGAGCCAAAACGATATGGAGGTCCTCTTTCTGCCAACGCGCTCAACGAAACCCTGCGTGTTCGGACAAGGGGAACCATGGCTGTGTCATGAGTGTAATTGAGTGGCTTCTCCAGAATGAGCCGATTCCCGTTTTTGCCTCCACACAAAGCACGATCTCACCCACAGTAGTCCTCGGAAAAAGTTGAACTAATTGAAATAGGGATCGGTGTACATGATTTCAGGGTCATTCGACTGTTGAATCTCCGCGAAGGTGGGCACGACGAAACTCGACGCATCCGCTACCGTGATTTCGGTCGATCCTTTTTGATACCCGGAAACCGCACCGAGCCCGCGCACCACATTGGTGAGGTCAGCGGCTGTGATGGCATCTTTACCGTTAAGTCGAAATGTCGGGTGGGTGTCTGCCGCACGGCTGCCGCGAAGGACCGCCCCACTCTTGAGGTTGATTGGGGATCTGAGCGAGAGTTGGGACCGGCAGGTACCAGTACCGCGCCTGCCACTGGAAAAAGAAAACACCACGTGACAGCAACTCGAACGCTCACAGCATCATGTTGGTACCGTACCCCACCGCTCGAAAATCTGTGACGCTGTGGAGAATCACAGCAACATTCGGAATACCACCGTGGACCCCCCGGCTCTCCCATTGGAGATCGGGCAGGGATTGTGCGCAGATTTGAACACTGGCAACGGCCCCAGTCAAGAAATCAGAGTCTGGCTCGGAAAGTTTCCGACCGGAAAACCAAGAACAAGAACTGGTGCCCTCGATTTGTTGTTACGCCCCTCCAGAGTTCTGCGGACTCACCCTCGTCGGCGAGTACCCTCACGGAACGAGACCTTTAATTTCGGGCGCACCTCAACCGGGTCTCTTTTGAAAGGAAGTTTACGGCCCAGAGTCGGAACAGAACTCGACCCCAGAAAAGAAACTGTGTTTGCGCCCTCCAAACGGCACAACGTGGCAGCGTGACCGTGAGATGGAGTGGCGATGTCCCGGCGTTAGGGCACGTTGGCATAAACCTCAGTGACAAGTTTCACGTACCGACTTGGGAAAACTGTCTCGATCTAATCTCAGTTTTCGGTCACGGTGAGAAATGCGGGCCAGTTTTTCTTTCTATCCGGGTATCGTCCGCTAAACCGCGGGCTCTCCACATCGCCTAACGGCGAGGGGCTCCAACCATCCCCAAACGCGCCTTGAGATCGTGTTTCTGGGCGTGTTCTTCTGCGCTTCCGATGGATTGGGATGCTAGCTTTTGAAATATCGGCAAGCGCAACCATCAGGAACAGACAGTATGAGAAAAAGAGAATTGATGAAAATCTGATAAGTGACGTGGATTCGAGACCGCCAAACACCAGGTACTGGACGCTCCCAGGCGCGGCTGCGGCGAATTCCGGACGCTTTTCGTCGCGCGATAAATTTTGGCGGCGCGACAAGCAAGAGAAGCAGGCTGGATAGAACGTGTGAAGCACCAACCCCACGATCCCTAGCGCGAGCCAAAGATCAATATATGTGGAATGGGCTGATCCGCGCACTCGACCGGTGGCAGCTTCCAATGTCGCCGGTATTGTCGGGGCGCCAAACCCCCTCGTATCCATATCCTAGAGATCAGGACGCTCTTGATGTGACTCATTCACTCAACCCGTAGCGGAATCCTACGGTGAGCTCATTTTTCCTCGGGATCTCGCCCTGAAGCCCTGGGTATGAGGTGAGATCGAAAAGTCATATTTTTTTTCGAGGAGGCCTATGATCAAAGCGACCGTCGCTCCCAGGTAAACAAACCGCGGTCTCCCTCCGGTCGAGAACCGGAAGAACAAATAGCGGTGGTTCCGGCGAGAAAGCCCACCAGCGATGTCAGTGATTGGGTGAGGAGGGGAAACGTGAGGGGGTACGACGCACCAAACCGAAAAGAGGAACTTGTACCTGTCTGCTGAATGGATTTGCGGCGATGGGGGTAAGAGCCAACGCCGCACGTAGGTACCCCTCGCCGTTGGATCCCGAGGTTCCCTGAAAACCGGTACCACGAGTTAAAAGGGGTAAAGCTTCCATGGGCGACCTCAGAAAAGAAAACCGACTGTGATTTGTATGCCTGCAGAAGAACACGATACAGATAGTAGATACGTGCCCCGGCTCAAAGGAATATCCATTCCCCATATTCCGCCGCGAACATCAGAAACAAAATGGATGAGGCGACCAAATGCCAGCGACGGGTTGTTGGACCACTGAACGCTCAGGAGAATCCGAGTGCTCATCGCACTGCACAAAGTATTGGGGGATGCCAGTCTCACGCGCCAGCCCTTTGGTGTCGGGAAGAACATCGCTCCAAGGAGGCCCAACACAGGAATCGACACCCGGCTCAGCCGGGCACCGGCTTCACCCGGGGAGCCCTCCACGAAACGATAGCGGAACATGCACCATGCTGAACTGCGTGAGAACCAACAGAAACCCAGATAGGCACGATCCAGAGCCACGGGATCTTGTTTGAACTGATTTGCGAGCCTATTCGACGTCATTTTCTCCCTCAGTTCCCACCCAGCTGACAAGGTCAACTTGTTACTACTTTAGTCTATGGCACGACCGCTACGGCAGCGGCTCTCAGCACCATCGAGTCTCGCGAGGTCACCTCGGGGATGTTCAGCTCGCGCGGTCCCTTGAAAACCGCCGGAAGTTTCGGTTTCAGAAAATAAGAAATCCATGGACGATTTTTTAGGTCAAGCTCCATCCGATGAATAGAAGTCGATATTATGGCGGCCGCTGACCTGCCAGAGACAGGTCAAAACCTGTTTGACGCTGAACCGTCGTTTCTGCCAGTTCTCATCGAACTTCTCCACATCTCGCAGCGGCAAGACAAGGTTCATATCACAATG
>CAVYKX010000020.1:0-42057 GCA_963769215.1 Candidatus Sulfomarinibacteraceae bacterium | reverse complement strand
ATCAGTGTCATCGGTCCTCCAATCCCTCTTTCGGGGAACCGATATTCTAACCCGACAACGCCGTTATGCACGCAACCACCGACATCCAGCCAGAAACCACAGAGACACAGAGGGCACAGAGAGAAGACACAGAGCCCGCCCCACCACCCACGTCGCAAACACGAAGGCGCGAGGAGCACAAAGAAGATCACACAGCCCGCTTGTCACGGCGCAGCTGCTTTGCAGCGAAGCCGGGCCCAACCGCCCATTTTGCCCACAGATCACCCAGATTGACCCGGCGCACGCGCGAGAAGAAACCGCAGATAACGCAGATGAACGCAGATGGACCGCAACCGACTTCATCGACAGACGAGTACCCGGCCGTGAAAGGGCCCGTATTGGCGATCGCTTTCAACTCAGCACACGCTTCTTCGTGCCTTTGTGTCTTCGTGTTTGCGACGTGCGCCGGGATCTGGGTTATCTGGGTGATCTGTGGACATGCTCTGCGGTGGGCGGGATCGTGCGCCCATCTGCGTTATCTGCGGTTTCTCCGGGGCGGGCGGGTTGCTCTGTGGTTCAGCCTCGGCCTCGCCGTCGCGAGACGTAACGTTCGATCAGCGCCTGGGTCGAACTGTCGTGGTGGGACAGATCCACGCGTCGCCGGCGAGCAGGCGTTGCTCCTCGTCGAGGATGGTCCCGGCGAGCACCTTGCCCAGCTCGACGCCCCACTGGTCGAAGCTGTTGATCCGCCAGATCACGCCCTGGACGAAGATCTTGTGCTCGTAGAGCGCGATCAGCATGCCCAGCGATCGCGGGGTCGAGCCGGTCGAGCAGGATGGAGTTGGTCGGCCGGTTGCCCTCGAAGACCTTGTGCGGAGCGAGGCGTCGCGATCTGCCTCGGCATCGAGCCCTCGATCGCGAGCTCCGCCTCGACCTCGGCCGCCGTCTTGCCGACGCATCAGCGCCTCGGTCTGGGCGAAGAAATTGGCCATCAGCTTGACGTGGTGGTCGCCGATCGGGTTGTGGCGAGTTGCACGACGCCGATGAAGTCGCACGGCATCAGCCGCGTGCCCTGGTGGATGAGCTGGTAGAAGGCGTGCTGGCCGTTGGTGCCCGGTTCGCCCCAGATGACCGGGCCCGGTCGGGTAGTCGACGCGCTTGCCGTCGCGGTCGACCTACTTGCCGTTGGTCTCCATGTCGGCCTGCTGGAGGTAGGCGGGGAAGCGGTGCAGGTACTGGTCGTAGGGCAGGACCGCGTGGGTCGCGGCGCCGAAGAAATTGCTGTACCAGACCCCGAGCAGCGCCAGGATGACCGGCATGTTGCTCTCGAGCGGCGCTCGCGCGGAAGTGGCGGTCCATCGCGTGGGCGCCCTCGAGCAGCTCGACGAATCGGTCGAAGCCGATGGCGAGCGCGATGGGCAGCCCGATGGCCGACCACAGCGAGTAGCGGCCGCCGACCCAGTCCCAGAACTCGAACATGTTGTCCGGATCGATGCCGAAGGCCTCCACCGCCTCGCGGTTGGTGGACAGCGCGACGAAGTGCCGGGCCACGGCCGCCTCGTCGCCGAGGGCCTCGACCAGCCAGCGCCGCGCGGTGTGGGCGTTGGTCATGGTCTCCTGGGTGGTGAAGGTCTTCGAGGCGACGATGAACAGCGTCTCGGCGGGGTCGAGCCGCGGGTCTTCTCGACGATGTGGGTGCCGTCGACGTTGGAGACGAAGTGGACCGTGGGCCGTCGCAGTAGGGCTGAGGGCCTCGCTGACCATCGCCGGCCCGAGGTCGGAGCCGCCGATCCCGATGTTGACCACGTCGGTGATCGGCTCGCCGGTGAACCCTGTCCACTCGCCGCTCCGAACGGCCTCGCGAAAACCGTCGCATCTGATCGAGCACGGCGTTGACCTGCGGCATCACGTCCTCGCCGTCCACCATGATCGGCGTGTCCGCTCGGTTGCGCAGGGCCACGTGGAGCACCGCCCGGCCCTCGGTCCAGTTGATCTTCTCGCCGGCGAACATCGCGCCGCGCCGCCTCGCGGACCCCGGTCGCCTCGCGCCAGATCGCACAGCAGCCGCATGGTCTCCTCGGTGATTCGGTTCTTCGAGTAGTCGAACAGGAATCGTCGAGCTCGACCGAAAACCGTCGGCGCTCGGGATCGCGGGCAAAGAGATCGCGCATGTGAAGACCGCAATCTCGCGGTGGTGAGCCGCCAAGCCAACCACGGCGCGGTTTCGGTCAGCGGCGTGCCGCGCGAACTTCACGATCGATTTCAGAATCGAAAATCATCTCATCCTCCTCGGGGAACTAGAGATACCGCGTTCCAATCTTGAATTTTGAATTTTGAATTTTGAATTCCGAATTTCGACGCCCGGGTGACTGTCAAAATGGCAAGCATGATCTGGCGCAGGATCTCCGAATTCTCGAATCCCGAAACTCAGAACTCGCGGGAGCGTCAGCTGCTCGCCCACTCCAACGCGACCGCGGGGTCCTCGTTGTCGAGATCGAGGAGATCATCCCCCGGCGTCCGGCCGTGTTCGGTGAAATGCTCGAGGTAGTCGCGGGTCGCCGCGACGTGATCCTCCCCCACGTAACCCGCGGCAGCGCCCGCATGCCTTCGAGACCGATCCCCCACAGCCTGCACGCGAGGTCCCGCAGTCTCGTCATCGGACCCCGTCGAGAGCCGCGCGGCGCCACAGCCCCGGGAGACGACCCCGGAGACACCGAGCAGTCCAGGCCTCTTCGCGCGCATCGACTCGTAGAAGAGCGCCGCCTCAAGGCCACCGGTACCGGCCGCCACCGATTCGGCAGCGCTTCGCCGGCCCGCAGCTCGAGGAATCCCCGCGGCCGGACCTCGAAGAACAGGGTCGTGACGTGGTAGTCGAGATCTCGGTGGTGGCCAGCCCCACCGGGGATGGCCTTGGCGATCCACTTTTCGAAGTACAGCCCACGCACCCGGGTTCGAAGTGCGCTCGTCAACCCGATACAGCATGACATCGGCGTCGAGCGCCGCCTGTCCCCACTCGCTACGCGGATCATCGCCCGTCCCGTCCACGAGAAGCGATGGGAATCCGCTTCGCGTCGGATCCAGCTCCTGCCAGGCCCGCGCCCGACTGCAGACAGCCCCAGCTCCGGGGCTCGAGGCGAATGTCGCGGTCATCAACGGGCTCATGAGGTTGGACAGCAGCCACCTCTCCTGCCACACCCCCTCGGGCCCGAGGTCGAGGTTGATCTGCAGGCTGGCGGTCTGCCGCATCATCACCGCCCCCCAGTGACCTCGCTGACGATAGTAGGCCGCCTGCGCGGTATATCGCCCGGCGCGGAGTTGTTGGGGCACGGTTTCCACGTCGTTCCAGATATCGATACCGACGGCCGCTAGATGTGTGTCGTGCCCGCGAAAGGCCCTTCTCACCCTGGCTAAAACGTCATCCACATCAGCAATGACTGTCGCGACCGAAGGGAAGACGGCTGTCGAGTGTTCAACTTGAGCACCCGGCTCGAAGGTCAGGCGTCCTCCGCCCTCAACCGGATACTCAACCGGCCCCGGAGGACTGCTGGTGCGCGGACCGATGCGATCATCCGTTTGAGCGAGCGTATCCACAACCTCGAGCACACCGGTTCCACCGGGATGCGTCAGCATCATTCGACTGAAGGGCCGTCCGTCAGAATCACGGACAATGGGAAAGAGCTCGGGTTCGAGACCGACCCCGCCGATGAGCGCCTCGTTTCGCGGCGGCGGGAACGCCAGGCTACCGGCACGCTCTCGCGCTTCATCCATCCCTATGGCAGACTGACGATCACAGGTCGGCATGCGCCTCCTTTCGCGATACGGAACCATACACGGAGCGCAGCGCGATGCCAACCACCGCCCAGCCACCCGGAGGCCGGAGGCAGGATGCGAGATGGGACCAGATGAGTGGCTTTCCTACCCCTCGGTCATTGGGTACGACAGGTAAATCCTGAAAGGGGAAAAGGGGAAAAGGGGAATCCCGTCGCCGCCCTCTGCTCCTTTTCTCCTTCTCCAGGTGGGTCGAATAGACAAAAAAAGGCGCGACCAGAGGCCGCGCCGTATTGGTCTATCGGACCCGGCTCTTATTCGCCCGGGGGGTTCTTGAATTCGTGGATGGCCTTTGGATTGTTCAAGTTGTCGGCGAAAACGACCTTTTTCGCGTGGTCATCGCCGGTGTGGCAACCGTTGCAGGTTTCCTGAGTCGGAATCAAGAGACCGTTTGCAATCGCCTTCTCACGATCCTTCATGATGCTCATCTTCTTGAAATCGTTGCCGGGCCCGTGGCACGCCTCGCACTGCACGCCGGACAGCTCCTGGTTGGCGTTGGTCGCGTGGCACTTCAGGCAGTCAGCGGTGAATTCCCGGTCAGTCGATTGTTCAGCCCGCACGGTCGCCTTGGCGTGAGAGGTGCCCTCCCACGAAGCGAATTGAACCTTGTGGCACATCTTGCACTTGTCAGCGCCGGCATACTCATGGTCCCCAGCCTGAGCAGAGGCGGCGAACGACATCACAACGGCCAGTGCAAAAACCATCAAAAGCGTGTGTTTTCTCATCGAATCCTCCAATTTCTCCGGTGCGCTCTCTTCGGGCGACCCGGCACCCCGTGAATCTACCATCGTCTCAGGACATGTTCAAGATCGACACGCCCATGACAATCCATACGCCCCAGTCTAACCGATATTCCGAATCACTCCTGATTAATGGACACGGTTGCAGCATTATGGCGAACCCTGCGGTATTCCGCCGCTCCTCGGTATTTGGCGATGCGCTCGACCATTGAGCGTGCTCTTTCTGCATGCGTCCAACCGCGTGATTGCCCCCCTTGACGATCTTATGGACCTCATGTGATAGCGACTTCGGTGCGTTGACTCCCAAAATCGTCAAGGACGGCACGTCCGATTCAACGCTCTGTTCTGCCGGCGTTTATCTGCGTTCATCTGCGTGATCTGCGGTTTCTTCTCGGGCGGATGGGTGGAAATCCGAAATCGAAATCCGAAATTCGAAATCCGCACCTCAGAACATCGGCGAACGCTTGCCGCCAGTCCGCGTGAGCTCAAACAACCATGAGGCTGTTCCATCACCACCGCTCGGCGTCAACGCCCTCCAGCACCAACAGTCCGCTCATCGTCGACCGGCGGTTCATGATCAGTTCTCCGCTCCTCGGGTCAACCGTCAGCGGCATGTGCTCGAGATGGGATGCGGCCGGCCGTCCGAGATCGAGGACCGATCGGCGATTCCATTCCCAGACCCCCGGGACCGCCTCCCACAGTTCGATTCGGTCGCCGGCGCGGCGCAGTTGCATGAGGCGACCGCCATCCCTGCTCCATACCATCCGCGTCGGTTCCTGGCCGATTTTTCGCGGCGACCCACCCTCGGCGGGCACAACCCAGGCCCCCTGATCGGGGTCTGAATCCTGGGTCCACACCGAATACGCAATCCACTCGCCCGAAGGACTCCACTGCGGGTAATCGCCGCCCTTTGGCGTCAGCTCCTTCGGCTCTCCACCAGCTGCGGAGACCGTCCATACACGGATCGGCGACCCCGCCGCATACGTCAAAAACCGGCCGTCCGGAGACCAACTCGGATACTCCGACGCCTCGACGGCAGAAGCCAGAGTTACCGGCTGCCCACCTGCCCTCGAAACGACCCTGAGTTCGGGTCCCACATCAGGGATGTGGGCCAAATAGGCAATCCGGCTTCCTTCCGGCGAAACTGAGGGGCATGCCGCGTCCTCGCTGGGATCACTGATCGCCACCTCGGTTCCCGATTGATCGCGTAGAAAAAGGGTTGCGCTCCCCGCGACATACCGGCGATAGGCAACGACCCCCTCGCCATCCACGCTCCCCCAACCGCTCTCGGGAACACCACAGAGCACGCAGCTCCAGCCACCGCCGTCGGGGTTCACCGAGACCAGATCATTTGTTGTGCTGCGACGGACAACCGCAATCCGATCCCCCTGCGGCGACATCGACGGGTACCACAACCGATCCAGTCTCGGGATGACGGGGGTGCTTCCGCTCTTCGAAACGCGGACCAGACGACCGTCGATCGAGGCGACGAGCGATCGTCCGGACACGGCCCAGCCGGCTCCGAAGATCTGCTTCCCTGGCGCCAGCCAAGTCCGGGGTTCGGCGTCAAAATCGTCAACCACATACAGACTGTCCGAAGCCCCGCCGGTGCCCGCAAAGAGGGCGAACCCGCCGCCCGGTCGCGGTTCGGCGCGACACCAGGACCGTCCCTCCTCAGCGTCCAGCATCCTCACCGCTTCCCGTCGACTCAGGGAGTACCGGTAGAGGCTGAATCCGCCGTCGTTGTCCTCACGCGAAAACAGAAAGCTGTCGGGGTCGAGCCAGACTCCACCGCCGGCGTTGATTACCTCGGAGGTCGCCCTCCCACCCACCGAGGGTACAACCCTTACAGACGGCTCGCCGGCAACGATGACCTCGACCAGGAGCGCTTTCCCGTCGGGCGAGAAACGCGGGTTGCCGAACGTCTCGGAGGCGACCCCGCTGAGGACCTGGCGAATGGTCCCGTTTTCGGCATTGACCGCGACGACCTCGCTCTTTCCGCTGTGGCCGCGGGCGACGGCGATCTCATTACCCTCCGGGCTCCACGCCGGCTCGACCAGCGATCCGGAGGTATCGAAGAGCGAACGGACCTTCCATGCTCCCGGATCGGGGCGTCGTCCTTCGGTGCCGATCCTGCCACTCAGAAAGCCGGCGCCAAGGCCGACTGCGAGAACCGCTGCTGCCAACGGCGCCAGGCGGGCCAGATTTCGGCGGCGGCGTGAAACCACCGCTTCGATCTTCCCGGAACTCAGACTCATCGTCGGAACCTCGGCGAGGCTGACCTCGTCGGTGCCCTGAAAAACAGACAGATCTCGCGCCAAAGCTGCGCACGTTCTGTAGCGGCGGCTCGGTTCTCTCTCCAAACAGCGCTCGACAACGGCAATCAGATCGGATGGAGTATCCGGCGAAACCTCCATCAGAGGCCGGTAGTCCGAATGCACTACCGACTGGAGAACCCGCATCGGAGTCGGTCCATCGAATGCGCGCACTCCCGACAGGGACTCGTAGAGAACAGCCCCGCAGGAGAAAATATCCGACAACGGCGTCACGTCCTGGCCCAACGCCTGTTCCGGCGCCATATAGGGACAGGACCCGAGAACCATCCCCGGGGACGTCAGGGACTCGACCGGGGTTTCGCCATCCCTTTGTGCGAGGCGGGCAAGGCCGAAATCGAGGACCGTGACGTGCCCGCCGTCGCCCACCATGACATTCGAGGGTTTGAGGTCGCGGTGAATCACTCCGACCTTGTGGGCCGCCGACAGCGCCAGGGCCACCTGTTCGACGATGCGTGCAGCGAGGCGCGGCGGCAGGGGGCCGTCAGCCAGCAGCTCGTTCAAGGACCGGCCGCGGACCAGCTCCATCACGAGGTACGGCAGCTTCTCACCGACACCCGGGTCGAAGGTCCCCACATCAAAGATACTGACAACGTTCGGATGCTGGAGCCGCGCCATCGCACGGGCCTCGCGCTCGAAGCGCCGTTCGGCCGAGGCTTCGGTGACCAGGACCCGCGGCAGCAATTTCAGGGCCACCTCGCGATCCAGTCGCTCGTCCCGCGCCGCCCACACCGATCCCATGCCGCCCCGTGCGAGCTGCCGCTCGAGACGGAACCTCCACACGTTCATCCCCGGCTTGAGTTCGCCGTTCATATCTGACCTATCATATGATGAATCAGGCGCTCCGCTCCACTACGAGCACAGTAAGATCGTCCGCCAGTGGCGTTTCTTTCGTGTGATCCCCCAGCGCTGCAAGGATCGCCGCCGTCAGTTCGGCGCCGGGAAGCTTTGCCGATTTTTCCAGAATCCGCTCGAGTCGTGCATAGCCGAAGGGCTCGCCGGATGCAGATGCCGCCTCGACAAGGCCGTCCGAGTACAACAGCAATCGACTTCCTTTGGAGAACGGGTGTTGCAGCGACATCGGCCTGCACAATCGAGTGCCGACGGGGAGTGAACTCACCAGCAACTCTCGCGGATCACTCTCCCCATCAATGACGTAGGCAGGCGGGTGGCCCGCGTTCGCGAGCACAATTCGGTCATTCGCGAGATCGATCTCGATGACCGACAAGGTGACCATTGTGCGGGTTTGCGCCTGCTCCAGCACGAGGCTATTCACCTTGCCGATCAGCTCGGTCCCGCCATATCCCTCGTGGACCAACGCCGCCACTGACGACTTGAGACTCGCCATCAAGAGGCCGGTGGAAAGGCCGTGACCGGCGACATCGCCGATCGCCACAACAAGGCGCTCGTCGGAAAGCGGAAAGACGTCAAAATAGTCCCCGCCAACCTCGGCAGCCGGTTGGAACGTCGCTCTCACCGTCACCGGGCCCATCTCGAGCAACCGCGCCGGCAGCAGGCTCTCCTGGATCTTGCGGGCTAAATCCAACTCGCTCGCGAGCCGTTCCTTCTCGGCGACGTCGTGCAGCATGGACTGCACCGAATCCGTCATCCGGTTGAACGACACCGCAAGATCCCCGAGTTGGTCACGCCGTTTCACGGGCACGCGGTGATCGAGATTGCCGCGTTCTACCTCCCGCGCACCATTGGAAAGTCTGGCTGTCGACCGCGCAATCGACATAATGACAGCTGCAGCAGCAGCCAGCACGAAACCGTAGCCGATCAGAAAGAAGACGCCGAGCCCTGCCATCGCTCCCCAGAGTTCCGAGCGAAGTTCGTACTCGGAGAGCGTGAAATCATCCCAGGCGTTCTTTGGAGACGTCCGCAACAGCGCTATCGACCGACCGCTGTCAACCGGCTCGCCAGTCTCGAGTTCGACGAGATTGGATACCATCCGGAACCAGATCACGAACGGTTTCGAAAACAACCCTTCGTCTTCCTCGGTCCACGTCGGCCAGAGCGTATCCTCGGATATATCTTCCCCGCCGACCCTCAGTCGCATCGCCCCATCGCCCTCCACAGCGATATGCGTGTCGTCGACGGAGGTCGACTCTTCTCCTTCGGTCGCCGACTCGGGCTCACGATCGCTCAAGTCCTCGTCGACGAACGCCACATCGAACCACCACTGGGAGCTCAGGTCAGCAGCCGTCACATCGTCAAACGGGATCAGCGCCGCGACCCAGTTGCCGTTGACGGCCCGGTTCGCACTCACGCCAAAGACCCGGCTCTGATGATGGGCCACCCAAAAGGACATGCCCTCCGGGAGCCACTCCAAATCGGGGGAGAAAATCCGGATCCGTGAGCGCGACATCGCGGTCTCCGAGCCGCGCCCGCCACAGGACCCGAGTCAGCGGATCCGGAGGGTCCGAGTGGAACTTTTCGAGATCGGTGATAGCGGCTTCAATGCTCTCTTGCCGTGCCGCCGTCAATACGATGGCGCCTTCCGCCCCGAGAGTCCAATAGAATCGATCGATTTCGGACCCGACCCTCACCGAGGTGTACTGACCAATCAAAATGTAGAGCCCGATCGCCGCAAAGGCGGCTGCGAAGAAAACGGGAAGGACACCGACCAGCAAGTAGGTCATGGAGAGCCGCACGCCGACCCGGTAGGTCATCCATCTCCACACCCACCACACGAGAATCAAACTGCTCGCAAACAGCCAGAGCAGCGAGAAGGCAAACAACACCTCGCCGAGCTGGGAATCCGGCGCGAAGACATACAGAATCCCGGCAAGCGCGATCAGGATCGCACCACCGATCCACCACCAGCGGCGGCGGCGTGTCATGCTTTTTCAGTCTCCGGGTTATCGGATGGGGCGATCAGCCACGGTTCGCTCGCCGGATGCGCTCCTTCGGGTTCGTGGCACCGTCGACAACGGGCCTCGTAGGCACCGGTTGCGCCGACCACGACCAACTCGTCTGATTCGATCAAGCGCTGCGTATAGGCGGCTGGCGAGCCGCAGGACGTGCAAATCGCATGGATCTTGTGAACCTCTTCCGCGATTGCCAGCAGCTCCGGCATCGGGCCGAAGGGGATGCCCCGATAGTCCATGTCGAGACCGGCGGCGATCACCCTTTTACCGAGGTTTGCAAGATGACTACAGACCTTTGGGAGAGCTTCATCGAAAAACTGAGCCTCGTCGATACCAACCACCTCGGTTCGGGGATCGAGGCGGGGCATGATTTCGTCGGAGTGATCGACCAACTCGCAGGGGATCCTCATCTGTGAGTGAGAGACCACGTCTCCGTCGGAGTAGCGGTTGTCCAATTTCGGTTTGAAGACCTGCACCCGCTGGCGGGCGATGGCCGCCCTCTTGAGAAGCCGAATCAGCTCCTCGGACTTCCCCGAAAACATCGGACCGGCAATCACCTCGATCCAGCCGGCACCGGGACGCGTTGGATTCATCGGCACGCTCCCTTCGAGGAGAACAGAATACCAAGGATTTAATTTCGGATTTCGGATTTCGAATTTCGGATTTTCCACCCAACCTCGACCCTGTCATCCCGAGCGGAGGTGCCTTTTGGGCACCGCAGTCGAGGGATCCCCTCCTACAGGAGAGTGATGGCAGTTGGTCTCATCTCTTACTTCAGGGGATTCCTCCACCCGCGACCGGTTGCGCTTTCGACTTCGACGTGACGAGTCGCTCGGTCGGAATGACGGGGCCTACGGGGGTTGGGTGGGAATTCAGAATTCCGAATTCAAAATTCCGAATTCAGCGCCGCAGGCGCTACTTGTTCACCATATGCACCGCCTGGCCGAGCGCAGCCTCAACGGCTTCCTGCACCGCTTCCGACATCGTCGGGTGGGGGTGAATCGTCATCGCCACGTCCTCGAGGAAGGCGCCCATCTCGAGCGCCAGCGTGGCCTCGCCGATGAGCTCGGAGACTCCTCTTCCCACCGCCACCATGCCGAGCAGCTGCTTGCTGTCGGCATCTGCAATCGACCTTGACGAAGCCGTCGGTCGCATCGAGCGACATCGCCCGGCCGGAGACCTTGAAGCTGAAGCTGCCGGTCACCGCGTTCGTAGCCCTGTTTCGCGCGCCTCGGCCTCGGACAGGCCGGCAACGGCGATTTCGGGGTCGGTGTAGATCAACGGCCGGGATCGCTACGTTGTCGAAGGCAGCCGGCTCGCCGCAGATGACCTCGGCTGCGACCTTGGCCTCCTGATAGGCCTTGTGGGCGAGCAGGGCGCCGCCGACGACGTCGCCGATGGCGTAGATTCCGGCGGCACGATTGGTCTGCATCCTGTCGTTGACCGGCAATGAAACCCTTGTCGTCTGTGGTCACGCCGACGTCCTCGAGGCCCAGGTCGTTCGAGTTGGGCACGCGGCCGATACTCACCAGGACCTTGTCGGCTTCGAGCCGCAATGCCTGTTCCTTCTCACGGTGGGCGGCAACGACGATCGAGGGCGATCCCGCCTCCAGGGCCATTGGCTTCGAAGCTCAGGTGCAGCTTGATTTCGAGCTTCTTGAGGCTGCGTCTGGAGGGTCTTGCCGACCTCCGGGTCCATGGTCGGGAAGATGTCCGGCAGAAACTCGACGACGGTGACCTCGGAACCGAGCTTCGGTACACGGTGCCGAGCTCGAGGCCGATGTAGCCGGCGCCGATGACAACCAGCTTGCCGGGCACCTCCTCGAGGCTGAGGGCTTCTCGCGGACCGATGACGGTCTCCCCGTCGACGGCGAAACCCCGGCAATGGCATCGGCGACGAGCCGGTGGCGATGATCGCCTGCTCGAACCCGACCTCGACCACACCGTCCTCGCCCGCCGACCTCCAGCGTGCGGTCGCCGACGAAACGGGCGCTGCCCGTCAGGACCTCGACCCCGTTCTTCTGGCAGAGGTAGCTCACACCTCCGGTCAGGCGTTCGACGATGGTGTTCTTTCCAGCTCGATCATCGCCGGCATGTCGACCTCGACGCCCGAGATCGTGATCCCCATCTTCTTCGCGTGCCGGCCTCGTGCACGACGTCGGAAGCGTGAATGAGCGCCTTCGACGGAATACACCCTTCGTTCAGGCACACGCCGCCGAGCCTTGCAGAGCGCTCCACCAGGATGACGTCCTTGCCCTTTTGGGCGAGGCGGATCGCGGCAACGTATCCTCCCGGCCCGCCGCCGACAACAACGACCTGACATCCACGCGAAACTGATCCAACAACCATTTACAGCCTCGCCATCAAGAGATTCGGCTTCGATACGAGCTTGGCGCACCGGGTCATGAAACGGGCGCCCTCGGCGCCGTCGATCCAGCGGTGGTCGAACGGAATACCGACAGGTACATCATGTGCCGGATGACGATCTCTCCGTCACGAACGACCGGCCGCTCCTGGATTTGATGCAAGCCGACGATCGCGAGCTCGGGCTGGTTGATGATCGGGGTGGCGAAGACCCCCCCGAGGGGACCGATGTTGGTGATGGTGCAGGTGCCGCCGCGGATCTCGTCGAGGCCGAGCCGGCGCTCCCGCGCCCGCGCCGCGAGGTCCGCAACCTCCGCAGCGAGCTCCACCATGTCCTTGGATCAGCGTTCTTGATCACCGGTACGATGAGTCCTTCCGGCGTGTCGACCGCGATTCCGATGTTGAAGTACTTCTTGATGAAGGATTTCCCCCGCGTCTTCGTCCACCGCAGGCGTTGAAGATCGGGAAGTCTTCGAGCGTCGCCACGAGGGCCTTGATGAAGAAAGGCAGGAGGGAGAACTTGACGCCCTCTTTCGGCTTCGATCTGCGGCTTGAGGTCGCGGTAGGCGGCCATCAGAGCCGTGACGTCGGCCTCTTCGACGTGGGTCACGTGCGCAGCGAGTCTGCTTCGACCGTTGCATGGCGCCGGCGATCACCTTGCGCAGGTGGGTGACAGCGGAACTCGTTCCACCGGCCCGTCGGCGCCCACCTCGAGGGTGGCGGGCGCCGGAGCAGGCCGAGCGGTCGTTGCAGCCGCCGCAGGTTGTGCCTGCGCCCTCCCCACGAGCCGCCCGTTCGACGTCCTCGTCGGTGATACGCCCGCCTGAGCCCGTTGCCGGCGATCGTCGCCAGGTCGACCCCGAGCTTGCGCGCGTGAGCTCGGGTGCGCGGCGTGGCCAGCGGCCGCCTCGAAGTGCGGGGCTGGAGCCGTCGCCTCGGCCGGCGCGGACCGGGCTGCCCTGCAGCGGGCGCGGTCTGCGCGGCCGCCGAGCTTGAGCTTCCGGCACGGCTTCCCCGGCGTCGCCGATCACCACAAGGTCGTCGCCGACGTTGATCGAGGTCTCCGGCGCGAAGTGCAGCTTCAGCACCACCCCCGCCTTCGGCGACGGCAGCTCGACCACCGCCTTGTCGGTCTCCACCTTGACGAGAGCCTGATCCTCGGCGACCGTGTCGCCTTCGGCCACCAGCCACTCGACGACCGTTCCTTCGTGAATGCCCTCCCCGACGTCGGGGAACTTGAAGACAAAAGCCATGATCTTAAAACCTCCATCGTTCTTGCGCACCGCCGCCGACCGACCCGGTCGCGGTTGGGCAGATAGTATTTTTCCTGCTTGGCCAGCGGGAATACGACGTCGAACCCGCACACCCGCCCGACCGGCGCCTGCATCTGCAGCAGCGCGTGCTCATTGATCTGGGCGACGATCTCGGCGCCGAAGCCATTTGTCTTTGGCGCCTCGTGAACGACTACCGCCCGGCCCGTCTTGACCACGCTCTCGATGATCGTATCGCGGTCGAGTGGGTTGAGCGTGCGCAGGTCCACGACCTCGGCAGAGATGTCTTCCAGCGCCAGGGCCTCTGCTGCATCGAGGCAGACCCGGGCCATCGCCCCCCACGCCACCAGGGTCACGTCGTCGCCCGGTTTCGGCACGGCCGCCTTGCCGAGCGGCACGGTGTAGGCTCTCGTTCGGGAACCTCTTCCCGAAAGGCGCGGTAGATCCTTTTCGGCTCCATGAACAGCACGGGGTCGTCGCTCCGGATCGCTTCGACGAGCAGTCCCTTGGCGTCGTACGGCGTTCGACGGCACGACGACCTTGAAGCCGGGGGTATTGAGGAACAGGCTTTCGTAGCTCTCGGAGTGGTGCTCCGGCGGGTGGATACCACCGCCGTAGGGCATGCGCACGACCATCGGCAGCCGTCAGCCGCCCACGGGTCCGGTTGCGCATGCCGCGCGGCGTGCGAGAAGAGCTGGTTGATCGCCGGGTAGACGAAACCCATGAACTGGATCTCGGCGATCGGCCTGAACCCTGTGGCGGCCAGACCGACGGACATGCCGATGATGCCAGCTCTCCGCCAAGCGGCGTGTCGATGACACGCTCCGGACCGAACTCCTTCGATGAGCCCATCGGTGGCCCGGAAAACGCCGCCGTCGACCCCGACGTCTTCACCGAGCACGAGCACCCGCTCGTCGCGCCGCATCTCGTCGCGCATCGCGTCACGCACGGCCTGGGCGATGGTCTGTCGCTCGGTTGCAGCCTCGGGCACTGCGTGGAGCTCCGATCATCCTGCGGCCCCTCACGCTCCGCCTCCTGAGCGCCTTGCATCTGCTCGACGAGGTGGGGCGGCATGTCGGCGTACATGAGTCAAAAATCTCCTCCGGGGTTGCGGCTCCATGCCTCGAGCGCCTGAACCTCGGCGTCGACGCAGGTTCGCGCTTCCTCGGCGAGAGCCTCCTCCTTGTCGTCGTCCCACAGCTCTTGGCCGTCGAGGTAGCGCCGCAGGCGGAGTATCGGGTCGCGCCGCTCCCATTCTTCGACCTCCTCTTCCGACCGATAGCGGCTGGCGTCGTCGGCGGTTGTGTGGTCGCCGAGTCGATAGGTCACCGCCTCGATCAGGGTCGGGCCGCCACCGCAGCGCGCACGGTCGATCGCCTCGACCGGCGCGCAAGTAGACCGCGAAGACGTCGTTGCCGTCGACCTGGATTCCCGGCACGCCATAGGCGTGGCCTTCTGCGCCAGGGTCTGGGACGCGGTCTGCTCGCCAGCGGCACCGAGATCGCCCACTGGTTGTTCTGGATGACGAAGACAGCGTTCGCACTTGAAGACTCCGGCACAGTTCAGACGCCCTCGTGGAAATCGCCCTCCGAAGTGGAACCGTCGCCGCCGAAAATCGACCGCCGCCGCCTTTTCGCTGCGGAGCTTGAGCGATAGACCGACGCCGGCGCCGTGCTGCCACTGGAGCCCACCGGAACGGCAATGGGAAACACCGCACGCCTTCGGGAAAACACGCCCCCCGTTCGTCGCCCACCCAGTAGGCGTAGATGATGTGGCGCGGAACGCCGTGCAGAATCATCAAACCTGCTCGCGGAAGGCCGGGATCAGCCAGTCTTTCTCGGTCATCGCGAGCGCGACTCCGGCCTGGATCGCCTCCTGCCCCTTGATCGGCGGCCACGTACCCATGCGACCCTGACGCTGCAACTTGATCGCTTTGTCGTCAAAGGTACGCATCCGCACCATCTCGCGGTAGAGACCCTGAACCCGGTCCGGTTCGATCTTCGGCATCAATGCGTCGTCAACCGCTCCCTCGGTATCGAGTATCTCGAGACGTTCGGTTATCGCTTCATAAACCCGCGTTCGAGGCATTCGTCTCCCCTCGCCCTCATTCTCTATTCGACCTAAGACAACACGTCATGGTAGCAAGGAATTTCGGATCAACCCTCTCCATGCCCGTGTCAGTGTCCGAACGGGCGCTGAGTTCTCCGTGGCGCGACCGAGTGTGAGGAGCCACCCTTCGCATTGTCGGCCCCAAAGTCCCACTCGCTTGGCTAACGAAACTCCAACAATGCGAAAAGTGGCACCTAGCGCTTCCGATCGCAACGCGCTTTTCTTGGAGCGCGCCGGCAGAAAAGCGCTTTGATCGGACGTGCCGTCCTTGACGATTTTG
Organism: Candidatus Sulfomarinibacteraceae bacterium; assembly: GCA_963769215.1. Lineage (GTDB taxonomy): Bacteria > Acidobacteriota > Thermoanaerobaculia > Thermoanaerobaculales > Sulfomarinibacteraceae > Sulfomarinibacter. The sequence goes on along the minus strand of CAVYKX010000020.1, from coordinate 26,283 downwards.
GGAGTCAACGCGCCCAAGTCGTGATCACATCAGGTCCATAAGATCGTCAAGGGGGGCAATCACGCGGAACATCGCCGGCAGAAGAGCGCGGTCCCTCTGAGGAGCGCGTAGATAGCACACCGCCCTGCTACGTACGCCGGTGCATTCACCGTACAGGCGCCCAGCGTTCGGTGGCGTATGGCTCAAGAAATCGCTCAGGGGCGGGCTCGGCCGGCGTGTGGGCGACCTCGAGCTCGAGCTGCCGGGCCAGTTCGGCGGTGATCGCCTCCCCCACCGCGCGCCAGTCGCCACCGGGGACAGCTGGCGCAAGACCGGCGCGAACCTCGGTCTCGGGCACACCGAAGACCCTCGAGTACAACGCCGCGTCGAGGCCGAGCAGGACCGCCGCGTGGATCAGCACCGCGCCTTTGCGCCGTGTCTGGGCGCATCCCACCACCTTGCGCCCTTCCGAGACGAGGGTGTCCGAGAGTTGGTCGAGAAAGCAGATCGGCGAACGAACCCGGCTTGCCATTTGAGGATCATCCAAGCGCGCCGCATCCGATCCGATGGACCGCAACGCCGGTTCGAGGACGCCCAGGAACCGCGAATAGAGGCCGACAATGCCGCGAGCCCAAGGGTGTTCCTGAGGAAGACTGAGACCGACCCCGAGATCTCCACGGTGAACCACACCGGTGCCCCCGGTGAGCCGGCGCAACACCGGGATCCCCTCTCTGCGGCATAACTCGAGATCGACCCCTTCGGGCGACTGGGCGTAGCCCAGAACCACCACCGGTCCGTTCCACGACGTCAGAAACAAGCTGATTTCGCCGTCCGCCGCACGGTCCAGAAACCACGCCTCCCGCGCGAGGTCCTCGACCGGAGGACCGTTGGAGTGGTAAACCGAGAGCGTGGCAGTCGGGTGCATCAGGAGGATTGAAGCACAGTCCACTGACCGCAACCGGAGAGAATGCTCGGCGTATCGCATCGAGATTTTGGATTTTGGATTTTGGATTTTCGATTTCCGACCCGCCAAAGCACGAAAAGGAGAAAAGGAGCAAGAAGGAGAAAAGCAGAACGTGATAAGAAGCGCACTTTCCCTCTTCCCCTCTTCCCCTCTTCCCCTCTTCCCCTCTTCCCCTCTTTCCCCTCTTCCTATCGCGATCGCAACGTTTCACCCGATGGACGTGTCGGCGCATCGCACGCGATAATCGGCGAGCGGAGGCCACGATGTACTGCCGCAACACCGACTGTCCCGATTTCATCTCCACCGGAATCCACGGGGAGTACCGAGAAGGCATCACGGAGTGCCCATATTGCGGAGAACGTCTTGCAGACTCTCTCCCGGAGCGTCCGGTAGCCACTGATCCGAGCCCGCCGGACACAAGGCCGGCATCAACGTGGGGGGCCTACGACCCGCCGGAGGCGGGTCAGGTGCAGGACGATCTCGAGCCGGTCTTCGAGACATCAGACCCGAGCGAAGTGCCGGTCGTCAGGTCATTCCTCGACGCGCACGGGATCCCGCACGTCCTTGTCGGCGGAGAGACCTTCGACGCGTTCCGCGGCAGTCTGTCGCCGTTTCGCTTCAATCCGAAGGCCGGTGTCATCGGCTTTCTGGTGCCAGCGGCCTACGCCGAGATCGCCCGCGACCTGTTGGCGGAGATTGAATCCGAGGAGTGAGACCTCAAAAATTGCGGATTTCGGATTTCGGATTTCGAATTTCCGCCCACCGCGCCCGTAGATTCTCCGCAGAAAAGCTCGTTGATCGGGCGTGCCATCCTTGACGATTTTGGGAGTCAACGCAATCACGTCGTAGGACGTCAGGTCCATAAGATCGTCAAGGGTGGCAACCACGCGGGACAGCGCATGCAGAAGAGCGCCATCAATCCGAGAGCGCCATGCGAAAAACAGCATTACTGGAATGGACCCGTTTCAACTGACAATCCAGACATGGGCGCGGAGGCGGTCACGGGGCAGGTTAAACTCCTCGCATCGGGGAAGGCAAAACTACACTCCCTCCGACCGAGGAGTGAAACGCGCTCGGGGAGATTGCATGCAGATTCTGTACTTTGAAGTCCACTCGTTCACCGACGAGGTCTTTCACGGCAACCCGGCCGGCGTGTGCCCGCTCGAGGATTGGCTCGACGATGAGCTGATGCAGAAGATCGCCGCCGAGAACGGGCTCTCCGAGACCGCCTTTTTCGTGGCCAGGGAAGGCTTCTACGAACTCCGCTGGTTCACCCCGACGACCGAGGTCGATCTGTGCGGTCACGCAACGCTGGCGTCCGCCTTCGTGCTCTTCGAGCACCTCGGCTACGACGCCGAAGCCATCAGATTCGAGACCAAGAGCGGGGCGCTCCAGGTGGGCCGGCTCGGCGCTTCTCTGATCATGGATTTCCCGTCGCGCCCCGGTGAAGAATGTTCCGCACCGGACCACCTGGCGGCGGGTCTGGGAATACCGGTGAAAGAAGTCTATAAATCGCGGGACTACCTCGTCGTTCTTCCGGACGAGGATATCGTCCGCGCCCTCGATCCAGACTTCTCCGAGTTGCTGCAGGTTGATGCCTTGGGAATCATCGTGACTGCTCCCGGCGACGATGTGGACTTCGTATCGCGCTTCTTCGCCCCGCGAGCGGGAGTCAACGAAGATCCAGTCACCGGCTCCGCCCACTGCACGCTTGCCCCCTACTGGGCAGAGCGTCTCGAGAAGAAGGACCTCAGCGCCCGTCAGGTCTCCGACCGCGGTGGCGAACTCGCCTGCAGAATTGTGGAGGACCGTGTTCACATCGCGGGTCACGCGGTCCTCTACTTCAAAGGGGTTCTTTCCGTGGAGTGAATCATGGCCGACCTTCGAGAACTCAATAAGAGAGCCTGGGACAAGCTGGTGGCGAGGGGTAATCGGTGGACCGTAGCGGTCTCCCCCGAAGAAATCGAAGCTGCCCGCCACGGCAGAGTGGAAGATCGTTCTCACGCCTATCCGCCCGGTTCCAGCGACCTGGTTCCCAGACCTCGACGGGGCGAGGGTCCTCTGTCTGGCATCGGGTGGCGGTCAGCAGGGGCCGATCCTCGCGGCCGCTGGCGCCGCGGTCGTGGTTTTCGACAACTCCCCCAGGCAGCTCGAGCAGGATCGTATGGTGGCGGTTCGCGATCGACTCGAGATCGAGACGGTCGAGGGCGACATGGCCGATCTCGGAGTCTTCGAAGATCAGAGCTTCGACCTTATCGTGCATCCGGTGTCGAACTGTTTTGTCCCCGATATTCAGCCAGTTTGGGACGAAGCGTATCGAGTTCTCCGCAGTGGCGGCGCCTTGCTGACCGGTTTCACGAATCCCGTCCGTTACCTTTTCAACGACGACATCGAGCACAGTTCAGATCAATTGCAGGTCGTCAACTCGATCCCGTATTCGGACCTCGACCAGCTGCCCGAGAACATCCGGGAGAAGTTTCTGGCTGAAAACGAACCGATCGAGTTCGGCCACACATTGGAAGATCAGATCGGCGGACAACTCGAGGCCGGTTTCGTGATCACCGGGTTTTATGAGGACCAGAACCCGCCCGAGGAGGATCATTTGTCGCACCACATCGCGTCTTTTGTTGCGACCAGGGCGCTCAAACCATGACGATGCGGCGCCGCGACAAAGAGGTCGTTTCGCGTGCGGAGATCGACGCCGTCATTCACGAGGCTAACGTCTGCAGGCTCGGTCTCGCGATGGACAACCATCCTTACGTTGTGCCGATTTCCTTCGGTTATGACGGTGAAGCCCTGTACATACACACTGCTCCCAAAGGAAAGAAACTCGACTATATCGGCGCAAACCCTCGAGTATGCTTCGAGTTCGAGACACGCGTGCAGATTCAAACCGACGACAGCGACGCCTGCAAGTGGACCTTCGAGTTCGAGAGCGTCATCGGCTACGGCACCATCAGCGAGCTGGTATCGGACGCGGACAAGGCCGACGGCCTCAACCACGTCATGCGCCACTACTCCGGCCGCGACTGGGCATTCGCCTCAGAAGATCTCGCCACAACCAGAGTCTGGCGGATCGAGATCGACTCCCTCACCGGGAAGCGGTCAGCCGAGAAATCTACCGCCTGACTCTTCCCGAGATGCTGGATGCTGGATGCTGGATCCACCCACGCGCCCCGGTCGCCTGTCATCCCGAGCGGAGGATGCGTCCGACGCAGCCGCAGTCGAGGGATCCCCTCAGGTCTCCGGAGAGTGCTGACAATGCGGCCTATCTCCTGTTTCGGGGGATCCCTCGACTCGGCCGCCGGACGGCCTCGCTCGGGATGACAGATTCTCCGGGAGGGCGGGCGGGATCGGTATCCGGTATCCGGTATCCGGTATCTGGCATCTGGGCGGGCGGGTGGCATTCCTAATTCCTAATTCCTAATTCCTAATTCGACTAGAACCGATACCTCGCCGTCATCCGGAAGTTCCGTCCCGGCTCCGGCCGGTTGTTGTAGGGCTCGTTGTAGAGCTTGTCGGTGATGTTCTCGAGCGCCACGAGGAAGCCGAGTCCAGAATTGAAGTCGTAACCACCGCGCAGGTCATACACCGTGAACCCGGTGGTTCCAGTTTCGAAGAACGGATGATCCTCGGGCAACCGGGTCTGGCGGTCGAGGAAGCGAAGGTTGGCCTCGCTCCACCAATTGGATCGCTGGTAGCGGACACCGAAGACGACCTTCAGCGGCGGAATCGACGGCAGCGGCTCGCTGGTGGTGTTGTTTTCGCCCTTGATGTAAGCGACAGAGCCGAATGCCGTCCACCAATTGGCGAAAATCGCTTCGAGATCGAACTCGACACCCCAGATCTTCGCCTTGGCGATGTTTTGAAACTGCGCCGCATCCAGAGTCTTCGGATCGGGGCTTTCGCTCGGGTCGAGAAATACGAGGGTGATGAAGTTCGTGAGATCGTTGTAAAAAAAGTGGAGCCCGCCGCTGTACTGTTCGTAGCGCACCTTTGTCCCGATCTCGTAGTTCCAGGAGCTCTCGGAGTCGAGGTCGGGGTTCTGGAGAATGAACGTGGTCTGATCTGTCGATATCCCGGTGTACGACCGTTCCTGGAGGTTCGGGGTTCGGAACCCGCGGGCCACCAACCCGGTGACATTGACATGCTCGGTCACACTCCAGGTCAAGCCGATGTTGCCCGAGATCGCGGAATCATCCACGTCAAAGGGCTCACCCGGATAGTCGGGATCGTCCTCGCTGACAAAGCTGAAGGTATCGCCGCGAAGCCCGAGCGCGAGGGTGAACTGGTCCGAGAGCGTCCACTGATCCTGAACATAGGCGCCGAATCCGGTTTGCTCACTCTTCGGCACGGCCACCTCGGTGCTCGGCGGCAAACAGAAGGGGCCGAAGCACGTCTCAGTGAGGGCATTGTCCTCCACATCGTCGGTGTAGAAGTCCAGACCGAAGGTCAGATTGTGGTTGCCCGCATCGGCGATCGCCTGCGCGTTGAAACCGATCGAATCGATCTCGGACTGCGTGAACGTGTCGGAGGTGTAACCCGGGAAAGCGAAGATGCTCGAGCTCTCCTTGTTGATGCCCTGGTAGTAGGTGCTCAACGAGATGTCGGAGAGCCCCCACACCGGGCCCGAGCTCCACGCCACGCCGATCTTGTCGCGATCAAAGTTCGGGAATGTGAACTCGATGCCCGAGGTCTCCAGAGAAAAGCCGGGGAATCCGACGTCCTTCGTCCGCACGACTTCGGCATCGATGCGCAGGATGCCCTGCTCACCGGTGAGGAACTTGACGCCACCGTTGAAGTTCGTCTGCTCCATTCCGCTGTTCGGTACCGTGTCATCCTCGAGAACGTAGTCTTCGTAACGTTCGTCGTCCGAAGCGCCGTTGGCTGCCTTGTAGTCGTCCACCTTTTCGTAGGACCCGCCGGCATAGAACGAAAAGCCCGAGCCCGTTCCGGTGACCGACACTCGGCCCGCCCGCGAGTCTGAAATCGTTCCATACTCGAGGGCCACGTCGCCGTTGACCTTGAAGTCCTGTTCGCCGAGGTTCGGCTGCCGGGTGATGATATTGATCACGCCGCCGATCGCATCCGAGCCGTACTGCACCGACGCCGGTCCTCTGAGAACCTCGATCCGCTCCACCTCGGACAGGTTGACAAGCGCGGGTTGAATGCCGGCGAACGACGTGGATTCACGAGCGTTGTTGAGGCGCTGTCCGTCGACTAGAATCAACACCCTGTTCGAGCTCAGCCCGCGGATGACCGGGATGCCGCGGAACGGCCCCTCGCCCTCGATCTCGACACCGGGAATGGCTTTGAAAAGGTCTGCCATCTTTTCCGGTTGGATTTTTTCGATCATTTCGCGATCGAAGACGGTAATCGGCGCAGGGGCATCGCCCGATGCCTGTTCCTGTCGACTCGGGGTCACCACGATCTGATCTTTGAAGACGAGACCCTCTTCGGTCACCTCCTCCGGCTGGTCTGCGGGGACCTCCGGCTCCACAACCTGGGCGAATATCGGAGCCGCCGCCAGAAGGGCCGGCACCACAACGCTCAAAACTCGAAATCGCAGCATGACTCACTCCTTCCAAGCCCTCGTTCAACTCCACACTCACAACTGAATTCTTGAGATAATACCCAAAAATGCTGGCTTTGTGACGATTTCTGGCCGAGGTTTTACGGTCAGGTGACAGTTCGCCCGCCCGAAGCACCCAGAAAAGGATGCAGAGGAGAGAAGGAGCAGAGGAGATTGTGCGAGGGAGTGCAGTCCCCTTTTCCCACCTTTTCCCCTTTCCCCTATTCCCCTTTTCGACTATGGGTAAATGGGTGGAATCCCCGATTCCAATTCTTTCTGCATCGATCTGAGTGACCTGCAGTTTCTCCCGGGTGGGTGGCCGGAAATTCCGAATTCCGAATTGGGTGGGCGGGTGGGCGCGTGGGCGGGCTACCCCTTCATGATCTCGTCGAGGTCCCGAAACTCCATCGGCCACCCAACGGGCAGCAGCGCCTGAAACGCATCCGAGGCAAACCACTCTTCGTCGCCAGCATAGGTCGGGACGACCAGCCGCGGGAATCGCCCCACGATCTCGCGATCGGGAATCGTGCGGTTCTCTTCGAGCTCGATCCGACGTTGCTCCGCATTCTCGAGACCGTCGAAAAAGCCCTGCGCGGCCCGTAGCTGCATCAGGAGGAATCCTTCTTCGAGCACCGGGCTGCCCGCTTTCGGGCCGACCGCCAGGCGGGCCACCAGGTGGCGCAAGCTTCCGATCAGGCCTCGCTCGCGCAGCCGGCGGCGCCACCGCTCGCCCATCGTGCGGTGATTGCCGCCGTTGCCGAACGGATCGGCTATCAGCTCTTCAAGTTCCGGCCGTTCCCTGGAGAAAGACGTCAGCCGGTGGAGGAACGTCGCGTAGACGGCCGCTCCAAAAGCATCTCGACACTCGTCGTCAGCGCAAGCGTGGAAGGTCCGGAGGGCATTTCGCTCGAACAGCACACCCCGCCGGAAATCACCGAGGCCGGCCGAGGTCGCTGCACCGCGGTGACGGGCCGCGGCGTCGGGGGCGGACACGATCTCACGGCCGGTCGCCCACAATCTCCATCCCAGATCGACGTCTTCGAAGTAGGCGAAGAGATCGCGGTCGAACCCGCCGATCCGGTCCCAATCGTCGCGCCGAATGGCCATGTTGCCGCCGCACGCGAACGGCAGCTCTTCCCCTGTCGGCGGCGCCTCGATTTCGTCCACCGGAGACCCGTGTCCGAGCTGAAATGCGTGACAGTCGAAAGTCACTCCACCGCGCACGAAGTCGTGACGGAGCCCGTCCCAGGTCACGAGTCGCCCGGCGCTGACAGCCGCCTTTGGGTTATCAGAGAGCGCCTCAATGTGCGCTTCCACAAAACCGGTCTCGGCCGCCGCGTCGTCGTTGAGCATCACGAGGACTTCGCCGTCAGCCAAATCAGCCCCGAGGTGAACGCCCGCGGCAAATCCGACATTCTCCTCCGATCGCACCACCTTGGCCCACGGATACCGGCTTCGCGCGACCTCGCCACAGGAGTCGGCGGACCCGTTGTCTACGAGCACCACCTCCACATCGGATCGTTCGGCATATGACGAGAGTGACTCGAGGCTGTCGTCGAGGTGCCGGGCGCCGGCGTGGTTGACGACGATGACCGAAGCCTTCACCTGCCGCCCCCCTTGCGCCGAATCGCCCGTTGTATCTTCCGAAGCAAGGGTTCCTCTCCCGTCACCGCACCCGGCGCCAGGCCCTCGAAACGCTCGCGGTAGGGATCTCGACGCGGGTTGGACGCAAACTCCAGCAGGGGGGCGACGACCTTCGACCAGCTCCGTTGAGCGGCCCATTTTCGGGCCGCCTCCGAAGCTCGTTGCCGCCGATCGGCATCAGCCAGGAGGTCGCACACGGCAGCGCTGAGGGCCGAAGGATCGCTCGCAGGTACGACCTTACCCGCCCCTTCCTCCGCCACCACCCTGGCCATCGTGCCTCCATCCGTCACGACAGACGGCAGGCCTAACCACATGAGGTCGACCAACCTGGTCCGGAGGCTGAGATCGGTCTCCAAACCGGGACGGTGGGTCACGACCGCAAGGTCACAGACCTGGGGAATCTCGAATCGCTGCTCGTACGGCCGCCACATTTCGAATCGAACGGTCGAACCCAACCACCCGTTCTTTTCGGCCAGCTCTCGGGTTCGCCTCGCCGCCGCCAGAGGCGTCGACTCCGGGTGAGGGTGTTCGACAAATATCAGCGACGTCCGCGAGTCATGCTCGAGCAAGGCCGGAATCGCGTCGAGGACAACCTGCGGGTCGTACCAGTCGTAGATGCCCCCGAAATACAGAAGTGGTGCGTCCTCGTCAACCCCGGGCACGACATCGGCTCGCCGCGGCGGACTCGGGGGATCCTCGTCCGGAGTGCCAAACGGAAGCTCGACGATCAGCCGCTCGAGCGTCGGGTCCTTTTCGAGGGCCAGGGGGTTGACCCGTCCGAGCGCGTTCAGCCACCCCAGATAAAAGAGCCTCTGTTCCTGCGACGAACACAGGAAGAGGTCACCCCGCGCCATCTGCAGACGCCAGGTCGCGTGATCGGTGGTGAAGGGGTCGAAGCCGAGCTCGCGGTGGTAGTGGAGGTTTTCCACGAGAAATGGGTCGTAGAGATCGACCACCACCGGAAGATCGTCCCGTTGGTTGAGATAGTGGTTGCCGAGATGAGCGTGCAACAGCACCCAATCGTGGCCGTCGGCCTGGGAGCCCAGGCGATCGGGGTCGGCCTGGACGATTTCCACCCCCTCGATCGATATCGCAGCCTCCTCCGGATCGTTGGGAATAGCGAGGGTCACCCCATGTCCTGCCGCATCAAGCGCGCGGGCTAGCGTCAGGAAACGGGTTCCGACGCCGGCGGTCAGATCTCGAATCGGTTCCGGACAGATGAGAAATGTACGACTCAAGGGGCTATCTTCTCTTTCTCCAAATGAACTCGGCACTCAAACTCATAGCCAGAATGGTAGCAGCACGATGGTAATATCGGGCTGAGAGGGAAAAGTAGTGCCTCACGACCTGACACCGCCGGGCACGACGACCCGCGTGAGTGCTGACAAGGCGCTGGTCATCGCCCCGCATTTCGACGACGACGTACTCGGTTGCGGCGGTCTCATCGCCCAGCTGACTGCCGCCGGCTCCGATGTCGCCGTCCTCTTCCTGACCGACGGTTCGGGCGGGGACGAGGAAATCGCGGACCGCAGCGCGTATGCGGAACGCCGGCACGACGAGGCGATTCGCGGTTTGGAGATCCTCGGAGTCAGCGATGTCGATTTTCTGGATCTTCCTGACGGATCGCTCGCGACCCACCTCGATGAGGCTGCAGTGGGGATTCGCCACGCACTGGTCAACCGGCGGCCCGATCTCCTTCTGGCGATCTCTCCGATCGAGATCAGCGCAGACCACCGCGCCGCTTTTGCGGCGCTGTACGCGGTGCTGGCACCGCTGCGCGGCGGCACCGATCTCGACGCGGCCGCTGCCGAAACCTCGACATCCTTCTTTACGAGGCCAACCGTCCCGCCTTTCCCGATGTGTTGGTGGATGTGAGTGCGGAGGTCGATCTCGTCCGGCGGGCCATCGAAGCACATGAAAGTCAACTGGAACTTCACAACTATCGAGAGTGGACGCTCGGGCTCAGGAGCCTGCGGACCGTAACGCTCCCACCGGAGGTCAAGGCGGCCGAAGGGTATCGGAGGCTCTCGGCACGGGATTTCGTGACCCACAGCCAGGCGGGACTCATCAGCAGCGCGGGCGGAGTCCCGGACTATCACGAGATCACCGAAGGCCCGGTGATCAGCGTGGTGGTGCGAACAAAAGACCGCCCCGAACTGTTGGCCGAGGCCCTCGCGAGCCTCGCTGCAGGCACCTACCGAAAAGTCGAAGTGGTTCTGGTCAACGACGGCGGAGTGCCGCCGACAATGCCCGAGGATTTCCCGTTGCCGGTAATCAGAGTCGACCTCCCGGAGAATCGGGGACGCTCGGCGGCGGCCAACGCGGGTGTCGAAGCGTCCTCCGGCGAGTGGGTGACATTTCTCGACGACGACGATCTCGCCGAACCGGAGCATCTTGCGACCCTTGCGGGCCTCAGCGGAGCTGCCGACGTGCGGGTCGCCTACACCGACACCGCGGTCGGAATCTACGAACTCGACGCGGATCGCGGGTGGAGAGAGGTCGAACGCCGGCTGCCCTACAGCCGCGATTTCGATCCGGACCTGCTACTTTTCGACAACTACATCCCGTTCAATACGCTGATCATCGAACGAAAACTGTTCGACGAGGCCGGCCAGTTCGACACCACCTTGCCGTTCTTCGAGGACTGGGATTTCCTGATCCGCCTCGCCGAACGCACGCAGTTCCACCACCTTCCAGCCGTTACGGCTCGAGTACCGCCACTTCCGGAGTGGCGGTCACCACGTCTTCGGCGAACGCCCGGATCAGAGGGCCGACTTTCTCGCCGTCAAGGCGAGGGTGATCGAGAAGCACGGAGACCGCCATACTCCGGAAATCCTCGCGCGGGTCGTGGACAGGCTCCGGGCCGAGACCGTGGCGGCGCAGGAGACAGCGGCTGCTCGGGCGGCCGACGCGCGAACGCAGATCGAAAAAGAACGCATCGAGGGAGCCGACCTGCGGCGAGTGATCGAGGCCGAGCGCGACGCTCTTCGCGAGGAACACGACGCTGTTTGTGGCGAGCGCGACGCCCTTGCCGATGAGCTCCAATCACACCGCTCGGCCCTTCGAGACCACGAGGAGAATGTCCAGAATCTCTTCGTCGAGATCCAGCGCCTCAACGCCATCATCGAGGAGATGGAGGGCACCAAGGCGTGGAAGCTTCACCGCGGCGCCGAAAGCCTCCGCGGGAAGTAGCCCACCCTCCCACTCGGAACTTCGTTAAATTACGTTAGAACTTCTCAGAATTCGTGAGACTCGCCAAGCCGATCCCGACCGCGCAGCAGGACGCGGTCAAGGCAAGGCGTTGCAGGCCGCCATCTCGCCCGCCCAGGTGCAAGATCCGCAGATCCAGGGATTGCATTGAGCGCCGCAGATAACGCAGATTGACGCAGAATAGTTCATCGCAGACTTCTGTCGCGGGGGGGGCACGGCCGTCAGAAGACCGCAATCAACGGTGACGCGCCAATCGATCCGACAGCGTAAAGGGTTCGGGGAAAAGTAGCCAACCAGTCGAAAATCTGGGAGGGTGGGTGGGCTGCAACTCTTCACTCTTGAATTTGCTCCGAGGGAGGGCGGGCTGGCGTCTTTGCGTCTTTGCGTTTTCAACGGCGCCTCACAGCGTTCAACCGCACCCAAAGATGGCAAATGTTCAAAGACCGGGCCCGACGAATCTGCGTCTATCTGCGTGATCTGCGGTTTCGTCCTCGGGCGGGTGGGCGGATCTGGAATCCGGCATCTGGCATCTGGCATCCAAAAAAACACCGCCCTCCGTTTTACGGGAGGGCGGGTGGGCATTCCGAATTCCGAATTCCTAATTCAGGCTCCGTACTGCTTGATCGCCGCATCCAGCCTGGGCAGCAGGACGTAGATAAAGCCGGCAACTCCGAGAATCGCCGCGGCCAGTATGAGAAACATCACGGTCGAGGGCTCGATCCCACTGATGAAGCCGGCAAGCTTGTTGCCGATCGCCGTGGCCAGGAACCAGCCACCCATCATCAGACCGACCAGCCGCTTGGGCGCCAACTTGGTTACCAACGAGAGCCCCATCGGCGACAGGCACAGTTCGCCGAACGTGATGATGATGTAGTAGACCACAAGCCACATCATCGCCGTTTTCATGGCGCCGTCTCGACCCACATAGGATGCGAGTGCAACAACGAGAATTGACGACATCGTGATCACCATGCCGTAGAAAATCTTGCGGGCGGTCGAGACCTCACGGCCCCGCCGAGCCAGCATGGCGAAGAACCAAACCACCACGGGCGTCAGCGCGACCACGAAGACCGGGTTGAGGAGCGCCGTGATCATCTCGGCGTTGACCAGCCGTACATACTTGCCCGGTGGCAGAGTCGGTGTGGCGGCGTCCGCGTTCCCATAGACGGCGTCGAATGAAGATTGCGTCACCAGGATGACTGGGACATTTCTGCCGCCGAGGAAACGAGATAGGATCACTTTTCTCGAGGGCCGCACGGTATCCGGATTCAGCTTGACGCTGGTGCTGGTCACACCGTGCGCATCTTTCGAAACTACCAAGCTCACATTTTCGTCGGCATAGACCCCACACGCCAGAAAACGCTCATCTTCGGGAAACTCGGCCGGGTCGAGAACCGACACGTTGTGTCCGGGGATCTGCTCAAATGTCTGAACCAACGATTCGGTCAGAATCCGCGCACCGAACATGCTTTCCTCGTCGGCGTCCACAATGACCAGGGTTTCCGGATCAGGCCGCGAGAGGTCGGCGCTCGCGTTCGAGAAGTACGAAGGCATGGCCTTCTGGGCGTAGAAGTCCGTCTTATTCGGGATCCACTCGGCCTGGCGATCGGTGTTGTTTTCGGCAAAAACGGTCATCAGACCGCCGCTGAGGTGCAGCACCATGAAAAAGGCGCCACCCGCAACGTAGACGGGAATCAGAGCCGCCAGACCCGGCTTTTCATCCGGCGCCGCCGTTTTCACGAGCAACACGAAATAGGCCATGATCGGCAACATGCCGACCAGGAATGCAAATGTCACGGACCCGATGGTATTGACGACGAAGGGAAGGTATTGGCCGATGAAATAGCCGAGGGCGCCAAACACAGCAGCCGGAGCGAGGATCGTCATGATGATCTGTTTCATGGTCACATCGTCCGCGCTGGGCGCCGTGATCGGCGGATCGGCGGCGGCCAGCCCCTTCCATTTGAACGATCAAAAAGACAACAGATATGACGAGTCCGATTCCGGCCGCGGTGAAAGCCAGGTTGAAGCTCCAGAGGTTTCGAAGCGGGGCTGCCAGCAAGGCCGATGCGGAGGCCCCGATATTGATGCCCATATAGAAGATGTTGAATCCGGCATCGCGTTTCGGATCACCCGGCTCGTAGAGGTTGCCGACCATCGCGGAGATATTGGGTTTGAAAAGACCGTTGCCCAGACACAAGAGCACCAGACCCGCGTAAAAGGTCGGCATGCTGCGAACACCGAGGCCGAAATACCCGCGCCATCAGGACGCCGCCGATGAACACCGATTTGCGGAAACCGAGATATCTGTCAGCGATCATGCCGCCGAGGAAAGGAGTGAAGTAGACGAACGCCAGGTAGGTGCCGTAAATCTCGCCGGCGGTCGCGTTGGAAAGTCCCAAGCCCCCGCGCTCGGTGTCGATAATGTAGAGATACAAAATCCCGACCATCAGGTAGAAACCGAGCCGTTCCCACATCTCGGTGAAGAACAGCGGTCTCAGACCCTTCGGGTGTCCTGTGCGCCATGAATGAATTCCTCCTCTTTCGATCCGAACCTGCGGCATCGTATAGCATCCGGCTGCCGAGGCCAATGATTTCGGGATCGGGGCCCGATTCGATTGCTTTGAAATCGTCGTCCGAGTGAGGCCTCCGAGTGTCCGAGGCGAGGGATCCCCGGTCAAGCGGGGGAGTGTGGCGCCATCCGGTTTTCATGAGGTGGGCGGTTGTCGTCTGCCGAGAGTCGCGGGAGAACCCGAGTCACAGAGCGCACGAGGGGCCGAGAACTCATATCGGCGCTGCACCAACTGCACGAACGATTGGAGGTGGCCATGCGGTGGCGAGAGCTCGCTGCCCCGATTGCCGTCGCGTCTTCTGCGCAGTTTTCTCCGCGCAGCTGTCTCCTGTACCTGCCGGGAGCCGTCGCTCTGCGCCTACGTCGGAAGATGATCGTGACGATTCGGGCACGCAGAGAGCGGGCGGGAGTCGCCACGGTTTCCGGTAAGCAACTCTAACGTCAATTCAAACGATTCACCAATTCGAGCCCATTGATTTCGACGTTCCCCACTGTGCAGATACAGCTCCGCACCCGGGTCCAAGCGGCAACCCGAGCAGCAGCCACGCCACCAACAGAGCCATCCACACCACCAGGAATGCGATCGAGTAGGGAAGCATGGTGGCGATCACCGTTCCGATCCCGGCATTTGAGTCGTATCTCTGGACAAAGGCCACGATCAGGGCGAAGAAGGACATCATCGGCGAGATCAGGTTGGTAGCGCTGTCTCCAATCCGGTACACCCCCTGGATCAGCTCCGGCGAGTAGCCCAGAAGCATGAACATCGGGATGAAGACCGGTGCCATGAAGGCCCACTTTGCCGAGGCGCTGCCCATGCACAGGTTGATGACAGCTGCCAGGATTATGAACGACAGCATCAGCGGAATCGGGCCCAGGCCGGAGGCCTTGAGCACCTCGGCGCCCTTGATCGCGGAAATCATGCCGAGGTTGGTGTACTTGAAATAGGCCACGAACTGGGCGGCAAAAAACACCAGGACCATGTAGAGCCCGAGCGACTCCATCGATTCCTTCATTCCCTTGATGACATCGGTGTCACTCTTGAACGTGCCCGCGGCGAAACCGTAGGCGAGGCCGGCGAGCAGCCCGCCGAGGAAGATGAAGGTGACGATCCCGTGCATGAACGGGGAATAGAGCACGCTGCCGGTCTGCGCGTCGCGCAGGATTCCGTTTTCAGGAACGAGCCCGATCAGGACGAGAATCAGCAGCGCCAGACTGACCAGGGAGGCCCACCACAAGCCGCTCTTTTCAGCCGACGAGAGCCCCCGAAGCTCCTCGCCCTTCCGCGACCGCCTCGCCCTCGTACGCACCGAGCCGCGGCTCGATGATCTTCTCGGTCACCCACGTGCCGACGCCGGCAACTAAAAAGGTCGAAACGACCATGAAGTAGTAGTTGCACGCCGGTGTGATCGTGTAGGTCGGATCGATGATCCGGGCCGCCTCCTGGCTGATCCCCGCGAGCAGAGGATCGATGGTGCCGAGGAGGAGATTGGCGCTGAACCCGCCCGAGACGCCGGCAAACGCGGCCGCCAGCCCGGCGATCGGATGACGACCCACAGACAGGAAGATGATTGCTCCCAACGGCACCAGCAGCACATAGCCCACGTCCGAGGCCATGTTCGACATCACCCCGGCAAAGACGATGACAAAGGTCAGCAGCCTGCGCGGTGCAGAGTGGACCAGCAGGCGGATCGCGGTCGCGATGAGGCCGCTTTTCTCTGCAACGCCTATCCCGAGCATCGCCACCAGCACCGTGCCGAGAGGTGCGAAGCCGGTGAAATTGTCGATCGTGTGCTCCAGCATCCAGTGGAGTCCGTCACGCGAGATCAGGTTGATGGGCAGCACCGCCAATCCGTCCTTGGGATTGATGGCCTGCAACCCGAGCTTGCTGAAAAGCCAGGAGATCAGAATCAGGCTGAAGGCGAAAATCGCGAACAGGGTCGCTGGGTGCGGCAGCGCATTGCCGATGCGCTCGATGGCCGAAAGAAACCGGGAGAGCATCGACGGGCGCTTCGTGGTGTCCTTTGTTTCCTTCGGCAATGAACCCTCCAGAGCGTCGCAGCGATTTCCCTCGGCGCCGGTCGATTCTACACGGCCGGTCTCAGGCACAAGGTTGGTATGATCCGAGTCGGGGGTTCGACAGATGCATTTCAACGCCCGTACTTCGGCCATCATGTTCTTCGCGGTCTTTTTTGCCGTCGCACAGGTTCCAGCTCAGGAGGCCGAGCAGGAAGAACATGGAACGGCGCAGCAACACGAGACCGAACAGGAGCAGCACGCTGAAGAGACCGAGCACGAGGAGCACGGTGTGTCGGACGGTCACGGCGGCCGACCCCACCACCTCAACGATGTCGCCATCTTCCTGGGTGGGACCGACGAGCACGGCCACCCCACCGAATTCACCTGGGGGCTCGACTACAAACGTCGAGTCGCCGAACGCTGGGCCGTCGGCGGGTTGTTTGATTATGCGGGCGGTTTACGAAAACGCAGTCCTTGCTGCCTCCGTGACCTGGCTTCCCATCGGCAATCTCGCGTTGACTGCGGCGCCGGGCGTCGAGTTTCACCGGGGGCGTGGATCGAGCGAAGACTGCAACTGCCCTCATGCGCTCAAGAGCGACGATGGCGGCGGGAATGGCGAGGTCGACGACGACGCCACCTACTTCGTCTTTCGTGTCGGTGTCGGTTGGGGCTTCCCGATCGGAAACAGCTACGCGATCGAGCCACAGGTCAATCTCGACCTCGTGGAGGGCGAAAAGGTGTGGGTCTACGGGCTCAATTTCATCTACGCCTGGTAGATTCTGCGGCGCCAATCGACTTGACGGCGCCCGCTTTCCCAACTAGCTTTTCTGAAGCACCAATAGCGAAAAAATGATGAGTTCGACGCTGACGCCGTACTTCGAAGTAGGAGGAATCATGGCTGACGGAACGTGGGTGGAAGAAGCAAAGAAAAACTCTGGACTTCTGGTACTTCTGGGCATCTTGACGGTGGTCTTCGGGGTGTTCGCCATAGGCACGCCGTTCATCACCGGCGTCGCAGTGACGCTTTTTGTCGGCGTGATGCTGGCGGTGTCTGGGGTCACCCAGATCGTCCACGCGCTGAAGTCAAAGCAGTGGGGCACCGGCTTCTGGGGGACGGTCATCGGCCTGTTGGGCCTGCTCGCCGGTCTGCTGATGATCTTCCGCCCGTTGGTCGGTCTGGTGGCCATGACCATGCTCCTCGCCGTCTACTTCCTTGTCGACGGCGTCTGCGAGATCATCGCCGCGTTCCGGATCAAACCGGACCAGGGCTGGGGCTGGGTATTCTTCAACGGCGTCGTCGCCGTCGTGCTCGGCCTCATGATCTGGCGGCAGTGGCCGGTTTCGGGCGCGTGGGCGATCGGTGTTCTGGTCGGCATTCACATCCTGCTGACCGGTTGGACCATGATCATTCTCGGTACCGGCGCGCGGAAGATCGCCGGCGCGATCGAGGACAGGCTCGAGGATGCTGTTGACGCCGCAGGTGACATGGCGGAGAAAGCCGGCGACCTGGTCGAAGATGCAGTCGAAAAAACCGACGACATGGTCGACAAGGCGAAGGATGCGTTTGAGCGGGATAAGGACTAGCGGAATCCAAATTCGGATTTCGGATTTCGGAATTCGGAATTCCGCCCACCCAACCCCTGGTTGCAGCAACGTAATGATATTGAGCTGTAGGAGTCCCCCTTGAAATTCTTTTCCTTCGTCCGGGCCTTCGTCGCGTTTCTGATGATTGTCACAACGTTCGCGCCATCTGTGTTTGCCCAGGCAGATGATCGTGATGTCCTCCGCGATCGCATCGACATGCTGCTTTCGACTCAGGAGGCAACCGTCGACGGAGCACCGATCGCGGCTGTGGCCCTCATCGACAAGCTCTACGCTCGACGCAACTACGAACCGGCGTGGACCGATCCGGCATTGGTGAAACAGCTCTTCGATCAGGTTCTACGGTCGGTCGACCACGGGCTCAATCCCGAAGATTTCCACGCGAAACTGCTCGGCATGCGCCTCAACCCGGGTGCCCGATCGGACGATCCGCCATATTCAGAGCCGACACCGAGATCCTCTGCACTGATGCCCTCGCCCGGCTCGCAATCACCCTGCACTTCGGCAAGCTCGACCCCTAGACCTCGACCCGGCGTGGAACTTCAGCCGCAAGATCGTCCGGCAGGATCCCCTGGCGTACTTCAACATGGTTCTCGAGACCAAGACTGTGGCGCTCACGCTAGCCACCTCGGGCCACAGAATCAAACACTATCGGTGGTTTCAGACAGGCTCTGAACGAATACCGGTCGATCATGGCGGGGGGGGGTGGCCGACCGTGTCCGATGGTCCGGTTCTCGAGGTGGGTTCGACAGGTCCGAGAGTCGCGGAACTTCGGAACGCCTGAAGGCCACCGGGGACCTCACGGGACCTGATCCCGCAGACCCGGAAATATTCGACACAGAACTCGAGGCAGCCGTCAAGACTTTCCAAAAGCGCCACGGCATCGACGCCGACGGCAAGGTGGGCCCGGGCTCTATCGAGGAACTCAACGTCCCGGTGGAGGCACGGATCAACCAGTTCCGCGCCAGCCTCGAACGCATGCGCTGGGTCTTTCGCGACCTCCCCTCGACTATCTGGTCGTCGATATCGCCGGGTTCCACGCCTACCTCATGAAGGATGGCGACCAGGTCTGGGAAACCCGGGTCCAGGTCGGCAAGCCCTACCACGCGACCCCGATCTTCAAGGACACCATGCGCTATCTGGACTTCAACCCCACCTGGACCATCCCGCCGGGGATTCTGCGCAAAGAGACCCTGCCCGCCATCCGCAAGAGACCCGAGCTACCTCAGCCGCAACAACATGAGCGTTGTGACGCACTCGGGCAAGATCGTCGATCCGTCAACCATCGACTGGGCCGCAACCGCCACCAAGGGCTTCCCCTACATGATCCGCCAGGAGCCGGGTCCCCACAACGCCCTCGGCCGGGTCAAGTTCATGTTCCCCAACCAGTACATGGTCTATCTCCACGACACCCCGAGCAAGGGCTCTTCGCGCGTACGGAACGCGCTTTCAGCCACGGCTGCATCCGCACCGAGAATCCCTTCGACCTCGCCGAGCTGCTGCTCGCCGACCAGGGCTGGGATCGCGCACGGATCGACAAGGTCGTGGCCTCGAAAAAGAACACCAGAGTCAACCTCGAAAACCCGATCACCGTCATGCTGCTCTACTGGACCGCGGAAGCCGACGCCGATGGCACGGTCTTTTTCCGCAAGGACGTTTACAACCGCGACGCCGCCATCATCGAAGGGCTCGACGAACCATTCCGGGTGAGCCTGCCGAAGGAACCGACGAGGCTATCCGAGGAGGATATGGCCTGACTCACTCCTCGTCGAGGAACTCTGACTCCTCCGAGCCATTCGTCGTGGGGGTAATAGATCCACAGCACCGACCCGTCCTTGATGGCGTCGATGAGCATTTTTGGAGATCCCGGGCCGAACCGCCGGGCATCCCCAGCTGCGGCCGATCAATGATCGTCGGCACGATCCTCCGTCACGTACTGGGCGCCGTGGAGCACGATCAGCCGCTCGCGGGCGTTGTCGTTGACACCCTCCTCGAGCCCGTCGAGCTTGAGCGAGTACCCGTGGCGTCCGTAGTAGGTCTCGGCAGTGATGAACAAACCGAGGCTCGACTTGAGGGTGCCCTGCTCGTTGGAAAAGCTCAGGGCCTCCTCCATCGTGCCGCCTGATCCCCGCGGTTTGCCCATCCCGTGCGCCACCCACTCCTGGTACATGACCTGCCCGACGCTCCATGTCGATGACCCAGAGCCGCTGCTGATAGGACGGGAGCTTCATAATCGATGATCGTCAGCACCGGCCGCCGTACGTGTCCGCCGTCCTCCGCCTGCTCGTAGGCCTCGAGCGCCAACTCGAGCACCTCCGGACGAAGGTTGTTCGTCTGGTCGAGGATCGCCTCCGGCTCAACGGCCGAGGCTGAAGGGCCCAACGTAAGGGCAATGGCGAACAACAGCAATTTCCTCATCACTCTCCCAGCCGGAATTCTAACCGATAGAACTTCCCAGGCGGCATCCAGAATTTTCGGCTCGAACCACCACAGAGTCACAGAGGGCACAGAGAAGGACACAGAGAAATCTCGAATGCCGGGCTCAGCGGCACGCATGTGATGGGTTCCAGGGTCTTCAGTCGGATCCCCAACTCCACCAGAATAATCACTCCTCTGTGCTGCTCTCCGTGTCCTCTGTGTCTCTGTGGTTTTTTCGACGCGCCAGGCCAGAGGTCCCCAGCCAGCCAACCGCCAGGTGCCCTAAGCAGCGGCCATCCCGGCAGGCAACGGGGCCGAGGTTGTCGTAATATTGATCCCAGTCTCGTCAAGGAATTAACCCGGTAGCCAAGGGGGAGCACATGACGGCGACACGGATGAAAGATGAACTCGGACGCAGCTCCGAGAGGAGCTGGCAACACTCGCCGAAGAGAGCGACGAAGCTCGGCGACAGCGCGCGGAACGGCGGGAGGCAGCGATCGCCCGCTACACAGCGATCGGCGACTCTGTGCGACGTCGCGCCAGGCAGATCACACCGCTCGTTCTCCTGGCCGCGGTCGGTCTCGGGATCATCGTCGGTCGACATCTGATGAGGAAGTAGGAGGAACCGATGCAGAAGCTCCGGATTCTCGCTCGCGCCGAACTCGCCCTCGCCCGGATCAAGATGCAGCGGACGGGCTTTCAGGTGGCGCTGTTCGCGGTGGCGGCCCTCTTTCTGTTTTCCAGCCTCATTCTCCTCAACCTTGCAGGGTATAACGCACTGGTTCCGCGCTTCGGAGCTGCGGTCGCTGCCCTCCTGGTAGCGGCAGCCAATATGACCCTCGCGGGCGTCGCCATCACAATCGCCCTCAAAGCCCGTCCAGGGAGTGCCAACGAAAAGGCGGCTCGGGAGATCCGCGACATGGCTTCGGAAGAGATCAATAAGGACTTCGACGAGGTGCGGGACGAGATCCAACGCATCAGCGACGAGATCGAAGGCGTGCGCGCCGGGCTCGGATCCGTTCGCAAAGCCGTACCGACGGGGGTTCGTTCGGTCATCGGTTTTGCCGACTCTGTTCGCAAAGGTCTCGACGACTTGAGCTGAAGCAGGCCTCAACCGACCGGTCACCGTGAATTTTAGGGCCAGAAGCACCACAGAGCCACGGAGGGCACAGAGAAGAACACAGAGCATTCTTGAATGCCTGCGTTTGGTCCACTCTGCGTCTCTGCGCATTTTCTCGTGTGGTGGTGGAGGGCTTTGCGATAAAGGGGCCGGGCGGGAGGAAATCCGAAATCCGAAATCCGAAATCCGTATGAGTTCTGCGCCTCTGTGGTTATTCGTCTTTGCCCGAAACTAGCGTCACAGCTACCAGCCCCCAACCCGCGATGAGCGCAACTCCTCCTCCGATTGGTGTGATCGCTCCGAACCAGCGTAATCCTGTCGAGGACCAGGATGTAGAGGCTGCCTGAAAATACGAGAGTCCCCGCGAGCAACAGCCACGCCGCCATCGCAATCCGCCGCTCCGGCCAACGGCCGATGGCCCAGGCCAGGGCCAGTACTGACCGGAATCCCGCGGTAGATCTGATACCGGACCCCGGTAAGACCGAGAGCATCTCCGGGCTCCCAAGGGCTTCAGCCCGTGCGCCCCGAAGGCGCCCAGGCCGAACACCGAGCCCGGCGACCATCGCGCCGGCTGCGAACACCTTGCGTTCCATCATCCCTCCAGGATCTCAAATTCATCGAAATGGGCGGAATAACCTCGGCGCAGGATAACGTTCCAGAGACCGTGAACATTCTTCTTGTCCGTGGTCAGATCCAGACCCGCTGCAGTATCATCTACGGTATCCGAAAAAACAGAAACAGCGACCGCAAGGAGGTCCAACCATGAGTCTGAAAACAGCGCTCGTCGCCGTCCTGGCTGTGGCCGCCACCGCCGCCGCCCAGGACCAACCCAACATCCTCGTCGTCTGGGGCGACGACATCGGCCAGTCCAACATCAGCGCCTACACCACGGGCATGATGGGCTACCAGACGCCCAACATCGACCGCATCGCCAACGAAGGCATGATCTTCACCGACTACTACGGCGAGCAGAGCTGCACCGCCGGCCGCTCGTCGTTCATCACGGGCCAGAGCGTGTTCCGCACCGGCCTGTCCAAGGTCGGCCTGCCGGGCGCCGAGCTCGGGCATGCAGCGTCGAGGATCCCGACCATCGCCGGCGTGCTCAAGGACCAGGGCTACGCCACCGGCCAGTTCGGCAAGAACCACCTCGGCGACCGGGACGAGCACCTGCCGACCAACCACGGCTTCGACGAGTTCTTCGGCAACCTCTACCACCTCAACGCCGAGGAGGAGCCCGAGAACGAGGACTACCCCGGCGACATGGTGCTCGCCGACGGCCGACCTTCCGCGAGAAGTTCGGCCCGCGCGGCGTGATCCACTCCTGCGCCGACGGCACGCGATCGAGGACACCGGCCCGCTGACCAAGAAGCGCATGGAGACCGTCGACGACGAGACCTTCGGCCGCGGCCATCGACTTCATCAAGCGAGCAGCACGCGGCCGGCAAGCCGTGGTTCGTGTGGTGGAGCGGCACCCGCATGCACTTCCGCACCCACGTGAAGGAGGAGCTGCCGCGGCATCTCCGGCCAGGACGAGTACTCCGACGGCATGGTCGAGCACGACATGCACATCGGCCAGTTCCTCGAGCTGCTCGACGAGCTCGGCATCGCCGACAACACCATCGTCTTCTACTCCACCGACAACGGCCCCCACTACAACACCTGGCCCGACGCGGCGCTCGACCCCCTTCCGCGGCGAGAAGAACACCAACTGGGAAGGCGGCTGGCGCGTGCCCGCCATGGTCCGCTGGCCCGGCAAGATCGAGCCCGGACTCGGGACCAACGAGATCGTCCACCACATGGACTGGCTGCCGACCTTCGTCGCCGCCGCCGGCGACGCCGACATCAAGGAGGAGCTCATGCTGGACGGCGTCAAGGCCGATCGGCCGCAAGCTACAAGGTCCACCTCGACGGCTACAACATCCTGCCGCTGCTCACCGGCGAGACCGAGAAGAGCCCGCGCAAGGAGATCTTCTACTTCTCCGACGACGGCGACCTGACCGCCCTGCGCTACGACGACTGGAAGCTGATCTTCATGGAGCAGAAGGCCGAGGGCACGCTTCCGGGTCTGGATGGAGCCCTTCGTGCCGCTGCGCGTGCCGCTGATCTTCAACCTGCGCCGCGATCCCTACGAGCGGGCCGCAGATCACCTCGAACACCTACTACGACTGGCTGCTCGACCGCGCCTACCTGCTGGTGCCGGCCCAGGCCTACGTGGGCAAGTTCCTGGCGACCTTCCAGGAGTTCCCGCCGCGCCAGAAGGCGGCCAGCTTCAGCCTCGACCAGGTCATGGAGAAGCTGACGCCGCCGTCGCAGCAGTGAGCCGCTCGACCGGCAGCGATCTCAACCGCGCGGGCCTCCGCGGCCCGCCCGGTTTTTCAGAGGTCATTCCAACGAGGAGATCACGCCATGATCCTCTCCGACATCCTGCTTCTGGTCGTCGCTGCTCGCCTGGCCGGCTGCGCCACCGACGCCGCACCGACCCGCTCCCCTCCTGGAACGAGGGGCCGACCAAGCAGCGCCATCCTCGACTTCGTCGAGCGGGTCACCGACCCGGCGGGTCCCGGACTTCGTGCCCGCCGCCGAGCGCATCGCCGTCTTCGACAACGACGGCACCCTGTGGGCCGAGCAGCCGCTCTACTTCCAGCTCGTTCTTCGCCATCGACCGGGTCAAGGCGCTGGCCCCGGAGCATCCCGAGTGGAAGCACGCAGCAACCCTTCAAGGCGCGTCCTCGAGGGCGACCTGCGAGGCGCTCGCCTGCGCCGGCGGAGCACGGCGCTCCTCGAGCTCGTCATGGCCACCCATGCCGGCATGACCACCGACGAGTTCGCGGCAGATCGTCGCGGACTGGCTCGCCGACGGCCCGGCACCCGACGCTTCGACCGGCCCTACACCGAGCTGGTCTACCAGCCCATGCTCGAGCTGCTCGACTACCTGCGCGCCAACGGCTTCAAGACCTTCATCGTCTCCGGCGGCGGCATCGAGTTCATGCGCGTCGTGGACCGAGGAGGTCTACGGCATCCCGCCCGAGCAGGTCGTCGGCAGCAGCATCAAGACGCGAGTTCGAGATGCGCGACGGCAAGCCGGTCCTCGTGCGCCTGCCGGAGATCGACTTCATCGACGACAAGGAGGGCAAGCCGGTCGGCATCAACCACCACATCGGCCGCCGGCCGATCGCCGCCTTCGGCAACTCCGACGGCGACCTCCAGATGCTCCAGTGGACCACCGCCGGCGAGGGCGCCCGCCTCGGCGTCCTCGTGCACCACACCGACGCCGAGCGCGAGTGGGCCTACGACCGCGACTCGCACATCGGCCGCCTCGACAGGGGCCTGGACGAGGCCGACGCGAGGCTGGACCGTCGTCGGCATGAAAGACGACTGGCGTAGATCTTCCCGCCAGCCGATACAGCTAAGGACCTGTTCGGTATCACCCGGGAGTTCCGCTCGTCACTCATCCGGGCAGAGGGCTTCTCGAGCAGCTCGACGACCTCGGTGTGACCGTTTTGGCCGCGCGAACTGAGCGCGGTATCGCCGTCCTCGTCCTCGAGGGACTTCGATCCGCACCGTGGTCGAGCAAATGGCGCACAACTTCCACCTGGCCCTCGGCCGCAGCGGTCATCAACGCCGTGAATCCCTCCAGGTTGCCCTGGACGTCGACATCGGCGCCCTCGTTCAAGAAGAAGCTCGACCGTTTCTGCGAATGGGCCGCTGGCGGCGTACATCAATGCGGTACGACCGTTGATGTCCTTGGTGTCGATCTTCGCGCCCTGCTTTCCGAAGATATTCGACCACCGGAGTGTGGCCGTTGAAGGCCGCGAACATCAATGGAGTACGATGGTCGGGAGTCGACCGCATCGACCGCTGTGCCCTCGGATACGAGACGCTCAACCTCGCTCAGCTTCCCCAGAGGGCGACCTCCATGAGCGCCTCCTCCTCCGGGTCAGCTTCAACGGGGTCTGGGCAGCGAGCTGGAAACATGCCATCAACAGCAGGACGGGAACGGCGATGAGTGATTTCATGGCCTCACCATAACGGATATCAAACGTAGCGGGAGAAAATCTTCGGTGATCCGGACTCTGTCGCCGGCGGCGCGGATGCATCTCCTGAGGTAAACTACCGCGACGTTGCGAACCCTTCGCCACATGCTGCTGATGTGAGCACTTCTTCTCGCCCCCGTTCTCGCATCCGCTCAGCGGACTGACGTGAACCACGACTACGGGGTCATTTGGCTGTTGGGTGGACGTATTCTGAGGATTGAGGAATGAGGAATGCCGTACACCCACCCGTGTCAATTTTGGATTTTGGATTTTTGGATTTCCGCCCACCCACCCACGCCGCAAACACCAAGGCACGAAGACTCCAAGAATTCACGAAGAAGGACTATCAAAAACCGGCATCAACAGGTTGGCCAATAACCTATAAGAAAACTCTGCGATCTTTGCATTCTTTACGGTTCAGGAGATGCCTATCGCATCAGTACAAATAGCCTGAGTTCGACGCTTCAAACCAGGAGGCAAGAAAATGCGCTCAAGAATCTTTTGGTCGTCGCAATCGTCATCGGCCTCGCTGCTTGCGGTGGAGGTCCGGTTCCTGAACAACCTACCGAGAGTTCTGAGGTGGTTGGAAAGCTCCTGATCTACACGGTGAATTATCCACTGGCGTATTTTGCGGAAAGGATCGGTGGAGATTTGGTCGAGGTTGTTTCCCGGCGCCGGGGGATGAGGACCCCGCCTACTGGTCGCCCGACGCCGAGACCATCGCCGCGTACCAGAGCGCGGATTTGATCCTGCTCAACGGCGCAGACTATGCGAAATGGGTCGACCGCGCGACCCTGCCCGCGTCAAAAATGGTCGACACCTCGGCGAATTTCGCCGATCGGCTGATTCCTCTGGAGGGCGCCACCACCCACAGCCACGGACCCGAGGGTGAGCACGAGCACACGGGCTGGGCGTTCACGACGTGGTTGGACCCTAGTTGGCGGCGGTGCAGGCGCAAGCCGTCACCAGGGCCCTCATCCACCATCGCCGCAGCCATGAGGCTGTTTTCAACTCACGTTTTGTCGCCCTCCAAAGCGAACTCCGAAGCCTCGATCAACGACTGGCTTCAGCGGCACAGGCCATCGGCGACGAGTGCTCCTCTTCTCGATTCCGATCGATCAATATCTGATCAGGCGTTATGAGTTGAATGCC
>CAVYKX010000019.1:0-164621 GCA_963769215.1 Candidatus Sulfomarinibacteraceae bacterium | reverse complement strand
TGCGGCGGTGCTGGTGCCGCGCGACGCGGCGGAGGCACCGTGATTCTCAATCTGTCGGATCTTTCCGACGAACCGCTGCACGCACAGATCTCCCGCCAGATCCGGGCGAAGATCCTGACCGGCGACATGGAAGGCGGCGACGCGCTGCCCTCGATCCGAGGTCTCGCCAAGGGTCAGCGGGTGAGCGTCATCACGGTTCAGCGGGCTTACGACGACCTGGAGCGCGAGGGGCTGGTGAGGTCCCGGCGCGGTAAAGGATTCTGGGTGACGCCGATTCCCAACGGAAGGAAGAACACGATGGCCGAGGAGCGATTTGCCGATGCGCTGAAGAAACTCGTGGGACACGCCGCAGCCGAGGGGCTGACCGAGGCCGACATGCGGCGCATCTTGGACGACTCCTCAAGAAAGGGACCACGAATGAATGATCACCGGCCGGAGGCCGTCCCCGCCGCCCGCCTGAGCGGGCTGATCAAGTGCTTCCCGGGATTCCAGCTCGGCCCTCTGGATCTCGATCTCGAGCCGGGCACCGTGCTCGCGCTCGTGGGGCCGAATGGCGCCGGCAAGACGACGACGCTCAACTGCATGGCCGGTCTGATGGTGCCCGACGAGGGCGGTGCCGAAGTCTACGGCGCCCGGTCCACCCAGCCCAGGCGGAGTACCGGCGCGATGTGGGTTACGTCGGCGAGGAGAGTGGGTTCTTCCAGCGTTGGACCGCAGGCCGCAACTTGGACTATCTGGCGCAGTCGATTCCCGCATGGTCGACCGACCGCGCGCGCAGGCTCGCCGAACGTTTCGGCGCTCCCCCTGGACAAGGCGGTCAGCAAGCTGTCGCGCGGCAACCGGACCAAGCTCGCCCTGGTGGCGGCCCTGGCTCATGCGCCGCGCCTGCTCCTGCTCGACGAACCGACCTCCGGCCTGGACCCGGTTGTTCGCGCCGAGGTGTTGGACGTGCTGTGGGAGATCACCGAGGACGGGGGGCACGCGGTGCTGTACTCCACGCACGTGCTGTCCGACATCAACCGACTCGCCGACGAGCTGGCCTTCCTTCGCGACGGCCGGATCGTGCTGCGCACCGGCCGGGACGAGCTTTCAGGAACGCTGGCGGCGGGTGTCGTTCCGGCTGCAGGCACGAGGATGTCGAGCTCGCGGGCGCCGTCCACCACCGGAGAGTGCGAGCGGAACACCAGGTCATCACCCGGGACGCCTCGGCCACGCTGCAGCAACTCACCGAGTTGGGAGCCGAGGCGGTGGAGGTCTCGCGAATGAGCGTGGACGAAATCGCCGTTCAGATCCTCAAGGAGGGGCACCATGTGGCGCGCGCTGAAAGCTGAGCTCGTGTATTTCCTGCCGTGGCTGCTCGGCGGCCTTGGCATCGCCGCCTTTGTCTCTATTCTGCTCAGCGTCCTGGTCCGGTTTCTGGAAGAGGGCGACGGACCGCCGAGTCTTCGTGATCGCGATGTTCCCGATCATCGCAGGGATGGTCGTGGCCTTCATCGCCCAGGGCTACCGGGTCGACGAGCATCGGGCTCGCCTGTTGCTGGCCGGTCCCCTCACGCCCGGCCAACTCGCTGGAATCACCGTGCTCCTGCCCGCGTTCTTCGTGGCAATAGGCGCCCTCTCGGCAGTTCCCATGATCTGGTTGGCGAGCTCTGATCACGGGAAAGTTCGAAGTCCTCCGCCCTTCCCGTAGTCGCGGGTTTTGCCGGTCAGTTCTGGGCGTATGCGCAGCTGGGGCCCCTGGCGCAGGAATCGACCGCCGCCCGCCGCCAACAACGGCCCGCGGCGGCAATCATCGGCTGGGCGGTGTTCGTTGGCGCGATCCTGGTGCTCGCGGCATCTCAGTTCTTCATGCACACGATCTACGGACATTTCGGATTCGCGATGGCCGCCCTCGCAGCCATGGGAGTCGCTGCCGCGCTCTACCAACGTCGGAACGATTTCACGCGGTGAGTAACCCCGACAGCGGTGGTCGCAATCGGCGCGCGTCTTGAGTGCTCGAGAGGAATGATTGCTCCTGCTGCGCCCGGCCGGTGCTCATTTTTCGAACCTCGAATCCGCGACGGTGTCCCGGCCTTTGACCTCGTCGAGCCAGCCGCAGCGAACCCCGGTCCGGAAGTCGAAGTCACCAACAAACGGCTTGATGTCGAGCACCGGCGTTCCGTCGAGCAGGTCGACGCCTTCGATCCGCAGGCGGGGGCCGTGGATGCCCAGCAACCGGACAACTGAAAGGCCAATCGGGTTCGGGCGCGACGGGGCTCGGGTGGCGAAAAGGCCCCGGAGCTCGGTATCCAGATACGGCACGACCTTGAGCTTGAAGTCCGCCGCCTTGTGCAGGTGACAGATCAGAATGATGTGGGAGAAGCCGTCGAGATCCGACAGGCCCTCGACATACTCCTCCTCGAGCACCACCGTTCCCTCAATCCCGCTCGCCCGCGACGGTTGAATCGGCGTACCGTTTGTCGTTTGATGCGGGCTGCGCACGAACCCGATCGGTCGATACTCGATCTTCATGGTCGACTCCCGGGCACAGATGGTGCCGCCTCTCGACTCATGATACCGCTGCGATCCGACGGTACCGTGCCGAGGCGGGGCGGACCGCCTCTTCATGCTCGAATCGGGCCGCGATCACAGGACGAACAGAACCACCCGTCCCTCGGCACCTCGGCGTTACATTGTCGCGGAGTCTCACCCGGCCATCGCGACGGGCCGGGACCGGATACGAAGAGTGCTTGAATCCCGGTTCGTCGTCAGTCAACCGGCGCGATCCGCTGCAGCTCATCGAGCCAGTTGGTGACGACGTGCAATCTATCCGCGCCTTGACTGCGATTCGGTTCGACCATCAGAAAGCGCCCGTCGGCCGCAACGTCGTAACTGAACGAGCCGTGCACTCCGAGCTGATACCGGCCCTCGAAGAGAAGACGAGGCGCTCCGGCCGAGAAGCCCACGCCGCTTTCCACCTGGACGGCCATCATCGCGGTGCCGTTGCGGTAGAAGAGCTCGGCGCCGTCCGCCGACCACGCGGGATCGATACCACCCTGTGAAGAGACCATGGTTCTGCTCGTGCTCTCCGGCCACGACCGGACGTAGACCTCGTAGCGGCCGGACTCGTCGGAAACGTAAGCCAACCATCGCTGATCCGGAGATAACACCGGGGAGTACTCGTCGTGCTCACTCGCCAGGACCACCTCGGCGGAACCCTCACCAGCGAGCGGCAGGAGCCAGATGTCGCGTGCCGTCTCGGGGTGCCACTCCACAAACAGGAGAGCGCGACCGTCGTTTGTGACCTCGCGAGGAAATCTCGGGTGCTCGCTCTCCACCACGTGCTCGATTCTGCCGGTGCCGTCAGCTCGCCTGCGGTAGAGATTCACGACGCCCGGCTCGTCGACCGCTGCGCCGACGTGGGAGAAGTACACGTTTTCGCCGTCTGGGGCCCATGTCGCAAGAAGGTTGTAGCCACCCGCTGTCAGCAGGCTGCGCGTTCCGCGCTCGAGGTCGAGCAACCAGATATCGGTCGGCCCAGCCATGGCGCGATCGGTCACCGCCACCCGGCGGCCGTCGGGCGAATACCTCGGCCACTCATAGCTGCCCGGCTCGGCCGGGAGCGGCGTGGACCGGCCCTCGCGATCGACCCAGACGAGGCGACTCATGGAAGCTTCGACACCGCCCGGGACAAAGGCCAGCAGACCACCGTCCGACACCGAAAACGCGCTCATCCCGAACCCCTTCCGTCCGGGCCCGGCGTAGACCTTTTCCATGATCTGGGCGGGCTCCCCTTTCGCCTCGAGGCGGTCGAGATCGAAGGCGACCGCGTTGAGGCCGCCCGCACGGGTACAGACGAGGTGGCCGCTCGGAAGGTAGCGCGCGGCACCTCCGCCCCTCATCACCTCGCGCCATTCGAGCGTGTCGAGGGAGAGGACGGCGATGAAAGGACCCTCCGCGTCCGCGACCGTGAACAGCAGGTGGTCACCTCCGGGGAGGAACACCGGATAGGCGAAGTCCGCTTTCCCCGGTCCCGGCCCGGCCTGCATCAGCCGCTCGGGCGCGCCGCCCGACGCCGGGACTCGCATCAGGCCGAAACGGTCCGAGGAGAAGACGATCGACCCGTCCGGCCCCCACGTCCCCCCGGGATTGAGCTGCGGCACCTCACAGACGTCCACCGGTGTCCCCCCGGCCAGCGACACCTTGCGTAAAGTGTTGTCGGCAAAGAAGGCGATCCACCGCCCGTCGGGCGAGAAGAACGGACCGTCCGCGCCCTCGGTGCCCGGGATGGGGCGCGACTCGAAGCTGTCAAGCGCGCGGACGAAGAGCCGGGAGCCCGCGCCGTCACGCGAAGCCACATAGACCAGGCGCGACCCGTCCGGCGACACCGCCAGCGGGACGGAGAATGCCAGGGCCAGGCTGTGCTCCGGCGGCAGATCGACCACGAGGTGAAGTGGGACGCGGGCCGG
This sequence comes from Candidatus Sulfomarinibacteraceae bacterium, assembly GCA_963769215.1. Lineage (GTDB taxonomy): Bacteria > Acidobacteriota > Thermoanaerobaculia > Thermoanaerobaculales > Sulfomarinibacteraceae > Sulfomarinibacter. The sequence goes on along the minus strand of CAVYKX010000019.1, from coordinate 160,173 downwards.
TTCGGGCTGTAAGCCGAGCCAGCCGAACACCAGCGCAGCGATGCACGCCGCCGCCGCAATGGCCCAGGGGACGAGACTTCGAGGTCTTCCCTGGGCCCTCAACTCGTCAACACCCTGGTCTTGACCGGCAAGGTCGAGAGCCTCGAGCGTGATCCTGGCTTCTCCGACATCGCGCAGCCTTTTCAACGGGTCCTTTCCCAGGCAGCGGCGCACGAGCCGGCGCATCGCCCTGGGCGTGGTCGAAGGGACCGCGTTCCAGTCAGGGTCTTCCTTGAGAATCGCAGCCAGCACATCGGTGGCCGTATCGCCGTCAAACGCCCTCACACCGGTGAGCATCTCGAAGACGACGCAGCCGAAGGCCCAGATGTCGGACCGTTTGTCGACCGTCTTGCCGCGAGCCTGCTCCGGGCTCATGTAGGCGGCCGTCCCCAACACGACACCCTCTCGCGTCATGTCCGCCGAGATGGTCGGCGACTCGAGGATCGACTCGGGGTCGGACGAGGAAGCCCCCCCGACACCGAGGGCCTTGGCGAGCCCGAAGTCGAGGACCTTGACCCGGCCCTCAGAGTCAACCATCACGTTCGCGGGCTTGAGATCGCGGTGGATGATGCCGCGTTCGTGCGCCGCCTCGAGTGCCCGGGCTATCTGCGCTGCGATCGGTGCGGCGTCATCGATCGGGATCGCGCCACGGGCAACGACACTCGCCAGGCTCTCGCCCTCCACCAACTCCATGACGAGAAAGGTCATGGGGATCGAATCCGATCCCGATCCGAACCGATCGTTTCAAACCCGTAGACCGCCGCGATGTTCTGATGGTTCAAAGCGGCGAGGAGCTTGGCCTCCCTTTCGAAGCGCGCCAGCCGCTCCGGGTCGCGCGCCACCTCTTCCGGCAACACCTTGATCGCCACGTCGCGATCCAGCCGTTCATCGTGCGCCCGGTACACCACGCCCATCCCGCCCACACCGATCTTGCTCGACGAATACGGTAGTGGCCGAGCGTCGTGCCGATCATCGTCTTTCCTCGGACGGTTCATGCGTTGCCAGTAATTCCCGATACCGGGGATCGTTGCGCACCGGGATCGAAGAACGGAAAGGTCTTGATCGGGACGATCAGCGGATCGCGGAGTTCGACCGCCCTGCCCCACCATTGAAACGCCGCGTCCCAGTCGTCGAGACCGACATAGCCGAGTGCGAGCGTCGAAGGCGGGACATAGGCTACCGAAGCCATCGCCTCCGCCTTCTCGAGCAGATCGAGAGCCTCGTCTCGGCTGCCCGCGCGCCCGTGGGCCATGGCCAGGTATCCGATCGTGATCGGCACCCCTCCGGACAGCTCACGGGCCTTCTCGAGCGCAACCACCGCAGCTTCGGGTTCGCCGCTCTCCGCGCGGCCCATACCGATGACCAGGTGCCCGAGAAAGTGGCCGGGATCGAGCCCGACCATGTGGCCACCCTCGTCGAGCATTGTCTCCGGGCGGCGACCCAGATACGCCATGGTGCCGACCCACCAGCGCACTATCAGCGAGAGCGGATCACTGTGGAGAACAACGGCGACCTCGTCTGTGCCCTCGTCGATTCGACCGTGCGGAATCAGAACGCTGATCGCGTGCCGCAGTCGAACCACCGGCGACTCCCGGTTGAGCTCGTGGGCGCGGCGGAACTCGCGGTCCACCTCCGGCCAGTTGTAGTCGAGTTCCTTTCGGAGCATCCCGAGAAGGGCGTGCGTCTCGGCCATGCGCGCCGTCGAGTTCGAGGGCGCGCAGTCGCGTGCCACATGCCCTGTGAAAACGCTTCACGAGGCGACACGCCGCCAAAAAAACCGAGGTACCAGTGCAGCTCCGCGAGCGAATCCATGAGAAAGTGCAAAACCTGGCTCGACCTCGATCGCGCATTCGAAAAGCTCCTTCGCCTGCGCCATGGCTTCGGGGGTTCCCCTTCCGAAATAGTGACGGCCCTCGAGGAACAGCGCGTGCGCCTCCAGGTTGATCGCGGGTCGCCGAGAACCGCGGCCCTCCGTCGCCAATCCAACCCGCAACCGGTCGGCGATCGCCTCGGCGATTTCGTCTTCCAGGGCCAGGATGTCGGTCAGCTCGCGATCGAAACGCTCGCTCCACACATGGCCGCCGTCGGCCGTGGAGACCAGCTGCGCTGTGATCCGCACTCTCTGACCCGCGCGCCGGACACTGCCTTCGAGAATGTGTTTGACATCCAAACGCGCACCGGCCTCGCGCACTTCGAGCCCCATCCGACCGACCGCGAACGACGAGGTGCGGGCGATCACTCGAAGGCCCGGTATCCGAGTGAGGGCATTGATGATCTCCTCGGCAAGACCCTCACAGAGGAACTCGTCCTCATCGGCGCCCGACATGTTGGTGAACGGCAGCACAGCAATCGAAGCCAGCTCGTTTTCTGCGTTCGGCGCCGCGCCTGCCGCGATGGCCGATCTCAGCTCGCCGGCCGACTGAAAACGCTCACCGACATCTTTCTCGAGGCATTTTCCGACAATCTGCGCGATCTTCGGGTCGACACCCTCGAGGGGCGGCGGATCGTCGCGAAGCAGCGCCGCGAGTGCGCCGGCAACGGAGCCCCCACCGAACGGCCGACGGCCGGCCAGCATTTCGTAAAGGACCGAGCCGAGGCTGAAGAGGTCGCTGCGGCTGTCGACTGGGCGCCCCGCGGCTTGTTCGGGAGACATGTAGCCGACCGTCCCCATGACTGTGCCCTCCCGCGTGAGCGGGGCGTCGATCGAGCGCGTTTCTGCTTCACCATCCACGACCTCGCGGGTCGCTGCCAGACCGAAGTCCAGGATCTTCACCCGGCCATCGGCGCACAAGAAGATGTTCGAGGGCTTGATGTCCCGGTGGACCACCCCCTTTTCGTGCGCCGCGTCGAGCCCATCGACCACCGCAACGGCGATCTCCCGCACTCGGCGCCAGGGCAGCGGACGGTCTTCCTTCTGAAGGAGCTCGCGCAGCGTTCTGCCTTCGAGAAGCTCGGTCACTGAAAACGTGATGCCTCCATCGGTGTCGAAGTCGAAAATTTCGAGGATGTTGGGATGAGAGAGTGAGGCGACGGCCTTTGCTTCGCGCTGAAATCTTTTCAGGCGGTCCGGGTCAGAGGCCACCTCCTCCGGCAGTACCTTGATCGCGACATCCCGGTCGAGGCGCTCGTCACGAGCCCGATAAACCTCACCCATCCCGCCCTCGCCGATCTTCTCGACGATGCGGTAGTGACCGAGGGTCGCGCCGATCATCTTCAGTCGTCCGGGAGGTTCATCCGCCGGAGCAGGTCCTGGTACCGCGGGTCATCGTCCAGGAGATCGAAAGAATGAACCCAGCATACGGCATGTTGGGGTCTTTCATTTCATATCCCATCTCGAGCCATTCGATGGTTTTCTCGCGATCCCCAGCCAAGGCATAGATCATGGCAATGAACGTGGGTGAAAAATAGGTCTGCTTCGAAAACGCCTCCATGGTCTCGGCTGCGGACATCATCGCCCCACCGTAGCCATCTTCCTCATATCCCTGTGCCATGACTTCCGCGATCTCATTCAAGCCCAGTCCTGTGAAAAACGCTTTGGCTGAATTCAGAGATTCCTCATACATTCCCTTTTTGTAATAGGTTTCCCAGAGCGAATTATGAGCTACGGGATCATTGGGTGATGTCCTGAGGGCCTGTTTGTGCCGCTCGATGGCTTCGTCATAACGGCCCAGGTACCCGAAGGTGACTCCAGAGATCGTCAGGATGATCGAGTTGAGCGGATCCAGCTGTACGGCTCTCTCTGCCATTTCCAGCGCTTCATCCAGACGACCCATGTAACACAACAGGTGCGAGTAGTACACGAGCGCTTCCGCAAAGTTCGGTTTGAGTTCGAGGGCCCGCTTGAATTCCTGCTCTCCTCCCTCCCAGTCCCAGTCGCTCCATGTTTTGATGGCAGCCCACGTGTAGTGAACCTCCGGCAGCGTGTCATCCAGTTCGAGGGCCCTCTGTGCCGCCGCCTTCGCTTTCGGCGTCGCTTCGCTGGGGATGACCAATCCCATTTGTTGGCGGCCGACCCAGACGAACGATACCCCTGCATAGCCCAAGAGCATAATCGGGATCGTTTTCCAGAGATTGTTCGAAGTAGTGCAGCGCGGCATCGAGATCCGGTGGAGTCAGCTTGTACAGGTGAGACATGCCCTTGAGATAGGCCTCATAGGCCTCGGGATTGACCTGGGGGGCACTTGCGAGGCGTGCCTTGTCCTCGGGCGTCAGCGCCAGCTCGACCTCGTTAGCGACCGCCCGGGCAACGTCACTCTGCAGCGCCAGGATATCGGTGAGGTCGCGCTCGAAGCTGTTGCCCACAGGTGGTTCTCGGTCTCGCGTCGATCAGCTGCACGGTCGTGCGCACCGTGTTTCCGGAGCGCCGCACCGACCCTTCGACGACCAGATCAACCCCGAGCTGTCTGCCGATCTCACGAACCGGAGTACCGGAGTCCCTGAATGCCAGCACCGAGGTACGAGCAATCACTTTGTCGAAGGCGGAAATCTGGGCGAAGGTGGCGATCAGCTCCTCGTGCAGGCCGTCGACGAAGTAGGCCTGCTCCGGGTCGCCGGTCAGGTTCTGCAGGGGAAGGATCGCGATCGAGCGAATCGCGGGCTGGTCCGGCCCGACCGATCGAAACCGAATTTCCCAGTGACCAGGAGAATGGCGACCACCGCCACGACCCACTACGGCGGCAGCACCGTCACGAGCATTTCTTGTTCGCTTCTGCCGGTGCCGCCACCGGAACGGCCTGGTCGGTCGAGATCGACTTGAGGTTATAGGCGAGGTCGGAAGCCGACTGGAAACGCGCTTCCGGAGTCTTCTCGAGGCAGCGCCGGATCGTCCGCTCGAGCTCGGCGGGAGGGCGACGCCGAGGACGTCAGCGACGGCGGCTCCTCCTTGAGGATCGCCGCCTGGATCTCGGCGGTGCTGTTGCGCCGGAAGGCCTGCTGCCCCGACACCATCTCGTACAGCAGGCACCCGAAGCGAAGATGTCGGACCGGGCGTCGGACGGCTCACCCTTCACCTGCTCCGGGGCCATGTATCCGACGGTGCCCATGACGGTCCCGGCCACGGTGCCGGCCGGTGTGATCGTGAGCGTCTCGGCATCCTCGTCGACCGTTCTCTCATCTGGGCCAAACCGAAGTCGAGGATCTTGACGCGCCCGTCCGTGGTGAGGAAGATGTTCTCGGGTTTGAGGTCTCGGTGGACGATGTCCGTGCCGTGCGCTGCGGCCAGCCCTTCGGCGACCGCGGAGCCGATCTCGACCGCCTTCTGCCACCGATTCCCCAGGCCGGAATTCCCTCGCGGAGATTGTTGCCCTCGAGGAGCTCGGTCACGGCGTAGCTCACCCCCTCGTCGGTTCCGAAGTCGTGGATCGCGAGGATGTTCGGGTGGTCGAGCTGGGCGACGGCCTGGCCTCGCGCTTGAACCGGGCGACCCGATCGGCGTCTCGCGACCTCCTCGCGGCAGCACTTTGATCGCGACATCTCGATCGAGCCGTTCGTCGCGGGCTCGGTAGACCACACCCATCCCGCCTGCGCCGATCTTCTCGACGATGCGGTAGCGGCCGAGCGTGCGACCGATGAGGTCCTTCATTGTCGGGTTCTCGGCCACAATGGTAACCCAGACCAGACCCTTTTATCGTTGGAAGGTCTCAAGTTGAACGGTCGCGTCTGCCGGCTTTGTTTTCCCTGGCACCGATGGGAGGGATATGTCAGGTCATCCGGTTCGTCGAGCGCCAGAAAATACGCGCGGTCGGAAATGAAGTGCACCCCGCGCGACGAGGGGTCTTGAAGGAATTCCCCCTCCTCGTCTGAGGCGGGCTCGCTCCAGGTGTCGACCTGCAGCTGGACCAGCCACCCGGGGGCCTGAGTTTCGGCCGTCACGATCTCGGCGAGGGCATTCTCGACAAAGGCCACCGCTTCGGCATAGCTCGATCCCGTTACGCCGAAGAGCTGGTAGTACCCATTCGCCATTTTCACAGAGCCCTCGTCATCGGCGTCGATTTCCACCACACCCTCGAGCGCCATTTCGATTTCAACTCGGAAAAAGCCCAGATTGTCGTCGACCATGTTGCCTCCAACTCACGAGGGTGATGCGTGCTCCCAAAATCTTCGGTGTCACGAGTCCTTGGATTGCGTTTACTCTTCGAAAAATTGCACTGCGATAAAGCTCCCTTCATCGGTCATGTCCAACGGCCGGCGCGTACGGAGGAGAATGCCTGACCCCCGCTACTCGCTGCTCCAGGTACCGCTGCACGAGTAGGACTCACCCAACATGGTCGACTCGCTCTTGATCTCGCCTCTGCCGGTGAGCGAGGCGTCCGCGCCTGACGGGTTGACCTGGCCGGTCATGACGATGGCGTCCATTGCGGCCACCCTGATTTGGCCATCGGCCGTCACGGTGCCCTCGGCCGCAAGGGCCTGGTTTTCGTGGTGGAGGAGCCCCTTGACCGTGGACGCATTGACCGCGAGATCGAAGCTCCCGGACATCGGCAGCGCGCTCATGGAATAGCACTTCATCTGGTAGCTGCCCCGCAAGGTGTACTCGCCGCTCGCGAGGGATCCACCTCCGGACGGCTGGGCACTTCCGGTGCCTGGTGGCGGCGAGGCGACCGGGGGTGGTGGTGGTGGAGCGCCGGTCGACGGCGGCATGGTGATGGTCGAAGATCCTGGGGCTGCGGCGGGCGCCGGCGGTGGTGGCGGCGGTTGGTTCGTCGGCGGAGCGGCTGGTGCAGCGGTGCCTCCGGGTTGCGGGTCGCCGATGGTGGCCAACGCCGCCTCGAGCTGGCGCCGCATCTCCGGATCCTGGATGGCGCTCATGTCGATCTTGCCGGTCATCGAGGCCGTCTCCGGTTGCGGTGTCGGCGGAGGTTGCGGAGGGGCGGCGGCCGTCGGGGTCGGTGGCGCGGACCGCGGAGTCGGCGGGGGCGGCCCGGGCGGTGGGCCGGGAGGTCCTCCGGGTGGTGGCCCTGGCGGCGCGCCCGGAGGCGCCGGCGGCGGATCATTCTGAGTCACGACCGTGCAGCGGAACTGGCCGTTGGTGTTCTGACGACACCGCATTCCGGCGCCGCAGATGGCCGATCCGCAGCACTCGGCCGGCGGCACCGCACACGCCGTTCTCCCGGGGCAGTTCATGCAAATCATACCGGCGCCGCACACGAAGTCGGCACAGCACACGGCGGGGGCCACTGCGCACACGGGCCCTCGGGCGCAAATGATGCACTGCATGCCCGGTCCACAGTCGTCGTAGCCCACCCTACAGTCGTCGGCACCGGCTATGGCCGGCAGGCAGAGGACACAGCTCGCCACGATCAATGCAAGCAGCAGAGGAACCGGTCTCGTCGTCTCGGTCCGATCGATCTTCCCATTCATCGTCGCCTCCCGATCCGTCACTGGGCGGTCTTGAAAACGGAGTAGTTGCTCCAGACAAACCACGGATCACTTCTGCGGCCAGTGTCGCACGCGGCCACCCGCCACGCATAGTGGATATTCGCCACCAGGCCGTTGTTGATGGTCAAGGTGTAGGTGGTGGTCCCGGTCACCCATTCACTCCTCATCTGGACCCACTGTCCCTGGGTCGGATGCCAGAACCAGATCTCGATCCAGAACGCGAGAGGGTCGCCGTCCGGGTCGCCGTTGTTTCGCCACGAGAGGTGGATCGCCCCCTCGTAGCCGATGGGGAACGGAGGCTCAAACCCTCCCGGTTCTACGGTTGGGGCGTTGGGCGGGCGGTTGACCTGCGGCGGGGCGACGGTCGGCTGGGGCGGCGGTGGCGCCACCTGGCCGACGCAGTCCGTGCAGATATAGACGCGGGCGTCGCGCCCGAGCACCACCGGCTGACCGGCTTCGGAGACCGACACCCGGACCGCTCCCTGGGGCGGCTGGTGCCGCCGCCACTGGCTGCCGTCGTAGCTCAAGAGATTGCCCCCGTTGTCGGCCACCCACACATAGCCACGGCCATCGATGTCGAGGTCGACGACTCTCATGCCACTCTGCGCACCCAGGTTCTGCCACGTGCCGTTGGTGATTCGATGTGGCCCTTCGCCGTTTCCAATGGCGGCCATGACGCCGGCGGCATTGCTCTCGATCCCCAACCCGTAGCCGATGTTGGCGTTCTTCCACCCCTGGCCGTCGTAGTAGTGGAAGTGCCGGCCACCGCCCCACGAGATCCACGGACGGTTCTGGGCGTCCACTGAAATCCTGGATGCGGTGGCGCCGGGGATCTCGTACCAGCTCGAGCCGTTGCTCTTGTATATCTTCCAGCCCGACGGACCGGCCACCACCGGTTTTTGATCCGGCCCGACATCGATGACCGTTGCGCCGGTCAGTACCGTTGCATGCGGCTGCCAGCCGGAGCTCGTGGCGAAGTACACCCGGTCATCCTCTCCGATGACCCACATTGTGGCGCCGGAGACGGACACATCCTTGGCTTTGATGCCGAGATCGGACCACTGCTCAGCGGAGCATGGGCCAACGCTCGATCCCACGATCACGGCGACACAGAGAAGTGCAAAGTGATTCCAGCGTCTCATCGACCCGTCCTCCCGATGTCTTTCATGTTCTGTACGGTCATCATACATGTGCCAGAATCATATCTGCGATTGAGAATCTGTCTTTAAAAACGAAGCCATACTTGCAATAGCTGCAAATGCCCATAAAATCGATTCACTCACAGCAAGGGGGTCACGATGGAGACGCTGCCGCAATCCGGTGTCGATGCTCTGCCCGGTCTCGGAGCCGCTTTCGGGACCATGATGATCTTCGGCCTGCTCTTCTACGCATACTTCTGCGCCATGCTGATGCTGATCGCCAAACGGGCCGGCGTCCCGAACCCCTGGATGGCCTGGGTGCCGGTGCTCAACTTCGTGCTCATGTGCCGCATCGCCCGGCGCCCCGACTGGTGGATCGTGCTCGCACTCGTCCCATTGGTCAATTTCGTCGTAATCGTTGTCCTGTGGATGGACATCGCCAAGGTGTTGGGCAAACCGGGCTGGATCGGACTGTTGTTCATCGTCCCGGTCGTGGGACTCGCGGTGCCGGCCTATCTCGCCTTCAGCGGGGCACAGAGTGCGGCACCCTCGGCCCCCCGCCAAACCGCCGACACATCCACTCCCCCACCGGCGGAGCGGCCCACGAGCTGCCCGTCATGCGGCGCAGGCATCGGAACCGACGATGCCTTTTGCGGCGAATGCGGCCAGGCCATCCCCCAGGCTGTCGCGGCGGTGCCAAGCGCGGCTTCAGGAATGCCCAAACCGGTCGTCGCTATCGTCGGCGTGGCTGCGGTGGTGGTCATGCTGATCATTGCCGTAGCCGGATACCGCTTCATCAGCCGGTCCGCATCCAATCTGGCCTCGGGTTATGAAAACGAGGGTACGACCTACTCCTCATTGAACGAGGCTGTCAATGCGGGATCCGGCGGATTCGGAAAACGAAGCGGGTTCCACGTATGAAGACCCGTACGCGGACGAGAGCCAAGCAGACAATCCTCCCGAACGGTACGTCGGGGAAAACGAGGCGAGCAGTTCTCCTCAGGGGATCGACGTGCGGGAGCAGGCCGCAGAGGAAGTTCGCCATCAACCTCAGCGCCCGCCCCAGGCGAGGCAGCAAATTCCCGCCGATGGCACTCAGACGATGGCGATCGACCTGGGCACGGGCGCCGAGACGGGCGACCTCGGAGAGCAGGTCTACCAGGCCGTCGAAGAAGCCACGGTTCTTCCCGGGCGAGCACCGATGAGCTCATCGCAGCCGCGCTCGAGGGCCCTGTCCAGCGGGTCCTCGATTTGATCGGCCGCGGCGCCGACCCCAATGCCCGCGACGAAAATGGCCAGATCCCGCTGGTCATGGCGGTGCTCAGCGGAGACATCGACATCGTCGGCACCCTGGCCGCCGCCGGGGCCGATGTCAACGGAACCGACGGGGACGGCAGGACCGCCCTCCACTACGCCATTGATCCGATGGTCGTCGACGTGCTCTTGACCTCGGGCGCCGACCCCAACGCCCGCGATCATCAGGGCTTCACTCCCCTGATGGAGGCGGCCGACGCCGGCGAGCCCGACACCGTGGAAATGATGCTCGACTATGGCGGCGACCCCAATGCGCGCGACAACTCGGGCCGGACCGCATTGACGATCGCGCGCCAGAACGGATTCGACGACATCGTTCAGATGCTTGCGAGAGGCGGTGGCTGCAGGAAACGGAGCTGTAACGTCCGCCTCATTTCGATCGACTGAATAAAATCGAGTCGTACCGTTTCAGACTACACGGCCCCCGCTCTCGGTCCGGCTGTCACCGACCACATGCCCCACGATTTTCCCGTCACGTTTTCCCAGTCACCACAAACTCCCGGAACGGCTGTGGTTGCTTCTCAAGTTGAATGGCGATGTCTTGCTGATCAAGAGCAAGGGTGTTGTTGGCAACGTTATCGGAGCGGAATCGCCGCGTCCTCACGCATGAAGACCTTTTTCTTACCAATCTCGCGGACGACCACCGAGTACTTGTTGTCCACCCGGAACAGCTCGCAGGTGACCGGCACCCCGAACCGGAGGCCGAACTCGACGAACCTCCCGAACTCTTGACCGGTCAATCATGGAATCACGCATCTGGCGCCACTCCGCCCACTCGTGGGCCGCTTGATCGGCACCACGAGTCATTCTGCTGATCTCGAGCATTCGCTGGTTGTAGGGAAACGCCACCGCTGCCTGGCGCATGAAAGTGACCACCGGCTTCACCGCCGATCCCGAGGTCAGCCGAACAGTACCTCCCAGATGCCCTGGAACGGATCAGTATCCTCCGGCTCGAACAGGGCGCTCTTGTTGCCATGCCCGTCCACCACGAGCACAGAAAAGACCCGGTCCTGGCCGTCGTACATGTCGACGTTTTGTAGATGGTTTCTCGTGGCTATCGGGCTTTCGCACATCTTTTGCCCATCGGAAGGCCTCGTACGGTTCGCTCGCCAACCGCTCCCACACCTCGTAATGGCTGAAGACCTCCTTCGGAATTTTCGGATCCTTCAAGCCACTTTTTTTCCAGCCTCACCTGCCAAGACCACGATCCGGGCTCTTCGCTCGACCGCACCCACTCGGGGGCCAATAGGGCCCAGCGACTGACCCTGAGACGAGGCGCCGAAGTGTCCAGTGACCCATTGCTGACGACGACGTTTACACGATCGAATCCACCTGGCGAGGCGATGTTCCGCACCTCGACCTGGGATGACGGTCGTTTCAACTCGATCGATACGGGCGTCCCGCGCGTCTCTCCCTGCGCGGGCAACGCGGCGCCTACCGTGGCGGCGACGTAGGATGCCGTGAGGTCGAGATTGAGCGGACCGAGCGGTTCAAAGAGGAAAATCAGCTTTCCTCGTCTGTTCTCCGGCATGACCTGGATATGTACCGGCAGGCCGGCTGCGGTCAGCGGTTTGAGCGCATCAATTGTCGTGGAAGCGAAAAGGTTGATTTGACCGATGACACCGGCCTGTTCCCCACTAGTTGGCGCACGGGTCACGAAGGCAAATGGCAGCTCGTACGGCGCCATGGTGTTCGCCTGTTTGATGGCGCTGTTTCCGAAATGAAGATCCGGCGCGAGGATCTCACCTCTCCACAGATCGAAATGGAAGTACTCCAGGGCGAAATCGTGAAACAGCCCCGCCAGCGACCTCTTCATCGTCGTGCGGAGCGCCGCGTCGAGTCTCTGTGGAGTCGCGCTTCCGCCTTTGTTCACCGCCTCCACGGCCGCGATCACATCGCCCTGTTCCTCGAGAAAACGGAGAAACGTCGCATACCTGTACTTATCGTCTCCGGTTGCCAGGAACATCGGGGTCTTGGAGAGAACGAGCTTCTTGAACCAACATGTACTCGCCGACCTCTCCGGTCGGACGTCCCAGCGCTTGCCACATTCGATCCGAAAGATAGGGCGCAGTCATCTCGAACCACCACCCCGCCTTCTTGGCCTCCTTATTTGAGAAGAACTGCCCTTGAGAAAGATGAATCAGCTCGTGGCACGCCGTCCCGCGCATCAAGTCCCCGACCGGGATGCGGCGGGCTGCTCCTTGCCAGGCCGTCGTGATCATGATGGCTCCGCCGAGGTTGGTGTCACCGAGAACTCTCATCGAGCCAGGGCCCGACAAGGGAAGCAACATGACGGGGAGCAGGTCTTCTGGGGGAGGAAGGGCCATCTTGACTCTCCCCAACCCGCTGAAGCTTGTCTCCAGAAACTCGCCGATTGCCACGACCATGTCTGGCTTCCCTGCCACCGGTGTCGCAGGCGCGACAGGCGACGTGGCTGGCACGGCATTCCCTCCCGTATCGGTGTAGTGAATTCTGAAATGCGTCGTCTCATGTATCTTGTCGAGCTTTTTGCTAGTCAAGAACTCTCGAAACTGCGGCGAAACGACGTACGCCCCACCGCCACCGCCGACGACATACGGAGAATGCGCCCGCCCACCTGCCAGACCATGGTTTCCGAGAAGCCTCCGCCGCTGATGACCGATGAGAAACCGATGTCGCCGGTCACGATTCGTCGAGTCACGTCGACGCGAGAGGGAAACCGATGCCAGCGGCCGTCCGACCACACGTGGACCGCCACCTTTGAAAGGTCATCAGGGTTTTCCACGGCATCAGGATTGAAAGGGAGGGAAACACTCACCGGCCGATTGAATTGAGAGTGCTCTTTGCCATCGACCAGGATGTGGTATGACGGTAGGCCTGACCTGCTGAAACCCGCCATAAGGGCCTCGTCAGGCAATGAAGCAACCGGAGTCAACCGAATCCTGGCCTGGTCGCGGTAGAACTCCTGGTGGAAAACGCACCGTCGCGCCTTCCTTCGTCTCAAGTACCGCACCCCTGGCCGGATCATAATCTGTCTCGACCGCGTTGCCCTCGATCAACACCGGCTGTGAGCCAATGATCTTCGGACGAGTGTGTTTTTGCAACGCGGCGATTTCCTTTTCCAGAACTGCGCGCGCACCGGGGTCCTCCTCGAGGATCACATCGGGTGGGATGATGGGCCCTTGCCAGAACGCCACGCGGTCGAACCACGTCGGGTTCAACCACCACACAACCGCCAGCTCCACCAACAGGACGAAGGTCAGGCAGATGATCGAGAAGCAGCCGAGACAGCCGAGACCGGACCGTTTGGAGACGTCGGTGTTCATGGGAGAAGCGTCATGACGACTCGCCCCGAAGAAAAGAACGAACCCGAATTCGAGGTTGATCTCATTTAAGATTCCCTTGAGCAGACTGGAGATTTGTGATTCACCCTCGCGACCGAATGTCCAGCTGAAGGTGAAGTCGTACACGGTTCCGGTCTCCGGATCGACGTACTTTCGGTTGAGATCACCGGGCGACTCGATGAAGCTGTCGCGCGGTGAGAGTAGTGGTGCTCCCGACAGCAGCTTCGAACCCGAGGGCATCTTGAGCCTGAGAAAACCATCGGGCTCGAGCGGGATGTCCACGAGTTGTATCAGAAACCGGCATTCCCGCCACGCTTTTCACGGTCAGGGAGTAGTCCCCTTCGAAACGCCTGATGTTGAGCGCAACCGGCACCCCCGGCTTGCGGACAACCGTCGAAGCTACCGGAGCCGCCTGCTTCAACACGCCCACCAGCTCACCGAGGAGACCCTGCACGAATTTCAGGCTTTCCTCCTCGTTGCTCACTTGTGCTGTTGCATCGTGCCCACCGGCATCCGCTGGATCTTGGCCCGCGCCTCCTCCATCTTCTGGCGATAGATCGTGTCGATCACGCCGGTGCTCTCGGTGATGTACAGGCCGTGCTCCTCGCGGATGAAACCGGACCAGCTACCGACGAACGGATCCCGGTCGGGAACGGGAGCCGGGTGGCTTTCGTTGCCCAAGGCGTCGATGACGCTGACCGTGAAGACATAGTCGTCGGGGTTCAGCCCGCCCTGCGCCCCAGGAGTAGTATTCGTTCGGTGTTCGATCGACCCAGCGGCGTCCATCCGGCTCCCCGACCTTTTTTCGCCACACCTGGTATTCGCCCCAGATTTCCTTTTTCTTCTTGAGGGCGGCCTCCTTCCACTTGACCTGCCAGTGGTTTTCTCCCTCTCGCCAGAATGTGACATCCTCCGGGGGAAGCAGCAGCCAGCGCTCGACGCCCGGTCCCTGACGGATGTGTCGAGCGAGCGATTGACCGCGATGACCGTCGCGCAGTTCGGTCGATCCTCCTGGCCACGCGGTCGACGATAAACATCGGGAGCTCGCCGGCCTTCAAGGAAACCCCGCCCAGGCCTCGCGATGGGAGCCGGAATAAGGCGGGACGCCAACGCACTGACCCTCGGCAAAATACACCGCCAGGTCCGGCGACGGCAGCTCGGTGTGTTGCGTACCGAACGACGAGCTTCGCTTTCTGAGTCGAGGGGAAGCGCCCCACACGCATATACGCGGCCTCGGCCGAGAGATGGGGGAGGTAGCGACGCCCGTTTCTGACCTTGTCCCCGAATTCGTGTGATTCCCAGAGATTGACCAGATTGCGGTAATCGACGGGTGAGGGGTACGTGACTCGCAAGAATTTGTGCGGGGTCAACGACAACGCCTCGGCTGCGGCATGCCTATTCCACCGCGGGAACATTGCCGTCGTCAGGGACTCAGACTTCCGATCTCCTCCCCACAGGTCGTTGTGATAGAAATCCAGCGAGAAACGGGGTGAACACATCGGCCAGACCCGTGTTTGGAGACTTCAGGGTCGCCTTGATCGCCGAGTCGAGGTCTTTGAGCTCGACAGATTTTCCGAGCCAACTTTCACATGAGGTCAGGAGGCATGGACCCGCTCCGCGGCCAGAACGTCCGGTCGATCCACCGCGGAAACAGCGAGTACCCGTACCAGGGCACACGGCCTCCGTCCATCGGACGCAGCAATAAGAACCGCAGCCTCCCCTTGATGTATACCCCGAACAGGTCGTGGATCGGTTGCCCTTGATCTTCCCAGTAGTGGAAAAGCTGATGTAGTGTGGAGACAAGTTCGGTAAACCACATCGAAGGGCCTAAGGTCCACCTGTTGAAATGCTCGTCCAACGCGACATAGGTCAGATCTTTGGCCACGATAAATCGGACCGTCTGATCCGCGAGCCTTTTGTCCGCGCCATTGAGCGTGAGCAGCTTGGATGAGAAAAACAAGGGGCCACCGAGCCGCGCCAGACCCGGCGGGCCTTTCAAATCTTGAACGAAGATGTCGTACCGGATGAGCCTGGCCACCGGAACTTCGAGACCCATCCGGTTGAACTCGGTCGGCAGTCCTCGAGCTGTTTCCCGAGGTATCTGACGTAGAGCGGGTAGCCGTCCGGAGGTCCGTTCGTTGAAGATGCTGGCCGAGCGAAACGCGTCATCATCCGGAACCGCATCCTTGCCGGTGGTCGAGACATACGGACTTGAAGTTCCCCCGTGGGGTTTCATACTCATCAACAGAAGGCCCAACGAATTGCCACCGCCTGCGCTCGACCCGCAACTGTTCGGCTATGACGGGCAACATGATGGCGACCGCGGTTCCCACAGCGGTTCCCGCAACAGCGCCAATACCGATGCGCGCGGCCAGGTTCACCGTTTGTCCATAGGCGATTGGCGCGATGTAGCTCGCGTGCGGAAGCTCCGCAGTTACGGTCTTCTGATCACGGTCGACCTTTGAAGGAAGAGCCGTCCAACGGCCGTTCTCCCAGACACCGATGGAGGGTTGATTCCCGTCGCCCGCATCTTCGTAGGGCAGGGTCAGCGTGACCGGTCTTCGAAAGATGAAGTGCTGGTGGTCGCCGATGCGGAGATCGACGATCGGACCGACAAAGGGAGCCGCCATCTCGTCCGGCACCCTGAGCATCGGCGTCATGGAGATCTCGGTCGCGCCGCCGATGGCGCCGGGCGGAACGCTGAAGTGCGGCGCGTTCCGAGTAGGCCAGCTCCGCACCGCGAGCGGGATCGTAATCGGTCGCGATCCGGCCGAAGCTGAACGAGACTGGTTCATTCAATGCTGGAGGCAGAGGATCTTCTCTGGTCGAGGACGTCTCGGCCTCCAACCGCGCCCACGCCTCCGGGTCGTCGACGAGCTTGATATGCGGCTCGTACCGCGGCCCGCGCCAGAACGCCATCCGGTCGAACCACTTCGGATTCAGCAATCCGACCACGACGATCTCCGCCAGCAGGACGAAGGTCAGGCAGATGATTGAGAAGCAGCCGAGGCAGCCGAGGTTCGACGACCTGGGCGCCGGGGCGGTCACGACAGCGTCCCGCGCATGGTCAGCACGATGAGCAGGAAGAGCACGAAATCGACGGCGAGCCACATCTGGAGACCGATCCACGGCCATCCGCCGGGGCCAACCCTGCCACCTGCAGCGACGATCTTCTTGGCCGAGAGATGGGCATCAACGACACCGTAGATCCACGGCACCAGGAGTGGGCTGAAGATGAGGAGGAAGAAGGCGCGAAACGGGAACCCGTTGTAGGCCTGACCGGCGCCGGGAACGAGGAAACCCGACACCAGGGCCACCACCGGGCTGTGGCGATGTGCGCCGGGGGCGGTAGGCACCGCTGGAGCCGCTGCCTGAGGAGCGACCGTCGCCTTGGGCGGTGGTGACGGTTTGGGCCGGACGGGCGGTTCCTTTTTTTGAGGGCGTGGAGCCGGCTTTGGCGTTGCCGGCGGCGGTGGTTTCACCGCGGTCCTGGCATCCGACCGCGGCGCGCCGCACGAGCTACAGAACTGCGCATCCGCGGCGAGTTCCTTTCCGCACGAGCCGCAGACCAGCGTCTGGATCGGGAGCGGCCCGGCCTCGAGAATCCGACCGGCGCCGCACTTCGTGCAGAACCTCTTGCCCTCCGGGATCTCGGCACCGCAGTCGGTACAGGTGGGAGTTTGAGGGGTGGCCGGTTTTTCGATCTCCGTTCCGCATTTGGTACAGAAACGGGTTTCCGTCCGGTTTCGATGCCCACAATTGCCGCAGGTGAGCGCCATCTCCCGGGGCCTCCGATCTGATATTTGCGAGTGATTGTACAGGATGTGATGTCTTGTGATTAGGACGTTATCTCAATTCGTTGGAGCAAGAGCGAAGACCGGTTTTTGTGCACACAGTGCTCAGACGCCGGAGCCGCCATCCTCTCGTCCGAGAGCGGCGATGTCCGCCAGGGTCTCGTCGACTATCAGGGGCATGTCCAGGCCGAGGTGTTCGATCTCGAGACCGAGCTCGCGCACCTGATCGCGCAGGGAACGGCCCAGGGTGCTGACGTTGAGCCGCACTTCGCCTTCCTCGATCCAGCCGCGCTCCGCCGCGTACCCCAGGGACCACGCGAGCATGATCGCCTCGGCGTGAAACGCGGCCACCTGCTCGGCGCTCCCGTGACCCGCCACCAGATCGGAATAGGCGTGGGCGCGTTCGTCGATCGCCTGCCGCCAGAGCAGCAACAGCTCCATGCGGCGTTCTCCGGGAGGTCGATCGGCCAACTCGTCCTGGTGCTCAGCCAGGACCGCCTCGACCTTCTCCCACGTCCGATATCTGGCTGCCTCGAAACTCCCGAGGAGATCTTCCTGGGTTATCTCATCGTTGTCATCGTAGTCATCGTAGCATCGTCGTCCTCTTCGGGCGGCTCCGGCAGAAAGGGGGCCACGATCTTCAGCAACACGATCGCAATGGGGACAAAGAGGACAATGATGACAACGATTCCCGAGAACGAGGACAGCTCGGTGAAGGCGAGGTAGATCAGGTAGAGAAGGCCGGCCAGGACCGCGAGATAGACAATCGTCCAGAAGATCTTCGACAAGATGGACATTGCACGCCTCCCTCAAAATGAGCGCAGGTCGAATGCTCGACGGTTTTCGGGAACGACACTCCCACTTTAACGCATCACCGATGGCGTTCGATGGCCGCGCGAGGTGGCACCCTCCGGCTGGAGCTCTTCGACACGTGAAAGCGCCCGGTCGACAACCGGGCGAAGCTCCTGGTCACCTTCCCCCCATAACCGGATGAAGTCGCGGTAGAGATCGATGGCGAGTTCGTTCTCGCCACGCTCGGCGTGAATCTCGGCCCGACGAACCAACGAGGGTGGGACGTAGGCCACCTCGAAGGGCGAGTTCTCCGCCAGGTGTTCGTACCAGTTGAGCGCCTCGTCGCCGCGCCCACTGAGCTCCAATGCCTCAGCCCGGGCAAATCGCTCGGCGGTCCGGGCATAAAAGGGAGAGAACAACGACTGGCCGTGCCAGGCGCTCATCTTCATGGCCTCGAAGTACTCCAGGGCAGCCTCCGATTGCTCTGCAGCGAGGGCCAGGTAGCCGCGCAAGGCGATAGCGAGATCCTGGGCGAGGCCCTCGTGGTCGGCCTCGGGCCGCATGGCTGCGAGCAACTCTGCTTGCGTGCGCACGACCTCATTTTCACCTCGCAACACTGCGAGCCTGCCCAAGCCGAACTCCTGCAGAAGCGGGTGCAGGTTGTCGTGGGCAGCTATGATCAGCTGCGGCCCTTCCTTCGGCTCCGGAATGAGCTGTCCCTCCAGATCCGCGTAGGCCGAGTCCAGCTCCGAGGCGGAGGCCTGCACGAATGGCAGCCCCAGGAACACCGGGCGGTACTCCGCCCCGGCGAGGGCGTCCACCTCTGCCAGCGAATCCAGTGCCTGCCGCATGGCTCCCAATCGCCCCTTCGCATACTGGAGGCTCGCGAGCCATGAGTAGGCGGTCCGTCGCACGGCCACCGAGTGGTCGGGGCCGACCATCATCTCGCAGAGCTTGATGGAGAGATCGTAGTTGCTGCGCATAGACCGCCGCGTTCCACACACCCATCAACAAATCGACGTCTGAGGCGTTGGCCAGAAGTTCCAGCGCCTTCGCTTCGCTCTCAGGATTTCCGTGCGTCGCCAGCGAAAGGATGTCCATCTCGATGCTGCGATCCGCCTTCGGGTACAGCTCGTGGAAGCGGCGCAGCCCGGTGTCCATGCTCTCCAGCTTGCCCTCGAACGCGTCCATCCGCATGACGTGCAGCAGGGCGCCCGTGTGGGCCTCGTCGATGCTCAGGACCCGCTCCCACACCTCGCGCGCCTCCAGGAAAGAGCGCCCGTGCATGGGACGAGTGTGGTTGACGAGCTCGCCGAGATTCACCCAGGCCTCGAGGTCGTTCGGGTAGACCCCGAGGAACGAGCGGAGAACGGACTCTGCATCCTCGTTCGCCTCCCGCCGGCGCACTCCCAGGACCTCTACCAGCCTGCGCTCTCGTTCCGGCAGGCGGTCCGCCAGCTCGACCGCCCGCTCTGCCGCGGCATAAATCTGCCTCTCGTCCCAGGCCCACTCGGCGGCGGTGCTGATGCGGTAGTAGGCCAAAGCGAACTCGGGGTCGATGGCGACCGCGCGTTCGAAGTGTTCGAGGGAGGCCGCGTACTCTCCGCCGCGATAGGCCTCCTCTCCTTCCAGGTAGGCTTTGAGGGCCGGCAGCGACTCGGTCGTGACGCCGGCCACGCGGTGCACCCGCGCCTCCGGCCCGCCGCTCAGCCCGACCAGGAGCTGCGCCGCGACCGCGTCGACCAGGGCGAAGACCTCGTCCACCGCGCCCTCAGCCGAGCCCTGGGAAACGGCTTCGACACCCTCGTCCGAACCGTAGAGCGAGGCCGACACCTGGAGCTGGCCACCGGCCTCGACGATGCTGCCGAGCACGAACAACCCGGCACCGAGATCGGCGCACAGGCTTGCGGCCCGGCCGGGATCGATCACGCCGGCCTCGGAGCCCACGACCCGAATGACTGCGTGTGGGTCGACGGTGGTGAAGCTCCCCGCCCCGTCGAGCTTCACGCTCAGCAAATCGACCATGCCGGAGCCGAGGTAGGCGACCTCGTCGCCGCCGCGCACGGTGAAGGGCATGACCGCGATGACATTTTGAGCACCCCCCGCGGCGCCGGCGCGCATGACGCCCTCGCGGCCCAGGGTGAGCCAGAGGCTGAGCGCGATCACAGCGATAACGGCGGCCGCAGCCGCGAGCTGCAGAAAACTGAACCGACCGCCGGACAGGGAAGTGGCCACGGGAGTCTCGACCGCCTGTCGAGGCTCTGAATCCCGTTCGACACGCCTCAGCTCATCCAACAGCTCTTTGGCCGTCTGGTAACGCGAGCTCCGCTCCTTCTGAAGCAGCCGGTCGATGATCCGTCCCAGCTCCCCCGGCAGGTCAGGGTTGATCGACGAGGCGGCCGCCGGCTCCCGGCTGAGGATCGATCCGAGGATGGCCCCCGATGTCGCTCCCTCGAACGGACGCTTGCCGGTTGCCATCTCGTAGAGCACGACCCCCAGGGAAAAGAGATCTGCGCGCTCATCGAGCTTCTCGCCCCGCACCTGCTCCGGCGCCATGTATTCGACGGTGCCGAGCATCGTGCCGACTGCCGTCTCGGGAGGCGGTGAGGTCATGGTCTCCAGCTCCTCGATCGGTCCCTCGTCGATCTTCGCGAGCCCGAAGTCCAGCACCTTGACCCGGCCATCGGCTGTGAGGAAGACGTTCCCCGGCTTGAGGTCGCGGTGGATGATTCCCTCGCCATGAGCGGCCGCGACGCCCTCGGCGATCGCGGCACCGAACTTCACAACCTCCCGCCACTGCAGCCGACCTCGCCCCATCCGCTCTTGCAGCGTCTCGCCCTCGAGGATCTCCATGACCGCGTAGGTCACGTCCTCGTCCTCGCCAAATTCGAAGATCTGTAGGATGTTCGGGTGGGTAAGCCTGGCAACCGCCCTGGCCTCGCGCTCGAAACGCGCGATGCGCCCTGCGTCCCGGGCCACCGATGCCGGCAGCACCTTGATCGCCACGTCCCGATCGAGGCGCGCGTCGCGAGCCCGGTAGACCTCCCCCATCCCGCCCTCGCCGATCTTCTCGACGATGCGGTAGTTGCCCAGGGAGCGACCGACCAATTCTCGCATTGTTCAGGTACCCAGTAGGGTAATGGTATCGCAGTCAATCAGGCGGCACCGAAGAGGTGGCCGTCGTTTCCACGAACGAAGTGGCGCAACTCGAAAGGCGCACTCCATGGCGGCCTATTGGGTAACATGGAATCGCGAGAGGAGGATTCGCCTTGAGTTCGGAGCATCGAACCGAAGCGCTGCCGGAGCTCGAGTGCCCGCTGTGCGGCGGACCTGCCGATCTCCGGGGGCGCTGAGCCGCCGCCGTCATCGTGTGCAGGTCGTGCACCGTAGAGCTACCGGCGAGCAAATACCAGGAGGCCATTGACAGGTGGAAGGAGCGAATGTTGCGCTCGGCGATGGAGCGGTTGCCTGACGACTGACTCGAGGGTGGCACCTGTAATTTGAGAGTGTTCTTCCTACGGAATCGCGAACACTCGCCGCACGACGAGGGTCAGGCCAAGGCAGACCGTGATATAGCTGAAATTGACGCCTGCTCGGACCAGCCACGGCCTGCCTGAAAGATCCATCCCTGCTGCCCGCCCGAGCAGCACTCCGACGGCCAAGAGGAAAAACCACGGCGTGAAGAAAAATGTCGCGGATCCTCGAATCGCAATCGTCACCAGATCATGAAGGGCGCCGCAGACTACAAAGGTCATCACCAGTGCGACCGCAGGCGGCACCACTCGCTTCAACGGCGAGTACACGTACCTCCCCAATCCGTATCCGAAGACAGGATTCCAGTACTGCCAGAACCCGGCGAATGAACCTGCCCCCAGAGAGCGCTGCAACATGTTCCGGAGCGAGCCGGAAGCTCCCGCAGGCACACCGTTTCGCCGACGAATGAACTGAGCGAGCGTCATCCTATGCCGCTGCGGTTGTCTGCCCGTGCGTTGTCCCTCATGACCTGAGTTCAAGTTCCTGTCCCTGTCTCTTCGATGGCCGCGCCTGGAGTTCCGATGATTCGCGATGGGAAGGTCGTCGCTCGACCCGAATATTCCACGCTACAGGCACAGATCCCCAAAGCGGCGACACACGAACGTCAATCGTGACTCTCGAATCTACGGCGTGAGGATGTCAGTCATCCGGTCCTTCGTCGAGCACCATTTCGATTTCGACTCGGAAAAAGCCCAGATCGTCAGCAACCACTTTGCCTCCAACTCACGAGCGTCATGCGTGTTCTCATTGTGGCAAGGTCGAGTCCCCGATTCGTGCTCGACGGTCCAACCAGGAAATACCAGGAGCGCCGGATGCACCTCGATCGCTATCGCAGCCTGGGAAGGGCACGCGCCGAGGGCGTGACGGCACAGCCTCCGCGGGCGGTGCAACGAAGCTCGCCGGGCAGTGTCTTGCCGACCTCGTAGGAGGCGTCGATGGCCTCATCGAGCGGGATCGGGTTGGCGTAGCCGCCGAGGATGAGATCCGCACAGGTGAAAGCGCTGGAGGCGGCCACCGCGTTGCGGGTGTGGCACGGGATCTCGCAGGTGCCGGCAACCGGGTCACAGGGCGAGCCCATGGTGTTCTGAAGCGAAATGGCCGCGGCATCGGCCGCCTGCCGGGCAGTCCCTCCGGCAGCCTCCACCACCGCCGCCGCAGCCATGGCCCCGGCCACACCGATCTCCACCTGGCAGCCGGCAATTTCCGCTGCAAAAGTGGCCCGCTTGGCGACGATGAGCCCGATTGCCGACGCCGCAAAGAGGGCGAGCGCGGTCTGCCGGTGCGACAGGCCATTTCCCTCCACCAGGCTGACGACAACTCCGGGCAACGCTCCTGCGGAGCCTCCGGTGGGCGCGGCACAGACCACGCCCCGGCTGTTGCAGTGGTGCATCACCGCCATCGCCCGGGCGGCAGCGCGGGTGTGAATGCCACCGACGGCAACCCGCCCGCCACTCTCGGCCTCGAGCACGCTTGACGCGGTGGGTTGCAGCAGCAGCATGTCCGATCGGCGGTCATCGAGGCCGGCAGCCACGGATTGCTCCATGACCTCGTACCGGTGCAGCATCTCCTTGATCGTCTCGGTTTCCGTCATACCCAGCAATTCGGCCTCGAAGATCAGGGCCGTCTCGCCCAGTGTGAGATCGCGGTCCTCGGCCAGAGCCACCATTCCCTGGGCGCTTTCGAAGAGCGCCTCACCCTTCTGAACATAAAAGACCGGTGCGGCGGTCCACACCCCTCGTGCATCCGGGAATTCCAGACTCAGGGAACTCGCGCTGGATGCGGTCAAGAGGACGGTTTCTTCGCCCTCCTGTCGTGTCGATTCCACCAACAGGTCGGCAACGGCCGGCTCGTCTTCCAAGCCAACCTCGACCAACGCTACGTGGACCTTGCCGTCGATCTCGACCGTCCAGTCGTTCAGGCGGATGAGACGAAGCCCACCCCCTCCCACCGCCTCGGCCACAACCTGCAGCACCCGCCCTTCACTATCCTCGGCCACGACCAACATCCCGTTGGGGTGGTCCGTGTGATCCAGGGGAGCGACGACAAAGTCGACCGTGAGCCCCGCTTCTGTCGCCCTCTCCAGGGTCGCGCGGTAGTGCTCGTCCAGCATGGACCAACCCATGAGGCCCGCGGTGAAAGCGAGATCCACCCCGAGCGGTTTCCAGGTAGGCGCCATCGAACCCAGCGGATCGAAGGTCACCCGGGCGCTCGCCGGCGCACCCCCGATCAGATCGCGCACCATCAAGCCGATCCGATGGGCGCCGGCCGTGTGCGAACTCGACGGACCACGCATCACCGGCCCGATGACATCGTTGAATATGCCGACAAAGGCCACGCCCGATCATAAGGCAGCGTCAATCCAAATGAACACCCAAGTGCCGCGTTCGGTTCGGTTATCCTTTGCCGCATGGCTCAATGGACGCTCGACGAACTCTATGGGCGACTGGTCAACGAGGAGGATGCCCGCGTCTGCCGCGAGATCCCGGACGAGGCCTGCCGGGAGGTGCCGAAGAACTTCTTCCTCCTCATCGGTAGCTACGTGCTCACCAAGCTCGGCGATGCCATCGCCAACCCCAAGACCACGTTGACCTGGATGATGGAGGCCATCGGGGCGCCGGTCGCGCTGACCGGGCTCCTGGTGCCGATCCGCGAGTCCGGTTCGCTGATCCCGCAGCTCCTGATCGCCGCCGCCGTGCGCAGGCGGCCGGTGCGGAAGTGGGTTTGGGTTCTAGGCAGCCTGCTTCAGGCAGCGGCCGTCCTGGCGATGGGTGTGATCGCATGGTTTTCGAGCGGCATTGCAGCTGGTTTGGGGGTCGTCGCCTGCTTGGTCGTATTCAGTCTTGCCCGCGGCCTTTGCTCAGTGGCGGCGAAAGACGTGCTCGGCAAGACCATCCCGAAGACCCGGCGCGGGCGGGTCAACGGCTTCAGCGCGAGCGCGGCCGGCGTGGCGACGCTGGGTGTGGGCGCGGCGCTGATCGCCTTCGGGTCGGACGACGGGGCCCCGGCGACCTTTCTCGTGCTGCTGGCCGGCGCTGCCGTCCTGTGGGTCGCGGCCTCCTGGCTCTACTCCCGGATCGAGGAACTGCCCGGTGAAACCGAGGGCGGCGGCAACGCCTTCGCCGAAGCCGTTCGAAAGCTCGCCCTCCTCCGGGAGGACACGTCCTTCCGCAACTTCGTGATCGCGCGCGCCCTGTTGTTGTGTTCGGCGCTCTCGGCACCCTACTACGTGATCCTCGCCCGCCGGCACGAGGCAGGCACAGCAGGCCAGCTCGGCTTTTTCATCATCGCCGGCGGCCTCGCCTCGAGCGTCAGCGCCCCGTTCTGGGGCCGGGCCGCCGACTGGTCCAGCCGAACGGTCATGGCGCTGGCAGCTCTGCTCACGAGCGGGCTCGGCTTCCTGGCGGTTGCCGTCGAGCTCTTCGCGCCCGGCGTCGCGGCGGCTCTGTGGTTCTATCCGGCAGTCTTCTTCACGCTGATGGTCGCCCACAGCGGTGTCCGCCTAGGGCGAAAAACGTACGTCGTCGATCTTGCCGCCGGGAACCGGCGCACCGACTACGTGGCCGTCAGCAACTCGGTCATCGGAGTCCTGCTTCTCGTCCTCGGTGGCATGGGTGCCGTGGCCCAGGTTTTCTCCGTGCTGTTCGTGGTCCTCGTCCTCTCGGTGCTCGGCCTCGCAGGCGCTCTCATGAGCTGGTCTCTGCCCGAGGTCACGTAGCCCGCTGATCTCACCAAGGATCTGCTGCGGCCGGTATATCGCGACGTTCCGCCGCGCTTCTCGCACATCGCGCTTCCCGACATAGCGGAACTGCTGAAGAGACTCGACCAAACCGGGGCACCCATGGTCATCAGTCAGAACTGCGGACCTTGCACGCATTCCGAATGATTCCGGCTTGGATTTGCGACATTTTCGACACATCATTTGCACAATGCTTCGATACCATTGATCGTCGGGAGGTTCATATGGAGGCGTGGCAGAGCACCGGGGCTTCTGTGATGAGCATCTGCGCGATCTGTACGACGATGGCTTTCACACCTCCGTTCCTTTCGGGCGCGGAGTTGGAGGTCAAGCAGTCGGAGAATCAAGGTGGCGTCTATCACGTTCGGACAACCGAGGGCCGTTGGCTCGGCTTTCAGATCCATCAGCGTGGACCATCCGAGGCAGAGATTTCGGAGAATGAAAGTCGGCGCGAAACCTCCGATCAGCCCCATTCGGGCTATGAGCTGATCGTGTCCCTCGAGCCGAAACGCGGTCTCAAGGACGAGGAGATCATTCCGCTGCAGTCACCGGTCGATGTGACGGATATCAAGGTTATCGAAGATGGTTCGAAGGTGCTCCTGGCCATCGTGTGTAAACACACCCGCGACCATTGGCGAGGTGCGGTGATTGAAACCCGGTGGATCGTCGTGCAGATCGATCCGGAGGTCAGGTTCTTACGCAACTCAATGTTGGAAACACGAGATTTGTCCCCCTGTTCACCGGGTGATTTTGCCAGTGCGCAAGCAAGTATCAAGCCCGGGTGGGAGTTTCGAGGCGGTGAGCTCTGGTTCGAGGTCCCTGTACGCTCATGGGTTTGCTGGAACGGGGGGGAGACACGGGGCTCGTTTGAGTGGCAGGTGAACCACCGACCGGCTCGACACGACGTTGAGAATTTGGATGGCCTGGCGGTGCTCGCCGCCAGGGCGCGTGAAATCGGCTATCAGCCGTATGCGGCGACGGTTGTCGTCCAGGGGTTGAAGGCTCTGATGGCCGAGTCCCCAACCAACCATGGCGCCTCGAGATTTCTAGGCCTCAATGATCGTTCGAGGGCCGAGGGTGCGATCTTGCTTCCGCAGTTCGGATTTCAGGGCGGATCGTCGTGGTGGGTTCGGAATAATGTCGAGAATCATCCGCGCGGCAAATTTGGGTTCTGGGTTGATCACTATCGGAAGGAGTGGCCGGAAGTGGCGGAAGTCGAGACCTTTCGATGGTCTGAGGAGATGCTCCTCGCGAGGGCTTCAGCGACAGGATCGGTGCTTTGGAAAAAGGGCGAGGTACGGGTAGTCGAATTTTCGCTGCCCTGTATCGAACACTCCTATCCTCAGCCGAATGGGAACGATCGCGAAAGATGGCTGATTCGTACCGAGCCCATCGGCGCGAACCTCGGGATCGAGGCCGCCCTCCTCGAACCGTGTGCCGACCAACCGCTTTTCGGCGGCGCGGGTCCCGTGAGTTTCCCTGAAGCGGAGGTTCTTGTCGCGGCGGATTCCGTCACGATTCGATATGGGGATCCTGTGTTCGATATCGGGAGTTGGGCTCGAGAAAAGTTTTTGTTCGATTGGCTTCGAAGTACTTGGGACCTGTTCAGTGACGGCGAATTGGTTTTTGGTGAGGCCCCCACAGTCCGGATAGCGCGAACAAGGGCTCCGGTACCCACATCGGGATCAGGGTGGCGCTTTCTTCGATATGCTCACTGCGACCTGGAAATTCGTTTCAACGCTGGGACTTCACTTCGGTCTGGTTCAGCTGAAAAAACCGGGTCCCCTCGGCCCATCCTCACGCCCGAATCGTTTCCCTGGTGCGAGAATCCGACAGGGATCACCACAGCCGTGTCCATGCAAGCTGTGATCAGCAGCACCGGCAGGGTTTACGGAATCAAGCGAGGTTATGGCGGTGAGATGAGCTCGGGACTCGCGCTCCCGGAGTTGCAGGCGTTTTTCGAAGAGTGGGAGTTCGACCCCGCCCGTGATCAAGAGGGGAATCCCATTGAGGGAATTCTCTCGGCCCACTTGAACCCGAGAAGAGCGGTCCCGAAACCGCGTGAATAAACCGACATCGCTCACACCTGCGACAGTTCTGTGACAGCAGAAAGAAAGCCACCGCAACGATAGCCGTAAGTCATTGATTTTAATGGCGCGCCGAGAGGAACTCGAATCCCCAACCTTCTGATCCGTAGTCCGATCGTAAGCTTATACATAATAACAACTTACGACATCATACAACACTCAACAACAAGAGTTACGAGGACTTACGGGCCGTTCGGGTGGCCTCGTTGTGTGGTCGGTTGTTGCCTGGAATACTCGATTGTTGAGTTCAAGTGCACCAGGAGTGCACCATGGAGACGGTGGTGCCGATCCAGCCGTCATCCCTTCGGTTCGATTAGCTCCTCAAACGGCGGGTAGTCCCAGAGGGGTTCGAAGTCCATGGAGCTGTGAAGGAGGACACTGAATGGGTAGCCCTTGGAGAATGCCTCGGCGAGGAGCTCGACTGCCCTCTCCTTTTCTCCGAGATGAGCCGCGATGCAGGCTTGCCAATACCTCCCCCAAGCAACCGCTCGCGGGCTGTCGCTCACTGGCAGGTCATCAGAAACCTGCACCGCCAGGTCGTCATCGCCCTTGATGGCGGCGATGACTCCAAGCCATCCAGCCAACTTGTACTCGCTCGGTCCGGTATCGATCGGCCGTACGATGAGGTTGCCGATGTCGTGCCAGCGCCCGACTATCCACAGTGCGTTGGCAAGGGATTTCCTCTCATCTGGGTAGCCAATCATCCACAACTCGGTGGCGACGGACCCACTTTCCTCCGGGAGCGCCGAAGGATGGGTTTCGTACCACTTCACCGACCGGACCGCCATCTCATCGGCTGCCTCGTGGTGGCCGTGGGCTCGAAACTCCGAGGCAGTCGCGCTCATCAGTCCCCCAGGCGACCCGCCGCGTGTCTGGACACGAAGGAACTCATCGATGACCTCGTCGACCAACTCGGTCCGCCCCATCGCCGCCAGCGCTCGCGCCTTGGCAAAAAAAAAGTTGGCGAGGCCTGGAAAGCGTTTCAAACCGAGCCCCGCGTACTCGAGCTCGCGCTCGTAGTCCCCAAGCATGTGCTGGGCCGATGTCATCTTCATGAGGGGCCATTGTGGGACGGCACCCGAATCGAAATGGGGGCGATCGATGCTGGGCTCAAGCGCTTCGACGGCCTCCCTGGGACGATTCAGTTCGAGCGCACGAAACGCGATTTCTTGTGGATGCCATGGTATCTGCGGTGCAAGCTCCTGCATACGACGGAGCGCGTTCAACGCACCTGAGCGATCCCACTCCAGAAAAGCCTTCTGATACTGGACGTAGGTCCGCTCGTACAGGGTCATCCGGTCGAGTTGCTTCTCCAGGACCGAATGTTCATTCCTCGCCCCTTCGTAGTCGTCGATGTTGATATGCGACCACACAAGCTGTATCCGCGCCAAGTGAAAGTCCTGGTCGATTCCCAAGGCTCGCCGATAGTGCACGATGGCCCCTGGCCAGTTGGGGCCGAACAACTCATCGCCCTGGCGGTAGGCCTGGTAAGCCTCGTAGGTGGAAGGGGGTCTCATGACGGCTATGTCGAAATCGTAGTGGGCGACGTGCGCCGCCACCCCCGCCAGAAGCCGGTCGCTGAGCGAGTCGATGCCGTCAGCAACCGCGTCTCTTGTTGCGCCCACCTGTTGGAATGCGTGGATCAGATCACCAGTGGCGACGTCGACGAGGCGCGCCTGCAGCCGCAGGGTGTCACCGTCCAGGTAGTATGCACCGGAAAGCACCAGACCTGCGCCCCGCTGGCGGGCGCGCTCGAGGAGGTAGGCCGTCCCCCGCCTCTGGTCCCTGTCCCGTTCCGTGGATAGAGCCTCCTCCAACGCATCCAGCAGCAGCACTACTTCGGCGGCAGCAGATTCGGTGAACCGCTGCACGATCGCGTCAGCCGCTAAGATGCCCACAGTATCGAGCGAGGGATCCCCGGTCCGGTTCTCCATCTGCACCACGGCGACTCGATTCGGCGAGAACTCCGGTTGAGGTGCGGCCGGCTGTCGCCGGAGCGGTCCGCTCAGAATGACCGTCAACACGACGGCGACCACGATGACGAATCCGATGGCGGTCCCCGCGATCGCTTTCCTCCGGTCACCGGCGTGAGGTACGTCGCGAGTGGCCACGGGCGCTGGCGCGGTAGAATTGGCGCGGAGATCATAGGCGAGATCGGAGGCTGACTGAAACCTGGCTTCAGCACTTTTTTCGAGACAGCGACGGACAGTCCGATCGAGCTCTGACGGTAACAGTATCCCTGAATCCGTCAGTGCACGAGGGTCCTCTTTGAGGATGGCGGCGGAGATCTCAGCGGTCGTCCCACGACGGAAGGCCGCCACACCCCCCAACATCTCGTAGAGCACGCAGCCGAGGGCAAGTATGTCGGACCGCGCGTCGACCGTCTGGCCGCGAAGCTGCTCCGGCGACATGTAGCCCATGGTTCCCATGACGGTCCCCGGAATCGTTCCGGCTGGGGTGAGGGTCGCGGTCTCGGCTTCCTCCTCTACCGGCACCTTCACCTGGGCGAGCCCAAAGTCCAGAATCTTTATTCGCCCATCGGCGGTGAGAAAGATGTTCTCGGGTTTGAGGTCGCGGTGAACGATCCCCTTGCCGTGTGCTGCGGCGAGACCATCGGCAATGGCCGCTCCGATCTCCACCGCCTTTTGCCACGGCATGCCGGAGGCCGGGATTGACTGCCTGAGGTTCTGACCATCCAACAACTCGGTGACGGCGTAGGTAACTCCTTGATCCGTGCCGAAATCGTGGATGGCGAGGATGTTTGGATGGTCGAGTTTGGCCACCGCCCTCGCCTCACGTTCGAACCGATCCAGGCGGTCACGGGTTTGGGCCACCTCCGCAGGCAATACCTTGATCGCAACATCCCGATCGAGTCGTTCGTCGTGGGCGCGGAAGACCTCGCCCATTCCACCTGCACCGATCTTCTCGACGATACGGTAGCGGCCCAGGGTGCGACCGATGAGGTCTCGCATTGTCCGGTTTACCTGCTCGGCCATGATACCGCAGCATCACCACAGAAACAGAAACGCCTGCGCGGTGGCAGACGTATGAAACGGGGTGTCCGGCTTCGGGTGGGTGCCAGGTATGCGCTTTATGCGCATCTTCCGGTGGGATGAACGGGATGCGCACAAAGCGCATACCTGGCACCCTTCCGATCGCGACGCCAACGATGAAGAGGAAGAAGGGGAAGACCAGGTCCGTCGGGGTCCAGCCGTGCCACTCGGCGTGCAGCAGCGGCCAGTAGGTCGATTTTGGATCACCCGGGTTGTTCACCAGAATCATCGCGACGATCGTGATGCCTCGGAAGACATCCACCGATCGCAGCCGCGGCCCGGGGCCGTCATCCGGTACGCGGACCTTGGCCGCACTTGGCCATTCGGACCTGATTCAGTCTTGAAAAAAGACTTTATAAAGACTATATTTAGACTCCAGGAGGCCCCATGCCGAATCTTCGAGTCGCCGAAGACATCGTTCCGCTGAGTGAATTCAAGACCCGAGCTTCGGAACTGCTGAAGAGGCTCGCCGAGACCGGGGCACCCATGGTCATCACTCAGAACGGCCGCGCCGCCGGTGTTCTGCTCTCCCCTGCCGAGTTCGACGCCTTGACCGAGCGTCTCCGTTTCGCTAATGCGGTCGCGGAGGGGCTCGACGACACCCGTTCGGGCAGGGTCGTCACGCACGAAAGTCTGGTCGCCGAGGTCCATACCCGATACGGCGACGAGGAATGAAGACTGCGATTCTGTGGTCGAAACGGGCTCGTCGTGACCTCCTCGAGATCGGCGACTTCATCGCTCGTGACAAACCGGGCGCGGCATCGAAGTTGGTCGGGGAGATTTTGGATGCGGTCGAGCGCACCGCACTGTTCCCGACTTCGGGTCGCATCGTCCCTGAGTTCGGTCGATCCGATCTCCGCGAAGTGATTCTCGGCAACTACCGCATCGTGTACCAACCCGACGAGAGCACCATCGTCGTCCTCACCGTCTTCGAAAGCCACAGTCTGATCGACGAATCCCTGGCAGAGCAAACCAACAGCAAATAGTCCGGCCGGCCTGGGGAAACTCCTCCGATAGAAATCAGTTCCTCTTCACGGCTTACGATCACCCACCGGTTCCGGCGAGACGCGGCGCCACCGGGGGCGGCACAACGCGCTGAAACGAGAAACGCCTGCACGGTGGCAGGCGATTGGAAGCGACGTGTCCGGCTTCGCTGCAAGGCAGCTTCGCCGCGACCATTTTTCATTCGAACTGACAGTTCGAATGAAAAATGGCGCGCCGAGAGGAACTCGAATCCCCAACCTTCTGATCCGTAGTCAGATGCTCTATCCAATTGAGCTATCGGCGCAGCTCAAGGAGGCGCATTTTGCCACAAGGGAGTTTTCAACGCAAGCCCGGGGGTGAATTAGGAATGAGGAATGCCGCCCACCCACCCACATGATGCAGTTTTGAGTTTTGAGTTCTGAGTTTTGAGTTCTGAGTTTTGAGTTCCCGCCCACCCGGATCGGGAATGGGGAATGCGGGGAGCCAGGTATTTCCTGAGTCATCAGAAGGCAGGGGGTCGATCGGTGAATGGTTTGCTGGGTTTTTGGTGGGCGGGGTTGTGATGAGGTAATGGATTGCTGGGTTTGAGGCATGGGTGATTGCGTCACTCTCCTATTTCGGGGGATCCCTCGACTCCGGTGCCCTCCCGGCAGAGCCGGTCGGTCACCTCCGCTCGGGATGACATAGGAGTGGGCGGCCAATACGGGTTTGAAGAACAGCGCGATGATCGGGCGTGCCACTTCTCACAATGTTTGGAACCGAGTGCCCTCCGCTCAGTTCAGCGAATGGTCCAAACATTGTTAGGGGTGGCAAACCACCGACGGCTGCGACCCGCGGCCCAGGATTCGTCGTGAGGCGAATTCATGGGTCCGCTCGCTGGCGACGGTGCTTCACGGTGGCCGCAGGCCGCCAGTAACCACGCGGTGTGGCGTTTGCAGAAGAGCGCGTCGAACGGAGGAGCGCGCTTCCGATCCCCACGCCGGGCACGGGCACGGGCATGAAAGGACAGTGGAACACCAGTCACAGTCGCGCGTAGTATGCTCCGACATCGGAAAAAGGAGGCGGAGTGGACGCAATACTCGAATTGCAGAATCTGAGCAAGCGCTATGGGGACCACGTGGCGGTGGACGATCTCAGCTTCACTGTCCCGCGGGGGTCGGTCTTCGGTCTGCTGGGTCCCAACGGCGCAGGGAAAACCACGACTATCCGGATGGTGATGCGGATCATCTCGTCCGACAGCGGCACGGTGCTGCTCGACGGCGAGCCGGTCGACGACGACCGTCGGCGGATCATCGGCT
This sequence comes from Candidatus Sulfomarinibacteraceae bacterium, assembly GCA_963769215.1. Lineage (GTDB taxonomy): Bacteria > Acidobacteriota > Thermoanaerobaculia > Thermoanaerobaculales > Sulfomarinibacteraceae > Sulfomarinibacter. Next base: position 127,703 of record CAVYKX010000019.1, on the reverse strand, counting down.
ACCTGCCGGAGGAACGCGGCCTCTATAAAAAGATGAAGGTGCTCGAGCACCTGGTCTATCTGGGCACGATCCGCGGGCTGCGGCCGGGCGAGGCGAAGAAACGGTCTTCGGCCTGGCTGGAGCGCTTCGAGCTCGACGAGTGGGCGACCCACAAGGTGGAGGACCTCTCCAAGGGCATGCAGCAGAAGATCCAGTTCATCGGCACGATCCTCCACCGGCCGCCGCTGCTGATCCTCGACGAGCCGTTCTCGGGCCTCGACCCGATCAACACCCGCCAGCTCAAAGACCTGATGCAGGCGATGAAGGACGAGGGCGTGACCATCGTGCTCTCCACCCACGTGCTGCCGCAGGTGGATGAGTTGTGCTCCGACATCTGCCTGATCAACCGGGCGCGGCCGATCCTGCTCGGCTCGCTCGAGGAGATCCGCCACGACTACGGCGGCAACACCTGGAAGGTGCAGCGCGAATCTCGAGGACGACGACCTCGCCACCCTCCCGGGCGTGATCTCGGTCCACCCGCTCGGCGACGAAAAGCTCCTCGAACTGGCGGACGGCCAGGAACCGAGGGACCTGCTGCGGGCGCTGGTCGACCGCGGCGAGGTCGAGAGCTTCACCCGCTTCATCCCCGATCTCGAAAACATCTTCATCCGCGCCGTGGAGGAGGACAAGGCCCATGCTTAACCGAATCCTCGCAGTCATCCGTCGCGAGTATCTGGAGCGGGTCCGAACCAAAGCGTTCTGGATCTCGACCCTGCTGGTACCGCTTTTCCTCGGTGCGGTCATGATCCTGCCCGCCTACCTCGCGGCCCGCGGTGGCGGCGAGTTCACGATCGCGGTGGTCGACGAGACCGGCCGCTTCTTCGAGCCCGTCAACGACGAAGTTCAGCGCCTGCTGTCCGGCGACGATGAAAAGCTCACGATCTCCCTGCTCGAGCAGGACCCGGGGCGCAGATGTCGAGGCCACCCGCGAGCGCCTCAAGCGGGAGGTGCAGGCCAAGACCTTCGACGGCGTGCTGGTGCTGCCCAGAACGCTGCCCGATGAGGGTCAGCCCGAGTACGTGGCGCCCAACGTCTCGGCTTTCAAGCTGATCACGGTGCTCGAACGATCGGTCAACAACGTCACCGTCGCGGACCGGCTGACCGGCGCCGGCCTCGACCCCGACAAGGTGCGCGAGCTGACCCGGCGGCCCGGCCTCTCGACCCTCAAGCTCGGCAAGGGCGGCGAGGAGACCGAGGACCAGGGCCAAAGCTTTATCCTCGCCTACGTCTTCATGATGATCATCTACGTGACGGTATTGATGTACGGCATCTACGTCATGCGCGGGGTGCTCGAGGAGAAGGCCTCGCACGTGGTCGAGGTCATAATCTCGACGGTCAAACCCTTCGAGCTGATGCTCGGCAAGATCCTCGGCATCGGCGCGGTCGGTCTGACCCAGTTTCTGATCTGGTCGGTCTTGATGGCGGTGATCTCCGCGCCGGGAGCGGTAGCGGCGATCGGCATCAGCGGCATCGAGTTGCCGGCTGTGCCGGCCCAGTTGCTGTTCTTCTTCGTTGTCTATTTCGTGCTTGGATTCCTGCTGTACGGGACCCTGTACGCGGGCATCGGCGCCGCCTTCGACACCGAACAGGAGGCGCAGAACTTCCAGGGCGTGGTGACGATGTTTCTGATCGTGCCGCTGGTGTTGATGATGCAGATCCTCAACCAGCCCGACGGCACGCTGGCGGTGGTGCTGTCACTGGTTCCGTTCTTCACCCCGATGCTCATGTTCCTGCGGATGACCCTGACCGAGGTGCCGGCGATCCAGCTCGTCGCTTCGGTCGTCCTGATGGTCGGCGCGATCCTCGCCTGCACCTGGATCGTCGCCAAGGTCTACCGCGTCGGGATCCTGATGCACGGCTCGAAGCCGAAGTTCAAGGAAATCGTACGCTGGGTGAAGGAAGCGTAGCGATCGAATTCGCAGTCGGAATTCGGAATTCGGAATTCCCACCCACCCAGAGCGCTGGATTGTGGGCGGGGGGTGGGTGGGAATTCAAAATTCAAAATTCAAAATTGAGAATTATTGCTGGGGTTCCGCAAGGAAGCCCAGCGCTTTGTCGTCCTCGGCATCCATGATGACCTGGAGGAGTTTTCCGTCGGCGGCGTCGGCGACCCGGATGACCCGCACCACTTTCTCCATGTCAGCGAAATCAGGAACGATCTCGGCCAGGCAATTGGCGGATTGTTCGAGGAACTCCCCGTTCCACACCACGCCTTCGTCATCCGGGTAGAGCGGAAGGTAGTGGATGCCGGACTCCACGAGATCGTTGAAGAAGTGGGTGCCGAAGGACACGTCGGGAACGTATGAGCCCTTCTTGCGTGCGATCTCCACCAGGATCGCGGTGCGGGAGATATCCGCGTAGGTGACGGGGACGCCGAGCCTGATGTCGCCGCGGCTGCCCCAGCGGCCGGGGCCCATCATGAGGAATCGTTTCGCCGGCAGCTTTTTGTTGACTGCACCCACGGCGCGCGCAACCCGCTGCATTTCCTCACGGCTTCCGAGGCTCTCGTAGTCGCGCGGTTCGACCAGGACGACGTACTCCAGATCCCGCACCTGGCCCATCTGTACATAGCGGTCGGCCGAGAAGACCTTGTGGTCATCGGCCACGTCCGGGATCTCGGCCCGCTGCGCCATCGCGCCGCGGCTGAGTGCGCGGCACTGCAGCATGTAAAAGTCGTCCCCATCGTGTGCGAACTCGACGTCGACCGGCTCGCCGAGCCCCTCCTCCAGCAGATCGAGCATCGCCTTGAGCTGGCGCGGGAAGCCCGAACGCAGCAGTCCGTCGAAGGTCACCACCAACTCGCGCGGATCGACCTGCGCCATCACCCCGACCATCGGCAGGATCTGCCGGTCGCGGTAAATCGAGAAGACCCGGTTCATATTGGGGATCTTGCGCCCGACCCGGGTCATGAAATCGTCCAGAGGCAACGACTCGAACTGGCTCTCGCGGAGATCCACCACGTCGACCTCTGATTGCGAGTAGCGATAGACCTCGTCCGGCTGCTGCACCGAGCGCAGGGCCGGCTGTTCGAGAGCCACCAGCACAGGGTAGTCGTCGACAGTCCGGTCGACGGCTCGGGTCCCGAGACCGAGCACCAGGCGCGCCATACCGTCGGTGTGGCGGATTCGGGGAGACCACCGCATCTCACAGCGTGAGAACCCGACTCCGGCAAAGACCGGGAAGAGCATGCCGCCCACCTCGCGCCCCACCACCTCCTGGATGAGCACACCCATCTGCTCCTGGAAGTCGATCAGCCCGCGCTCGCGCCGGTACTCGATGGGGTCGGGGTGGAAGATCGAGGCGTAGACCTCGGCAACCGCGTCCTCGAGCTGCGCAAGCCGCATTTCGAGGGGCCCGCGATTGGGGATGAACAGGCTCTTGTACTTGCCCGAGAACGCGTGGCCGATCCGGTCTTCGAGCAGGCTCGACGACCGCACCACCAACGGCACCTCGCCGAGCTGGTAGAGCATCTCGCCGAGGCCTTTGTGGACCGTCGGCGAAAACTCCGACGACTTGAAGAGCCTTTCCACCAACGGGTACTCGTCGCGCACCTCTTCCGGGGTCTTGTACTTGACGTTGATCAGCTCTTCGAGGCCGTTGTACTCGATGAACTCGAGGATGCCGTTGGAGGGCAGAAAGTACGATGTCGGGACCTTGTACTCGCCCTCGAACCGTCCTCTCCGCTTGGCCTTGAAGAGGATGGCGTGAGCCAGGATCAGACCGGCGGCCTTGCCTCCGAGACGGCCGTGGCCGCCGTCGGTGGGGATGATGTGGTCGAGCACCTCGGCGAACTCGCGAACCCGAATGAAGCGTTTGGCGACAGAGATGAAATCGAGCTGGTCGGTCAGCAGCCGCCGGACCAGGGCGGCCCGGGTGCCGATGAGATCCTCGCGCGGCGCCACCACCTGCCCCGGAGCGAAATCGAGAAAATCGTGGATCTTCTGGCGCAGCTCCGGCAACGGGGTATCGAGGTCCTCGGCGAGACGAGCGCTGTCGTGCGCCAGCATTCTCTTTTCGACCAGGAGAATGGTCGCGGAGATCTTCTCCGGTTTCATGTGGCGCTCGGCGTACTCGAGGGCGAGATCGTAGAGCTGCTTTCGCGATTGGCTGCTCTGCTGGGGTTTGGGACGGTTGGGGTCGTACTTGGGCCTCGCCCCGCCAAGCTTGAGGGCTTCGGCCAATTCGTCGAGCGCGTCGAGGTCCACCAAGCCCTTGCGCTGAAGGTCCATCAGCAGCCGGCGGCACACGCGGTCTGCGAGATCAGGCCGACGCTGCCGAAGATCGTCGAATTGCTGACGCCATTCAGCCATCGAATTGATTGTAGCCGCTACTGGGAGTCTTCGGTCAATTCCTCTACCGGATCCGGCCGCAGCGCATCGATATCGGCAAAAATCTCATCCACTTTCGCGGCATCGACGCCCATGATCGTCTCGCGCCCGGCCGCACGGACCATCGCCCGGCCGCCAGCTTCGAGCGGTGCATAGAATGTGAAGCTCAGAGTCTCCGGTTCGGATTCTCCGTCGGCCGCTTCGAGCACGACTTCGGCACGGCCCAGCTCGGAGGTCATCGGCGCCATCAGATCGTAGTCGGTGGCTTCGAGGTCGGAGAGCTTACGGAGCCGCTGCTGGACCTCGGTGAGGTCAGCCTCGCCGCCTTCATCAACAAAATGCCACACCCCGTCGGTCTGTTCGAGTTCCGCTGATTCCTCACCGCGGACGAGTCGGAACTTTTCTGCATTCCAGGTCTCGAAGGGCATGACCTTCTTCGCCCGCCACAGGACCGGCGCCTTGGAAAGCCTGATCCGCACCCGATCAAGCGCCCAGAAGTACTCGCCGTCGCCCCGGCGGCACGCCACCTCGGTCCCGGTCTCGCCCTCCCGTGTGGCCCCGAGATCGAGTCGGAAGGCTTCACCGCCGTCGGACCGGACCACCATGATTTCGTATTCCGGCGCAACCAGGCCGAGGTCGCCGGGATCGACCCCCGGTTCGAGGAATTCTTGAATCCTCAGTGCTCCGAGATCCGTCACCAGGTTGCGCAGGTGCTCGCCATCTGCGGTGTCCTCGAGCGGGCTCACGAGCCGCCAGTCGTCATCGAGCCGCACGGCGCGAATATGGTCGGTGTCGGTGTCGATGTCGATCGACGCAATCTGATCTTCCGCCAGATCCACCACTTCGCGCGAGCGCCAGTCGTCGAGCTCGAGCTCGATATCGAGCATGAAATATCCCTGCGCCACCACGATCTCGCCCGCGTCCCCGAGCCGGACGGGGCGCTTGGCCCCGAGCGGCATCTCGTCACCGATCGCGAGGACGATCTCCGAGCCGTCCTCCATCTGCAGAGTCACCTTAGCCGGCGGATCATCGAGGCCGTACTCGGCGAGTTCGATCTCACCGGCGTCGAGCCGGCGGTCGGCCGTCAAACCCGCGAGGGCAACCAGGGCGGAATCCACCGCCGTGCTGTCCGCGGGAAAGTCGAGGGGCTCCCGCAACCGCCAATCCTCTTCGACCTTTTCGAGGCGCACCCGACCGGCATCGCTCTCGACGACGATCCCAACCACGTCGTCCCGCTCGAATCCCTGGAGGATCTTCTCGGCTTCGTTTGCCGCCTCGTCAGACGTCAACTGGTGACGTTCGAACAACAGCATGTAGGCGGCGAACAGCGCCACGACCACGGCGAGGATGATGAGGTTCTTTGATTTCATAGCCATCTACCTCACGGTGAATTCGGAATTCGGAATTCGGAATTCGGAATTGCCGCCCGCCCTCCCGGCTTGTCGCTGCGGAATCCGGGGCGGGTGGGCGGAATTCCGAACTTCCGAATTCCGACTTCCGAATTCGCATTGTCAGTGTCTCCGTCTCCGCCACACGAAGATCCCGCTGACAATCGCGGCGCCGGGCAGGAGCACGAGCACGATCAGCTGGAGAAAGCGAATCTGCTGCTGGTTCAGATAGAGGCTCACCTGCTCCACATCGCGCGGTGGAATTCCAACCAGATCATCCTGGGCCGCCAACCAGTTGAAGGCGTTGGTGCCGAGGATCGAGTTGCCGGCGTTGGCGATGTCGAGGTCGGTCAGGAACTCGGAATCGCCGAAGACCACGAGCGGTAATCGATCGGCTCGGCATCCTCGGCTCCGGTCGCTTCGGCTTGTCCTTCCACGGCCACACCGACCGCCGCCGGCCCGGGGTTGTCCGCTTCATCTGCGGCCACCGGCTCTCCGCGCAGCAGCATTCCGAGGTTGGTTTCACCCCACCCCTCGTCGGAGGTCCGCACCAGCACCGTTGCACCCTCACCATCAGCCGACAACGACCGCGCCAGGGTGAACAACACGGCAAATCCTTCGAGCCCTTCGGTCACGGAGTGCGCCGGGAAGTCCTCGAGATACACCGCCGACAGGTCGTAGAAGGGAAGCTTGCGCGAGGGGTCCAGGACGAGATCGTCGTGCACCGTGACGCCGCGATCCGCAAGGAACGCCTCGAGATTGGTCTGATTCATGGATCCACCCGCCGACAGCAGCGGATCCAGCGCCACCAACAGCCGGCCACCGCCTTCGACAAAGGTGTTCAGGGCGTCAATTTCCACCTCCGTATATCCCATCGTTGGACCGACGATCGCCAGGACGTCGGCATCCGGTGGAACCTCACCCGAGAACAAGGTGGTGTCAGCGGTCTCCATGTTGTCGCGCTTGAGCGTTTCCTCGAGAACCCGGAGGCTGCGGTCGCCGGTGCCGGCGAGAGCGGCTTCACCGTGGCCGGTGACGAAGTAGACTTTCGGCACATCGGGCGCGACCAGCGACAGGATCGCCGACGTGAATTGCTCCTCGCCCTTGAATGCGCGCATGGTCGGCGCCTGCCCGTACTGCATGCCCGAGTAGTCCATGTCGGCCATCTGGTCGGAGGTCACGTACTTCGTACGATCGCCGTAAGCAAAGACCACCGTATCGGCGACCTGGACTCCAAACTGCTCCGCCAATTGGCGGGTCCTGAGCGGTTCCTTTTCGGGATCGATGAACTCCACCGTGATCTTGTCCGACGCGGCCTGGTAGCGCTCGAGTAGCTCGCTGGCCTGGTCGAAGAGCGAGGTCGCAGGCGTCATGAAGACCACGACGTTGACCTCGTCGGAAAGGTCGGCCAGCAAATTCTCGGACTTCTCGGACAGGGTGTAGATCTGGGTGGTGGTCCAATCGGCGCGCACCCACCGGCGGGCCGAGAGCCAGTTCACCATCACCGTCAGCGCGATCACGAGGACCACCGCGGTCAGACCGGAGATCGTGTAGCGAAGGGCTTGCTGTCTCATGCCTTCACCTCCACTTCTTCACTTCGAGGCTCTTGGCGGCGAGGAACAGGAAGAGCACCCCAACCGAAAGCTGGTAGATGACGTGCCGGGTATCGACGATGCCCTTGGCGAAGTCGTCCATCTGGGTCCAGAGGTTCATCCGGGCAAGCACCGGTTTGAGGAACGAGGATGAAATCACGGTTTGCTCGACAAGTGCCATCGAAAACAGGAAGAGAATCACCGCAAAGGTGATGACGGCGGCGATCAACTGGTTGTTGGTCAGCGTCGAGACGAAGGTCCCGATCGCCAGGAAGAAAAAGCCGATCAGCACGACACCGAGATAGCTCGCCGCGATCGGACCCATGTCGATCTCCGAGTGCCGTCCGAGCAACACGACATAGACCACCGTCGGCAGCCAGAGCGCAATGTAGAAAATCAGTGCCGCACTGAACTTGGCGACAACGACCTGAGCCTCGGTGACCGGAGAGGTCATCAGCATTTCGATCGTTCCCGAACGCCGTTCTTCGGCGATCAGACGCATCGTGATCATCGGGATGATGAAGAGCAGGATGAGCCAGAAGAAGAACGTCCCGCCAAAGAAGGCCCGCAACGGCGTCATCGCCGGTACCTGAGGGTTGTTGAGGATGGAGACGATCCGTTCGAAGACGAATCCCTGAATGAGCAGGAAACCAGTCATCACCACATATGCCAGCGGCGACGAAAAATAGGCAATCAGCTCGCGCCGCACCACCGCCCAGGTCTTACGCATCGGCCACCTCCCCGGCCGGAATGGATTCCAGCACAGCCTCTTCGCGGGTCGTCAGCCGCACGAACACGTCTTCCAGCGTCGCCTGGTGCGGGGTCAGAGCCAGCAGCGCCCAGCCCTTCTCCACCGCGAGGTTGAAGACCGCCTCCCGGGGATCGGCCCCGGCCCCGTACTCGACCAGGAACCGGCCGTCCTCCCGCCCGCTGGCGTCCACCACGCCCGGCAGCGCCAGAAGCGCGCCAGCTGCGGATTCGTCCGCGCCCTTGAACTCGACCATCAGCGTCGGGTTGCCGACCAGCTTGGCGCGCAGCGCGTCGGGGGTGCCATCGGCGACGATCCGGCCGCGATCGATGATGAAAACGCGTTCGCAGACCTGCTCGACCTCGGGCAGGATGTGGGTGGACAAGAGCACTGTGTGTTCCTGGCCGAGCTCGGTGATGAGCTCCCGCACCTTGATGATCTGGTTGGGATCGAGCCCGACGGTGGGCTCATCGAGGATCAGCACCGCCGGGTGGTGGATCAGCGCTCCGGCAAGACCCACCCTCTGCCGGTAGCCTTTCGACAAGGTGCCGATCACCTGCCGGCGCACATCGCCGATGAGGCAGCGGCCGACGACCTCGTCGACGCGACTACGGACTTCACCGCGCGGCACCTCTTCCACGTCGGCTCGAAAACGAAGGTACTCGTCGACCCGCATCTCGGGGTAGAGCGGTACGTTCTCCGGAAGGTAGCCGACGTTTCGCCGGAGATCCACCGGATCCTTGTCGAGATCGACTCCCGCCACCACAACCCGGCCGGTGGTCGGCGGCAGGAAGGCGGTGAGCATGCGCATCACCGTGGTCTTGCCGGCGCCGTTGGGACCGAGGAAACCGAGCACCTGTCCTTCAGGGACAAAGAAGCTCAGGTCCTGGACCACCGGCGTCTGCACATAGGTCTTACCGAGGTTTTCAACTTCGATCATCGAGAACGCCTCCCTGGAACTGCCGCGGCGGGCGAAATGGCGCCTCGCGTCACACGGCCGCTGTCAATCGCAAAGGCTAAGCAAAATGCGATCCAATTTCAAGCCCGAAGATACAGGAATCCGGTCGCTCGTTACAGGTCAAATTGGCAGCCTTGAATGCCTACCCGGCCGCCGGACCTCCGGTGATGATGAGCATGAGCGTCGTCGACCCGAGGGTGAACTCGCCCTGATTGGCGATCTCCGCCTCGTCGGCGCGTTCGCCACTGACCCAGGTGCCATTCGTGGCGCCGAGATCGATCAGCATCACCTTGTTGGCGCGGACCTCGATCATGGCGTGCTTCCGCGAAACCTCCGAGTCCTTGACCTGGACGTCCATGACCGAACCTCGGCCGAGATAGATGCGAGGTTTGGTGATGGGAAAGACGCTTCCCGCCTGGGAGCCGGCGATCACGGCCAGCGAGAAGCGCTGGTCCTTCGGCAGCGGAGGGAGCTCCGGAAGCTCGGCGGGTTCGGGCTCCGTGTCCTGAACGGCCGGCCGGACCTCCGACGGCGTATCGGTGAACATCTTGCCGATCGATGTCGCGCTTGACGGCTCGTCGAGGGGGTTGCGGACATCAAAAGAGTGGTGGCAGCTCGTGCACTTGACCGTCTTGACATCCGCCCCACCGAAGCGAGCCTCGTCATACCGGTACTTGGTATCGCATTGCGGGCAGGTGATGATCACCTGAAGAACCTCCAGATTCGAACCATTTAATGATATCAGCAATTGTCAGACCCGGATCGGGACCAATGACGATGAATTTTCAATTTTGAATTCTGAATTTTGAATTCCCGCCCATCCGCCCCATTTCCCGGGAGGGGTGGTTGGGAATTCAAAATTCAGAATTGAAAATTCAAAATTTGTTGGCTCGTTCGCCCTAAGTCGCTACTCCTCTTCAGCAGCGGTCCACGTGTCCATCCAGTCGAGGACGACCTCATGCCACTGGATGGAGTTGAGCGGTTTGAGGACCCAGTGGTTCTCGTCCGGGTAGTAGAGCAGGCGCGAGGGCACGCCCAATCGCTGCAGGGCGTTGAATGTCCCCAGACCCTGGGTGTCCACGACCCGGTAGTCGAGCGCGCCGTGGATGACCAGCTCCGGAGTCTTCCAGTTCTTGAGGAAGGCCGACGGTGAGTGCTTGCGGTAGCCCTCGGGGTTCTCCCACGGGGTGCCGCCGTGCTCCCACTCCGGGAACCACAATTCTTCGGTATCGAAGTAGGCCATGAATTCGTCGAGGTTGCCGTCGTGGCACACCAGGGCCTTGAAGCGGTCGGTCTGGCCCTGAATCCAGTTGATCATGTAGCCGCCGTAGCTGGCGCCCGCCGCCGCCATGCGTTCGGAGTCGATCCACAGATGCGTGCGGAGAACGTGGTCCAGCCCCTTCATCAGATCCTCGTAGGGCGCGCCACCCCAGTCATTCCTGATGGCATCGGTGAAATCCTGGCCGTAGCCCGTCGATCCGTGGAAATCGATCATCACCGTGGCGTAGCCGTGTGCGGCGTAGATCTGCGGGTTCCAACGATAGTGCCAGTGGTCGTCGGAGCTGCCCTGCGGACCACCGTGGATGATGAAGGCCAGCGGGTACTTTTTCTCCAGGTCCCTGTTCGCCGGGTAGAGGAGGTAACCGAAGACTTCATCGTGGTTCGCGCCGGTGAAGGAAAACTGTTTGTACTCGCCAAACTCGATTCCCGCCAAACGCTCGTCGTTGAGGTGGGTGATCTGCGCCGGTTCACCACCTCCCGCCGGGAGGACATAGAGCTCGGCCGGGGACACCAGGCTGTCGCGGGAAAAGACCACGCGGCCATCGGCCAGCGGACTCGGGCTCGAGTTGGTGTGCGGAGTGAGGATCGCCGACACCGCTCCATTGGCCGGATCGATGCGGAAGATCGAGTGGTGGCCGACGTTGTTGGCCGACCCGTAGAGAGCCGACCCGTCGGGCGCCCATACCACCGAGCCCGGTGAGCGATCCCACTTTTCGGTCAGATTTCTGGTTGAACCATCGGCCCAATCCATCAGCATCACACGATACCTGTCCGCTTCGTAACCGGGACGCACCATCGCCAGATAGGCGAGGGTCGAGCCGTCCGGCGAAAACGCCGGCGCGGCGTCCCAGGCTTTGTTTTCCTCGGTCAGGCACTTGGCCGCCTTCGACCCGTCGGTGGGCACCGCCCACAGATCCCAGTCGGTTGACCACACTTCCTCCGAACCCTCGACAACCTTGGCTGTGTAGACCAGCCATTTGTCATCAGGGGACACGTCGAAGTCGCCGTCACCTCCCCACGGGATGGTCGGGCAATCGCCATCCACTCCCGCCATCAGATCCACCGGAGCGCCGGCAGAACCGTTGGCGATGGGGATGCGGAAGACGTGGTTGCGGCGCCCGTCCTTCCACGTGTCCCAGTGGCGAACGAAGACCTTGTCGAAGATCATTCCGGAGGTCTTCTCAGCGGCCTTCTCCGCGAGCCGCTTCTCGGTGCACGGGATGGAATCCTCACAATCCGGGAAGACGGCGAGACCGGCGTAGAGCGCCCCGCCGTCCGGACCGGTTTTGAAGACGTCGATTCCGAGCGGCAGATCGGTGACCTGAGCAGCAACATTTGCCGAGAAGTCCCAGCGCCACACCTGCGCCGAACCCGAGCGCGACGAGAGGAAGTAGAGCGTCTCGTCATCCCCCCAACGCGGGCTCCAGTCATTTGCGATATCGGTCGTGACACGGTGGACCTTCGACCCATCGGTCGCCGCCATCCAGATATCCCTGCGGCCCTTGTTGGCCTCGAGATCCATGGTCGTGACGACAAAGGCAACGCGGCTCCCATCGGGAGACGGCTGCGGATCGCCGATTCTCTGCATCGCCACCAGGTCGTGGACGTTGAAAGGGTGTTTTTCTGCGGTGACCGCACCCGCGGCCAACAGCAGCACGCAACAAACGACGATTGTTCGATGAGTCATGGAACCTCCCAGCCCGGTGCACCGGGCAGAGAGATCGTAGCGCAGATCGGTAGAACGTTCAACCGTTGAACGTTCAAACGTTTGAACGTCGTTACGAGTGTGAGGACCACCCTGAGAGATCGCCCGATTCGAGGTCGCTGGTGAACACGGCCGGATCGCCCACGCGCTCGGTAGCCGGGGTCGGCACATCGGAGCTCGCCGGGAGAGGCCTGCAGAGGCGTCACACCGTCTTCAAAATCCCAGGTCGAGAGGACCGCACCGTTCGTCTCAGCCGCGATCGGTCCCGCCTGACGTCCTCGGCATTGCGCCACAACACGGTCGTCGTTCCAATGCCCACCGCGAGCACCGCTGCCGCCGCGGCGGCCAGCCACGCTCGCCGGCGACGTGCCGGCGGCGCGAAAGTCCGAGAAGGACTCGCCCACCGCGGAGGACACCACAGCCACCGTTTCGGTGTCGAAGGTCTCCGACCACCACGTCGCGCAGTGCGCACAGTCCTGTCGCACGGTCTTCCGCGCGCAGGGCCTCCCGGTCGTCGAGCAGCCCGCGAGCCAGCTCGAGTACCAGGTTTTCGTGGTCCGGGCAGTTGGGCACCTTCATCGATCCTCCACTTTCAAAGACGCAGCCACTTCGACGAGGTAACGTCACCCTTCCGGGCCCCGGCGGAGTTTTTCGAGGCGCGCCCGGAGCCGCTTGCGGGCGCGCATGGTTCTCATCTTGAGCGCATCCGGGCTGATACCCATCGCGGCGGCGAGCTTTTCCACCGGAACTCCATCCGCCCGCGAAACGAGAAGGCGCACCACCTCGTCATCCTCCTCGGTCAGAGCGGCCAGCATGAGCCGGAGCTCGGAGATCCGTTCCGCTTTCGAGTGCGGGTCGTCGCCCCCATCCAGATCGAGAGCCTCGTCGAGTTCGTCCTCACGCCGCACCGCGGTTCGCCGCAGATGATCCCGAGCGGCATTGGCGGCGATCCTCCGCACCCAGGCCGGAAAGGTCCGGGGGTCCTTCAACGAGCCGAGCTTGGTCCAGGCCCGGAGCGCCACATCCTGCGCGAGGTCACGCGCCGTTTCGGGACACCGGACGCCGCACGCGAACAAGGTCGACACGACCGCATCCCGGTGCGTTTCCAGCAACTGCCGAAAGGCGCCCTGATCGCCCCGCCGCGCCCGCCTCACCAGCAGCGCGATTTCGTCCCATTTCGAGGAATCAACCATCTACACCACGATACGTGATCCGCACAATCCACAATTTCGGATTTCGGATTTCGGATTTCGGATTTCCCGCCCAACCCCCCATGGTCGATCGCGGGCGGGTTGGGGGGAAATCCGAAATCCAAAATCCGCAAATCCGAAATGGGCGGGTTGGGGGACGGTATGTTATCTTCTCCCGACGGCATGGCGAAAACCAACGATCTTCCGCGCTCGCTGCAGAAATGCCGGAGCGCCTATCTGGTGCTGCGGGACGGCACCACGTTTTCGGGTTGGGCCGTAGGAGCCGCAGCGGTGATCGAGGGCGAGGTCGTCTTCAACACCTCGATGACCGGCTACCAGGAGATGCTCACCGATCCCTCGTACCACGGCCAGATCCTCACGCTCACGACCTCCCACGTCGGGCAGGTGGGAATCAACAGCGCTGACGCCGAGTCCGACCGGATCTGGGCGAGGGCGCTGGTGGTGCAGGATCTCGATCTCGACCCGTCGTCGTGGCGTGCTGAAGACGGTGCTGAGAAGTGGCTCGAGGACCGCGGGGTCACCGTTGGGTGGGGTTTCGACACCCGCGCCATCGTGCGCCACGTCCGGACCGCAGGTGCAGTGCCGGGAATCCTGTCGACGGACGGCACGGAGCCCGCGGATCTCTTGACCCGCGCCGCCGAGGCCAGAGGAACCGATGGTCTCGATCTTGCCCGTGAGGTTGCGTGTACTGAATCCTACCAATGGAACGAGGGGCCGTGGCTCTCACCTTCGCATCCGCTCGAATCAACTCCGGAAGACGACGCTCCACGGGTGGCGGTCATCGACTTCGGAGTCAAACGCTCCATCCTTCGCCGCCTGGTCCACGAGGGCTTTGCAGTCACGGTGGTGCCTCCCGGAGTCACGGCGGACGAGATCTGTGGCGGGAGTTATGCCGGCGTTCTTCTCTCCAACGGCCCCGGAGATCCGGCGGCCGTGGCCGGCGCCCAGGATCTCATCTCGGCCCTCGTGGGTCGTATCCCGATCCTCGGTATCTGCATGGGCTGCCAGCTCCTCGGGCTTGCTCTCGGAGGGCGCACGGTCAAGCTCCCGTACGGTCACCACGGGGGCAACCACCCCGTTCGCGAGCTCGCCACCGGGCATGTCCTCGTGACCGCGCAGAATCACAATTATGTGGTCGAGGAATCATCCCTCCCGCGCGAAGTGGAGGTCACCCACGTCAACCTCACCGACGGCACCCTCGAAGGTTTGTCGCTGCCGCGCGCCGGGATTGACGCCGTTCAGTTTCACCCCGAAGCCAGCCCGGGGCCGAATGACTCTCTCGAGCTGTTTCGAAGTTTTGCCGAACGATGCAGGGAAGGACTGTCATGATTTTGGAATTCGGAATTTCGGATTTCGGAATTTCCGCCCTCCCCCCATGATCGACAGCGGGCGGGTGGGGGAAAAATCCGAAATCCGAATTCCGAATTCCGAATTCTCCGGGCGGTGGACCGGGTGAACACCAAACCTTCCTCCGTGTGCATCCTGGGCGCGGGCCCGATCCGCATCGGCCAGGCCTGCGAGTTCGACTATTCGGGGGTGCAGGGCGTACGGGCGCTTCGCGAGGAGGGCTGCCGGGTCATTCTGGTCAACTCGAACCCAGCGACCGTGATGACCGACGCGCGGCTCGCGCACCGCAGCTATGTGGAACCGCTGACCGCCAAGACCGTAACCGCCGTCCTCGAAAAGGAACGGCCCGACGCATTGATCCCGACCCTCGGCGGGCAGACCGCTCTCAACCTGGCCATCAAGCTCGAAGAGACCGGTGTCCTGGAGAGGCTCGGTGTCCGGCTGCTCGGAGCGTCGACCCGCTCGATACGCCTCGCCGAGGACCGCGAGGAATTTCGGCTCGCGATGGAGGAAGCCGGTCTGCCGGTCTTGCCGGCGGCGACCGTCACTACCGTCGAGGCGGGCGTCGCGGCACTCGATCTCGTCGGGCTGCCGGCGATTCTCCGCCCGTCCTTCACCCTCGGCGGGTGGGGCGGCGGCATCGCTCACGATCGCGAGAGCTTCGAGATCCTCCTCAAGAAGGGGCTGGAGGCCTCGCCGGCCCACCAGGTGTTGGTCGAGGCCTCGGTTCTCGGCTGGAAGGAGTACGAGCTCGAGGTGATGCGCGACTCGGCCGGCGCGTTCGTCGTCGTGTGTTCGATCGAAAACCTCGATCCGATGGGAGTCCACACCGGCGACTCGATCACGGTGGCCCCGGCCCAGACCCTGACCGACCGCGAGTACCAGGTCCTGAGGGACGCGGCTCGAGTCGTGCTCGACGCGGTCGGAGTCGCCACCGGCGGCGCCAACGTCCAATTCGCCGTCAATCCGGAAGACGGCCGTTACGTGGTCATCGAAATGAATCCACGGGTTTCGAGATCGTCGGCGCTGGCTTCCAAAGCGACCGGTTTCCCGATCGCCCGCATCGCAGCCAAGGTCGCGCTCGGGCGCCGGCTCGACGAGATCACCAACGACATCACCGGATCCACGCCGGCGTCGTTCGAGCCCGCTCTCGATTACGTGGTGGTCAAAATTCCGCGCTTCGCCTTCGAGAAGTTCCCGGGAGCGGACTCCCGCCTCGGCACCTCGATGAAGGCTGTGGGAGAAGTCGCGGCCATGGGGCGCTCGTTCGAGGAAGCCCTTCTCAAAGCGATCCGGTCGCTCGAAGTCGATCGCGATTCGTTGGAAGCGCCGCCGGCGATTGCGGCGGCCGACGACGCGGATCTCGAACGGCGGCTTGCCGAGCCCACCCCGGACCGTCTTTGGGAGCTCGCCGAAGCCCTGCGCCGCGGTTGGGGTGTCGAGCGCGTTCAGGCGGTGACCGGCGTCGACCCCTGGTTCCTCCGCCGAATAAACGGGTTGGTGGCGGCGGAGTCCGAGATTGCCGCCCGCATCGATGAACCCGGGGTGTTGGCCGCCGTCAAGCGGCTCGGCTTTTCCGACGCCCACATCGGGCGACTCCTTGGCGAGGCAACTTCGGAGATCGAACACCGCCGATTCGAGGCCGGGATGTTTCGGATTCGTCGGCGGGTCGACACCTGCGCCGCCGAATTCGAGGCGCGCACCCCCTATCTCTACGGCAGCTTCGGTGACGGCGACGAGCAGCCGACGCCGAGACGGCCGATCATCATTCTCGGCGGCGGCCCGGTGCGAATCGGCCAGGGCATCGAATTCGACGCCTGCTGCGTCGAGGCGGTGGCCGGGCTGCGCGCCGAAGGCTATGAAGCGGTCATGGTGAACTGCAACCCCGAAACCGTCTCCACCGACTACGACGCGGTCGACCGGCTCCACTTCGATCCTCTCCACACCGAAGACGTCCTCGAAATCTGCGCCGCGGAGACGGCCGATCGGCGTCATCGTTCAGCTTGGCGGTCAGACCCCGCTCAAGCTGGCCGCCGACCTCGAAAACCACGGCATCCCGATTCGCGGAACGACGCGCGACGCCATCGACCGCGCCGAGGACAGGGGGCGCTTCGCCGAATTGCTCGACGAACTCGGATTGCAGCAACCGCCCGGACGAATGGTGACTTCGGCCGAAGAGGCCGCGGTGGCAGCCGACGAGCTCGGGTTCCCCGTTCTCGTGAGGCCCTCGTACGTCCTCGGTGGACGGGCGATGGAGATTGTCTACGGGCACGATCAGCTCGCCGGGTACCTGCGGCGTGCCGCCGCGGTCGATCCGGACCGGCCCGTCCTCCTCGACCACTTCCTCGAGCGGGCGGTCGAGGTCGATGTCGACGCCGTCGCCGACGGCGAACGCGTCGTCATCTGCGGCGTCATGGAGCATATCGAAGAGGCGGGGGTGCACTCGGGCGACTCGGCCGCCGTCACGCCTCCGGTGAGCCTGCCCCTCGAGATGCAGGCCGAACTCCGGCGCCAGGTCCGGCTCCTCGCTCTGGCCCTCGACGTTCGCGGGCTGATCAACGTACAGTTCGCGATCCAGGAAAACACCGTCTTCGTCATCGAGGTCAACCCGCGGGCCTCGCGCACCGTGCCGTTCCTGGCCCGCGCCAGCGGCACACCGTGGGCGGAGCTGGCGGCCCGGGTCTGCGCCGGAGCCAAGCTCGCCGACCTCGGCGTCCACGACGGAGTGCCGACCGAGGTCGCGGTCAAGCTGCCGGTCTTCCCCTTCGAACGATTCCCCGGCGTTGACCCACTGCCGGGTCCCGAGATGCGTTCCACCGGCGAGGTCATGGGCCGAGGGCGCACCTTCGGCGAAGCCTTTGCGAAGGCTGCGTTGGCCGCCGGCTGGCGCCTCCCCGAGCACGGCCGCGTGCTGCTGTCGTTGGCCGACCGCGACAAGGGACGGCTGCCGGCCCTGGCGGCCCGGTTTTCGGAACTCGGTTTCGAACTCAGCGCCACCGAGGGCACAGCCGCCAGTCTCCACGCCGCCGGTTTCCCGGACGTTCATCGAGTGTTCAAGGTCGGCGAAGGGCGCCCCGACATCCCCGAGCTCCTGAGCGATGGTGACGTGAAGATGGTGGTCAACACGGCAGCCGGACAGCGCGCCGCACAGGACGCCGGGTCGATCCGGAGAGCGGCGCTCGACGCCGGGGTGCTCTATTTCACGACCATCCCCGGAGCCCACGCCGCCGCCGAAGCCGTGGCTGCCTTGCGCCGCGGACCACTCTCGGTCCGCGCGCTGCAGGACGATGCCACCGGACAGCCGGCGTGGGCGGCGTCGCTGGGGGACTGAAACTCGCACTGTAGACGTTGAAACGTTGAACGTTGAGACGTTGAACGTTTCCACCCACCCGACCAGTGAATTCGGCACGACACTGACGTGAGGCACAGTGGGAACACGCCCAGGACCTTGGCGGGCCCTGAAGGACCCGCCTAGAGGAGAAAACCGAATACACGTGTAGGCGGGTCCTTCAGGGCCCGCCACGAGCGCTCTGTTGGTTAGCGTGACGTTGGACTGGGGGTCAGCCGATGGTGGTGTTCCGCCCGGCAATTCTGATAGCGAAAGCCGATCGTTGAGTCTCAGTATCGAGTATCTAGTGAATCGAGGTGAGTCGGTATTCGGCGAGCAACCGGGCATCTATCAGATCGTAGGTGTTGCCCTCGAAGCGGAAGTAATGGCGGCCGATAGTGTAGGCGCGTTCGACACGGCGCTGGATCTCGTCGGTGTCGTAGAGCAACTGGAAGACGTGGCCGACCCGGAGATAGCTGACCATTCGAATGTCGTCACCCGTGTCGAAGACGCCGTCTTTCCCCGCCGACTCGATTTCCAGACGCAGCCAGTCGCCGCGCTCGAAGTCAGGTTCGTCCAGCGTGAAAAAGGTGGCCTGCAAACCGTCGTCGAGATCCGCCTTCACCCGCGCGCTCTCCCGCCACTCTCCGCTGCGGGGCTAGAGGATCGGCGGTCACACGGTAGGGCCTCCCCCAGCCGTCGGTCGATCGCACCTCATACATCTCGCGAACCGACGCAGGGGCCATCCCGGTGTCGGCACCAACAAAGACCAGAGGAATCCATCCGCGCACCCGAGCCGTGGCGGCCGGGGCCAGCACCTCCTCCCAGTCGCCGTCAAAGGGAGGAACCTCCATCTCGCGAACACCGTAGCGCGAGGTTGCGGATCCGATCTCGTGCATGCGGTGGATGGTCTCCAGCTCGGCCGCTCTCCCACCATCGCCGAATGCCATCCACCGCAGCGTCGTCGGCAGATCGGGCCCCGGACCGGTGCTTCGCAGACGCATGAACCCGAGGAAAGGGAGAGCAATGATCAGGCCGTAAACCACGACCCTCCAACCACCCGACTTGAGCTGGGAGACCAGCGAAGGCCGCGGCGGCCGCGCCAGCGTGGTGCTCTGGTCCCAACCGCAGAAGACACAGATGGTCGAGCCCTCGGCAAGCTCCTTGCCGCAGTCGCCGCAGATCACTGGTTCACTCATGGCACCCTCTCCACTCAAGGTTAGCAGGAATGTCGAGACCTCGAAACGTTATAACGTTGAACGTTTAAACGTTTTAACGTTGGTGTCTGCGGCCGGTGAGGCTGATCAACCATCTGGTCGGCGCCGGCGCGACAGCCGCCATCCAGGCCATGAGGCGAAGGGCGAATCGGATAGAACACAACCCTTCGCGGGCGCCGCACAATTTCGAGAATCACCTCGGCGCAACGCTCCGGAGAGCTGGTTGGAACCCAGCCGCCGATGCTCGGGATGTGTTCGCGAGAATCCGGGTTGGCGTCGAAGTACTCACTCGAAACTTCGCCGAAGTAGATCAGCGAGCTGCGAACGCCTGTGCCGGCGAGGTCCATGCAGAGGGCTTCGTGCAGGCCGCGCAACGCCCAACGAGAGGCCGTGTAGGCGGTGGCTCCTGGCCACGGCATCACCGAAGCCGGCGAACCCACATGGACCAGCAGCCCTTCGCCGGCATCGAGCATCCCCTGCATGAATGCACGGCTCGCGTTGGCCGCAGCCAGAAAGGGTGCGCCCATCATTTCGACGATCTGCTCCGGAGAGGTCTCTTCGAGAAACCGCCAGACACCGGCGCCCGCGCTGTTGACCAGCAGTGACGGGGCGCCCCATTTCGAGTGCACGCGCTCCGCCATCGCAAGGACGGCATTCCCATCCGCGCCGTCCAGGGCCTCGGCGATCGCCACCCCTCCGGCATTCGTGATCTCGGCAACGAACTCTTCGAGGCGTTCGGCCCGTCTCGCCACCAACACCACCCGCCATCCTTCGCGAGCCAAAGCCTTCGCGGTTGCCGCACCAATCCCGGAGGACGCGCCGGTTACCACCGCCAATCTTTGTTCTTTCATTGGCCATCGCCATAGGTTAACGTACCGCAGGGAAACAGGAGATTGAATTCTCGGTTTTTAATTCTCAATTCTCAATGGTCCCCTCCACCACGTTCTTCGGGAGGGCAGGCGGAAATTCAAAATTCAAAATTCAAAATTGAGAATTCCTCGTGCCGGCGTCCACCACGGTGCAAGCCGTTCGGCCAGCGCTTTCCACGCCGCGTCCGTGTCGGCGATCGCGTCGCCGCCGAGCTTCTCGAGCAGAGCGTCACCGAGGATCAGCGCCAACATGGCTTCGACAATCACCGGCGCTGCGCCGATGGCCGTCACGTCGGAGCGTTCCCACTCGGTCGCTCCGGGTTCGCCGGTGGAAAGATCGACCGACGGCAGCCCCCGGCGGAGCGTCGAGATCGGTTTGAAAAAGGCACGGACCACGAGATCGGCCCCGTTCGTGACCCCGCCTTCGAGCCCACCCGCCCGGTTGCCGGTCCGTTCGAGTCGTCCGTCGACGAGCTCGTAGGGGTCGTGGGCCTGCGACCCCAGCAGCGAAGCAACCTCGATGCCGTCACCGATCGCCGCCGCTTTGACCGAGTGAATGGATGTCAGGGCCTGCGCCAGCCGGCCGTCCAGCTTTCGGTCCCAATGGGCGTAGGAGCCGAGACCGGGGGGAAGGCCGCGAACCACCGCACCCACGATGCCGCCCATGGTCTCCCCCGCCTGGCGTGCCTCGCGGATCGCCTCGACAATCGGTTCCTCGTGATCCGGTTTCGGGGTCACCAGCGGGGAATCAAAGCGCACACCTTTCAGCTCGTTCCACGACGGGGCGCCCGCAAGCACTTCGTGCGGACCGACCCGCAACACCGCCGACCGCATGGAGACGCCGTAACGGCTCAACAGCTGGCCGCACACCGCGCCCGCCGCGACCCGCGCCGCGGTCTCCCGCGCCGACGAGCGTTCGAGCACATTGCGCATGTCCGCCAACTGGTCGGTAGCGGCTCCGCCGGAGTAGTCGGCGTGTCCCGGACGCGGCCGGGTGACCGCTCTCTTGGCCGCAACCTCGGCATCCACCTGCCACGGATCCATCACATCGGCCCAATTTTTCCAGTCGAGGTTCGTTACCTCGAGCACGAGCGGACCGCCCAGGGTGCGGCCGTCGCGCAGACCACCCGTTACGGTGACCACATCTTTTTCGATGCGCTGGCGCCCACCTCGTCCGAAGCCGTGCTGGCGGCGCGCCAGCCGGCCGTCGATCTCGCTCACGGTCGAGCTCGAGTCCGGCAGGGAGACCCTCGAGGATCGCCGTCAAACCCGGTCCGTGCGATTCGCCTCCCGTGAGCAGACGCAGCCGTTTCACAGCGGTGATCCAATCGGAAGACGGTGCAGATACTTCATGCCAACGAGGATACGCGGAATGCCGGCTCGCGCCAAGTTGAGCCCGGGACACAATCACCCCGCAGATCGGTTGGCGATGCTATGATCTGCACACCGTAATGAACAGGTATTCAGTATTTACGGGGTTGGTCGCGACGACGGTTGTTCTGGCTGCGTTCAGTCTGTCCGGAGCAACCCCTGACACGGTTGATCTCACGATCCTCCACACCTCGGATCTGCACGGTAACGTGCTGCCGTTCAACGACTACGCCAACCGCCCCTCGTCCCGGGGTTCTCTGGCCCAGGTCTCGACCCTGGTCGATCAGATTCGCGAAAAGTCGCTGAACCCGGTGCTGGTTCTGGATTCGGGGGATACCCTGCAGGGTTCCCCTTTCGAGCAGTTCGTTCACGTGCGGTGGGGTGAACCGAGCCCGACCATCGCAGCCATGAATCTCATCGGCTACCAGGCCATGGCGGTCGGCAACCACGAATTCAATTTCGGTCTCGAGGTCCTGCGCCGGGCCGAAGAGCAAGCGGGGTTCCCTTTCCTTTCCGCGAACACCCTGGAGATCGACACCGGCGAACCGGCCTTCCTCCCGTACATCGTGCTCGAGGCCAGACCGGTTCGGGTCGGCGTCCTCGGACTCATCACTCCGAACGTACCCGGTTGGGAGAAGGCGGAGAATTACTCGCGGTCTCGAGTTTGAAGCCATGGATGACGCAGCGCGCCTCTGGGTCCCGATTCTCCGCGAAAAGGAGAGCTGCGACATCGTGGTGGTGCTCGCCCACACGGGTTTCGAGTACGACCTGGAGACCGGCGAATCAAACGGCACGGAGTACGAGAATTTCGTCTCCAGGATCACCGAGGTCCCGGGGATCGATCTGCTGCTGACCGGCCACGCTCACGAAGATATCCCGCCTCGCCTCGTGCGCGGCGTTGTTGTCTCACAGCCGGCCGCGCGCGCCCGACTGCTGACCAGGATCGATCTCCACCTCGTCAAGGCGGACGGCGGATGGAAGATCGATGGGTGGTCCGGGGAAAACATCCCGACCGGTGAAGCGCCGGCAGACCGCCGCATCACCGAGGCATTCGCCCTGACCCATCAGCGGGTCGCCACCGCACTCGACGGTCCGGTGGGCGAGGTGACCGACGGCGTTCGGGTCGACCGCTGCCGGCTCGAGGACTGCGCCGCGGTGGACCTCCTGCACGCGGTGCAGCGCGAGGCTTCGGGCGCCCAGCTGTCGCTCGCGGCGCTGCTCAACGCCCATGCACCGCCCCTCGGCGCAGGCCCCGTGAGCTGGCGCTGGATCAACGCCTTCTACGTCTATCCCAACACCTTGGTGGCGGTGCGCCTGACCGGAGCCCAAGTGCTCGACGTGCTCGAACACGCGGCGCGATATTACGACGGGCTGAGCTGTCCCGAAAAAGGCGGCTGCGTGGTGCTAACGGACCCCGACATCCCGCATTACAACGTCGACAACATGGCCGGGATCGACTATCGAATCGATCCAACGAGACCCGAGGGGTCGCGGATTCTCGACCGCGCGGTACGAAGGCCTGCCACTCGATCTTCACGCGGAGTTCACGCTCGTCTGCAACTCTTACCGCGCAGCCGGTGGGGGACATTTCCCGCATCTGGACGAGGTGGAGGTCGTGTGGCGGTCCTCGGAAGAGATGGCTGACCTGATTGGTAACTATCTGAACGACCACCGGCCGTGGCGGCCTGTGGTCGATGGCAACTGGAGCATCGGCCGCGAGCTCGAGGCCGAAAAGTGACCGGCCGACCCAGCCCGGAAGTTCTCGGAAACGGAATGGCGATCGGGCGCGAGGGTCCAGAAATTGACATTCGTTGATTGGATAGGTCGAGAGCGATGCCGAGACTGACGGTCGAGAGCGGACGAGGAGCGTACAGCGTGGTCGCCGAGGCTGGAGCTGTTTCCCGTCTCGCGCACTTGATCGAAGAGGAAGGCCTCACCACACCCCGTTTGCTGGTCACCGACACCACCGTAGGACCGCTGTGGGGCAGGCCCGCCTCCCAGGCTCTCGGCGTGTCGCTGATAGAAATCCCCGACGGCGAGGAGCACAAACGCTGGCCGACGGTCGAGGGGACGCTCGGGCAGTGGCTCGAAGCGGGACTTCATCGCGGAGACTCTGTGGCCGCCGTCGGCGGCGGGGTCCTCACCGACACGGTCGGATTCGCGGCCGCGGTCTTTCTGCGGGGCATCGACTGGGTCGCGGTGCCGACAACGCTGCTGGCGATGGTCGACGCCTCGGTCGGCGGCAAGACAGGAGTCAACCTCGAGCAGGGCAAGAACCTGGTCGGGGCATTCTGGCCGCCGCATCTAGTGGTCATCGACGTGGAGACGCTGTCGACCCTGCCCGAACGCGAACTCCGGGCGGGCATGGCGGAGGTGATCAAGACGGCCTGGATCGGCGACCACGATCTGCTGACAATGATCCCCTCGAAATTCGATAAGGTCCCGACCGATCAATGGCAAGAGCTCGTGATGCGATGTGTCGCAGTCAAAGCGCGGGTCGTCACCGAGGACGAGCGCGAGGCCGGCAACCGGGCCGCCCTCAACCTCGGCCACACCCTCGGCCACGCCCTCGAGGCTGCCACCGGTTACCGGCGTTTTCTGCACGGCGAAGCCGTGGCCTGGGGCCTGCTGGCGGCGGCTCGGCTCGGACGCCGTCACGACCTGCTCTCGAGCGACGGCGAGGAGGCGATTTCGGCGGCCATCGCGACCCTCGGCCCGATGCCTTCTCTCGCCGACATCGACGCCCGAAACCGTCCGCTCGCATATCGGGCATGACAAGAAGAACAGTGACCATGGAATCGGCTGGGTTCTACCTACAAACAAAGGGGTTGCACTCAATCAGCGAGTCTCGGCTGAGGAGGTTCTCGAAGTCTTCGAGGACCTGAAAAAGGAGTCATCTGGGAGAGACTGAGATGCGTTCCAAAATGGGATTTTCAGACTGTGCCGCGGTGCGACAAAAATCTTGTTCTGAACCGGCCTCGATGGTCGTGGTCGGTGGTATGATCCCGTTCATAAAAGGGTATGGTCCCGTAATTTTTTTGAGGTGAGAAATAGGGAGGTCACGATGATGAAAAAGGCAATCTGTTTATCAATCTGCGCGCTCTTGTGGGCAGGCCTCGTCCAGGCCCAGGGAGTGACAACCGGATCGATGTCCGGCGTGGTGGTCGATCCCAACGGCGACCCGCTGCCCGGGGTCTCGGTCGTCGCGAGCCTACCGTCCACCGGTAACCGCTACGGGACCGTGACCGATGCCACCGGCCGCTTCAGGATGGTCAACATCAAGGTCGGCGGCCCGTATGAGGTGGCGGCAAACCTTGCAGGCTTCCAGCCCCAGAACCTGGGCGACGTCTATGTCCGACTGGGCGAAGACACCAACCTGGCGATCGAGCTCCGGCTCGAGGCCGCGGTCGGCACGATCGAGGTCGTGGCCGAGTCGAGCCCGCTGATCAGCCCGATGAAGATGGGCGTCGCCAGCTCGGTGTCGCAGGGCTCCCTCGAGGCGCATGCCCTCGGTCGAGCGCAACCTCTTCGACATGGCGCGCTACCAACCCGATGTTCTCGACCTTCTCGCCGGACCGGGACAACACCGAGCTCTCGGTCTCGGGCCGCAACCCCCGCTACAACAACATCTCGATCGACGGCGCGGTCAACAACGATGTCTTCGGTCTCGCCCACAGCGGCACGCCCGGCGGCCAGTCCGGCGCGCAGCCGATCCAGCTCGACGTGGTTCAGGAGTTGCAGCTCGTGACCTCGAGCTTTGACGTCCGCCAGGGCGGATTCACCGGCGGCAGCGTCAACGCCATCACCCGTTCCGGAACCAACGAGCTCCATGGCACCGTCTACGGCTACTACAGCGATGACAGTTTCGTCGGTGGCGGACCGGACGAACTCGGAGAGCTCGGCACTTTCGAGGACAACGAGCTCGGCGCAAGCCTCGGCGGAACGCTTTCGAAAGACAAGGTCTTCTTCTTCACGAACTTCACGACGGCCGAGGTCACGGAACCGACCGGTTGGTCGCTCGACGGCTCGAGCGGCAGCTGCTGGCAGAACTGCAACTTCACCGACGAGGCCTCGCAGTTGCGTCAATTCACCCAGTCGACCTACAACTACGATCCGGGGTCTCTCGGCCAGGCCAGCCGCAACAGGCCGGCCGACCGGTTCTTCCTGCGTTTCGACTTCAACCTCAACCCGAGCAACACCATTACCGCGCGCTACAACTACATGGATGCCTCGAACGTCATCAACCGGCCCGACGACGACAGCTATGAGTGGCCGAGCGAAGGCTACGACTTCAACACCAAGGTCAACTCGCTGGTCGGCCAGTGGAACGCGGTCTTCGGCGAGAACTCCTTCAACGAGCTGCGGGTCACCTACCAGACGATCCGCGGCCCGCGCACCGGTGTCATCGAGCCCTTCCCCCATGTCAATATCGATGACGTCGACGGCGAGGGCAACAGTTGGGAGTTCGGCACCGAGCAGTACTCGACCTACAACAACCTCGACCAGGACATCATCGAGCTGACCAACGACTTCAGCTTCTTCACCGGCAACCACGAGATCGTCATCGGCACCCACAACGAGTTCTACACCATCGACAACCTCTTCATCCAGGACGGGTTCGGCTCCTACGAGTTCCCGGATCTCGACGCCTACTACGCCGGTGTCGCCAACGTTTTCGACCACACTTACAGCAACGACCCCGACAACCCGAGCGACCAATTCAAGGCCTACCAGGTGAGTCTCTATGCAGGGGATACCTGGAGCGTCAAACCGAACTTCTCATTGGTCTACGGTCTGAGGATGGACGTGCCCATCTTCCCCGACTCACCGGACTACAACCCGCTCGCCGAAGCGACCTTCGGAGTGGACACGAGTGATTTTCCGAGCGGCAAGATCATGTGGTCGCCGCGCATCGGCTTCAACTGGGACATCACGGGCAACGCCACCAGCCAGCTCCGCGGCGGCGCCGGCCTCTTCTCGGGCCGCACACCCTTCGTCTGGCTGTCCAACAGCTACGCCCGAACCGGCACCCGCCAGACGACGCTCGAAGCCTATGGCGTCATCCCCTTCAACCCCGATCCGTTTGATCAGCCCGACAACATCGGCGGCGCCACGACCCAGGACATCAACGCCATCGATCCCGACTTCGAGTTCCCGCAGACCTGGCGCGCCAACCTCGCGTATGACTACCGGCTGCCCTGGCAGAGAATGGTCGCAACGGCCGAGGTCATCTACGCCAAGAGCAAAAACGAGATCGACTACCAGAACCTCAATATCGAGCAGACCGGCGCGACGATCCCGTTCGACGGCCGCCCGATGTACGAGGACGTCAGTGACCATTTCACGGGCGCTTACTATCTCCGGAACTCCGCAAGGGTGACGCGCTGAACTTCATCCTCAAGCTCGAACTGCCCTACGGCCAGCAACCCTTCTGGGGCAGCGTGTCCTACGCCTGGGGCGAGTCGAACGTCATCAACGACGCCACCTCGAGCCGCGCGGTCTCCAACTGGCAGTACAACGAGGGCACGGACCCGAACAACTCCGTCCTCTCGACCTCCGACTTCGAGGTCGAGCACCGCGGCATCATCAACCTCAACTACGAGTTCAACCGCTCCTCGAGGTGGTCGACGGTGGTGTCGGTGTTCTGGAACCGCCAGACCGGCAAACCCTGGACCAACATCCTCGGTGCCGCCTGGCCCTATCGATCGATCAACAATGACGGTTACGGATATAACGATCTGATGTACGTGCCCACCGGCGCCGACGACGTCGTGATCACCAACGGCACCTGGGCGCAACTCGAGGACTATCTCGAGAAGACCGGTCTGACCAAGTACGCGGGCGGGGTCGCGCCGCGCAACGTCAACCGGGCGCCCTACTTCATGCAGACCGACCTCTCGTTCCGCCAGAACATCCCGTTCCCGGGTCGCTCGACATTCCAGATCTCGCTCGACATCTTCAACTTCTGGAATATGCTCGACAACGAATCCGGAGTCGTCGAGTACGTCCCCTACGGCACCGTGGACCCGGTCAGGTACCAGGGAGTGAGCGACGAAGGCCTGCCGATCTATGAGCTGCGGTCTGAGGTCCTTTATCCGGACACCAACATCTATTACGTCGACGACCTGCGTTCGCGCTGGAAGACACGTCTCGGCGTGCGTTGGTCCTTCTGATCTGAAATCGGATCTTCAATCACGAGGGGCCTTCGGGCCCCTCTTTCGTTGGAACGTTGGAACGTTTAAATGTTAGAACGTTCCCAACCTTCCGCCACCGCCCGATACCCAACGTTGAACGTGCAACGTGAGCCTCTTGCAAAATTCACGGTCAAAGGCGGGGCAGGCCCCGCCACTACAGGGGGATGCCTCTTGGGGGTAGTGGCGGCACCTGTGCCGCCTTGCCTCGACCAGGCCCAAAACTGATTCCGGCGGAATATTCGAATTCTGAAAGAGGCTCACGTTTCAACGTTTGAACGGAGAATCCGCCACGCGGTGTGGCGTTCGCAGAAGAGCGCGTCCAACGGTGGATCGCCGTCGCCGAATGCTGCCGCTGTTAGCTGTCTTCTGTACCTGCCGCAGAACGCCGCCCCTGTCCCTGCACGTCGGGAACGGGATCGGGACGGGCTCGGACCCGGGCGAGGAACAGAATTCGATGGAGATTCGTAGACCAATCTAAGGTAGGATGAGAGACCCATGAGCACGAATGCATCACACGTCGCGGCGGGCCCGACTTCGATCGCTGATCGTCTGCCCCACGACCCCGAAGCCGAACGGGCGGTGCTCGGTGCGGTACTCCTGGATCCCGGGGCGATGCTCCACATCATCGAGAAGCTGCGGATGGACGAGTTCTATCTCGAGAGCCACCGCATCGTCTACGAAGCCTGTCTGGAGTTGCACGAAAAGGGCGACGCTGCCGATCTGGTCACGGTGCGCAACCACCTCACCGAGCAGGGCCGGCTCGAGCAGGTGGGTGGAGTGTCCTATCTCTCCGGGTTGGTCGACGAACTTCCCGACGTGGCGAACGTGATCCACTACGCCGAGATCGTCCACGACAAGTCGGTCAAACGACAGCTGATGGCTGCGGCCCAGAAAATCCTCTCAACCTGCTCGCTCGACCACGGCGAAGCTCGAGAGGCGGTCGAGAGCGCGCAGAAAGACGTCTTCCGAATCGCCGAGGACACGCTCTCCGGCGGCCTCGTTCACATCCGCCGGCTCACCGATAAAGAACTGGCCAACATCGATGCGAGTCGGGAAAACCACTCGACCCTGACCGGCCTCGACACCGGTTATATCCGCCTCAATGAAATGACCTCCGGACTCCAGTCGAAGGACCTGGTCATTCTCGCGGCGCGGCCTTCGATGGGGAAGACCTCACTCGGCGTCAACATCTGCGCCCACGCTGCAATCCGCGGCGGCAAGAAGGTCGCTGTCTTTTCGCTGGAGATGGCCGCCGAGCAGCTGGTTCGCCGGCTCCTCTCGTCCGAGGCCCGCGTCGATCAGAAACGAATCTCGGGCGGCTATCTTTCCAAATCCGACTGGCCGAAGCTCGAACTCGCCGCGCAAGGCCCTGCGCGACGTCAATCTGTGGATCGATGACACCCCCGGCATCACCCCGCTTGAGCTCTCCGCCAAGGCACGCCGCCTCAAACAGGAGCGAGGGCTCGATCTGGTGATGGTGGATTACATGCAGCTGATGTCGGGCGGCGCCCGGTTCAGCAGCCGCAACGAGGAAGTGTCAGCCATCTCACGCAGCCTCAAGGCGGTCGCCAAGGAGCTCGACGTGCCGATGCTGGTACTGTCCCAGCTCTCGCGCCAACCCGAACGCCGGGGCGGCGATCACCGGCCGCAGCTGTCGGATCTCCGCGAATCAGGATCGATCGAACAGGACGCGGACGTCGTCATGTTCATCATTCGGCCATCGGTCTACGACCGCGAGGTCGAAGACCCCCGCCGCGCCGAGCTCATCATCGCCAAACAGCGCAACGGGCCGATCGGAGAGATCGATCTGGTCTTTCAGCACGAGTTCACTCGTTTCGAAAACGCCGACTTCAGCCACGACGACGGCGACGCACCGTGGTAGAGGACACCGCCCGATCCGGGGGCATCCTCGACTGGCTCGATCGTTTCGGAACGCTCATCCTCCGCGGCCTCGATGACCTCGGCCGCTTCTTCTACATCATGGCATCGAGCGTCCTGTGGACCTTTCGACGGCCGTTCGATGCCCCTGAGCTCCTGCGCCAGATGGTGCGGGTCGGCTGGGACTCGATCCCGGTGGTCTTTCTCACGTGTCTGTTCACGGGCATGGTCCTGGCACTCCAGACCTACCGCGGATTCGAGCGATTTCACGCCGAGGGTTTTGTCGGCTCGGTGGTGGCGCTGTCGCTGACCCGCGAGCTGGCGCCGGTGCTCACCGGGCTGATGGTCGCCGGTCGGGTGGGTTCGGCGATGGCTGCCGAGATCGGCACCATGCGCGTCACCGAACAGATCGACGCTCTCTACGCGATGGCTACCGAACCGGTCCATTACCTGGTGGTTCCGCGCGTCAACGCTTCGATTCTGATGTTGCCGGTGCTCACCATCATGGGAGATGCCATCGGCATCATTGGTGGGTGGCTGGTATCGGTCGGCCTCTTCGGCGCAAACAGTTTTCTCTACATCGAACGGACGTTTCAGTTTCTCGAAGTCAACGACGTCACCTCGGGGCTCATCAAGGCGGCGTTCTTCGGTCTCATCCTGTCGGTCACCGGCTGCACCAAGGGTTTTTACACTGCGGGCGGAGCTGAAGGGGTCGGCAGGTCCACCACCTCCGCGGTGGTCACCGCCTCCATGTATATCCTCCTTTCGGACTTCTTCCTGACAAAGATCTTGTTCTGATGATGATGATGAATTCAACCGCCCACGATCCAACGATCGCACCGCCGATGATCTCGGTCATCGGCCTCCACAAGTCCTTCGGTGACAAGAAGGTCCTCCGCGGCATCGAGATCGATGTCCTGCGGGGAGAATCATTCGTCATCGTCGGCGGATCCGGCGCCGGCAAGTCGGTCTTCATCAAGCATCTGATCGGGCTCCTGCAGCCCGATGACGGACACGTGGTGGTTGACGGTGTCGATCTCACCCTCGCCCCCGCGGAGGCGGTCCTCGTCCTGCGGAAGCAGTTCGGCATGAGCTTCCAGGAGGGAGCCCTCTTCGACTCGATGACGGTGTTCGACAACATCGCCTTTCCACTTCGGCGCCACACCGACAAGAATCCCGAAGAAGTGGCGGCCCGAGTCGACGAGTGTCTGAAGCTGGTGAGACTGCCCGGCATCGAAGACAAGATGCCGTCTGAACTCTCCGGCGGCATGAGGCGCCGCGTCGGCTTCGCGCGCGCCATCGCACTCGAACCGAAGATCCTGCTCTTCGACGAGCCCACCACCGGCCTCGACCCGATCAACACCGCCGCCATCGGCCGGGTGATCAATCAGCTCCGAGCCGAACTCGATGTCACGGTGGTCACGATCACCCATGACATGAGCCTCGCCTACCGGATTGCCGACCGGATCGCCATCATGCGGCGCGGGCAGATCCTGCAGGTGGATGTTCCGGAGACATTTGCCAAGTCTCGGAACCGCTTCGTGCGAGGTTTCCTCGAGGGTGAGATGCCAGAAGAACTGGAGGACGAGTCATGACCCCAGCCGCACGGATCGGCATGTTCATGCTCATGGGAATGATCATTCTCGGCGTATTCATCATCAAGATCGAGGACATCCCCGTCGGTGAGCGTGGAGAACGGACCGTCGTCACCGCCCGTTTTTCCTCGGTTGCAGGCCTCGACCGCAAGGCTGCCGTGCGAATCGCCGGCGTTCGGGTGGGCAAGGTGGACGCGATCTCACTCGACGGATCCGCCGCGCTGTTGACCCTTTCGCTCGACCCGCAGGTCCAGCTGCACCAGGGCGCTTCGGCGCAGATCGCCAGTCTCGGGATGCTCGGCGACCGGTACATCGAAATTCTGCCTGGCGACCCGTCACTCCCGCTCCTTCCCGACGGCTTCGTGCTCGGTGGCGCCATCACACCGACATTTGACGACGTGTTGCGGGTGGCCACCGAGATCGGCGCCGACGTCAAGGAAGTCACCGTAGCGCTGCGGGGCTCGATTGGAGGAACTCAGGGTGAAGAGGCGATCAGCGAGATCGTGGCCAACATTCGCGACCTCACGGCCTCGCTCAAAGTTCTGATCGCCGAGAACCAGGCCAATGTCAACGAAACCACCGCCAACTTCGCCGACTTCTCCGCCACCCTTCGCGACGAGTTGCCGAAGATCACCGAAAAAATGAACCTCCTCGCAGATCAACTCAACGGTGTGGTGGGAGAAAATCGGGACGACCTGCAGGCGTCGATGGCCAACATTCGCGAGCTCACGGACCGCCTTCAGGTGTCAGCCGAAAACCTCAACGAGATCACGGGCAAAATCTCTTCGGGCGAAGGCACCATCGGCAAACTTGTCAACGACGAAACCACCGTCGACAATTTCAACAGCACCCTCGACTCCATCGAAGACGGCATTGGAACTCTCAACGAAACCATGGGCCGCTATCGCCGCTACGAGCTCCAGGTCGCGCTCCGCGCCGAGGCGTTGCCCTCCACCGACCAGTCTCGAACGGCCTTCGGCTTCGACCTGTGGACCACCAAGAACCGGTTCTTCCGGATCGAGGGGGTGGACATGCCGTACGGCCGCGTCCGCACCGACGCCCAGTATGTGACCACGACCTATCCCCGACGGGACCGAGGAATCCTATCTCCAGGAGAAAATCAAAGTCGACGACAAGATCGGCCTCAACGCCCAGGTCGGATACCGGGTCTTCCCGGACACGATCGTGCGCGCAGGGCTGATCGAATCCACAGGCGGTGTCGGCGTCGACCACAGCATCAAACTCGGCAAGCGGCCGCTGACCCTGGTCTTCGAAGCCTACGATTTCGGTCGCGAGTTCGACGAAGCCGTGCACCTGAGATTCGAGGGCCGGTATTTCATCAGCAGGAACATCTTCGTGACGGCCGGCTGGGACGACCCGCTGGTGTCCGCAAAGTCCTCAGTCCTTTTCGGCGGCGGCATCACCTGGGCCGACGACGACGTCAAGTACAGCCTCGGCCTCGCCGGCGGGGCCCTCAACTGAGGGCGGATATTGGCTGACACCGTTTTCTTCTGCACCTCGTGCGGCCACGAATCCGGCAAATGGCTCGGCCAGTGTCCGGGGTGCGGAGAATGGAATTGCTACGCCGAACAACCTTCTCAACCGAAGAAGAAGAAGGCCGGGGCCGTACCGCGCCGTGGAGCAGCGGCCATCCCGGTGACCGAGGCCGCGGCCGCTCCGGCTGCCCGCACTCCGACCGGGCTCGACGGGCTCGACCGGGTACTCGGAGGTGGTCTGGTGCCGGGCTCGCTGGTGCTCCTCGCCGGCGAACCGGGGATTGGAAAGTCGACCCTTCTCCTCCAGGTTGCTGCGTCCCTCGCTCGCGACTGCGGTCCGGTTGTGTATGTCACCGGAGAAGAGTCGGCGGAACAGATCGCATTGCGCGCTCGGCGAATCGGCGGCCTCGAACCGAATCTGTTCCTCTTGCCCGAAACCTCGTGTGAATCGGTGCTCGCTCAAATCGAAGATCTCGAACCGCAGTTGGTGGTTGTGGACTCAGTGCAGACTGCCGTCCTCGACTCTATCGATGCGGTGGCCGGTTCGGTGAGCCAGGTGCGGCAGGTGGCGTCGCGCTTTCAGCACTTCGCCAAGACCCGCGGCGTGCCGGTTGTCCTTGTGGGTCACGTCACCAAAGACGGAATGATCGCCGGGCCCGAAGCTCCTCGAGCACCTGGTCGATGTCGTGATGTCCCTCGAAGGCGAACCCGGGCACGAACTGCGCGCGCTGCGAGCCGGGAAAAACCGTTTCGGCACTATCGCCGAGCTCGCGCTCTATTCGATGACCGGCAGCGGTCTGGAGGCGGTACAGAACGCCTCGGCATGGTTGCTCGAGGACCGGCAGAGCGGCGCTCGCGGGTTCCGCAGTTGCGGTCGCCCTCGAAGGGTCGGTGCCCCTCCTGGTCGAGGTCCAGGCGCTGGTCTCGCCGTCGTCTCTCGGAACACCCCGCAGGGTGGCTCACGGGCTCGACTCGTCGCGCCTCGCCCTCCTCCTCGCGGTGCTCGAGCGGCACGCCGGCGTCGGCTTTGCGGACAGGGATGTCTTCGTCAATCTCGTCGGTGGTCTGTCGTTGCGCGAGCCCGCCCTCGATCTTGCAGTCGCGGCCGCGCTGCTCTCGTCGGCCGCAGATCTACCACTGGCTCCCGAGCTCGCCGTATTCGGAGAGATCGGTCTTCTCGGCGAAGTCAGGGCGGTGAGCCGGGCAGCGGAGCGGGTGCGCGAAGCGTCCGCCCTCGGTTTCGGCCGCGTCGCCCTGCCGGCTCGAGACGCCAACGGCAAGCTCGATCTCCCCGCCACTCCGATTTCCACGGTCGCTGATTTGCCTCGCCTGCTCCAGGCGGGCGAATAACCACAGAGACACAATTCGGATTTTGGATTTTGGATTTTGGATTTTGGATTTCCACCCACCCCGGACAGAACCACAGAGTGCACAGAGAGCACAGAGGAAAGCACAGAGCCCGCCCACCCACCCGGATTGCCCGCAGATCACGTAGATTGACGCAGATATTCATCGCAGCCTGACGCCGTGGCGAGGTTTCCGGCCGTCAAACGGCCGGAAACCGCTGGGAAGAGACCCAGATGTGAAAGCAAGCGTTCGCATCGGGTCTCTTTCCCAGCGGCCTGCGCTCTCAGAGAGCGCAGG
Source organism: Candidatus Sulfomarinibacteraceae bacterium (assembly GCA_963769215.1). Taxonomy (GTDB): domain Bacteria; phylum Acidobacteriota; class Thermoanaerobaculia; order Thermoanaerobaculales; family Sulfomarinibacteraceae; genus Sulfomarinibacter. The sequence continues at coordinate 93,514 of CAVYKX010000019.1, read as the reverse complement.
CCTCGCCACTCCTCCTTTCATTTTGAAAAAAGAAAAGGTTCCGTGTCCCTTCCTAAGAAGGGGAACGCGAGGCAGAACCGACGTGCACTCGGCGCGTCGATCTTTTCACCGGCGGCAGGCGATCTCGATCGCCTGTTGTTCTGCCGGCCGGTCTTGGCGACCGTGTTTCAAGTCGGCGACTGCCCCTTTGTGATTTCTTGGGTGGGTGGGGGCCTTCGTGTCTTTGTGTCTTCGTGGTTGCGACGTGGGCGGGTGGATCCGGCATCTTGCATCCGGCATCCGGCATCTGGGCGGGTGGGCGGGCTCTGTAGTTCGAGTTGAGACCCTCCCGATTCTCAACCCGATGTTTTGGAAGACTCCAGGTACACCTGGGGAAACATCGCGTAGAACGCAATCGCCGGTTCGAGCTGGGCGAGGGAAATCTGATCGTTCACCGTGTGGGAGTGGAGCTCGTCCGCCGGTCCGAAACCTACCGTCGGGATACCGAAGATCCCGGCAGTCGCACAGCCATGGGAAGAGAACCCCGAGCGGTGAATCCGCGGCGACCGACCCAGCACGTGCTCGGCCGTGGCCAGCGCCGATCGAACCGCCGGGCTCTCGGCGGGCGTCTCCCAGGCCGGGAAGACCTTGTCGGTTGGATAGGTAAACCCGCGCCACGATGGGAGGTCGTAGTGCAGGAGTCGAACCTCGGCGTCCTCGGCAACGGACGACGACACATCTCGCATCTGCTCCAGCGCATGGTCGGCAGTCTCGCCGATCGTCAATCGGCGGTCGATGTGAATCACACACTCGTCGGGAATCGCGGTCAGCGACGGCGACCGCGACGAGATCCCCGTCACTGCGAGCGATCCCTTGCCGAGCACAGGGTGATCGACCTCCAGACCTTCGTGGAGGTCTATGAGACCGTTGATCAAGGGCATCATGGAGTAGATCGCGTTGACACCCCGATCCGGCTGAGATCCGTGGGTCGAGACTCCCGCCGTGGCAATCTCAACCTCCATCCGCCCGCGTTGCCCGTAGCACACCCCAAGGTGCGAGGGCATTGCGATGACCACGACTTCGGGGTTCAGTTGTGTTTCGTTGAGCAGGTATTGCCACGCCAGACCGACACAATCCTCGCCATTGACCGTCGCCGCCACCCAGACTGTCAGTTCGTTCGACAAACCGATGTGATCGAGAAGAGCAGCGCCGTGCACCACAGCTGCGAGGCCACCCTTCTGATCCGATGCCCCGCGGCCATAGAGGGTCCCGCCGCTCACGATGCCGCGAAATGGATCGTGCCGCCAGTGGGTCGGATTACTGATGCCGACGGTGTCAATATGTGCATCAAAGGCCAGAACCCTCGGCCCTGAACCGATGCGACCGAGAACATTGCCCATCTCATCCAGGTGGACGTCCCGGAATCCGAGATCTTCCATCTCGCGCTGCACTCGCTCGCAGGCGAGCCTCTCTCCGCGGCTCGGTGAGGGAACCGTCACCAGGTCGTGGAGAAACTCGACGCATTTCGGCGCCGTCTCTCCAGCAAGCCGGTTCACAGCCTCTTCGAGCTCGCGGTCCATACCTATATTTCCAGCCATCACGATCCCTCGCTTCCCCCGGATGAGAATTTTTTCACAAAGTCTGTCTCGGGGCAAGAAAAACCCAGAATTCAGCATTCGGAGTAGGGAAAATTAGGAATGAGGAATTGGGAATTCCCGCCCACCGCGGAGAAACTGCCGATTACGCAGATGAACGCAGATCCACCCGCCCTCCGACCCGATTTCGGATTTCGGATTTCGGATTTACGCCCACCCTCCCCCGGAAAACCACAGAGATGATCTTCTGCAGAACAGCGCGTTGATCGGTCGTGCCACTTCAAACAATGTTCGGGAGAAATGCGCTTCCAATTGAGTCAACAAATAGTCCCGAACAATGTTTGGGGTGGCAATCACACGGTGTCGCGTCCGCAGAAAAGCGCGTTCGGCGGAGGTGCCATTTTTTGCATTGTCCGAATCGAAACGCCGAAATTCGTCCGGACCTATGGTCGGTCAATGCTAAAGGTGGCTCCTTAGCGGGAAGCGCGCCGGTAGAAATGGACTCGGGATCGGAGCCGGTCAGGGCTTCGGGTACGTCCTCGCACCGAAGATGGCGGTGCCGACGCGGACCATGGTGGCGCCTTCGGCGACAGCGATCTCGAAGTCGTGGCTCATGCCCATCGAGAGTTCGGGCAGCGGAACGCCCGTGTCCTGCTGAAGCCGGTCGCGCAACTCCCGCAGCGCCCGGAAATACGGCCGCGACGCTTCCGGGTCCTGACCCCAGGGAGGGATCGCCATCAAGCCGCGGACCAGCAACCGGTCACACCCGAGCGAGTGTTCGAGAAGCTCGGCAGCGTCTTCGGGGAGGGCACCTGCTTTCTGCGGTTCCCTCTCCAACATTGATCTCGAGCAGTACCTCGAGCCGGCGCTCGGGCCAATGTTCGGACAGCAAGAATTGCAGGCGGTCGGCCAGACTGAATCGATCGAGCGTATGAACAACATCGAAGACCTCGAGCGCGGCCTTTGCCTTGTTGCGCTGCAGTGGTCCGATGAGATGCCAGCGGGCAGGCGGCACTTCGGGTTTCTTTGCGACCGCCTCCTGCACCTTGTTCTCACCGAGATCCGTAGCGCCCGCGCTCACCGCCTCGCTGACGATTTCTGCCGGGAAGGTCTTTCCGACCGAAACCAGGGTGACCGAGGAAGCATCTCGCAGGCTTGCCGCCGCAGCCTCCGCGATGCGCCGCTGCACCTCGACAAGGCGCTCCGCCATTCCCATTTCAAAACCCGCCGTCGATCAGCCGTCGGCGGCTTCGTCTTTGCCCGAGGACAGAGTCTCTTCGATATAGAGAATTCGGTGGCAGTGCTCGCAGTCGATGATTTCTTCGACCCGGCGGACACGCTGCTGAAGGTGTGGCCGCAAAGCGAAGTGGCACAGCGAACACGATCCTTCGACGACCGCCGAGACCGCCGTGCCGTGCTTGCTCTCGAGGAGGCGGAGAAAACGCGAACGGTTCTTGGGCTGAATCTCCGCTTCCAACGCCTTGGCCTCCGCGGAAAACTTGTGCACCTTCTTGAGGAGTTTGTTCTTCCGGCTCTCCCACCCAGACACGACCTCGCTCTGCGCCGACTCTTCTTCCGGGCGTGCAGCGCGGCGCTCCTCGATCTCCTGGTTGACCTGCACGATGGCCTCTTCGAGCTCCTCGCGTCGCGCCGTAGTCTCTTCGATGGCCTTGGTGGCATAGTCGATCTCGGAGATCACCGCCGTGAACTCGCGTTCGTTCGTGACCGTCCCCTTCTGTTTCTGGAAATGCTCGAGTTCCAACTCCCACTCGGCCTGCTTCTTGCGGATCTCTTTGAGCTCGTCTTCATGGGCGACGATCTGCTTCTCGAGTTCCTCGAGCTCTTCCTGCCGGATTCGATTGGCGATCCGCAACTCGCGAATTTCCGGCGGCGGGGAGTTTCGTTCCGCGATGGCCTCTGAGATGGCGTCGTACACTCGCTGCAGCCGGACCAGGTAGACAAGATCGTGTTGTACGTTGCTCACCGTTGCCCCTTGCTGGGTGTGCCCCACATGGGCCCACCAGGATTCGAACCTGGGACCGACCGGTTATGAGCCGGCGGCTCTGACCGCTGAGCTATGGGCCCCGGCGTATGTTAGCGCGACACACGCCGTACAGCAAGGAGTAGAGGGCAGGGAGAAGAGGCACAGGGCGAGGTGGGCGGCCTCAACCCCTCGCCTTCATCCTTTTCTCGCGCCGCGGGCGGGTGGGCGGGCTCAGCTGTTTCCGTCTGAGAACGGCTTCAGCAGATGGGCACGCGTCGGATGCCTGAGCTTGCGCAAAGCCTTGTATTCGATCTGGCGAATCCGCTCTCGAGTCACGTTGAAGGTCCGGCCGACCTCCTCGAGGGTGTGCTCGGTGCCGTCACCGATGCCGAAGCGCAGCTTCAATACCTGCTCTTCACGCGGCGTCAGGGACTTGAGCACGTTCTCGGTGTGATCTTTCAGCGTCCGCATGATGACCGCTTCGATCGGCGACACGGAATTTGTGTCCTCGATGAAGTCGCCAAGATGCGAATCCTCTTCTTCGCCGATCGGCGTCTCGAGCGAAATCGGTTCCTGTGAGATCTTGTGGATCTTGCGAATCTTCGACACCGGCATTTCCATCCGCGTGGCGATCTCCTCGACGGACGGCTCTCGGCCGAGCTCCTGCACGAGCATCCGCGTGGTGCGGGTGAGCTTGTTGATGGTCTCGATCATGTGCACCGGGATTCTGATCGTTCGTGCCTGGTCGGCAATCGCCCGGGTGATGGCCTGGCGGATCCACCACGTCGCGTAGGTAGAGAACTTGTACCCCCGGCGGTACTCGAACTTGTCGACCGCCTTCATGAGCCCGATATTGCCCTCCTGGATCAGGTCCAGGAATTGGAGACCGCGATTCGTGTACTTCTTTGCAATCGAGACCACGAGCCTGAGGTTGGCGACAATCAGTTCCTGCTTGGCGCGATCAGTTTCCGCCTCGCCCCGCCGCACCTCGGTCAGCAGCACCTTGAGGCGCTCGTACGGGATCTGGAAGCGCTCTTCGAGGCCCTCCAGCTCTTCTTCGTACCGCTCGACTCTCGAGGAGTAGAACTGGCGCCGTTCCACGCTGCGCTCCTGTTGGAGTTTCTTGCGATCACGGTTGATGGTCTGGATCGGAATCGCGAACTGGCGTTCGACCTCGCCAAAGAAGGTCAGCAGGCGGTTCCGTGTGGTGGTCGTGAAATCAGCCCGCCGGACGAGGATAGCGGTCTCGGCCGTGTTGGCGTCGATCTTGTCGGACAGTTCCTGGGCTCGTTTCCCCGCCTTTTTGCAGCGGCGCAATCGCCGTCGAAGCTCGCGCGACTCTCCATCCAGCTTGGAAATCGTCCGGAACAACCGCTGTCCCTCACGCACCCGGTCACGGGCCTTTTCGTCGAGCTCACCCGTGGTCGCCTGAAGAAGCTCGCGTACACCGCGCCGCTCCCGACGCGCCTGCTCATTGGTCCGGAGGAAAAGCTCGAGCAGATCGGGTTCCTTCGAAAGAGCGATGAAAACCTTGGCTTCACCGGCCTCGATGCGCTGGGCGATGTCGACTTCGCCTTCGCGATCGAGCAGTTTCACCGTGCCCATCTCGCGCAGGTACATGCGCACCGGGTCGTTTGTCTTTTCGAGCTGCTCGGTGGCCACCGGGCGGGGCTCGACTTTTGCTTTCGGTTTTTCTGCGGCCTTCTTCCCGGCCGCCGCGCCATCGTTACCGTCCGAATCAGCGCTCTCGGCATCCATGATATCGATGTCGAGTTCCGAAAGCCTCATATAGATATCGTCGAGCTCTTCCGCAATGCCGGTCACTTCTTCGGGCAGATTCTCGTAGAGCTCCTCATACATGATGAAGCCACGTTCTTTACCCGTTTGAATGAGCTTGTTGAGCTCCGGGTACTTTTCTTCAACCTGCACGCTTAACTCCTTCACCACATTTGCCTCCATTCGGGCGCTGAGACTATTCATCGGGAAGACAAACCGCGGGCCTCGCTCCTCCGACTCCTGCCAGCCGGGTGCAGAAAACAGCACATCCTGCACACATTCCATTCCCAATTCGGGTCAATCAAATAGAAATACCATCAAGAATATTGCTGGGTGGGCGCTTCAGTTCCTGCAATCTTTTCCATCCAGGCCCCATCGCCATCCAAAGGAATATGGGTCGCAAGTTCCGTTTTGGCAACCCCTACATGCCGAAAATGTCAGATTTTCGTAGATTCCTGTCGCAATCGTGCCTTTTCCGCCAATAATCGGTCGAGTTCGACAGCGTCTCCCCGCTGTTCAGCAGCTGCGATCAACGGCGCGAGACGGCGGGCCCGTTCCCTGGCCTGGCGTTGCAGCAGGGCGCCGAGCTGCGTTCGAATCGATTCATCGGTCACCTCGGGCATCGGCAGGTTGCAGAGTTCGGCCACCAGCGTTGTCACATCAGGGTCCGAGCACCGCTCGAGCACGTCGCCCACGAAGTCAGAATCCCCGTCGGGCGCAGTATCCACAGACTTGGCATCCTCGAGAAGTCGCCGGACCATTGCGTCTTCGATGAAGTCAGAGTCCACCACTTCAAATATCTTGCGGCGCCACTCTCCGGAGCAATCGAGGAGGATCCTGGCCAACTCCCTCTCTCCGGGCGGCATGGGTGCGCGTTTCACCGGCTGGGCCGGCGCTGAGCCACGTCGCATCTGGCGGCCGTACTCCTCGATCTCCCGCGGCCGGAGATAGAGGTGGCGGGCAAGCTCCTCGACCAGATTCTGGCGCACGGCGGGATCCGATGCGGAGCACACCAGAGGGGCGAGCTTGAGGCCGGCACGCCGACGTTCCGTCGGTTCCGGAGGTAACTCAGCAAGCAGAAACTCGAGCAATGGTGTCGGACGGTCGAGGCTTTCGCGAAATGCATCGATGCCCTGTTCCCTGATCACGTCGTCGGGGTCCATCCCGGCCGGCAACACGACGACCGACACATCGACCCCGGCAGCGAGGAGCACCGATGCGCCGGTGGCCGCCGCGCGACGTCCGGCTGAGTCAGCGTCGTAGCAGAGCAGCGCCAAACCCTCGGTTCCAAGGCGCCGCTTGAGTAGGCGGGCATGGTCGGTTGTCAGGGCGGTACCCAGAGTTGCAACCGCATACTCCACTCCCACACGGTGCAACGAAAGACAGTCAAAGTACCCTTCGACCACGAGCGCACGAGCGGCATCGGCCATTGCCCGCCGCGCCCGGTCGAGGTTGAAAAGCGTCGACCGTTTGTGGAAGAGCGAGCTTTCCGGACTGTTGAGGTATTTCGGTTCTCCGTCGCCGAGAACTCTGCCGCCGAACGCAATCAGCGCACCGTCACCGGATCGGATGGGAAAGGTGAGGCGGTTTCGAAATCGGTCGTACGGCGCGGTTCCGCTTTCCGGCCGAACCGCGAGACCGGCCTCGATGAGCGCACCTTCCGGGTGCCGTTTCGTCAGATGATCGAGGAGCCGCCGCCAGTCGTCGGGAGCAAAACCAAATCCGAAGGCGCGCCACGAGTCCTTCTCGAACCCGCGTCGCTCGAGTTCGGATCGAGCCGCTGATCCCTCAGCGTCCTCGAGGCGCGACACAAAGAAATGCTGCGCTTCTTCGAGCAGCGTTCGCTGGCGCTCCCCGGCCTCCCGGCGTTTCCTCGCTTCGGGGCTCCTTGGCGGAAGCTGGACTCCAAAGCGCCGCGCCAGGTGCTCCACGGTTTCCGGAAAGTTGAGGTTTTCGAGCTGCATGACGAATTTGAAGACGTCGCCGCCCTGGTGGCAACCAAAACAGTAGTAGAGGCCTTTTTCCGCATCGACCGAAAACGACGGGGTCTTCTCCTCATGGAACGGGCACAGACCTTCCCAGCTGCGCCCGCGCTTTTTCAAGCGCACGTGATCGCCGACCACCTCGACGATGTCGGCCAGCTCGCGGATCCGAGCGACGGCGTCACGGTTGAGATCGGCGTCGACCATGGGCGACCATTCTCGCACAGAGAACACAGAGCCCGCCCCACCACCCCCACCTCAAACACAAAGACACGAAGACACAAAGAAATCACAAAGCCCACCCAGCCACCCTTCAACGTAAAGGCGTAAAGCCCTTCGCTCCAACCATTTATCGCAGAGACGCAGAGTCGCGGAGACGCAGAGAGGAAAGAGGCAGTACCGACGCGCTTCGAGCGCGTCGGGCGGTGAGAAGGGCGGCCTTTGGGTCTTTGCGTTTCAATATTGGGTTGAATCCAACTCAGACACTTCGTCGTCGGATGTATCACGCGGTGGGCCGCTGGCAGAAAAGCGCGTTGACCGGACGTGCCATCCTTGACGATTTTGGGAGTCAACGCCATCGCGGTTGTCTTCGCGTCAGGTCCATAAGATCGTCAAGGGTGGCAATCACGCGGGACAGCGTTCGCAGAAGAGCGCTTTGAAATTAGGAGCGCCTGTCCAATACTGAACCCGGAATCGGGATCGGAACACAGAGGGCGGACCGAAGGGCCCACCCTCCCTGATCTATCTCGACCTCGGTGGCGCCGGTGCCGCCGAGGTGCCGGGGGGGATGCCGGAAACCGCGGACGGCGGGATGCGAACGGCAGACCTCGGCCACCATACTGCGGAGAATACCGGCTCCGTGGCCGTGCACAACTCGAACGGAGGGCGATCCCGCAGTGAAGGCCCGGTCGAGGAATCTCTCGAGATCTTCCCGGGCGCGTTCGCTGTCGAGACCGATGAGGTTGAGTTCGCGGTCGACGTGCTCCGTGGCCTCCACCTGGACGGCGGGACTTTTTTTCGGGCCGGCCCCGGCCAGGACCTCGAGTTCCTGCACCGGAACCCACAGATGTTTGCCGGCGACGTCGACCTTGGCCCGGGAGCCTCTGAGTTCGCGAAGGGTTCCGGTTCCGCCGAATGCGACTCGGACCCGGGCACCCTCGACAAGACCATCTCTCGGGGCCGCCGCAACACCATCGCCTGGAAGATCCAGTTTCAGTGCGTCGTCGCGGAGCTTCTGCAGGCGTCTTCGCCCGATCGCCTCGCGCTCTTCCTCGGCCTTCCGCAATCTCGAAATCGCTTTGTCGAGCCGCGTCTTGGCCCGCCGCCGCAGTTCCTCGCGTTCGGCCGCCAGCTTCTCAGGCAGCTCTCGCCGCTCCGCCTCCAGCCGCTCGAGTTCTTGCTGCGCCTTGGCGTGCGCCAACTCGGCCTCTCGTTGCCGGATGGCGACCTCGGATCGCTCCTGTTCGAGTTCCTGCTCCAATGCCTCGAGGCGGCTGAGCCAGCGGTCGAGCTCCAGGTGATCGCCGCCCAGGAGCTCGCGGGCACGGTCGAGAACGGTCTTGGAAACACCCATGCGATCGGCGATCTCGAGCGCCCGAGACCGGCCCGGCCTCCCGAAGGTGAGATGGTAAGTGGGTCGTTCCGAATTCTCGTCGTACTCCATGGCCGCGTTTTCCATCGTGTCGGTGGAACTGGCGGTGAGGGCTATGGCCGCGAGGTGGGTCGAAACCACGGTCAGCGCAACGCGGCCGGTCAATTCCTCGAGCAGAGCGCAGCCGAGAGCCGCGCCCTCGAGGGGATCGGTTCCCGCTCCCAACTCGTCAAAGAGCACCAGCGTCCCGTCGTCGGCATCCTCCAGAAGGCGGGCCGTGGCCGCCATGGCTCCGGAAAAGGTCGACAGATCCGCCGCCACATCCTGCTCGTCCCCGATATGGCACCACAGGTCGGTGAAGAGCGGAACAGCGGTCCCCTCTTCGACCGGAAGCGGAATGCCCTGATTGCACATCAACACCATCAGGCCCAGAGTCTTGAGAACCACGGTCTTGCCGCCCGCGTTGGGTCCGGACACCACGAGGGTCCCCACCCCTTCAGGCATTCTGAAATCGAGCGGTACGACCCGGTGATCGGGGTTGCGTCTTTCGGTATCTCCGAAGACCTGGAGCCTGAGGCCGTGCAAGCGTTCGTCGAGGAGAGGGTGTCGCGCTCCCCGTAGGACCAGATCTCGCCCTTCTCCGGGCACCACCACCAAACCGTCGCACGATCGTCCGAACAGAACCCGTGCCTGAATCGCATCGAGTTCCCCAAGAACGTCAACGGCGTCGGCGAGGTCTTCCCGCGCATCGGTAAACAGGCTCGTGATTCTGCGCAGTATTCGCTGTATCTCTGCCCGCTCACCCGCCATTGCTGCCGTCAGCGTATTGTTGAGCTCGACTACGGGAAAGGGCTCCACAAAGGACGTCGCTCCGCGAGCGGAGATATCGAGGAGCAGCCCGTCCATGCGCGACCGCGCCGACGACCGCACGGGAAGACAGTATCGGTCGCGCCGCACGGTCGGCGGAGCATCGGTGACGATTTCGCGGTTGGCCCGCCGAATTCCCTCCAACTCGCCCACCACCAGAGATCGCGTTCGCGTGATTTCTCGGCGCAGCCGGGCGAGTTCCGGCGAGGCGGAATCAGAGACGGTCCCATCCCGGCCCAGGAGCGGCGCCACCTCAGCTACGAGATCCGCAGTGTCGGGGAGCCGGCGGGCAAGATCTCCGAGGAGGTTGTTCTCCGAAGACTGGAGCCGCCTGGCCACAGCCGCCACGCGACGAGCCAGGGTCAGCAGGGAGAGCAGATCTCTGGGTTCCGAAGGAGGTAGAGAGTCTTCCTCGAGCCAGGGCAGCGCTTCGTCGATCCCCGAGAGAGAGAACGCGTCCTCGTCCTCCAGGACTTCCTGGACTGCGAGGGTGAAACGAGCCTTCAGGGAATTTTCCTCCCGGCCATCCAGGTGATCGGCCAGGCGCTCAACAGCAGCGCGGCCCACACCTGTACGGGCGTGGGCCGCGACCAATTGCAGTACTTTGTCGAACTCGAGATCTGAGGCGACGGAACGCTCCACCGGGCTGTTTACAGCAAACCGGCCCGGCGCTGCTTGGCCATCTTGCGAAGCATTTTCTTGCGTGCTTGGATCATCTCACGCTTGCGGCGCTCGGATGGCTTCTCGTAGAAGCGGCGTCGTTTGACCTCGGAGAGGATGCCGGCCTTTTCGCACTTCCGCTTGAAGCGGCGCAGTGCCTGCTCGAAGGACTCGTTATCACGAACTGTGACTCCTGTCGGCATGAAGGCTCACCTCCCCTCGGTGCGGATTACGCCGAAGACCCCGGGCGTCAGTGGCGCGCACGACTGGGTGCGAAGGATACCATTCCTGCCGCAGAGGGTCAAACGCGGCGCCCCAGGAGAGGGAAGCGCCGCGAGAGGTGTCATTTTGGCGATGCGCGGTTATTCGGCATTTACCTTGATCTTGACCGCATCCCAATTCTTGTCATAGGCCTTGTCGGTTTTCATTCGGAAGTAGACCGCGGCGGCACCGCCTTCGCGTTTGCGGATAGAGCCAGGTCTCAACGCCGCGTTTCTCGTCCAACTGGATGTTCTGATAGTAGGGGACGCCGACAATTTCCTTGACCTCGTCCTTGGTCATGTTCTTCTTCACTTCGTCAAACCGTTCCTGGGTGATGAAACGCATTTCATCCAGCGCCGCGAGTTCGTCCACCAAGGGCTGGTACGGGGGCAGGCCGATCGACTCGTAATAACTGACCGCAGCGTCCAGCTGATTGGTGGCTTTTTTGTAGTCACCCGATTGGATCACGGTTTCACCGGCAATCATGATGGCCTCGTCGGAGTACAGGTTGAGACCCTGAGCGGTCGCAGGATGGTCCGGAAACTCGTTGAGAGCCAGGTTGAGGAAGTCGGCCAGCGTTGCCTGTGCCGCGTCGAAAGCGAGGATCCTTGGCGGCAGCCAGCTCCTCGATGGTTGTCAGGCAACACCTCGAGTTCGGCCTTCTGCTCTTCCGTACGATCGCGTTCTTTGACTGCTTCAATCTCCACCAGGGCCACCTCGGCCGCGGCAAGATCATCCCGGGCCTGCTGGAGGTCCGCATACTGCTGTTGGAGAGTGGCCAGCTGCTCTTCGAGCTGCCGCCAACTTCAGTTCTTCTTCACTCGGTCCCCGTGAACATCCGGACAACAACCCAGCAACCACGCAGACCGCGATACAACACGGTAGGAATCGGCTCCTCATCATGGCTCCTCCCTTCGCTGCGCACGCTAGCAGAATCCGCCTCATGTGACAAGATTCACGAGAACGATTCCGAAAAGGTCGCTCGTCTGAGCCGAGCATTCCCGGTTCCGACGCTCGTATCCCACCCTTGTTCTGAAAAAATGACGGATCGCACATCGTTTCAATCGCTTGACGAGATTGGGTCTGGCTGGCGATAATGTTGGGAGGCTTTGAATTAGGAGGCACCATGGACCGGTACGATGCCATTCTCGAGCAGCTCAAGCAGGCGCGAAGTCGTGGTCTCGAGTCGGTCACGGGTCGTCTCGACGCACTCGTCGAGACTCTCGGGGAGCTGATCGAGACGACAAAATCAACCGCTCAGACGGCTTTCCCATCCGATGCCGAGGATATTTTCCCCCTCGCCGATGTGGAATCCCTGGTCGAGGAATTGCGCCGCGAGTCCATCGAGCGCGAAGAGGCCAGGGAGCGTGAAGAAGCCAAACAACGTGAAGCCGTCGAAGCGGCGCCGGCCGCCGGCATCTCGCTCGATAATCTGCTCGCCCTCGACGGCGCTCGCAGCCAATCCGAACTCCTCCGCGCCCTCCTGCCGTTATTGGCCGAACACGTCGGCCGCGTCGTCGTGTTGGTGATCCGTGATGGTGTCGTGACCGCGTGGAGCGGTATCGGTTTCCCCGACGGCGAAAATCTCCGCGGCTGGAACGGCGGCGTTGCCGCCTCGCCGGATTTCCAACGTCTCGTTGACACCGCCAAGCCGATTGCGTTCACACCTCGGACCGACCCGTTGATTTCTCAATGGCTTTCCGGTGAGGCCATCCCGGACGAAGGAGTCCTGCTCCCGATCAGCTTGCGGGGCAAGCTCATGGGAATGGTGTATCTGGATCATGACGGCGAACAGCCGTGGAACGTCGAAGCCGCGCAGTCCCTGAACGCCGTGGCATGTTGGCTCATCGACACCCTGCACCATCGTACCGTCGTACCGACGCCGATGCTGGCGGAGATCGAGGCGATTCAGCCGCCGATCGAGGACGCGGTGCCGTCGGATGTCTTCGAGGCACCGGCCGAGCTGGAGGAAATCGAGGCCCCGATCGCAGAGGTGGTCGACGAACCGGCCGAGCCGGAATCCTATGAGATGCCTCCTGTTCCGGAGCCGGAGCCCGAAGAGGTTTCCTCCGAGGTCCTGGAGTTCGAGACCGCAGCCGACCAAGAGATCGAGATTGTGTCGGAGACCTTCAGCGATCAGATTCAAGAGACTGTGGAAGAACCCGTTCAGGAACAGGTGGAAGAAGAAATCGCAGAGATCGATTACGATTTCGAACCCGCGCCCGCACCAGCGGAGGAGGTAAGCCCCGAAGCCGGTTTTGACCCGTCAGCTACGGTGCGGGTCGAAGCAAGCGAGGAGATCGAACGCGAAGAGTACCCGGCCGAAGCGGAGAATTTTCCGATTTCGAGGGTCATTGAAGCGCCGCCGGAGGAACCACCGGCTATGGAGCTTCCGGAAACACCTCCGCCGATCCGGCCGATCGAGCCACCCGCCGAACCCGCCGAACCCGTGGTCTCGAGTGAGGATGATGCTCGTCAGGAGGAAGCGCGCCGTTTTGCGCGGCTCCTCGTTTCCGAAATCAAACTCTACAACGAAGACGAGGTCGAGCGCGGCAGGGTCGAAAAGGACCTTGGCGAGCGTTTGAAGGACGACATCGAGAGAAGCCGCGAAATGTACGAAAAACGCATCCCGGCCGAAGTCCGTACCGGCCGTGACTATTTCCAGGACGAGTTGGTGCGCATTCTCGCCGATGGCGACGCTGACGCATTCGGCGGGTGAAGGCCCAATTCCATTTGATACTTGCGGCGGCCCTCGTGGTTGCCGCGTGCAGTAAGCCGCAGCAACACAGAGCCACCGACGCCCGTGACGAGCTTCTCGACACGGCATTCGCCATGGTCGAGTCAGATCCCGGACGCGCTGCGGCTCTCTTTGCCGACGCCGGTCCGGGCCCCGCGCTCGAGCACGCGCGAATTGTCCAGTGGGCCCAGTGCCTGAGAGAAATCGACGCCGACTCCGGCGCGTGGCAACGGTTCCTGGATGACGTGCCGCCAAAAACCCTCGCCGACCGAGCGCGGCTCGCGATGATTCGAAAGCTCATCGACGAAGGCAACCCGCAGGAAGCCCTCGACGAGCGGTCACGACTTTCCCCCGAAGTCCAACCGGAGGCCGACGAGACGCTGTTGGCCGTCGACGATCCGTCGATTCGCCTGGATGCAGCGCGCAGACTCACGATTTCTGCGCCGAGCCGTCTGCAATCCCGCGATCCAGACCTCGATCGCCAATTATTCCGAAGCCTCAGCGAGGAGCAACGGCTCCAACGAGCACGATCATGGCTTCGAAGTGGCTCCCCGTCACGCGTTCTCGCAGAGCTCCGGCCGCTGCGGTGGCGCGGCGAGAACGAAGTCCAACGCCGGCGAGTGGTCGCGCGGGCCGAACTCGACACAGGGTCCCCACGAGGCGCACTGAGGGTGTTGCCAAGCGGCCGCGACGCCGGCTCAGAGGATCTGGCAACTTCGTGCCCAGGCCCACCGGAACCGTGCGTGGAGTATTTGGCCCGCCCGGGGCGAACGTGCCGCATTCACCGAATGTCTGACTGCCGCCGAACAAGCGCTCGAGAACGGAGCAACCCGTGAGGTCCGTCATACGGCTCTGGCCCTCCGGCTGGAGTGTGCCACCGAAGCGGAGCGTCTTGACGACGCGCTCGAGGCCTGGTGGATACTCGCACGGGAGGGGTGGACGGACTCTCGCCGGGAATGGCTCGGTCGACGCCTCGGGGTGGCCCTCGCAGCACGGGGTGATCGTCAGGACGAGGTGCTTTCACTCGCCAGGGCGCTCCCGAACCACAACCGCTGTCTGCGTTATTGGGCGGCGATCGACTCTGCAGACGAATTGTCGATGCTCGAGAAGCTCGCCGAAGCCGGAGTGCCCGACCTCTACAGCCTCTGGTCACGCAACGCGCTAGGCCTTCCCCCGGCACAGACCATCTCCCTTGCGCCGGCCGTATCGCCTGCGGAGCTCCCGGCATCGGTCGAACGCCTCATCGCAGCCGGCGCCGAAAAAGACGCCGCTCTCGAGTGGCGCCGAATTCGTCGACTCCGCGACACGATCCCCGAAGAGGCCGCGGCCGGATCCGCGCTGGCTATGGAAGTCGGGTTTCCTTTGGAGACGATCCGGTGGTTGCGGGCGGCTTCCCAATATCTCGGAACCGTTCACATGCAATCCGTCCCGGAGAATATCGCGCGTGCATACCTGCCTTTGCGTTGGCGGGTCGAGCTGCTCGCAGCCGCCACCGAATCGGGGGTCGACCCGTGGCTGATCGCGGCAGTTGCCCGCCAGGAAAGCAGCTTCACAGCGCACGCGGTCTCACCGCGCGGCGCGATCGGCGTCATGCAAATGCTGCCATCGACCGCTCGGGGGCACGCGCGGGCTCTCGGAATCGGCCAGAACCCGGATCTGCGGGATCCCGGAACCAACCTCCGCCTCGGCGCACGAGAGCTCGCCCATCTGATCCAGCGATTCGACGCAGTCGAGCCCGCGTTGGCGGCCTACAACGGCGGCGAAACACGCATCCGCGGTTGGTGGAAGCGCCAACCCGACCCGCGCCGGTTCACGGAGGAGGTCCCGATTCCGGAGACCTACAACTATGTCCGCAGGGTCATGTATTTGAGCGAGGCCTACCGCTTGGCCCACAGTGAGGCCTGGAGGAGTCCACCATGATGATCGAGATCCGCACCACCGCCCCAAAAGAGATGATCGACATCACCCGGCAGGTGGCGGAAGCGATAGCGGGCGAACCCGACGGGCTGTGCCACGTCTACGTCCCGCACACGACCGGTGCGGTTGTCATCAACGAGCACGCAGATCCCGACGTTGCGCGCGATCTCACCGCGGCCTACGAGGCGATGGTTCCGCCCATCCGTTTCGCCCACGCCGAGGGCAACTCGGATGCCCACCTCATGGCAACGCTGCTCGGGAGCTCGGTCACGATCGCCATCGCAAACGGCCGACTGGAACTCGGAACCTGGCAAGGGATCTTCTTCGTCGAGCTCGACGGACCGCGCACGCGAACGGTGCGGGTGAGCGTTCACTGACAGCCCCCGATTCGATCAAAAATGACGCTCCTCCTCCGAGAACCGAACGCAGTCTCCGTTGCACCTAATCAGTAAAGATTCTCGATTGAACTACTTACCCGATTGCACACATAGACAGGGATGCAAGTTTAAGAAAACAAAAGATTTCCTCTCTTGACAGTCCGAAAAATCGGACGACAATGGAGGTGGAGGACCTGGCCATGGCATCCCCAAATTTCTCGAACACATTTATGAGCCGTTCATTTCCCTTGATCGCCGTCATTGCCCTCTGCTGTTGGATGGGAACCGGGATCGTCGACGCTCAAGAGGACGAATTTCAACCGATAGACAACTCGGCCTGCGCCGACTGTCACGAGGCCAGCACTCACGGCTCGGCCTTCGCCGACGAAATCTCCCATTCGGTGCACGACGGGGTCGAGTGCCTCGACTGCCACGTCGATCGAGGAACGGTGCCGCACGAGTCCCCCGACCCGAGTTTTCACGTCGGTTGCAAGGGCTGCCGTACCTGCCACGACGATGCAGCGGAGGAGTATAAGTCGCATGGACGGGCGCGGGTCGGCGAGTGCGACGATATGCCTCATTGCTCGGACTGCCACGGCTCCCACGATATCCTTCCCTCGACAGTCAGCAGATCGATGACGCACCCCACCAACCTTCCCGCCACCTGCGGCAAGTGCCACGAAGACCTTGACATCACCACCAAATACGACATTCTCATTGACCATCCGATCCAGATTTATGCTCGCTCAGTCCACAGCCAGGCCTCGCGCGGCGGCGTCTACTTCGCCGCCACCTGCAATGATTGCCACTCCACCGGCGGCACGGCGCACAGAATCCTGTCACCGGGCTCGCCCGAGTCGAGCATCAACCATTTCAACATTCCAAAAACCTGCGGCGAGTGCCACAAGGGGGTCGAGGCCGACTACCGGGAGGGCATCCACGGCCAGCTCGCGGCGCGCGGAGAAACCGACGCGCCGGTGTGCACCGACTGCCACGGTGAGCACGGCATCCTCTCTCCCGACGACCCACTGTCTCCGGTGTCGGGTTCGAAGGTGGCGGAAATGACCTGCTCTCCCTGCCACGAATCGGCGGTCCTCAACGAGAAGTACGACATCAAGACCGGCCGCCTGACGACCTTCATCGATTCCTATCACGGACTGAAATCGAAGGCCGGTGACACCCACGTCGCCAACTGTGCCTCGTGCCACGGCGTCCATCGCATCCTGTCTTCGTCGGATCCGACCTCGACCGTCTATCCGGGAAACCTTCGCGCAACGTGCGGCGAGTGCCACCCCAACATCTCCGAAAAAATGGCCGCGACGCCGATCCATGGCATCGGTGGCCAGGGATTGCGCACACCCGCTGCCGATGTGGTCGAAAAGATCTATATAGTCGCCATTGCGGTGATCATCGGTCTGATGATCCTGCACTGGCTCATCGACCTCTTCCGCCACCTCGTCAACACCGCGAAGAAGCGCCCACAGATTCTGCGCATGCACATTGACGAGGTCGTCCAACACATGATGCTCGCGATCACCTTTATCGGCCTCGTGATTTCGGGATTTGCCCTGCGCTACGACCAGGGTTTCATGGCCCGCTTCTTCTTCGGTTGGGAAGGCGGATTCCAGATTCGGGGCATCATCCACAGGGCGGCTGCCGTGGCGTTTATGGCCACGATCGTCTGGCACGTGCTATTCCTCTTTTCGCCTCGCGGACGGCGCTTCGCCAAAGACATGTGGCCGATCCGGCGCGACTTCCGGTTCTTCCTGCGCCGAATGCTTTACAACCTCGGTCTGCGGCCACGGATGGAGTGCGTCCAGCGTTTCAACTATGTTGAGAAGGCGGAGTATTGGGCTCTGGTGTGGGGAACCGCAGTCATGGTCGTCACAGGCATCATGTTGTGGTTCGACAACTGGTTCATCCAGTTCCTCCCCAAGGGCGTGCTCGACGTGGCGCTGGTCATCCACTTCTGGGAAGCATGGCTCGCCTCACTGGCAATCTTCGTCTGGCACTTCTACTCGGTGATCTTCCACCCCCACGTCTACCCAATGAACCCGAGCTGGCTCACCGGCCAGATGCCCGAGGACATGTACGAGCACGAGCACCCCGGTCACCTCGAGGAGGCGCGGAAGGAAACTCAACGCGTCATCGATAAAAGGATCGAACGCATGCGGCGGCGGAATGGGGACGAACCGGAGGGCTCACAAGGCCCGCGGACGAGCCGGAAAAGGACGATTAGGCGGAGGGATAGGGCAGAAAATTTCGGATTTCGGATTTCGGATTTCGGATTTCGCCCACCCACCCTAGTCACCGCGCCCCTCGGGGCGCAAGCAGAAGAGCGCGCTGTCGGAGGTGCCAACATTGCGATTGTCCGGATTTCGCTCCATCAAACAGGTCCGAATATGTGGTCGGGGGGCAATGCATGAGGTGGCTCCTTTGAGGGGAGCGCGATCACCGGGAGAGCACGTTGAGTTCGACACGGGGGGACGGAAACAGGAGCGGGTCCGACACAGAAACGTGTAAACTGTCCCCCAGAGGTGAAAGTCATGGCCGTCGACCCGAAATTGCTGGAAATTCTCGTCTGTCCGGTGGACAAGACGCCTCTCGAGGTGGTCGAGCTTCCCGACGCGGTCCGAACCCGCCTGGTGGAGAAATATCGCGACCAGTTCAAGGGCGAGGAACCGGTGGTGGAAATCGGTCTCGCGTCGGCAGCAGGTCGCGTGTACCCGGTGGTCTCTGGCATCCCCGTGATGCTGGTGGACGACGCCCTGAACCGCGACGAGATCGAAGGCTGAGCCGCTTCACTGACATGACCGCATCGGAGGCCGCGTGAACGATCGAGTCTACTCGGTTGCCGCTCTCATTTCCGAGGTCAACACACTACTCGATCAAGGTTTTTCCGGCGTTCGTGTCGAAGGCGAGGTCACCAACGCCAGCACTTCCGGGCGCGGCCACGTCTATTTCACACTCAAAGACGAATCCGCGGCGATCGACTGCGTCATGTGGGGTTCGAGGGCCGGGCGACTCAAGTTTGAGCTCGAAGACGGCCTCGCGGTTCTGGCAACGGGATCGCTCACCATCTACCCGCAACGGGGCCGATTCCAGCTCGTTGCTACAGATATTCAGCCACAGGGAGTGGGCGCGCTGCAGCTGGCCTTCGAACAGCTCAAGAAGAAACTCGAATCCGAGGGTCTCTTTGCAGCCGATCGGAAAAGGCCGCTGCCGGCACTGCCGAACCGCGTCGGAATCGTCACCTCGGCGACGGGCGCCGCCCTCCAGGACATGCTCAAGGTCACGCGGAGATTTCCGCACCTGGAAATCGTCGTCGCCCCGGCGAAGGTTCAGGGGGAGGGGGCGGCAGCCGAAATCGCCGGCGCGATCGCGGCCCTCATCGAGTCGGGCCGGGTCAACGTGATCATCGTCGGTCGCGGTGGCGGCAGCCTCGAGGATCTGTGGGCGTTCAACGAGGAGGAAGTGGCCCGGGCAATTGCAGCCAGCCCGATTCCCGTGATCTCCGGAGTCGGGCATGAGGTGGACTTCACCATTGCCGACTTTGTCGCCGATCTGCGCGCAGCCACTCCTACCCAGGCGGCGGAAATCGTGGTGGCACGGCTCGAAGATCAGGACCGCCGACTCGAAGAAGCTCGGGCGCGGCTGCTGCGCGATGTCGACCGTCAACTCGAAATGGCTCGAGCACGTCTGGCGGGCCTCGCCGGATCTTCCGGACTCGCCAGGGTGCCGCAACGGGTTCGCCTCTACCGCGAACGGCTTCACCGGGCCCTTCGGCTCGGTCCCGGTCTGCGCCGCGTGGCCGAGAGAGCGAGGGCTCGACTCGACCACGCCACGGCCGGGCTCCACCGGCTTCCCGCCCGGGTGGCGGCCGGCGGCCATCGGCGGCTCCTTCTGAGCCGGCGGCAGCAATTGAAACAACTGATGGATGCGCGGCTCGGCCGGATCCGCGCCCGCCTCGAAACCGGTGCGCAGGCACTCAACCACCTCGGACCGACCAAGGTCCTCGAGCGCGGTTACTCGATCACCTGTCTCGACGGCACGACGATTCCGCTCAAGGATGCCACCCGGATTCACGGCGGGCAGTCCCTGGTGACGCGGCTCGCCCGCGGAGAGGTGCGATCGCTGGTCAGCAGTACGACAATTCAGAAACGAAAGGCACCCGGCGACCCGAGCAGTCAGCCTTCGCTTTTCGACGACAATCGACTTTCGGACGAAGGATCCGATGACGACGGAGCCCATCATGAATGACACCGCGAAGACAGGGGAACGGTTCGAAGATCAGTTGGCGAAACTCGAGGAGATCGTCGCCCGGCTCGAGGATGAGTCGGTCGGGCTCGAGGAGGCGCTGGGCCTCTTCGAGGGCGGGATGGAGCTCGCCAAGAGCTGTCGTTCTCGTCTCGAGGAGGTCGAGCAGCGAGTGAGCCAACTCCTCGAGACCGACAGCGAATCGAGCGAGTCCGAGGACGAGGAACCGGAGTGAACGTCGACGGATCCTCACCGACGAGCGTGCAGCGGTGGAAGCCGCCTTGCGGCGCCTGATGCCACCGGACGGCGCCACTCCGGACCGCCTCCGCCGGGGGATGGCTCATGCGGTCTTCGCGGGGGGTAAGCGGGTGCGTCCGATCCTCGCCCGACTCGCCCACCGCGCAGCCGGTGGCGATCCGGACACCGTGACCGAGGCGGCGTGCGGTCTCGAGTTGATCCACACCTACTCACTGGTCCACGACGATTTACCGGCCCTCGACGACGACGTCCTGAGGCGGGGCCAACCGACCGTGCACGTGGCCTTCGACGAGGCCACGGCCATCCTGGTCGGCGATGCGCTGCTGACCGAAGGATTGCTGTTCCTGGCTCGATATCCGCATGGCATTGAATACTCCCAATATCGCGCTGAAGCGGTAGAAGCAGTTGCCGAGGCGATCTCGGCGCGCGGCATGATTGGAGGCCAGGTCGAAGACCTCGAAGCCACCGGACAGCTGACCTCCGGCGCCGCGGACCCCGGGCAGCGGCTTGACCGCATCCATCGGCACAAGACCGGGTGCCTGCTCCGGGTTTCAGTCGAAGTGGGGGCGATTCTCGCCGGCGCCGCCGGTTCTGTGCGGCGCAATTTCGCCGCGTACGGCGAGTCGCTCGGGCTCGCTTTCCAGGTATCGGACGACATCCTCGATGCCACCGCGACTGACGAGACCCTCGGGAAAACCGCCGGGAAGGACGAGGCCGCCGGGAAGCTCACCTATGTCACCCTCTACGGTCTCGATTCCGCCCGTCGATCGTCTGGTTGAGCTCGAACGGAGACCACCGAGCAAGCACGCGAAATCGAAGGCGACGAAGGCGAACTCGCCGCCATCGCGCAGTTCGTCTGCCAGCGCCGTCCTAAACGATCCATGTTTGGATAGGGTTGAATCGCTAACAGGATTAGGAATTAGCCGCCGGGATCGAACGCCCGCCCTGGACTCTGCACCCTGTGAGGCAATCTTCAGCTCGCTGTTCTGCTGATGGACAGGCAAGGCGACAGGTGCGCCGGAGGGAGGGTGAAACTTAAAATTCGAAGTTCAAATCTGCATCGCGCTAGCTGGACGTTTCACTGGCATATCCGTTACTGTTGAATTCGATGCTTCGTAGGCGCACTCTCCTCCTCTTCCTGCTCGCGCTGGGTCTTCGCCTGCTCCTTCTGGGGTGGGACTCCGGCGCTGCCTCATCCTCGCTTCATCCGGACGAACGCCAGGTGGGTTTCGTCACCGAGAGGATGGACGGATGGTTCGCCGATCCCAACTTCTACGCCTACGGCTCACTTCACTTCCAGGCGGTCCATGGAATCACCACGGTCCTCGCTCTCGGCGACGGGCTGCGCCCGCTGATGACTGGAGGGCGCGTCCTATCCCTCGCGGCCTCGATGCTCGCGATATTCCTCGGCTGGGTGTTGGCCTACCGGGCCTGGGGGCGCCGCAGTGCTGACCTCTTCCTCCTACTGGCGGCGTGGGTTCCACTCGATCTCCAGCAGAGCCACTTCTGCACCGTCGAGGCGCACCACACCGCATGGGTGATGCTCGCCCTGGCCGCCTGCTTCTGGCTCGCGACCGGAGGCCGGACCCTGGCGGCGGTTGCCGCAGGAGCAGCCGTTGGGGCTTCATTGGCGGTGAAGGTCGCCTCGTTGGCTCTCGTACTCCCGTTGGCAGTCGCGGTCTTGCTGACACTTCGAACTCACAAGCTGATTGGCGCATCCCGCCTTGCGACCGCCTCGGCCGGCGCCGCGGTCGCAGCATTCTGGCTCTGCCAGCCCTGGGCCTTCCCCACCGGCAAGCCACCTCTGGGGCTGTTTGTCATCCTGATCATCGCCACCCTGGTGCTCGATCTTGCTCATCAGCGGGCCGGACGGACGCGTGTGGCGCTGGTCTGCCTGGCGGCACTGGCGATCACGGCTGCGATCATCCAAGGCGTCGTCCTGGTTGGAGATGCAGCGGGAACGCCCTTGGCCCAGCGAATCGGGGCCTCTCCACTGGCACCGACCCTCAACCCGGCCTATCTGAAAGGCGTCAACGAGCAGGTCGCCATGGTCGTCGGTCGCGCCGACCTGCCATACGTACGGGTCTATCTCGGCACGCTCCCGATCCTCTACTCGTTGCGCGAGCTCGGGGTCTGGGGCTGGGGGCCCATGCTGCTTTTCGCGGCAATTGCCGCGGCCGTCGCCGGTGCATCGAGACTGGGCAGGCGATGGCGCCGCCACCTCGCCGGCCGCTGGTCCCGCAGCTCGATCCTGGTCCTGATCCTCCTCGCCTGGTTCGTGCCGATGGCGGGGCGTCTGAGCACGCTCTACGTCAAATACCTCCGGTATTGGGAACCGTTGGTGGTCCCTGCGGCGTTGATCGCCGCGTGGTGGCTCGCCCGCCTCGACACGCGATTTCGCAAACGCGCAATCACAGCCGTCGTCGCGGGCACGATGGTCTGGGGCATCGCCTATCTCTGGGCCTTCGCGGACCCCCACCCCCACGGAAGTGCCTCGCGTTGGCTCGAAGCTCGTGTCTCCCCCGGGCAGGTCGTAGCATTCGAAAGCTGGGACGAAGCCATCGAGCTGCGGTCCGAGGGTGGATCGATCGAGCGCATCAATCTTCCGTCCTACGATCTCCCGGACGACGAGGCCAAGGTCGAACGCTGGTGCCTCGAGCTCGAGCGGGCCGACTGGGTCGTTCTGACCTCGAACAGGGTGATGCGAACTGTCTTTGCCAACCCCGAACGATTCCCGCGGACGGCTCGCCTTTACAGGCTCCTGCTCGCCGGCGAAGCGGGCTTCGAACCACTGGCCAGAGTCAGCCGCGGTCCCAGGATTTTCGGTCTCCGTTGGCCCGTTCAGCGCGCAGACGAGAGCTTCGTCAACTACGACTTCCCGCAGGTCGTCATCCTTCGCCGCATCGCTGAGGTGCCGGCTGAGGAGCTCACCGACAGGGTGCGG
Organism: Candidatus Sulfomarinibacteraceae bacterium; assembly: GCA_963769215.1. Taxonomy (GTDB): domain Bacteria; phylum Acidobacteriota; class Thermoanaerobaculia; order Thermoanaerobaculales; family Sulfomarinibacteraceae; genus Sulfomarinibacter. Next base: position 70,329 of record CAVYKX010000019.1, on the reverse strand, counting down.
CGTCCTCTGCCGTTCCTCGAAGAGCTCGGAATGGCAGCCCTCGATCAACGCTTCCTCCAACCCTTGACACCGCTCTCGGCCATCCCGTCCGGGAGCCGGCAGGTCATCGACGTGCTGATCTGGCTGTTGGTTTTTTCCGGTATGGCTGGCGCGACCTGGGTGATCTTGCTGCCGATCTTTCGGGGCTGGCCCGATGCCGGCATCGGCCTGTCCCTCCCCACCGGGTGGATCGCTGCGTCGTGGCTGCTGTGGTTGGGCAGCGAGTTCGGGATATGGGCGCCGAGCGCGGCAACTGCATCCTGGATTTTCCTCGGGGCACTGCTCGGCGGCGCCATCGCATTTCACCGACGCCGTGCTCTCGTACTCCGCGTTCTCACCCGACGCCGTGCCGACATCATCAAGATCGCGACAGTCGTGATGATCGTCGGCCTCCTGTTTCTCGTCGTGCGGCTTTTCAACCCCGCAATCTTCTGGGGCGAAAAGCCAATGGATTTCGCCTTTCTCAACGCCTTTCTGAATGCAGAACAGTGGCCGCCGGGAGAACCCTGGATGGCCGGCATGCCCCTTCACTACTACTACTTCGGCGAAGTTCTCGCGTCGTTCCCGATTCTTCTGACCGGATCGACCGCTGGAGTGGGATACAACCTGATCTCGGCCACGATCCCGGCGCTCGGCGCAGCGGCGCTGGCGAGCCTGGGTCTCCTGTTGGCCCGGCGCCGGCGGTGGTTCGGAGCGGCCCTCCTCCCGCTCCTCGTCCTGTTGACCGGCAACCTCGCCTGGCCGTGGCTCCTCGATCTCGGCCGCCAGGGCAAGCTCTTCGACATGTGGTGGGCCACGTCGCGGGTGATACCCGGCTTTGCGATCGACGAGTACCCGCTCTGGACTGCCCTCTTTGCCGATCTCCACGGGCACTTCATCGCGCTGCCAGTCCTCCTCGCCACCCTCGCCTGGGGTTGGCTGTGTACCGAGTTGAACGATCGTCGTTGGGTGATCGCGGCGATCTTCTGCGGTATCGGAACCGCGGTGCTGGTTGCCACCAACCCGTGGGATCTGTTCATCTTCACAGCCACATTGGGCGTCGGAGTCGTCGCGGCAGGTCGGCGACCACTCCGCGGCGCCGGCCGCCTCGCAGCGGCGGCCGGAGTCAGCATCATTGCGGCCGCGCCGTTCATCGTCGAGCTGATCGCCGGCATCAACGCCGGTGCGGGCAGCCGCGGCATCTTCCTCACAGGGGCCGATTTTGCGCCTGCGTGGGCGGTGGCTCGCCATTTCGGCCTCTTCCTGATACCGCTCGGCATCTTCGCGGTCGCCACCATGGGCCGGCGGTGCTGGATCCTCCTGCCAGGTGCCGGAATCGGCATCGTTGCAGGCCTGTCGTTTGATTCCACCGCCGCGGCGCTCGGACTCGCGGCGGCCACCGGATTTGCAGCATTGACGCTCGTGACCAAAGACCGTCTACTGCGACTCGGCTGGGCCCTGGCCGCCCTCGGTTGTGTCGCCATCGCCGCGTGCGAGCGTTTCACCCTGATCGACCGCATGAACACCTTGTTCAAGATCTACAACGGAGTCTGGGTACTGTTCGCCGTTGCTTTGACGATCGCACTGCTGAGAAGCCGAGGATGGCCGCGGCGGCTTCTGTTTGCGGCATGGATCCCGTTGCAGCTGATTGCGCATCGTCAATCTCCCGCTCGGAGTCGCTCAAGGATGGAAACAGCCCAGGGTGGCCTCGCCGACACCTTCCCTGGACGGACAGGCGTTCCTCGCGAGCCATGACCCGCAGACCTGGTTTCTCGTCCGCAGCCTGCAGGGAGCGGCCCGCGGCAACGATGCGGTGGCCGAGGCGGCCGGCTCCTCCTACGGGCAATTCACGCGCATCGCCATGCATACCGGACTCCCAACGGTGGTCGGCTGGGAGTGGCACCTGACCCAACGCGGCCAATCGACCATGGAGATCGCTGAGCGAGTCTCCGATCTCGAGACCCTGTACCGAGGTCGGGACCCGATCGGTCGCCGAAAGGTGCTCGACCGGTACCGCGTCGGCTGGGTCGTACTCGGAGATGTGGAGCGCGAACGGTACGGGCTGGCAGAGGACGACCCGCTTCGCGGCATCCCCGGCCTCAACAGGATTACCGAGAACGGGGGGGCGGCGCTGTACCGCGTGCTGCCCCTGACCGCCCGTTCCGATTCGTCGATCACGCCGATGATGGAGCTCCCCACCGGGACGAACGTCGTCGGTGAGCTGCCGCGTACGGCGGAAGACGTCGTTCGGTCGATCGGCCTCGACGATACCGGTTCCACTGCAGCGCTCCGCGACGGGAGTATCGTCGACCTCGATCTGACGGCTCGGGTGACGGCGCAGCTTCCAGATCCCGGATGTATCGCGTCCTCGGCGGCGCGTTACGGCGACGAACGTTGGGCCATTTGTGGAGATGGCAGTCTGAGGCGACTCGTCGACGGCCGCTGGCAGAATGCCGGCCGGGTTCGCGGAGCGGACAATCTCACCGCCGCAGAAAATCTGTGGGCGTGGGGAGAGGCTGGACTGTGGCGTCGCATCAACGGGAATTGGCGAGAGTTCTACTCTGGCCCGGTGGCGGCGGCCGCCGCATTCGGGTCCGCCGTCGCCTGGAGCGAGGGGTCAACGGTCTGGGTCAGCCACGACGGGACACCCCAACCGGTCCCAGGCACATTCGAGGAAATCAGCGCCCTGGCCTGGCAGGGGCCGATCCTGTGGGCACTCGACCGGCAAGGCCTCCACCGGAGCGGTGGTGCACTGCTGCCGTGGCGCCGGAGCTACGAGAGTGTCGGGGAGTTGACGACGATCGCCGGCAGCCGATCGGCACTGTGGATGGTTCGCCGGGACGGTGTTGTCATTGGCGCCAACACCACCGAATGCGGCGCGCCGTGGCATCTCAGGGAAGAACCGGTCAGAACCGGCCTCAACGAACCCAGAGGCATCGCGGTGTCCCCGGGTGGTTGGTTCGTGGTCGCCGACACGTTCAATCACCGCCTTGTCTGGTACACGGATCAGGGGGTCTGCCTGGACGCCTTCGGCACGCAGGGACCGGCGCTGGGCACCTTCAATGAACCCTCGGGTGTCGCTCTCTCGGGCGATGGGCGCCTGGCAATCGCCGACACCTGGAACGGACGCGTACAGGTCATGCAGCCGGATGGTGCCATCGAAACCGTCGACGACGGGCTCTTCGGTCCCAGGGATCTCTTGTGGGCGCCCGACGGCTCACTCCTGGTCGCTGACACGGGCAACCGGCAAGTGCTCCGCTTCAGCCCGCCCGATTGGGACCGTGACCTGGTGGCAGCGACACCCGGCCCGGTGGTCGGTCTTTCGTGGGCGGCCGGATTTGTCGCCGCCGCCGTACCGGCGGACAGCGCCGTTGTTCTCATCGACGTCAACGAAAACTCGGTGGTCCGCCGAATCGAAATCCCCGGCTGGGGCGACCGCGAACAGCAGGAGGGCTATCTCGCGATGCTGCCCTCCGGAGATCTGGTCGCCAGCGCACCAACCCTGGGGCAGCTCTGGAAGGTCGATGTCACTGGCGAATCGCCGCCTCAGCTGATGGCCGAAAATCTCCCGGGAATCACCGGCATCGCCCTCCTCCCCGACGGACAACTCCTCGGCTCCCTGACGTGGGAGCACCGGCTGGTGAAGATCCCAATCGCCCAACTACCCACACCCTGATTCGATTTCGGATTTCGGATTTCGGATTTCCGCCCACCTACCCAGAACGAAACCGCAGATCACGCAGATGGACGCAGATCCAGGATTGCCGCCCGGCCACCCACCCTGCCTGTCATTCCGAGGGAGGCCGTTCGACGGCCGAGTCGAGGAATCCCCTCATCGGAGAATGACGGATTGCCAGCACCCTCTTTTTGAAGGAATTCCTCGACTTTGGCGCGCCCGGGCGCGCTTGTCCGGTAAGACAGGGTTTTCCGGGGGCGTGGGTGGGCATTCCTCATTCCTCATTCCTAATTTGAGATTCGTTACGATCGTTTCGTGGCCAAAAAGAAACGTCTCGACGTCATCATCGCGGAACGCGAGCTTGCCCCTTCTCGGGCACGGGCACAGTCTCTGATCCTCGCGGGCAAAGTGAAAGTCGCCGGAGTCCTCGAGACCAAAGCCGGCACACAGGTGCAAGCCGACGTCGATATCGAGATTGCGGTCCCGGACCACCCGTACGTGTCGCGCGGTGCGCTCAAACTGGTGGCTGCGCTCGACGCGTTCGACGTCAACCCGGAAGGTCTCGACTGTCTCGATGTCGGAGCATCTACCGGCGGATTCACAGACGTCATGCTCGAACGCGGAGCCCGGCGGGTGATCGCCCTCGACGTCGGTCGCGGACAGCTCGACTGGCGACTGCGAACCGACCCGCGAGTGGAAGTCATGGAGGGCGTCAACGCCCGCCACCTCCAGACCACTGCCTTGCCGTTCGCGGCAGGACTGGTGACCGTCGACGTCTCGTTCATTTCCCTCACGCTCGTGGTTCCAGCTCTGATTCCCCACCTATCGAGTGGAGGATGGTTGGTGTGCCTGGTCAAACCTCAGTTCGAGGCGGGCCGGAACCAGGTCGGCAAAGGAGGGATCGTGCGCGATGAGGCCATCCGCCGGCAGGTCATCGACGGCACCATTGAAAAACTGAAGAACCTCGGTCTCGAGCTTGTCGGCAGCATCCCCTCGCCCATCAAAGGGCAGAAAGGGAACTTGGAAGAACTGGCGGTTTTTCGCCGGCCCCAACGGCCAGTTAAGGGTTAAGAGTCAAGGGTAAAGCCCACCCACCCTCCCAGGTTCTTTAACGTCTCTGCTCTTTTCTCTTCACTCTTTACCCTGTCCCGGGCCGGGTTATCATCCCCTCCGAAGGAGGATCGATGAGCAACACCATGACCGTGAGTTTCCCGGGCGGCAAACGTGTCAACGCCTCGTACGACGGTTTCGAGATCGCCACTGATCAATCCGAAAAGAGCGGCGGATCAGGTTCCGCTCCCGAGCCCTTCGACCTATTTCTGTCTTCGATCGCGACCTGCGCCGGGATCTACGTCCTCGGTTTCTGCCAGAAACGAGACATCCCGTCCGAGGGGATCCAGCTCACGCAGAGCTGGGAAAAAGACAAGAAAACCAAGCGCCTGACCAACATCCGGATCTCGATCGAAGTGCCGCCCGACTTCCCTGAAAAATACCACTCCGCCCTGGTGCGCTCGGCGAACTTGTGCACGGTGAAGAAGACGATGGAAGCCCCACCAGAGTTTCACGTCGAAACAGTCGTTACAGTCTTAATTCTCAGTTCTAAATTCTCAATTCCCGCCCGAATCTCCCATCGGGTCGAGGCGGGCTGAGTGAATTCCAAATTCCGAATTCAGAATTGAGAATTCCTAGAGTTGGTCGGCCCGCGTGGAAATCGGCCCTCGGTAGTTGTGCTCCAGCCGTACCTGCGCGACCTGGGGTCCAAAGCCGCGATAGGCTTCCTTGATCCGGGTCAGAGCATTGGAGCGCCAATCGACATAGGGGTTGTCGATCTGCACCGGATCGAGACACCCGGCCAGCGCCACCTTCGAGGTGGCACAGAACCGACTCATCAGAGTCTTGGCAAGGTGGCGGTCACCGTTCTGCAGCTCGTCGACGAGCACGATCGAGCGCTCGATGTCGAGGCCCCGCAGCATCGAGGTCGAGACCATGGTGAGGCGGTCCGTCGAGCGCAGTTCCTCCATGAAATCGTGTTCGTTGGACAGGGACAGCGATCGCACCGCCTGGAAGAACGGCTCGAGCCAGGGTGACAGCTTGCTCTCGTAGTCACCGGGCAGATACCCGAGATCGTACTGGCTCGAGGCGTGCTCCGGCCGCAGCAGAAGCAGCCCGTGATCGTACCCGTAGTCGGGAGTCAACGGCTGGGATTGCGGAGCCACGCGCCAGGTCGTGGGCTGGCCCACCAACATGTAGAGGCCGGCAGCCACCATCATCCGGGTCTTCCCCGAGCCCGCAGGCCCATCGAGTACAACCAGCTGGACTTCGGGGTCGAGCAGGAATTCCATGGCCAGGATCTGCTGCGGGTCGCGTGGAGTGAAACCGAGGATTGGGCGCGCTTTGTACGTGATGCGCTTGCGATCCCAGTACTGCGCAAAACGAAGGTCCTCGACACGCTCCAACTCCGGATTGGCACGAGTGAGAATCACTTCCTCTTCGCAGCGAATGACGACTCCCATGTTCCAGAGCAGATCGGCCGGCTCACGAAACGAAAGGTCGGCAAAGGGCAGAGATCGCTCGCCGGGGGCGCCGCTGTCGAGAAATTGCTGAATCGACTCCTCGACCACATCGGCCTGCACGACCCCGCGGTAGATTTCATCGACACTGTTGAGGCTGACCTTGCCGTAGCGCAGATTCTCAGCGGCGATATTCATCGCGTCGCACTTGAGCAGGAGGTTGGAATCCTCGGAAATCACCACGACCTCGTACCCGGGGTGCCCGTTCGATTTCGCCACCTCGGATATGCGCTGCGCACTGGCGAGGATGTGGTTGTCTCCAGATTCTGCGCTGTAGGGTTCGATGGTGACGCCGTCGGGCTCCCAGGCAAGGACACCACCAGCCGGCGTGCGGGCATATGCCCCGGGCGCCTCCTCGTGTTTGAAGAGCCGTTCCACGCTGTGATGGATCTGGTTGTGGTGGCGGTACTCGAGCATCTTCCGCATCACCAACCGGGCTGCGTGCCGGACGCCTTCAGACTTGGATCTGGACGCCTGCAGCCGACCGAGTTCCTCGATCACCTGGTGCAGAAGCACCACCACATTCCCGCCCGTGAGCAGACGATCGAGTGCGTCGGGGTTTTCGATGAGAGCCGAGGTGTCCGGGATGTACACCGTGCCGGATAGGCCGTCGACCAAATTGTGCATCGACAATTAGTTTAGCATTAATATTGCGCTTGGTGTCGGCCGATTTCGGGCTCCTGTACCATCAGCGTATGGCACAAGGAAACGGAGTTCTGGTAGCCAACGCGCCCCTTGTATGGAACACGCGATTGGCCGCTTTGGCAGCCGAGGCGACGACTCTCCTCGCAGCGGACGGCGGTGCCAATCACCTCGCACGGTTGGGGTTGCGCCCGAGTCAGGTGATCGGCGATCTCGACTCCATCAGCGGTCGGACCCGGGCCTGGCTTGGCGAGGATGGCCTGGTTCTCCTCGAGGACCAGGACCGCACCGACCTCGACAAGGCTCTGGAATTCGCGTTTGACGGACTCGGGCTCCAGAACGTCATCGTCGTCGCCGCCCTCGGCGGTCGAACAGATCACGATCTCGGCAATCTCGGTCTGCTTGCACGGCTGGCGCTGGGGGAACGACTCGTGTACGAGGGAGCCAATGAGCGAGTCCTGGCGGTCGCTGGTGAGGCGGCCCTTGCCTCCTGTCCCGGTGAGATCTGGTCGTTCTGGACGTTCGATCCCGCCGTACGGGTCAGCATCGAGGGAGTCCGGTGGCCGATCGAGGATGCCGTCATCGATGCAGGCGGACGACCGTCGATCTCAAATGAGGCAAGTCGGCCGAGTTCGGATTCACTCGGAAGGCGGCGCCGTGATCGTATACAGGGAAGTTCGAAGGAGGTCACCGCGGTTAGATGTCGCCAGGAGGACTCGTACGCCGGTCCGTACCCGGTATATCGAGCTAACCGGTTGAGTCATCCCACGGCATGCGATTGTCGTCGAATTCCCAGGCTGAACGTTCTTCCGTTCGGTGCGTATCAGACTGTGCGGAGGGCCAGTGCGGCGGGAGCTTCTGCAAGCGCCCAAAAAAAACGCCCGGCCGGCCAGGCTGTTTGATTCGATTTGGCTGGGGTGCAGGGATTCGAACCCCGATCCTACGGTCCAGAGCCGCATGTCCTACCATTGGACGACACCCCAGTAGGGACCGGGATTATATCAACAAGGCGATGGCCGTCAACCATCGCGTCGTACGACGAATTCTATTCTCAGTTCTCAATTTTTAATTTCCGCCCAACCACCCGAGTGACCGGGCGGGTGGAGGGGAATTGAGAATTGAGAATTCAAAATTCAGAATTGGTTTTACGCCCATCCGCGAAGGTGGCATGCGGTCGCCACACGCTGGATGGCGATCATGTAGGCCGCGTCGCGCATGTACTCCCCGGTCTCCTCCGCGAGATCGGCAACCGCGTGGAATGCGGTGGTCATCTTCTGGTCGAGACGGTCGAGAACTTCCTGCTTCGGCCAGAAGAAGTTGGCGTTGCACTGCACCTGCTCGAAATAGGAGCAGGTGACCCCACCGGCATTGGCCAGGAAATCCGGAATGACAAAGATGCCGCGCTCCTTGAGAACCACGTCGGCGTCCGGAGTCGTCGGTCCGTTGGCGCCTTCGGCAATGACCTTCACCGTCTTCGGAATCTTGTTCACATTGTCACTGGTGATCTGGTTTTCCAAAGCAGCCGGGATCAGGATTTCCACCTCCTGCTCGAGCCAGGCCTCGGCCTCGAGCACGTCATAGCCGGCCGCCTCTGCCTTATCCTTGTCAATCGTGCCGAAACGGTTGGTGATGGTGAGCAGGAAGTCGACATCGATGCCGTCGGTTTTGCGGAAGGTGTAGGCGCACTGGTCATCGTTGTCCCAGCAGGAAACCGCCACGACGATCCCGCCGAGCTCGATGAAGAGCTTGGCCGCATACTGTGAGACATTTCCGAATCCCTGCAGCGACGCGCGCACGCCCTTGATCGGCACGCCGTGCCGTTTCATGGCTTCCCTCACGGTGTAGATGACACCATATCCAGTGGCTTCGGTGCGGCCCAGCGAACCCCCGACCTCAACCGGCTTCCCGGTGATGAATCCCGGGTAGTGGCCGCCCGCCATCTTCTCGTACTCGTCGAGGATCCAGACCATGTGCTGCGGGTTCGTCATCACATCGGGCGCCGGCACGTCCTGCACCGGTCCGACGTTTCGAGCCACCTGGCGCACCCAACCTCGGCATAGGGCCTGCTGCTCGCCGCCCGAAAGATCGTGGGGGTCGCAGATCACGCCACCCTTGCCGCCGCCGAGAGGAATGTCGACAACGGCGCACTTCCAGGTCATCCAGGTCGCCAAAGCTCGGACCGTATCAACGGTCTCCTGCGGGTGGAAGCGGATACCGCCTTTGGCCGGCCCGCGCGCATCGTTGTGCTGGACCCGGTAGCCCTTGAAGACCTTCACCGAACCGTCGTCCATCTTGACCGGCACCGTGAAATGGAACTCGCGCTGCGGCCAACGCAGAAGATCGCGAATCCCGTTATCGAGCTGCAGCTTGTCAGCCACTGCATCGAATTGCCGTTGAGCCATCTCGAACGCGTTGAACTCTGTTGCCATCTTTCCTCCCAGGGCACAGATGCGCTGCCGCGCGCGTTTTATACGCCCGAAAAGTTAGCACGTCAACACATATTTGCGCCAATTTTCACAAGATCTCGCCGTTTGCCCCACACACCCACCCAGATGCTGGATCCTGGATGCTGGATCAACCAACCACCCAATTCGGATTTCGATTGATTTTTCTCCACCCGCATGAGAAACCGCAGATAACGCAAATGAACGCAGATCACCGGGCACAGGTATTTGAAGAATACCGAACATCGGAAGTCGGAATTTGCCACCCCCCTCCCCTGTCACCGGACATCTGAAATCTCTTTCAACCACAAAAGGGTCAGCTACGTTTCGACCAGACGACCATTCATCAGCGGGGATACCAGGGCAACACTCTCACCTCTTGGAAACGCGGTGGTTGGCGCTACGCGCCACCGCCGCGTTTCCGAGGGCGGGGGGTGGGGGTGGGGGCGGGTTGAGGATGCGGAGGCGCGATCAGTTCCCGACTGCGCCCGCCCGTGCGGCAAAGCCGCACTCGGGCGTTCCCGGTGGGGCCGAAGGACGCTCGCGTTCTGAGGACCCGACGGAAACGACCGTTGCCGCGATCAAGGATCGCGGTGGGCGGGCCATCGGGATCGGAAAAGAAAAAACGCCGGGGACGACCCCGGCGGTGATTGCTGGCTCCGCAGGAGGGACTTGAACCCCCAACCTAGTGGTTAACAGCCACCCGCTCTACCATTGAGCTACTGCGGAGCATCAGTAGCAAACGCATATTGTAGGCAAGGGCGGCCGAAAGTCAACCGATTGCAGACGAGCGGAGCAAAGTAAAGCTCAGTCGTACCGTGCGAGCGTGCTGCACAGCCTTTCGAAATGCCTCCTCGGACTCGAAGTGAGAGGTCGCCATGCGTCGTCCTTCGCATTGGAGATTCAGACGCTCGCCCTGCAGAGGCCAGGGGTCGACTCGCCACGTCGTCGCGTCAACAGAGTCAAAGGTGATCGTCTCCGTTTTTCCTTTGGCGCTCTGCGCGCGCACCTCGAAGGGCGACGGCAGCGACGCACAGAAGAAAACCGATATTCGGTCGCACGCGTTCAACAGCCGGATGTTGACCTCGCGGCTCCCTCCCTCGAGAAAGGGCTGGTAGCGGCCGTCCGTGGCGAGATCCTCCATCCAGGAGTCCGTAAGGCGTCCCATTTCGGCTACGAAGCTCTGCGCAAGGCGCGCCCCTGAAGTGTCGTCTTTTTCCAGGAGCGACTCGACCTTGCGCTCCGCCATGGCGGCGAAATGCGAACTCACCAGGAAACCGGAGTACCGGCTGTACTGGGCAGCTCTCAAGACGCTCTTTCGCCAGACGGCGAGATGTTCATCAACCGGCAGCCTGTCAAAGGTGCGCGGCCTGCCGTCGTCGTCAAGCAACGGGGCATCGTCGTACTCGGTCCAGCCGCCGTCGTGCAGCAGGATCGCCGCCAGCGTCTCCGCACGCGGGGCGGGACGAGCGTAGCCTCGATTCCCCCAATGCTCCGCGACTTGCCATGCGAGCCAAGAATGGGAAGTCTGCGGAATCAGGTAGGTGCCTGCGGGATCATCCTCTCGGTGCAAGAACATCAGGCGATTCTACACGGTGCTGTGTTGACCGCGCGGTGTAGAATTGCCCAATGGTGCGATTCGGGACTTCCGGTTGGCGCGGCATCATCGGCCGCGAGGTGACCTTCCGCCGTGTGCGGATGGCGGTGCAGGCGATGATCGAGACCCTTCGCGAGGAGGACGCACCGGCCACGCGGATTGCTGTCGGTTTCGATACCCGCATGCTGTCGGAGAAATTTGCTCAGACCGCATCTCAGCTCATCGCTTCGAATGGCATCGAAGCCGAGCTCACCGCGCGCGACGTCCCGTCTCCGGTTGTCGCCTCGATGGTGCTCGAGCGATCGGCCGCCGCCGGCATCACCTTCACCGGCAGCCACAACCCCCCCGAGTACAACGGGCTCAAGATCTATACGGCGGACGGCATTCTGGCATCGCAGGAGTTCACCGATCGCGTCGAAGAGCGATTCGATCTGCTCGAGAATGACTACGACGACACCATCCTGCCTCGCGAAGAGCTGATCACCGAACACGACCCGAAGCCCTCGTACCTGAGCCGCCTTCAGAGCCTGATCGACTGGGAAGCGATCCGTACTTCGGGCATCAAGCTCGTGGTCGATCCGCTCTTCGGCAGCGCGCGGGAGTACCTCGACCACATCCTGCTCGAAAACGAGGTCGAGGTGAATGTCATCCACAACACCCGCGACCCCTACTTCGGTGGCTACGCCCCGGACTGCACCTCGGAGAATCTCTCGCGTTTGAGGGATGTGATGCGGCGAACGGATGCTGACCTCGGTCTCTCCACCGATGGCGACGGCGATCGATTCGGGGTCCTCGATCACGGCGCGCGGATGTGCGACTCCACCACGCTTGTCGCGTTGATCCTCGATTATCTGGCCCGCCGTCGAGGCCTCAAGGGAGGGGTCGGCTACACCATCGCCACCTCCGGCTTGATCAATGCCGTCGCCACCGAGCACAATCTCGAGCTTGTTGAAACGGCGGTCGGGTTCAAGAATTTCGGACCGCTGTTGGTGGACGGCACCCTGGAGTACGCCGGCGAGGAGAGCGCCGGGCTGGCCTGGTCGAAGCACCTCCCCGAGCGGGACGGTGTGCTGGCCTGTTTGCTGGCCGCGGAGATGGTGGCGGTGGAGGGCAAGGGCATCGCCGAGCTCAGCCACGACCTGACATCACGCGTCGGCACCTACTCCTTCCGTCGCACGCAGATACCGCTCACCGAGCGTACGCGCGCCATCTACGAGCAGCGCCTCAAGCAGAAGTGGAAAGAGGTCAACGGCTTCAAGGTGAAACAGGTCGATCGCGATGACGGCCTCAGGCTCATCTTCGAAGGGGGCAGCTGGATCCTGATTCGGGTCGCCGGCACGGAGCCCAAGATCCGACTCTACGCCGAGGGCCGTTCCGCTGAGGAGCGGCGAATGCTCATGCACCTGTTACGACAGTTTTTCTCTCAACGGAGGTTGTGAATGTTTGATATCGAATTCGTGTCTGGCAGAGAGGTCCTCGACTCGCGCGGGAATCCGACCGTCGAAGCCGAGGTGGTTCTTTCGAGTGGCGCTTTCGGTCATGCCATCGTCCCGTCGGGCGCTTCCACCGGATCACGGGAAGCCCTCGAGATGCGCGACGGTGACGCTGACCGCTACAACGGCAAAGGCGTTCTGCGCGCAGTGGAACACATCAACGGCCCGCTGGCCGAAGCGGTCGAGGATCTCGATGCGCGGGATCAGCTCGGCGTCGATCAGAGCCTCATCGATACCGACGGTACCGACAATAAATCTGCGATGGGCGCCAACGCCATGCTCGCGGTTTCGCTTGCCGTGGCGCGAGCCGCCGCCGATGCCAGCGGCCTGCCGCTCTACCAGTATCTCGGCGGCTGCGGCGCCCGCGAATTACCGGTGCCGATGATGAACATCCTCAATGGCGGCGCCCATGCCGACAACTCGGTGGACTTCCAGGAGTTCATGGTCATGCCGGTCGGCTTCAGCACCTTTTCCGAAGGGCTGCGCGCCGGCGTCGAAATCTTCCACACCCTGAAAAAGGTGTTGGGAAAACGCGGGCTGGCAACCGCAGTCGGCGACGAGGGGGGGTTCGCGCCGAACCTGCCGTCCAATCGCGCCGCTCTCGAGCTGATCATGGAGGCGATTGACGCCGCGGGTTACTCTCCCGGCGACCAGGTTGCCCTCGCCATGGATCCCGCAGCCTCCGAGTTCTTCGCCGACGGGAAATACAATCTCACCGGCGAAGGCCGCGAAGGTCTCTCCTCTGAAGAGATGATCGAGGTCTATGCATCGCTGGTCGACGACTTCCCCATCGTCTCCATCGAGGACGGACTTGCCGAGGGCGACTGGGACGGCTGGAAGAAGCTGATGGCCGCCATCGGAGACAAGATCCAGATCGTCGGCGACGACATCTTCGTCACCAACCCCGAGATCGTCCGCGAAGGCATCGAAAAGGGCGTCGCCAACTCGGTTCTCATCAAGCTCAACCAGATCGGCACCCTTTCAGAAACCCTCGACGCCGTCGAGATGGCCCACAAGGCCGGGTGGACTGCAGTGATCTCTCACCGCTCGGGTGAGACCGAGGACACCACCATCGCCGACCTCGCAGTCGCACTCAACACCGGCCAGATCAAGACAGGCTCAGCGTGTCGAACCGACCGCATCGCCAAGTACAACCGCCTCCTCCGGATCGAGGAGGAGTTGGAGGACGTCGCCCGTTACCGCGGCATCGCGGCGCTGGCCCACGGGAGAGGATGAGGCGAGTACCGTACATCCTGCTGGCTCTGGTGGCGTTGGTCGTCCTGGGTCTGCTGTCGTCGATCGTCACCCACGGCTTTGAAGAACTCGCTCGGGTCGAAGAGGAGCGCCAACGCCTCGAGGAGCACAAGATCGAGCTGCAGGAGAATATCGACGAGCTGCAGAAGACCCTCGAGGCTATTCGCACCGACCCCGCCGCGGTTGAATCCATCGCCAGGCGGGAGCTCGGCTGGGTCCGCCCCGGCGAGACCGTCGTGCTGCTCATCACGCCGACCCCTCCACCCGGTCCCGCTCCCTTGACAGGCCCCACCCCGACTCCTATACTCGCCCTCCCTAAATGACGCGGGGTGGAGCAGTCCGGTAGCTCGTTGGGCTCATAACCCAAAGGTCGGGGGTTCAAATCCCCCCCCCGCAACCATCAAACGCAAGGCCGCCTATGGCGGCCTTTTTGTTTGATGGTTGCGGGGGCCCAAGACTCATTCACCGGTACGACTTTCAAGGGTACAGGCGTTCTGTTCCCCGATTTGACCCCGTTTCCTGCGAGGCCACCCTCATACTCGACGTCCGTGGACTGTTCCACGAGCTGTCGGTATAGGTTTTCGCCACATAGGGGGACGTCATTGACGAAAGCAACGCCCCGTAGTTGAGGTCGAAATCCACCTCGTCACCAACCTTCAAGTCCAACTCCTTGGCATTCAACAGGATGTGATCACTACTTGCTCCGAGGATCTCGACATCCATGCAGGGTCTGAGCCCTGCGACGAGCACATCCTGCAAACCCATGCCGAGAATGACTCTTCTCATCTGTCCCCGATCTGAGAATTCAGGCACATTCCCGAAGGCGTCCTGACAGATATCCCCATGGGGCTTGGATGGTTTAATTTTTGATTCAATGACCTCTGCTTGAAGCTTGAAGGCATCGGTGAATAGACCCGGAATCGGTTTCCGATGAACGGTTTCACACCCCAGGAAGATCGACTCTCCCAACCTCAAATTGTTGACCTTTCCCACGTCATGGGCGCCCATGAACCAGTCATAGTTGGCGGAGTTTCCGCCGGAGACATACTGCAGTGCCACGCCGAACTTCTCTTCGATTTCGCCGGCGAGGGATGAGAGACGATCGATGTTCTCCGCGTCCGGCTTGATTCCTCCAAAACAGGCCAGGTTGGTGCCGATGCCTGCCAGGACGATTCCTTTCTGGCCGAGAACCCGCTCGACGGTCTCCTCCAGATCCGCAGGAAGAATGCCTTCTCTCAGATCACCCATTTCCACCATGAGGATGATCTTGTGCGTCACGTTCGCCCCGATCGCAAATTTGGACAGCTCCTCGATGACAGAAAACTCTGAATTCAGGCTGATGTCAGCGTATTTCACTGTGGATTCGGCCTGGCTTGGCGCTGGCGTCCGCAAGAGAACATACTCCGCCTGAATCCCAGCCTGGCGCATCCTCGAGATGTTCTGCAATCTCGAGTCGGCGAGAGTTCCGATGCCAGTTTTTACGAGGACATCAGCAATCACCGGATCTCCACAGACGACCTTTGTCACACCGATGATGCCGATACCCTTGGATTCATAGAGTTCCCGAAGTCTCGTTGCATTCTGTGAGATCTTCTCGAGATCGATCTCAATCCTCGGCGCCGTCATGACGCGATGCTGAGCGTCTTCTGAAGTTCTGGAAAGACCTCGAGGAGCCGACTCACAATCTTTTCGCATCCATGCTTCAGCACATCCATTGTCGGCAGCCCAAAGCTGCGTTCATACGCAGCCACAGTTTCGTCGATCTCTTTGTCCGTCATGTCTTCATGGTTCACAGTCAGCGCAATGACCTTCGCACCAGAGATGATTTCAATCAACTCGATTTCACTCTCGAGAGTGGGCATTGGAATACCAGGGAAGTCACATCGGTCTTTTCTTTTTGGCGGGTGCTGAAGAATGATCGCTCGTGGCTTCGCTCCTCTGATGATCGCGGTTGAAGATGTGAATGCTGGATGGCTCAGTGCACCTTGCCCTTCCACAACGATGATGTCCGGGTGCTCCGCCTCATCAGCCCTCACGATCTCGTTCTCGACCTCTCCTGTCTGAAAACCCGAGCTCAAGACATCCACTGCAACGCCGTACTTGGCGCCCTGGAGCAATCCAGTCTGACCGGTTGCCACGAACGCGGTTTTCATGCCTCGCCTCCGGAGTGTCTCTACGAGAAGAACCGCAGAGGTCCGTTTTCCAACCGCGCAATCTGTGCCAAACACAGTAATAACTGGGGTTTTGACTTGGAGGATGGATCCACTGAAGAGGTGCAGGTCCTTTCTCAGTGGTGGTTTCCTGATATCGTGAATCTGCACATCACATGCACTTGCCTTCTGCATGAACTCTTCGTCTTCGGTGAGGAACTCTGGGAGACCGTTGACGATGTCCATGCCCTTTTCCATGGCAGCGAAGATTGTCTCTCTCTGCTGTTTGGTGAGGTAGGACGCGAGTGGGGCAATGCCATAGATGAAGTACTTCGGAACATAATCGAGCTTCTCGATGGCATCCTCGAGGTCCCGGAACACGGGGATCCCGTTTTTCACTCCATCAAGGAACTCACCTGCATCCATCCCGGCCTTGGTGCTGTCCGTGACGCCAGTGATCTGATATTTCTCCGAGTGCCGTACCAGCCCATTGGTGACCTTGCCATCCAGCTTTCCCAGTTGTCCTTCACCGTAGACGAGAGCCATCTCTCGTATCGGAAACACCCCAATTGATTCTCTGTACATGAGCAATCCTCCTTGACCCTCCAGATACGCAGGAGAGCCAGAGTCACGCCCCAGCAGACCTCCGTGGTTTTTGATAAGAGCAAGACTTGCGCCACAACTACAAAAGACGTCTTCCCGTCGGGCCTGTCCACGTATTTGCTTGGATTTGCGCAATTTATGCTGAAAATGGGCGATTATCTTGAGAGCACACGAGATCAAAATGAACTGATATCAATCAATTTGATGGAATATCGCCCGGAGATCCTGGTCAGGGGGTCGCGGAACGACTAAGGTGACAGGCCAGTCGTACCGGCCGCCGATCAACTGGTGCGTACGATTGACCAGGAGGACTCTGCCATGAGTGCTGAAGAATATTGCAGAATGGTCGAACGCCAACATCGTTTGCAGAGGCAGCGTGTTCCATCCATGCCGATCAACGACGATGGTTCCCCACTCATCAGCCTCTTGGAATCCGGATTTGAATTGGTATTCGAGCCATCGATCATGAAGGACTACAGATACCTTGTCAGAACAGCTGTTCACGAGAAGATCGGGCGAATCAGCAAGGTGATAGGTGACATGAATAAGAAACTTGTCATCCGTTCCGCATGGAGGTCTTTTGAACACCAACAGCTCTTGTGGGACAGGAATCTCCAGGTCGCACGGAATCAGAATCCAGGGAAGAGCTCTGATGAGATTGAACAGATCACCTTGGAATTCACTGCTCCAAGAGAAGGTTCCATGCACTCGACCGGCGGGGCGGTGGATGCCCTGATATGGGATTCAGAAAACGATTGCGTTATGGAGTTTGGAACCAACGACGGATTCAAAATTGATCTCAACAGGAAGTGTTATCCACTGCATCCGGACATTTCGTCTGAAGCGAAGAAAAATCGGAAAATCCTGATGGATCTTTTTGAAAAAGAAGACTTTGTGTGCGATATGACAGAGTACTGGCACTTCGACTATGGCAATGTGATTTGGGCAATCGAAAAGGGCAGAGAACATTCGATATATGACGTCGTGGCAGACTCTCGCTGATCTCCGCACCTCGCCGCACTTGCGCGAAATCGAGGATTCGCGCCATCCGAAATCGTACGCCTCGCATGGAACGTCTCAGTTCCCGGGAGGTCTGGGCCCCTGTTCACAGAGGTCGACAAGGAGAATCTCTGTCTCTTCTTGTGCCGTGAGCGAGACCGATCGCTCCATCGTCACGCCCACGCCGTCACCTTGGGTCAGGACGAGATCCTGCAGAGTCGCTTCGCCGCAGATGACATGGAGCCAGGCGCATCGCCCCGGCATCAGCTCGTGGACTACGTGACGTCCAGGGTCGAGTATGGTCGAGCAAATGGTGGCGTCCTGGAGCAACCGCAGCGATCCGTTGTTCCCGCCCGGGGACGCGACGACACACAACACGTTATGGCGCCGTGCTGCCGCGAAGCGCTTTTGTTCGTGAACACACTCCAGCCCGACCTCCGAGGGGCGCAGGGAGATCCGAAAGATGTGCGCCCAGTCGGTCCGTGACGCGTTCGTCTCCTTGTGGCGGATAGCACGGCCGGTGGTCATGCACTGGAACTCGCCCGCGTGAACCACGCCCGAGCTTCCAGTCGAGTCCTCCTGCGCCAGCGCGCCCTTGTAGATGTAGGTGACGATCTCTGTTTCTTGAGGTGGATGGGTCGCAGAGACACCGCCCGGAGGGAGACGGTTTTCGCTGAGGTTCTCAACGGCCCCAAAACCAACAGCAAGCAGGTTCGTTCGCTCCCCTGGGCAGAACGTGTGCCAGGTTTCCTGCTTGCGGCGCTGGTCGTGGAGGCGCTCCCCGGCCCTGCGTAAAGTGATCATCGACCCACATCCACTTCATTGGAGGTCGATGGGCCGGACTGACCTCCGGCGGCTCGGAGCGCCAACAGTGGCCTGAAGTCCCCTAATGGCAAGAGCCCGGACACATGACTGGAGGCCGATTCCTTGCCGGCGCGCCACAAGATGTGTTCCATGGCCCTGGCGACCAGAAAAGAAACACTCCGCGAATCGGAATGACACTGCGCGGCCCGGTCGAAGGCCCCCGCGACCAGGTCGCCGAGCTGTACGGTCGTGTGTGCGTTGGTACTCATGGGGCCCTCCTTTCATTCCCTGTCAGGACAGAGCGGTCATCCGCTGATTTCGGCCGCCCGAGCTTCCAGGGGCGTCGTCCCCAGGGCCGGCGAAAGGACGCCTGCGGGTTGCTGGCTGTTCATCTCACCTGGGGCTGAAACCGTATGTCGACCCAAATCCGCCAGGCTCGCAGTCTCCACAGTTTTTCAAGGGCTTTGAGTGTCCATTGCAGTGGGCTGCCCACCTACACAACTTGCATCTATCGTGCCACCGACTAAAGTCTTTTGATTACTATATTTTACGAAAGTTCAAAATCTCTAGTTGCCAGTTGGGTCAGTCAAAATGAATTGCCATCCCCTCAAGATGAAGGAGCGATTCTCGTCGGGTCATCGAGAGGAACATCAAGATTTCTCATCTTCCTTGACGGAGGGGACGACGCCGACTTCGAACCCATGGCTCGACGACCTTCCGAGAACCACATGAACCTGGTGCTCGCGGCCATCATCGGCGAGGGGGACACGGGCTCCTCCTGGCAGCGTGGTTCCGTCAAGAGTGACGCAGGACACCCCTCGGCAGACTCCCTTCGGGTTCTCGACAGTGATCCGGTAGAGCGTGCTGCCAAAACGGTAGGTGACCTCGAAGCTTTTCCACCCCTTGGGAATGCACGGATCGATACTGAGGGCGGAACCTCGCTTCTGGAATCCGAGAATCGACTCCAGGCCGAGGCGGTAGAGCCAGCCTGCAGCCCCGGTGTACCAGGTCCATCCTCCCCGCCCGACGTGAGGCGGCTCGGAATAGACATCCGCGACCACGGCGTACGGCTCCACCTTGTACACGTCAACACTTGCGCGGTCGTTGGCATGGTGGATGGGGCTCAGCAACTTGAACAGATCGACGGCTTTGTCTCCCTCGCCAAGCATGGCCAGAGCAATGGCCGACCAGATCGCCGCATGGGTGTACTGCCCGCCGTTTTCGCGGACACCGGGGAGATACCCCTTGACGTATCCGGGGTCCAGGGGTGTCTGGTCGAATGGCGGCGAGAAAAGCATCATCAGACGGTCGTCGCGCCGGACGAGACGCTGCTCCACGGACTCCATGGCCCGGCGTGCCCGCTCCGTGTCGCCGGCACCGGAGATGACCGCCCACGACTGGGCTATGGAGTCGATCTGGCACTCGTCGTTCTCCGCCGAACCGAGCGGCGTCCCGTCATCGAAGAAGGCGCGCTTGTACCACTCCCCGTCCCACGCTTCTGCCTCCAGCGAAACCTCGAGCGAAGCGGCCCTGCTCCGCCACAGTAGCGCACGCTCGAAGTCCCCGCGGGATTCGGCGATGCCGGCGAAGTCTTTCAGGTTCATGAGGAGAAACCAGCCCAGCCAGACGCTTTCTCCGCGGCCCTCATGGCCGACGCGGTTCATGCCGTCGTTCCAATCTCCGGCCCCGATCAAGGGAAGGCCATGGCTGCCCACTTCGAGGCTACAGTCCAGGGCCCGCGCGCAGTGCTCGTACAGGGTCGCCCGCTCTTCTGACTGCTTGGGCTCGAAATAGGCTTCCTGTTGGTCCTCCTCCAGGGGCGGACCCTCGAGCCACGGAACCTCCTCGTCGAGGACCGTCTGATCTTCGGTCGTCCGGAGATAACGGACCGCCGCATAGGGCAGCCAGAGTCGGTCGTCGGAGATTCGGGTGCGCACTCCACGCCCCGTCGGTGGATGCCACCAGTGCTGGACATCGCCTTCAGGGAACTGCCGGGCGGCGGCCCTGAGGAGGTGTTCGCGCACGATATCGGGTCGCGTCACCACCAGGGCGAGGACGTCCTGGAGTTGGTCGCGGAATCCATACGCCCCCCCAGCCTGGTAGAAGGCAGAGCGGGACCAGACTCGGCAGGAAAGGGTCTGATAGAGAAGCCAGCGGTTGAGGAGGAGGTCCATCGAGGGCTCGGGAGTCTTCACCTGAACAACGTCCAGCACCCGGTCCCAGCCTTCCGAGACCTCGAGGAGGACCGCATCCACGTCCACCCTGCGATAGCGTTCGACCAGGGATCGGGCGTCAACGAGGCTATCCCCTTGGCCCAGCATGAATACGACCTCGGTGCGTTCTTCCGGTTCGAGCTCCACCTTCGCCTGCAGCGCTGCGCAAGGGTCGAGGCCGGCTCCGATCTTCCCCGAAAGCTCCCGGCCCCGCTCTAACGAAGCGGGATGTGCGAGGCAGGCGTTCCGGCCCAGGAACTCGAGGCGGTCGCCGGTACACGAGGTCTGACGTCCACCCAGATCGGCCAATGCGACCCGGCCCGCGAACTCCCCGTTCCAGGCATTTCGCGCGAACATGGCTCCGGTCGCCGGATCGAGTTCGGTAACCACGTACTCCGCGGAGCCGCTCCGCTCGACCCCCAACACCCACTCCGCATACGCCGTGATGGAAAGCCGCCGTTTGCGGCTGGACCGATTCTCGACGGTGAGGCGGGAAATCTTGACCGGGTCCCGCGGAGGCACGAACTGCACGAGTTTCAGTGCGATGCCGTTGGATGTGTGCTCGAAGCGACTGTAGCCCTGGCCGTGGCGAATGACATATGGCGAGCTTCCTTCGCGGATCGGGAGCATGGTCGGTCCCCATACGTGACCACTCTCCTCATCCTGGACATAGAAGGTCTCGCCCGGAGGGTCGCCGATAGGATCGTTCGACCATGGCGTGAGCTTGTTCTCCCGGCTGTTCACAGACCACGTAAAGCCCGAGCCCGCCTCGGAGGCCTGGAAACCGAAGTCCGGGTTGGCCACCACGTTGATCCAGGGGGCAGGGGTCCATTGCCCCGCGCCCAGGGCCGTGACGTATTCCCGACCGTCGGGTGTGAATCCACCGATGCCATTGAAAAACTCGAGATCCATGGCGGGAGGGGCAACGGTCTTCGTCGACTCGGGCAGCGCCCTGAGCCGACGCGGAACCGGCCCCGGCCTCGACCTCCCCAGCCGAACCACCTGCTCGGACAATGAACCCCGGCGCGCCAGCACCACGACTCGTGCGGCGGCGTGCAGCAGGACCTGGTCCGTTGATGGTACGAGGTCGGCCCTGAGCACGAAGACGCCTCCATGTTCCCGATGCGTCTCGTGGCCTGACGCCAAATGGCTGGCTCGCACCATGGTTTCGAGAGACTCCTGAAGGCCCGGTGCGTAGGAGGTGCCTTGCGCATTCAGGATCACCAGGTCGGCAGGAATCCCCTTCCGATACCAGTACTCGTGCGCCCGCAGGAGCTGCCTCGCGACCTCCCGTTCCTCTTCCGTTTCGATCTGCACCAGAGCGATCGGAAGATCGCCGGAGATCCCGTAGGCCCAGAGCCCGGGCTGGCCGCTGCGGTTTTTGGTCAGTACCTGAGGCGCCGCGCGCAGGGTGGGATCGACGTACAGCAGACGATTGGCCAGGCGTTGGAAGAGATGCGCTTCGTCTTGCGTGATCCGGAGGTGGTGCAGCTGGACCTGGGCCTGGGTCCAGGCCAGCGAGCTCTCCCGCTCGAAGGTTTCCCGCTGGCGGTATTTTTCAGCCGTCGCGAGGGCCTCTTCCCGGGAATATGCGACGAGCGTCGTGAACACGAGATGGACTGTTCCGCGACCGGGGATCACCACTCGCCGGCGTAAGCTCATGATGGGATCCAAAACAGTTCCTGCCGTGTTCGAAAGGGGCTCCCCGTCGACCACGGACAGCGACGTCCGAACTCCTCTGCCGCGGCCCAAAAAGCGTGCGCGGTCGCTCTCGTATTGCAACGTGTCGAGCGTCTCCCCGTCGAGCGCGATCAGATGGGCCAGCCAGACCCGGGGCTCGTCCGCCGACCGCGGGCGTCGTGAAGCGAGTAGGGTCCCGAGTTCGGAAACGAATTCCGTCTCCACGAAGAGGTTCGAAAACGCGGGATGGGCGTCGTCGGCGCCCTGCGGCGCCAACACGACCTCGGCATAGGACGTGACGTCGATCTCACGATCCCTGTCCTCGAGATTGGTGACCGTCAGTCGGCGGAGCTCGGCGTCGTCCTCAGGGGAGACCACGATCTCGAGGGCGGTTGACACGGACCGATGGCGCTGCATGATCTTGGCCCGGTCCTCGGAATAGACGACGTCGTAGGCGTCTGCTTCGGTCCCGCTGGGCTGGAAGCCGGCCGACCAGACGTCACCGGTTTTCGCGTCCCGCAGAAAGATGAACGAGCCCCAATCATCACACGTCGTGTCCTCCCGCCAACGGGTGACGGCAAGGTTGCCCCATCGGCTGAAGCCGGCGCCCGCGGCCGTGACCATCACCGTGTAGCGGCCGTTCGACAGGAGATGGGTACGGGGCGTGATGTCGTGCGGCGATTCAAATCGGCGCAGGGTCGGGGGAACGAGTTCGCGGACGAGCGGCGTCACCCGCACCTCCTCGGCCCGCGGTCGGGCCACCGCCACCGCGCGCGGCGTCCGCTCCTGGAGGAGGAGTTCCGCTGCCCGGACCAGGGGATGGGCGTGAAAGCGCCGCCGGGTGACGCCGTCGTGCACCACGTTCGCCAGGGCGACGATGGTCATTCCCTGGTGATGGGACATATATGCGCGAACCACCGCCACCAGGTCCTCTTCCGGCAGCCTCGAGGGGGTGTAGTCGAGTGCTTCATAGAAGCCGTAGGCGCCTCGGGCTCCGGCTCCCTCGAGGCGCGCGAAATTCTTCACCGCGGCACTCGGGTCCACCATCGCCGCGAGGGCGGTGGCATAGGGAGCCACGACGACATCCTCGCTCAGCCCCCGCTTGAACCCCAGGCCGGGCACACCGAAATCCGAGTACTGATACGTGAGGTGTACGTCGCGAACGTTGTAGGCTGACTCGGAGACCCCCCACGGGACCTTCCGGTCCGCGCCATACCGGATCTGATTCCCCACCACCAGCCGGCAGGTGAGGTCGAGAAGGCTGTGGGCGGGTTGCCGCATCACCAGGAGCGGCATCAGGTACTCGAACATCGACCCCGACCACGAGACGAGGGCCGCCCCACGGCCCACCGGCGTCAGGGCCCGGCCGAGACGGAACCAGTGCCTGGGCGAAACGTCGCCCTTGGCGATGGCGACAAAGCTCGCCAGTCTGGCCTCGGAGGCCAGGAGGTCGTAGCAGCCTGGGTCGAGCATGTTATCGGCCACGCGGAAACCGATGGAGAAGATTTTGCGCGAGGGGTCGAGAAGAAACTGGAAGTCCATGGCCTGGACCATCGCTTCGGCGCGGAGCGCGAGGTCGGAGAGGCGCTGACCAAGGCTGCTCTCCGCCCTCCGGGGCCCATCAAGACTCTCGAAGAGCAAGGCCGTGTCAATATCCCGGGCGTGGCTCCGGATGGAGTCCCGAATGGCCCTGGCCCAGACGCGGATCTCCGACGTGCGCCCGTCGTCGGCTCTGCTGGAAAGGGTGCGTGCGATATCCAGGAGCTGCTCCGCCTGAGCCCTGAGCTCCTCGAGGCGCTGGACCCATTCGGTGACAACCGTTGGGGGATCCTCCAGGTACGCCAGCATGCCTTCCGCGGCGTCGCGCAGCTGTGCCGACGTGACCGTTTGCGTACGCTGCGGATGTTCGGCCTGTTCCGCCGACTCGAGAACGAGATCGAGAGCGTCCCTGAGTCCTTCCAGGACCTTTGGGCCGAAGGGAGGGCGATGCATGAGCTCGCGACATGCCTGAGCCAGGGCGATCAGGTGCCCCGCCAGATTGCCGCTGTCCACAGTGGAAATGTATATCGGCTCCAGCGGCCGGAGGTCCCGAGTGTCGTACCAGTTGCAGAAATGGCCGCGGATGCGGTGCAGTTTGTCCATGGTCTGCAGCGTGGCCTCGAGCCGTTCCGCGGTGTCCAGAATTCCGATCCAGCCGAAGTCATGGGCGGCCATCGTACTGAGCAGATAGAGGCCCAGATTGGTCGGCGAGGTGCGGTGCGCCCTGACGGGCTCGGGATCCTCTTGGAAGTTGTCCGGCGGGAGGGCGTGCTCATTCTCGTTCACAAACGTCTCGAAGAAGCGCCAGGTCCGGCGGGCGATGAGCCGCAACGAGCGCATCTCCCGGGTGGAGAGAGCCTTTGTCGTCGTCACCTTCGAGGGGGTGCTGATGCGCCACGCAATAGCAGGCGCCAGCACCCAGAGGAGAATGAATGGTGTCGCCACGGACCAGGCTTCCGGTTTGAGCACAGCGCACAGCAAGCCGGCGCCCAAAGCGACAACCACGCCCCAGCGAAGGTCCCTGTAAAAAGCCCTCGGCGTCAGGTTGTCTCCGTAGTCCATCTGCGCGGCGGTCATCCACTCGAGGAGGTTCCGCCTCGTCAGGTAGAGCCTGCCGAGCGTGCGCACGATGGCATCTGCCATGAGCCATGCCTGGTCGGCGAGCATGGTGATGCCGAGGAAGCTCTGCGACAATGCCACGGACGTGTCCCGGCCCACAGCGCGCAGGTGGCTTCGCTTGGAGATCCGCGAGCGCCGTGGAGTGAGGTTGTCGAGAACCGGAATGAAGGCCGGCACCGCGATCGACGCGATGATCAGACCGGCCCAGACGAGTGGAGGAACGGCGGGCAGGATCCAGGCAGCCACCAGCACGAGAAACGATGAGAGCTCGACGAGGCTGCGGCGGAGATTGTCCACCATCTTCCATCGGCTCGCGGTGGAAATATGAACCCTCTGCTTCCGCCCCGCAGCGTCACGGGCATGGCCCAGAATCCACGGCAGAAGCTGCCAATCGCCCCGCACCCAGCGATGGCGGCGGCGGGCGGCCACCTCGTAGTTGTTGGGGAACTCCTCGAAGAGATCCACATCGGTCAGCAGCCCCGCGCGCGCGAACACGCCCTCGAAAAGATCGTGGCTGAGGAGAGCGTTCTCCGGTACCTTCCCCGCCAACGCCGCCTCGAAGATATCGACGTCGTAGATCCCCTTGCCCGTATAGGAACCTCCCTCGAAGAGATCCTGATACACATCAGACACCGCCGCCGCGTAGGGGTCCACGCCTCCAGGGCCCGAGACGATCCGTTGGTAGGTCGTGCTGCGGGGGCCGGTCGGCAACGACGGCGTGATCCGGGGCTGCAGGATCCCGTAGCCTTCGACGACGCGCCCCTTCTGCGGATCGAGCCGTGGCCGATTGAAGGGGTGCGCAATCGCTCCGATCAAACGGTAGGCGGCCCCTGTCGGGAGCCGGGTGTCGGCATCCAGCGTGATGACGTAGCGAACCCCCGGGGGTACCGTGGGCGGCTGTCCGTCGATCGAGAGAAACGTGGTGTCCGCGGCGCCACGAAGAAGGCGGTTCAGCTCGTGAAGCTTTCCACGCTTCCTCTCCCATCCGATCCACTTGCCTTCCCCCTCGTTCCAGAGACGCCGGCGGTGCAGCACGAGGAATCGCTTTCCCCCTCCCGGCGGGCCCTCGTACTTTTCATTGAGGCGCGCGATGCCGTCGATCAGGGAGGCCAGGAGCGCATCGTCTCCAGGCATGTGCTCCTGGTCGGCGTCCCTCCAGTCGGAAAGAAGGGCAAAGTGGAGATGCCCTTCGGAATTCGCCAGGTAGTGCACCTCGAGCCGCTCGACCTGCTCTTCAACGTCGGCTTGGCTGTTGAGAAACGTGGGCACGACGACCACGGTGCGATACTCCGGAGGCACCCCTTGGGAGAGCTCGAGCTTGGTGTGCAACCTCGGTGCAACGAGCAACGTCACCAGGCGGTTGACCAGGGATACCGCGATCTCCGAGGCGGGACCGAGACCCAGGATTCCCAGAAGGACGAGAACCGGAAGGGCCGCCCCGGCAGTCCAGGTGAGGAATAGAGGGCCGGAGATCAGGGCGGCGGTGAGGCCGGCGATCGCTCCCAGATATCCACCGGTCGCATGGGCGCGATAGAAGCGGCGGAGCCGGTTTCGCAACGGAACACGAAAGCCCAGTCGCTTCTCGAAATCCAGCCTTCCCCGGGACAGAATGTAGTACGCCGGATATTCCTCGGCAGGCCGGGAACCGCCGGGAAGTTCCCGTTCGCTCTCCGGGAACGGTAGTTCGGTCTCATCCGCCTCCCCCGCGCCGGGGCGAGCCCCCTGCACTTTCTCCCGGCCGGCGTCGTACGCCAAACTGACGGCCTTCCGTGCCACCTCGATTTCCGGGTGCCCCGAACCTCGGGAGAGCAACTCGATCTGAGCTCGGCACACGCTCCGTGTCTCGGGATCCAACTCCGCGAAGCCGGGGACGGCACGGAGGACCTCGTCCACCAAGCTGACGGACTCGAAAAAGTCGGTCCAGTCGATGGAGGCCATCCATTGCATGCTGGTGATGATGTTGCGGACCGTGACGTTGGCCGCGCCCTGGGCAAGTTGCTCCTGAGCGACCACTTCGTCGGCCGACGTCCCCTGGGCGCTGAGCTTCTCGTTGAGCCAGTCCAGGGCCGGCAAGATCGAAGGGTCCTGGTCGCGAAGCCGCTGGAAGAGTTGCATGGCGAAAGCGTCGGCCAGGGGGGCGTCGCCCACCCGCCGCAGAACTTCCTCTGCCGGTTCCACCGGTCGACCGCTCAGGCCCAGCAGACGGTCCGCCATTTCGTCGGCCCTGGCACGCGCCTGACGGGAGCGAACGATCAGCGACGCCAACCGCCGCAGATTTTCCACCAGGGCCACGCGGAGGTGGATGGCGATCGCCCACCCCTCGCCGATGGTGAGCGGCTGGACGCGCTGATAGGCGCGGACAAACGGCTGCAGCGTGCCGAGCTGGAACCGACTGTCGGTATGGGCAACGTAGGCCCAGGCCAGCCCGTAGACGCGCGGGTGTCCCGCAAGGTGGCCCTCGGCGATCTTGGGCAGCAGGCGGTAGTAGCTTTTCGGGAGGTGGTCCCGGATGTCCCGGATTTGCTCGTCGACGATATGGAAGTTATCGAGGAGCCACTCCGAGGCGGGTGTGATCTCCTTCTTCTCCTGCACGGCATTGGCAATATCCCGGTACGAGGCCAGAAGGACTTTCGCGTCGTCGTCTACCCGGGCGAGGAGATTCCGACCCCTGGAGGGTTTCTCAGTTGTGTGCTGGGCCGCCGCCAGACTCTCAGCGTGTCGCTCCAAGCGCTCGATGCCGAAGATCTCGGCGCGGATCGGTTCTTCCGACAAGGGTGGAGCCGCGATGACGGTCTTGTGGACGTTCGTCATTATGAAGTCCGTTTTTGGGGCATCGACATACTGATCCTCTGTTCACCTGGGGCCGAAGCCATGGGTTGGGCCGAATCCGCAAGGTTCGCAATCTCCACAGTTCTTCAGGATTCTTCGTGTCCTCTCTGCTGCTGATGCGGCGTGCGCGTCCCCAAAAGGACTTGCTGGCCCAAGGGGCTCTAAATGTACGAACCTGGCACCTTTACGAATGTACGAACCTAGCACCTTTATGATCAATTGGCGGAGATCACTCCCTCGCCGATGACGATCTCGACCCGGCGGTTGCTGGCCCGACCATCGCGGGTGGAGTTGTCGGCCTCCGGGCGTGTCAGACCGTAGCCGACCGCGACCATGCGCTGACCCCCGATCTCCTGCTGGGCGAGGAAATCCCTCACCGAGAATGCACGGCGCTCGGACAACACCTGGTTGTAGTCAGCGCTGCCCGTAGAGTCCGTGTGCCCCTCCACCCGTAGATTGAGCTCGGGGAGGATGAGGAAAATCCCCGCCAGCTTCGCGATCACGATCTTGGCCTCGTTCTTCAACGTGGCCTCGTTGAGGTCGAAGAGAATGTCGGGCAGGCTGACAATCATCCCGCGCGCCGACTCCTTGGTATCGGCGACCTGCGACAGGGCCCCTTGAAGCCGCGCCGACAGCTCGGCCTTTTCGCGTTCGAGTGCCGCCGACTGTCCTTCGAGGGCCAAAACCGAGGCCGCGAGCGCGACACGCTCGGATTCGATGCGTGTAAGTTCACCCTGGGCCGCGAGCACCGCCGCCTCGGCCTCGGTGCGAGACCGCTGGACCTCTTCGATGGCGCGATCTGCCTCCACGAGGGCGGCTGTAGCTGTGGCCGCGCTGGCCTCGGCCTCACCGGCCCGCGCAGCGAGGGCCTCCATCTCCGCCGTCCGGCGGGCGATCTCCGCCTCGACAGCCTCTGCTTCCTTACGTCTGGATGTCACCTGCAACGCCTCGGCGCTCAGTGACAGCGATCGGCGACTGTAGTCTACTGCCGCCTTATTCTTTTTCGCGGTCGTGAAACCGCTGGCCTGGGCCAGCATCGTCCGAGCCCGGAGGAGTTGGGTCGGCGCATAGGCCTCGGCGCCGGCGTTCACGGCCAGCTCATAGGCCTTTTCGGCCTGTCGGAGATCGAGCGGTTCGCTGCGGTCCCAGATCACCCGCGCAACCGACGGATACTCAATCACGGGCGCCGGCCTGAAGCCGGAAAAGTTGAACTGCGCCGACGTCACCTTTTTGCCCTTGGCCGCCAGCGATCGGAACATCACGAGCTCTGAGGGCTCCGAAACCAGAGGGTGGGCTTCAGCGGTCACCATCATCGCGAACGATTTCAAGCCGGTCGAGTACTCGACAGTCTCCGAGGCTTCCCGGACCCATAGCTCACCCATGTTTTCCACCGTGCCGTCGCGGGTCACCGCCCACAGGACGTAGCAGGTGACATCGCCGGCGAAGAGGATCGCCGGTTTCATCTCTTTGTAGCGAATGTTCATTTCGGCCTGTCCCTCGCCATACTCGACCTCGGCAATCATCGTGGCCTCGGGCGCGCGCTGGTCACGGACAAAGTCGATCTCGATCTCGTTGCGTTCGGGGAAGGTCACCTGATTGAGGGTCACCTCGGTCGCCTCGGCGACCCCGTAGACAAGCATCACCGCCGCCACCATCATCAATGCGAATCTCTTGCTCTTCATGACATGTTTCCTTTCTGGCGGCCCTTGGGGCCGCGTGTCCAGGCGCCATCGTGGGAGTCAGGCGCCGATAGATGTGCAGCTAGGCCTTCCAGCAAATGAGGAGCGACACCCGGCGCGATCTCCGGTTTACCAGCAAAGAGCCGCGCGCACCTCCGACAGGTTGTCCTCGATTCCGGCGATTTCCTGACCCATGACCCACCTGCGGTCGGCCAGCGCCCTCACACCCTTGGCGTCACCGAGCTCATCCAACTCTGCCTCCATCCGGGCGAGCTCGGCGGTGGAGTTTCGCAGGGTGGCGAGCCGTTCCAGCGCCTCGCGAAAGCCGGCGGCGAGCGTGTCGATCTGATCGGCACGCATCATTGTCCCCTGCAGCCCGATAGTGGCGGGCGGCTTCGGGAAGCTCCAGGCTGCAGGCCAGCAGCCGGCCGAGCTGGCCGTGGATGTGCATCGCCAGCTCGGCCTCGGGCGCGGCGCCGAGCGCCGCGCGCAGGTGGACGACGGCCTCCTCGTTGTGGTCGAGGGCCGCCAGGGTGCGTCCGAGATCGAATTGGGCGGTGGGTTCCTGGGGCCTGCTCTTGACCGCAGCGCGGAACCAGCCGGCAGCGGCCTGAACCGGCCCGCTGCGAAAGCTGCCTCTCCGGCCAACAGGGTGTTCTCGTAATCAGGTGAGGCAGTCGCCATTTCATCGGCGATCTCGACTGCGCGGCCGTAATAGCCGACCGCGAGCTCGTCATTCCCGGCGTCGGCCGCCAGCGTCAGGGCGGCGGTGACGGCCGAGCGGCCGCTTGCGTGGTCGGCGGGGTCGAGGCGGAAGGCTCGAGTCAGGTCGTCGAGGGTCGCCGTGCGATCACCCACCTCCCTGTGGGCGTCGGCGAGCGCACGGTGCAGGGCGGCCCTGTTCGGGTCGTCAGCGAGACGCGTCTCGAGCAGCGCCAGCGCATCGGCTGCGCGATCCTCCTCGATCAGGCAGGCCGCCTGCATGCGCGCGACTTCCGCCTTCCACTCTGGGGGCAGACTGTCGAGGTCGAAACCGTCGAGCAGCTCGCGCGCCTCGGTGTAACGGTCCACCGTCATCAGCGCTCGGCCCAGGGTCACGGTGTTGGTGGGGTCGTCTGGACCCAGCTCGACGGCGGTGCGGAGGTTTTCGAGGGCCTCGTCGTACTCCTCCAGGGCGAGCTGGCAGCGGCCCAGCATGAGGTAGCCCGAAGGCCAATCGGGGTTCGACCCGACCGTCTCCCGGAAGTGAATCGCGGCTTCTGCGAAGCGGCCCTGTTGGTAGAGATCGACACCTGCGCTCCAGTCGGCGGCGACGGGTCCGGCGAGCAGTACAACGGCCACCGCCACGGTTGTGACCACCAGAAGTCTGCGTGACGGGATCATGGTTCCTCCCCACTTGCGGCACCGCCCACCGCGGCGAATCCGAACTCGACGGCGGCGCGTTTCCATGGAATCGGGCGCGACACTGATCAGGATCGCTGCGGCCATGTAGTCATCTACGCAAACTCCATGCCACAGATTTATCACGCTTGATTCCAGATGGTTGAGTCTCGTGGAGGGCTCGACTGCTCGTGTATTCGATCAAAATGAGGTAGAGTAACTTCAAAATGAAAGAGGTGAGCAATGCGCGTTGAGGATCTCCATCACGATGAGCTCTTGGAGCTCGATCCAGAGGGAGGTGTGATTCGTTTCGCCGGGCAGCGCGCGCTCCTGCTCGACGCCGTGGCCATGGGCCTCCTGCGGCAGTATCTGGTCGAGAACTTCGGCCTCACCGCTGCCCGCGCGGTGCTCACCCAGTTCGGCTTCGCCCACGGCTGGCGCATGGCGGAGGCCATGGAAAAGGAGTTCAAGTGGGCGAACACCGAGGAATGGCGCCGCGCCGGACCCCACATCTACTCCCTCGAGGGGCTCTTCCGCACCCAACCGGGAAGTGAGGACCCGCTCAGCAAAAACGGCGCGATGCTGCTTGCGTCCTACGAGGCGGAGCAGCACCTGCTGCACTTTGGTCGCTCGGATTCGGCTGTGTGCTGGACCATCTGCGGCCTCATGAGCGGCTACGTCAGCCGTACCAGCGGCAAGGAGATACTCATCATCGAGGATCGCTGCCTGGGCGAAGGTCACGCGGGTTGCCACCTGTTAGGGCGTACGCGCGAACAGTGGGGCGAGGAACGCGCAGGTGACCTGGCGTTCTTCGACTCGGGGCGCCTCGACGAGTGCCTCGATGTCTCACTCAGCAGAGTCACGGAGAGCACTGAAGGCCGCCGAGGAGAAGCTCCGAGCCCACCGTCAGGCGGTGGTCCGCGTAGCCCGCGACGTGGAGGAGCCGCTGGGAATAGTCGTCAAGAGCCCGAAGATGCGGCACGTAGTGGAGCTGGCACGACGCGTCGCAAAGGTCGATGCCACGGTGCTCATCACCGGTGAAAGTGGAGTCGGCAAGGAACGGATCGCCCGCCTCGTCCATGACGAGTCGACGCGCGCCGCCGGGCCGTTTGTCGCCGTCAACTGCGGCGCCATCACGGAGACGTTGCTCGAGAGTGAGCTGTTCGGGCATGCGCGCGGTGCGTTCACCGGTGCGTCGTCTGACCGGCCCGGGCTGTTCGAGGCGGCCAACCACGGGACCCTGCTGCTGGACGAGATCGGTGAGATCTCATCGGGCATGCAGGTCAAGCTCCTGCGCGTGCTCCAGGAGCGGGAGATTCGTCGAGTTGGGGAGAACAAGAGCCGATCAGTGGATGTTCGCGTTCTGGCCACTACCAACCGACATCTCGCCCACGGGGTCGCAGACGGCGGCTTCCGGCAGGACCTCTACTATCGGCTCAAGGTGGTCGAGCTGGACGTTCCACCGCTGCGCGACCGCAGGGAGGACATCCTACCGCTTGCTCGAGTACTGCTCGCGGATGCAGCGGTTCGGATGGGACGCAAGATCTCTGGCGTCGCCCCCCAGGTGTGCCGATCAGCTCCTTCGCTATGACTGGCCAGGCAACGTGCGCGAGCTGGAGAACGCCATGGAGCGCGCGGTCGCACTCGCGCGTGGGCGCCGCGTGGAGCTCGACGACCTGCCCGAGGAGATCCGCCAGGCCTTCCCCAGACCGGTTGTCAACGGGGGAACGGTACAGCCGCTCAACGAAATCGAAAAGGAGTACATTATCGCGGTCCTGGAGCTCAACGGCGGCAACCAGACCCGCACCGCCGAGCAGCTCCGGATCGGCTCGGCGACGCTCTACCGAAAACTCAAGAGCTACGGCCTGATCCGTGCCAGGGGCACGGAGTAGCGATTGGGAAGATACGCCAGTGCCTTACCCTTCGTTCTGAGCACATCTTTCTCCTTGGCGCCGATAGCCAGGGTCGCAGCTCCAGTCGTTTCCGGAGTAACCGATGTGAGCGTTCGCCGGCATTACGAGGGCCACGCACGAACCACCGTTTTCCCTGTAACCCCGCTCACATTGCCAGTCGCGTCCCGAGGAGGCGATGTAGCCGAACTGAGGCACGTCGACCGCAACGCAAGCATCGTCAATTCTCCGGTGCCCACGGTTGCATTCCCAGTCTCTTCCCGATCGTGCGAGATTGGCTTGCTGGGGAGGCTCGACGGGTACACACAGGCTGCCGCTCTGCTGGAAACCCCGTTCACAACTCCAAGAGTCTCCAGATGTTCCAAGGTATCCGTTCACGGGCACGATGACGGCAACACAGGACTGGTCGGCTTTCCGATAGCCTCGACCACACTTCCAGTCGTGTCCCCGGGAATCAAGGAATGCGTTCCCGGGTACTTCGACCATCACACAGCCCTCGTTGACTTCCCGGTAACCCCGGTCGCACCGCCATCCGCGACTGCTGGAATCCAGGAAAGCATTCGCTGGTATCAAGACTGTGACACAACTCTCGTTGACCGCTCGATACCCTCTGTCGCAGTCCCAATCCCGACCGTATGAGTCCGCCACCAGATAGGCATTGGCAGGGAGCTTGATCGCGACGCAGGACTGGTCGACTTGTTTGTAACCCAGATCGCACTCCCATCCGCCACCGCCGGAATTCAAAAAGGCGTTCGCCGGCACCTCGACCACAGCGCAGGCCTCTTTGACTTTCTGGTAACCCCGATCGCACTGCCATCCGTCGCCGAAGTTGTCGAGATGGGAATTCGGAGGCATCTGAACGGCCACGCAGAGCTGATCTATATTCCGGTACCCCCAGTCACAATCCCATCCGTCACCGTATTGCTTCGCGTGGGAATTCGCTGGCGTTTGCCCTTCTTCAGCCTGCGCGGTGACAATCGTGGGCGCGAGGAAAAAGGCCACCGCAACGGCCAGCAACCAGCCTACGCCAACCCGTCTCGGCGACAGTAACCTCTTGGTTTTTCTTTTGCTTGCAGAGGGCTCGACGAAATCCCGGGAATGCGCTTGATCTTCGGTGCCACGAGGTCGATATCTCCAAAAGGGACCCTGAACGTATCCATCTATTTTCTCCTGTCTCAGTTTCCGCTCTATTCAAGCTTGCCATCCAACCTCCGGCGAAAGGACACCAATCGGATCCTCAGAGCAATGATGGCGGGTCGGATCAGTACATTCCGCCCATTCCGCCCATGTCGCCGCCGGGCATCGCGTCCTTCTTCTCCTCCGGGATCTCCGCCACCAGCGCCTCGGTGAGGAGCAGGAGGCCGGCGATCGAGGCCGCGTTGAGCAGCGCGTTGCGGGTCACCTTGGCAGGGTCGATGATGCCGGCCTTGATCATGTCGGTGATCTTGCCCTCCTGTGCGTCGTAGCCGATGTTGCCGCCCTGGGCGCGGATCTCGCGCACGATCACCGCCGCCTCGTCGAGGCCGGTGTTGAGGATGATCTGGCGGGTTGGCTCCTCGAGGGCGCGCAGCAGGATGCGGGCGCCGGTCAGGATGTCGCCGGTGAGCTTCTTCTGCAGCTTCTCCACCTCGTCCTGGGCGCGCAGCAGGGCCACCCCGCCGCCGGCCACGATGCCCTCCTCCACCGCCGCCTTGGTGGCGTGCAGCGCGTCCTCGACGCGGGCCTTCTTCTCCTTCATCTCGGTCTCGGTGGCGGCGCCGACCTTGATCTGGGCCACCCCGCCGACCAGCTTGGCGAGGCGCTCCTGGAGCTTCTCGCGGTCGTAGTCGGAGGTCGTGTCCTCGATCTGGCGCTTGATCTGGCTGACCCGACCGAGCACCGCCTCCTGTTTCTTGGGATCGTCGTCGTCGACCACGATCGTGGTGTCGTCCTTGTTGATCGACGATCTTCTTGGCGGTGCCGAGGTCGTCCCAGGTCACGTTCTCGAGCTTGATGCCGAGGTCCTCGGAGACCATCTTGCCGCCGGTGAGGATGGCGATGTCCTCGAGCATGGCCTTGCGGCGGTCGCCGAAGCCCGGCGCCTTGACCGCGCACACCTGCAGGGTGCCGCGCAGCTTGTTGACGACCAGGGTGGCGAGGGCCTCGCCGTCGACGTCCTCGGCGACGATCAGGAGGGGCTTGCCCTGCTGCAGCGGTCTTCTCGAGGATCGGCAGCAGGTCCTTCATGTTGGAGATCTTCTTCTCGAAGATGAGGATCTTGGCGCTCTCGAGGACCACCTCCATGCGCTCGGCGTCGGTAACGAAGTAGGGGGACAGGTAGCCGCGGTCGAACCGCATGCCCTCGACCACCTCGAGGGTGGTGTCCAGGCCCTTGGCCTCCTCGACCGTGATCACGCCGTCCTTGCCGACCTTCTCCATGGCCTGCCGGATGATGTCGCCGATCTCCTTGTCGGCGTTGGCGGAGATGGTGCCGACGTGGGCGATGGCGTCCCCTTCCACCGGCTTGGCCAGGCCCTTGATGAAGTCGGCGGCCACACGGGTGGCCTGGTCGATGCCGCGCTTGAGCTCCATCGGGTTGGCGCCGGCGGTGACGTTCTTGATGCCCTCGCGGTAGATGCACTGGGCGAGCACGGTGGCGGTGGTGGTGCCGTCGCCGGCAACGTCCGAGGTCTTGGACGCGACCTCGCGCACCATCTGCGCGCCCATGTTCTCGAGCCCGTCCGGGAGCTCGATCTCCTTGGCGACGGTGACCCCGTCCTTGGTGATGGGCGGCGATCCGAACTTCTTCTCCAGTATGACGTTGCGGCCCTTCGGGCCGAGCGTCACCTTGACCGCGTTGGCGAGCTTGTTGACGCCGGCCAGGATCTTGGCGCGGGCTTCTTCGGAGTAGACGATCTGCTTCCCAGCCATGTCTTCCCTCCGTCACTTCACGACGATGGCGAAGATCTCGTCCTCGCGGACGATGGTGTGCTCGACGTCGTCGACCTTGATGTCCTGGCCGGAGTACTTGCCGATCAGCACCCGGTCGCCGGCTTCTTCGACCGTCATCGCGATCCGCTTGCCCGTTGTCGTCGAGCTTGCCGTCGCCCACCGCCACCACCTCGGCCTCCTGCGGTTTCTCCTTGGCCGTGTCCGGGATGATGATCCCGCCGCGGGCCTCCTCCTTTGCCTCGATCCGCTTCACGAGCACCCGGTCGGACAGGGGTTTGATCTTCATGTCTCTGTCTCCTTTCGACTCTCGTCGATTCTCGGCACCCGGTGCCTTCTTTGGTCGAGCAACGCAGGGACCGCCGCGAAAAGCCTGGTCAGAGTCACCTGACATCATGCAGGTTCGCAAGTTTCTTGCCAAAAAGATAACTGACTAGAACTCAATGGTTTACTGTAAGTCAATAGAATTCAGACGCCTCTTGAATCGATCAAAATGAGGTACGACACCGATCGATCTGAGTGGGTGGCTGGATACGCGCCGCGACGCCGCTGGACAATCCACGACACGAAGAGCTTCTGCCTGCACGGTCTCCTCGCCATGACCTTCGATCGCGGCATCAAATCGGGCGATTCCCGAAGACTCAACGGTCCCGCTGACCTCCATGACCCCAATTCCGTTGCCGGCAACGGAATGAGTCTTCGGAGGCCACTGACGACACCAGGGGAATGCCACTGGATGAATCGTCGTTACGATCCGTACACCGAATAGGCAACAGCACCTTTGTCGATGGCATCAAGGAACCCGCATGAACTTCTGGAAACAGTACACATGACCGCCTACCCCGCACCCGTCGAAGTACCACATCGGAGGTACCGCACGGCGTCCCTCCTTCCCGTGGCGGTCGAGCAGGTACAGCCGCAGCGCCGGAGCATCTCGGCGATCGTGACCACCTACAACGAGGCCGAATCCATCGCCGGGTGCCTGGAATCACTGGAGTGGTGTGACGAAATCCTGGTCGTCGACTCACATTCTCAAGACGCCACTCGCGAGATCGCCCGCCAATTCGACGGTGTGCAGGTCCTTCGCCGCACCTACTACGGTGCCGCGTCGCAGAAGAACTGGGCCATCGACCACTGCCGGAACGACTGGGTCCTGATCCTCGACGCCGACGAACGGGTGACTCCGGAGCTGAGGGCCGAAATCGAGAACACCCTCACCGCACCCGCCCGGGCGACAGCCTACTCCCTCAAGCGCCGCACCTTCGCCCTGGGTGGCGAGGTCCGCTTTTCCGGCTGGCAGCACGATCGGGTCGTCCGCTTCTTCCACCGCGGATATGCCCGTTACCCGAACCGCCGCGTTCACGCCGATATGCAGACCCTCCACAAGCCGAAGGTGCTCGACGCCGCCCTCGACCACCTCATGGTCAGCTCGCTCGAGGAGTACGCCGAGAGGACGCGCCGTTACGCGTTCTGGGGCGCCGCGCAGCTGTGGCGCGACGGCCGGCGCAATGTCGGCGTCTGGCACGTGCTCGTCAGACCTCTGTGGCGGTTCTTCCGAACGTATGTTCTGCAGCTCGGTGTGCTCGAGGGCGTGCGCGGCCTCATCATGTGCGGGGTGCCCGCATTCGGGTGCTTCCTGAAATATGCGACGGTGTGGAGCTGGAGCTCGAATCTCGCCGGCGAACAGAGCCCACAGCTGCCGGAATTCGACGACGATCCGGCCACCTGGACGTGGCGCGCGGAGAAGCCTGAGCCGGCCCGATAACGATCTCGATCACCAGCCTCATAAGACCGGCCGTCACCCTCGACAGACCGCGAGAAGGGCGGCGGTTGACTCTCCCTGGTGTCGAGTCGCATCGTCCCGTTCGCGAAGACCCACGGAGTTTGGGCCGTTGCGCCCTATTAATTTCATTCCCTGCCTGATAGGCTCACGGGCCGAGGCCTGAAAATCCAGCCCGAGGAGACGACACATGGACGTTGTGCTCCTGTCCAGAATCCAGTTCGCTCTCACCATTGCGTTCCACTACATCTTCCCCCCGCTGACGATCGGCATGGGCGTCGTGATGGTATTCCTCGAGGGGCGGTTCCTGCGCACGAAACAGCCGATCTACGAGGTGGCGGCGAAGTTCTGGACAAAAAGTCTTTGCCCTCAATTTCGCCATCGGTGTCGCCACGGGAATCGTCATGGAATTTCAGTTCGGAACCAACTGGGCGACCTACTCGCGGTTCGTCGGGGACGTCTTCGGTTCGGCCCTGGCGGCGGAAGGAATCTTCGCCTTCTTCCTCGAATCCGGATTCCTCGCCGTGCTCGTCTTCGGATGGGACAGGGTGTCGCCGCGAATGCACTTCTTCTCCACCCTCATGGTGGCGCTGGGCTCGATCTTTTCGTCGGTGTGGATCGTTGTTGCCAACAGTTGGCAGCAGACTCCGGCGGGCCACCACATCGTGCAGGTCCTGCGCGACGGCAAGCCATTGGTCATCAACGGCCAGCCCGTGTACCGCGCCGAAATCCTCGACTTCTGGGCCCTCGTCTTCAACCCGTCGACCGTGCACCGTCTGGTCCACGTGTGGATCGGCGCATTCATCGTCGGGTCGTTCTTCATCATCAGCATCTCCGCCTACTACCTCTTACGCGGACGCCACCTCGAGTTCGCCCGCCGTTCCTTCTCGGGCGCGCTGATCCTGGCAACGGTATCTTCACTGGCGGCCCTCGTGTCCGGACACTTCCAATCCAACAACGTCTATCACTATCAGCC
The DNA here is from genome assembly GCA_963769215.1 of Candidatus Sulfomarinibacteraceae bacterium. Taxonomy (GTDB): domain Bacteria; phylum Acidobacteriota; class Thermoanaerobaculia; order Thermoanaerobaculales; family Sulfomarinibacteraceae; genus Sulfomarinibacter. Next base: position 32,046 of record CAVYKX010000019.1, on the reverse strand, counting down.
CGCCAAGCTGGCCGCCTTCGAAGGCCACTACGACGACCGGACCGGCGGACATGAGTCTCTTTGGCATTCCCGACGACGAAACCGAAAGCATCCGCTTCAACATCGCCATCCCCGGCGGCCTCAGCTTTCTGCTGCACGAGGATTTTTCCGAGCCCGTGGTCGGGCTCGATAGATTCCGTCCAGACGACCGGCCGCCCGTGCTGCTGCCCTTTGCCGGCTACCACATCATGATCGGACTCGGCATGGCGTTCATCGCCCTGACCCTGACGGCAAGCTTCCTGCTGTGGCGCAACCGGTTGTGGGAGGCGCGCTGGCTCTTATGGATCTTTGTTTTCGCGGTCGGCGGCGCCATGATCGCCAACCAGCTGGGTTGGGTTGCCGCCGAGGTCGGCCGCCAACCCTGGATTGTCCACCCACCGTTGGAGTGGACCGAAGACGGTGATCTCGTCGTCGGACCGGCGGGCGTGGTCGAGTATGACGAGACCCTCGGGCTGCGGACCCTCGACGCGGCGAGCCCGTCGGTGAGCGCCGATCAGGTGCTGGGCTCGGTCGTCGGTTTCGGGCTCATCTACCTCCTGCTCGGCGCGGTGTGGGTCTTCGTACTCGACCGCAAGATTCGACACGGCCCGGAGGCCATCGAAGGAGGAGGAGGCGAACCCAGCAAAGATCTTCTCGGGGCGGCGACCCAGCGGCCGGAGCATTCCGCCGGGATGACCGGCGCCCGAAGCCACGCAACCGACGAGAAGGCCTGAAGGGAACGGCATGGAATTCGAAACTCTGTGCGTCATCTGGTTTGTCATCGAGGGTGTCCTGCTGGCGGGCTACGCCGTCCTCGACGGCTTCGACCTCGGCGTTGGAATATTGCACCCATTCGTCGCGAAAACCGACATCGAGCGCCGGCTTTCCATGAACTCCATCGGCCCGCTGTGGGACGGCAACGAAGTCTGGCTGGTGACGTTCGGCGGGGCGCTCTTCGCCGCCTTCCCCAACGCCTACGCCACCGTTTTCTCAGGTTTCTACACCGCCTTCATGCTGCTGCTCTTCGCACTCATCTTCCGCGCCGTGTCGCTCGAGTTCCGCAGCAAGATCGATTCCGATCGGTGGCGTCGAATCTGGGACTGGGGTTTCTTCGGGAGTTCCTTCCTCGCCTCGCTGCTCTTCGGAGTCGCGGTGGGCAACGCCATCGCCGGAATGCCTCTCGACGCCGAGGGCAACGTCCTGGCAACGGTGGTCGACCAGCTCAACCCCTACGGACTGCTCGTCGGCCTGATGACCGTGTCGCTGTTCGCCCTCCACGGTGGGCTCTTCCTCTATCTCAAGACGGAGGGAGATTTCCAGGCCCGGCTGCGCGATTGGATGTGGCGCTCGTGGGGCTTCTTCCTCGTGGCCTTCATGCTGACGACGCTCTACACCGTGGCCCGAGTGCCGCGCGCGACGGCCAACTTCGAACGTTTCCCGGTGCTGGTAGCAGTGGTGGTCATCGCAATCCTGGCGGTCGCCAACATTCCGCGTTGCCTGTATTGGAACCGTCCAGCTCAGGCGTTCATCTCGAGCACCATTCTCATCGTGTCGCAGGTGGCGCTTTTCGGCGCCGCCCTGTTCCCCAATCTGGTGACCGCGAGCAACGGACCGGCACTCAGCGTCACCATCTACAACGCGGCCTCGAGCACCAAGACCCTGAGCATCATGCTGCTCATCGCGATCATCGGCATGCCTTTCGTACTCACCTACAGCGGCATCATCTACTGGACTTTCCGCGGCAAAGTCAAGCTCGGAGAGCACAGCTACTGATCGTACCCATTCAGCCGTCGCAGAGGTGCCGCCCGAACCCGGGCGGGTGTCCACGAGTGTACGGGGATACGTTGCGCATTGGGGGTTGACAAATCGACATCTAGTTTATACTCTATTTACGCCTATTTCCTGAATGGGCCCGTCCACGCTCACGCCCGAAGGACACCGGTGAAAACCACTCGTCCGAAAACCGGTGTGCCGGCGGAGTAGGAGACGGAAATGGAAATCAGAGAAGCCCAAAGCCTCGTCAAGACCCTCGCACAAGGTATCGACCCAAATAGCGGTGAAGTCTTTGCACCGGACAGCCCGTACAACGAACCAAATATCATCAGGGCGCTCTTCACGGTCTACGATTTTGTTCGACAGGCCAGGAAGCCCCCAATAACCGCCGACGAAAAACGCCGGGAGAACCTCGAACTCGGCAGGCCGAGGAACCACGGTCTGCCGTGGACGGACGATGCCCGTTCGCAGGTCGCACAAGACTTCGAGAACGGAAAGACCGTCGAAGAGCTGGCCGCGACCCTCGAGCGCACCCAGGGTGCGATCCGGGCGGAGCTGATCAGGCAGGGTCTCCTGTCGCCTGATTTTCAGTGAGCGTAGAATCGCTCCAGTTCGGTTGATCTCTTCTGCGGGGAGGCCCAATGTCTCATCATTTCGGCATCGTACCCGTCCGCCCGGGCACGCTCCTCGGCGAAGAGAGCGTTCAACGCCATCACGGGCGACTACGTCCGCGCGCTCGAAGCGCTGGGCGGCGAACGCTGGGCCGCCGACGCGATTCCCGAAGACGAAGGCCCAGCTCTTCCTCCTGGTCGCCACCGGCGGCACGGAGGAAGTCATCCTCAAAGTGTGGGCAGAGCGCAGCAAGACGGCGGCGGGCGAACCTGCGTTCCTGATCGCGCATCCGGGCAACAACTCGCTGCCCGCCGCGCTCGAAGTGCTGGCGCGGCTGCAACAGGACGGCGCGCAAGGCCGCATCTTCTACCTCAACGGGCCGGACGACGCAGGCGGACTGCGCGAAATCGCCGACGCCCTGCACGACATCGAGGTACGGCGCGAAGCTGCAACTGGCGCGCATCGGGCTGGTGGGCACGCCCTCCGATTGGCTCGTCGCCAGCATCCCCGACGTCTCCACGATCAAGGCCGCCTGGGGGCCGACGGTCGTGCCGGTGGAGATGGAGGATGTCGTCGAGACGCTGGAAGCCATCTCCGACGCCGACCTCACGCCATACCTGGACTCGCCTCACCACAGGAGGCCACAGACGGTCTGCGAACCCACACCCGCCGAACTCGAGGACGTCGCACGCCTCTACCTGGCGCTGAAACAAGTCGTCGACGACTACCAACTCGACGCGCTGACCGTGCGCTGCTTCGACTTCGTGCTGCACCAGCAGACCACGGGCTGCTTCGGGCTGGCGCAACTCACCGACGAGGGCGTCATCGCCGGGTGCGAGGGCGACCTGGTCAGCACCATCGGCCTGTTGTGGGCGTCACAAGCTCCTCGGCGTCACGCCGTGGATGGCGAACCCCGCACAGCTCGATCCCGGCCCGCAACACGATGTGGCTCGCGCACTGCACCGTCCCGCGCACGCTGGTGGAGACGTACCGGCTGCGCTCGCACTTCGAATCGGGGCTGGGCGTGGGCATCCAGGGGCAGATCTCCCAGCCGGGCCGGTCACGCTGCTGCGCATCGGCGGCAAGTCGATGGACCGGCTGTGGCTGGCGGAAGGCGACATCCTGCGATCCGGCGACGCCGAAAACCTCTGCCGCACCCAGGCGGAAGTCCAACTCACGCGCGGCGGACACGTCACCGACCTGTTGCGCGCGCCGCTGGGCAACCACCTCGTGCTCGTCCCCGGCCACCACCTCGACCGGCTGCAAAGCTGGGGCGGCCTCCTGCCGAGCGCCTGAGCGATCGGCCCGGGCCGCCCGGGCCGGCCTATTTCTTGATGATCTTCGCCATGTAGTCTCTGGCTTCCTGGTCCATGACCACGTTCATGAAGCCGTCATGTTCCAGATCCAGCAGGGCCTGCTCGCTGATCTCCTTGCCGACCTTGTTGTCGTCACCGCCGCACAGAACTCGTCCGGCGTAGATGCAGCACTTCGTGTTGTGTTTGGGGTGCATCACCGGATACCAGTCCTGCATACAACCGAGTTCCGCGATGGTTCGGAACTTGGAGAGGCCCTCTTTTCCGGGCAGATTGAACACGAATGGTGCCGGTGGGGTGAACCCGGCCATCAGCATGGACTGGGCGACTTCCTTGGCTCGCTTGAGCACGTAGGGTTGACCCAGGCCCTGAGCCGGCACGATCACGTCCTCGACCTCGAGGAAACCCATCTCCTGTGCGTGGTAGGCATCCCGTGATGTTTTGATCCACGAGAACAGATTCCAAACATCCATGAGGTGCTCCGTCAGTGCGATGACGGTCATATCCGGTCCCCACAAGTAGTACGGCAACAGCCCGCGTTCCACCCTCCGGGCCAGCCGCATGAGCCCGCCCCAACCGGGGATCAGACCCACGTTGAGCTCGGTCTGACCCATGTTCAGACCGGCGTTCGCGACGCGGCGGTTACACGCCATCGCCAGCTCGCTGCTGCCGCCCAGACAGAAGCCCTGAATCGCCGCCACCGTCGGGCAGTCCGAGTACTCGACCCGGTTCATGAACTCCTGGCCCTCACGGATGAGCCGGCTGATGGTCTCGGTGTCGCCCTTCTCCGAACTTTCGTAGACCAGCTTGAGGTTGGCGCCGAAGCCGAAGTGGGGCCCGGTGTGGCCGAAAACGACGGCGGCGCCGTTCTCTTCAGCCCAATCGATCGCCTTGTGGCCGGCTTCGAACGGTCCCGGGCCGAGGGCCTTGGCCGTAATCTCGACGAGGCACACCTTGCCGTTGGGGTCGGAGATATCGAGCACCGCCGCATCGTCGTTGGCGAAGATGACCGTGTCATCGGCTTGCTTGATGACGGCGGGATAGATTCCGCCCTCGACCGTGGGCAGATCCTCCATGGTGCCTGCGGACCAAGAATAAAATGTACTCGCTTTCCGGTCGTAGAGCTGGTCACCATTGCTCAGCATGCCGTGTGTCCAGTCGGGCACGAGGTTGCTGCAACCGGCTTTTTCGATGCCGCCGAGGCATCGTTCCAGACCCACGTATTGAGCGCGCTCGAAGACTCCCGACCGGCCAGTTGAAACCATGCTTCATCGCCGTGTCGATATCGGTGATGTGATCGCAGATCTCGCCCACCATATTCATGGAGTAGGCAACCGTGGTGAAGAAGAACTTCTTTGCGAACTCGGAGGCGGGATCGTCGTGATCCTCCGACAGCATGATCTCCATTTTCTTCAAACCGCGAACCTGCGGCGCCATGGCCGCGGCCAGCGACGGGAAGTCCGAAAGAACCGCCGGCACGTACTCGCCCGTGTCGAAGTCGTACATCATCTTCTTGCGCTTGACCATGCCCAGGAACCCGGACCGGCTCTTGCCTTTGCGACCGATGAAGCCCGCGTCGACGAGGGTCTTGATCTGCGGCACCTCGGGATTCCACCAGTCGCGCAGGGGATCGTCGGGCGCGCGGTGATACACGTTGCCGCCCACCGGTCCCGCCAGGGGCAGGCCGACGATGTCCCATGTCTTGAGCGGTTCCCAACCTACGGTGGCGAGGCAGGTGCGGTCGATGTCCAGCGGGTTGAGGCCGTCCGTGTCCAACCGGAAAGGGAGGAACAGACACAACCCGCCGATGCGGTTCCCCACGAAGTTCGGTGTGTCTTTGACCTGGACCACAGTCTTCCCGAGGACCTTCTCCGAAAAATCACAGAATGCGCGGTACGCGTCCGGATCGGTCCCTTCCACCGGACAGACTTCCAACAAGCCCAGAGCCTTGACCGGGTTGAAGAAATGCGACAGACCGTAGGTCCGCCGAAAGGCTTCGGTTTGGGGCTCAGCCATCTCGTTGATGCCGATCCCGGATGTGTTGGTCGTCACCAGGCAATCCGGTCGTGCATGAGCGGCGATGATGGCGTTGATCTCGTCCTTGACCTTTTTGTCCTCGAACACGGCCTCGACGATCCAATCCGCCTCACCGAGCAGATGGTGATTCTCGGCGGTGTTGTCGACCGGAATGACACGCCGTGCACCGGTCATACAACACAAACCGTCTTTCACGGCGGTCGCAACGGCCTTCTGTGCATTCCCCGGAAGATCAAACAGAGTGACGGCAAAACCCTTGTCACCCAGATCGCAGGCAATCTGCCGGCCCATGACGCCGGCGCCGAGGACCGCGACTTTTTTCGGCGAAAAAGTTGACATCAAAAACTCCTTTGTTCAGGCGAGGTTCTCAAAGCCAACGCCGCCGCCTTGACCTTCACCGACACACGCGCCGGCATATCCGAATTTTTCGTTGAAACGAGCCAACAAGTGCACCAACGTGACGGTCAACCGGACGCCGGTAGCGCCCAGCGGGTGCCCGATGGGAGTCGTGGCGCCGCCCGCCACATTGATGATATCCGCGGGTATCCCGTGCTTCTTCATCAATGCCAGAGGGACCGAGGCAAACGCCGTGTTGAGCTCCATCTTCGAGTACTTTCCGAGCCAGTCCGCGACCCTGAAGTTTTCGCCCTCGGCGTAGCCCTGGGCTCTCAGGATACTGCTCGAACGCGGCGATCAGACCTTCTCCCATGTATCGAGCATCCACCGTGCCGATGGCGCCGCCGACATACCGGGCCATCGGTGTCCACGAGAACTCCTTCAGCGCCGCTTCGTTACACAGGACCACGGCCGCGGAACCGTCCGACATCTGAGAACTCGTGAACTGGTTCAGCTTCCCGCCCTTTTTGGGATGACGGAAGAAATACTTTTTCTTGGCAGCGATGATCTCGGGTGTGAGGACGTCGGGGGTCGCGTCTTCTTCGACGGTCCGTCCGTCGATTTCGATGGGGACGATCTCGTCCTTGAACCACCCATCGAGGATCGCTTTGCGAACGTTGGCGTTTTCCCGCAAGGCCAACTCGTTGCATTCGTCTTCGCTGATGTCGAATCGATCGGCGGTCTGCTCGGCCGTGTAACCCATCGCCATACCGTCGATGCCCACCGCTTCGTGCGCGACACTGCAGTAATCGCGCTCGAACAATTTGTTGAGGCGGCATTCCGACATCTTCTCGACACCGACAACCACGATCGCCGTCGGTTCGCTCGGATCGTAGTTGAAGCCGCTACTGATCATGTTGGAGGCATCCATGATGCCGCGAAGACCCGACATGCACAGTTGATTGATCAGATTGCCCCACGCCGACCACCCGAGATTGTTGGCAATGGTTCGACCTGTGAAATTCTGGGCCCCGGTGGGGTTGGCACAGGTGACGATGATGCCTTGCACCATCCCGGGGTCGAATCCGGGTATTCGAGCCGTGACCTTGTCCACACACGCAGTGCCCAGCTGCAGTGGAGTCACATCGTGGTAGATCCCTTCCTGAAATCCGAAACCCCGCTCCGGGGCCGGCATTCGGGAGCAGGCCTGTATGGGTAGGCGGCCCGCGCCGCCCATCGGGATGAAAACGTCAGTCATGCCGAAACTCCTTATCGACGGTTGAAAGAACGGGCTCAAATCGCTCGTGCGTCTTGCGCCGACCCGATATCGAACGGGCTTCATTATAGGACAGGTCTCTCGAGGGCGATGGAACCTGTTCTGACGACCCCCGCGCGTCAGCGGAGAGATTTCGCACCCTCCTTTCTCTTGAGCAGCAGGGGTTACCGCTGACCTTCTGCGGCGCTGAATGACCACCGGTTCGGTTGTGTCAAAACAACAAGATGCACCCGCAATCCCCGGGCACCTCCAGAGGATTCGGTAGACTCATATTCGGCCCCGGAAGACGCTCGTCCGCAAGCGAGAGCTTCCGTTGCCGAATCGGCACATCGAAACTGGAGGCGGTCGATGAAGAACAAGGGCGTCAGTAGACGGAGCTTTATCGGAAGTGCAACGACCGGCGTGGTGTCAGCCGGACTCGGGCTGACCATCGCTTCGCCCGCACACTCGAAGGAACCGGAAAAGCAGGAGAAACCAACGCCGGATGTGGTGTACCGAACCCTCGGACGGACCGGCCTGAAAATCCCCCTGGTGAGTTTCGGCGTCATGAACTCCGACAACCCGGACCTTCTTCGGAGGGCCTTCGATCTCGGGCTCAATCATCTCGACACCGCTCACGTCTATCTTCGCGGCAACAGCGAAAAGGTGATCGGTGAGGTCGTCGAGCAGAGCGGTAACCGCGAATCCATCTATATCGCCACCAAGATGCGGTTCGCGAGGGATCGCGAGAGCCTCACATATTCGAGCGAGGGAACCGCACGCGAGCCGGCAGCCACCGAAGAGAACTTCTTCAAACAGCTCGAGACCAGCCTCGAGCGGCTGCGAACCGACTACATCGACATCCTCTACCTCCACAGCTGCTACAGCCCGGCTATGGCCACCTTCGAACCACTGATGAAGGCGATGGTGAAGGCGAAGGAACAGGGGAAAATTCGATTCATCGGCGCCTCGACTCACAACGATGAGCCGAACGTGATTCGCGCCGCGGTCGACACCGGGATCCACGATGTCGTTCTGACGTCGTACAACTATCTCCAGGATCACAAGGATGCCGTTGCCGACGCGATCGCTTACGCAGCCGGCAAAGGCGTCGGCGTGATCGCCATGAAGACCCAGGGCGGCAAACGCCTCCAGAAGGAAGGGGTCGAGATCAACCACAAGGCGGCACTCAAGTGGGTCTTCGCCAACGAAAACGTCTGCACCGCGATCCCCGGCATGACCACCTTCGAGCAGATGGACGAGAACTACTCGGTCATGGGCGACCTCGAACTCAGTCAATCCGACCAGCGTGACCTCAAGCTGTCGTCGCTACTACCCGGGACATACTTCTGCCAAAGCTGCAGGGAATGTGTATCGACCTGCCCGCAAAGGGTCGAGGTGCCGTCGTTGATGCGGGCCTACATGTACGCCGAGGCCTACGGCAACATCACGCAGGCGAAAGACACGATCAGCAGCGTTCCCGCGGACCGCGGTCTGCAGGTCTGTGGCGAATGCGATTCGTGTCAGGCGCGATGCCGCCGGAGCATGCCCATCGCGAACCGTCTTCTCGAGATGGCATCCGCGGACTGGTCACGAGCTTAGGAAAGCACGACACATGACACCCTCAACGATTCGACCAATTCGTTTTGCCGCTCTCTTCTTCCTGGCGGTGGCTTGTGCGGGATGCAGCGGGGGCGATCAGCCTGAGAGTAAAGTCGGGGAACCGCCGGTCGCGACCTTCAGCCTGCCCGCCGACGGAGAACTTCCCGGCTGGACGCGGTTGACCGAACCCGACCATTTCGACGCCGAAAACCTCTGGGAGTACATCAACGGCCAGGCCGACTTCTTCCTCGACTACGGATTTGTCGGAGTCGACACCGCAGAGTATCGAGATGACCGAAGCTCGGGGTCGGTCGTGCTCGAAATCTACCGGATGGGCAGCCCACCCGAGGGCTTCGGCATATTCGCCGCCGAACGAACCCAGGAAGACCGGTCGATCGAGATCGGATCCGGGGCCTTCCTCGGCCCCAACGTCCTCGGCTTCTGGCAGGAAGAGTATTACGTCAAGGTCACGAGCTTCGAGGACGGTCCTGAGATCGAAGGGCTGCTGATCTCCATGGCCGAAGAAATTTCTTCACGCCTTCCCAACCGGGGGAGCGTCCTGGAACCGTTGCTCCTCTTCCCGAAGGAAGGACGGGTTGAGGCGAGCGAACGTTTCATCCCGAAGAATTTCCTCGGTCAGCCGTTTTTGACGGATGCCTACCAGGTCGACTACGAAATCGAGGGAGAGGCATCCAACTCTTTGTGATCGAAAATTCGTCGCCCGCCGAGGCGGATGCTCACTTTCAACAGCTCGCCGCCTTCCATCGGGAACGGGAACAGGGAGCGGTGACCCTGGACGCCAAGCAGGCCCACAGCTACTTCTGGTTGCCGGCGGCCGACGAAGCTGGTCGCCTTCCAGCTCGACCACCGACTCTGTGGCGCCCTCGGTATGCAAGACCTCGAGGTCGGGCGAACGGCAGCAGCAGCCCTGGCGGAGTCAATCGGCGGCTGACAACAAGAGCCGAAAGCGCTAAACTGCCTTGCCGGGCCGCGGCAATCAAATTCCCAAGGATGAACAATGACTCAATCGAAGATTATCTGGACAAAGACCGATGAGGCGCCGCTGCTGGCGACCTACTCTCTCCTCCCGATCATTCGCGCCTACACTCAGGGTACCGGCATCGAAATCGAGATGAGCGACATCTCGCTTGCGGGCCGTGTCATCGCCAATTTCCCGGACAATCTGACCGAGGATCAGAAGATCCCCGACCACTTGGCAGAGCTCGGCAAACTCGCCAAGACCCCGGAGGCCAACATCATCAAGCTGCCCAACATCAGCGCCTCCATCCCGCAGCTCCAGGACACCATCACGGAGCTTCAGGGCAAGGGCTACGACATCCCGGATTTCCCCGAGGAGCCGAAGACCGATGAAGAGAAAGCCCTCCGCGAGCGCTTCGCCGTGTGTCTCGGATCGGCCGTCAACCCGGTCCTGCGTGAAGGCAACGCCGACCGCAGAGCTGCGGTTTCGGTGAAGAAGTTCGCGCAGAAGCACCCCCACAAGATGATGAAGCCCTGGCCCGAGTCGGGCTCCAAGGCGCGGGTCGCCCACATGAACGACAAGGATTTCTTCGCAACCGAGAAGTCGACAACGATGGACGCAGCAACCGATGTCAAGATCGAGTTCGTCGCGGCGGACGGCGCGGCCACCACACTCAAGGAGAAGGTGGCGGTCCAGAAGGGTGAAGTGGTCGATACGGCCGTTATGAACGTTGCGGCGCTACGCGAGTTCTACGCAGAGCAAATTGACGAGGCAAAGAAAGACGACGTCTTGCTGTCGCTGCACCTCAAGGCCACCATGATGAAGATCTCCGATCCGATCATGTTCGGCCACTGCGTCTCGGTGTTCTACAAGGATGCGCTCGACAAGCACGCCGAGGTGCTTGAAGAGATCGGCGCCAACGTCAACAACGGTCTTGCCGATGTTCTCGAAAAACTGGACCGGCTGCCCGCCGACAAGAAGGCGGAGATCGAGTCGGACATCGCAGCGGTGTACGAGACCCGGCCCGACCTCGCAATGGTCGACTCGAGAAAGGGCATCACCAACCTGCATGTACCCAACAACGTCATCGTCGACGCCTCGATGCCCAACGTCGTGCGCGACGGCGGCAAGATGTGGAACAAGGACGACCAGCTTCAGGACTGCATCGCGATGGTGCCCGACCGCAGCTACGCCACCATGTACGGAGAGATCCTCGAGGATGCCAAGAAAAACGGCCAGTTCGACCCAGCGACCATGGGCAATGTCGCCAACGTCGGCCTGATGGCGCAGAAGGCGGAGGAGTACGGCTCACACGACAAGACTTTCGAGGCACCGGGCGACGGTACGATTCGCGTCGTCGACGCCTCCGGGAATACCCTTCTCGAGCAAACGGTGGAACCCGGGGATATCTTCAGGATGTGTCAGGTCAAGGACGCCCCGATCCAGAACTGGGTCAAACTGGCCGTCGCCAGGGCGCGGGCCACCGGTTCACCAGCCGTCTTCTGGTTGGACGAAGAGCGCGGGCACGATGCCGAGATCATAACCAAGGTCAAAAAGTACCTCCCGGATCACGATACCAGCGGTCTCGACATTCGGATCCTGAAGCCTGTCGACGCCATGTCCTTCACCCTCGAGAGAGTGCGGCGCGGTGAGGACACGATCTCGGTCACCGGCAATGTCCTCCGCGACTATCTCACCGATCTGTTCCCGATCCTCGAGCTCGGCACCAGCGCGCGGATGCTATCGATCGTGCCGCTGATGAACGGTGGCGGGCTCTTCGAAACCGGCGCCGGCGGTTCCGCTCCAAAGCACGTGCAGCAGTTCCTCAAAGAAGGCCACCTGCGGTGGGATTCTCTCGGCGAGTACTGCGCACTGGTGCCGTCCTTCGAGATGATTGCCGACAACACCGGCAACGAGCAAGGCGAAAATCCTCGCCGAGACTCTGGATGAGGCCATCGCCACGTATCTGGAGAACGGACGGCTCCCGTCGCGCAAGGTCAACGAAATCGACAACCGGGGCAGCACGTTCTATCTCGCCCTGTACTGGGCGCAAGCGCTGGCGGCGCAGAGATGCAGACCCGGCGATGCAGGCCCGCTTCGCCGAGGTCGCGAAAGAACTCGAGGCCAACGAGGCGAAGATCGCAGACGAACTGCTGTCCGCCCAGGGGAGCCCGGTCGATCTCGGCGGCTACTTCCTCCCTGACGATGGTCTGACGGAGAAGGCGATGCGTCCCAGCCCGACCTTCAACGCCGTGATCGACGGAATGGGCTGAGGGTTTCTTACCCGGCAGCCGCGCGACGAAAATGTCCGAACGTTTGAACGTTTCATGCTGAACGTCTCACGACTCCCGACCAACACGGTCGAGACCCGCGGAGCGCAGGGCTTTCACGGTGTCCGCGGCCGTGTTCCGGAACCCGAGTACGTCGGGATGCTCGAGGAATCCCAGGCACGACTCCGGGGCGGGCGGCTCGGTGAGCGGTCACCGGCCTTCACCCACTGGTGCTCTCCCACATTGACTCGCGCCGTCACCATGCTCTCGATCGCGAAGATCGCCCGCCTCGAGGATCCGATGGATCCGGCAGCCCGGGACCACAACCTTGTAATCCGGTACAATCGCGACACCTGGAGGTCATCATGATGAGAGCGTCTTTGAGGAGTGCACTCGTTCTTTCCCTCGTGGCGGTGGCCGTACCCGTACTCGCCGGAGACTCCGATCCGATCGCGGTCGTGCAGAGCGCCTACGTCGACGGCATCCATCGCAACTCCGACGCCGCCGCAATGAAGGCCGGCTTCCACGAGGACTTCGTCATGTTCGTCAATGCCGACGAGGGCATGATGATGGTGACAAGGGACGACTGGGCCGCACGGATCGAAAAGGCCGGAGCCGACCCGGACCGGAAGACATTCGAAATCTCGGCCGATCTCGAAATCGTCGGTCAGAGCGGCGACGCGGCAGTCGTCGAAGTGGAGCTCAGTCGGGACGGAAAGCACGTCTTCACCGATTTCCTCTCGCTCTACAAGACTCCGGACGGCTGGAAGATCATCGCGAAGATCTACCAGCGCCACCCCTGACACTGGCAACAACACTTGGACGCTGAGCGATGAAGAAGACAACCGAAGACTGGTTGATCATCCTCGTCGGTGGCCCGCTCTTTGGATTGCTCTTCCGATGGAAGTTCCCGCAGTCAGCGAATGTGATTGCCGCGATCGCCGTCGGTGTCCTGATGGCTATTCTGATCGTTGCCATGCGCCGAATTTTCGGCGACCAGACTCTTCCCCGCTTTCTGCTGGTGTCGTCTGTAGCGGGAGCGATGGTCGGTCTCGCGGTGTGGTGGCTGACCGGTCGCCAGATCTCCTGGTATTTCTACGCCCTCCCCTGTAGCCTTTTCTTCCTCACCGCAGGTGCGTTCGACCGACTGACGACCAAGAGAGAATCGACCCTCGGTAGCGACACCGGGCACGGAGATTGACGACCGCTGCAGAGGAGGTAGTGAAATGCCGGAGACGGCAGGTGAAATCGAAGTCCTCAGAATCTTCGAAGAGATTCGGCACGCCATGCTGAACAACGACATTGCACCCTTGGAGAGCCACGTCGCCGAGGACTACCAGGGATGTGACGCGGGCGGACGGGTCCACGGTCGCGATCTCTTCCTCGAGGCCTATGGACCCGGAGGCGTCGAACTCGAGACTTTCGAGGCCAGCGAGGTTGAAACCACCTCCTGGTCCGACACAGTGCTCGTCCGGGGTGCGGCGCTGATTCGTGGCCGCTACGGCGAGTACGATTTCGAACACACCCTCCGTTTCATCGATGTCTACGGTCGGCGCGAGGAGACGTGGCGGCTGGTGGCATCACACGTGTGCGACATCGTGCCCGAATGAGTCGGGTCGGTTTTTGATGCCTGACGAGAACAACAGAAGGTAGAGCAATGATCACCGTTTCCTACTACGTTGCGTGCAGTCTCGACGGCTACATTGCGGCTGCCGACGGCAGCGTCGACTGGTTGTCTGATTTCCATTCCGAGGGCGAAGACTTCGGCTATGCCAAGTTCTTCGAATCGGTTGACGCGATGGTGATGGGCAGCGCGACCTACGAGCAAGTCCTCGGTTTCGGTGACTGGCCCTATGGGGAGAAACCGTGCTGGGTCATGAGCCAACGGCCGATTCAAGCCGTTCGGCCCGAGATCGCCATCACCGGTCTCGGCCCGGCCGAGATCCTGGCCGAGATCGAAGACCACCATCTCACCCGGGCATGGTTGGTGGGTGGGGCCCGAGCGGCCGGCGCCTTTCGAGCGCACGGCCTCATCGACGAGTATCTGATCACGGTCCTCCCCACCCTGCTCGGTGATGGCGTTCCGTTGTTTGTCGACGAAGGTCCTCCGCTCAAGCTCCAGTTGGTGAAGAACGGAAGCGTTGGCAAGGGTGCCGTGACCCTCCACTATTGCCGATCGGAAGATGGTTGATGAATTGAAGTCGGAATTCGGAATGCCCCCTCCGACCCACGGAGAAACCGCAGATCACGCAGATAGACGCAGATTGAATTCCTCATGCAGTAATGCAGGGCGATGACAGAAGTGCGCGTTGATCGGGCGTGCCGTCCTTGATGATTTTCGGAGTCAGGCCACCCAAATCGGAGGCACGAAAGGTCCAGAAAATCGTCAAAGGGGGGCAACCACGCGGGGCAGCGTTGGCAGAAGAGCGCATTGAAACGACCATCATTGCCCCATACGCATATTCGATCCTGACAGCGACAGAATCCTCAGATACGGAGATTTCACACTTGGATGGATGAACGCGAAAACCTAACTGCTACGATGAATTGATGTCTCCGAACGAAGATCTCCGGTGAGCCATGGCGGCGCAGAACAAAAGCGACGGTGTCCGGTAGGACGTGATGCGATCCGACATCCGTCATTTCTTCCGGCGGTTGCCTTCGTTCTCCCGGTCAAGTTGGCGCTCGACCTCCTCGGCCACTTCGCCGAACACGGGATGCCGCTGCCAGAATGATCATCACCGCCAGGGCGGCGGCCGAAACCCACCGTGCGCGCCGAAGTGCCAAAAACGGTTCCCAGCTCCAGCGGACGCGGTGGAGACCCGGTGCGAGCTGGTGCGCGACCAGACCAGTGCTCTCATGGCGAAAAGCATTCACACCCAATTCGTCGACCGTCACCTTCATCACCGGGAACCAGTTCACCCTCCACAGCAAGGTCCCTCTACGAGGGACATCGACCTCGAGCTCACGTACCATCTGGCCCCACTCGACGACACGTATGGGCGCCGAAGGATCCTCAAGAAGTACAGCGGGCCGATGGCGAATCTGATCGAGTAGGGATGACGGGTTGCCCCGAAACTCGTCAAACAAGAATGCCGGCATGCCCTGTGGCACGAGACACAGCTCGACGAGGTTTTCGTGGCGCCAATACCATCCGCCGCTGCCCGCCTCCCAGGCGGTATGCGGATCGGGGAATAGTCCGCCGGGCTCCTGCCTGACCGGTTCTCCCACAGAAAAGGTCGAGCGGGGAACGGTTCGATCCCAGCTGGCAAAAGGAATCGCCATCAGGGCAGCCAACACTGTGATCTGCCACGAGCGGCGAAGCTCGAGGCGAGCAACGAGAGCCGCGGCGAGGAGTGTCAACACCGAGGTAATCCGCCATGGGAACTGCAGGTTAGAAAGAACTGGCACAGCATCCCAGACAGGCCCAAAGGGACCCAGCGTGACCACAACACACAGCACCGCGGCCGCCAGAAGGCCGCGGTCCGTCACGGTCTTCTTCCTCTCGGACGACAAAAGACAATATGCCAGCACCGCAATCACGAAGGTCGAAAGCAGCGTCAGCGAGAAAAAGGTGTTCAGATTCCAGGTGCCCAGACCGGCCGAAAAAAGGGTGTTCGACGAAGGACGAAGCGCCACCGCCGCCGGGCCGAAACAGATGTCGAGATTGAGAAACACGGACGCCATTGCCTGCGGGACCAACATGAAGGCGGCAAGCCCAAAGCCGAGGCCCGCTCCGCCGACAACCTGGACCCGGTACGGCCTCACTCGCCGCGACGCCAGGACCCACACTCCAAGGCCGATACCAAACAGAACGGCCAGTGGGATATTTGTCAGAAGCAGGGCGGCCACCGTCAGCGACAGCAGTACGACGCGGACCACTGGACGCAGGTTCTGCGCACTGGACGCCCACAGTATCAGCGGCGGCCAGATAAAGACCCAGTGTTCCGCCAGAGCACTGCGAAGGTAGAGATCGACCAGCCGGTAGGGTGCGACCATGTAGACGATCGCGGCGGGCAAAGCGACCTGCCTGGCACCGGCTGACCGCAGCCAACCGTAGGCAGCCCACCCCGAGAGCAGATGCGCAACCAGTGCAAGCGCACAGACCCCGCTGATAACCGGAATTCCCAGAAGCACGGGGATGGAATTCAGGAAGCCGGTCAACGGAGGAAAGAACACCAGCAGCGGCGATCCGTATCCGGCGTTGAACCCACCAGCCCACGATGGCAGGAAGACACCTTCCCGGAGATTGGCCGCCGTCTGCTGCGCGATCATGAGGTAGTTGACGATGTCCTGGCCCGCGAGCACACGACCCGCGATGAGCGGCAACCCAACGACGATCGTCACCAACACCAGCGTCAGCAGGTGGGTCCTCACATTGCGGTTGTCCTCGACAGGCACCAATCGAGTCTATCTCAGGCCTGTCACCCGTGAACGTGCTCACCAATCCGGCGAACGCGATCGAGTTCCTCGGGTGACATCGGTCCGTCGTCGAGAGCGACACAGGCCTCGTCCAATTCTTTTGCTGTCTTCGGCCCTGTGAAACAGAGATCCACATGAGGGTTGGAGAGCACAAACCGATAACACTCGGCCGCGGTCAGCGGTTGCTCACCCGGTGGCATCTTTTTCTGTTTCAAGAGCTGGCCCCACCGCGTCGCAGTGTACGAGGTCACGCCGGGAGGATCGGTTTCGGGAAGGTGGGGAAAGACATCCCGCTCGGCGCCCGTGTGGGCGGCGTTGTAGCGGACCATGAGGACGTCGATGGGAGTATCGTTCATTGCCGCCACCTTGCCGTGGGTTGAACGGTTGTGCCCCGACATCGCCAGAAAACGTACCTTGCCCTGTTCCTTGAGCCGGAGGGCGGCGTCGAGCACGCGCCGGCTCGGGTAGCGGTTGAACCACCCGAGGATGAGCACGTCAGCGTGATCGATACCGAGCTTGGCCATACCCTTTTCGTGCGCCCGCTCCATGAACAGACCCAGGTGATCGTAGGTCTGCATGACGATCACCAGTTCGTCGCGGTGCTTCGGCCCCAGGCTGCGGATCGCCTCGGTCATGCCCCCACGCCGCGACAGGCTCCAATAGAAGTAGTTGATGCCGTGTTCGTGGAACGCCTTTTCGACTGCAGGCGCGGGGACGCCGTAGCCGGACCCGATCCCGAGCCGGCTGACCTCGAGGCCGGTCCTGCCGAGGGTGGTTCGCTCGTGAAATGTCGTTGTACTCACTCCTACCCTCCAAGCTCTGCGGCTTTCTCCACCACATTGCCCGTGCGGTATCTCATCCAACCCTGGATGGGACCCATCAGGAAATACACGAGCCCCGCCAGCGGCGCGGAGACCAGGACCGCCGCCATCTGAAATGTCTCTCCTCGCGGAGGCGCCTGGGGAGAAGGTCTGGAGAAACCATATGCCGCCAGTCTACCGCGGCGAATCTTCTCGACTGCCGGGATCGCCCTTCGAAGCGCTCTCCCGTCGCAGGCTCTCCGCGTCCCAGGCTGCGTCGACATCCACCTCCGGGTCATCCCGATCTGCGCAGAGGAGGCGTTCGAGCTCTTCCGATTGCTGGCGAACGAGATGGATGTAGTTCTTCTGATCTCGCTGCATACCGCTCATCTCGCGCAGCGCTCGTTCGTCGTGGCGGCGGAAGCGCCGCGCCCGCCGCAGGGACTCGAAGGCCGGAACTCCCAGCTCGCGCATGACGTCGGCGCCGATTCGCAGCGAGCTGTCGAGAGTTTCGCGATAGACCCTTTCGACGCCCGATTCGACCAGCTCGTAGGCGTGAGTCCTGCCAATCGCCCTGCAGAACACCGTGAGATGCGGAAAATGTTTGCGGGCGGTCTCGACCATCTCGAGGATCCTGTCCGGGTCGTCGAGCGCCACGATCAGGACCCTCGCGGTCTCCGCGCCAGCCGACCGCAGCAGATCCACCCGCGATGCGTCGCCGTAAAAGACCTTGTGTCCGAGCTTTCGCAGCAGCTCGACGTGATCCGAATCGACCTCCAGAACCGTGGCGCGGATCCCGCTGACTCGAAGCAGGCGGCCGACCACGGTTCCCATCCTCCCGTACCCGGCGATGATCACAGGGTTTGCCTCGTCGATCGTGTCGGGCTCGCGTCCGTCCCTTTCGCGAGTTCCAAAACGAGGTTGAATCAGCTTTTCGTTGATCAACATCAGCAGCGGTGTCGACGCCATTGAAAGAGCCACGACCGCCACCAGCGGCGATGTGACTTCAATGGACAGAACACCCTGTTGGGTTGCGAAGGAGAGCAGCACGAATGCGAACTCTCCGGCCTGCGCGAGTGCAAAGCTGAAGAGCATGTTCTGGTCGTGCGCCAGACCAAAGACCCTCCCAAGCACGATTAACACGACGAATTTGACCACAAGGAGTCCCGCGACCAGGGCGCCGATTACCCCGGGTTGCTGCGCAATCAGACCGAAGTCGATCGACGCGCCGACTGCGATAAAGAAGAGACCCAGAAGGAGCCCCTTGAACGGTTCGATGTCGCCTTCGAGCTCGTGCCGGTATTCGCTGGTTGCCAACACGACACCAGCAAGGAATGTGCCGAGGGCCGGACTCAGACCGACACGGCTCATGAGCAGCGCGATCCCGATGACCAGGAGCAACGCCGCCGCGGTGAATATCTCCGGTACGCGTGCCCGAGCGATGAACCGAAAGGCGGGGCGAATCAACAGGCGGCCACCGAGGACGATCACCGCCACCGCGGCCGCCACGACCAGCGCCGCCGCCCACCCCGGCAGACCCTCGACCCAGGTGGTTGCATGACCGGCTCCGGCCTCACCGTGGGCAGCCCCACCGTGCGCCAACAGCGGCAGGATTGCCAGCATGGGAATGACGGCGATGTCCTGGAAGAGGAGCACCGAAAAGGCGCTTCGGCCGCCACTGGTTTTCATCAGGCCTTTTTCCTGCAATGTCTGGAGCACAATCGCGGTCGAGGAGAGCGAGAAAATCAAACCGACCGCGAGAGCGCTGCGCCAATCGAGACCGAGAGCGGCGGCGGTCGCGGCGATGACCGCGGCGGTGACTCCTACCTGGAGCCCGCCAAGCCCCAGGATCGAACTCCGCAACCGCCACAGCAGGCTCGGTTGAAGCTCGAGCCCGATCAGGAAGAGCATCATCACGACGCCGAACTCGGCGAAATGGAGGACGTCCTGACCTTCCTCACCGACCAGTCCGAGTCCGAATTGACCGATGGCCATACCCGCAATGAGATAGCCGAGCACCGAGCCCAGACCAAGCCGTTTGGCGATGGGTACCGACACCACGGCGGCTGCGAGGTAGATCAGAGCCTGGAAGAAAAAGCCTTCACCGTGCATCATCAACCCCCAGCAGATCGTCGAGGCCGACATTGATTCTGGTCAGAGTCTGCGCTCGCGTCATATCGACTCGGCCATCTCGAAATCCTTCGATCAGGCGGCGATAATCCCTCGCATGACCTTCGATCTCCACGTCCGTGAGAGCGTGGGTGCCGTGCACCACAAATGGCGGCAGGTAGCTCATCCCGCACAGACGCGCGGTCTGCTCGAGCGGGGCCAGCAATTGGCGTACCGTGAAGCGATTCGATCCGCACTCCGAATAGGCTTCCTCAGACCCGCCTGACGAAATGGCATTCAGCAGAACTTTCCCCGCGAGGGCGTGGCCGCCCTTTCCGTAGGCCCAGTTGTGCTCGAGGACCAGGTCCTGCCACTCTTTGAGAATGGAAGGCGTCGAGTACCAGTAGAACGGGTGTTGCATCACCACGACGTCGTGGTCCGTGAGCAGCTCCTGCTCGCGCTCGATGTCGATGTCAAAGTCGGGATAGTGCTCGTAGAGCTCGTTGATCGTGACCCCGTCGACATTCCGCACGACATCGACCAGCCGCCGGTTGACCCGCGACTTTCGAATCGCCGGATGTGCGAAGAGAATCAGGACCGCGCGCCGTTTATTGTTGCCCATGGCTCAGGGTAACGCGTCAGCGCCGTCAGATGATTTCAAATCTCGCCGTCGATGACCGTGATCCCGTCGACGACCTTACACACGTGGACCGCAAACGAATCGGCAAAATCCGGGTGAAGCCTCGGATACCCGTCTGCTACAGCGGCTTCGAGGGCCTTCACGCTATCGGCACGAACCAGGGCACCGGAGGCACCTTTGTCGCCGCCACCGAGCATCCGCTCACCCAGGACTCCGGGAACGGTCCGGGCGAGATCGCACATGGTCTCGAGTTCCGGCCCCGAGATCTTGTACTCGTCCCGCAAGCCGATGCCGTCCTCCCGAAAGACCCGACCGACCGTCTCCATGTCGCCGCACTTCCAGGCCTCGAGCATGGTCGAAAACCTCCGTTGCGCGTGGAAGATGTACCTCAGCCGGTCGCAGTGGTCCGGGTGCGAACTGCCGTATTGTTCGAGGATGCGGTCGTAGACCTCCTCGTTCCGCACATCAGCGAGGCACGAGATGCCGTACTCCGGCCCGAGGAGTGCCGCAAACTCATCGCACTCCGCGCGGCGGATCCGGTAGGTCGACTTCTCGAGACCCGGCCGCACCGTACCGGTGTCGAGCCCGACGATCCGGAAATCCTCCGCGTCGGCGCCGAGGGACACGTAGCTGACCGAGCGATCGGCGGGGTTGTAGTGGGTGCCCATCCCGGCCCTGGCGAAGAGGATCATGATCTGGTCGAGCTGACCGCAGGGCGAGCCGATGTACTCGTTCTCGACCGCCTGCGCGAGATCGACAACCCGCAACGGATCATCGATCGAGACGTCGTTGGCGTCCGCCAGCGAAAGGATGAGGTTCAGGGTGAGCGAGGCAGAACGCGACATGCCCCCGCCCGGGATGTTGCCGAAGAGCACGATATCCACACCCCTCGACGGAGTGATGCCCTCACGCGCCAGAATGAAGTCCACCCCAAACGGAAAACGACCCCAGGTGTCCGCGATTTCTGCGCTCTGTGCCGCGGGCACCGTGCCGGGTCCGAACTCGATGATTCCCTCGTCAGAGAAGTTCCCGCTGAACAACCGCACCCGACCGGAGTCGTTCGCTTTGAATGCGAGCCAGATGAAGCGGTCGGTGCCGACACCGAAGAGTTCGGTCCCGTTGTAGTCCCCGTGCTCGACCCCGAGACAGAAGCGCGAGGACGAGCGGCGGATCCTTCCACCCGAAACATCCAACCCGGATGCCGCCGCGAGCCGGCCGATCTCTTCTATCGCACTGCGGTCGTCGGCAATTCGAGTCGTCTCCATCACGCCCTACCAGAAGATCGCATACAGAACCAGCGTCAAGAGGATCACCGCAATCCCGAAGATCTTGGTCCGCGGGTCGGTCCGCATGTCCATGTCGGTGTTGACCGGCAGCGTCACCGGTTGCGGCAGCGGTTTGAGCAGGGTCATGAGCGCCAGCACCGCCAGGATCACGGCAAAACAGATCGCCATACGATTGAGGAAGGCGATGTTCGGAGCAAAGTACTTGAGCGCGCCGTACAGGATCGGGTTGATGATCAGCCCGACCGTGCCGCAGGCACGCGGCGCGCGGTGCACCAGGACCCCAAAAAGGAAGATGGCGAGAATCCCCGGGCTGATGAAACCCTGGAACTCCTGAATGAAGGTGAAGATCCCACCGAACTTCGGGTTGTCCAGACGCGGGGCGATCAACATCGCAATAAAGACGAAGGCGACCACGCAGATCCGGCCGACCGTGACCAGTTCGTACTGTGTCGGCTCCTTCTTGACCTTTCGGTAGATGTCCATGGCGAAGATCGTCGACGACGAGTTCAGCATCGAGGCGAGCGAACTCACCACGGCGCCGAAGATGGCCGCCAGGACGAAGCCCTTGAGCCCGAAGCCGGTCGGCAGCAGATTCTTGATCAGCACCGGGAAGGCTGCGTCGTAATCGCGCAGGACCAGTTCATGAATCGCTCCGCTGCCATCGGCGCTCGCCCGCAGCAGCAGCTGCGAGTTGCCATCGAGGATGCTCGGCGGGTCGAGGAGCCCGGATGGTTCGTCCGCACCCAGTTTCCCCGCGTTGTAGCTCAGAATGCGCATGGCGTCATCGGGATGACTCGACGCGAAGACATCGCTGAAGCGGAAGACATAGACATCGCTTGACGGGTTGATCCTTGCCGCCTCGAGACGTTTGTTGATCGCCTTGATGTCGTTGACGAAGAGCGCTTCGTTGGGGTCAGGTTTGACTTCGTTCGAGAGTTCCCCGTACAGATCGGGTGCGAAAGTTGCGATCGCTTTGGCGTTTTTGACCACCGCCGCCGTTTCCAGATCGCTGGTGAAGAGGTTGTAGGCGAGGATTCCCGGGATCACGACCACAAACGGGATCAGGAGCTTGAGGAAGGCCGCAAAGACCACGCCGCGTTGACCCTCGGCGAGCGACTTGGAACCGAGCGTCCGCTGGGTGATGTACTGGTTGAGACCCCAGTAGAAGAAGTTGGGAATCCACAGACCCATCACCAGCGCCGTCCACGGAATTTCGGGGTCGTCCGGCGGGCGCACCATGTGCATCTTGCCTACTTCCCAATCGCCGGCATTCAACAACTGGAGACGCTCGAGTGCTCCCGCATCGGCTAACTGAGCAGGGTCGATCGAGGTCGTTGCCGTGGCCGCGAGCGCTGCCGGATCGGCGTTGCCCAGAAGCCGCAGAGCGAGGTAGGCGATAATGGCGCCGCCGACGATCAGGGCCGTGCCCTGGAGCAGATCCGCCCAGGCGCAAGCCTTGAGGCCGCCGGCAAAGACGTAGATCGCGGCCAGCGAACCGATGATCCAGCACCCCACCGTGATGCTCCCCAGGTCCAACCCGAAGATGGCCTGGCCCTGGAAGTTCACGGTGATCACCTTCGCCCCCGAGTAGATGACAGACGCGGTGGGAACACCAACCAGAATGACCAGCGTCGAGATCGCCATCACCGTGCGGGCGAATGGGTTGTACCGGTACTCGAGAAACTCTGGAATCGTGAAGATACCGCTCTTCAAGAACGTGGGCACGAAGAGGAACGCGACAACCACCAGGGTGATGGCCGCCATCCACTCGTAGCTTGCGATCGCCATGCCGAGCCAGTCGGCGGCCTTGCCGCTCATGCCCACGAACTGCTCGGTGGAGATGTTGGCGGCGATCAGGCTGAAGCCGACCAGCCACCAGGTCAGACCGCGCCCCGCGAGGAAATAGTCCCGCGCGCCGTGCTCCCCGTGGATCTCCTCGCCCCGGCTCTGCCAGAGCCCGATCCCGATGACGACCACCACGAATATGACGAAGACCAGAATGTCGATGATGCCTACACCCACGTTGACTCCTTCTTACACGCAGCTCATTTGCACGAAAACCGGTAGACCGTTGTCGATCGGTACTCGTCCCCGGGCCTCAAGACCGTGGACGGAAACTCCGGTTGGTTGGGCGAATCCGGATAATGCTGTGTCTCGAGGCACAGAGCGCAGCGGCGACCGTACGCCGCACCTCCCTTGCCCCTGACCTGCCCGTCGAGGAAGTTGGCCGAGTAGAACTGGACTCCCGGCTCGGTCGTGAGCACCTCCAACACCCGACCCGTCTCCGGCTCGAACACTCGGGCCGCGAGTGACGGTTCGGGACCGCTTCGGTTCAACACGAAGTTGTGGTCGTAGCCGCTCGCGACCTCGAGCTGCTCGTCGTTGTCGTCGATCCGCGCGCCGACAGCGCACGGAACCCGGAAATCCATCGGCGTGCCGGCGACCTCACGGAGCTCCCCGATCGGGATCAACGTGCGATCCACCGGTGTGAATCGATCGGCATCAATTGTCACCACATGGTCCAGCACGTCGCCACAGCTCGCGCCGGCGAGATTGAAATAGGAGTGGTTGGTCATGTTGACGTGGGTCGGCTTATCGGTCGTACAAAGATAGTCGATTCGCAGCTCGTCGGCGGAGGTCACGGTGTAGGTGACAATCGCCTCGAGCCGACCGGGGTACCCCTCTTCTCCGTCATCGCTGACATATTCGAGCGTCAGCGCGAGGGCACCCGGATCCGGCCGCGCATTCCACAGGGCCTTGTCGAATCCCGAGCGGCCGCCGTGAAGGTGGTTGTCGCCGCCGTTGCAGTGAAGAACGAATCTCTCGGCCGTCCAGCGTGAATCTTCCCCCAGCGATACGGTTTGCGTACCGACCGACCAACGCTCCGATATAAGGGTGCGGCCCGAGATACCCTTCGAGATCGTCGAAACCGAGAACGACGTCTGCAAATCGGCCCTCTCGATCGGGCGCCATGACTGTCGTGACGATCCCTCCGTACGGGGTGATCGAAGCCTCGAATCCACTCTCGTTGCGCAACTGGAAAAGATCGACAGGTTGCCCGTCCGGCAAGAACCCGAAGGGTCGACTCACGATTCCGGCACCTGGTGCGGCTGAGTTCATGGCTCAATCCGGCTCGATGATACCTGCCCCCGCCTGGCGAAGGTATGGCCTTGCGCTGCCGGAGACCGGCCACGGGGCGCGTGCTGTCGAAGCTACGGTCATCCTCGCGAGGGTATCAATATTCTTGGATTTTCATGAATTTTTTTTCGATTACTTTCGGAACTGCTGAAAATTGCACCTCCCGGTCAAGACATCGAGCCCCACGCCCAACGGCGGCCGCACTGCCAGAAGAAATCGCGGAAAAAGCAATGATATTCAATATCATTCGCACTTCTCACGGCCTTCCCGCGAAGTCTGGGAGCTGAGGCAGTCGAGAATTGGGCGGCGAAAAGAATTTTGAGGCTCAACCCTTGCACTTTCGAAAATTTGGCATTATCTTTTATTTCTTAGGAAATAATATTGTCGGCGCAAGACCAACCCGTTGCCCTCAAGGCCGCCCTGAGGCATGACGCGATTCGTCGCGCCATCGAAATCAACGGCCAGGTCAGCATCGCAGACCTCAAGGATCGTCTCGACGTCACCGAAGTCACGATCCGTGAAGATCTCAAATACCTCGAGCAGCGCAAGGTCCTGACCCGAGTCCGCGGCGGCGCGGTGGGGGCGCGAAACGGCGCCATGGAGCTTTCTCTCGAGGAGACAGCCACGACGAATCGTGCCGAGAAGGCAGCCATCGGAGCGTACGCAGCTTCAATGGTGCAGAACGGCCAGACGATTATCATCGACGTCGGCAGCACCACGACCGAAATGGCCAAGGCTCTCTCACCCGAGCTCACACGGGTGGTCGTGATCACCAACGGGCTCAACATCGCACTCATTCTCGAGTCTCTTCCCGGTGTTTCCGTCATCGTGACAGGCGGGACCCTTCGACCTCTGCAGCACTCCCTGGTGGCGCCCATGGGCACGGTGCTCCTCGATCAACTCAAGGCCGACGTCGCTTTTCTCGGCTGCAACGGCGTTCACCTGTCGCGAGGTTTCACGAATACCAATATTGCCGAGGCCGAGATCAAACAGGCCATGGTGAGGTCTGCCGCAAAAACAGTTTTCCTCGCCGACCACGACAAGATCGGGAAGGTGGCCTCGGCATTCGTACGCGAAGATCTCGGGCGCCGATCTGTTGATAACCGACGACGGACAGCGGATCCGTCGGAGGATCTCGAAAACCTGAGAACCGGTGGGCTGGACATCGTGACCGCCCACCCTATAACCGATTGACTGGAGGAGGTTTCCAATGACGAGAGAGCGATTGGTCGGCATAGCCGTTGTCGTTTTTCTGCTGCTGGTCAGCCAGACGGCGTGGTCCCAGACCACCGGAAGCATTCGTGGGAGGACCGTCGACTCTGACGGACAGCCTCTGCCTGGAGTCACGATCGCCGTCACCGGAGACATTCTCGGAGCGGCCCAGCGGACTGCCATAACCAGCCCATCGGGCGGTTTCCAGTTCGCTGCCATGCCGATCGGGACCTTCAATGTGACGGCGAGCCTCGACGGTTTTCAGACCCAGGCCGCTGAGGCGGTCAGGGTCGCGATCGGGAAGGTCGCAACGGTGGATTTCACGATGCCGGAAGCCTTCTCGGACGAGATCACCGTCATCGCCGAGACACCGATTGTGGATGTGGCGAGCCCGACGTTCGACACTCGCTTCGAAGCCGAGCAGATCATCGACCTGCCGACCCGCGGGCAATTTCTACGACATGATCGCGATGACCCCCGGCGTCAACCAGATCAGCGAAGGCGGCAGTTGGTTCGCGGCATTCGGCTCGGATGTCAAGTCGAGCCAGTGGAACATCGACGGCCTCGATCGGACCGCCCCCGAGGGCGGCGACCTTTCGTGGTCGATGAACGACGAGTTGGTCGAGGAGATCCAGGTTCTCGGCACCGGCGCCACCGCCGAGTACGGCGGCATGATGGGGACCGCGTTCAACCTGGTCACCAAATCCGGCACCAACGAGTTCCGCGGTTCCGCGGCCTTTGACTACTGGAACCCCAACTGGGTCTCCGAGAATGCCCGCCGTGAGGACGCACCGGAAGGCGCTCAGACCTACCAACTCGATCACCACAATAATCTGGCCCTGTCCCTCGGCGGACCGATCGTCAAAGACAAGCTGTGGTTCTTCGCCGGCGCCGAATTCGGCCGATTCCAGCATTACTGGCCGTTCCAGGATTCGGATCTCCGAAGTCAGAAAGAATCGACCTGGGACAACTTCGACCTCAAGCTCACCGCGCAGCTGGCGCAGAACCACCGCCTGAACGTCACGGGCAGCCACCAGGAGTACCTCGGACCGAGTGCGGGGGATGTCATTCACGAACCGTCCGCCTGGAGCGAAAACTGGAATCACCACCAGATGGTAGCGCTCGACTACAGCGCGATCCTCGGCCAGAACACCGTCCTCGAAGCACGTGGCGGCATCTGGCGGGGCGACAACGAGTACCGGTCCCAGTACCCGAGCGGGGAGCCGACCTTTGTCGACTCAGCTCGTGTATCCATGGCAATACTACGGCGATGTGTGGTGGACTTGGGATTGGGAGCAGCACTCGGACAACGCCGAGGTGATCCTCACCCAGCACGCCGACGACTTCATCAAGGGCGACCACGAGTTCCGTTTCGGCGTCCAGTACAACAGGGGCGGAGGGACGACCAAGACCTTCAACCCCCACTGTTACTATCAACCGATACGATTATTACCCGCGGCTATCCATACGTCTACCTATGGTACACGGGTCTGCCGTACTACTACGGAGGGGAGTCGGAGTCGATCGGCGCCTTTGTCACCGACAGCTGGACCGTCAGCAGCAAGCTGACCCTGGACATCGGCGTTCGCTACGACAGCCACAAGGGCTGGGTCGACGCCTTCAACCGCCTCGATATGGATTCGAACCCCACCGGCGAAGTCATTCCGGGGAACGACATGGTCGACTGGAGCACTGTCGACCCTCGCTTCGGATTCGCCTGGCAGCCGAACGATAACGGCCGGACCGTCCTCCGCGGTTCGATCGGGCTCTTCCACGCCGGCGTTGACATCAGGCGACTGGTACTCGCCTCCGCCCGGACTCGGCGACCTGGAGCGATACTATTGGCGTCAACGGGTATGGTGAGTGGGAGGACGCTGTCCTGTGGAATACGTCGAGCACCCGACACCTTCATCATCCCCGGCACCGAAAACGCCTAGCACCTGGGAGTACACTCTCGGCTTCGACCATCAGCTGGCTGCGACCAGCGCGTCTCGGATCCAGTCGGTCTACAAAGAGACCAAGAACCAGATTGGCTGGTACATTGACGACGACGGGGAGTACGACGAACTTCGACTGGACCGACCCGGAGACCGGCAATACTTCACACTCCGGGATTACTCCACCGAACCAACGCGCTAAAAGGCAACAGTACAGGACCCGGCGCTGCGGTGGTGATCAACCGTACGATCAGGATTACTTCGGCTTCTTCCTGACATACAACAAACGGTTCAGCAAGAACTGGGACCTCATGGCCTCCTACAGCTACTCCGAAGTCGGAGGGTCTGAATCCGCGGTACTTCACCAGTGATTGGTCGGGCCAGGGCAGTACCTTCTATGCAAACCGATCCGAGGCGGACCCCAACGCCTTCGTCAATTCCGACAAGATCTTGGCGCGGCGATCGACGGCACGTCCTTCGGTTTGTCGGCAATGTCATGCTGCCGTATCAATTCAAGATCAACTCGGTGGTCAATATCCAGAACGGTCGAACCTACGACCGCCGACAATGGGTGCGGCTGCCGAGCACGGCCGGCAATTCCGAAATCATTTCTCAACCGGCCACCGACGACCAACGGATCCGCAATCCAGTATTTGTTTGACCTTGGAGTCGGCAAACACTTCAGCCTCGGAAAGGGCACCGATTTCAGCATCTACATCCAGATCCTCAACCTTCTCAACGACGATGCGGTCGAGTGGCTGGAGAGACAGAACTAGCCCGGTGGGCGAAGAGCCGCTGCCCGGTGCGTGGGTCCTGCCGCGGCGAGCCGAATTGCGGGCGAGATTCTCATTCTGGCTGAGAGTATTTCGAGGACGAGCCCGCTTGGCGGGCTCGTCCTTTTTTTCCACGATTCGCGAAATGTATCGAAACCCGCCCTCGCCATGACGGTGGGTTCATTGTGCTGACCGCGTCGGAGGGGAATTGAAGGATTACTCAACGGCTTTGAAGTTCTCGCACTCATCTCCATCGCGACCACGACGCTTGGTTTCGGTGGGGAAGGCACAACGCCCTCCACCGCGACTGGGAAAACCCCCAGATGATCGGGCGCAACAAGGAAGCGCCGCGTGCCACCGCCCTACCCTTTCGGCGACACGGCGAGCGCGCTGATGGGGGACCCCTCGAGCTTCCCCTGGTACGACCATTGAACGGGGAGTGGTCCTTCCACTGGTCTCCCAATCCGGCTCAACGCCCGAGGATTTCTACCTCACTGATTTCGACGTCAGTTCGTGGGACACCATTCCGGTGCCTGCCAACTGGCAGCTGCACGGCTTCGGCTACCCGATCTACACCAACTTCGCTACTCCTGGGAGGATCCCGAACCACCGCGGGTGCCTCACGGCCTGAACCCGGTCGGGTCGTACCGGCGCGACTTTCACGGTTCCGGATGATTGGGACGATCGGCAGGTCTATCTGCATTTCGCCGGAGTCAGCTCGGCGTTCTACCTCTGGGTTAACGGCCACGAAGTGGGTTACAGCCAAGGCAGCCGGACTCCGGCGGAGTTCAATATCAGCGAATTTCTGGTTCCGGGTGAAAACATCGTGGCGGCGGAGGTCTACCGCTACTCCGATGGGTCCTATCTCGAGTGCCAGGATTTCTGGCGCATCAGCGGGATTTTCCGAGATGTCTTCCTCTATTCGTGGGATGCCTCCATATCCGCGACTTCGAGGTTCACACAGATCTCGATGAGCATTACCGTGATGGCGTACTCGGAGTCGATGTGAAGGTGAAAACTCCGGGGTGGGGCCGCGCAAATTTGAAATCGAGGCGCAGCTCTTCGACGCCGGAGGGCAAGGTTTTTGCCGAAGGAATGGCAGCGACCGGCAAGGTCGGCCCCGGTGCGAAGTTCAGCTCACCTTGAACCACACACTGGACGATCCCCGAAGTGGTCGGCCGAAGAACCGAATCTCTTCCGCCTGGTGGTCGACCCTCGAGGATGCAGGACGGTTCCGTCCTCCAGGCAGTTTCGACCAACGTCGGTTTCCGCAAGGTGGAGATCACCGGCGGACAGCTTCTGGTCAACGGTGTGGCGGTCCTGCTCAAAGGAACCAACCGCCACGAGCACGACCCCGACACCGCCCACGTCATGAGCACCGAGGGCGATGATCCGCGACATCCTGGTCATGAAGCGGCACAACATCAACGCGGTTCGCACCTCCCACTATCCCGACGTTACCGAGTGGTACGACCTCTGCGACCGCTACGGCCTCTACGTCATCGACGAGGCCAATATCGAGTCGCACGGCATCGGCTACGACCCGGACAAGACCCTTGGCAACAAACCGGAGTGGGGGAAGGCCCACATGGACCGGACGGTGAGCATGGTGGAGCGCGACAAGAACCACCCCAGTCGATCATCATCTGGTCGCTCGGCAACGAGGCCGGCGACGGCGTCAACTTCACGGCCACGAGCGGGTGGATCCGCGAACGGGACCCGTCGCGGCCGGTGCACTACGAACGGGCCGAACTCGGCCCCAACACCGACATCTTCTGCCCGATGTACGCTCGGATCCCGCAGATCGTCGAGTACGCCGAGAACTACGACGACCGGCCGCTCATCCTCTGCGAATACTCCCACGCCATGGGCAACAGCAACGGCAACATCCTGGACTACTGGGACGGCCATCCTCAGCCACGACCGGCTGCAGGGCGGCTTCATCTGGGACTGGGTCGACCAGGGTCTCCGGCAGCCGGTGCCGGGCCGTCCGGGCGAGTTCTACTTTGCCTTCGGCGGTGACTTCGAACCACCCGGGGTCTACCACGATGACAACTTCCTGATGAATGGTCTGGTGTCGGCCGACCGCACGCCCCATCCGGGTCTTCTCGAGGTCAAAAAGGTCTACGAGTACGTCACAGTGGCGCCCGTCGATCTCGGGAAAGGTGAGGTCGAGATGAACAATGGGTACGGATTCATCAACCTCGATGTCTTCGACGGGCACTGGGAGCTCAAGGGCGACGATGAAGTCATAGCATCCGGTCGGCTTCCGATGTTGGATATCGCCCCGAGCCAGAGTCGCGTCGTGAAGGTCCCGCTTCCCGCGGTCGACCGGAAACCGGGAGTGGAGTACTGGCTCGACCTGAGCTTCCGGCTGCCGGAAGATACGCTGTGGGCGGAGGCCGGACATGAAGTGGCCTGGGAGCAGTTCTCTCTCGAGATGGCGCCGCGCCTGCAAACCCTCGCTGACGAAACGATGCCGCCGCTCGAGTTGTTCGAGGATAGCGATCGAATCACGGTCGCCGGTGACGGATTTACGGTGCAGTTCGATACCGTCACCGGGACGATCTCGTCGCTGTTGGCGGACGGGGTCGAGCTGATTCACGCCGGGCCGAGACCGAACTTCTGGCGCGCTCCCACCGACAACGACCGCGGCAACGACATGCCGACTCGGTGCGCGCCGTGGAAGGCGGCGAGTTACGGTTGGGAGATCACAGGATCCGGGTGCAGCAAACAGGAGCGGCC
Organism: Candidatus Sulfomarinibacteraceae bacterium; assembly: GCA_963769215.1. GTDB lineage: Bacteria > Acidobacteriota > Thermoanaerobaculia > Thermoanaerobaculales > Sulfomarinibacteraceae > Sulfomarinibacter. The sequence goes on along the minus strand of CAVYKX010000019.1, from coordinate 789 downwards.
GCCGTCGAGGTCCGCTTCGAGGGTTCGTTCCCGGACGGCATCGCGACCAACGAAGTGGAATATACGGTCTTTGGCAACGGCGACATTGTTGTCGAACACTCGCTGACTCCGGCCGAAGGCGAACTTCCCGAGTTTCCGCGGTTCGGGATGCAACTGACAATTCCAGGCGGGTTCGAGACCCTTCACCTGGTACGGCCGCGGCCCGCACGAGAGCTACTGGGACCGCAAGGCCGGCGCCCGCGTCGGCGTCTACGCGCGGTATCGTCGATGAGCAGTTCGTCGACTACTCAGAACCGCAGGAGAACGGCAACAAGACTGACGTGAGGTGGCTGTCGCTGACCAACGCCGAAGGCTATGGACTCCTTGTCGTCGGTGAGCCGTTGACCGCTTTCAGCGCCCACCACTACACGACCGACGATCTCGAGAATGCCAAGCACAGCTACCAAATGACCTATCGCAAGGACATCACGCTCAACCTCGACATGCAGCAAACCGGTGTCGGTGGCGACGACAGCTGGGGGGCTCGGACCCACGACGAGTACACCGTGTGGCCGGCGCCGCTGAGCTACTCATTCCGGCTGCGGCCGTTGACGCCGACAGATTCGCCGGCGATGGAGATCGTCCGATCGACTCGATGAGCCAGCGTTGCGGAGGAGATCGCTGACCAGCTGGACACTGCTGGCGCCGGTGATGCTGCTCTTCGGATGCGGGAGCAACCTGACGGTGGACCATGCGATCGACGTGGCCGGGTAAGCAAGACCAACCTGAGTCCAGAACAAGGAGAAGAAG